>CAVRDB010000010.1:0-46566 GCA_963719625.1 uncultured Acidobacteriota bacterium
CTGCAATTTCGATTTCTGCCGATTTCCATAACTCTCATTTTGGATCAGTTCTAGCCGGGTCCCTCAATTATCTAAGGCTTATTGAGTGGGCGGATGATAATACTTATGCGACCATTACTCTCACCGCGCGCCCGCAAAGATAACTCGAAGAAGAACGCCTGCCATATGGGTGCGCGTTCTGGAGCTTACGGCTGCGGCAACACCAGCACTTCGATGCCACTCGCCGCATCCTTCGCATGAAAAACTGTCTCGATTGCCTTTACAAACTGCTCTGGCTTCGCGTTGGATATCGGTGGAGGTCTGCAGGTTACGATCCACTAGCGGAAACCAGGAACTCTGCAGAGTTGGCGGCAATAAGGAGGAGATGGCGCGCCTCTTTGGCTACGATCCTTCAACCGGCGCCTATGATGTACTTGGATTTATCGATGTGAACCGGCGACCCTACTATACCTGGCGGGCCAATGTCATCGGAGCGATGGCCAGCGGCGACGACGGTACCGTTTACATCAGCGAGGATGAGCGCATTTTGAAGCTCTATCTTTTCTATCCACCGCAGTCATAAGGAGAGGGCAAAATTATGAACCGCAGAGACTTTATGGGGACCGTAGTTGGAGGAATTGCTGTGGCCAAGCTGGGTACGGCGGGTTTGGTTGGATATGGAGAAGATTCAGGGGCAGCTCACACGGCATACGCCGGCGCAGTAGTAGAGCGGCAGGGGGCATGGATCGAAAATGGACTGATCGATGCAGGCGGCGACCACGAGCCATACATCTTCGTAGTGCGTCGGGGCGGTCAGAGGCTCGATGCTCGCGAGTATTACGAATATGAGCAGAGTGAAAAGCTGATTCGCCAGCTTAAAGATCAAGGAGTGGAGGTTTTCCACACACATCTGTACAAAGGCTTCGGCATGGTTGCCGAGAAGCCGGATATGGAAGCCACGATACGCACCGCAGCCATCGTTCACCGCCTGGGAATGAAAATAGACACCTACGTTCAGTGGGACACGATGATGTACGAGACCTTCTTTGCCGAGGAACCGCGCGCCCAGGGATGGGTACAGTGCGATCAGTGGGGTCAGCCCATCATGACCGAGTATGGATTTCAGCAGTCGTTCCGGTATCGGCCCTGTTTCTCAAACCAGGAATACATTGATTATCTGAAGAAAATTGTGCGCTACGCAGTAGCGGAAGTAAAAACAGATTTCATCCATTTCGATAATTTCGATTTGAGCCCCGAGCCTGACTCATGCCATTGCAATGGCTGCAAAACCGGGTTTCGCAAGTATCTACGAACAAAATATTCGCCGGAACAGCGCAAGGAGCGATTTGGATTTGAAAATGTCGATTTTGTGAATCCGCCGTTGTGGAACCGGTCGAACCCACCCGAAAAACTGAATATCATCTTTGATCCGGCCTTTCAGGAATGGATCGAGTACCGGTGTCAGTCGATGGCGGACGCCTTAAGCCAGATGGCCGATCTGATCCGGTCCTTAAACCCCGAAGTTGTCGTGGAAATCAATTTCGGCGGCGTCGTGGGCCACAACAACTCCTGGACGCGCGGCAACGACCATTCGCGGCTCTTGCAATACACGCAGGTCTTCTGGGATGAACAGGACACCAAGCCAGATTACCTGCCGGATGGAAGGCTGATTACGACCATCCGCACCTACAAAATGGCCCGACGATATCAAAATGTTGCTTTGACCAGCGCTTCGGCCAGCGAATTGGGGATGGGAGAAAACCTGGCGTTCAATCAGACAATTGGCCACGCAGGAAATGACCCTCTGTCTTCCGAAATGGTGAAATACATTTCTTTCTATCGCAAAAATCGGGACTTGTATGTTGGGACGAAGGATTTAGCGTCCGTGGCCGTTTTCCGATCTCATCCGTCAATCACCTATCATAACTCCCGCGCTGGATTGAGCGCGATCCTGGTGGAACAAACTCTAATCCAGGCGAAGGTTCCCTTTCATCTCATCTTTGACGAGCACCTCAATCAACTCACCCCTTCTAACTGCAAGGTTCTCATCCTTCCGGATTCAGAATGTCTCTCGGACGATCAGATTGCTCTGATCCGCCGGTTTGTCGAGGCGGGCGGCGGACTGGTTGTGACAGAGCAGGCGGGTCTCTATGACCAATGGCGGCGCCTGAGAGTTAAGCCGGGATTGCAAGGACTAGTGGACAATCAACCACCAGCTGCTCCTTATCAAGAAAATGTAGCGATGGCGCCAGTCGTTGCCGGCGTGCCGTCCAGAAAGGAGCTTGGGCTGGGGCGCGTGGTCTATCTTCCCGGAATCGAGTTTGACGGTCCGCTGCCGCCAGCTGAGCCCTACTTCCACATTGGCCCAGCGTTTTGGAAACGCCCGAAGAACTGGAAGCAGTTGGTGGACGCGGTTTCCTGGACCTCCCAGGGCGATATTCCACTCGAAGTATTCGGCCCCGATTTTCTGGGAATAAATCTGGTGGAGCAGCCGGAAAAGCGGCGCAGAATCGTTCACCTGGTGAACTACAACCGCCAGGTTCCGTCTATCGAAAACATTGCATTGAAGTGTGCGCTGCCACAGGGACAATCGGCCAGTGCGGTACGGCTGTACCCGGCTGACTCAGAAACTTACCAGACACTCGATTTCCGGATGCAAGGCTCCCAGGCGGTATTTACTGTTCCGCGGTTCAACGTCTACAGCATGGTGGCAGTGATTTGGTAGGGTCTGCGCAAAATAAAACCCGAGTTATACTTTCAACCCACGAGGCAATTTCATGAATCGAAGAAAATTTGTAATTGAGACCGGGGCATTCCTGCTCAGCCCGGCATTATTGAAGCTGCTCGGAATTGCGAAGTCAAAGCCAGGCTCCCAGATTGCTCACTCCTATAGCGAAGAAATGCCGGACATGCTGGTCTCCTACCTGGCGAAAAAGCAGAACGACTTCGCCTCCACCTGGGACAAAAAGCGCGCGCTGCTCAAGACCGCCGCCGATGTGGAGACCCGCAATGCATTCGTACGTGAGAAATTTGTCCAAATGCTGCGCGGCTTTCCTGAAAAGAACGACCTGAACTCCGTCACAGTCAAAACCATACAAAAGGATGGATACCGGATCGAAAACGTCATGTTTCAAAGTCGACCGGATTTTTGGGTGACAGGGAATCTCTATGTCCCAACCTCCGGCAATGGACCTTTTCCGGGAATCATTTCGCCCTGCGGACATTACCCGCTGGCCAGGATGGTGCCGCAATACCAAAGTGTCTATATCAACCTGGCAAAAAGCGGGTTCGTGGTGCTGGGTTACGATCCGATCGGACAGGGAGAACGCCGTCAATATTGGAATCCGAAAACAAATGTTACCGATGTGGGTCCGAGCCCGACGTATGAGCATTCCATGCCCGGCCAGCTGCAATTACTGATGGGAGAAAACCTGACCGAATATTTCGTATGGGACGGCATGAGGGCGATCGATTATCTGTTGACCAGGTCCGAGGTGGACGCTAAACGAATTGGCTGCGCCGGTCATTCCGGAGGGGGAACCCTGACCAAATTCATCAGCGTGGCTGATAAAAGAGTTCAATGCGTAGCGATTATGGAAGGAGGGATGGTTAACCGATGGCCGCTAAAGGTCGCGCCATGGCAGCCTGTTGGCCTGGGTGACGTGGAGCAGGATCTTTTCCCGTCGGCGGTCTACGGAATCGATGAGATCGACTTGCATGTCGCCATTGCTCCCCGACCTGTCCTGACTGGAATTGAACATTACAGCCCGGCTTTCGACCAGGCCGCCCAAGTCGTCCAGGATCGCTATCGGCAGCTCGGTGCGCCAGAGAAATTCGCCACTGTCGCTTCAGACGATCCCCACGCCTGGACCCCGAAGTTGCGGTTGGCGACAGTGGATTGGTTCTGCCGCTGGTTTTATGACCGTAAAGGGCCGCAAAGCGAACAGTACTTTGAAACCGAACCTCCCGAAAATTTGTATTGCACGCCGGATGGCTCGATCCGCTACTCGGGGAAGGGCGAAACCATCTTTTCCCTGATCTCGAAGAAACAGGCAAATCTGCCGCCCGGACGGTCTGTGCCGAAAACTTCCGCCGAGCGTACCACATATCAGGAGGAAATCCGTGCGAAGATTCGCAGTTTACTGCGCTATCAAAAATCGGATCAGCCCCTGGAAGTGCGCCACACTGTCACCACACCTCGCGAAGGCTACCGGATCGAAAAAATCCAATTCCTCTCCGAGCCGGGCATCTACATTCCTGCCTGGGTTTATGTGCCCAACGGGAAAACCGGCGGACTGCCCACGATTCTTTACATCAACGATGAAGGCATGGAAGCCGACGGGATGGAAGATGAAGGAGAGGAAGCATCGGGACTGACGCACGGAGTGCTCGACACGCTGGCTCGCGAGGGAAATCTGGTTGTTGCGGTGGATGTCCGTGGCATCGGCGAAACCCGACCGCTTCATTCCGAATCCTCATGTAATGAATTCGGGCAGTTGTTCGATCTGGAAACTGCCATGACTTACATGACTTGGTTTATGGATCAATCGCTGTTGGGAATGCGAGTACAGGATGTTGTGCAGAGCGTCGATTATGTCATCAGCCGCCATGACACCGACGCGAAAAATCTTCATGTGATCGGAAAAGGAATGGGTGGCCTGTGGTGTCTCTATGCCGCGGCTCTCGATCCACGCATCCGCAGTTTGATTTCCGTGCAAAGCCTTCTTTCCTACCGGTCCCTTACCCAAGTGGACCGCTATCTTTACGGTGCGGACGTTTTTGTTCCAGACGTTCTGTTGCATTTCGATCTTCCCCAAGTCGCCGCCGCCATGGCGGGTCGTCCACTGACTCTCATCCAACCCAAGGATGCTATGAAGGACACCGTGGGTGTGGGCGCGGCAGAAGAAGCTTACAACTGGACGCGAGGCACCTATGAGGCTGCAGGATTAGGGAAGCTTTTTCGGATCGAAAGCGAAGGCACAGACCTGAATGCTCCGGAGCATTACCTCAGCTTGATCCGGGGAGCCGGGGCGGTTTAAGGGGCTATTTGGACCTCGGAGTTGATGGAGCGATATGCCAACAGCCGTTCTCAAGTCTTCGATGAGCTGCAAGTCGTCTGACAACTCTGCTCCGAAGGATAAATCTGCGATCACCCGGGTATCAGGGAAATTTCTCTCTTCGGAGAGATTTGGATCTCGCGGCTTAGATGAGCGCACGACACATTCTCGAAGCATCGCGTCTGCCATTGGACCTCAACCATCCCCGACGACATCGAAATGTGCTTTGGCCAGACGCACAAAGCGGCACAGACACATGCGAAACGGCGTGGCTGACCCCAGGTAATTCTTCAGTCGTACATGACTCGCTTCCACTGTGTCTCACGCGGCTTTGCCGTGTTTCAGGCATCGGAGGATCGCAGTTTCATCACGGGCATTGACTTATTTGTCGACGGCGGCTTCACCAGATGTAGCCGGCGATCCTGGAACCATTTGTTGCTTTATTTGATTTCGCGGCATCTCATGATGGAGGTAATTATTATGGCTAACATTCTGCCCCCAGGAACCGTTGCACCGGATTTCAGTCTCCATGTCACGCCTGATCAGAAGCTCTCTCTGAGTGAGCTACGGGGTCAGCCGGTCATTCTGGCGTTCTATCCAGCTGACTGGAGTCCGGTCTGTGGAGATCAGATGGCTCTTTACAATGAGATTCTCCCCGAGTTTCAGAAGTATCGAGCGGAGCTGGTGGGTATATCTGTCGATGGCGTTTGGTGTCACGCGGCTTTCGCCAAAGATCGCCATCTGCATTTTCCTTTGGCCGCCGACTTTGAACCAAAGGGCCAAGTTTCCCACGCCTACGGAGCCTATCGGGTCGATGACGGTATCTCGGAGCGAGCGCTTTTTGTCATCGACAAAAACGGTTTGATCGCCTGGAGCTACTGCTCGCCGATTGCGGTCAATCCGGGAGCGGATGGCATCCTGCAGGCTCTAGAAGACTTACCGGAATAGGAGAATCCGATGACCAAACTTTCAATCTCTGTCAGCGCGAAAGATCACGTACAGGGCGATCTCGGCGCAGAATGCATTTTGGTCGAATATGGCGATTATCAGTGCCCGTCCTGCGGGCTGGCCTATCCAATCGTGAAAAGGCTACAGAAGCATTTTGGGAAGCGTCTTGCTTTTGTGTTCCGCAATTTTCCGCTGAGCCAGATCCATCCGTGGGCGGAACCAGCCGCTGAGGTCGCTGAATTTGCTGGTGATCATCGCAAGTTCTGGGAGATGCATGATTTGCTGTACGAAAATCAGGAGAGTCTAGGAGATGCTCTTTTCTCGGAGCTGGCGAATGCCCTTAATTTGCCTTCTGCGCAGTTGCTAACTGCTGTAACAGAGCGCAAATATCAGGCACGCGTGAAAGATGACTTCAGCGGCGGTATCCGCAGCGGTGTAAATGGGACCCCGACGTTCTTCATCCATGGACAGCGCCACGACGGGCCGTTCGATTACGACTCACTTACCGACGCCATCGAAAGTGCGCTCCAGGCTGCCCACTAAGCAGCCTGTTGATTTTGAGACAATCACGCCTGAGTAACAAGATTGGGCGTGATGGACGAGGTTTGGGGCTTTTCCGTTTAGTGGAAAAGATTCATCGATGGTGAGGTAATCCGGTCAATGACGGTAACGGTCAAACCACCCTGTGACGAGGCCACAATTCTTGCTGCATCGTCATCATCAGCTTGCACCTCAGGCGGGTTTTGGATATTGGCCGCGACGATTCTGGGTTCAAGCCTGGCCTTCATTGACGGCACTGTCGTCAACATTGCTCTTCCCGCCTTGCAGGCTGCAATGCACGCGACATCAGCGATGTGCAGTGGGTGGTGGAGTCGTATGCGCTGATGCTTGCGTCGCTGCTTCTTGTCGGTGGTTCTCTTGGAGATATTTATGGCCGCAGGAAGATCTTCGTGCTCGGCGTGGTTTTGTTTGCCTTTGGCTCGGCGTGCTGTGGATTTGCTCCATCCATCATTCCGCTGATTGTCGCGCGTGGAGTGCAAGGCATTGGTGCGGCTTTGCTCGTACCCGGAAGCTTGGCCATTATCAGCGCTTCCTTTCCGGCCGACGAACGGGGCCGCGCGATTGGAACATGGTCAGGCTTTACGGCGATCACTGCGGCTGTCGGGCCGGTAATGGGTGGATGGCTTGTCGACCACGCCTCCTGGCGTTGGGTCTTCTTCATCAATCTCCCCATTGCGGTTGTCGTTGTGTTTCTGACGCTTTGGCGCGTGCCGGAGAGTCGGAACGATGAAGCGAGAAACAAACTGGACTGGGAAGGCGCCCTGCTCGTAACCAATGGATTGGGCGGAGTCACCTTTGCATTGATTGAAGCTTTCCGGGGAGGATTTGTTGTAATCGTAGCAGCGGTGATCGGACTCGCGTCGCTCGCCGGCTTTATGTTTGTTGAGGCTCGCGCGTCTGCGCCGATGATTTCATTTGGGCTCTTCCGTTCCAAAACCTTCAGCGGCGCCAACCTGCTTACCTTCTTCCTCTATGCAGCCTTCGGCGGCATATTGTTCTTCTTTCCGCTGAATCTGATCCAGGTGCAGCACTACTCTGCAACTGAAGCCGGGGCTGCGCTGCTGCCGTTGATCCTGTTGATCTTCGTGCTCTCTCGCTGGTCGGGAGGCTTGATCGCACGCTACGGCGCGAAGCTGCCGCTCACGATTGGTCCGTTGATTGCGGCGCTCGGCTTTGTTCTTTTCGTCAGGCCGAACATCGGAGGGTCCTATTGGACCACGTTCTTTCCAGCGGTCGTAGTTCTCGGTTTCGGGATGGCAGTCAGTGTCGCGCCGCTGACTACAGCGGTAATGAACGCGGTGCCTGGAAGTCAGGTCGGTGTCGCGTCGGGAATTAATAATGCCATCTCACGAATTGCGGGCCTGCTTGCCGTTGCTGTTCTTGGGTGGATCTTGTATGCAAGCTTCAATCGCAGCTTGGACCGCCGCCTCAGTGATTTAGCGCTATCGCCCGCAGAGCGTCAGAGCGTGGATCGACAACGTCCGCAACTCGCTGCAGCGGAAAGTTTTGACCCGCAGGTGCGGCAAGCGATTGCAGAGTCGTTCGTTTCGGGATATCGCGTCATTCTATGGATTGCGACAGGTCTCTCACTTGCAAGCGCGCTGAGCGCTTTCACCCTCCTCGATTCTAGGCAGGCTGAGTGAGAGATTCTTCAGACGACGTCCTGATCCCATCTCGAGGAGCGATTGTCGAGAGACGCCAAAGTGTTTACGTCGATCATTTCCAGATGGCAACGATTTCGCCAACGGCTAATTCACTCTCTAACATATATTCGAGCCGCACCAGAATATCTTGTGGTACGCCGGCTACTTCATCCAGTTGATTTGCTGATGATGCTTCGAAATGGACTAACAAAGCAGTTCAGTGCGCTCAGTTTCGTTAATTTGTATGGGCGGGAATCATTGGTCCACGCCGCACACGTCGCCTTCGGAAGGGCACTTAGATGGCAATACACTGAAATCGTCCCATGCAAATCGATATTGCCTAACTGAAAGATGGTGTGCCGCAGCAAACTGGTTCCGAGCTGTAGCGATCGAATTCACCCAATCGCCAAAAGATAGAATCTTTTCCCGGTAGACAAGATAGCTCATATCCACGGTCCTGTCGGGTAATTCATCCTTAACATCATCCAGCTCATGGAGAAGATGACGGCCATTCGCATCTGAAACACGGGGGAACCATCTTTCATCCCAGGTGTCCGTGGCATCCTTCAGCACTTTGTTCCGTTGCTGCCAGACGGAAGTGGCGATGTCGAGGGCATTATCGACGTCGGTAAGGGCGGCTTGAGGATTGTTGTCCCCTGTTTCATTCTGTGCATAATGCGTCACAATCTGAGAGGCTGATGCTAGATCTGCATCCATTTCATGGATGCCAAGGATCATGGCTTCGTTTTGCCTGCAGAGATTGGCGATGGTCAAATAAACCTGGAGGTTATACCGATTGGATTGCGCCCGCTGGATATTTTCATTGAGCAAGCCAAGTAAAATGTCATTTTTCTGCTTTGCCTTTGAAGCTAAGTCAATCCTTCTGGCGTTGTCGGCCGACCATGCTGAAGTATATTCAAGATCATTGCTGGGAGATGGAGGCAATGGAAGTGTCTGATCATGCGCGGGATGGCGCGGGTTATATATTGCATAGGACGCTCCCCAGATCGGTTTACGCTCTGTCGAGGGCTTCCAGTCCCAGCTGTCCGTCCATGACTGAGCCTGATCGCTCATAAGTTGATAGATACGATCCATGCTGACGGCATTTCTTCCGTAGAAAAGTGAATAGAACGAACTCGCCAACTCCGCAATACTGGGCGATGCAGGATGCCATCCGGCAGAGGCGCTGATGGCATAACCCAGCCAGAAGGTCTCAGGATTCACTCCCTGATCTTTCCAGCCGGCATCGACCTCGCCAATCAGGCTGGTATTCGCCCTGGAAGAATCGAAGGAGATTTTGTTCATGATATCTTCTAATCTTGGATTGCCCGGCTTGACTTCATGTAGATGCTTATTCTGAGGCAGGATGAAATAATTTGGAAACAAGTCTTCCTCGCCCTCTGTAGAGGTGTAGACCATCTGCTGAATTCCACGCTGATGAAAGGCCTTGTCAAACGTCGGTCCATAGACCTCACCGTTGATCAAATATGACGGAAGCGATGGAATGTCAGCCGGCTTCAGCGGATATTCACCCCAGAATATTACGTTCCGTCCCTGGTCATGCAGATAGCTGCCCGCATTATCGACAAAATGTGCGAACACTCCACCCACAGAGCCTAGTTGTTTTGCCAGATCGGCTTCATTGCATTGAGAATTGTGCGCAAGACCTAAATAGTACGGCTCGTCGGTGGACAAATAGAAATACTTCACTCCTTTATTCGCATTTAGAAGGTCCTGATACATTCCCTCCAGCAGCTTATAGCTTGCTGGATTAGTTGCACAGATCTCATAATTACTGTCTGGAAATTCGCGCAGCTGTTTATATTCCGGATGCTTCAGGATGAATCCGATGTGTGCTGGCCCATCCAAGTATGGAATTAGCGCTATATGATAACGGAGGCCATAGCTTGTAAGTTCCTGTAGCTGTGCTGGACTAAGGGCGTAAGGTTCCACCACTGCCGGTGCGCTCTTATATTGAAAATGGCCGTTCAACTCAAGTACAAAGCCGTTGATCTTGTAGAATGCGGCCTGCCTCAGGTCCCGCTTCAGTTCATCCAGGTGTTCAAGCCGATAATTGTCAGCCCACAAAATATGCCGGAGTTGCATGTCCGGCCAGTCCACTATGGTTCCTTCCGGCAGCCACAGTTTTCCTTTGGCCGGCCGTAATAATTGAACCAGCGTGTCGATCCCATAGAAGAGCCCGGTTGGGGAATTCGCCGTAACCGTTATCTCTCCCTTATGAAGATCTAGCTTGTACGCCTGCTCTTCTAAGGATTTTTGGTCATGATCCACGGCATTTCCGGCGGGGACGCTTTCGGGCGCGATTCGCAACGATAGAATGCCGCCGGAGTTGGCAGAGGCGCCCAGCGTCACATCAAATCTGGTATTAAGATCTTCGCGCAATGTTTGCACCGCGACATCGTCCACAGCAACACTCTTGTCTAATTCAAGCTGCCAATTTGGACCAAAGGTAAAGTCGTTGGAGCCCAAGGAGACCTTCTGCGGTTCTGGGATCACTGTATAACCACGAGCAAAGAGTGGAGATACAGTCTGCGAGACTCCAGCAGAACACAAGAATCCACTTATAGCAGCGATTAATAGTACTCTCATTATTTCTTTCCCTCGCCCGAGATTTTATAGAACGCTGTTGCCTGACCGATATAAGCTTGCCAACGAATCTTTGGCGATCGTCGTGGCATTCTTTACGTTCGAAAATGATTGAATCCACTCTATCGATGACCGGGGGCACATCTCTTAATGTTCTTTATAAAGAGAATTAAGAATTGTGACAAATTTGCCAATCACATTTAATAATGCCAAGACTTTTTGAGAGAATCTTTTGGTCCGTTTTAAATGTTGCCGATTAGGGCTCAATCCAACTCATCAATTGCCGGAACTATATCTATATATAGTCAAGCGATGAGCCCGCCCCTGGGATTGGATCGGGATTTTTGAGCGATGCGTCGCACTAGCTCATCTTCGGCCAGCTCCAGAGCGGCGAAGATAGCGCCATACAACTGTGCATCTGCTCCTAGAGCGCTTTGGATCAGTTTGGGACGGGCAACTTCATTTCGTTCAATCAGATCCGCGGTTCGGTGAAACAGGCTGGAATTGGAGCCCACCCCACCACCGATCACAATTACCGATGGATTCAGAATCAGTCCTATATTGGAAATTGCATGGGACAGAATGAGAGCAGTGTTCTCAAGAATCCTGCGAGCAATTGGGTTGCCTGCTCCAGCTGCATCGAGTATCTCCGTGGCTCGCAAACCAACGCCGGCGCCTGCCTTGCGCCATGCTTGCTCAATCGCTTTTCCCGAAATCGTGTTTTCAAGCTGGCCACTACGACTCGCCGAGGTAAACGAGCCGGACGTCCCGGAAACCTGCAGGTACCCGATTTCGCCAGCTTGCCAACTAGATCCGCGGTGCAATTGTCCATTGATGAAAATCCCTGCCCCGACGCCGGATTCAATAATTATTATGAAGACAAAATTTTTCTCCTGTGCGGTAGCGCCTTTCCAATGCTCGCCCACAGCTGCGAGATTGACAATATTTTCCACTGCGATTGGCTGTTTGAAATACCGGCCCAAAATGTCGCGCAGAGGAACATTACACCAACCTTTCAGGCTCGGGACCGCCGTTACCAGACCTTTTTCGGAGTTTGCCACTCCAGGAATTCCGACGGCGACTGCGATCAGCCGATCTTTGCCAATACCGCTCTCATCCAGCAGACGGTCAACCGCAGCATTCACAATAGAACACAATGCCTCCGGACCCTTTTCATTCGGCTTGAGAATATGAGACCAACGTTTGGTCAGAATGCCATTCAGATTGGCCAGAGCGACACGCAAAAGTGTACCGTCAACGTCGACCGCGACTACCTGCCCAGCCTCAGCATTGAACTGCAGCATGGTAGCGCGCCTGCCACCATTCGATTCGGCGGGGCCCAGAAATTCAATCAATCCGCTCTTTTCGAGATGGCGAATAGCGCTTGAAATAGTGGGTGCACGCAACCCGGAATGGCGCACCAAATCAGCACGCGAGCACGGCCCATGACGACGAAGCAGATCCAGTATGCCTCGCACATTCATTAATTTCAGTTGTACTGGTCCTCCAGCAATTCGACCGTTTGATAGCTGCACAATTAGTATTCAACCCCACAATCATGTGTTCTGATAGCCTGCCCCCGAATTCGCATCCGATCTGCCTCCATATCAGTCACGGCGCGGATATTTATCACTCCGCGTTCATTGTTTTGGTAACAGTCTGCCCGCTTAATACGTCTTGAACCAGAAAGATCCGCCTCGAGATGGTTGCTTATTGCAATTGCACGCGACAGGTCAATATGAAACGTGATCTCGGTTTCATCGATCAGATCGAACGACAAGGTCTTGTCTTCGACCACTCGGCCACGGTTGGCGCGGGCCACAAGCCCTGGATATCGAGCCTGGAATCGGCGAATGCCTTGAACTGTTTCAGCAGTAACGGCTGTCTTTGGTGCATGCTCTTGAAAAAGGCGGCCCGCAAAACTTGCGGGCCGCCAAGTCATAGTGCCAGCCAATTCTAGAACTAGAAGATGAACTTGGCCTGTAACAGGATGTGGCGCGGTGTCCCGTTTCCGCTTCAGGATCTGGCCGTTATTGTTAGGCAGACCCAGATTGATGTGGTTGTAGATATTCAAGATCTGGGCCTCGAAGTCGAAGCTCAGGTTTCTCCATAGCGGCGTCACCTTGTAGACGCTTGCGTCCATCTCGTTGAAACCGGGACCGGTCATGTAGTTGCGTGGGATGTTGTTGGGGAAATCGTTGTGGTAGGAATCGGTTGGAGTATTGCCGTAGTAAATAAACGTCTGGTTCTGATAAGGATTACCGCTGGTTGGATCCCAGACGCTTGCGTTGAACCACTGGGAGGGGGTCCTTTGGCCTTTCGGCAGGACGCCCCTTTTGCCCGCGGCCAGATAGTAGGGGGATGATAACGCCGGTTGCCCGGCGCCGCCATTCCAGGGCATAAATGGGAGGCCGCTATGCCATAGGAAGAACGGAGAGACGCTGAACCCGCTGACCGCCGCGTTCAGCAGGCCGTGAGCATTGCCCAGGAACCTTTGCCCTTTGCCGAACGGAAACACGTAGTGGGCGTTGAACTGGATGGTCTTTTGGGGCAGGTTGGAGTCGGGACCGTAGAGCCGGGAGAGCCGCTGGGAAACGGTATCTCCAGAGGTAAGAGGTGCGGCCAGTTGATAGCCGGGGGTAACGGATGCTGGCCCCAGCGTCAACTCTCCCTGGCCCAGCAGCGTGTCCTCGCTGGTGGTCAGCGCTTTTAGCCAGGTAAAGTAGGACTGCACCAGCAGGCCGCCGCCGAAGGTATGCTGCACCTGCGCCTCCAGCTCGTTGGTGTTGGAATAGCCGTTGTAGATAAACTCGCTGTAGTTGCCAACGCCGGAATTGGCCAAAGACCCCATAGGCGCGAGTGGCCGACGGGACTGCCCGGGTAATGCAATCCGTAACATCGGTGGCCCCGGCGGCGACGCAGTTCACCCGCGGAACGGGAAAGTTGATCGGATCGTTTTCCAGCAGGTTATAGCTGTGATTGCCGATATAGGTGACCTGGAGTCCCGTATTAAAGGGCAACTCACGCTGTATGCCCAGGGAGTACTCCTGGACCGTGGAGGGTTTGTAGTCGGGGTTTAGCCAGGCGATGTTAAAGCCGCCGCCCTGGGTTATTTGCACGGCGCTGGTGTTCACCAACATACCCGGCGAGACTATGTTAGGGTACGCTGCACTCGGCGCGGTGGCGCAGGTTCCCGCCGCCTGATTCGTGCAATTCTGGCTGCCCATCATCCACTGGTTAATGGGCTGCGGCCCGGCAAAGGCTGCCGATGCGATCGGAAACTCCAGCGACGCCGCATTGCCGTTCGTAGACACGCCACTGACGAGCTCACCGATGTTGATTGCGGCGTTATAGCTGAAGGGCGGATTTTTGCGGGCAGCCTGCTCAAACTGCTGCAACGGAATGATCCATTGGTAGATGCCCCAGCCGGCGCGTACCACGGTCTTACTATTGATCTGGTAGGCGAAGCCGAGCCGCGGCTCAAAGTTGGTTTTCGGCATGGTGAACAGGCTGGAAGGATAGCCCGCCGCCACGGAGGACTCGATCGGCAGACCGGCGGCTATGAAGGAATTGACGATGGACGCCGGGACCTGCGCATTGCCCTTCCCGGGAGTTGTGCCCGCGTAGACCACCATGCCGCCCGGAATGTTGCCATCGAGGGTGGAATAGTAGTCGTCGGCATCAGTGAATGCTGTCCAGTATGTATAGCGCAGCCCCAGGTTTACGGTCAGTTTGGAGGTGACGCGCCAGTTGTCCTGGGCATAGATGTCAAAGTCGCTTTGCCGGGTGTGATAGTGGGGATAGGTATTCACGCTGACGCCAGGTACATCGCCCAGCAGGAAATCCGCCAGCCCGCTGCCGCTATTGGCAACGTTGGCGGTATAGTCGCGCGATCCATCGGAGTTCGTGGCGGTCGGGTCCTGAAGGCCGGTGAAATCCCCGATAAAATCGTCGTAATTGCCGCCCGGCTGGCCGTCCTCATAGGTGTTGATGCGGGTGTTATTCACGTCGAAGCCGACCAACATCTGATGGTTGCCGCGGTTGTAGGAAAACTGGTCGCCGATTGTTGCTTCCTGGTTCGGGTAATCCTGCGGATTGTCGCGATCGATGCCCGTCCAGTAGGTGTCGGTATTGCCCCCGTTAAAGTAGAACTGGGGCTGATAGGTATCGTTCTGGTAGACTGGCAAACCCAGTAACCTGGAACCGCCCGGATGGGGCTCCGGCCCGCGGAAGGCATGGTTGTACGTGAGGCCCCCGTGCACCACGTTGATGGCGTGGGGCGAGACGACGTCGGTATATTCCACCGAGAAGTTGTGGCTGCCGATGGCCTCCTCGTCCGGATCGGTGGGAGCGTAATACTGTTGACTCACGCGGGTGGAGTGCGTGTAGGTATACCGCATGGCCAGCCGGCTGGGGCCGAAGACCTGGTCCGCCTTGGCCGTGAACGTCGTTTCGTCGGTGGGAGTGCTGAGGTTTGAAGGGATGAGATTGGGAGTTCCGTCTACCGCTATCTGCGTCGGGCTCACGTTGACGTTCGGCTCGGGGAGAGGGAAAATCCCTGCGGGGGGGTTAATGCCGAGCTCCATTTGCGCGATCGGGTTCAGCTCGGTGGACGGAATGATATTGCCCGGGAACTGGGTGCGCACATAGGCGTCGGTGATGGGATCGTAGACCGTGCTGGCCGGATCGTAGATGTTGATTTGATCGCCGGTGGTGACGGACGCTAGGGTGGAGAGATCGCCCCCCCGCTGGGCCATGGTGGGGACGGTGTACTGCTCGAAGGCGTTTTGCTTGTCCTTGATCTTTTCCCAATCGACAAAGAAGAAGGTATGGTTTCTTCCGTTGTAGATCTTGGGAAACCAGACCGGGCCGCCCAGTTGGGCTCCGAATTCATTGTGCTGATCGAAAGGAACCACGGGACCGCTTCTAAAGCCTCTGGCCTGAAGATGCTGGTTGGTATTCAATTCGTATGCCTGGCCATGGAATTGGTTGGTGCCGCTCTTGGTGACCAGTTCTACGATACCGGGACGGCTATATTGCGCATCGCCCTGCGCGGTGATGATCTTGACTTCCTGGAAGGTCATGGTCGTCTGCGGGTCTTGCTGCAGTTCATTGGACCAGTGGGTCGCCATGGTCTGGCCGTCCACCAGGTAGTCCATGGACCCGCCGGGGACGCCGTTCACGCGGGTATAGCCGCCGCCCGAACCGCCGTAGCTGTTCGCGACCACGCCGGGGCTGAAGGCCAGGACAGCCAGGATGTTACGGCCTATCTCTGGAACGGTTTCGATGGCGGTGCTGTTCTTCACGTCGGAAAGGGTCGGATCCACCGAGTCGATGATCGGAGTGACGTCCCTTACGGTAACTTTTGTCGTTACGCTGGCGGCAGTCAGAGTCGCATTGACCGTCGCAGCTTGAGAAACCCGCAAGGTCAGGAAACCGGCCCAGCCGGCAAACCCGGACGCGGTGACGGACAAATTGTAGTTTGTCGGCGACAGATTGGTAAAAACGTAATAGCCTTCCGCAGAGGTGGTCGTGGTGACTGGCTGGTTGGTGCCGACGTCGGTGAGGGTAACGGTTGCGCCGGGTACCACTGCGCCACTCGCGTCCTTGACGGTGCCACCGATCGAAGAGTTCGCGTTCTGGGCGAATGCCCCTACGGTTAGGACGCTGCAGACAAGGAACAAAAGGAAAACTTTATATAGCTTGTACGTCATTGACCACCCCTCATAAGAAATGAAACGAAGAAACTATTAGTACCGTCTGGTTGCGTTCCAGACTGGTTTCAGCTTGGGGAAACAGAACCCGCCCAGTAACGCGACGCGATAATACCCAGCGATAACTCTTTGTAAAGAGTTATTACGATTATGGAGGACGTATACGCCCACAGCGAATAAAAGTCAAGATATTTTGACTGCTGCGGTTGACCGTCAGCTGGATGAGAGCGGTGTTGGCAAAGATTCGGATCGTCGCGGTCGCGTCGGAGTTCTCGGAATCACAGACTCAGGGAGAGGGCTGGTTCTGCTGACCTCAGAAAATCTAAAGTATGGCGTGCTTCCAGCGGGACCTGATCCGACTGGGAATACAGGGGCATTTCGCCGTTTTCTGTTAGCTCATTCTTTATGATCGCGCACTTCGAGGTACAGGAAAGAAAAATACAAAGTAACTCGACTGTTGGAATTCTAGCGAACGATGTTCCTCGTGGCGAAACTTAGCTCGGTCATTTGGCGAGCTGTCGATGAGGTTCGACAGTCCGCCAACTGTTCTGGCGTGTCAATAGTTTTTGTATGCCTGATTGAATTTGGGCCGCGGCATCGTATGCACAAACGCGGCTACGTTAAAGGCGTCCTGGGGAGTCAGCGTGTCGGGGTGATTCAGTGGCATGTTGGGAATGAGGAAAGCTGCCATCTTCTCCGGGTGGTCCATGCCCGCACCATCGCTATAGGAGTTTTGGCCCCATAGCGGCGGCAGCACCGGAGGAAATCCGGCGCCGTCCACACCATGGCAGCTTGAACACTGGCTCGCATAAATTGTCTTACCCTTCTCTGGATCTCCGGTCAAAGCAGGAAGCTTGACGAACCCGCGGCCTTTATATGCGTGGCCTTTCACGCCATCTATCGAAAGCCAGTCAACATAGGCAGTCAAGGCCTTCATCTCCTCGCTATCTAGCGGCAAAGGACTCCCATTTTCGCTGCGGGTGAAGCATTCCTGAAACCTCTCCTGTAGGGAGATGACGCGGCCCGCTCGCTTGTTATACATGGGAAAGAGATTGGCCATGTCGATCATCGGCGCAGCATGAGCAGCCGTTCCACTTCGAATGTGACAGTCGCTGCAGGAAAGTCGATTGCCGACGTAGGTGCTCGCATACTTTGGAGTCTGATCAAAGATAAGTTTGCCAAGACGAATTTGTTGCCCCTTGTTACCGGATGGCATAGCTGCTGTTTGAAAGTGCGACTGAATACCGGTCGGAGGTGCGAGTGGAGTGGGATGCGGCCCTGACCAACCCGCGACCACTCCCGTCAGCAGCAAGACAGCGAGGCACAGATTTGCTCGGTTGGAGTTACTTAGTTGCATCGTTCCCCTCGACCCTACTTTGCATGGTCTTCGATCGACTTGATGTGCTTTGGATTGTCGGCTGGAACCATAATCTCGAACGTGTTGGTGGCGTACTCGGTCACGCCTCTTACTTGCTTCTTCTTCTGTTCCATCATGTTGAGCACACGTGCACCGGCCTCATAGACGTCAGGCTTCATTGGATTGCCGATCTTTTGTACCAGTGAGGAGTTAGTGTAGCGCATTTTATGAAGGGCCCATTCGCATACCTTGCTTGCCGTGTAATCTGGAAAGCACCAACCCGCCCACCCAGAGCGACGTCGATCACCGTCTGACCAAGCCGAAGGAAAGACCTCACACCTTGCGAGTTCATCTGCAAAACCTGGACAAAAGAACCCCAGCGCTTCATCCTAAATCCAACCCATCAAACTCCGGGACCAAACAACTAAGGACGCGGTCGATGCAAGGCGGAGGTTCAAAGAAAAGCACTGTGAGGGGTACAATGCTGAATTGAGAGAACCAGCTTTACTTTGCGGAATTTAAGTGTAGGAGTGAATCCCCTTGGGAACCAGTTATCCGAAAGCCGCGATACCCAAAACAGCGGTTCTATCTAAACTGATTCATCTTGGCTGGGTGACATCACTGTGTCTTGCAGGAGCTCTGCTGGCGACGGCGGTTGGCTGTCGCGACAGGCAGCCGCGTGCGATGGCCGCTCAGGGTGCGCAGGATCTTGATTTCAACCAGGATGTACAGCCGATTCTGGCCAGCAACTGCTTCAGTTGCCATGGGCCGGACCCGGAGATGCGCAAGGCTGGCCTGCGGTTGGATCTGAAGGAATCCGCGTTCGCAAAGCGGCCGGGGCACCCCGATGCAATTGTTCCCGGACACCCGGAGCAAAGCGAACTCATCAAGCGGATCGAGTCCAAGGATCCTCATTACCTGATGCCGCAATCGCCGCAAGGCGAGGCGAAACCGATGAAGCCCGCGGATATTGCAATCCTCAAGGAGTGGATAAAGGAGGGTGCGGTCTATCGTCCGCACTGGGCGTTTGAGAAACCTGTCAAGCCGCCACTGCCGGCAGTCCAGAATAGCGATTGGGCCAAGACGCCGATCGATATGTTTGTCCTTGCGCGGCTCAAGAAGGAGGGCTTGCATCCCTCTCCGGAAGCGGACAAGGACACGTTGATTCGGCGCGTGACACTCGACCTGACAGGTTTACTGCCTACGCCGGCGGAGGTCAGCGCGTTTGTAAACGATAAGTCGCCACAAGCCTATGAACACGTGGTGGACAGGCTGCTCGCAAGCAAGAGTTATGGAGAAGCGCGGGCGCGCTACTGGATGGATTACGCGCGCTATGCCGACACGTATGGACTTCACTACGACAACAGCCGGGATATCTGGCCCTATCGCGACTATGTGATTCGGTCGTTCAACAGCAACAAACCGTTTGATCAATTTGCAATGGAGCAGATTGCCGGAGACCTTCTGCCGGCCAAAAATCTGGATCCATTGATCGCGAGCGGGTACGTCCGCCTGGGAGTGAGTAGCAACGAAGGTGGCACGATTCCCGAAGAACTTCGCGTCAACATGGCGAGGGAGCGCGCCAAGGCTTACGGCGCCACCTTTATGGGCCTCACAGTGGGTTGCGCCGTCTGTCACGATCACAAATACGATCCGACCACACAGAAGGACTTCTACTCGCTGAGCGCCTTCTTCAACAATATCGATGAGCTGCCATTCAATGGAGACAGGCCGGTCTGGACGCCGGTCGCCCGAATTCCCAAGCCACAGAATACGGAAGCGTACGACCGGGTGCTGGCGAGGCGATCCGAGCTTGCCGGCCAACTGAATGCAGCGCGGTTGCAGAAGCGCGACCTGGCAGAGCGGTGGCTTGCGTCGAAGCAGAATCCTCCCGAGGCCGTCTCGGTCGATAAGCTGATGCTTCGCCTGCGCCTGGATGAAGGCGGTGGCGAGGTGCTGAAGAACAGCGCGCCGAATGCGCACCCGGCGAGTTTCGCCATCGGCAAATCGAAGCCGCAATGGGGAGAGACGACTTGGCTGTGGCCTGACTTCCGCATCGATGCCAGCACACATATCATGCTGGGACAGACTGGTGATGAGGATTGGAACCAGCCGTTCTCCCTGGGTGGATGGTTCATGTTGCGGGCGGCGCCGAACTATACGGTAGAGAGCACTTCTGGCGCTCTGATATCGAAGATGGATACGACCCAGCACAACCGGGGCTGGGACCTTTCCGTCGAGAAGGGAATCCTCAGTGTCGATCTGGTAAATGAAGAACCCAAGGAGGAGGCGAAGCCCAAGAAGGCAGCAGTGAAGAATGGAGTTCTGACAAAGGAGCCATTCGATTACCCAACCCCGACGGATTTGACGGCGAAGGATCTGGCACCCAACAAGCCGCCGTCCAAGAAGGACGCACACAAAAAGGAAGTCGCTGAGAAGAAGGACCCCAAAAAGCCGGCGGCCAAGGTGGCCAAGGACAAGACGCCGCTGGTCGCGATCAAGGTTTCAACTGTCGATCCTCTGCCTCTCGACGGCAAGTGGAAACATGTGTCTTTTACCTACGACGGATCCGGCAAAGCATCGGGAGTCAAAATCTATGTGAATGGCGCGGCGGTTGCCACCCGCGTGGTCTTCGATGCGCTTGGCCACTCGACGATACGGACGCAGGCTCCGATGCAGCTTGGATGGAGATATCCTGACGCGACTCCGGCACAGGACACCCGGTATCAGGACATCCGGCTCTATGGACGCGCACTGTCGGCAGACGAAGCGAAGCGGCTGCCGTATGAAGACTATGTGGCGGAGATAACGAGCAAGCCGCAAGCGAAATGGAATGAGGACCAATGGCATGTGGTGAGCGAGTTTTACCTCAACGACGTCGATACGAATTACAGGGCGATCCAGAGCCAGATCGACCAGCTGGATGCCCAGCTCGACAAACTGTCTGAGGGAGGTCCGCTGACGCTTGTGGCCTGGGAGAAGCCTTCGATTGCGTATGCCGATGTGCTGACGCGCGGAGTGTACACGGCGCGTACCCAGAGAGTGGAGGCGAACACGCCGCATTTTCTTCCGCCCTTGCCCGCAGGCATGCCTCACAACCGGCTGGCTCTGGCGAAGTGGACGGTCAGCGCGGAGAACCCGTTGACGGCGCGGGTGACCGTGAACCGGATGTGGAACGAATTGTTTGGGGCTGGGCTGGTGGAGACGACGGAAGACTTCGGCATTATGGGCCAGCGTCCTTCGCATCCCGAACTGCTTGACTGGCTGGCGGTCGAGTTCCGCGAGAGCGGATGGGACACGAAGCACATGTACAAGTTGATGGTGATGTCGGCGACTTATCGGCAGAGTGCGAAGTCCACGCCGGAGCAGCTTGCGAAGGACCCGAAGAACCTGCTGCTGGCGCATGGGCCGCGGTTCCGTATGGACGCTGAAATGTTGCGGGATGTCGCTCTCGAGTCGGGAGGGTTGCTTGAGAACAAGATCGGCGGCCCTAGCGTGAAGCCGTATCAGCCTGCAAATGTGTGGGAGCAGGTGAGTATTGGGGGAAGCGACACATTAGCGTATGTACAGCAGCATGGGGACGCGCTCTATCGGCGCAGCATGTATACCTACTGGAAGCGTATGGCGATGATGCCGGACATGGAGGCGTTCGACGCGCCGATGCGCGATGAGGCATGTACGCGGCGACAGCGGACGGATACACCCTTGCAGGCGCTGGTGACCATGAACGATGTGCAGTGGGTCGAAGCCGCGCGAGCGCTGGCGCAGCGGGTGATCGAGACGGGCGGAAAACAGCCGCAGCAGCGCCTCAAGCTGATGAGCGATATTCTGTTGTCGCACGATCCGCCGCCCCAGATGGCCTCTGTGCTGGAGAGTTCGCTGACGCAGATGGAAAAGCATTATGCGGCAGATCCAAGGGCGGCACATGAACTGATCGAAGTAGGCGAAAAGAAAAGCGATGCGTCGATCCCGGCGCCTGAGTTGGCTGCCTATACGATGGTGGCGAGCGAGATGCTGAACTTGGACGAGACAGTGACGAAGTAGTTGAGGGAGACATTATGAAGCAGCATCCACTTTGTACCGATACCGAGGACGCACCGAGCGTAATGGATCTGCCCATCCCGGCGGGATTGAAGCAGGAGTGGGCGACGCTGCAGACGCGCCGCCGCTTTCTGGGACGGACGGGCAAGGTGCTGGGGTGGGCGGCGCTGGCCAGCCTGCTGGGCGACCGTGCTCTGAGCCCCGATGCAGAGGCGGCGAGTACGCAGAGTGCATCCGCGACGCCAGTGGCAGGGAATTGGAAGCTGCCATATTTCGCTCCCAAGGCGAAGCGCTCAATTTATCTGTTCATGTCAGGCGGGCCGCCGCAGATGGACCTGCTGGATTACAAGCCAAACCTTGCTGCCCTCTATGACAAGGACATTCCCGACTCGGTACGGGGTGCGCAGCAGTTGACGGGTATGACGGCGGGCCAGGCGCGGTTTCCGATCGCACCATCGCATTGGGCGTTCCAGCGGTATGGCAAGTCGGGGACATGGGTGAGCGATCTACTCCCGTATACGGCGCGGATGGTCGATGACCTGACGATCATCAAAACGACGAACACGGACGCTATCAATCACGAGCCGGCGATCATGCTGATGAATACGGGAAACATGAACGCAGGGAAGCCTTGCCTGGGTTCATGGCTCGCGTACGGTCTGGGCAGCATGAACGACAACCTTCCGACATTCATGGTGCTGCAGACCAAGGTGAACGCGAAGGAGAACAACCAGCCGGTGTCGTCGCGGCTGTGGAGCAGCGGATTTCTTTCGTCGGAGTACGCCGGCGTGGGATTGCGTTCCGCGGGCGATCCAGTGCTCTATCTAACCGATCCGAATGGGGTGGACCGCGAGGTGCGCCGGAAGATGCTCGATGCGGTGAATGCCATCAATCAGCAGACCTTCCAGGAACTGGGCGATCCGGAGACGAATTCTCGAATCTCGCAGTACGAGATGGCTTATCGGATGCAGGCATCTGTGCCGGAGCTCGCCGACTTAAGCAAGGAGCCGCAGTCGACGTGGGATCTCTATGGGCCGGAGGCAAAGGAGCCGGGGACGTTTGCATATAACTGCCTGATGGCGCGCCGAATGGCGGAGCGAGACGTCCGGTTTATCCAGGTTTATAAGCGCGGATGGGATGTACACGGCGATGTGACGGGAGTGCTTCCTATTCTTTGCCAGGAGACGGATCGCGGATGTTATGCCCTGGTTACCGACCTGAAGCAACGGGGATTGCTGGACGATACGCTGGTGATCTGGGCGGGCGAGTTTGGGCGCACGGTCTACAGTCAGGGCGGGCTGACGCATGAAAACTACGGGCGCGACCATCATCCGCGCTGCTTTACGACGTGGATGGCGGGGGGCGGCGTGCGGCCGGGGATCACATACGGGGAAACCGATGAGTACAGCTACAACGTCGTCAAGGACCCCGTGCCGGTTCGCGATTTCAATGCAACAATCCTGCACTGCCTGGGGATCGACCATAACAAACTGACCTATAAGATCCAGGGGCTCGATCAAAAGCTGACTGGGACAACACCCGCAAGCGTCGTGCCCGGACTGCTTGCGTGAAGACCGGGCAAATCGCCGCTTTGTTTTCTGACAGGCTGCTTCCAAAGAGCAAGTGGACGCGGGCAGCGTGGGCCGCCGCTATGGCGATGAGCGTGTTGCTGCTGTTGCTGCCTTGGCTTTTCAAGCTGGATGGAAAGCAACATGCGGACTGGCAGCAGTTTCTCGGACGGTTCCATCCTCTCGTAGTGCATCTTCCGATCGGGCTACTCCTGCTGGTTCCAGTCCTCGAGATTGCGGGAGCACGCCGACCTGCATTGCGCGAGGCCGCGGGATATGTGCTGGGCCTGGGATTCATCGGTTGTCTGAGCGCAGTGACGCTGGGATATCTGCTGGCCTACGGGAGCGGAGATGCAGGCCCGGGCGTGACGCGGCACATGTGGGGAGGAATTACGCTGACGATCGGGGTGCTCGTGTGTTTGCTGGCGCGGCCCTGGTGGACGTCCGGATCTGTCCCACGAGTGTACCCGGTGCTGCTGACCTGTGTGCTCCTGTTGCTTTCGTGGGCAGCGCACCAGGGCGGCTCGTTGACGCATGGAAGCAACTATCTCACGAAATACATGCCTGCACCGATGAAGCGCCTGCTTGTCGTTGGAAACGTGCAGGCAAAGACGGTGCCTGGCTCGTTTTATGCCAGACATATCGACCCGATTTTCGATGCGAATTGTGTGACGTGTCATGGTGAAGAAAAAGTTAAAGGCGGATTGAGGCTTGACTCGTATGCGTTGCTTATGGAAGGCGGCAAGGATGGGCCGGTGATCGTTTCGGGCAAGCCCGAACAAAGTCTGCTGTTGAAGAGAGTGACGCTTCCGCCAGGCCAAAAGCACTTTATGCCTGCGGAAGGTAAGCCGCCTTTGAAGCCGGAGGAGATCGCGTGGATACGCGCATGGGTCCTTGACGGAGCTTCGCCAACAGCGATTACAGTGGCGGGCGTCTCGATTCGGGAGGAGACAGTAGTGCCGCTGGTTCCAGTGGGAGACTATAGCCAGATGATGCCCGAAATTCGGCAGATGGCGAACGGACAGGGAGCCAAACTGATGCCGGTCTCAAGCAAGCCCTCCGATGGATTGATACTGAATACAGAGGATGTGGCAAGTACCTTTGGCGACGCGCAGCTTGCACAATTCCAAAAATTTGCGCCCTACATCGTGGAAGCGGAGCTGGGAGGTACGGCGGTGACGAATACAAGCTTTGATACGCTGGGTAAATTTACACATTTGCGCGCGCTCCATCTGGAGAGAACGCCGGTCACCGGAGACGGACTCGCTAAATTGGTTCCGCTGTCGCAGTTGACGTATCTGAATCTGAGTGGGACGAAAGTAACAAAGGCAGCCTTGGCTCCGCTAGGTTCAATGAAGAATCTGCGCCACGTTTATCTTTACAACACGCCCGCGCAACCCGCGCCTATAACAGGGTCGACGCATGCCATCGCGAGGAATGTGCCATGAACCGGACACGGAATCAAGCTGCAGCAGGAGCATTCGACAGACGGCATTTTTGCGCTGTTACGGGAGCCACAGTGCTGGCGGCTCTTGCAGGAAAAGGTGCGGAAGCAGAGGTGTGCCACGCAGGTGAAAGCACAGCCGGAGTGACAATGCAGACAGGGAACGGGCTGTGGACCTACCAAGTTGTGCCGGGATGGGGACAACTACCCACCGGGACTGCGTTTGGAGGCACTCACGGGGGCATTGCTACCGACAAAGCCGGTCATATCTACGTCAGCACGCAGAGCGAGACAGGGATTCTAGTGTATGGCCCCGATGGACATCTGTTGAAAACGATTGCCAGCGAGTATCCCGAGGTTCACTCGATGTTCTACGCCGAGGAGGACGGAGTCGAGTACCTTTACACGACGGTGCAGAAGGGGACGCCACGTGAGAACTGGCTCTTTGTCAAGATGAAGACGGACGGCACGGTTGTGCAGAAAATTACCGCTCCGCCGGAGGCCGGCTTCAAAGCGCCAAACGAGTGGCGGCTGACAGCGGCCGTACCGGGACCGGATGGCAACATCTTCATTGCCAATGGCTATGGGGACTCGCGTCTCTTCAGGTTCGACAAGAACGGTGGATACCGGGCGAGCTATGCCGGGAAGGGTAATTCGAATGGTTTATTCGACTGCAGCCATGGGTTGGCGGTTGATACACGCTATGACCAGCCGTTACTACTGATCTGCGACCGTGAGAACCGCCGGCTGGTTCATTTCGACTTCGACGGAAAGTTCGTGCAAACGATCACACTGCATCTGCGGCGGCCATGCCAAGTAAGCTTCTTCGGAGACTATGCGGTGGTTTCTGAATTGGAGGGACGCGTCACCATCTTGGACAGAGACAACACTCCGGTGGCTTTCCTCGGAGACAATCCGCAGAAAGCCCAGTGGGCGAACTACCAAGTTCAGCCGCGTGAGGTCGCTTTTGCGTCGTTCAGCGCAGCCCATGGATGTTACATCGATAAGAACGCCAATATTTATGTTTCCGACTGGAATCAAATTGGCCGTGTGACTAAGCTCGTTAGGACAAACGCCTAGACCATCGTCGGGCCAGGTCGGCCAGGATAGCGGACTTTTGGGTGTAAGTTCTGCTTCTCAGCGAAGCGCGGGACCGGCAGCAGGGATGCGGTTCGATTAAGTAACTCTCCCATTATCTATTAAGTAATATATAGATTTTATTTTCTAGAGCTATTGACATTGAAATATTGAGAAGCGCTTAATGGCTAGTTATTAATGGCGCGCGGCCATTCGTGTGAGTTATATAAAGTGCGCCACATAGATGGGCTAGAAC
The DNA here is from genome assembly GCA_963719625.1 of uncultured Acidobacteriota bacterium. Classification (GTDB taxonomy): domain Bacteria; phylum Acidobacteriota; class Terriglobia; order Terriglobales; family Acidobacteriaceae; genus JAKAAZ01. Next base: position 26,253 of record CAVRDB010000010.1, read on the forward strand.
TCTGCAAGCTTACTTTCTGCTCCGCTAAATCTGTGTAACTCGCCCAATAGTTAACCAAGCCCTCATCCAACGCCAGGAGCAATCTGGCGGAACATCCTTCGATACATAACTGTTTCCGATAGGAGGAAACATGAGATCCACATTATTGACGATGTTTCTACTCTTAGGAGTATCGGTAGGCCTAACGCAAACGGTGACGGTCGGCCCGACTGGCACGTACGCAACACCCTGCGCAGCGTTCCCGCATTTAACCAGCGGAGAAACGGTGCAGGTGGATGCCAACGGTGGCACTCCCTACTACGACACGTCGGACTGTCTTGAGACTGCACCGAATGTGACCATCACTGGCGTCAACGGACGGCCCATTATCGACGGTTCGAAAGCCGGTATTGCGAAAGCGATGTGGTTGATCGATGGCTACAACGTGATCGTCGACAATTTTGAGTTCCGCAATATCAGTACCAGCGGCAGCTCGACCAACGCGGAAGCCATTCGAATTGAGCCTGGGATTCCGGGACCGAATGGCGGCAATGTCACCGTTCAACGCAGCTATATCCATGACAACTTCGAAGGTATTCTGAGTGACAGCGTCATCGCCGGTTATTCCTCCTGGAACTCTGCGAACCCGTACATTACCTTCCAGTACGACGAGTTTGCCAATAACGGCTACGGCGATGGTGAAACCCACAACATGTATATCGGCTGCTGCGGCAACATGGATTTCACCATGCAGTATTCCTGGTCGCATGATTCCTATGTCGGTCATACCGTGAAAGATCGAGGTCCGATCAACAATATTCGCTATAACATGATTGGCGACGCTGTGGGAAACACCAGCTATCTATTGGATTTCCCGCTCGGCGGCAGCACCTACATTGTCGGCAATTCTCTCTACAAATTGGCTACGACGAATTATTACTCGAATACAGCGCCAATGATCTTTGCGGATGTCAATGACAACGGGGCAAACGACCCCGAATACGGTACCTCGAATCAGGATCTGCATTTCATTAACAACACGATGATCCTCGATCCGGCGGACCAGAATAATCCCAGCAACGTTCCTCCGGCATTTGTGCTGGTCAGCTGTTTTGCCGCATCAAACTCTACTTGCTCTGCTCCGGCTTACGGACCCGAGTTGACGGTCCCAGCGGTGGTTGAGAACAACGTTTTCCTCGGCGGAGAGACAGAAGCGATCAACCAGTCGAGCGCATTTGTCGAGGACAATCTTCTTTCGTCGAATTCATCCGAGTCGAATTTGGCTGCCCTGAAATTCAACAATGCTGCGGCTTTCGACTTTCGTCTGACGTCGGGATCTCCGGCCATTCAAGCCGGAGTCTATCCTCCTACGAACAACGCGGGTACGGCCGATTCCAATGCACTGGCGACAGACCAATATGTAATTCCAATGAGTGGGACAGCATGGCCGACGCCTTCAGGATCGCACATGGATGCCGGTGCGTTCCCTTATCAAACGGTTACTGCGCCAAGTCTGAACCTGTCCTATACACAGAGCGTGCAGTCCCCGAACACGGGCACAATCACAGTGACCGGATTGCCGACTCCGGGGTCCGGACAGTATAACTACGCGGCATTCTTCTCTACCAACCAGTCTGTCATCGTTGGAACCGACGCCACAGGAGAAGCGGGGGGTGAAGGCGACATCGAGTCCGTAGCCAGTTCCACTGGAACTGTCACCACTACGTTTCAGGCAAATCCAGTTGTAGCCAGCACAGTAGTTCCCATCTATATCTATGTCGATGGAACCGTCCTGACAGCGAATGTTACGGTGACCCCAGGACCTGCGGCTCTTCAATCCGTCACGCTGGATAGTGTCTACTATCCACTAACGACCACGCATCTTAAGGGGCCAGGGACGAGTCCTGTGGTGGTCAGTCTTAGCTCAAGCAATCCCAGCATCCTCTACACTCCGTCTACCGTCACCATTCCTTCGGGACAGCTTTCGGCGGAGAACGGGACCTTAAACGGTGGCCTGAATCCTCCGGCGATTACCCAGTCCGCGCCAGTCACACTGACCGCAACCTACAATGGTGCGTCGGTATATCTGACAACACCGATCTATTCACCGGGAATCCATAACTTCTACTGCAACACCTGCACGGTACCGGGTGGAACTCCGATTGGCTTCGGACTCATCTTTGCAGGGTATATCCCGTATGGCGGCGCCAATGTAACCCTCACCTCCAGCAACACGGCGGCGATTCCGAACCAAACCTTTCCACAACCGCAAGGAATCAATATCGGGAACGCCAACGTCGTCACCAAATCTGTCACAACCAGCACGAATGTCAACCTGACATTTACCTTTAACGGTCAACAGTCGGGCAGTACGGTCACACTGACACCTGAAACAGCAGCCGCCACGCCGACGTTCAGTCCGGCAGCGGGAACCTACAACTCCCCACAGACGGTGACCATCAGCACCACCACTCCGTCGGCAACGATTTACTACACCACCAACGGGAGCACGCCGACCACATCCTCGCCGGTCTATTCCAGCCCGATTACTGTTTCCGCTACTGAGACAGTGAAGGCGATTGCGACGGCAACCGGGTACAAGAACAGTGCGGTCGGTTCGGCAAAATATACCCTAAAAGTGGCGACGCCAACCTTCAGCCCGGCGGCGGGAACCTATACTTCGGCGCAGACAGTGACCATCAGCACCACCACTCCGTCGGCGACGATTCACTACACCACCAACGGCAGCACACCAACAACATCCTCGCCGGTCTATTCCAGTCCGATTAATGTTTCCACTACCGAAACAGTGAAGGCATTGGCGGCGGAAACGGGTTATACCAATAGTGCAGTAGGATCGGCAAAATATACCATTAAGTAAGTAACGTCAATCTTCAAGTCCGGCAGCGGAAACCTATACTTCCGCCGCCGGGCTGACGATCAAGTACCCCATCTCATCGGCAACGACGGGTTCCTGAACGGAGAGATCTTGTACTCCATGCAGGAAGTCCGCGTATCGGCCGAATGATGGCGCATCCGCAACAACACTGTCAGGCCACACTCGTCCTTGGACCATCGGCCACCGGCGCCAGAAGCGTAGCAGACAGAAATTAAAGTGGGCTATGGGGAAGTGGAAAGCAAACAACGCCTCCCACTTCCCCACACCCGCGACTGCGGCGAGGCATCTATAAAACTCGTTGCGCTATACCAACAATCCAACTGGTACAAAAGATCGGACAGGCCAGGGCTGGAATGCCCGGCGAATTTTGTGCCGGTAGATAAGAGAGAGAAACTGGACACTTCTTACTTATCTTGCACCTGTGTAGAGCTTCCTATGCCGACGACTGCACATTTTGCGGCACGTCATCCCAGTTCGAAGGAGGATTCGACCACCTGTCCCGTCATCAGATCGTGCGCGATTACTTTCCAACTGCCTTTTGGGTCATTGACAGCAAATGGAACGCGTTCGACAGATGGTGTGGTTTTTACCAGCACGTTGCGAGCATACAGATCGTAGTGTTCCCCCGAGGGTGTCGTGAATTCAAGGTGCACGACCCGGAAACTGCCTGCTGGGGCTGAACCATCATCCTCCAAGATCGTTTCCACTATGTCTCCCGATCGTGCACCTGGAGAAACTTGTATCCGTAACGAAGATAGAGGCTGGGAAGAACGGGTGTAGACCAACGGCCCCCACGGGTTCAGGGTAGCCTTCAGCGAGCGAACCTTGCCCATGTCCTTGCGGCCTCGCACATCATAGGTTTGATTCTCTTCTAACCACTCAATCGTAACTTCTTCTTCCTTTTCAAGCAGCGAGTTATCAATCACATCTTCAACGTCATCAAATCCCGGAGTCATATTAGGCTTAAGCTCCGCCGCTAACTTCGGATTGAAATCCCATCCGGCATTGTCAAATTGAGGATTTCTGAATATCGCAATTTGTTCGCAGCTTCCATTCGCGAATCTGACAATTTCTGTTCCCGGCAGGCGCTTTCCATCAGAACCAAGCACTCGTACCTGCGGTTTGATCTGGGCCAGGTCGAATATACCCTCCATGATTTCCGGGGAGACTGGAATCAGAGTTAGATTTAAGACGCAGATATGCGTAATCGGCAATTTCCAAATTCAAAAAGATGGCTCGTCCGGAACCGAGCTGATTCACAATTACCAGCGGCACATCTCCACTCCGCGCAAGAGCTTTTCCGGAAGTGGCTACAACCGTTGCATCTCCAGGGCTCATCCCTACCAATCGCCTGCCTTCGAGATGCAAAGCACCCTCATTGCCCACACCCTGTATCGATCCTGCAGTGGCTCGAGCAGGCCCATGACTGATTCCGAAAACATCATCCAACAGTCCTTTTCCCAAATCGCGTCCGTGCGCATTTAGATCAGCGGCACGGTAATCGGCAATCAGTGTTCCACCTGACTGTACGAAAGCTCGAATCTGTTCCGCTTCTTCCGGGCTGACCGCGATGGATTGCGGCATGATGAAGACCTTGTATTCTCCGGAGTTGAGGCCGCCGGATTCTATCAGGCTTCTTCCGACGAAGTTATATTGCAACGCCAGATCCTCAACCAGCTTGGTCCAGCTATTTCGCACCGCACTGCATAAGCTATCGCTTCTCCCACCGCTTTCCAGCATCCACTCACGCGCGTTTTTCAAATTATCCAACAGCCAGAGAATCTGGATGGAAGCCTGGGAGTAATGGATTGCAATCCCGTCTTGTTTTCGTTGGGAGTTGATGATCAGCTTGCCGATCCCTCTTCGCAGTTCATGGAAGAGATCTGAAAAAGTATCCGCCGAAACTGTAAGCTTCCCAGTGGTCGGATCAACGAATCGATTTACAGTCTCGTTAGCATCCCAGATAAGCGCTGCATTATGGGAATGAAATAGTCCCCACCAGATCGGACGCACCGCCCATCGTTGTCCGATGCGCTGTTGCGCGGTTAGCGGCTGTCCAGGCAGGGCGCTAAAACGATGGGTTGAAAACATGATTACCGACGGCTTCAATGAGCGAATAACTTCCACGTTATTGCCGCGGTTGTAAACCTCAATCACATCCACTGCACGAACGACCTGCTCGTAGTTGTACCAACCAAAGGCAAAAGGGATCTGTGCGCCTTCCGTACCGCAAAGCGCATACGGGTCTTCTACTTTACAAATATCCGCAGCCCGCTTTACACCATCAGCGAATGTCTCGTCCATAAAATTGCGGAAATCGCACCAGGCACTGACATTCCATCCTCGGGTTGAGGTAATTTCACCCAGCTCCTTATAGAACCGTCGAATGTAGGCGACGACCTGGCCCCAGTTCTGAAACTTTGTCGGCTCGTTCTGCATACCGCGTCCAGTGAGGCTGCCCCAGTGCGCATTCGCTTTATCGAGCGGACCCATAGCTTTTTCTAAAGACGTTTCATCCAGAACTGGGATCGAGAGCGCTTCCCACGCTACGCCCAAAATAGGCTGCCAGGCACCCATTTGCTCCCCTGTGGGAGGACGATCCCCCTTAGGCACCGCGAAGCCAGTACCCCATTCCTTGTTGAATTGCCCGATAGTTTTATATCTTTCACGGATGCCTGCCAGGGCAATGGCTTCAAATGCTCGGTCCGTGGTGGTGTATCCAATCATGCTGTCATTTTTGTTCCAACTCGGAACGGCCTGAAAATGTGCATCATCCCAATGCGTGAGCTCCCCCACAGACCACTCTCGGGCAACTCCGGACGGCACACTGTATTCCCGACGAAGAAATTGCGAGAATTTTTCAGTGCAATATTTTGAGTGGCAAAAATCGTTAGGCTGGATCTGGTCGCCTTGTCCCAATTCGTCCGCAATGTTGTAAAACAACGGACGGAAAGGACGATGATCGCGAACATATATTGTCAGATACTTGCGGAGATATTCGATAGTTTCGGGATCATTGAGACAAGGGCTCCGAACCCATAGCTCCATATTCTCCCGATCCATGCTGGCTTTTGTGAGGAGCGCCCGCCACTCCGTCTGGTCCTTGTGATAAATCGCGAAGACTTCCCACGCCATCTGCTCTACATAAAATTTGAAATTGTTATCTAAGACAGGATCGTTATTTTCCTTGGTATAAGCGATGATTGCGTCCAGACCAGCAGAACGCAACTGATCGTAATAACCATCCGGATAGTGCGCCCAGCTGATGGTGTGGTAATCATCCCAGGGACTATATGCGGGCGATAGCATGAACTTTGCAGTGGCCACCTGGGGTACGCCATTGACCGTGACTCTGATCCAATTCACATAGGTCAAACCAGCTCGCATGTTGAATGAAAACGGCAGCTTTACCGTGGATGGCCCCGTCAATGAAAGCTTCTGTTCCCCGGCCACACGGCCGAAGCTGTCCATCCAGCGAACCTCGACTGGACCGGTCGCAGCGCGAAGGAAACTGAGGGTTCCGCTCAACACCCCATCTTGGTCGGCCACTTCGCGATCCAGCGCGATCCGTCCCAGCACCATCGCGTCCGCCCCACTGGCGGCAGCCTCGCGCGAAACATCCGCTGTCTGCCCCAGTCCCATCAGCGCGGGAGTTAACATTGCGGAAGCTACGGCGCTGCGAAGAAATCCCCGGCGGCTTGAATCATGTTTGTTATTCAAAGCGTATCCCTCCTCCGTATCTCTCCCTCTATGTGAGCCAATCCTCTTAGCCGGCGATCTCCGAGTTTCAAGCGTAACCGTTATTCTTCCATTTGTGCCCCGAGGAGAAAACCGGCATAAACGAACCGTATAACCATAGACCGAACAACAGGTATGGCAGAAGCGTAACGCTTTGCGCAACCACGGTCGGAGCGACAGCAGTCGGTGCAATTTCTGCAGAAGACTGCGTCAGCGAGAAAGGCTGCGCAACCTGTTCCATCACCACTGAAAAGGCTGGTCTCGCCATCGGGATAGCGGCTGCCGAAATTCCGAGTGAAGAGTCGTCGATCTCAATATTTTGGCACCGCTGCGATTTCTAGCCGGCCACCTCGAATCCATTTCAGGATTGTTTGATATTGCCAGCTTGATTCATTTCCATGCCAGCGCTGGCCGCCGTTGTGGGTAGCCAGATAATCGCCGACGTTACCTGCGCTGTCGGTGGGTCTTGTCGGTTTGATCAAGACCAGGCTCCGCGTCGGATTGTTGATGTCCACGACGTGCATCGCATACCTGTAGTTCTCTTCACTGTCTTGTGGCGAGAATACGCCGGCGGCATTGGGCGGACGCAATTTGAAGATCACATGACTGGCATGGCAAAACACGCAGGCTTTGCCGTCCGGTCCCGGCGTGGCCAGGATGGGTTCGATTTTGGTTACGAAGTAGTTAAAGTCGAGTACGGAGCCGGGCTGAACGTCTTTCAGTGCCTCGCTGAGCTTTTTCCCTTGGAGTACGTTCGTGGCGATCAGCTTCAGGCGCGGATTGCTGGAATTCTGCAGTTGCTCCATGGCGGCGTGGAAGTCCGGCCGTTGCTCAACATTTTTTACCTGACGTAACACGTCGAGCGACGCGGCGCGTACGTTGCTGTCTGGGCTGTGCAGGCTTGCCAGCACTGTGTCGAGCACGATGGGATTGTCCACGAGATCAGGACTTTTCACCGCGACAAGATTCTTGCCCAGAAAGTACTTTTGATCCTGCGACACGGCGCCACCCGCAACACCCAAATGCCTGCTCATGAATTTTGGATCGCCCACTTCCTCCATCAAAATCGTGAGCCCGGAGGTGTTCAGGTTTGCAAAATCCGTCTTCACGAGGGCAGCAGTTTGGGGGTCACTGAGGAAATGTTCCAGGGAAATCTGCACAGCGGCGCGCTGTATCTCTGGATTCTGATCATTCAGACCTGCTAGAACCTGTCTCTGCAGATCCGGCTCCTGCATGAGGCTCTTGAATGATGACGCGGCGCTAAGGACCTGCGCGTAGTTTGCAGGCCGCGGCTGCTCTTCGAGCAGGGAGCGCAAGGAGTCCATAACCGACGCTTGCTGTCCCCAGGGAGAATCGTTGGGCAGTGCTGCGAGAAGGGGAAGCACTACCGCCTGGCTGTCAGGATTTGGGTGCTTGAGTATCTCGACGACTTTGCTTACAAGGGCGGGATCCGGTGCAGCCGGAGTATCGAGATTCAGTATTCCACGTTGGCCGTCCTGGTAAACGTAACGGACCGTCTGCCGCACCTCCGGGCTGTGATCTTCCGACAAGTTAAGTGCCGCAAGGGTGAACCGTTCGTCGCCGGCTTCACTCAGCGTGCTTCCTGCCTTCAGGACTTCGATTTTCATCGAATCATCGGCGCCTTGGAGGCAAGCCAACAATGCGTTCTCCAATTCCGGCCCTGAACTCTTAAAGAAGTGGATCAGATCGCTGTCGTTGCCGACTCGAGTCTGGAAGAAGCCGTTGTGAACATCGTATTTGAAGTCGACAGCCTCACGATACGGCGGGTACTCATAGCCAGGACGATGCAGATCGGGCACGCCGCTGACATACTTCGTAAGAACCGCCGGAAGACCAACTGCAACAGTGTTCGCATTCAGAGGCGGCAGTGCATAGTGGCGAATGTGAAAATCCCACAGGGAATTGAGGATGGCTTCGCGACCGAGAGGCGTTCCCTCGCGCAGCACCTTGGCAAGCACCTGGGCCTGGTCACGTACTGCCGCTTCATAGCCTTTACCGATTCGCTCTCTATCCTCATCCTGAGAACTCGCTCGCACCCAGGCGGTGAGGTATCCGGTGTTCTCGTCCAGCAGGTCGTAGACACTTTCCTGGAGCCCTCGCCGAACCATAGGGTCCTGTCTCGGTGTTGAGATGTGTCGCCAATGCTTCCAGAGTGCTGCGACGCACATCCGGCTTGTCCACCTGCCAGTAGTACCAACGCCATAAACCAGACGCGGCTTCGAACCTGACGAACGGAACAGGGTCGTTCAGATCGTTCTCGAGAGCCGCCAGCAAATCCGGATCGCCAGTCAAGTCCTTGAAATGCTGGTTGAAAACACGTGCGGCACCCCAACGAGTGCGCGCATTGGGCGATGCAAGAGCAGCCGCCAGCATTTTGCGTCCTTCGGGGGCAACTTTCTGCCGACGTGACAACACCATGCGGATTGCATATGCCGAGCTAATCTGCACCATCTTGGTTGGATCGCCGAGCCCCTGAATCAGAACAGGCATTGCACCAGGATCAGCCATGTGTCCGAGTGCACGGGCCGCGGCTTCGCGCGCCAGAGGTTGATCGCTCTTCACGACCAACTGCCGAATCTGCCGCAGGACCGGCTCAGGAGCAAGGTCCCAGTATTGATCCAGCTGCGCGAGAAGCAGCGGCAGATTGTTCTTCGCGAGCTTGGTGGGTGGTGTGGGGTACGCCGCATCCCAGTTCTTTTCTTTGGTGGTTCCCGGATAGAGTGTTGCCAGAGACATCACGGCAAACTGAGTGGCGCGGAACGGCGTGTTAAAGCCTTGATAGACAGGATCGCCTTCCCAACTGCCTTCCGGTCGCTGGGCGGCCATCATCGCTTTGACGGCGCGCGCCAAATGTTCGTCAGTCTCCGGGCGCCGACCTGCCTGGGCCAAGGCCAACACCGAGTTATAGGAGATGAAATCCGCAGGCTTGGCTTTCTTATCAAAGGGGTAGGGCCACCCGCCTTCGGGAGTTTCGTAGCTGTAGAGCTGGTCGATCAGCTTATTGATTTGTGCGGTGTATTTGGCACGATTCACGGTCGACAGGAACTGGATTTTCCAGTTCAAATCGATCATGTTCAGGGGCTCGTAATTGATGGCCAGGTGTTCTACATTGTCGCGCTCAGTCAGCCACTCCGGATTGTGTGTCTGGTTGTAAACCAGGTTGAAGGTCTTCCAGCTCTGCGTGGCGATCTCGAAGGGGCTCACGTCCGGTTCGCAGCCGTCGGTCTCGTTGCCGGGCATGGTAGTCACGCCTTTATAGTGGATCTTCAAAAACTCGGCGTACGGTATGTCGAAGTGCGTCCGCGGCGGGTCATGCGTAACATTCTGCTCGTATGCACTCGTAATTACAGGCAATCGGCTCGCCACCGTGCGGGCAGAATAAATTACGCGCACCCAATTGGTATTCGCCTCTCCATATAAAGGCCTCGCGTTGTTGTAAAGACGGTCGGTCAGAAACTCCAGGGCAGGGCGCTGCGTGGGAGCATAGCCTTTTTGCACCGCGGTCAGATAGCCACGCGTAGTGAACTGACCGGGATGGCAGGCGATGCAGAGTTGAGTTTCGGAGTGCTGCATCGTGGTACGCAGAGAAACCGCGCCACGGCGCGGCGTGTTCGATAGCCACGAGTCACCCATATTGACAAGGAAATCCATGCCGGTGCGCACAGCCTGGTGAGGATCAGAATAAGGCGGCACAGGGAACTCATAGGTGTGCAGTTGATAGGCTGGGTGGTTGCTGTCCACGCGCACGTAGTACTCCTGACCAGGCTGGAGGATGCGTGTGCGGAACTTGTAGAGTCCAGGATAATTCTGCGTCGCTTCAATCTGATAAACAAACTCTCCGGTATTAAACGGAACAACATCCGGCTGTCCGGCGGCGTCTTTGCCAAGCTGGAAAATGTCCACGTCGAGAGGGACATCGCGATCCGTGACATTCAATACGAAGTAGACCAATCGTGGCTTCTTTTCATGAAAGGTGAATTTGAACCACTGAAAACCTTTGAGCATAGCCGCATAGGCATCTTCGCTTTTGGATGGAGCGTAGGGTCTTTCGTCGTCGCTGCCATAAATGGTCTGCCCAAGTTCGAAGGGCTGGGCATTTTTCCAGGAATCGTTGGGCGCTGCGGCAATGACACCCGGCTGTATGTCAGAGACATTGCTCGCTGCAGGAGTTGTGGCCTGCAGGATCTTGTGCAACGTGGCGCTGATTTCCGGCACATGGACCGTCGAAGCGGCGGACAGACTCACGGTGACGGGGCCTGCACCTCGCGGCCGGAGAGTTAGATAGAAATCGAGGTCTGCTGTGTGTAGCCATTTGGATTCAATTTCTCCCTGTGCGTCTCTCACCGTGGCCAGCACGGCATCACTCCCTTGCAGCTGCGCCGGATCCTTCACCGATAGCGTCAAGGCATAGAGCGCGTCCGGGTGTGCTGCGCCCAACTTGATCTCCCGGACAGCGGGTGGCGCAATTTGGTCAGCGTGGACGAATCGACCAATGTGAAGGAGTGAGGCAATGATCAATGCAAAGACTGACAGCGGAATGAATCCCCAACGCAGATTCTTCCACTTTCTTGACGCTACGCCCATACTTCAAACCTCCAATGTGGTTCATGCTCTTGGCGACGGTTCGCCTTTGTCTGGAATTTACCTTGTAACTCCCAACAGCCCCACAATATACCCATTGATGCATCCCGCCACACTACTTTTCTTTGGGTGGGTACAAGATCCGCTACAGAGTACCGTTTGCCGGTTTCACACTCTGTTTTGTCCTATGCTTCTCCGTCACACCATGACATCGGTCCATCATCTGACCGGTGACTTCACTGCCATTGTCGCAGAACAGCATCTTCGGTACCCGTTTGATCTTCAATCAGGAGGTCGCCACGATCTTCGTACCCTAAGCTTTCTGCGCGATACAATGTTGGCGTCAACAAACCGAATACGGATGGTGACAAGCCAGCCTTTCTTTGATGGCGCATCGGAGTTGCCTTATGTCCATTGAGGGCCATCCCGCCAGCCTCGGACTAAGCACGTGATCTGTGACTAATCCTCGCAAATACGATGCGGTGCGTCACGTCGCAACCTTAATATGCACTGACCTATGAGCGCAAAAAGCTAGAGGTCTGCGCACGGCTGCATTATCTCTGGAATTCAACCAGCGACGACCCATTTGTAGGACTCGGCATAGATAACCGTCGATATTTACGTTGACACGATAGATGTCATTAAGTGAGTCAACTTCGGTCATCTAGAAAAGATGCACAAAACTCTCCAGAAGAATATTCTGAATAAAGTCTCGCTGATACACATCCGTCTTCATTTGTGAGGTCCATGAATCGTCGCGATCTGCTTCGCAATACCTTATTGACAATGGGTGCTGTCGCAGTAAGCCGGCCAGCCAGCGCTCGAGTGTTTCCATTTGATCAAAACGCATCCGTCGAGCTGGCGCGAGCTGGCTGGAAACCCGTTTTTCTGGATGAACATCAGAACGAGACGTTGATAGCCCTGAGTGATGCCATCATCCCGGCAACTGACACTCCCGGTGCGAAAGAGGCTCTTGTCAATCGATTTCTGGATCTCGTGTTGTCGTCGGAGCCGCTCCAGACCCAGCACGATTTTCTCGCTTCTCTTGCGTGGCTGGATACGGGAGCGATGGAACGGTATAAAGTGACTTTTTTGAATTTAACTCCCGAAGAAAGAAATGATTTCCTGGATTTGCTGGCATGGCCGCACACGGATGCCCGGTATGGCGAAGCTGCGGTGGAATTCGTCGGCAACCAACATTTCAGCGAGCTGAAAGACTGGATCTCCGAAGCCTTTTACAGTTCTCCAACGGGTCTTAAGGAGTTGGGCTGGAATGGTTCTCCGCCATCTGGCCTCTTTTCCGGTTGCGAACACTCTCCAGCAGACACGGCGGCACATAAGGGATGATTGCGCAAACTATATCTCGGGACCCATTGACCCGCACCTATGATGCGATCGTAGTCGGCTCAGGCGCAACTGGCGGCTGGGCTGCGAAGCGGCTCTCTGAAGCCGGATTAGACGTCATCATGCTTGAAGCTGGACGAAATGTATCTCCAGCAGAATTTACCGAACACATGCCCGCCTTCGAACTGAAGTATCGGAATGTGGCCGGTTCCGGGGAATGGCGAAAGACTCGACCTATTCAGACACAGTGCTACGCATGCACGGAATACAACTACGATTGGTTTGTTGATGATCTTAAAAATCCGTACAGCACTCCTCCTGACAAGCCGTTTAGCTGGCAGCGGTTGCGTATCGTTGGCGGAAGGACACTCTGTTGGGGACGTCAGAGTTATCGCCTGAGCGATCTCGATTTCAAGGCTGCAAGCCACGATGGTTATGGACAGGATTGGCCCATCTCCTATAAGGAAATCTCTCCGTTTTATGACCTGGTTGAAGAGTATGTCGGTATCAGTGGTGCTGCTGAGGGCAATGGCGCTTTGCCCGATGGTCATTTTCTTCCGCCAATGAGGATGACATGTGGCGAGATCCACTTACGTGACCGTGTTGCCAAACAATTCGGAAGAACCGTCACAATAGGCCGGTCGGCAATACTAACCCAATCTCATAATGGCCGGATGGCCTGCCATTACTGCGGAAGCTGCGAGCGCGGCTGTATCACCTATTCTTACTTCAGCAGTCCCTTCACAACAGTGAAGGATGCTCTAAAGACCGGCAAGTGCACTCTCCTTACAAACGCCGTCGTGGCCCATGTGAATATGGACCCGAGTTCCAATCTCGCAACAGGCGTAACTTTCGTAGATGGCAAGACGCGCCAAACGAAGACAGTGCGCGCGAAGGCCGTGATTCTATGCGCACAGGCGCTCGAATCGACGCGCATTCTGCTGAACTCCTCCACCGGTCATCACTCGGCGGGTCTTGGGAATTCGAGTGGCCTCCTGGGCCGCGGATTAATGGATCATTCCATCGGCGCAGGTGCGAGTGGAGAACTACCGCAATTCAAAAATGCCCCCGACCCCTATAGCAGTCCGCGTCGCGCGAATGGCATCTACGTCATTCGTTACCGCAACACAGAAAAAGGATCCCAACAGCCAAATTTTATTCGTGGCTATGGGTTTCAGGGTTCAGCCGGCGCCGAGTTCAACTTTGGAGCTGAAGGCTACGGAGCCGCCTATAAAAAGTCTGTTCAGGACGGAACCTATCGGATTTCTCTCGGTGCTTTCGGCGAGTCTCTTGCCCGCAACGAAAACTTCGTTTCTATTGATCCAAAATTGAAAGATGCATGGGGGATTCCCGCACTCCACATTTCCATGACTCATGGAGAAAACGAAAAACTGTTGCACGAAGATGCGGCAGCCACCGCTGCTGAAATGCTTGAGGCTGCCGGTGCCAGGAACATTGAAACCCGGTCTGCTGTTGCTGAACCAGGTATGGCGATTCATGAGTTGGGAACAGCGCGGATGGGAAACGATCCCAATACCTCTGTCACCGACTCGTACTGTCAATTGCACGACGTGAAAAATGTCTTTGCCATGGATGGAGCGTGCTTTGCCTCCTCAGGATGCCAGAATCCTACACTTACCATGATGGCGATTACCGTACACGCTTGCGATCGTTTGATCGATCGTTTCGGGAAGCACGAGATATAGTGATTCAACTCTTGTGTCTCGGACTTCTGTAGAAGTTTAAGGTGCTGTCGGCAAGCAGAAAAAGTCGCGAAGAATCTTGCGCACGACATCCGGATTTGTTCGAATGCACTTGTCGCGTAAACGATGTACTGACGTGTCTTCACATTGAACCCGACCCGTCCACGGGGAGGTTTGGTCAGTGACGAACACTATTCGGTGCCGAGTTTGCTTGTGCCGAACTACTGCTTTACCTCTCTAGACTCATTGAAGAGGAAATTGGCTCCAATGAACGCGGTCCCGGTACAGACTCGCCCTCTAGGATCAGTGCAATCCGATGGATAGAGAGGTTTTGCCCGCAAATATCTCGTAGATCCAGCGAATTTCGCAGGATTGAGAGCTAATCTCCAGAAACATTTCTCATGTCTGTTTGGGGTTTTTGGGTCGGCAATGAATCTTTCGTCACCAGGGTGGGGGGCTGCTGGCAAAGGGGAGAGCAGGCGCTGTGGTTACCGTTGTCCAGGGAGGATGGGGCGGGGAGTTTCCACAGGTGTTTCTCGCATGGTCAGAAAAATATCTTGACAGTAGTTAAACCTCGTGGCTATAGTTGCTCCGATTTGCTGAGTCTCCAGAATTCAGAGATGAAGATTTCGATCGAGCGCGAGGGAACGACCATGAACGGGAAGCGGGATAAGCAGTTGATCTCGAAGGTTGGCTTTTCGATGTTGGCAACGTTGGCGGTAGTGTTGCTGCTGATTTTGGGCGGGAAACAAGCGGCGGCACAAGCCTGCCCCGCCCAGAATTGGGCCGCTTCGACACCCAACATCTGGGCCGCTACCGTCAGCGACACGGTGATGCTGAACAACAACACGAGCACCAACCAGCCGACCATTCCCATCATGCTTTACGACGGCACCTACAGCCCGTGGGGCTATACGCCGCATCCGCAGCCGATCACGCAGCTGAACACCAACTGGTCCTGTCCCTCGGGAACTCCGGTGATTTCCATCGCCGGCGCGGGGCGGGAAACGGTCGCCTTCCAGATCTTCATTACCGCGCCGGCGGCTTCCTCGCTGAGTGATGTCTCGGTGGGGATCACTTCTCTGACCGGTCCCGGCACGCTCACCTCGGACAATACCGGCACCTCCAATGTCACCCGGTATCTCGAAGGCTATGTTCCTTATTCGTGCACCGGCTCAACGGCGATTGGTTGCGTGCAGGCCACGGGGAACATCCCCGATCCACTGATTCCGTTTTACGATCCCTACGACTCGGGGAATCCGGCGGTGGCGACCCCGTTCAATGTGCAGGAGGGAACCACCCAGGGAGTGTGGGTGGATATCTCGATTCCGGCCAGCCAGGCCGCGGGAACCTATAACGGAACCGTGACGGTCAGCGGCAACGGGATTGGGACCCAGACCATTCCCCTGCAAGTGACGGTGTGGAGCGGCAACCTGCCGGCGTTTGACGCCGGCTCGACCAACTCGACCTATGCCGACATGCTGAAGGTGTGGCTGCCACTTTACGAAAACAATTTAGATCAGGGCGAGGGCGTCTCCGGGACCGACGTTCCCATCTTTCAGAAATACCAGGTCATGGCCCACAACTATGACATCGATACGCAATTCGACCCCATAGCCCCCACGGTGAATGGCGCCTACCCGGCAACCAACCCGACCAGCTTTACCACCAACGGCACCACCAGCACGATCGACTGGACGGCGTACGATGCGCTGTTCGGCGCGTCGCTGACGCCGGGGGGATTGTTCGCGGATGGCACCGCCATGCGGGTGCTCGATTCACCGATCGCGAATGGCGGCGCCGGCGCATGGACGTATCCTGCCGGATATAGCTGGTGCATGTATAACTGCGCCGACGCCCCGTTGATGCCCGCGGGATTGGTGTCCCTGACGCAGAACTACGCCACCCAGATCTCGCAGCATTTTTCGGCCAATCACACCAGCAAGAGCTGGGCCATTCCGGACTTGTTGACCTATACCTTTGACGAGAACTACAACGTCCACAGCTATCAACTGGGCGATCAGCCCCTGGTCTATCAGATCATTTCGCAGGTCGACCAGGCCATCAATGCGTCCAATAGCTCGTTGTCGGCGACCTGGGCGGCGTCGACGGCGCCGATTCGCGAACTGATGACCGACGAACCGGCCTGCATGGAGGATGGTGACACCCCGTATTACACCAATGCGGCCTGCGCGGATCACCTCAATCTTTCCTATCCCGGAGGCGCGCAAGCGACCCCGGGGTACACCACCTCGTGGGTGACGGCCTGGTCCCCCAACCCGGGGATCTACATGAGCGGACAGCCGGGGCCAGCCTTGTCGTACGGCGTCGACCCGACCATCATTGCCGGCACGGGGTATCAGTACACCCTGGACTTGACCCAGGGCGTTCCCGCGCTCTCGACCGCGCCGGCGCCCATCGAGAGGTGGAGCTACAACAATGGCGGTGGCGGTTCCGGCGGCGTGGGCCGACGGGCTACGTACTGGACGGCATACAAGTACGGACAGGATGAGACGATTGCCAGCGTCGGCGATCCTAGTCCGGCGACGCCGGCTCCCGGCGGACTCTGGTCCTGGATCGGCAACTTCTGGGGCGGGTACAACGGAACGGCCAATGCCAGCACCTGCAACACTCTATCCCCGTATACGCAGAATGGTCAGGACCAGGGCGACTCCTATTTCTTCCCGGGCAATGAAATCGGTTGCTATTACACGGCGAACCCGGTGGGCGAGGCGGTGCTGACGGCGAACCCGGCGGTGAACACCAGCTGCACCTCGAACGGCTTCAGCGTCTGCAATGGTATCAGCGGCCCGGTTGCGACCCGGGAACTGGAGCAATGGCGCCGTGGCTACGAAGATTATGAGTATCTGTATCTCTATGGGAAACAGGCGGGCCGAGCGGCCGCCGAGGCGGTTGTCGCCTCCATCGCCGCCGAGGGAATGGCGGATTGGGAGGGCTACGACTGGGAAAACATAGATGGGGGCTGGTACGAGTATGGCGTCACCCCGGTGGGGACGGCTTACAGCGGCAACTGCACTTGGCCCAATCCCATCAACTCTCCCATCTTCGGCAACCTGGTCAATGGATTGCCTAACGGACCGACCGGGCAGGGTTCCTCCGGCCCTGCTCTGAACTACGACGCCTGCGAAGCGTTGTACTCTCCCGATCCTGCCACCTATGAAGCGGCGCGTCTCCGGTTAGCGCAGGCGCTTGGTTTTGCGCCGAATACAACGCCGTCGGTAACTGGCCTGAGTCCGTCGAGCGGCCTGAATACGGGCGGGACTTCGGTGGGGATTTCGGGAACGAATTTCACCGGCGCCACCGCGGTTGAATTCGGCGGGGTGGAAGCGACCAGCTTTACTGTCCACTCGGCCACCAGCATTACCGCGACCTCGCCGGCCGGCAACGGCACGGTGGAAGTGCAGGTCTTCGGACCGGGCGGCGGCAGCCTGCCCTCGAGCAGCGATCTCTATACCTACGTCTCGCCGGTGACAGTGACAGGGTTGAGCCCTGCGAGCGGCGTGGCCGTGGGCGGAAACTCAGTCAACATCACGGGAACGGACTTTGCCGCGGGTGCGGTGGTCGTGTTCGGCAACGCTCAAGCCACGAATGTGGTGGTCAACTCCTCGACCAGCATCACGGCGACAGCGCCTGCGGGCAGCGGCATTGTGAACGTGACGGTAACCACCTCACAGGGAACCAGCGCGGAGAACAGCGCGGATCTGTATACGTATGAGGCGCCGCCGGCGGTGACCGGTGTCAGCCCCAGCAGCGGCCCCATTCCGGGTGGCACTTCGGTGGCCCTCAGCGGGACGGGCTTCGCCAGCGGCATGGTGGTGGATTTTGGAACCAATGCGTCCTCGAGCGTGACCGTAAACTCCTCGACCAGCGCCACGGTGGTTTCGCCGGCGGGCTCGTCGCCGAGCGGCGGCGTCGTCAATGTGACGGTGACCACGGCGGATGGAACCAGCGTCATCAACGGCGGCGATCAGTTCACCTACGTCTCGCCGGTGACGGTGACCGGGATCAGTCCGGCAAGCGGCGCGCCGGGCGGTGGAACTTCGGTGGTCATCACTGGAACCGACTTCACGACGGCGAACGCGGTCAAGTTCGGCGCTAACAATGCAACCAGCTTTACCGTCCATTCGGCGACCAGCATTACGGCGACCTCGCCGGCGGGCGGCGGCACGGTGGATGTCACGGTGTCGATCCCCAGCTACAGCAGCGCGCCGACGTATGCGGACCTGTTCTCCTACACCTCGGCGGTCGACAGCGGCAGCTTCACCACCCTGCCGACAACGGCGGTGGGATCGACCTCGGCCTCGACGAATGTGTCCGTAACCTTGCAGTCGGCTACGGCCATCAGCAGCATCACTGTGCCTCCGGCGCAAAACGGCGTGCAGGAGTTTACGGTGGGCACGGTGAGCGGCTGCACCGTGGGCGGAACAGTGAATGCGGCCAACACGGTCTGCACCATTCACGTCACCTTCAGTCCACAGTATCCCGGCGTCCGCCTGGGTACGCTGAACATCAACAATGACGGCGACGTGGTAGGAACCGCGGGTCTGGCCGGTGTTGGACAAGGACCGGAAGTGGCGGTGACGCCGGGAGCCTTGGCCATGGCGGTCGGAGGCGGCGCCTCCGGCGTCACCAACGTCCCGCAATCGGTGGCGGCGGCAGCCCTGAGTGTATCGAACAATGGTTCCGGGCTGGCCATAGATGGCGCGGGCAATCTGTATATCGCCGACGACATCAACTGCATGGCGTATAAGGTCATCGCGGCAACCAACCAGATCGTGGCGATTGCCGGAAACTACACCTTTGCCGGCGGCGCGGTGACGCCGAGCACAACGCCGGAACCGGCGCTGGGTTCGAACACCTGTCCGCAGGGCATCGCGGTCGATGGGGCCGGGAACGTCTACATCGTGGATGCGCACTTTGTGAACGGCAGCGGATATCCGAATGTGGTCGAGGAAGTTTCGGCGGCCACGCAGGAGATCTTTGTGATGGCCGGCGGCGGCAGCAACGCGCCGAGCACCACCCCGCAGGCAGCCACCAGCGTGACGTTAAACGGCGTCAACAGCCTGGCGACGGATTCCGCCGGAAACCTCTACATCTCGGACTTCTTCAACAACCTGGTGGAGAAGGTGACCCCTGCCGGACAGCTGGCTATCTTTGCCGGAGGCGGCAGCACCCCGGTCAGCACCACACCGCAGGCAGCGACCAGCGCGGCGTTGAATGGACCGACCGGCATGGTGATGGATGGATCGGGGAACTTCTATATCTCGGACCAGAACATCAGCGTGATTGAGAAGGTAAATTCCTCGGGACAGATCGTATCCGTGGCGGGCGGCGGCGGCACCGCGCCGAGCACCACCCCGACGGCAGCTCTCAGCGTGGCGTTGAACAATCCGGCCGGCCTGGCGGTGGATGGAGCCGGCGACCTGTATATCGCCGACTTCTCCAACAACCTGGTCGAGCAGGTCAACACTGCCGGGCAGCTGGTGGTGGTGGCCGGCGGCGGCGGCACGGTTCCGACCGCGACTCCCCAATCTTCCCTCAGCGCGCAACTGGGCAACATCGAAGGCGTGGAAGTGGATGGGGCCGGCAACATCTATATCGCTGACGGCCAGAACATCGGCAACGGCGACAACATGGTGGAGAAGGTCAGCGCGACCTCTGCGCCCCTGAACTTCCCCTTCACCAACGTGGGATCGAGCAGTGTGCCGCAATCGGTCAAGGTAACCAACATCGGCAACCAGTCGGTGACCTTCACCAGCGTGAGCGCGGCCACTGACTATCCGCTCCAGACCGGCGGCACCTGCACCATGACAGGGAGCAGCGGACAATCGCTGGCATCGAGCGCCAACTGCAGCCTCTCCTATGCCTTCCATCCCACCACCGGGGGCGTACTGAATGAGGCGGCTACCCTGAACGATAACAACCTGAACGTGAGCAATTCGCACCAGCCGATCGCGTTCACCGGAACCGGTGTGGGTGGAACCAACCCGCAGCTGACCTCCATCAACCCGCCCAGCGGCACCAGCGG
>CAVRDB010000011.1:0-244961 GCA_963719625.1 uncultured Acidobacteriota bacterium
TACGTTATTAATCTGCCAGCGGCGGCCACGCCGACCTTTAGCCCGGCAGCGGGAACCTATACTTCGGCACAAACAGTGACCATCAGCGACGCCACTTCGGGGGCGACCATCTACTACACCACCAACGGCACCACCCCGACCACATCCTCAACCGTCTACACCAGCCCCATTACCGTCTCCACTACGGAAACAGTGAAGGCGATTGCCACCGCAACCGGCTTCAGCACCAGCGCGGTTGGTTCGGCGGCTTACACCATCAACGTGAAGGTCGCTACGCCGACCTTCAGTCCGGCGGCGGGAACCTACAACTCCGCGCAGACGGTGATAATCAGCGACACCACTCCTGGCGCCACCATCTACTACACCACCAACGGCACCACCCCAACCACGGGATCGACGGTCTACACTAGCCCGATTACTGTCGCTGCTACTGAGACAGTGAAAGCGCTTGCTGCGGCAACCGGTGATACCAATAGTGCGGTGGGATCGGCAGCGTACACCCTGAAAGTGGCCACGCCGACCTTCAGCCCGGCCGCGGGAACCTACACTTCAGCGCAGACCGTAACAGTCAGTGACGCCACGCCAGGTGCGACGATGTACTACACGACCAACGGCAGCACACCAACCACATCCTCAACCCTCTACTCGGCTCCGATCAGTGTTTCCGCTACCGAGACAATAAAAGTGCTCGCTGTGGAGACTGGCTATACCAATAGCGCGGTGGGATCGGCTAAATACACCATCAACATAACGACAGTGGCAACGCCAACCTTCAGCCCTGTCGCGGGAACCTACACAACAGCGCAGACGGTGACCATCAGCGACGCCACTTCCGGCGCAACAATTCACTACACAACCAACGGCACAACGCCAACCACGTCCTCGCCTACATATTCCAGTCCGATCAGTGTTTCCACCAGCGAAACGGTCAAGGCTCTTGGAGTGAAGTCAGGCCTTACCAATAGCGCAGTCGGATCGGCGGCCTACGTCATCAACCTGTCTGTGGAGGACATCACCACCATCGCCGGCGTTCAGGGAGGAACTACCAATCCCGCCAACGGAACGGTCGCACATGGCAACAGCATTGGGGCTCCCTATGGTGTTGCCATAGCTCCTGTGATTAACGGGGCGGGCGGGGATGTCTACTTCGATAACAGCAATGATTACGATCTATACGTAATTTACAAAGGCGGCGCGGCGGCGAATGCCATCCTTGTTGCCGACGGAATCTCTTCCCCGGTAATCGGGGACGTCTACTCGATTCCGAGCCCGAATGAGACTGGCCCATGGCAATCTAACGGCCTCTTTGTCGACTCCTATGGCAATGTGCTTCTAGCGGACCCCGCCTACAACCGGGTTTATATGTATTATGCCGGCGAGGTCACAGGTCAAGGCACGAACCCTGCGGATGCGCTTCTGAATGCCGATCCTAGCGCGTGGGTAGTAGGCTATGGACTCCACGCTGGCGACGTCTACCATGTTGCCGATGGTGGAAGCGTTGTCGGCTCTGCGCCAACTACTCCCTCTCCCAAAGGCATATGGGTGGATAGCAAGGAGAACGTCTTCTTCACGGATGCTGCCGGCAATGGATTAGTCGAGGTGGTGTACAACACCACCGGAACCTCCGCCAATACCATCCTCACTGCAGAGGGTTATACGAGCTTGAAGCAGGGCTACACTTACATCGTCGCGGGCGGTCAGAGCACCACAACATATCCGTATGACGATGATGGCGGAAGCTCGGTTGCGTATAACGGGTCCACCAGCACGGCCAACACCGCCCTCAATAACCCGTTGGGCATCTATGGAGATTCAGCGGGCGATCTTATCTTCGCGGACAATAGCTCCAACAAGATCAAGAAGTTGTCGGGCACCACGGCGGTTCTTTCGACGATAGGTGGCCCGGCAGCGGGAACAGCAACCACGGTGGGCCACGGCGGAGATGGCGGCCCGGCCACATCCGCGCAAATGAATGCGCCGATCGGCGTTACTCTCGACGCGAGCGGCGACGTCTACTTCGCGGATAGCGCCAACAGCTCGGTGCGCATGATCGGCACCAACGGCAACATCAGCACGGTTGCCGGCACCAGCGGCACGAGTGGAACTTACACCGGGGAGGGCGGAATCGCCACCTCGGCAGTGATGAACACCACTTACTACTTGTCCCTCGATGCCAGTGGCAACCTGTACGTTGCGGATGAAGGCAATGACATGATTCACACGTTCTGAAACGGTTGAGGTGGGTGCCGCTGAATCCGCTTGTATCAAAGGGCGCAGCGGCACTCACCATGAACTGACTTCTGTTGCGAATGCAGCCGCAGCAGGAACTGTAATTCCAACCGCGGTTAACAACATATGTTTTGGAAGCATAGGGTTGGGAGGTCGAATTTCTCCGCCTCGACCAACTAAGGACTACCCCAATACCGGCAGGTTAATCGCCTGGCCAACATTCAGGTGGTCGGCATCAATCCCGATTGCCTTTGCTACTTGCGGATACTTGTTTCCATCTCCATAAAAAAGCTGACAAATCTTACTTAACATGTCACCGCTTTTCACTGTGTAACTTTGCTCTGCAGGTCCATTGGTGGCAATCTCATGGTGAAGATCCGCATATTGCGGATCTACTTTTTTGATCGCATCCCAGACTCGATTTGCGACAACCGTGCTTGGCACACATCCTTTGACATGCAGCTTTTCGCCGTCCAAATCTACAGAATCCAGCTTCGCTCCATAGGCTTCGAATTTCTGAAATAACTCCAATACCGGCGCATACTTTTGCTTTAACTGATCCAGATCCGCCATATTCTTTCTCCTCGATTCAGTCGTTCTTCAGGTTAGATGCGACCGGGCGGCCGCTTTTACGCAGCCGCCCGTCTCATTCATTCAATTTTCACCATTTTCTGAATCTCGGGCCGGATTTCCTTACGTTGCAGAACCGGTGGACGACATCTTTGTCTTGATCACACCGATGATTGCCATGACTACTGCTCCGCCGACACCCGCCCCGCCCACGTTCGACAGAATCGATGACATACCCATACCTCCAGCTGCCGAGGTCGCCGCTGCAGCGCCGCCGCTTAGCATGTGGATTGCTTGGCCGGTAATAAACCCGCCGATGATGCCAGCGATTGAGTTGCCGACCGGTCCTAAGTTGAACTTCTTTAAGATCGCTCCGGCTATATTTCCACCCACGCCACCACTAATCAGCTGCAATAGGATCGCTGTAATGTTCATTCAGTCTCCTTCTTTCTTTGCGGTGTGAAATCTGTGATGTACGGCGTGCCTCCATACTCGCAAAATCAATTCTTGCGAGTAGAAAAGGCAGCTCGAACGGTTCGGGGGATGGAGTTATCAGGCCAATGAATTCGTGAATTATTTGCGTACAAGCTCATTGGGTGAGACAAGAATACGCCGAGCATAGGAATTGTCCAGAGTGAATACAAAGGTGACAGGTCTTGGTACTTAGGGGGTGGCGCACTGAGTTATGAATGAACTAGTTGTCCAGGTGCAGTATCTCCCGCCGGTCCACCACTGCTCGGCGCCATGGGCATGTTGCATATCCGCGTTCCGGTGGCTGCGAAGATCGCATTACCTACAGCAGGCGCTAATCCTACGATGCCGCTTTCCCCTGCACCTGCCGAAGGCAGATCTTTGCGGTCGATGAGGACCAGTTCAATCTGCGGCGTATCGCTGAACCGTGGAAGGCGATATTGCGCGAAATGCGGGTTCAGGATACGGCCGTTTGCGAATTGAATCGACTCGAACATCGCGCCTCCAATTCCTTGAACGATCGCGCCTCCAATCTGGTTGCGCAGTCCATCTGGATTGACAATTGCTCCGGACTCCCAGGCCTGAACGACGCGGCGGATCTTGATTTTCTTGTCGGCGGAATGAATCTCCACCTCGACGCAAGTAGCCACGTAACCGCCCTTGTCCGTTCCGCCGGCGATTCCATATCCGCGTTCGGGCGTGGACTTCGCTCGACCCCAGCCGAACTTTTCCGCAGCTGCCTGAAAAACGGCGCGCAGTCTAGGAGCGGTCAGGTTTTTCAGCCGGAATTCCAACGGGTCCATGCTGACGGCGTGGGCCAACTCATCCATGTGAGACTCACGTGCAAAATGGTTGGCAGTTGCTGCGAGTGCGCGATAGGAACCCTGACGCAAGGGTGAGTTTGCTGGATGAAATTGGACGAGCTGATTGGCGACGTTGTACGGCGTTTCGATTGCCGCAGGACCAGAGTTGTAATTGTGATATTCCCAGGCAACCAGGGTGCCATCGCGCTCCACGCCGCTGCGGATCTCGATCAATCCGGCGGGACGGAAATAGGCCCATGTGAATTCTTCTTCGCGCGTCCACACGACCTTTACAGGTTTCCCGGTTGCCTGAGCGAGACGCGCTGCCTCGACGGCTGCCTCGCCGGTATGTTTGCCGCCGTAGCCGCTGCCCATGTCGGGCTGGATCACTCGGACTTGCTGAACCGGAAGGTGAAACGCAGCCATCAGTTCATCGCGAACGCCAAACGGGCGTTGCGTGCCGGTCCAGACCGTTAGCTTGCCGTTCTGCCATTCGGCCACTGCGGCGCGCGGTTCAAGAGGAGCGTGCGCAATGTACTGCACCGTGTATTGCTGTTGTAGTTTGATTGCGGCCGCCGCCATCGCGTGAGGAACGGAGCCGCTGACTTCGGGGCCGTCGTCATCCTGCTGTGTTTTGGAAGTTTGTTTGAAGGATTCGAACAGGCCTTGATTCGAGGGCTGCGCAGGCACATTCCAGGTTGCGTGTAACGCGGAGAGGGCGCGATCGGCGGTCCACGAATCTTCGGCAGCCACTGCGATGAAATCGCCGTCGTGCACGATCTTTGTGCCGGGCATTTTCTCCGCCTCACTACTGTTGAGCGAGACAAGCGTGGCATTGAATCCTTGCGGCCGCAGCACTTTTCCAAACATCATTCCTGGTCGAGTGATGTCTGATGGATACTTATGTTTTCCGGTGACAAAGTCGCGGCCATTGACTTTTGGAATGGCGGTCCCCGCGATCTTCCAGTCGCTGGCCTGGGTAAGAGTCATCTCGGTGGATACCGTCTTCATCAGTTTTTCGCCGCATGTCAGTTCGCCGTACGTCAGCGATTGGACGGCCCCTCCTTTCTGAGGGCGGGTCACTTTGGCGTTCGCAGCGGTCAGCGTTGCCGGATCGACTCTCCATCGTGCAGCGGCCATTTCGATCAGCGCTTGCCGCGCTGCCGCTGCCATGGTGCGAAGCTGCGGTCCCATGGTCGGGGTTGTACGGCTGCCAAACGTTCCCATGTCCCAGGGAACCAGATCCGTGTCTCCCATGACCATGGTGATGGTGTCGAACGGAACTCGAAGTTCTTCTGCAACCTGTTGTGCCAGCGAGGTGCGGATATTCTGCCCGACTTCCACCTTACCGGTGAAGACGGTAACGTGTCCATCGGCTGCAATGTACAGCCATGCCGCTATGTCCTTCGGCAGTTCGTGACTTCCAAAGGTGTGCCCAGACTCCTGCGGCAAGATGGGTAGATCAACGAGGCAAACGAGCAGTCCACCGCCGAAAAGTTTGAGGAAGTCGCGGCGATCGAGCCGGAACCAATACGGCTTGTCGTCGATGGTATGCTGCGCGAGTTCGTCCATCAGCACATCGCGGACACTCATCAGGCATCCACCTTTGCCGTCAACTGCGAAGCTCGCTTCACTGCGTCGATGATGCGCGGATACGCTCCACAGCGGCAGATGTTTCCGTTCATGTGCTCCACAATTTGTTCTTCGGTGGGATGAGGCATTTCACGAATCAAGGCGGTGGCGCAGAGGACCATGCCGGAGGTGCAGTAGCCGCACTGGAAGGCTCCCTCGTCCAGAAAAGCCTGTTGCATGGGGCTGAGCTTTCCATCCTGCTCTAGCCCTTCAACGGTGGTAATCTTCATTCCCGCGGCAACGGACACCGGAGTGAGACAAGACCGGGCTGGCCTGCCATCCAGCAAAACTGTGCAGGCGCCGCACTGGCCTTCGCCGCAACCGTACTTGGTTCCGGTCAGCTGAAGCCGATCGCGCAAGGCAGAGAGGAGGCTCTCTTCGGCGGGCACGCTTACCGGGTGGTTCGCACTGTTAATTTTAAGAACGAAATCGGCCATCCAGATCCCCTGCGAAAATCAGGCGGGATGTAGGTACACTGTCAAGGATACGCCGGTGTTTAGCACGGTTAGGCCAATATGCTGAGCGTGTAGACGTGCAGGGCGTTGCGGCGGAGGCTGAGAGTTCTTGCAATGGCGCGGTGGCCATATTCAATTGCGTCGTCGTCGGCAAATGGCCCAGCATTGCGTGTACAGGAACGCCCGCGTGAATCGCTGGAGAGATTGCCAGGACTGCGTACCCTGGCGGCGCGTCAGCAATTTGATTTCGCGACACGTTTGCGCCTTCGATGCAGCGGGGTTCTGCGGGTAGTTAGGCGAGCACGCGGAATGAGCGTGTGGACATGCTGCGGCACTTGCGATAGGCTGGCAATTTTAGAAGGTCTCATGCAGAAATCCATGATGGAAAGTCGCAGCCGCTCCAGGGAGAGGCGGACGAATTTATTCTGCATGGAAGCGAGCTGTCCCTGGTCGTTGCGCGTAGCAATCGCGGCTTGATACTGCACCATGGTGTTGCGCACCATCGGCGCCATCGCAAGCCACAGCGGAACACCATGCTCGAGCACTTCCGCACGTGCCTGCGTCGTGGTTTCCCGTAGACTCTCAAGGCGACAGCGTGTTTCAGGACAGCGTTGAGCTGATGCGCTTTTTCAAACGCATCGCAATACGGAACCATGAAGCCTACAAAGCTTGCGAAGTAGCCGATGCGATCTTGTTCCATGGGGGATGTAGCCTGAGATGCAAGCTGGCAGATTTTTTCGGCCATCAGGCGTTGATGCGGCAGGATGGCTGGATCGGGTTCCACCGTCGCATAGTTGAAGGCTTCGCTGTAGTCGCCTGTGAGCTCAACCGTATTGGCATATCCCTGTTTGTCACGCGTGCCGAGGAAGGTCGAGGAGATGTCATGACCGCGGTCGCAGTCCTCAAAAAGAGATGCCATCTCTGTGGCGCGAGCGCCAGACGCCTGCGCCGCGCAGAAATTCTGATAGTGCGACTGGGCAGTCAGATTGCTATCCCAACTGGCACGGGCAAGATAAGTTGCCGTGGCATCGACGATTCGATGTTGCCAGTGAATGCGGAGCACGCCTTGGCATCCGAAATTCTGAGCTCAATTCAGGTGCTGTTGAGATCGGCTGGCACGAAATTGCGGAAACCACATGGAGGGGTCATCTTCGAGCCAGGGAATGGGCCAGCGCTCGCGGCTGCCAAGCTTGCCAAACGCTTCATTGACTGGATCCCAGCCGAGCGAATCGCTCAATGCAGAAAAAACGATGTCTTCAGGGAGGCGTTCGTGGAGGGATTGAAAATGGCGTGTTACGCCACCCCATCCGGCCACGACAAGCCGCTTGTTGGGGGCATGCTTTTTTAGAAAATTATGCGCTTGAACAAATGGAGTGACGGAAAGTGGAACGTTTTTCTGTCGGCTCTCCCAGTTGGCATTCTCATCCTGCCAGAGCCATACATAATCCACCATGGGATAACGTTCCAGCAGGTCCGCAAGACGCCGCTCCAGCAAGTCGCGTGCGGTGCTGGATTCAATGAATCCGTTCGGATGTGAGAGCGCCTGCGGCGGAAGCGCGTGGTTAATTTCAATAGGATTTTGGTAGGGCTCGAAGCCGATACCGGTGCGGATGCCGAGATCGCTCGCAAAGCTGAAGGCTGAGCGCAACATCGCGGTGGTGCGCGCCGCAATGTCCCAGTTGTCCGTTGCCAGGCGAGTAGCATCCGCGCCGAATGTATCGGAGTTAAAAAACTCTTCGGCCCCCACGGAATACGTAGATGTCTTCGCAGCTTTTGCTTTGTGTCTCGCATCTTCCTCGCGAAACCCGGCGACCGCTGCCGGCGAATTCAAACGACAGATAGGATTACCGGCGATCGGCTTCGGATCGTTTTGCGTGTACATATGCATGCCGAACATGTTGAACCGCATCCACAGCATGGCGGCAAAGTAAGCGCGAAAATCTTCCTCGTTGTAGACGCTGATGCAGTTGAGAAAGTCCGGCCACGGCAGACAGGCCGCGTACGGCGAACCTTGGTGATGCGGCCCAGCTCTGACCATCGAGAGGCAGGCGCAGCGATGCGGGTGGATCGATGGGCGCGGTTGTACCGTCGATGCCAAAGACGAGCCCCTGGCGTTCCAGAAAATCAAACACGGCATACACAGTGCCTGTTCATTGACTGCGCAAAGAGTCACATTGTGGCCTGACGAAGCGAATTCATATTCCTCGGATTTTCTGAAGCGCGAGGAATCGATCTGCAGCGGCAACATCACTGTATCGGCGAGATGTTATCGACGATAGAGTGACTTAGGAGGCATTCAGCATTCGAGGCCTGTCAGCAGTTCGCGTGACGCAAGCCGCGTCTTGACGGAATCGGCTGCATGGTTGCGGATGACAATGCGTTGCGGCAGGACCCGCTGTGCGACTGCGAGAGTATGGATGAGTAAACTGCTGGCCGAGGCGATGGCACTGGCTTTGAGAAAGTCTCTGCGATCCATGATGATCTTGTTCCTGTGGCAAGTACTTCACAATCTGGAGATTATTTCAAGAAAACAGATTCACGATGACGGGTGCGCTAGACGGCGCGATCTCGATAGACTTTTGCTCTCGGCTCAGCTGTTTCGGCAATATGCGGGCGGGGAAGGCGGCCAGTCCAGTTGGCCCAGCCCCAGAAGATTGCTGTGGTGGAGCTGAGCAGCCCCGCAACGGTGCCAATCTGGCGTGGACTGTAATGCGTGGATGCGATGCCGGCACCCATCATGGAGATCATCATCATGGTCCAGGTAAGGGTCTCGATGGTGGCGAAGACGCGGCCGCGATAATTATTAGCGACGGTGCGCAGCAGATAGGAGTAGTTCAGAACAGAGTTGACGGCCATGCCGCCGCGGGACACCAGAATAAAAAGCAGCGCCATGTCAAACCGCTTCGCCTGGCTGAAAGCCACATACGCAGCTCCATGGACGATGTAGTCGATGAAGACCGTCAGCTTGTATGCGTCGAAGGAGAGCCGTCTGCCCAGCCAGTTTGCAAACACACCGCCCAGCAACAGGCCCAGGCCGGCACAGCCCCAGATGATGCCAATCCCCGATGCGCCGTGATTGAAGACAATTTCGCCGAATAGCGTGAACAAGATTTGAGCCGCGCCGCCACCCATGGCCCAACCCACTGAAAGCAACGCGATGGCGAGGACCAGCGGTACAGAGCGCATATAGCGTAGGCCCTCACGATACTCGTGCCAGGGCCGGACAACTTCCTCTTCCGCCAGCACACTGCGCTTGGCACGAAAGCCGTGATCATCCGGCGCGCGCAGATGCGAAATAGACCACGCGGAAAAGACGAACGACAGCGCGTTGAAGATGAACGCCCATTTGTAGCCAATAGCAATCACCGTGGCGCCGAGGAATGTGCCGATCGTCAGCGTCATCCACTGGGTGGTCTGCGTCAGCGAGTTGGCGGTGTGAATTTCTTTTGCATTTGCGATTGTCGGCAGAATGGCAGAACGTCCCGCGGTAAAGAAAGGCGAGGCGACCATCAGCAGCGTGCTGAACAGATATAACACCCAAACACGATGCGCCGTAACCGCGAAAATAAAACCGAGCGCAACGAATGCCCGCATCAGGTCGCTGGCGATCATGATTTTTTTGCGGTCGAGCCTGTCGAGCAACACGCCGGCGACCGGCCCCATTGCGATGGCTGGAATGGCGCGCGCCAGCAGGACACCGGTGATGACCAGGCCGGAATGGGTGAGTTCCATGGCCAGCGCGAAGACGGCGATGTTATTGAAATTGTCGCCAATTTCGCTGACAATTTGGCCGGTCCAGGTGTAACGATAATTGCGATTTTCGCGGAGGAGTTGGAGAAACTCGTGCATCAGCCGGCCACGCTTCCTGCAGATTGGGCAGACGGTGTCGAGTTGTTGACGTTCATTGCATTGAGCGTATCAAAGGCGGCGTGCCATGCGGCGCGAAAAAATTTCGACGGAAGAATTTCCTTTAGCTTGAAGAAGGGGACGGGCGAAAGCGTTGCGGAGAGAGAAATTCAATCGGATGCCGTGTTTCTCCAGCCAGCGCCAGGTCCGCCAGAATTTCTCCGATCACGCTTGCGAACTTGAAGCCATGGCCAGAAAACCCGCAGGCAATCGCAACTTGCGGATGATTGGGATGAAGCCCGACAACAAAATGTTCATCCGGCGTCATCGTATACATACAAGTGGCGGCCGCTAGTAAAGGTCCGTTCAATGACGGCAATCGCGAAGCAATCTGTTCCCGTAGTTCCTGTTCGTCTTGCGGATGGATCGCTCGGTCGATGGACTGCGGAGTGCAGAGATCGCCGCCTGTATGCATGGCTATTTTTACCCCTCCGCCCGGTCCGTCGATTGCAGGGAAGCCATAAAAAATGCAGTCACGCCGGCTCTGCCAAAGATAGACGGGAAAGCGATCGGGCAAAAATGGATCGACTCCGCCGATTGGGTCGAACCAGGCCATCACGTGACGCCGCACCACCAGCGGCAATTCAAGATCGTGGAACATCTCTGGCGCCCATCCACCGGGAGCGAGGACTAGCTGGTCCGCCTCGTACACGCTCTGGCCAGTCGTCACGCGCACTCCGCCCGTTGCTGTCACGTCCCATGAAGATACAGGCTCGTGGAAATTCAGTTTTGCGCCATGCAGGGCTGCTTGCTGGAGGCAGGCTTCTAATGCACGCTCCGGCCGCACGAATCCCGCGTTCAGTTCGCTTACGGCCACTTCATTTGCGTGGGGCTGGAAAACTGGAAAGCGACGAGTAATTTCCTTTGCATCCAGGAACTCGTGGGGCAAATCGTACTCAGTTGCGCTGTGTAGACTGCCGCTGACTGTATCGCTATCCGGAGCGCCGAGATAGATGCCGCCCGTAATTTGAAGAAGGCTATTGTCTCCGGAGTCCTGCTCCAGCTGTCGCCACAATTCATACGCGCGAGACAAGAGCGGCACATAGTTGGGATGTTCGTAATAGGCTTGCCGGATGATGCGAGAGGCACCATGGGAAGAACCGCGATCATGGGCTGCGCCATATTGGTCAAGTCCAAGGACCTTTGCTCCGCGCGCGGCAAGTTGACAGGCTGCAAGCGCGCCCATTCCACCTAATCCAACAACAATTACATCGAAATGTTTTTCCATCTGAATTTTGGTGTTCCTAAATATATAGGTAGGGCTAGATTCTGGATTCGCTGTGCCGTGGCAGGCTTCGCCGCAGGAAAAAGACGATATTGCACCTGAGAGACGTGGATGATCCTGTAAACAACTGTAAAGATAGAAAAAATTATAACTTGGCGGTCTCTTAGGCAAGTTGGCTCAGTCGCAGCCGAACTATCATCAGTCAACCAA
Organism: uncultured Acidobacteriota bacterium; assembly: GCA_963719625.1. Lineage (GTDB taxonomy): Bacteria > Acidobacteriota > Terriglobia > Terriglobales > Acidobacteriaceae > JAKAAZ01. The sequence goes on from CAVRDB010000011.1 coordinate 11,502, forward strand.
TATCAGAAAATTTCCCTCAAGTTAAGATAAGATTCAAGATATTGCCATCAAATTTCTTGTCCTGTTCAAAGGAGCTAATTTGGATCCCTTGGTCTCCGCGATTGCAAATACAACCTCGAAATTAATGGATAGAAAACAGGAAAGTTCTTTCACTCGCTCGACTACCCACATCTACCGTGCCAGACGTTTCGCGCCATGCCTGCTTGCATTTCTTTTTCTGGCCGTCGGCTTACCGCACGCCGTGAGTCAGACGATTGCGGCAGATATTACCTCCGCGGACCTTTGGAAACCGGCGCATGTTCCTTTTTCGTTTATATATGACGGCAAGAAATCCGCGCAGTTGCTTTCCAATTGGCAGATCTCACAGGAAGACATAGCGGATGAAAAAGGCAAGATTCATCGAACCACCTATACCGATCCGGGTACTCATCTGAAGGTAATGGCGGATGTTCGCCTCTATCCAGATTTCCCCGGCGTCATCGATTGGGTCCTGCGGTTTCGCAACGATGGTACGTCCGACACGCCGATAATCGAAAACATCCTGCCTTTGGATTGGTCGATTCCGGCTTCAGCCGGTGACTGTGTTCTCCGCCATGCTCGTGGTAGTAACAACGCGGCAACCGATTTCACACCATTGGAAGAGAATTTTGGCCCGGGTGGAAACGACCATCTCGAATCGAGTAAAGGAAGATCCTCCGATACGAATACGCTACCCTTTTTTAATCTGCAGACCGGCGACCACGGTTTGATTGGAGCCATCGGCTGGACGGGTAACTGGAAGGCGGACTTCACCTATGCCGAAGATGGAAAAACCATCGTCATGGCGAGTGGAATGAAGGCAGACGCATCTGCTGCTTCATCCGGGCGAGGAGATTCGTACACCGCGCATCGTGCTCATGAGCTGGACCGGAGGCAATTGGCAAGAGTCGCAAAACAACTGGCGGCGTCTTCTCTTCGCGCACTATACGCCGCAGGTCAACGGCCAGCGCTCTGAGAGGCCCGGTTCTGTTCGGTAGTTGGGGATCGGAGCCGATCGCCGATAAGCTGGCTTACATCCAGTGGGTCCACGACCATAAAATCCCCATGGACGTTTATGCCGTCGATGCCGGATGGTATGGGGCTTCGGTCGGACTCGAAAACGATCCAACGAATCCTGAGTGGAATCCATGGTGGAAGAATCGCGGCGACTGGTATCCCAGCGCCCGCTATTATCCAAACGGCATCAAGCCGCTGGGTGATGCTCTGAAAGCGGATGGCATTGGCTTCTCGCTCTGGATTGAGCCGGAAACGGCCATGCCGGGCAAGAAAATTGTCAGAGACCATCCTGACTGGTTTCTTCATCGACCGATCAGCGACCCCAAATTACGCGATCATTATGAAGTATTGGCCAACCTGGGCAATCCGACGGTGCGCAAGGGTATCACGGATATGGTCTCCAATTTCATTACGCAGTTCGGAATGACGTGGTACCGACAGGACTTCAATTTCCCCCCAGAATCTTACTGGAAGGCGGCGGACACGCCGGACCGCATCGGTATGACTGAGATCGGCCATATCGAGGGTCTCTATAGAATGTGGGACGATCTGTTGGCCCGCCATCCTGGCCTGCATATTGATAATTGCGCCAGCGGCGGCCGCCGCCTCGACATCGAAATGATGTCGCGCAGCTTCGTCTTCTGGCGTACCGATCATGGGTTTGCCGACACACTTGCTGAACAGGCGCAGACCCAAGCCCTGGCATATTGGGTGCCGGAAAATGAGGGTTTTGAAACCTACACGAGTTCCACTCCCTGGACGAAGCCTGGGCCCTACAGCACGCCGGAGAGTTTATATCTCATGCGTCTCGGCTATTCCAATGGATACGGAGTAATTCCCGGAGCCGCAGGCGTAAACAACGACGCGTGGGTCGCCTGGATCAAGCAGGCAATCGGCGAGTATCGCGAGGTGCAGCCGTATTTCTATGGGGACTTTTATCCGCTGCTGCCTTATAGCCGGGGAGAAGAAACCTGGACCGCATGGCAGTGGAATCGACCCGAAGACAAAGACGGCTTGGTCATCGTCCTGCGACGTCCCAAGAGCCCATTCACGGTTATGGAGTTAGATCTTCAACATCTGAATCCCAATGCGTCCTATGAGGTCGAGATTCGGACCACCTACGACAAAGCCTCCGATCAAAGGAGATGAAAGGCAGCGACCTGGCCCATCTGCAAATTCAACTAGCCGACGCACCGAGTTCCACGCTAGTCTTTTATCGGCAGAAATAGACCTACTAGCCGAAAGGATCAGGCATCCATGGAAATGATTGGAGAATGTGCCAGGCGCGATAAGATTCGAATTCCTAAGAAGAAGATCAAGATGAAACTTCGCAATCTCATCGCACTCGCTCTTCTCGCTCTCACCACTGCTATGGCTCCCGCACAGCACAACCGCAATCCTGCCTGTGCCTGTGCGATCCCCAACGGTCCGCCCAACCCGCATCCCTATCTCGTCGGCTACCTCGGCGTCTACCGACCGGCGGACTGGGTTGCTCTTGCCAAGACCCTCGACTTCACCCGGATGACGCACCTCAATCTCGCGTTCATCAATCCGCCGCTCTGCAACGGTCCATGCACCGCGCAAAGCGACATGACGCTTCATGCCAACCCATCCTTTACCGACGATGCCCTCAAAATCATCGTTGATTCCGCGCACGCGCATGGCACCAAAGTTCTCGCCTCGTTAGGCGGCGATAAGGGCGATCGCACCTATATGCAGTTCTACAACGCTGGTCTGTCTGACCAGATTGCCGACGCTGTCGACACCTACGTGAAAAAACACAACCTCGATGGCGTTGACGTCGACATTGAGCAGCCCGATCAAATGGGCGTGCCTTACACTCAGTTCGTGAATGCTCTTGCCTCCAGGCTCCATCCTGAAGGGAAACTCGTCACCGCCGCGGTCGCGGAGTACATCCAGGCCGGAGTCCAGGACGAGGTCCTGCAACAATTCGACATTATCAATGTCATGATCTACGGCAGCTACGATCGCAGCGTTGCCGATATGGCCTGGTGGGTCAACAGCGAGCACATTCCCAAGGACAAGCTCACGCTCGGCATCGGATTCCATAACTACAGCGCGATCCTTGCTGCGTACCCGAATGCCTGGGCGGTCGATACCGTTGGCGGCGGCACCTATCGCAACGGCGCCGTCATGAATTACCAGGGAGAAGCCACCGTCGCCAAACTAACGCAGCTCAGTGCGCAGTACGGCGGCGCCATGATCTGGGAACTCAGTCAGGACGATCCCGCCAACCCGCACTCGCTGCTAAAGGTCATCCAGAAGAATCTCGACCCCAGCACGCCGCGAATCCCCATTGTTACGCCTTCGCGCGCAGACGATGGCGACTAGCGAGCAAGAACGCCGCTCTCCTTTTGGAGCGTCGCGCAAGACAGCAGCATTTGTGGGTTGGATTGTGGGCTGGCCAATAGCCATTTTCGGTAATAAATCCACCTAGGAGCGGTTTTCAGGACGCATCCAAGGACATCTCATCCCTAAACCTTCACTGTCACTCGCAGGAATGTCGCTGGAATCTCCGTCCCGCCGCCCGCTTTGGTGTTCTGCGCTTCTGCCAGCGCGATCAACTGGCTCTTAAGCTCGCCCGTCTTTCCATTCTTGTCGGCAGCGTCGAAGGCATTCATCGTCGGCCCGTAGAACTCCCGGAACAGCTCGATCACTTCTGCAGGACTTTTGTCCGGTGCGCGAAACAGAAACGTGTTCTTCTCCATCGAGATGTTGTCCTTCGCCACGCCTGCCTTCTCAAAACGCTCCACAATATGAGGCTCTACGCCCCATGTCATCGGGCTCACAAACCCTTCCGGCGGCGGTGGCATAAACGCGGAACTGATCTTCAGCAACTGCGCAACGAACGTCGGGTCGTTCGGGATCCAGTTGCCCATAACCAGCCTTCCTCCCGGTTTCGTCACGCGTACCATCTCCTTCGCCACATCGAAAGGTTTCGGCGCGAACATTGCTCCAAACACGGATAACGACAAGTCAAACGAATCGTCCGCAACGCCTTCCAGGTGGCAGGCATCGCCTTCCTTAAACTTTAGGTTCGTCAGACCGAGCTCCGCCGCTCGCCGGTTTCCGGCCACCACTAGGTTGCTCGCAATGTCGATGCCCGTCACATCTGCTCCCAGACGCGCGAGTGGGACCGCGGTCGTTCCGTCCCCGCATCCCAGGTCTAGGACCTTCATGCCCGGGGAAATGCCCAGGCTTCTCACAAAGGTTTCGCCGGCTTCGCGCATCGTCGACGCGATGAGCGTAAAGTCGCCCTTCTCCCACAACGCCTTGTTTTGATTCATAGCCGCCCTTATATCACAAACCCTGCGGACAAACGAATCAGTTCGAGAGATGAGGCAGGTGCCTATGCTCAGGGTGTGACTGAAGCGAAAAGGCAGGCTCAGGAGTACTTGGCAAACCTAATCATGCAGCCAGAAGAAGTGGCTATTTCGGCATGATGGCCCCATTTGGACCTTGGGTTGGACCCGAATCAGTGGGTCTCGCTCACTAAGCCTTTGATGAATATGGTAGGCACGAGGAGACTCGAACTCCTGACCTCTACCGTGTCAAGGTAGCGCTCTAACCAACTGAGCTACGCGCCTACAAGCGCTCTGTCGATTCTAATGCCAGCGGGAGACGCGGGCAACCGACGGCCACCGATTTCTCCGGTTGCGTTAGGATGAATCAGGATATCTCCATTCTTGCGCTTCGCCAATTACGTGCATTACCGAACCAACTTACGTTGCTTCGGCTATCGATTGTGCCGTTTCTTGTTCTTGCGATCCTGGATGCACACTACCATCGCGCATTTATTTTGATGGTGGTTGCGGGCGTCAGCGACGGACTGGACGGCGCTCTGGCTCGTATCTTTCGCCAGCGTACCGAGCTTGGCTCCTATCTGGATCCCATCGCGGACAAGTTGCTGCTGAGCACGCTTTTTCTGGTGTTGACGCATGTTGGTCTGGTCTCCATGCGAATCACCGTCATGGTCTTCAGTCGAGACGTGGGCATCGTAATTATCTCGGCCTTGTTGTACGCAACCACGGGAACGCGCGATTTTCATCCCAGCTTGCTGGGCAAGGCAAATACGGTGGCACAGATTCTCGCCGTCTGCTCCGTCGTCCTGGCACAAACGCATCCGGCATATTGGGTGCTGTGGACCCGGCACGTATCATTAGAAGCAACGCTGTGGCTGACGGTGTTCTCCGGATTTCATTATCTCTGGCGCAGCGGCCGCAGGCTGGGATCGCCAGTGGAAACGGAAGCCGGTGTGGGCGGTTAGCAAAGATTTTTCGCTGCATTTCCGCCGATGAAATCACGGCACTGCATCTTGCGCATTACGGGTTTGTGGCAGTGTAAGACCGTTGTGGGTCAAGAAGCGGTGGCTGGTCCATTATTCCTCAGACTGCTCGGCGTTCTTCAGGCTTTTCTCTTCGATGGCCATATCGGTGAATTCGTGCGAGTCGAAGACCTCGCCGCATTCCAGACATTCTACAAATTCAGCATCTTCTTCTCGCGTTAATACGCGCACGCGTGGGTGTTTGCAGGGTTCCATGGCTAAGGGCTTAGATGCGGGTGTCTCCCGATTGCGCCAGTGTCCCGTAAGTACATGCTGTTTGTCAAAAGAAAATTTACTGAATTGAGAGTATGGAAAGATCTTGCGACCTTAATATATCTCCCTAGCACGTCACAGGTGCCGCCAAAACCTCGAAAGGAGCAACAATATCGACCGCGCCGCAATTTTCTTGATTCGTTCCGTGGCACTTTTTGGCTCTTCTGTTGGAATGCTAGACAGACCCTCTACCGATCTGTTTTCGCCGATCCTAGGGAGCGATGGCGGCCACCATTCTGCGCCAGGCCTTGAGCTGTCTCGATCACAACGCCTACCACTTGGGACAGTCTGCACTGGTGTGCAGATTGCTTGGAATTTGGGCTGACTGACGATAGCTTTCGCCCGTAAATCTAGGACAGAGCGGCCCTAAGCCCCGGCAGAAGTTGCGCTTGCAACTCGGACTGATTAAGTCCTATAATAGATTTGTCGGGAGGAATGCCCGCGAAACTGGACATTTCTGGAGGCGATTTACCGCCTACACGACCTGAAAATTTATGCTGCGTCTCACCAAAAAATCGGACTACGCGTTGATGGCCTTGAAGCACCTCGCTGAGCATCCGGGCAATCCGACGCAGAGCGCCAAAGACATGGCCGAGGCGTATCACATTCCACCTCCATTGCTGGCCAAGATTTTGCAAACTCTGGCCCGTTCCGGTCTGGTAATTTCGCACGCTGGATTGTATGGCGGCTATTCTCTGGCCCGTCCGGCGAGCGAAATCACTGCATTCGAGGTAATCCGGTCGATCGAAGGGCCGCTGTTCATTGTTTCCTGCACCACTAGCCACGGCGACTGCGATCTGCTGAATTCCTGCATTGTGAAAGAGCCGCTACGAAAGCTGAACGACACGATTCGCGATTTGCTGAACGATATGCGCATCTCCGATCTCTGCGATGAATCTAAATTGGGAACGTCGGGATATGCGCGCAGTGTTCAGGTGGGTCCGCTGGTTACGTTGGGCCGTTCCATGTCGCGCGCGTAACGGTCGGAAGAAGTATCACAGGGTTTTTTGTATAACAGGGGAGCATCGATGAGTACCGTTCTAAGTGAACCGAAATTGCCGGCTGGAGTGAAGTTGCCAATCTACATGGATAACCACGCCACGTCACCGCTGGATCCGCGGGTGCTGGAGGCGATGATCCCGTATTTTACGAACAAATTTGGAAATGCTGCCAGCCGCAATCACTCCTTTGGCTGGGAAGCGGAGAAGGCGGTCGATCTGGCTCGCGAGCAGATTGCCAAGTTGATTGGTGCGACGGCCAAGGAAATTATTTTTACCTCCGGAGCTACGGAGAGCAACAACCTGGCGATCAAGGGCATTGGGGAAATGTATCGCGAGCGCGGCAACCACATCATCACTCAGGTAACGGAACACAAAGCGGTGCTGGATACCTGCAAGCGGATGGAGAAGCAGGGCTACCGGGTGACATATTTGCCGGTGAACGCTGAGGGCTTGATCGAGATGGACGATTTGAAGCGGGCCATCGATGACAAGACCATTCTGGTCACCATCATGTTTGCGAATAACGAGATTGGAGTCATCCAGCCGATCGAGGAAATCGGCAAGCTGTGTCACGAGCGCGGCATCTTGTTCCATACCGATGCGGTGCAGGCGGTCGGAAAGATTCCTGTCGATGTGAACGCGATGAACATTGACGTGCTGTCGCTGTCCGCGCACAAAATCTATGGACCTAAGGGCGTCGGCGCGTTGTATGTTCGCCGTCGCAATCCCCGCGTTCAGATTGCCGCGCAGATGGATGGCGGCGGTCACGAGCGCGGCATGCGTTCAGGCACGCTGAATGTTCCGGGCATCGTTGGCTTGGGCGCGGCATGCGAAATTGCCCGCCTGGAGATGGCTGAGGAAGCAGGGAAGCTATCTGCGATGCGCGATCGCTTAAAGGCAAAGCTTGAGTCCAACCTGGACTTCATCCATGTGAACGGCACCATGGAGCATCACCTGCCCGGAAATTTGAATATGAGTTTTATTCATGTTGAGGGCGAATCGCTGTTAATGGGAATTAACGATATCGCGGTCTCAAGCGGTTCGGCCTGCACCTCAGCCACGCTGGAGCCATCCTATGTATTGAAGGCGCTTGGACTGGGCGACGACGTGGCGCATAGTTCCATTCGATTTGGGCTGGGACGGTTCAACACGCCGGCAGAAGTGGATTATGTTGCCGATAAAGTGATCGACGTGGTGCAGAAATTGCGCGAGCTTTCGCCGCTGTACGAAATGGCGAAAGAAGGCATCGATCTAACCAAGGTTCAATGGCAGGCGCACTAAAGCTGCGCAAGGTTTTTCAAGTTCACGGTATTTGGAGGATGTATGGCATATAGCGACAAGGTAATTGAGCACTACAACAATCCGCGCAACGTGGGTCAGATGGACAAGAGCAGCCAGGCAGTAGGTACAGGTCTGGTCGGCGCGCCGGAATGCGGCGACGTGATGCGACTCCAGATTCAAGTGAATCCGGAAACACGTGTGATCGAAGACGCCAAGTTCAAGACCTTCGGATGTGGCTCCGCAATTGCCTCATCCTCTCTGGCCACGGAGTGGGTCAAGGGCAAGACGGTAGATGAAGCGTTGGAGATCAAAAACACCGACATCGTGAAAGAGCTGGCGCTTCCGCCGGTGAAGATTCACTGTTCGGTACTGGCGGAAGATGCGATTCGCGCAGCCATCGGCGACTGGAAGAAGAAGAATGTCGTCGCGGGCGAGCCGGCGTCGGCTCCGGTCGCTGTCGCAGCGAATTAAGGTCGCATCCGCTACGCTTTGGTGGCGACGACCGCCAGGCAAAGGACGAGGATATGAGTGCATTGGAACCAGTCACGATCAGCACGGCAGGTCAGACCCAGGGCCAATCCGAGCACTCGTCCAATGGACACACGGGCGGGCACACGCATGAAATTTCCAACGCGCCGAATTCACCACAAAAGGGAATTCACCTTACGGATCGCGCGCTGAAGCAGATCCGGGTCGCGATGAAGAAGGAAAATATTTCTCCCGAACAAGGCGGCCTGCGTCTCGGCGTGCAAGGCGGTGGATGTTCCGGGCTCAGCTACAACATCCGTTTCGATACGCAACCGCGCGAACGGGACCGCGTGTATGACTACGATGGTATGCGGGTTTTCGTCGACCCCAAATCGTTTATTTATCTGAATGGCATGACGTTGGATTACGAAGAGACGTTGATACGCCAAGGCTTCAACTTCATCAACCCGAACTCTACCAAATCGTGCGGTTGCGGTTCGTCCTTCTCTGGCTGACTCAGTGATTGCCGTGCCTGATGAGAGCTGACGTCGCGGCGCAGCCACGCCGGGCGGGGTACGAATTCTGCAATCAGCTCAAAGAGAATGCATGACAGTCGTCGCCGAACCATCGAAGAAAATCCTCTGCTGGTCTTGCCGCAACGAAAATGACGCGGACACGCAATTTTGCGCGAACTGCGGCAAACTGCAGCCGTACACGCCGGCAGATTATTTTGGTTTCTTCGGTTTGCCACGCCGATTTCAGTTGGATACAGCTGCGCTGGAAAAACAATTCTATCGGCTGAGCCGGAAGTTTCATCCGGACTTGTATGCTCGCGCCAGCGCCGAGGAACAGCGATGGAGCCTGGAGAAAAGTTCAGTATTAAACGATGCTTGGCGCACATTGCGCGATCCGTTGGCGCGAACCGAATATCTGTTGGGCCTTGTGGGGATTCGGCTTGAAGAACAGTCGCGCGATGCTTCCGATCGGGCGGCAGCCAGTGGATCGGCTAAGCAGCAAGTTGTCCCCGCGGACCTGCTGGAAGAGGTTTTTGAATTGAACATGCAGTTGGAAGAGATGCGCATGACGAAGGCCGGTGGAACGGATGATCCGGAATTGCGCGGAAACCTGGAAGCGGCGAAGGAGAATTTTGATCAGCAATTGAAAGCATCCGGGCAGGATTTGCACGGGCTTTGGGCCAAGTGGGATTCGGCGGCGGATGCGAACGACCAAGAGACGCAACAAGCCGCACAACAGAAAATGGTCGACTTACTCAATCGCCGCAGCTACATTCGCAACCTGTTGCGCGATGTGGAAGAGGCGCTGAAGAGCTAGCGAAGGACGCCTCTGGAAATGGAATGGATCAGGCATGGCTGACGAACGTGTAGTAGGCATCGATCTGGGCACGACGAACTCGCTGATCGCTTTTATGCAGGGTGACCAGCCGGTTGTCATTCCCGGCGAAGACGGTTCGAACCTGGTGCCCTCGGTGGTTGCCCTCGTCGGAGACGACCGCTTCGTTGTCGGCAATGCCGCGCGCACGCATCTGCTCGAGACACCGGATCGTGCGGTCTACTCTGTGAAACGACTGATGGGTCGCGGCGTTGAGGATGTTCAGGATGAGTTGAAGTTTTTCCCGTTCCGGTTCGCGGATGATCTTGCCGCGGGTGAGGTGCTTCGGATCAAGCTAGGTGCGCGTGAGCTGACTCCGCCGGAAGTGTCCGCCTACATTCTTCGCCAGCTGAAGCAGAATGCTGAGCGCTTTTTTGGTCCGGGTGTCGCGGTAAAAAAGGCGGTCATCACGGTGCCTGCCTACTTCAACGATACGCAGCGTCAGGCGACGAAAGATGCGGGAAGAATTGCCGGCCTGGAAGTATTGCGACTGGTGAATGAACCTACGGCAGCTGCGCTCGCCTACGGTCTGGACAAGAAAAAAGATGGCATCGTGGCTGTGTACGACCTCGGTGGCGGCACCTTTGATATCTCAATTCTGAAATTGCACGATGGCATCTTTGAGGTGATCGCTACCAACGGCGACACGCACCTGGGCGGCGACGATATTGACAATCTTCTGATTGCGATTGCGCTTGAGGACATTTCCGGCGACCTGGATCTGGACGTGCGACGCAACGGAGAAGCAATCCAGGCGATTCGCAAGTCTGTCATCGACGCCAAAATTGCTCTGTCATCGGACAGTTCCGCTAAACTTGACGTCACTTTGCCGGGTGGTCAACGCTATCAACGAGAAGTTACCCGCGAACAATTTGAGCAGCTGATTCGCCCTGTGATTGAGCGCACGATCGCGCCCTGCCAGCTGGCGATTCAGGATGCCGGCATCAAAATCGAAGAGATCGGCGAAGTGGTTTTGGTTGGCGGATCGACGCGAATTCCCAGCGTCCGCAGATTAGTGGAAGAGGTTTTCGAACTGTCCGCGCGTGGCAAAAAACCTCATGCCGAAATGAATCCCGACGAAGTTGTCGCGCTGGGTGCAGCTGTGCAGGCCAACATTCTCGCCGGAGATTCCACGGCCACCGACGATATGTTACTGCTGGATGTAACGCCCTTATCGCTGGGTATTGAGGCGCTGGGCGGCGTCGTGGCCCGGATCATTCAGCGGAATTCCACCATTCCCGCGTCCGCGACCGAGCACTTTACCACTGGTGTCGATGGCCAGACCAATGTCGCCATCCATGTGTTGCAAGGGGAGCGCGAGTTGGCGAAGGATTGCCGCTCGCTGGCACGTTTTGACCTGAAGGGAATTCCGCCAATGACGGCGGGCATGCCGCGGATTGAAGTGAAGTTCCTGATCGATGCCAACGGCATTCTGCGCGTCACGGCGCTGGAGCAGCGTAGCGGCAAGCAGGCGGAGATTGAAGTGAAGCCCACCTACGGGCTGACTGATGAGCAGGTTGAGACGATGATTCTGGATTCTTTTGATCATGCCGAGGAAGATTTTCGCGAGCGTCAACTGATTGAAGCCAGGAGCGACGCTGAGACGATTCTGGTTGCGGTGGAAAAAGCGCCGTCAAGTCCAGCATGGAAGCTATTGCAGCCGGATGAAGTGGCGCGCATCCATACAACGCGCACTGCGCTGGAAGAGGCGCGAAGCGGCAACGACTATCATGCGATTCGCAGTGCAATCGATGCGCTGGATCACGCGACCAGAAACTTCGCAGAATTGCAGATGGATGTGGCAGTCGGCTCCGTGATGAAGGGCAAGACCATGGATGCCGCTGGCGAGCGAATGGGCAAGGGCCCGACCGCGCATCATCCCATGGCCGCTGCTGAATTTGAAGCTGCGCCAAAAGAAACTGAAGTTCAAAATAAGTGAGAGCAGCCTATGGCACATACGACTAGTCTTGAAACCGAAAAGCCCATTGATCTGACCCAGCCGCCCGCAGCGGGAATGGTTCGCGTCACGTTTCTCCCCGAAGGCCGCACCGTAGAGTTCAAATACGGAACCATGCCCTACGATCATCATGGCAAGCCGATGTCGTTCCTCGACGTGGCAGAAAACTATGGCATCTTTCTCGACCACGCCTGCGGGGGCGCGTGCGCCTGCACCACGTGCCATCTCTGGATCAAAGAGGGTGCATCCGGGATCAGTGAGGCGGATGACGACGAGCTGGACCGCATGGAAACGGCAGCGGATGTACAGTTGGATTCTCGCCTGGGATGCCAGGCAATCATTACCGGGCCAGGGAATTATGTCGTAGAGATTCCCAAGTGGAACCGTAATTACGTCTCCGAAGGTAAACCGCTTTCCTTGGCGGAAGAGAAGCAAACTTCATCGAATCCCTGACATAATATTGTCAAACGCCAAGGGAGCTTGCCGTGCCACAGATTACCTGGAACGATGCTGAAGAGATTGGGATCCAGTTGCAGGAGAAATTTCCTGAGACCGATCCATTGACGGTGCGATTCACTGAACTGCATCGTTTCGTGACGGAGCTGCCAGGCTTCGCCGACGATCCGCAAAAATCCAACGAGTCGAAGCTCGAAGCCATCCAGATGGCGTGGTATGAAGAATGGAAGGACGCCAACGGATAATTTATTCCGCCGGAGAAGCGTTTCCCGCAGCATTCTTCCACACCGTATTTGGCACAAATGCATCCGCCAGGGACAGAATCTTCACGCTGTTTTCAAGCTGACTCAAACTAGCCTTGCTATCTACGGCAATCGTCACCGGCTCGCCCGGCAACAGGTCAAAGTAGTTGTCGGAGACTTTGGCATCTGTGTCGCCAAAGGAGACATAGACGCTGCGCGCCAGCACGCTAGAGGAAAGATGCAGCTGATATTCGCCGTTCGCCTGTGTCCATTTGCTTTCTATATGCGCTGCTGGAAGATGTACTTCGTTGACCGGTGCAAAATATATCAGGTTATTGGAAACCTGCTTGCCATCGGTTTTCAGATCCATCGTTGCTATCGTTTCCGCTGCGTCCGCCGTCGCGTTGGTATAGGGTTGTATGGGAATTTTTAGATAGACATTGCTGGATAATGCAGGGATTGAGATGTCCTTCGTCTGCGTGTTCAACACTGTTCCATCGAATTTCATGATGCGGACGCGGAGGCTGGCCTGCACGGGTGCGGTCTTATCCGAAACAACGGAAACAGACAAACTTCCATCCTTGATCCGCGACGAGACCAGCAACGGACTATAGAATCGGCGCGCATAGTATTGCAGGGCCTTCCAGTGCCCGTCGTAGTTGATGCTAGAAAACGAAGAAGCCCAATGCCAGTGATCGTCGTTTAAATCCCAAATGAGGGAACCCATCGTGCGCGGGCGGTCTCGGCGAAGATGTTCGGCGACCAGTTTGGTATATTCGGCCTGCAATACCTGGCTGCCATACAGGAGTGACGCAAAGTTCTTTGGCTCTCCATAATATTGCAGCATGTAGTCGTGAATGGCATCATATTCGTCTGCATCTTTCTCATAAGAGGTCATGATTGACGCGGCAGTGCTGGTCCGGTCCTGAGGAGGCGTGAACGCATCCATCGTCTCCATACTGGGCAGGGATTCAAAACCGTATTCGCTGACAAACCTGTAATGACGGTCTTCTTCGCTGCTGAAGGGAACCCGAGGCATTACATCGATGGAGGCCCCGATCGTGTAGTCATGCGTATCGCCGAACTGTTCATTCCCGCCGACATCATCGCCATCTTCTAAAACCCAATAGTTCTTGTCCTTCGTCTCCTCGTAGTTGCCGCTTGGGCTACTGGGCCAGTACGGCGTTGCCGGATCGTACCGCGCCACCAGCGTTGGAATAATTCCACTGAACACCGTCAGATAGTCAGTCCACATCTGCAGGCGGGCAATCGGGGTGACATTGGCGCTGTCTTGAAGAAAATTGTTTTCCTCCTCATTATTGCCGCACCACAGAACAATGCTGGGATGGTTTCGCAGACGCTTCACCTGATCTGTAACTTCCGCAGCAACATCCTGTTTGAATGAGTAATCTCCCGGTTGCCATGGGTTGTAGAACATAAAGTCCTGCCAGACCATAATGCCAAGCTCATCGCATATTTCATAGAACTGCTGCGTTTCGTAGTAGCCGCCTCCCCAGATCCGAATCATGTTCATGTTTGCGTCTTTGACTGATTGCAAAATGGCACGAGTTCGTTCCGTGGTCGTCTCATCGGGAAATTTATTCAGCGGAGTAACATCCGCGCCCTTGGCAAAAATTGGAATTCCATTCACGACAAATTCAAACGAGCGGCCCCAGCGATCGGCATCCTGTCGCAACACGACAGACCGCAGCCCGGTGCGCACCGTGGCGCTATCCTGGACAGCGCCGCGTATGGCAACATCCGCGTGGAAGGAGTACAGCGGCTGGCCGCCATATCCTGCCGGATACCAAAGCTTGGGATTTTTGATGGTAATGGGAAGGTCTACAGAATTGATGCCAGGGTGCAACTCTGTATCTTGCGTGGCAGTTGCCTTCTTCCCGTCGATTTCATAGTTGACCTTGACAGTCGCAGGAGTGTCCACAGTTGCCGCAACTTCCACTTCAGCCAGAATGTGTGCCGACTCGGCCGTCACATCGAGCTGTCGAATATTCAGGTTCGCGATTCTGGCATCGTCCCAGGCTTCCAGCCGAACAGGCTGCCATATACCGGTGGTATCCCATTCGATTGCGAATTTTCGAATATATTGCTTTGCCGGGACATTGATTTCCGACCACCACTTGTCTTTCGCTGCATTCTTGGCTGCTCCGGTGACAGGCGAGGTGAGCACGACGAGCAACTGGTTGTTGCCCAGCTTCAGGTACGGCTTCGCATTCACGCGAAAGATGCGGAACATATTGTCCGATGTCAGCAGAAGGTTCCCGTTCAGATATACCTGCGCACACGTATCCAGCCCTTCGAATACCAACTCGATATTCCTTCGATTCAATAGCTCGGCATTGGCCGAGATCGTCGTGCGGTATTCCCAGTCAGCGTCTTCAATCCATTGCAGCTTGGTCTCATTGTCGCGGTAATGGGGATCGGCAATGAGCTTGTTGCGGAGCAGATCGAGAGGAACTTCTCCTGGAACTTTTGCCGGGAGCCACTGCGAGTGCGCGATCCCCTCAAGGTTTGTGGATTGCCGAAATTCCCATCCCTGGTTCAGCACAATCGATTGAACTGGCGCCGCCCATACGCGCAGTGAAAGAGCCTGACACCAACCGCAAACCATCAGCGCATATAGCGCTATCCGTACAATTCGAGACGAATTCATCATTTCCTTCCCATCGGAACAATTCTCTCAGACAATCTAGTAGGAATCTGCTTGACCGGCACCAATCCGTTCGGACTGTACTACTACTGAAAGATATCGCAGGATTAAAGCTACATGTTTTCCTCAGCGGTTTCGATCGGCTGATCCTTCGATGAATGCCAGGTAGCAGGAACTGCCCGTAGACTGGGAGAATGAAAATGTTGCCAGGATTTGACGTGAAAGGGCAGGTGGCGCTGGTGACTGGCGCCGGACGTGGACTAGGGCGAGCCATTGCGCTGGCTCTGGCGGAGGCTGGCACCGATGTTGCCCTGGGTCTCCGGCAGTTGGGCAACGATGGCGGTCTTGCAAAGGAGATTGTTGCGATGGGTCGCCGCGCATTGCCGCTGCAAATGGATATGACCGATCTGCAACAAATCCATCGCGCAATTGACGATACCGAGCGGCACTTCGGCAAGCTGGATATTCTGGTGAACAATGCCGGAATAGCCCCGGATAATCTTGCGGAAAATGTGACCGAAGAGGACTTCGACCGAACCCTCGCTATCAATCTGAAAGGGACATTCTTTGCTAGCCAGGCAGCTGGGCGCATCATGATCCGGCAGAAACGCGGGTGCATCATCAACATGAGTTCCCAGGCTGGGTTTGCGGCATTGCCCACTGAGTCTGTGTATTGCATGACGAAGGCCGGGATCGCCCACTTGACCAGGTGTCTAGCCGTGGAGTGGGGCAAATACAACATCCGCGTGAATGCCGTGGCGCCTACATTTATCCACACGCCGGGTACGGAGCCGGCGCTCTCCGATCCTGAATTTCGTGCCGAGGTGATCGAAAATATTGCTGGGTTGCATCGTATTGGCGAACCCATTGAAGTCGCCGGTGCGGTGGTCTTTCTGGCTTCTCCCGCCGCGTCGCTGATTACGGGCCATACTCTGCTGATCGATGGAGGATGGACCGCGCGGTAACTGGCCGAATGTTAAAGGAATGCAAAAATCTCCAATACTATGGAAAGAGCCAACACATTTCTAAGCTTTATCATTTCTATCCAACGCAATGAGAGGATGACAAGAGAATGAATCGCAGAGATTTTATGGGGACTGTGGTCGGGGGAATTGCTGCGGCCAAGCTAGGCACAGCGGGATTGGTTGGATATGGAGCGGACGCAACAGTGGTTCGCGCAGCGGATGCCAGCGCGGGCGCGGGTCAACAAGGGGCGTGGGTTCAAAATGGGTTTATCGATGCTGGAGGCTCGCACGAACCCTATTTATTCGTCGTGCGTCGAGGAGGCCAGAGTCTCGATGCTCGCGAGATGTATGAACATGCGCAGAGTGAAGAGGTGATTCGCCAGCTGAAAAGCCAGGGAGTAGAAGTTTTTCACACCCATCTGTACAAAGGCTTTGGCATGGTCGCCGAGAAGCCGGATATGGAAGCCACGGTACGCACTACAGCCATCGCGCATCGCCTGGGAATGAAGGTAGACACCTACGTTCAGTGGGACACGATGATGTATGAGACCTTCTTCGCCGAGGAGCCGCGCGCCACGGGATGGATACAGTGCGACGCGTACGGCCAACCCATCATGACCGAGTATGGATATCAGCAGTCGTTTCGGTATCGGCCCTGTTTCTCAAACCAGGAATACATCGACTATCTGAAGAAGGTTGTTCGCTATGCCGTTGTGGAAGTAAAAACGGACTTTATTCATTTCGATAACTTCGATTTGAGCTCGGAACCTGACTCGTGCCATTGCAATGGCTGCAAAACCGGTTTCC
This sequence comes from uncultured Acidobacteriota bacterium, assembly GCA_963719625.1. Taxonomy (GTDB): domain Bacteria; phylum Acidobacteriota; class Terriglobia; order Terriglobales; family Acidobacteriaceae; genus JAKAAZ01. The sequence continues at coordinate 28,389 of CAVRDB010000011.1, forward strand.
GCAAGTACTTGCGAACGAAGTATTCAGCAGAGCAGCGCAAGGAACGATTTGGATTTGAGAATATCGACTATGTAAATCCGCCCCTCTGGAACAGGTCGAATCCTCCGGAGCAGATGGACATTATCTTCGATCCGGCTTTTCAGGAATGGATCGATTACCGTTGTCAGTCGATGGCGGATGCGTTGCGTCAGATGGTCGATCTAATCCGGAGTTATAACCCCGAGGTGGCTGTAGAAATTAACTTTGGCGGTATGGTTGGCGAGAATAACCCTTGGACGCGCGGCAACGACCATGCGCGACTATTGCCGCTGACACAGGTTTTCTGGGATGAACAAGACCAGCGGCCAGGATATCTGCCGGACGGCAGGTTGATCACAACCATTCGCAGTTACAAAATGGCGAGGAGTTATCAGAACGTGGCATTGACGAACTCTTCGGCTTGGCCCGGCGATCTGGGGGTCGGAGAAGCGCTGGCGTTTAATCAGACGATTGGATTCGCGGGCAGCGATCCTCTTTCGCCTGAGATGCTGAAGTACATTTCTTTCTATCGAAAGAATCGAGATCTCTACGTTGGAACGAAGGATGTGGCGGCTGCGGCCGTGTTTCACTCCTATCCATCGATTACCTACCATAATTCCCGCGCAGGATTGAGCGCCATTCTTGTAGAGCAGGCGTTGATTCAGGCGAAGGTTCCTTTTCAGTTTGCTTTCGATGAGCATCTCAAGGATCTATCTCCCTCGACCTGCAAGGTCCTCATCCTTCCAGATTCAGAATGCATCTCCGATGATCAGCTCGCCGCAATTCACCGCTTTGTTGAAGCTGGCGGCGGCTTGATTGCTACGGAACAGGCAGGCCTCTACGACCAGTGGCGACGGCTAAGAGTCAAGCCCGGACTCGAGGGGCTCGTTGACAATCAGGCCCCAGCTGTTGCCTATCAGGAGGAAGTAGCCAAGTCATCGGCCGTTGCTGGCGCACCGACGCGGAAACAGGTTGGCAAGGGGCGTGTCGTATATTTTCCGGGGATCGAATTCGATGGGGTGATGCCGCCGGCGGCATCTTTTTTCAGCATTGGGGAGGAGTTTTGGAAGCGTCCAAAGAATTGGCAGGAATTGGTGGATGCTATTTCCTGGGCGGCGCAGGGTGATGTTCCACTGCAAGTGTGCGGCCCCGATTTTCTCGCGGCGAATCTGGTTGAGCAGCCGGACAAGCAACGAAGGCTCGTGCATCTGGTGAACTACAACACCAGTGCCACACCTTCAATTGAGAACATTCAAGTGCAGTGCGCGGTGCCGAAAGGAAAGTCGGCGAGCGCCGTGACGCTCTACTCCGTTCACTCAGACACCGGCGATGCATTGAATTTTCGTATGCAAGACTCAAACGCGGTATTTACTGTTCCCAGCCTTGCTACGTATTGCATGGTTGCAGTTAGTTGGTAGATTTAGGTTGTTTCCAAGCGGGCAAGTAAACCCGGAGTCAAACCGTTCACCTACGAGGCGGTCCGATGAATCGAAGAAAGTTCGTGATTGGAAGCAGCGCATCTCTTCTAAGTCCGGCGTTGCTTCATCTGCCCGTCATCGCTGAGTCAAAGTCCGGCGCTCCGCTTGCCCGCCCCTATAGTGACGAGATGCCGGATATGTTGATGTCGTACTTGGCGGCGAAGATCAACGCTCTCGCTGCCAAGTGGGACCAAAAGCGTGCTCTGATCACGACTGCTGCGGAAGTTGAAGCACGCAACGCATATGTTCGCGAAAAAGTTCTGCTGATGCTTCAGGGATTTCCCAAGAAGAATCCTCTCAACCCCGTCACGACCAAAGTGATGCAGCGAGATGGCTACCGGGTAGAAAACGTCATGTTTCAGAGCCGGCCAGATTTCTGGGTGACAGGGAACCTCTATATTCCGACGATCGGGAAGGGGCCTTTTCCCGGCATCATTTCGCCGTGTGGGCATGAGCGCCTGGGCAGAATGATGTCCGGCTTTCAAAGCGCCTACTTGAGCCTGGTGAAAAGCGGGTTTATCGTGCTGAGTTACGACCCCATTGGCGAAGGAGAACGCCGTCAATACTGGAACGCGGAAACGAACGTAATTGAAGTGAGCGGCGGTCAGACGTATGAGCATTCCATGCCCGGTCAACTCCTGATATTGATGGGAGAAAACCTGACCGAATATCGCGTATGGGATGGCATGAGGGCGATCGACTATCTATTGACGAGGAGTGAGGTGGACCCCAAACGGATTGGCTGTACCGGTCAATCCGGTGGCGGGACGTTCACTAAATTCATTAGCGCGCTCGATGAGCGGGTCCAATGCGCTGCCATTCTTGAAGGCGGAACAGTCAACAATTGGCCGATAAAGCTGTCACCGTGGCAGCCCTATGGCCCCAGTGACGTGGAGCAAAATCTTTTTCCCGCCGCGCTCTACGGAGTTGATAACGTCGATTTGCATATTGCGATTGCTCCCCGACCCCTTCTGGTCGGGATTGAACGTTACGGACCGGCATTCAACCAGGCCGCGCAGGCAATCCAGACCCGCTATCGGCAACTGGGAGTGCCGGAAAAATTTTCTACGGTTGCTGCGGACGATCCTCACGGCTGGACTCCAAAGTTAAGATTGGCTACAACCGATTGGTTCTGCCGCTGGTTTTATGACCGCAGCGGGCCGGTAAGCGAAGCCGGAGTTGAAAACTGAGCCTGAAGAAAATTTGTATTGCACACCGAATGGCTCGTTGCGTTACTCGCATAAAGGCCAGTCGGTCTTTTCTCTCATCGCGCAAAAACAAGCGACGTTGCCGCCAGCGCGACCTGTACCGAAAACTTCAGCTGAGCGGGCCGCATTTCAGGAGGAAATTCGTACAAAGATTCGCAGCCTGTTGCGCTATCGAAAATCGGATCAGCCTCTGGATGTGCGGCCTGTCGTCACTACACCTCGTGGCGGTTACCGGATCGAAAAAATTCAGTTTCTCTCCGAACCGGGCATTTACATTCCGGCGTGGGTCTATGTGCCAGAGAAGAAAGTTGGCCCGTTGCCTACCATTCTGTATGTCAATGACGAAGGTCTGGAAGTAGATGCTATGGAATTCGAGGGGGAGGAAGGATCCGGACAGGCGCGCGGCATTCTGGACACACTGGTTCGCGAAGGATATCTGGTCGTGACGGTGGACGTTCGCGGAATTAGCGAAACGAGGCCGCTTCATGGCTCCGATTCCAGCGACGATAACGAATTTGGCCAGCTTTTCGACCTCGAGACAGGGATGGCCTACCTGGCCTGGGAGATGAACCAATCCTTGTTAGGCATGCGCGTGCAGGATGTTGTGAAAAGTATCGATTACATCGCCAGTCGGAAGGATGTCGATGCAAATCAAGTGCATGTAATCGGGAAGGGAATGGGTGGTATGTGGTGTCTCTACGCCGCAGCTATCGATCCGCGCATTCGTAGTTTGATCTCCGTGCAAAGTCTTCTCTCCTACCGGGCGCTTACAGAGGTGGACCGCTATCGGTATGGCGCTGACGTTTTTGTTCAAGATGTTCTTTTACACTTCGATCTTCCGCAAGTTGCTGCTGCCGTCGCCGGTCGTTCTTTGACGCTTATCCAACCTGCTGATGCCATGAAAAATCCGGTGGAGGAAAATACAGCGAACGAGGCGTATGCGTGGACAAGCGCCACCTATCAAGCTGCAGGACTGGGAAATATTTTCCGAATTGAGACTGAAGGCCAAGGCCTCAATACTCCGCAACACTACCTCAGCTTGATTCAGGGAACAAATAAGGCGTGAGGAGTTGCCTTCTTATGCCGCACGCCGTTGATCCCGGTCAATTCTCAACTCAGCATAAGACTTCCATTCCGTTCTTGTCTCTCGATGCTTTAAGAAGATTCGCAAGCCTTACTGCCTGGGCAGACTCTGCAGGAGGGCATAGTTCCGGAACCGTGTTACTCCTGCAACATTCAACGAAGTAACGTATTTGTTCGAGGTATTCCTGATGCTCTGGGATGTCGACAGGCTGCTTTTCACCAGAGCCGCTCATCCAAAGCTTTCCATCTTCAAAAAAAAGTGCTGCGTCGTCGCCCTCGATCTGAAAACTTGCAGAGAACGGAACATCCGTTGCATACCATCCGCCCTGAATCTGAACCTTCAGTCCGTTGGCATAGTGGAGTACGCCGTGCATGGTGTCGATTTCTCCATCGCTGACAGCGCTCACGGCGCTGGGCTGACCAAACAGGTTCAGAGCCATATCAATATCGTGGATGAAAAGGTCGAGAATTGCGCCACCACTGCAGTCTTCTTTTGATAGCCAGTCACTCCACTGCGGATACCCGGCCCGGCGTTTCATTGTGCAGGCTCGCACGGAACCATGACAAGTCGAGCTGATAAATGAAGCGGCATAGCGATAGGGATACATAAACCGCAGTACATGACCGACCATAAAAATACGACCACTCTTATTCGCGGCTTTGAGAATTTCATCACAATCGGATGCACTCAGCGCCATTGGTTTTTCGCAGAGCACATGCTTGCCTCTTTCGAGCGCGCTCAGAATCACTTCTTTGTGGAGATAGGTGGGCAGGCATATGTCGACAGCATCGATGGTTGGATCCAGCAGTAGCTCGTGCCAATCGAAGTACCAGTTGATATCGGCAGGTAAACTGCTACTCTCCACATGGTCCTAAATTTCCCCGCGGGGGCGCACCCGGCGCTGGTCGCGTGCGCGAAGCCACAGCCGTAACCGTTGCGCCCTCGATCCGCTGGATAGCAGCCAGGTGCACGCCGCCCATAAAGCCGAAGCCGATGATTCCTATGTTCATAATTTCTTTGAAACGCTCGAGCTATTCGTCGTCAGAAATCTATGCGAACAGTTCAACGGGCTGAGAGATCTCGTATCCAAAGATCCTTGAATTCCATATTGCCGTGACCGCCTGCATGCAGCTGCAGCGCGATCTTGCCATTAAATGAGCTTGGATTGGGGTCGGTGAAATCTACCATCTCTACGCCATTCAGACGTGATCGATAACGGTTGCCGACCACTTCCACCAGATAGTCATTCCAGTCGCCCATGCGCACCACACCCTCATTTTCCGGAGCGGGCCAAACTACCCAACCGCGCCCGTCTTCACCATACACACCGCCAGTGTGATGCATCATCTTGCAATCGATCTCAAACTGCATGCCTTGCGTAGTATCCACGGAGTCTGGCTTGAACCCAGTGTGAAAAAACACGCCGCTGTTGCCGTCGCCCACGCATTTGAAGCGCAGGGAAAGCTGAAAATTCTTATAATTTTTCTCCGTCTCAAGATATCCGTAGGCTGGGGTGAGTCCTTTGCCGTGAAGAACCCCGTCTTCTACAGTCCAGCTCTCGTGCCCGACCTTGGTCCAGCCGCTCAAGTCGGTTCCGTTGAATAGAGAAATCCAATCTTCGCCGGGCAGTTTGGTTTTCTCTTGCGCCGCTAGAACACAACCAGCTGCCACCATCGCAGCCAGAATCAACACACTGGCGAGAAGTCGATTCCGCAATCGAAGAGGACTCGAATATTTTCGCATTCCAACAAAATTTTCAGGGCTGGGTGGGGCAACTTGGCGCATATTCATCTCCATGTCTCCTACAACTAAGAAAAATAGCAGACGGGCACATCGACTGGCCCACCCGCCGACATTCTTCGCACCGCGACTGTTTTGAAGGAAGCGGTCAGAGCCGGCGAACGCCGCAAAGTTCGTGTGGTTCCGACAACGCGAACATCAGCATACCAACATGAGTATGTGGTTGTGGTTCAGACGCTCAGGACTTGGACCCCAGCCTTTTCAAATGCAGCCACGGCATCGTCGGGGATGCCATCGTCGGTAATTAAAATATCGATTGCGGTCACCGGGCAGATGATGACTGGGCTGATCATGCCGACCTTACTCGAATCGGCCACGACAACTACCTGCTTGGTCTGGCGGGCCATGGCGCGAAAGACCGCAGCCTCATCCGCCTCGATGGTGGTGGCCCCGCGTTCTGGATCCACCCCGCAGACACCGACAAAGACACGGTCCATCACGACCACATTCAACGATTCGATCGCTGCAGGCCCAATCAACGAGAATGCGCCTTGCCAGCGCATGCGACCGCCTGTCAATGTGGTGTCCAAACCCGCGCTGCTGCTTAACTCCATGGCAATGTTGACGGCATTGGTAATGATGTGGAGATTATTTCTGTGGCGAAGGCACTGCGCTACCTTTGTGGTCGTCGTACCGGCGGTAACGCCTACCGTCTCGTTCTCCTGCACCAACTCCGCCGCAGCCTGCGCGATTCGCTGCTTCTCCTTCGCGAATCTTTCCTCGCGAACTCCAAAAGAGGCATCGAAGCGGAAAGGCTCATAGACAGCCTGACCCGCCAGCATCGCTCCACCGTGGGTACGGTGGACTAGTCCACGTTCTTCCAGCCGTACCAGATCGCGGCGCACACTCGCCGGAGACATTTTGAGAAGCACTGTCAATTCATCAACGGAAGTTTTCCCGTGATGCAGCAGGAGCCGTAGAATTTCCTTGGCGCGTTTGTCGATTTTGGAAGATACAACCGCATGGCTGGGCGCGATGTCGCCGACTGCAGTGAAATGCGAATTATTCGTAAACACCCTGGATAACTCCACTTGAAATCTTATTCAGTGCTTCGCGCAGCCCACGTACATTCTCTTCGAGAACGACATAGCGCGCAAATTCATCGTTGGCCACGGCGCCCAATTTCAAGGTCTGGTTCCGGAAAGTGATTGGGCTCTGCGTTCTCGTCCTCAAGGAGCAATGAAATTCCGTTGCATGTGTCCGCAGAGCGATTTTGCGGATATTTTCCTGGCGGATGCCACCACCTACCATGATACGGATTTTTTCATTTGCAGCATCGATCAGGTGTGTGACCTGCTCGGCGCCCTGGGTAATCGTTTGCATGCCGCCCGAAGTCAGGATGCGATGCGCGCCAGTCTCGATCACGCGCGCCAGCGACTCATCCAGGTTGGCGGACATGTCAAAGGCGCGATGAAACGTCACTTGCATGGGCGAAGCCAGTCGCACCAGTTCGCGGGTCCGTTCCACATCGACATGCCCGTCTCGGTCGAGCAGACCGAGAACGATACCGTCGGCTCCCAGGTCCCTTGTCTGGAGGACGTCCTCTTTCATCACCTCGTATTCATGATCGGTGTAGAAAGAATCTCCACCTCTGGGTCTCACCATCACAAATACTTCAATTCCAACGTGTTTGCGAACCGCTTGGATCAGCCCGGCGCTCGGCGTAATCCCGCCCTCATTCAGATCACTGCACAGCTCAATCCGCTGCGCCCCTCCCGCTTGGGAAGCGATTGCCGACTCTACTGAATCCACACAAATTTCAAGAACCATGATGACGGAATCCCATTTTCCTAAACTATCCGGATCCCCACCGTACACGAGCTATCAGTACATAGGGGAAGATTCCGGCAAACCCGCCATTGCGGTCTATCTCGACAGCCTGCTGGCTATAACAAAACCAGGGAGCACATTTCCCGAAGCCTCATCACTTGAGTCGACGCGATCTTAAGGGCGCTACAACCTTAAACGAAATGAGACAGGACATAGTTCCCTGGTTTTGTGTTAAAACGTATAGCGCGCGGAAAACTGCAGGTGCCGCTCAGTCGACCGAATCTGCCCCTGGGAAGCAATCTGACCAAATGTTGTGTCACTGATATTGGTATCGGGATTCCCGTAGCTGACAATGTTGAAGGCGTTGAAGGCATCGAAACGAAAACCGATGGTCTGCTGCCGGAAGGTTTGGAATTCCTTAAAGGCGGACAGATCCACATTGCGGTAACCGGGAGCGCGCACAGTGCCGTTGCGGGAGCTGCCGAAGGTGTTGGGAGCAGGTATGCCGAAGGCACAGGTTCCATTGTCGACGCCGGGAGTTGTACAGGGGGTCGCGGATGGATCGGTGCCAAACCAGTTGGCGATGGATCGGTTGACGATCTTCAGTTTGCGATATTGATTGGCACGCGTTGTGCCGTAACTGTTGGAGTTGTTGCCGTTGTTGTCGTAAACCGTCTCCGGAAATCCAGACCAGGCGACGCCGACCACGGAGAGTCTCCAGCCGCCAATGGCCTCATCCACGACCCGGTTGGCATTGGATAAGAACATTTGTCCGTGGCCAAAAGGGAGCGCATACGTTCCGGTAAAAGATAGATTGTGCGTAGCATCGTAACCGGCCGGCCCGTAGTCTGCGGCGCTGTCGTAGTAGTTCTGGAAGGCCCCGTTGTAGCCGTTAACATTGAGTGCATAGTTGCCCAGACTGTTAGTCATCGATTTGCTATAGGTGTAATTGACCGTAAACTCCAAACCATTATGCAGACGCTGGCGCAGTGTGGACTGTAGGGCGTTGTAGTTCATCATGGCGCGGGATTCCGTAATCAGCAGGGAGTTGGGACCAATGCTGACGGACGGGTCGATAGCATTGATGCCTATGTATTGATTGTTGTAGAACGGGTGCGGAAGTCGGATCGCCGTTCACCAGATATTGGTTGACGTTGCCATAATCTTCAATGTGCTGGCCCTGCTCCCCGATATATCCCACCTGCAGGGATGTCGAATGGGTGAGAGCATATTCACCCGTCAGACTCCATTCCTGGACATAGGCCGGCTGGATATTTTGTGGATACACATTGAAGGTGCCGCCGTAAGCCACTGTACCGCCAGTAAATCCCTGCTCCGCGGTGCGCGGATCTCCAGGATTGCCAGGCGTGGGAGTGATAGCGGTAACATTTACTGCCTGGATGAATGGAGTTACCGAGGTTAGGCGCTGGTTTGAGGAGTTGCCTTCAAAGAAGCTGGTTGCACCGTATCCGCCGCGGACCACGAAGCGATCGGTAGGTTGCCAGGCAAAGCCCAGACGAGGCATCCATTGCCGGAAGTTCGGTTGATAGCAGCCCCGGTTGTTGCAGACCCCAGACCCTACCGGCGCGCCGACAGGAACCGAGCCCGCGTAGATTACCTGGCCTGTGCTTAGGTCGATATTGCCGGTTTTGTTGTTTGCCTCGATCCAAGGTTGGTCGTATTCGAAGCGCAGTCCGATATTGAGGGTCAGGTCCGGGAGAATCTTGTAGTCATCCTGCACATAACCCGCCGCGCGCCACTGACGCTGTCCGACATTGACGCTGGCAAGAGTCGCAGACGCTGAAGTCACGCGATCCAGCAGGAAATCCGCGCCACCGTATCCGACCGCATTGGCCACGGATGGATTGCTGCTGAAGGCGCCGGTGTAATTCAGTTTTCCGAGGTATCCGTCGTTGTTGGCGGTGGGATAGTTGTTCTGGTAGCGCTTTGCATCGACACCGATGCTGATCGAATGCAGGCCACGCTGCCAGGTCAGATCGTCTATGTAGCTATAGGTGTTGTCGATGAGGCCGCCGCCATACACCGGATTGCCTCCGCCGAGGAGACCGCCGGAAATACCCTGGTAGGTATAACCGTCATATGCCTGGTTAGGGAAGGTGATGCCCACCTTGGCGTTCCCGTTGGTCCCAAACTGGCCGGTGGTATCGATAGGGAAGTCCTGGGCCCAGACGGTACGCGTGAAGCCGACGCGCGCGGAGTTGACCAGCGAGGGAGAGAAGACATGTACCCAGTTGATGCCGCCAAGCTTGGTCGGATACAGGTCTACCCCAGGAAAGGTGATAGCCAGTACTGGGGTGCTTCCGTCATACTCAGTGGCCATGGAATAGAATCCGGTGATTTTGTCAGAAGCCCGCAGGTCATATTCGATCTTTATGTCTCCCTGATTGTTGGCGTGGTAGCTGCGCGTCGGGCCCTGATAGTTGTTGTTGGCGATCCCATCGGTCGGTGTCGCGTTCGGCAACGGGTACAAACTTGGATTGGCGAACAGGAAAGTCGCGACCGGATTGACGACTGGAATTCCCTTGTCGCCGACATAGGGCGCGAACCCATTTTCCGGGTCGTACAACTGGATTGGTTGTGGCTGGGCGAGGAGGACCGAAAAATCTCCCGTTCGCATCGCCGAGGTGAACACGCTCTCAAATCCTGTTCCTCCCTGGTGATAGCGGGATCCGAGGTAGTCGACAAAAAAGAAGAGTTTGTTGCGCTTGATGGGACCGCCCAATGCGCCGCCGAACTGTGATTGTGAAAATGGGTTGATTGGAACCCCCCGCTGGTTGTTAGTCCAGGAATTTGCATTGAGCCGATAATCCTGTACGTATCCATAGGCAGAGCCGTGGAACTGATTCGTGCCGCTTTTCAGCACGCTGACTACGCCGCCGCCATTCACGTTGCCGAACTGTGCCGGCGAATTCGCGGTGAGCACTTTTACCTCCTGCAACGACTCCGGCGCGGGGTTGTAGGAGATCAGGTTGTTGAACGTCTCGTTCATGTCGATGCCGTCCAGGGTGTAGTTATTCGCCTGGGCGCGGTTCCCGTTCATGTTGGGTGTATCGACATAGCCTCCGCCATGTGCGGGTCCGATGCCTGTGGTGCCGGAGGTGCCGGCTGTATCGATCGAACCGGGCACGTAGAGAGTCAGTGCGGAAAAGTTGAGGCCGTTCAACGGGAAGTTCCTGATGGTGTTGGCGGTTATAGTGGTACCAAGCGTCGCGCTGCTTGTGTTCAAGATGGGTGCGGCGGCAGAGACCTGCACGGTCGACGAGGCCGATCCTACGTGCATCGTGACATTGAAGGTCGGGGTCTGCAAAACCTCCAGCGAGAAGGTCGGAATGGTCTCCTTATTGAAGCCGGTCGCTTCCACCGTCACATCGTAACGGCCGATTGGGAGAAACTGGATTCGGTAAAATCCAGCCGCATTGGTCGTCGTCGGGCTGTCCACACCGGTGTCTATGTTGTGAGCGACTACCTGCGCACCTGAAACCACCGCTCCACTGGGATCGGTAACCTCTCCAATGATGGTTCCTGTGACGGTCTGGGCCACCGCCGCGCTGACAAACATGAGAGTCACAAGCAGAGTGACAGTCTGAACAAATCGAAACACTTTCATTGTTTTGCATCCTCCGGCCTAAAGTTGTTCCAAGCTGTGACGCATGAGCATAGTGCTCAAAATATGATTGTTATTTTCACGTAAGCGATCATATACGTCATATTCGCCGATGTAAACTGTTTTTATGAATAATATAATCAGTATTTGATCGCTAATTGCGCGTGCGCGGTTTATGAGGGTTCAGGAGCAACTACCCGAACTATCACGAATTGGCTTTCTTTTGAACTCTTTGGGGATCCGCTGGCCACCAATTTTTCTCCAAAGATCACGGCTTCAGAGGGACGCTCGATTGAGCGTCGGAAAGTCGCTTTCCTCAGCAGGCATACTGGTTTGTACAAAGGGAAGCATCTGTCAGGAAGATAGAAAATGAACCGACGCCGCTTTATCGCTTCTCTTGCTGGCATCACCGCAAGCGCTTCCATTCCCGCCTGTGCTTTCACTGCCGGGAGCGGCTCAACCGAACTGGACGCTGCGCTACTTACCACATCGCCTCATCCGGTCTCGGTCGTTGGGCGGCCAACCGCGGACCAGCTGGCATGGCAGGACCTGGAAATGGGAATGTTCGTCCATTTCGCGCCCAACACTTGGCAGGGAATCGAACAGGACAATTTGTCCACACCTTTATCAGCAATCAATCCCGCACAACTGAATACGGACCAGTGGGCCTCCACCGCGGTGGAGTTGGGCGCAAAATATGTTGTCTTCGTGGCCAAGCATTCTGGTGGTTTCTGCATGTGGCAGACCGAGACGACGGACTACGGCATCCGCAATACGCCGTGGAGAGGCGGCCATGGCGATGTGTTGGCTGATATCTCCGCTTCCTGCCGTAGATTTGGATTGAAGCTGGGCGTGTATGTCTCGCCGCGGGACGCCAAGTTTGGAGCGGACACCGGCGGACTTTGCAAGACGCCCGCCCAGCAGCGCATCTATAACGCTGTCTACCGTCGCCAACTTACTGAGGTGCTTTCTCGATACGGCGCCATGGTGGAAATATGGTTCGACGGTTCGAATGTCATTCCCGTCGGCGACATTCTCAGGCAGTATGCCCCGCACGCGATGATCTTTCAGGGGCCGCACGCGACGATACGCTGGGCTGGCAACGAAGACGGTTTTGTCCCCTATCCGGCGTGGAACTCCATCTCTGCTGCCGATGCGAAGACCGGCATCGCGACTGCGTTGAATGGAGATCCCAACGGAACCGTCTGGATGCCGAATGAAGTGGATGTTTCCATCCTGCGGCCGAACTGGTTCTGGAGTGAAACAAGTCAGCGCAATCTGCTCTCCCTCGATGCACTGCTGGAGATTTATTACCGCTCGATCGGCCGAGGCGCGCAACTGCTGTTGAATGTTCCACCAGACACGACCGGGTTAATGCCAGCCGCAGACGTGGTGCGTGCCCGGCAATTCGGCAAAGAGATCCTGCGTCGTTTCGGCAAGAGCCTGGCACAGACATCTGGCTCGGGCACCGTGGTCACTTTGCCGCTGCCTGCCCGTTGCCGCATCGACACCGTCCTCCTTCAGGAGGACTGCTCATTTGGCGAGCGTGTGCGGAGCTACAAATTGGAAGCACGTCATGAGGGGGCGTGGGTCGCGCTCGGTACGGGCACCGCGATTGGACACAAAAGAATTCAGCCCGTTGCGCCTACTCTTGCAGACGCAGTGCGATTGGTCGTTACGGAGAGCGCAGCTCGTCCGGTGATTCGGCGCATGGCTGTGTTCGATACCCAAGCTCCACCGCCTGCGACGTGGAACACCGCCGCCACTGCATGGGCGTACGATGCAGTCGGAACCTGGCAAAACTTCAGCTTCCACGTGGATGTCTCCGACAAGATTGTTGCTGCCACCCAATATCGTCTGCGCTTTGTTCCGCAAGCGGGATGGAGTGGATGCCGAACCCAAGCGTTGACCCGATCGAGCATGCGACGGTACGGCTCGACGGTGTCCCGGAGCCGAAACTCATTCGGAAACTCAACGGATCGCGAGATGTGCTGATCCTCACTATGCCCGGCATCGGGCAGAAAGTCATCGTCGAAGGCCGCTTGAAGTGCGCTGCGAACGGAACGATCTTGCTGCAGAAAAGATGACATAATCCACGCTATTTTTGAGCGCCGTTTTCGCACAGAAGACGAAGCACAGTACTTCTTATGCAACTTTGTTTCATAAGATGGTTCGCGAACCCAAAAACCCGATAGAATCAGGGCGCAGCGTCGTTGAAAATTACTGGTCATACCACGCAAGGAGATCTTTGCATGCGCACCATTTGTACTCTGCTTTGGCTCGCGATCGCTACGCCACTCCTCCAGGCACAACCGAAAGCCCTGTTTTATATGACGAGTTCTCCGGAGTCGGTGCAATCGTTCCTCAACCATGCCGACCAAATCGACATTCTTGTACCCACCTGGTACTCCACGGATGTGCATGGGATGGTGTGGGGTGGCCCCAATCCGCAAATCATGCAGGTTGCGCGTGAGCATCATGTGGCTGTCATGCCGATCGTCAGCGGCAGCGACATGGGGACAGAAAAGTACCATCAGTTTTTCAACGATGCAGCGGCCCGTCACGCGATGGAAGAAGCGCTCGTCCGCGAGTGTCAACAGAACGGCTATCTTGGCATTCAATTCGACTTTGAAGACATTAACTGGATGGACAAAGACGCGCTGTCTCAAACGGTGGCGGAAACTGCAGCTGCGCTGCATGCTGCGGGCTTTCAGCTCTCCATCGCCACCGTGCCCAACGCTCCTGGACATCCCGGGGAGACAGCCTATGCCGCGTGGATGTATCGCGACTGGCGCGGCGCATACGATCTGAAGGCGCTGGCACAGTCGGCGGATTTGATCTGCCTGATGACCTACGATCAACACACAGCCTACACGCCGCCCGGTCCGGTCGCAGGCTATCCCTGGGTGCTCGAAAACGTGAAATATGCGCTTGCAGTTGTTCCCAAAGAAAAGCTCTCACTCGGCATCCCGGTCTATGGCTATCACTGGTTCGCGGGAATGCCGGTCGGCGGGAAGAATGTCCCCAACAACTCCGCGGAATACATTGGCACGCCGGCAGCGATGCAACTGGCGCACGCCTACGACGCCAAATTGCAGTGGGACTCAGACGACAAGACGGCGTGGTTCTATTTCTATCGCGCTCAGGATCGCGAATATATCTTCTACACCGATGCCCGTACCTTCGCCGCGCGCTATGACCTGGTGAAGCAGGACGGACTGGAAGGATTCTGTTCCTGGGTATTGGGCCAGGAAGATCCGGCCATCTGGCAGTTGTTACCTTCGCACCCGCCGCGGCGCGCTGCGGTTGTTCACCCACCTGCGCAGCAACAGAAGAATTAACCCGATGGACTATTTCTTAGGCATCGATGCAGGCGCAACAAAAACAAACTGCGTCCTGGGCACGCGGACCGAGGTACTGGCGCGCTCTCACGGCGGCTCCATCAAAATCGCGCGCGTCAGCGAAACCGATGCGGACAAGCACTTGCAGGATGTACTCTCCTCAGTCGCCAGACAATCCGGCGTTGCACTCAGCTCGATTGCCGGCACATGTGTTGGTCTGTCCGGTAACGCAATTCCGAACGTAGTCGATTGGGTGCGGAAAGCGCTCGCTTCTCGTGTCCATGGCCCGGTTGCAATTTGTGGCGATGAGGAGATCGCCCTCGACGCCGCGTTTCACGGAGGACGAGGCATTCTGGCCATTGCAGGCACGGGCTCTCACGTAGTGGGTCGAACGTGCGATGGACAACTGGTGCGCACCGGCGGGTGGGGACCGGTCATGAGCGACCAGGGCGCAGGCAGCAGGATCGGGCTGCTTACACTGCGCGCCATTTTTCATGCGTTGGATGCCTCGGAAGAAACATTGTTGCTGCCGGCATTGCACGTTGCATGGAAGACTCGAACCGTCGAAGAATTGGTGGACCTGGGCAATCGCATTCCCGTCGTCGAATTTTCTCAGTTAGCGCCGCTGGTGGCGCAGTGTGCTGCTGAGGGAGATGCTGTGGCGCGTGGCGTGCTTCAGCAGTCTGGCGAAGAACTCGCCGACCTGGTGCTGCTGGCCATGCGCAAAGGAACCGTGCTTGAATCACGCGCGTCTACAAATACCTTTCCAACAAATTCTGCGCCGTGGACGGTTGCCTATACCGGCAGTGTGATCGAAAAAATTTCATTGTTGCGGGAAAGCATGATCGCGACCATCCACCGCGCCAATCCCGCCGTGCAATTTTTATCGCAACCGGCAGACCCCCCTTTAGGCGCGTTGTGGCGCGCCGCGCATATTTCTACTCCGTGATGTCGATACTGTCGCAACGTTTTCAAGCAGAATCATCTCCGTGTTGAGGCAGAAACACTTATCGTCTTCGATTCGTTGCGGAGCCTGCAGTGTCTCTTTGTCGACGAAGATCCGTGTGGAGTAGCCGTGATATATTGGGCGCGCATCTTTGCAGCTCCAAAAGGAAGGTGTATATGCCAATCACAGTAATTCCTCCACTCGGCACGCGGCGGTTGACCCTGATAGCTGCCGCGCTATTGTTCGCATCGGTGAGTGCGGCACGCGCACAGGTCGTGATCGTGCCGCCTACTCCACAGATTGGATCGTCCAACCCCATTACCGCCGAACCATCAGTCGCGCGGCCCCATACGAAACCCTGCGTCGTACAACTCTTTCAGAATCTCGCCTTCGCCGACTTCACTCCCAAATCCTTCAATTACACGCCTCCGTCCGCGTGTCCAGGTCCATGGGCAAAAGTTGTTTTCACCGCGGATTTCACGGTGACGGAGGGTCGTCAATTTGACCGCACCGCTGCATTCTATTTGGGCCATGCAAGCATTTATTACGGTACGACTGCCGAACCTCGCAGCACGCTCAGCCCTTCCTGGCACGTCGAACGCGATGTGACCGACCTGACGCCAATCTTCAAGGCCGACCAGACCGGAGAAGCCAACATCGGAAATTTTATCGGTGTATCGAACGGTGTCACGTACAACGGCATCATCTATGCCAACGCTGCGCTTGAGTTTTATCCGGCCTCATGGCAGGACGCTCCCGCGCGCACTCCCGACATCGTTGTTCCCGTGAATGGGTCGGGCGGCGACGCGGGTACCCTGAACACTACTTCCGACCAGATCACGCAGGTGCTCGACTTGCCTACGAATGTTGAGCGCGTCTATCTCGACATCATCGCGCAGAGCCAGTCAAGCGACGAGTTCTGGTACTTCTGCGTGCCGAACGATCAGGCCGCCAATCTGGAAAGCTGCGGCAACACCGCTTTCCGCGAGACCGAGGTGACCATCGACGGCCAACCCGCCGGGGTCGCGCCTGTCTACCCTTGGATCTATACCGGCGGCATTGATCCATATCTCTGGGAACCGATCCCTGGCGTCCAGACGCTCGACTTCAAACCATACCGTGTCGACCTGACACCTTTTGCGGGAGTTCTTGGCGATGGCAGCCCGCACACGGTTGGCGTCGGCGTCTACAACGCTGATAGCTACTTCCTGGCAACTGCAAACCTGCTCGTTTATACAGACCATGGTCAGCAAAAAGTCACTGGCGGCATCCTCAGCAACACTCTTTCCGCGACACCGACACCCGTGGTCAAAGAAAACATCACAGCTACAGGACCAACCTACACCGGAACCATCACCGTCACCTCGAAACGCAACTTTGAAATCAGTGGATACGTGAACACTTCGCATGGTCGTGTCGAAACGACGGTCCAGCAAAACGTAAACTTCCGGAGTACTCAGGAATTTGACGTGGAACCCAGCACAATCGCGCCAGACATCCAAAACGCGCAGCAATTGACCACCGTAGATTCAGCGACCAATACCCGTGGAGGCTATTATTCAGGGACGGTGGAAAAACACTTTTCCTATCCGATCAATATCAACTTATCCCTCCTATCAAACCCCGACGGAACGTACACGCAGACCACTTCGGTTGACCAAAAATTCCTGGCTGACGAATCGCAGCACGTGAATCGGTGGCGGTCGTATGAAAAGAGCGTCGAGAATGAAGTGAAAGCCGCCGACACGATCACGCTTTCCGCCGGCTTCAGCATTACTGGGTCAACTGGAGCCCAGACCACCCAGACCTACCGCTTCAAGGACTCATTTGGTCATTGCTACGATCGCACCCTTACTGCAGCGGCGCACGTGTTGACCTCTGTTAGCAATGGTCGAGATTGCGAAAACCGCGGTCACTGATTCAACCGTATGATTCACCATCAGGGAAGGAGTTCGGCGCGAAGACCGACCTCCTTTCCTTGGTGCGTCGCGCAGAATTGAGCGCTTGAGGTATAAGTATTCTTGGCTCTGTCGACATCTTTTCAATACCGCATGAATTGTCATCCCGACCGGCAGCTTCCAGTGCGCAGTACGATTTCAGAACGCCACTGCTCATCGCGGCACAAGCGTACAGCCAATATTTCCATCGGAGAAATCATCGTGAATAAATTTAGTCTGCTGCGTTCTTCTCTCTGGATCGCTTGTTGCGTATCGATTCTTTCTCTCAGTCTTTTCGCACAGGTCGAGAATCCGCTTCCGGTCATGCCGTTGCCTGCGCATGCGGTGCAGGGTCAAGGTCAATTCGTGATTGATGGAAACTTCGGCATCACGTTGGAGGGATATACAGAACCGCGTCTGAAGCGGGCGCAGCAGCGTTTTCTGGATACATTGTCGCGCGAGACAGGCATTCCACTCTGGCACCAGGCACAGTTCAACCAGCCAAGTTTTGTCGTCAAAACAGCCGGCCCCAGCGATCCCGTCCAGCAACTCGGTGAGGATGAATCCTACCACCTGGAGATTTCCGCCAATCATGTGCAATTAACGGCGGCAAATCCACTCGGCGTCCTGCATGGCTTACAGACATTCCTGCAACTGGTCAGGACCACCCCGCAAGGGTTCAGCGTTCCTGTTGTCACCATCGACGATCAACCTCGATTTCCCTGGCGTGGCCTCATGATCGACGTGGGCCGTCATTTCATGCCCATCCCCGTCATTGAGCGCAATCTGGATGCAATGGAAGCGGTCAAGTTGAATGTCTTCCACTGGCATCTTTCCGATGACCAGGGCTTCCGTGTCGAAAGCGAAAAATTTCCGTTGCTGCAACAGAAAGGCTCGGATGGTTTCTTCTACACGCGGGCGCAGGTTCGTCAGGTGATCGAGTACGCGCGAGACCGTGGCATCCGTGTGGTTCCAGAGTTCGATATGCCGTGCCACACGACTGCGTGGTTCGCGGGCTATCCTCAGCTGGCAAGCGGGAAGGGTCCTTACCAGATAGCGCGCAACTGGGGTGTGCTGGATGCTGCCATGGATCCCACCCAGCAGAGTACCTATCAGTTCCTCAATCCATTCATCGGCGAGATGGCCGCACTTTTTCCAGATCAGTATTTTCACATTGGCGGGGATGAGTGTGACGGAAAAGAGTGGGACGCCAACCCACGGATTCAGGCTTTCATGCACGCGCATGGCTTGCGCGATAACGCGGCGCTGCAAGCGTACTTCACCGGTAGAGTGCAGAAACTAGTGGCAGCTCATCACAAGATCATGGAGGGTTGGGATGAAGTGCTGCAGCCCACTACTCCGAAAGATGTCCTGATTCAATCCTGGCGCGGGCAGACAGCCCTGGCGATAGCAGCAAAGCAAGGGAACCGCGGCATCCTCTCGACTGGCTACTATATTGACTTGAACCAGCCTGCGTCGGAACATTATCTGGTCGATCCGCTGGGCGGCGACGCAGCCTGCGCTGGCTCCGGCAGAAAAGGCCCGCATCCTTGGTGGGGAAGCTACCATGTGGAGTGAATATGTAACTCCCGAAAGTATTGATAGCCGCATCTGGCCACGCACCGCCGCCATCGCTGAACGGTTCTGGTCTCCGCAGCAGGTACGGGATGTAGCTTCGATGTACGAGCGGCTCGCCATCGTGTCGCAGCAAGCTGGAGAACTACGGCGTGAATCACGACTACTTTACCGATCGAATGTTGCAGCGCATGACCGGCGAATCCGATCCGGTGGCGCTGAAGGTGCTTGCGGCAGTCGTGCAGCCTCCCCAGGGATATGAGCGTGAGAGCTTGCGGAGTTACAACAGCTTTACGCCACTCAATCGCCTCGTCGATGCTGTTCCTCCGGAAAGCGAGACCGCGCGGAAATTCAACGATCTTGCTAAGTTGATCGCATCGGGACAAGCGACTCCGGAGCAATGGCAGGAGGCGAGGCAATGGCTGACGCTGTGGCGCGACAACGATGCTAAGCTGCAACCGTTGCTAGGCAAGTCAGATCTGACCATGGATTTGGTGCCGGTGTCACACACTTTGGCGCAAGCGGCAACGCTAGGCTTGCAGGCATTGGACGATCTCGAGAATAATCGCATCGTAAACGCCGGTACTCGAGAACAAAATCTGGCGTCGTTAAAAACCGCCGAAAAGCCTCAGGCCGTTGTGGTCGACATGGTGGTTCCGTCTGTGGAACTGCTCCTGCAGGCAACGAAAACGCAATAGGGTAAGTCATTATATTATCTGATACTTGTGGATAGTAGCGAAAGTTTTACTTGATAGGAGAAGATCGCATGCAGCGACGGGATTTTTGCAAACTCATGGCCGCAACAGCGGCAGCAGCGGCAGTACCTTCAGTAGCGCAAACAACGGCGGAAACCCAATCGCCTGCGTTCGATGACTTTAATAAGTTCACCGAAGACTACGCCGAATTTTGTGCAACGCCTGCCGATCAGCGAGTGTTCTATGCGTATGAAGGGGGCAAGTTCATCAAGGAAAAGCTCGACGAAAAAACATGGGCGCCGACGGCCTGGGGTTCGCCTCCCGATCTGCCCATTCCCGGCGGTTCCTGGGACGGCGTGCCGATGAACTCTCCAATTCCCAACCTCGGTGGTGAGGGTCCATACAAACCCACATGGGACTCATTGCAGCAGTATGACGTGCCGGAATGGTATCGCGACGCCAAGTTTGGGATCTGGGCCCATTGGAGCCCGCAATGTGTGCCCGAGGCCGGCGATTGGTATGCCCGCGACATGTATCGCGATGAGTCCAGCGACTATAAATATCACCAGCAGCATTATGGTCATCAGTCCAGGTTCGGATACAAAGACCTGTGTCCTCAATGGACGCTGCTCAACTGGGAGCCGGATGCGCTGATCGAGCGCTATAAAAAAGCTGGCGCAAAATTTTTCGTCGCACTTGCCAACCATCACGATAGCTTCGACACCTGGGACTCCAAACATCAGCCATGGAATGCAGCCCGCATCGGTCCGCATCGCGATGTGATTGGCACCTGGGCCACGGCCGCACGCAAGCAGGGATTGCGCCTCGGCGTCACTGTGCACCAGGGCCGTAATTGGTGGTGGTTTCAACCCTCGCACGGTGCGGACAAAGCCGGTCCCTTTGCAGGCGTTTCCTATGACGGCGATTTGATCGCGGCCCAGGGCAAAGGCCAGTGGTGGCAGGGGCTCGATCCGCAGCGGCTATATGGCCCCAAGCATCCATTCAATGCGTTGCCGGACATCTCTTGTGTAAAAAACTTTTACGATCGCACCCGCGATCTGATCGACCAGCACGACCCCGACCTGCTCTACTTCGACAATCCCCTTTTCCCGCTGGGTTGGGGCGGGATGAACATCGGCTCCTACTTTTACAACCACAACCTGAAAACGCACGCTGGAAAGATGGAAGGCGTCATCAACATCAAAAACGTACCAGATCGCCTTGCCAAGACGGTGGTGGCCAATTATGAACGCGGCTTGACCGACAAAATCATGCCGTATGCCTGGCAATCGGAAACGTGCATTGGAGAATGGCATTACAACCGCGCACTCTTTGACAAACCCGGAGAATATGGCGGCTACCTGCAGCCCCAGGATGTGATTCACTGGCTGATCGACACTGTCAGCAAAAACGGCACGATGGTGCTGAACATTCCCGGAAGGCCCGACGGCACCATCGACAGCAAAGAGATTGCGGTGCTGGACAAAATCACCGCCTGGATGCAGGTAAACGGGGAAGCGATCTACGCGACACGGCCCTGGAAGATCTATGGCGAAGGGCCGGATATGGTGAAGAGCGGATCGTTTCAAGGCACCAGCGTCAGCAAACTCGGCGTCAAGGACATTCGCTTTACGCGCAACAAGGCCAACACCGTAATCTATGCCATTGCTCTCGGCTGGCCAACAGAAGAGTTCGTCATTCAGTCACTGGGAACTGCAAACGCCACACAACCAGGAAAAATCGAACATGTGGCATTGCTGGGCACCGAGGAAAGACTCAAGTGGAAGCAGACGGCGGAGGGACTGCGAGTGGAGTTGCCTCACCGGTATCAGCCGGCCGTAGACTTTGCAGCGTCACTGAAAATCTCGTTGGCCTGACCATGTGTCGAGGAGGAAAACCGTCAGGAACATGGTCCATCGGCAGACGGGGCAGTTACAGTAGAAAGAGTGGCGCGATGTACAGTAACCAGGAAGTAGGAACGAAATACAGTGAAGCGAATCATTGACGGGGTATTGAAGTTTCAGCGGGAAGTCTTTCCCAGCCAGAAGGCGCTGTTTCAGCAATTGTCGAACTCGCAGTGTCCGCAGGCCTTGTTCATCGGCTGCTCGGATTCTCGCGTGATCCCGGAGCTATTCATGCAACAGGGGCCGGGAGATTTGTTTGTGGTGCGCAATGCTGGGAACATCGTCCCTCCGTATGCAATCGCTCCCGGAGGTGTTTCTGCCAGCATTGAGTATGCGGTGGCTGTCTTAGGCGTGCCGGATATTGTCGTCTGCGGTCATTCCGGCTGCGGCGCGATGAGCGCCATTTTGCGTGGCAGCGAGCAATTGAAAGCACTCCCGGAAGTCTCCCGCTGGCTCAACTTTGCGAATGCGGCGACAAAAGTAATTGCAGAACAACACGCCGCCAAGGATGATCAAACAAAGTTGGATATTCTGGTGCGCGAAAATGTTCTGGCGCAACTGGCGAATCTGCTGACCCATCCTGTGGTAGCCAATGCTGTTCAATCGAAGGAAGTTCGATTGCATGGATGGGTATTCGACATTCCGACGGCGACAGTGACGACCTACGACGCAGAAACTGGAGAATTTGTTCCGCTCGCGCATCCTTCATTCGTGGGCGCGAAATCCTGAACGCACAGTGCTATTTTCAGGCGAAAGCGCCGCGGAACACTTCAAACTCAGGCTTGCCGCCAGGAAAATATACGGACACCACATCGAACCGGATCGGAATCTGATCTGGATTTTCCAGATGGCGGACGTATTCCTGCGCCATCCGTCTCAGCATGGTTTGTTTCTCAAGATCGACAGCTACTTCCGCCGGTTGAAAGCTATGCGAGCTGCGCGTTTTTACTTCAATAAAACAGAGCCACTCGCCATCCCATCCAATCAGATCGATATCTCCGCGCAATTTCGCACTGCGCCAGCGTCGCGCCACAATCGTGTAACCCAGCCTGCGGAGATGGAAATATGCGGCATCTTCGCCGCGCATTCCGGTCAGCAGATGGGCGGCCTGGTTCGGGGACCGCGTGGAGCGCGCAGCGTACTGATCGAGCCAGCCCAGCGTTCGTTCAAAGATGGACAGACGGGTTTGCGCGACACGAGAAATTTGCATAGGTGGATGAACCCACTCTAGCAAGGGAAGAATTGGAAGGGCAGCGAATTCGTGCTGCCCTTGTTGATCAATGAGTCACGTTCGCCGGGGGAACAAGCCCTAGGCCTTCGCCGCCACCAGGGAAGGAAGATGCTGGCGTTCCACCTCGGCAATGCTTTCTTCCAGAATGTCGAGGGCGATATCGGCTTCTTCCTGTTTCAAAATCAGCGGAGGAGCCAGTCGAATCGATGTCTCGCCGCAGCCCAGGATCAGCAGCCCCCGCTCAAACGCCAGCGTTTCAATCTGGTTGCGCCATTCCGGTGCGGATTCGCGCGATTTCTGGTCCTTCACAATTTCGATACCGATCATCAACCCTCGGCCGCGCGCTTCGCCGACAATAGGATGTTTTTTCGGCCACTCTTTCAGTCGCCGCATGATGGCGTCACCGACTTTGGCGGCATTAGCCAGGCCTTCCCGCTCGATAATATCCAGCGTGGCCAGGGCAGCTGCAATCGCCACTGGATTTCCTCCGAACGTCGAGGCGTGGGAGCCGGGTTTCCAATCCATGATGTTCGCGCGTGTCATGCATAGGCTCAACGGCATCCCGCTGGCAATTCCTTTCGCAATGCAAACGATGTCCGGTTCTACACCGGAGTGTTCAACAGCCCACCACTTGCCAGTGCGGCCCACGCCAGACTGCACTTCATCGGCGACTAGTAGAATGCCATGACGATCGCAGATCTTCCGCAGTTCTTGCATGAAGATTGTTGGCGCAACCACGTAGCCGCCTTCGCCTTGAATGGGTTCAACAAAAATTGCGGCGACTTCTTCCGGCGGCAGCGTGGTTTTAAAAAGTTTCTCTTCAATAAAACGGGCACAGCCCAGCGCGAACTCTTCTTCTTCCTGCGGACCGCCGCTGCATCCGCGATAGGCGTAGGGGTAGCGGACATGCGTAATGCCCGGAACCAGAGGACCGAAGCGACGACGTTGCTGGGCTTTGGAAGCGGTCAGCGAAAGCGCTCCCATGGTACGGCCATGGAATGCTCCTAGAAACGCAATGATGTTTTGCCGACCTGTGTGGTAGCGCGCCAGCTTCAGCGCGCATTCAACGGCCTCTGCTCCGGAGTTGCCGTAGTAGAACTTGTGTGGCCCCGGCATGGGCGCAATTTTCGATACTCTCTCGGCCAACTGAATCATGGCCTCGTAATAAAAATCGGTGCCGGACATGTGAATCAATTCGGCGGCTTGGTCCTGGATCGCTTTCACTACTTCTGGATGACAATGTCCCGTAGAGCAGACACCGATCCCGGACGCAAAATCGAGGAACTGATTGCCATCAACATCCTCAACACGCAGGCCACGCCCGCGCTTGGCAACCAAAGGATACGAACGCGTATAACTCGGCGAAATCCATTTTGTGTCGGAGTCGACCACAGCCTTCGCTTTTGGACCCGGCAACGACCCTACAAGCTTGGGACCGAATTTCGTATATTTGTCAGAGTTTTTATAGGAACCGATTCCGTTGTTCTGCATCGTAGCTCTCCTCGCAATTGGGTAGGTGAGTGCGGGCTGTCCAGGAACACCAGCCGAGCAATTTTCATGATGAAAGACTTAAGGATTTTTTCGAAGCCGCTTGGAGCAGGGCTCACGCTCGAATGTCCGCCAAAACGAGGCGCGGGCAGCTATTAGTCGCTGCCGAACAAACTAGGTCGCAGCCGAGCAGGCAGGCTGCGCAGGCGCGGGCGAGTCTTTCCCACGCGTTCCGCGTGAATGTTGCAGTGGTACTCGAAGTTGAGAGCAGAAGTTCTGCGCATAGGAACCTGATAACAACAGTATACCGTGATTGCAAAACTGTCTGGCACAAATATTTCTGGGTTGTGGGTACACGCGGCGATTCCTTCGCATCGCGAGGACATCGAACTCCGCCAAAGAGGACATCGAACTCGCCTAAGATAGATGAATAAGCATGGATAATTCCAGGAGCGCTCACCCCTCGTTCAGTTCCATCGCGCTCGCATTTGCCTGTCTTTATATTTTTTGGGGCGCAACCTACACTGCTGGCCGGATCGGCGTCCACTTAATACCCGCTCCCGCACTGGCGGGAGTGCGGCTCTTGATTGCCGGTTTGTTGATGCTTGGCTTAATGTTCGTGCGGGGAAAACGGCTGGTAGGCAACGCGCAGGAAATGCGACGCGTGTTCCTTCTCGGCGTTTTGCTGTTGTTTACCGGCAATGTGGGCTTGTTGTGGGCGGAATACTACCTTCCCAGTGGACTCTCCGCTTTGCTGGTGGCCATCATCCCGGTTTATGTCGCGGTGATCGAATGGATGATGCCTCACGGCGAAAGGCTACGGATGCGCGGGCAGATTGGCGTGATCCTGGGGTTTCTTGGCCTGGCAATCCTGGCATTGCCCAGCGCTCGCACCGGGCTGCACGGCAATTGGCATCAAGTCATCGCCATTGCGGTTCTGTTACTGGGCGCATTATCGTTTGCCTGCGGTTCTATTTGGTCGCGCAATAGCAGGATCTCGCTTGACCCGTTTGTCTGCGCCGGTTGGGAAATGCTGGCGGCAAGCCTCTGCGATCTGGTTCTCGCTACTTCTCTGCGGCAGTGGAACCATGCTGCCTGGAACCGTACAAGTCTCTCCGTGATTGCTTTTCTTGTGGTGTTTGGATCGCTGATTGGGTTCTCATGTTATACGTGGCTCTTGCACAGTGTTCCGGTTTCCAAAGTGGCAACATATGCGTATGTCAATCCCATGATCGCCGTGCTGCTGGGCGCGTTTTTGCTGGCGGAGCGACTGCGGGTCAATGAGTGGACCGGGATGATCATCATTCTGGTCGCGGTGTTTCTCGTGACCTCATCGAAGCTGCGGCCAGATCCGGAAAATACGGAAATCGAATCGGTTGCTGCCCAGCCTGGAACCTAGAGAGCAGACCCTGGCAGCGATATCGCGCCAAGGAAGAAAATTATTTTCTGTGCCAGCGCACGCCGCCAGAGCTGTCTTCGAGCACGATTCCTTTTTCAGAAAGCTCCTTGCGAATGGCGTCAGCACGGGCAAAATCGCGCGCCTTGCGGGCTCGGTTCCGCTCCTCAATCAATCCGTCGATTGCCTCCGAGCTCAACGCATAGCCGGCGACCAACTCTGGAGCCGCTTCGTTCAACCGGTTTTCCTTGGCTGCCCAGTCCAGCGCAAATCGGGTAATGGCATCGTCACGATCTTCTAGCACGGCGAAAACCTGGTCAAAGCGAGCCAGCACATCAAGAATCGGAGCCACATTGTCGTGTTTCAGTTCGCCGCGGTCGGCGCTGGAGTTGGCCAGACGAACCAGCTCAAAAATCGCCGCACGCGCCTCCGCAGTATTTAAATCGTCTTTCAGCGACTCGGTAAAGTTTTTGCACGCGCGTTCTGTCGCTTCCGCTATCGATGCATTTCGCCCGGCAGGGAATTCGCCTTTGCGCATACGTTCCACAAAAGTACGCAGGCGCTCCACTGCGTTGGTCGATTCCGTCAGTCCTTCAAACGTGAAATTCAACTGGTTGCGGTAGGGAACTGCAGTCAATAGAAAGCGAATCGCAGAGGCCTTGTACCCACGCAGCAGCAGGTCGCGCAGGGTATAGAAGTTGCCCAGCGACTTCGACATCTTCTTGCCTTCGACCAGCAGAAACCGGATGTGCATCCAGTGGCGCGCAAATGTTTTTCCATTGGCCGACTCCGACTGCGCAATCTCATTTTCGTGATGAGGAAACATCAGGTCTTCGCCGCCGGTATGCAGATCGAAGGTTTCGCCTAGATATTCTGTTGCCATCGCAGAGCATTCGATATGCCAGCCGGGCCGCCCCGGCCCCAGAGCCGCGTCCCAATGAAACTCACCGGGCTTTGCCGCCTTCCACAACGCGAAATCGCGCGCGCTGTCTTTGTCGTACTCGTCCACATCGACGCGCGCTCCGTCCTCCATCCCAGCCAGGTCCTTCTTTGACAATTTGCCGTAGCCAGGAAAGCTGGCAATGCGGAAGTAGTAGGAACCGTTTTCTCCGCGATAGGCGCAGCCGCGTTCGACCAGCTTTTCAATCAGCTGCACCATCAGCGGAATATTTTCCGTGGCCCGCGCCAGAAACTCCGGCTGCTCGATGCCCAGTGCATTCAGGTCTTCCAGAAATGCTGCTTCATATTTGGCCGTGTAATCGCCAATGGATTGGCCGGCAGCCGCCGCCTTCGCCATGATCTTGTCATCCACATCGGTAATGTTCATCACGTGGCGCAGCGGCGTTCCCTGCTGCTTGAGAAAGCGCCGCAGAATATCCACGTGGACAAAGGTGCGGAAGTTGCCGATGTGGCCGTAGTCGTACACTGTGGGCCCGCACGCATACATGCCGAGCGGCTGCCCGGGCTGCGGCGTCAGCTTTTCAATCTTTCCGCTGAGCGTGTTATAGAGGCGAAGGCACATGCAATTTCTGATTGTACGGGTAAAGCGCCAAATTGAGATACGACTCTATCCGAGAGAAAGCGATGGCTCCGCGGTCAGGGTCGCAGTGGCAATCTCGCCGGTTACGAACTTCGGCCACGCGGCTGCGGCAATCATGGCGGCGTTATCGGTGGAAAGTTCAAGCGAAGGGAAGATGACTGGAAGTGCTCGTTTGCGGCCTAGCGCAAGAAAATGCTGACGCAATTCGCGATTGGCCGCTACGCCGCCAGAAACTACGATGCTGGCGGTATGAAAGGTCTCTGCAGCCGCAAATGTTTTCCGCGCTAAGTCGTCGACGACCGCACGTTGAAACGACGCAATCAGGTTCAGCGTTTCCTTATCGCACAAGGGCAGTGCGTCAGCAGGTTTTGCATCGGCAATCTTCGCCAGCGCTTGATGGCGTGCCGCAATGGACGGCGCCATGTCATGGAGTTGCACGTAGCGCAGCACTGCCGTTTTCAGGCCGCTAAAGGAAAATAAAAACCGCGGGCTTTGTTTCTGCAAGGCGCGATACGGTTTCTGCTTTACGTTGATGGAGCCAAACGGTACGGCATGCGGGTCCCCGTGCTGGGCCAGCCAATCAATCCACGGGCCACCCGGATAGCCAAGGCCCAGCAGCTTGGCAACCTTGTCAAAGGCTTCGCCGGCGGCATCGTCCACCGTCTTGCCGATATTGTGATACTGCCATGTGCCCTGGATTTCTTCTGCAAGATACAAATGGGTGTGACCGCCGGAGACGACCAAAGCAAGAGTCGGCTGGGGCAGAGATTGTTCTTGTTTTTTCACTTCCAGCAACACCGCATGGATATGGCCTTCCAGGTGATTTACCGCGATCAAAGGCTTATTCAGCGCGAACGCCAGGCCTTTGGCATACATCACCCCGACCAGCAACGCGCCGGCAAGTCCGGGCCCTTCCGTAACCGCAATCGCATCCAGATCTTCAAAAGTGCAACCCGCTTGCTGTAGCGCGGCACGAACCACCGGAACAATATTCTGCAGATGCTCGCGTGACGCTAGCTCCGGAACGACGCCGCCGTAGGGCGCATGGGTACGGATCTGCGACGCGACCAGATTGGACAATACATCCGCTCCCCGGCGAACGACAGCCGCAGCCGTCTCATCGCAGGAACTCTCAATTCCTAAAATCAGTCCCGACGTGGGGATGAGTCCAGACGCCAAAGTCGGCCCAGAACTGGAGGGAAGCGTAGGATGCATGTCACCATGGTAATGGCGCAGCGCGTTCGGTGCTGCGGTTTGGCGTATGACAGACAGCAAACAGTCCATTCCCGTATCGGCGTGTCAACACGCAGCCACACAGATTGTCGAGCGTCTGCGTGCGGCTGGCCACGTGGCGTACTTCGCTGGCGGATGCGTGCGTGATCTGTTGCTGGGGCGTGAACCATCGGACTTCGACGTAGCCACCAGCGCAACGCCGGAGCAAGTGCTTGCAATGTTTCCCCGCACCTTTGCCGTGGGCGCGCAATTTGGTGTGGTACTCGTGGCCGACGCCTATGACTCAGAGGAAATTCTGACCGAGGTGGCCACGTTTCGCAGCGATGGAGCCTATAGCGATGGCCGCAGACCCGACTCCGTTCGGTACACCAACTCTGCGGAACAAGATGTTCTCCGCCGCGATTTCACTATCAACGGCATGCTGCTCGATCCTGACCGGCTGAAGATATCGCACAGTCTCAGCGAGTCGATTCTCGATTTTGTTGGCGGCAGAGAAGACCTGCAGCACGGCATCATCCGTGCCATTGGCAATCCTGAGCGACGTTTTGCAGAAGACAAGCTGCGTATGCTGCGCGCTGTCCGTTTCGCGGCGCGTTTTGGATTTGCAATCGAAGAAAACACGCAACGTGCCATTCGTGAGGCTGCGCCGGAGATCAACCAGGTAAGCCGCGAACGCGTGCGGGAAGAACTGACCCGCATGCTGACGGAAGGTGCTGCACGCCAGGCCTTTGAACTGCTGGAGAGCACGGGCCTGCTGGCGCAGGTTCTGCCGGAAGTCGCACGCATGCGTGGAGTGGAGCAGCCCCCGCAATATCATCCGGAGGGAGATGTCTGGATTCACACGCGCATGCTGCTGGAACAATTGCCGCCAGGATGCTCCCCAACCCTGGCGTGGGGTGCGCTGCTGCATGATGTCGGCAAGCCCGCTACCTTTCGCCGCGCACCGGATCGGATTCGCTTCGACGGCCACGTGGAAGTAGGCGTTCGCATGGCAGAGGAAATCTGCCGTCGCCTGCGAATGTCGAACAGCGACACCGAGCAAATCCTCGCGCTAGTAGCCAATCACATGCGCTTTGGAGATGTCGAGAAAATGCGCGCGTCCACACTGAAGCGATTTTTCCGGCTCAATCAATTTGATGAGCATCTGGCACTCCACCGCATGGATTGCATGGCTAGCCACGGCGATCTATCGCTGTACCAATTTGCCCGGCAGCATTACGAAGCAACCGAGCCGGAACAGATCCGCCCGGTGCCATTGATGACGGGCGACGATTTAATTGCTCTCGGGTATCGTCCTGGTCCGGAGTTTCGACGCATGTTGAACCTCGTCGAAGACGGCCAGTTGGAGGGCACGCTGCACTCACGAGAAGAAGCGCTGGCGCTGATCGCCGGCACTTTCCCCCGGCCCTGATAGTCGACGCGGCGCGGATATGAACTATGTCAGTAACGTTTTAGCTCTATCAAGCGATTGCTTTTGAGTTTTCGGGGAATGAAATGAGGTCATTTATCACGAGAAGCTTCAGTCTAATTCTCATAGCCTATTGCGTCATGTTGCCCGCTCACGCCATGTCGCAGAATGACAATATTGTCCCTGGACAAAACGTGGCGGGCGTTCGGCTTGGAGACACCTTTGTCGAGTTTTCTCATGTGTTCACGCCACAGCCTCGTCTCGATCAGGATTTTCCGGGCAATAGCTGCTGGGACAGAAGCTACCACTGGGTGGATGTTAAAGCGGATGCGACTGGAGTCTATGCTTATTTTAAGGAAGTGCACATATTCCAAATGTCTGTTCAAACACCCCGATACCATCTGAGTTCAGGTGTGAAGGTTGGAGCCACAAAGCGACAAGTCCTAGAGGCATACCCCAATGGACGCTGGTATACCCTGCTTCACAATGGTGGGGCGGATGTAGGTGGAAGAGATCTAGACTATTGGGTGGACAGAGACTCTGGAATTGCTTTCAGTTTCTATTGGAGTCGACGTAAAGCAAAAAGACTTGTTCTTGGCATAGATATTTTCCAGAAGGGAACCGAATATCTTCCTGATGGCTGCATATCGCCGCCTCAACAGTGGCAGCAGATGAAATAACAATCGTCTCAACGATCCAATACTGCTACGGTCCGGATCGATTTCATATATGACAGCACTAGGTCGATGGTGAAGATCGAGTTGTCGGAATCGTGATCCGAAACGGCAGAAAAATATAGTTGCCAAGGCAACGAAAAAGCCAAACTGGTTGCCTAGGCAACCAGTTTGGCATGCCCCTCCCCAGGGGTACATCTCAAGGTTATTTGCGGGCGAGTTCGAAGCGCTTATTCACTTCTTCCCAGTTCACCGTGTTCCACCAGGCCACCAGGTAGTCGGGTCGCTTATTTTGATACTTCAGGTAGTAAGCGTGTTCCCAAACGTCATTTCCCAGCACGGGAAAGTGACCCTGGAGCAACGGGCTGTCCTGGTTGGCTGTGGTAATAATCTTTAGCTTGCCGCCGTCATAGATCAACCAGCCCCAACCGGAACCAAACTGCTTGGCCGTGGTTTCGTTGAATTGCTTTTTGAAGTCTTCGAAGCTGCCGAAATCTTTCTTGATCTGTTCGGCAATCTTGCCGGTGGGTTCTCCTCCACCCTTGGGCTTCATGATCTGCCAGAACATGGTGTGGTTGACATGACCGCCGCCGTTGTTCCGGACGGTTGTGCGGATATCTTCCGGAACGCTGTCCAGTTTGCGCAATAAATCTTCGGCGGAATGTTTCGATAGCTCCGGATGTTTCTCGATGGCCGCATTCAGGTTGTTGACGTAGGCTTGGTGGTGCTTGTCGTGGTGCAGGTGCATGGTGGTTTCGTCGATGTGGGGTTCAAGGGCGGCGTAGTCATAAGGAAGCGGTGGAACTTCGTATGCCAATGGAATCCTCCTGTGTGTCGCAGGTTTTCCTGCTTGTGGTTTCGATTTTCGTAGGACAGTGCCGGTAATGATTTGACTTCCGCAACCATCCATAACTTTGAGGCAACGGAAAAAGTCCGAGCGAACGACCATGCGGGATCAATCGATACAATTCAGACGCACGGTCATTTTACGCTCGATCTATCGCCCGTCGTCACTTCATTCAGTTGGATGCATGCCGGGCCGACAGAGTCGCAATCCGGGCGGGGTTTGTTTCAGATGGATGAAATTTGAGCCGAGGATGCCCTGAGCCGCGTCTATTTTCAGGGGGGTGTAATGAATTTTGGTTCTCATGAGTATTTGTGGATTACGTCGGGCGGGCCGGCGTTCGGCGCTCCTGGTATGGCGCCACGCTGGACTTCGAGTGAAAAGCAAACAGTGGGCACCGCCTACTCCGCCTCCAGCCGGGTCTGGTTTACGGTTTCGCACGGCATCCTGAACGAAATTTATTATCCGACAATTGATCGCCCCCAGGTCCGCGATCTGGGCTTTCTGATCAGCGATGGAGAGACATTTTTCCATGAAGAAAAGCGCGATCTGGACCGTAGCTTTGAGTACATCGATTCGGAAGCTCTGGGGGTGCGGCTCACGGGTCGCGATCCGCAGGGCCGGTATGCACTGATCAAGGAGATCATTTCCGATCCACACCAGTCGACGGTGCTCATCCACGTGCGTGTTGAAGGCGACGACGATTTCCTGCGCCGTCTTAAGGTCTATGCGCTGCTGGCGCCGCATCTGGAGGTAGGCGGAGCGGGAAATTCAGCGCGCGCAGTCGACGTCGGCGGGAAACGAGTGCTGCTGGCGTGGAAAGATGCAACGTCCCTGGCGATGGCATCCGACTGTGGATTCAGCAGAACATCCTGTGGGTACGTCGGGGTCAGCGA
The DNA here is from genome assembly GCA_963719625.1 of uncultured Acidobacteriota bacterium. Taxonomy (GTDB): domain Bacteria; phylum Acidobacteriota; class Terriglobia; order Terriglobales; family Acidobacteriaceae; genus JAKAAZ01. The sequence goes on from CAVRDB010000011.1 coordinate 60,480, forward strand.
TGGTTGGGTCGATCTTAACGACAATTTCAAAATGGACTGGGAGTTCGATCAGGCGCTCGATGGCAATATCGCATTGATGGGCGAGATCGAGGTAGCCGAACACCGGGAATTTACCGTTGCCGTGGGGTTTGGAGAAGGTTACCACGCAGCCTTGACGGGAGCCGTGCAGTCGCTGGCAACCGGTTTTCCTGCCCACAAGGAACGCTTCCATGCGCAGTGGCATCGTGCCAGATGTCCGCTGCAGCTGGTGTCTGCATCCGGGGACCACGGACGCCTGTTGCACATTAGCCACAGTATTTTGCTGGCCCATGAAGACAAGACCTTTCAGGGCGCCTTCATCGCTTCTGCTTCGATCCCATGGGGGCAATCGAAAGGCGATGACGACCTGGGTGGGTATCACCTGGTCTGGACGCGGGACATGGTGCAGACGGCGACTGCATTGATGGCGGTTGGCCGCAACGAAACCGCTTTGCGCGCCCTGGTGTATCTGATCTGCGCGCAGCAGCCGGATGGCAGCTTCTCGCAGAATTTCTGGGTGAATGGAACACCGTACTGGTCGAGCATGCAACTGGATGAGGTCGCCTTCCCTATCATCCTGGCGTGGCGGCTGTGGAAACAGAACGCGTTGGACATCGTCAATGTCTTTCCGTTTGTGGAGCGCGCCGCGGGATATTTGATGAAGTTTGCGCCCGTCACCCAGCAGGAGCGCTGGGAAGAAAACGCCGGTTACTCCCCCTCGACACTGGCTGTGGTCATTACTGGGTTGATTTGCGCCAGCGAGCTTATGTGCGCGCACGACGCTCCCGACCTCGCCAATTTCTATGCGGTTTTTGCCGACTGGATCGAATCGAATTTAGAGGCCTGGACAGTGACGGACGACGGAGTTTTGCTGCCAGAAGTGCGACGCCACTATATGCGGATTCGACCGCCTGCCACTGGTGACCGCTTCTACAACCCCGCTGTGGGAGACGGAAGACTCCAACTGGCGAATCGAGGGCCGGGAGAAAAATCGAATTTCGATGCACGGGAAATTATTGATCAGGGCTTTCTGGAACTGGTCCGCTATGGTATTCGCTCTCCACAGGATCCGCTGATCGTCGATTCGTTGAAGGTTGTCGACGCCATTCTGAAGGTCAATACACCGTATGGCCCGTGTTGGCGTCGCTATAACCATGATGGATACGGCCAGAAACATGACGGCGGACCCTATGAGGGGTGGGGCCAGGGTCGCGCATGGCCCTTGTTGACCGGGGAACGGGCCCACTACGAGTTGGCGGCCGGCAAGGATGTTCGGCCTCTCATTGCGGCCATCGAGCAATTCAGTTCCGAAGGCGGAATGCTGCCAGAACAGATCTGGGATGCGCCTGACCTGCCGGGCCAGGGAATGTTTCTGGGACGTCCATCTGGCGCCGCCATGCCGTTGGCCTGGGCCCACGCAGAGTACATCAAGCTATTGCGTTCCTGCGAGGATGGAGAAGTATTTGACCGTGTGGGACCGGTGCACAGCCGCTATGGCGGAGCGCGTCGCGATTTACCCATCGAGATCTGCAAGCGCGGCCACTTGTTGACCCAGATCGCAATGGGGAAAACTATGCGAGTTGTCGAGTGCAGTCCTTTCCGGGTGGTCTGGACCCAGGACGACTGGAAAACGCAGCAGACAACCGAGTCAAAATATATGGGGGAGTGCGTCTGTTACGCGGATATTCCAATTGGCCAACAGGCGCCGACGGACCTGGAGTTTACCCTGTACTGGCCGGCGGAAGACCGCTGGGAAGGCAGGAATTACGAAGTGCCCATCTGCTGATGTTGAAAACCTCAACAATCTGGCTGCGGCCATTCGTGGTGAACGTATCTATACAATTCGCATCTATACAATTGTTGACGAGAGACTAAACCCGGCCACAAGGCCCGATGTTGGAGAGCACGTATGACGGAACTGGATCAGCTGTCGATCAATGCACTACGATTTCTTGCTGTCGATGCCGTAGAGAAGGCAAAAAGCGGTCATCCTGGAGCTCCGCTGGGAGACTCGCCGATGACGTATCTGCTATTCCACAAGTTCATGCGTCATAATCCGGCGAACTCCAAGTGGACGAATCGCGATCGCTTCGTTCTATCGAACGGACATGCCTCAGCGATGTTGTATTCCGCGCTGTACCTTACCGGCTACAAGGTCACAATGGAGGATTTGCAACAGTTCCGCCAATTCGATTCCATTACCCCCGGTCATCCGGAGCGGGGATTAACGGACGGAGTGGAAGTGACGACAGGACCCCTTGGCCAGGGCCTTGCAATGTCGATTGGCATGGCAGCGGCGGAGCTGCATCTGGCAGCGTGCTACAACAAACCCGGATTTGAGATTGTCGATCACTACACCTACGTGATGTGCGGGGACGGCGATCTGATGGAAGGCGTCTCGCACGAGGCTGCGTCCCTTGCAGGAACTTTGGGGCTGGGCAAGTTGATTCTGCTTTATGACGATAATTTAATCTCGCTCGATGGACCCACAGAGCTATCGTTCACAGAAGATGTCGAAATGCGATTTGAAGCCTACCACTGGCATGTGCAGCGCGTCGCCGACGGGAATGACCTGGAAGCGATTTCCAAAGCGATTGAGGCGGCACAAGCGGTGACGGACAAGCCTTCGATCATCGCGGTGCGCACCATCATCGGTTACGGAAGCCCCAAGGCCGGCACGTCGAAGGCACACGGAGAACCGCTGGGAGCAGAAGACACGAAGAAGACGAAAGAGAAGCTTGGCTGGCCGGCAGATAAATTTTTTTATGTTCCCGAGGAAGCGGCGAAGAACTGGGCCGAAGCAAAGCCTCGCGGCGCAAAGTTCGAAGGCGACTGGAACACATTGTTCGCGAAGTATAAGCAGCAATTTCCTGATCTGGCAGCAGAGTATGAGCGCGTATTCGCAGGAAAACTTCCTGTGGGATGGGAAGCGAGCGTGCTGAAATTTCCCGCTGACTCCAAGCCGATTGCAACCCGCGTTGCGGGCAGTACAGTGATGAATGAAATTGCAACAAAAGTGCCAGAGCTGATTGGCGGCGCGGCGGACCTTTCCACCTCCACCAAGACGACGATCAAAGATAGTCCCAGCTTTCATGTCGATCCGAGCGGCCGCAACATTTTCTTTGGCGTGCGCGAATTTGGCATGTGCGCTTTCGTCAACGGCATGGCCGCGCATGGCGGTTTGATCCCGTATGGTTCGACCTTTTTTGTGTTCAGCGACTATGCGCGTCCCGCGCTGCGTCTGGCGGCACTGATGCAGGTGCCCTCGACCTTTGTATTCACGCATGACTCGATTGGGCTGGGCCAGGATGGACCGACGCATCAGCCGGTGGAGCAAATCGCATCGCTGCGAGCCATTCCAGAATTTACGGATTTTCGTCCCGCGGATGCGAATGAAACTGCGGCGGCCTGGCAAGTGATTCTGGAGCGTCGCAAACCCGCTTTTCTTGCGCTTTCGCGGCAGGACTTGCCCGTTCTCGACCCGGAAAAGTACGACATCCTGAACGGTGTGCGTCATGGCGCCTATGTGCTGCAGGAAGGCGGAGGTTCTGCCGATGTGGTGTTGATTGCGACCGGCAGCGAAGTGAGTCTGATCTTGAAAGCGACTGCGGTGTTGGAGTCGCAAGGGATGCACGTGCGCGTCGTATCCATGCCAAGCTGGCGCTTGTTCACTAGCCAGCCGGAGGAATACCAGAAGAAAATTCTGCTGGCAGGTGTTCCCAGATTGGTCGTTGAAGCTGCCAGTCCGATCTGCTGGTGGAAAATCGCGGGCGACAGCGGCGATGTATTGGGATTGGATCGGTTCGGTGCATCTGCGCCGGGAGAGATCGCGATGGAAAAACTTGGATTCAATGTTGACAACGTGGTTCGCAAGGCAACGCGAATCGTCGAGCGGGCAGCAAAAACGCCAGCCGTGGCTGGAAAGTGAGACAGAAATGAAAATCGCGATTGCGTCTGATCATGCCGGGTTTGAACTGAAAGAAGAAGTCCGAAAATATATCGCCGACCTGGGACATGAGGTGCTCGACCTGGGCGCGTTCAATACCGAGCCATCCGATTATCCAGACTACGCCGAGTATGTGGGTCGCGCGCTTCATGCCAAAAATGCCGAGCGCGGCGTGCTGATCTGCGGCTCCGGCGTGGGAGTTTCGGTAGCGGCGAACAAGATGCCGGGAATTCGCGCTGGAATGTGCCATGACACGTATTCCGCGCATCAGGGGGTAGAGCACGACAACATGAATGTGCTTGTCCTTGGTTCGCGCATCATCGGTTATGCGCTGGCGTTTGAATTGGTGGCGACATTCTTGAATGCTCATTTTCAATCCAATGAAGCGCGCTTCGTCCGTCGATTGAACAAAGTGAAGGCCATTGAAGCTCGCTTTATGACGAACAACTGGGGAGAGAACGCGTCCGAACCTGCCAAGGCACAAAGATGACCACGGGAATGGCGAAGATTCGCGCCACATTCTGGGATTGCGGCGGCGTTCTTCTCACCAATGGCTGGGATGAGCACGAACGCAAATGCGTGGTCGACCATTTTGGATTGGATTTCGATGAGTTTGAGCAGCGCCATCCCCACGCGAACGATTTGTGGGAACGCGGCAAAATCGATGAGCACGAATATTTGCGGGAGACGGTGTTTTATGTGCCGCGCGCATTTTCCGAAGACGAATTTGTTTCGAAGATGCGTGACGTAAGCCGGGTACTGTATCCGGCGATGATCGCATTCCTGCAAACATTGCGTGCACAGGGAACGCGGGAATGCAGCACCTACATGCTCAGCAATGAGTCGCGCGAGTTGATGGAATATCGGATTCCGACGTTTGGTCTAGTGGGTTTGTTCGATGCCTACGTTGTCTCGGCGTATATCGGATTGCGCAAGCCAGAGGCAGCGTTCTTTCAATGTGCCCTCGATCTTTCTCAACGCCAGCCCGATGAATGCGTCTTGATCGACGACCGTGAAGAGAATCTGGAAGGTGCGCGCAAATTGGGAATTCACGGCATTCGCATGGAAACACCGGAACAGGTCATTGCAGAGCTTCGCGGTCTGGGAGTGACGGCCGATCGAGCTGCATGACGATGAATTTTTTGAAAGAGGAGAGCATATGGAAATTGGTCTGATCGGTCTGGGGAAAATGGGCTTTTTTATGGCGGAGCGGCTGCGCCTGGGAGGGCATAAAGTCGTCGGCTTCGATTTCAATGCCGAAGCAGTCAAAAATCTCACCGCTTCGGGCTCGCTGGGCGTGCAGTCGTTGGATGACCTAGTGAAGAACCTGAAAGCTCCGCGTGCCGTCTGGATCATGGTGCCCTCGGGAGATCCGGTGGACCAGACCATTGCCAAGCTTGAACCGCTGATGCAGAAGGGCGACATTTTTATCGACGGCGGAAATTCAAACTACAAGGACTCTCAGCGTCGTTACGCGCAGCTGACGGCAAAGGGTTTCAACTTTGTCGACGTCGGTACTTCGGGTGGAGTGTGGGGGCTGAAAGAGGGCTACAGCATGATGATCGGCGGCGATGATGCGCCAGTCGAGCATCTGCGTCCCATCTTCGAAACGCTTGCTCCTGCAGCGGATAAGGGCTGGGGTCATGTGGGGCCGTCCGGCGCAGGGCATTTTGTGAAGATGGTGCACAACGGCATTGAATATGGCCTGATGCAATCGTATGCTGAGGGTTTTTCCATCATGAAACATAAGGAGCCACTGCATCTCGATCTGACGCAGATTGCGAAGATATGGCAATACGGCAGCGTAGTTCGCTCGTGGCTGTTGGATTTGACTGCGGACGCTCTGGAGAAGAATCCGCAGCTCGAAGGACTGGAAGCCTACGTGGCGGATTCCGGCGAGGGCCGTTGGACCGTGTTCGAAGCCATCGACTTGAACGTTTCGGCCCCGGTGATTACGGAATCTCTGATTCGCAGGATTCGATCGCGCGAAGACAATAATTTCTCCGATCGTATGCTGGCGATCATGCGCAATGAATTTGGCGGCCACGCGGTAAAGAAATCGACGTAGTGCCTCCGCGCAAACGACGATGCCGCAGCCGGTATCCGACGGCACCATCGCGGAAACAATTTCAACTGGTAAGGAGAGTGTGCAATGGTCACGACGGAAGTAACCGTTTCTCCTGACGAACTGCAAGCCTCGCGTGCCGCAGAACGCGCGCCCGATCCATGCGTAGTTGTGATCTTCGGCGCTTCCGGCGATTTGACCAAGCGGAAATTGCTTCCGGCGCTGTATCACCTGGAACAGGCCGGTCTGCTGCCGGAGAATTTTGCCGTAGTCGGCGTTGCCCGGCGTCCGCTGCAAGGCGAGTTTGTCGATGACATGCGGGATGGGATCATCAAAGGCGGCGGCGTCAATGCCGACGATCCCAAGCTGCGCGAGTTTTTAAGCAGGGTGAATTACCTTGCCATGAACTTCGACGATCCGGATGGCTATGTCCGGCTGAAGGCGTTGCTGGAAACGCTGGACAAAAAATATGGAACGGATGGTCACAGGTTGTTTTACCTGGCGACAGCGCCTGATTATTTCGCCGAAATTGTGCATCAACTGGGCGCGCACGGCATGGCCAAGTCGGATACAGGCGCGGTCCGCTGCATTATTGAAAAGCCGTTTGGACACGATTTGCAGTCGGCAAGGGAACTGAACGACGAAATCAACGAAGTGTTGTCGGAAGATCAAATTTTCCGCATCGACCATTATCTGGGCAAGGAAACCGTCCAAAATATTTTGGTGTTTCGTTTCGCCAATGGAATTTTTGAGCCCATCTGGAACCGCAATTTTATCGATCATGTGCAGATCACCGCGGCGGAAAGCATCGGCATTGAAGGCCGCGGGCCGTTCTACGAGAAAGCTGGAGCGTTGCGCGACGTGGTGCAGAACCACGTGATGGAACTGCTCTCCTTCGTTGCCATGGAGCCGCCGGTCACGTTTTTCGCCGCTCCCATACGCATGGAAAAAGTGAAGGTCTGGAAGGCGATCCAGCCAATCAAAATGGAAGATACCGTGCGCGGACAATACGGCCCCGGGACCATCGACGGCAAGCCGGTGATCGGATATCGTCAGGAGGACCGCGTCAATCCGCAGTCCAACACGGAGACGTTCGCCGCCATGCGATTTCAGATTGAGAACTGGCGCTGGGCAGGCGTTCCCTTTTACGTGCGTGCCGGCAAGCGTCTGGCGAAAAGATATACAGAGATCACGATCCAGTTCAAGCAGCCGCCAACTATGCTGTTCAAAGACAATGTGGGCACCAGCAAATGCGGAGAAATTCAGCCTAACCTTATCTCCATGCGCATTCAGCCCGACGACGGCATTTCTCTGCGGTTCGCCGCTAAAGTGCCAGGCCCTACTATGCAGAGTTGCCCGGTCGTCATGGATTTCGATTATGCGTCGGCTTTTGGCGTCTCGTCGGCGAACGGATATGAGCGTCTGCTGCTCGATGCCATGATCGGGGATGCCACCCTGTTTGCCCACCGCGATGGTGTGGAAGCAACATGGACGTTGATGACTCCGATTCTGGAGGAATGGGCGGCCCATCCCCCCACAGATTTTCCCAACTATGCAGCTGGAAGCTGGGGGCCGGCGGCGGCCGATGCGCTGCTTGACCGCGATGGCCGCAAATGGCGTCGTTAGTAGAACGAAACGTGACGGGAAATAGTGTCCCTGGTTTCGCTCTAAGTGCGGCCAGATGGCAGAATGGTGAGAGCGATGCCAAAGAAAATCCAGGTCCACTATCAAGTAGAAGAGAACAGCGAAGCGATGAGTTTGACGGCGGCCGACTGGATCGCTGCGTCTGTGGAATCGGCCGTTCGAGCGCGCGGGGTCGCGAGGATCGCAATCTCTGGCGGCAATACGCCAAAGCGAACCTTCGAACTTCTCGCTGATCGTTCTCATCCATTTCATCAGCGCATCGACTGGTCTCGTCTTTTGCTGTTCTGGGTGGATGAGAGGTGTGTACCTCCGGATAGCCCGGACTCCAATTATCGACTAGCGAAGGAAACATTCTTATCCAAGGTTCCCCTGCCGGAAGAAAATATCGTTCGCATTGAAGGTGAACTGGAGCCAGAGGAGGCAGCGGCGCGCTATGAGTCTGCCTTGCGCAATCGCTTTCGCCTGGAAGGGGCAGAGTTGCCGCGTTTCGACCTGATTGTGCTGGGTTTGGGAGACAATGGCCACACCGCTTCTTTGTTTCCGCATTCCACTGCGCTGCATGAAATGATGCGGCTGGCGGTATCTACCCAGGTGGAGGCGAAAAACCCGTGGCGCGTGACTCTTACCTGGCCGGTAATCAACCATGCTGGTAGAATTTTCTTTCTGATTGAAGGCGTTGCAAAAGCCGAAGTATTGAAGGAAATTCTGCTGGGGCCGTATCAGCCCGAGACGTTGCCTTCGCAGCTGATTCAGCCCGAGAGCGGAGAACTGAGCCTGTTGTTGGATCGCGCAGCAGCCGCCAAATTACCGCCGCCTGCAGCAAATGGAACAGGACTGTTGGAAGTGAGCCGATGATTCTTGCTGGGGATGTAGGCGGTACCAAAGTACATCTGGCGCTCTACCGTTTTCAGCGAGGAACGTTGCAGCACGTTCGGGACGAGAAGTTTGCCGCGCCCCAATATCCAAACCTGCAATCGATTGTGCGTGAATTCCTGGGCTCAAAGGAGCAACAGGCATCGGATGAAATTGAAGCCGCTTGCTTTGGTGCACCCGGTCCCGTGCGGAAGAATGTCATTCAGGTCACCAACTTGCCGTGGACGCTGGATACCCACGAACTGGCGCGGGACCTGCACATTCACCATCTCTTCCTGATCAACGACCTGGAAGCCAATGGCTATGGGATCAACGAGCTTCGTGCCGACCAGATTTTTACACTGAGCGAGGGCGATAGCGGTCAAGTGGGCAATCGAGGGTTGATTGCTGCCGGTACCGGCCTCGGCGAAGGACTCTTGATCTGGGATGGAAAAACCCATACGCCGATGGCATCGGAAGGTGGCCACGGCGATTTTGGGCCGCACAACGATCTTGAAATCGAACTCTTGCGCTATCTACGCGCCGATGCCAAAATGAACGGCCATGTAAGTTGGGAACGGGTCTGTTCCGGAATCGGATTGAAGAATATTTATACTTTTCTGCGCGATTGTAAAAAGATAAACGAATCTGCAACCTTGCGGCAGCGCATGCAGGAGGAAGACCCGAACGCAGTGATCGGTGAGCTGGGCACGTCGGGCGCCGACGAGTTGTGCACCAAGGCGTTGGATGTTTTTGTTTCCATCTATGGCTCGGAAGCAGGAAATCTGGCGTTGAAAATCCTCGCTCACGGGGGAATGTATATCGGTGGCGGTATCGCGCCAAAAATTCTGAAGAAGATGCAGGATGGGACGTTCATGCGAGGATTTTGCGACAAGGGCCGCATGCATGATCTTGTGGCCACGATGCCGGTGCGAATCATTCTGGAAAGTCGCGCGGCGTTGATGGGAGCAGCTTCGTACGCGGAGATGAAGGCAACGGAAATTTCCGGGCGCTCCATTCGCGCTGCGTCGATTCATGTGACGTCATAAGCCGCCAAACAGCATAGGCGGCTTTCTTCTCAGTCGAACCGGAATAACAATGAAGGGGAGAATGAATTCGATGGCACGCTTTCTTGGATGGGCCGCACCGCTAGCCTTATTCTTGTTTGCCGGCTCTCCTGCGGCATTCGCCCATGCCATCCTGGTTCACTCGACACCTGCGGATCAAGCGATCGTGCATAGTCATCAGGTCGACGTGGCGCTCGAATACGATTCCCGGATCGAGGCCAGTCGATGCACCGTGAGGCTGACTGATAGCACCGGCAAAGCAGTTCCGTTGCAAATGGAGCCCAGCACGAAGACGGCGGAGTTGAAGGCGGTCGCCCACAATCTGGAGAATGGAAAGTATCAGATCCATTGGCAAGTGCTGGCCAGCGACGGACACATTACACGAGGCGATGTCGCCTTTACGGTAGACGCAAAGTAAAGCCGCCTTCTCTGCGCTACTGTTTAAGGTTCGAGGAAGAATCCATTGCTTTGGTTTCTCCGTGATTATCCGCTGGCTGCCGTAATTCTGCGTGCGGCTACCCTCGCGTTCGACTCCCTCCTGATCGGCGGCCTCGTGTTTTGCGTGGCACTGCTTCCGCGGTCGAGTTTCCACTCCGTCGCGATCGAAAAGTTCTCGCCACGCGCGCTTCGGCTTCTCAAGATTGCAGCGCTCGGACTGGGTGCTGTGCAAGTATTGTTTGTTGCTCTCGACAGTGCCATGTTGATGAGTACCGGCGGACTGCGCCTGGCAGACCTGTATACGGCCAACTATTTTCTGGCAGGCTTACTTCTTGTCGCCAGTGCGGGCGCTTTCCTGATTTCAATTCGGTCGGGCTTGCCCCGGAATGCTGCATGGCTGCTGTTTGCGGCCCCTCTGCTATTCGCAACGGTTTGGACAAGCCACGCCGCCTCGCGGCTGGAGGATCAGGTGCCATTGATGATCCTTACCGGCCTGCATCAACTTGCCGTCGCGCTGTGGATTGGCGGCATGCCGTACCTTTGGTTGCTGCTGACTTCGCACTCAGACGATGGAGCCGTTGACCGCGTCGCGGGTGAAGACGATGTTGCGGTTCGCGTCGTTCGACGCTATTCGGCCATGGCGGTGGTGAGTGTGTCAGTTCTGGTTGCGGCCGGGGTTGGTATGGCATGGGTCTATACGCAGTCCTGGAGTGCTGTGTATGGAACTGCATACGGCGTCGTGCTGATTGCAAAGTCGGTGATGCTGGTGGGACTGCTGGTGCTTGGCGCCAGCAACTTCTTCCTGATCCGGAAGCACCGGCTTGATTTGCCATTATGGCTGGTACGAATTTCACGGTTTTCTGAAGCGGAGATTGGAATCGGATTCACCGTGATTCTGGCTGCCGCTTCGCTGACGGCACAGCCGCCCGCAGTCGACCTGGTACAGAACCGCCTGACGCTGCCGGAAATTACTGCTCGGATGACGCCGCACTGGCCGGGGTTCCATACTCCGTCCATACGGGCGATGCCGGCTGTGCAGCCGATGAAAGCCGCGATTGAAACATACGCCTCTTCGCCCGATGACATGAAGAGCGCGAATAACAAGGTTGAGCAGGAGTGGTCAGAATATAACCATCATTGGGCCGGAATTGTGGTCTTGATCGCGGGGCTGCTTGCGATTCTGGGGCGATGGGATCGAGCAAAATGGGCACGCCATTGGCCTCTGGTTTTTCTTGGGCTGGCCATCTTCTTGCTTCTGCGTGCCGATCCCGAGGCGTGGCCATTGGGGCCGCGTGGTTTCTGGGCCAGCTTTTACAATCCGGAGGATTTGCAGCATCGGTTATACGTCCTGCTGATCGTCAGCTTTGTGGCGTTTGAATGGAGCGTACAGACGCGACGGCTGAAGTATTCTAGGGCCGCGCTGGTCTTTCCTGGAGTCTGCGCCGTCGGCGGAGCATTGTTGCTGCTTCATAATCACTCCCTTGGGAATGTGAAAGAAGAACTGCTGACGGGAATGGTGCATACGGCTATCGCGTTGTTAGCAGTGTTTGCCGCCTGGTCGCGCTGGCTGGAATTGCGGGCTTCCGGGCGAGGGAAATATATTGCCGCCTGGGTCTGGCCGGTATGTCTGGTGTGTATTGGGCTGCTTTTGCTGAACTATCGCGAAGCATGAATGGCAGTTGCAAGCCCATGGTTCTCTGACAGCGGAGATGACGGAACTATCTTGCAGCGAGTATCGTATTTCTGCTGGGTAGAACCGATACCCGATCCACGCGCTTGCCATCGATTCTGAGGAGGAATTCCACTTGCGTCTTCTTTTTCGTATCTCTTTCGCCAGCCTGTTTTCAATATGCGCAGCGCTGCTGTCCATTACATCTACACCTGCATTGCAGGCACAGCGGCTTTCCACCGACGTGACCCCCCAGCACTATTCTTTGACGCTGGAGCCAGATCTGAAGAGTGCCACATTCACCGGCAAAGAAGAGATCGATATCACACTCGCGCAGCCGTCTACCAGTATCACGCTGAATGCGGCGGAAATTACATTTCAGAATGTAACGGTCACGGCCAATGGGAATACGCAAACGGCGAGTGTCACGGAGAATAAGCCGGATGAACAGGTGACATTCCACGTAGGCAACGAAATACCAGCGGGCGCGGCCACCATCAGCATCCAGTACACGGGAATTTTGAACGATCAACTGCGCGGTTTTTACCTTTCGAAAACAGCACGGCGCAACTACGCTGTTACACAGTTTGAACCCACCGACGCGCGCCGCGCATTTCCGTCTTTTGATGAACCGGCGATGAAGGCGACGTTTTCTACGACGCTGATCGTCGATAAAGACGACACGGCCATTTCTAACACGAACGTCATTTCCGATCAGCCGGGGCCGACCCCAGGGAAGCACACGATACAGTTTGCGCCAACACCGAAGATGTCGACTTACCTGGTCGCGTTTCTGGTGGGAGATTTTCAGTGCGTGTCAGGAGAGAGCGACGGTGTGCCGATCCGCGCCTGCGCCACTCCGGACAAGGTGCAGATGGGCAACTACGCGCTGCATGCGGCGGAATTTTTCCTGCACTATTACGATAACTATTTCGGCATTAAATATCCCATGCCAAAGCTGGACATGATTGGGATTCCTGACTTTGAAGCGGGAGCGATGGAGAATTTTGGCGCCATCACCTACCGCGAAAGCGTTTTTCTGATCGACGAAAAGACCGCCTCCACCAACGCAAAGAAAACCGTGGCCATCGACGTTGCGCACGAAATGGCGCACCAGTGGTTCGGTGACATGGTCACCATGAACTGGTGGAACAATTTGTGGTTGAACGAGGGCTTCGCTACCTGGATGGAATCGAAAGCAGTTGCGGCATGGCACCCCGACTGGCGGATTCCGCAGGATGAAGCGCTCGATCTGGATGGCGTCCTGAATTACGATTCCGGCAAAGTGACGCGGGCGATTCGGGCCAAGGCCGATACGCCATCGCAGATCAATGAGATGTTCGACGGCATCACCTATCAAAAAGGTGGCGCGGTGCTTGCCATGACGGAGAATTACGAAGGCACAGAGATTTTCCGGCGCGGCGTGCATCGATACCTGGAAGCGCACATGTACGGCAATGCGACCGCAGAGGACTTCTGGAATGCACAGACGGAGACCAGCGGCAAGCCAATCGATAAAGTGATGGACAGCTTTATTGCGCAGCCGGGCGTGCCGCTGCTGACATTCAGCTCTCCGAAGAACGGGTCGACGAACGCTTCTCAGCAGCGTTTCTACCTTGATCCGGAGACGCATGCGGACCAGCCGCAAACCTGGACTGTGCCCGTATGTTTCAGGACCGGTGAAATGCCCAAGTGCGAGTTGCTTTCCGCAGCGCAGCAGACCTTACCCGTCCCCGCCGCGGACTTCTTCTTCGCCAACGCCAATGACCGCGGCTATTACCGCACGCTGTATGATCCCGCCGACTACCGCAAAATTCTTAGCATGGCGGAAACCAAGCTGCCTCCGCCGATGCGCATCGGCTTCGCTGGGAATGAGTGGGCATTGATGCGTTCCGGACGCTCTACCGTTGGCGATTACCTGGACCTGGCGTCAGTCTTGCGGAATGACCCAAATGCGGACGTGATCGAGAACATTGCAGAGGCAATCGATGCCGTCGACGGGCGCATTGCGTTACCGGAGGATCGAACCCGGTTGGCCGCATGGGTGCGACAGCAATTCCGGCCGGCATACGACCGCGTGAAAGATATTGAGCCTTCCGATACGGTGGAAAAAAAGCAATTGCGTGCGACGCTGTTTGGCGTGCTGGGAGAAATTGGACGCGATCCACAGATCATCGCGGAGGCAAAGGATCTAGCGGAAAAATATATTGCAGACCAGGCTAGCGTGGAGCCATCGCTGGTGCGTCCTGCTGTCGCGATTGCGTCGGAAAATGGCGACAGCCATCTATTCGATCAGTTGCAGCGGTTGAGCAAGAGTTCGAACGATCCGGATGTCGAGGACACGGCCCTGCTCACTTTGGCCAATTTCCGCGACCCCGCGTTATTGCGGCGGGCGCTGGATTACGCGACTTCCGGCCAGGTGCGCAATCAAGATTCCGCCTTCCTGTTTGTGATCGCGCTTCGCAGCCGTGATACTCGACCTGTTGCATGGGAGTACATGCAGAAAAACTGGGACAAAGTACATGCCCAACTGACTACATCGATGGGAGCGTACCTGGTTCAATCCGCCGGTTCATTTTGCAGTGTGGAGAAGGGCCAGGAAGTACAGACCTTCTTTGCCACGCATCCTGTAACAGCTGCAGAGCATGCTATCCAACGCGCGACGGATGCCATTCACGACTGTACTGTCCTGCGGGCGGCGCAGCAGCCGAAACTGGCTGAATGGCTGACGCAGCAACACGTAGCCGCGGGCAGCATGTAGGAAGTTTCGCTGGGCAGATGGCGATGGACGCCACATGGAAGAATCCGTACGAAGTGATTCGTACGGATTCACCGGATTCTTCTTGCGGTCGGCGCGTGACGGTGGGGCAGGTTCTCGCCGTTCTAATATCCGTTTGCGATCAAATATTCCACCGTCAGCTCGAACGGTTTCTCCTGTGCCCCAGGAGATGCGGCAAGCCGCTCGGCATACTTCGCCATCACATCCACCTCAATGTTGACAGGGCTGCCTGGCGTTAGCGTGTGCAGGTTCGTCACGGTGTACGTATGCGGAATAATCGCGATGGTGACGATTGTTTCCTCGATGCGGGCGACGGTTAGGCTGATGCCTTCAATTGCAATCGAGCCCTTCTCCACGACATACCGCACACAGTCTTCGGGAATGGCCAGTCGCAGCCACCAGTCCGATATGGATACTGAGGCGGAAGATTGCGCGCCGGACACAAGCGGCTGTAAAGATTGCACAGTCCCGACTCCATCGACATGGCCCTGCACGATATGGCCGCCCAGTGGCGTGCCTGCCTGTGTGGGCAATTCTAAGTTCACGATTGATCCGGAATGAAGGCGTGACAGGGAAGTGCGCGCAATAGTTTCGGCAGCCAGGTCAGCGACAAAGAGGCTGCTTTCCGGGTTGATATCGACCGCGGTCAGGCACACACCGCTGACGGCCACGCTATCGCCGGGATGCAGTCGCTGCACCAAGGATGCAGGGCCGGCGACGGTGAGGCGCATGACTCCTTGCCACTCTTCCAGGGAACGAATCGTTCCTGTGGTTTCGATCAAGCCGGTAAACATTGCAGGTCCTTTCCCACGATCGACGCTGGTTCAGCTCGCAATCTACGCGCTTTCCCACGGATTGTGGATATAGCCCTCGACGGCAAAATCTTCGCCCAGTTCATGCAATTGGTAACTTCCCAGCCGGGTCGCAAAATAAGTGTTTGGCTCAAGCGAACGAACCACGGGGGCCGCTGCATCCCCGTAAATTACAGGCGCGTAAAACAGGAAAAGTTTGTCCACAATCTGCGCTGCAAGTGCGGATGCATTGATCTGCGAGCCTCCCTCCAGCATCACGCTGATCATTTCCATTTCCGCGAGTCGTTCCATCACGGTTCGCATCGGCACGCGACCTGTCAGCGGATCCGGTTCCAGTCGCTCTACGCGCACGCCACGTTCCTCCAACGCTCTGGCCCGTCCGGCGGCGGGTTGCGTGTGGAATACCAGGACATCCTGGCTGGCAGTGCGAACCAATTGCGAATCGACGGAGAGACGCAGCGAAGAATCCAGCACCACGCGCAGAAATGGCCGTCGGCGCTGCCTTCCACTGCGGTCCGTTAGAAGCGGATCATCGTTGAGAATCGTTCCAATCCCGGTCAGGATCGCGTCTGCGGCGTGGCGCAGTTCCTGCACCACTTCGCGCGAACGGTCGCCAGTGATCCAGTGGGTGGAACCGGACGGAATATGGTCTTTGGTGCGCGGCGGCGCAATTCGACCGTCCAACGTCATCCCGGCCTTCATAGTGACGAACGGGCGATGGGTTCGAATGAACTTCGCGAACGCCTCATTGATGCGCCGCGCAGCCGCTTCTTTTACCCCGATGGTGAGCGAAACTCCCGCTGCCTGCAGCCGATCGAGACCGCGTCCGCTCACCTGCGGATTCGGATCTCGTGCGGCGGTGACTACTCGCGCGACTCCAGCCTTGATCAGTGCGTCCGCGCAGGGCGGAGTACGGCCATGATGGCTGCACGGCTCCAGCGTCACGTAAGCGGTTGCGCCGCGCGCTTCGGGGCCAGCCTGCTTCAACGCGACAATCTCTGCGTGGTCCTTGTCCGCGTAGGAATGGAACCCTTCGCCCACGACGGTGCCGTTTTTTACCAGCACACATCCGGTGGCTGGATTTGGGGAAGCCAGTCCGACCGATGCCTCGGCCAGCGCTAGCGCCCGTTCCATCCAAACTTCATCCGAGTTCGATTCCGTTGGTGTCATTTTCCTCGAGACCTGTTGATGGATGAGATGCTGGAGCCTACTCTATGCCGTTTCGGTGAACCGGCGAGTCTTCAGCCTTCCAGCAGTGAATCGACGAATGCATTGCTGTCGAAGGGAATCAAATCTCCCATTTGTTCCCCAATTCCAACAAAGCGTACGGGCAACTGCAATTCACGGGCAATGGCGATGACGATTCCGCCCTTGGCAGTTCCGTCCAGCTTGGTTAGCACAATGCCGGAAACGGCGGCTGCCTCGGTAAACAGCCGCGCCTGCTGCAGGCCATTTTGCCCCGTTGTTGCGTCCATGACCAGCAATGTTTCGTGAGGAGCGTCCGCGGAAAAACGCTGCGCGGTACGTCGAATTTTGTCCAACTCCGCCATCAGGTTGTTTTTCGTGTGCAGGCGGCCGGCGGTATCCACAATCAACACGTCAATGCCGCGTGTCTGCGCGGCCTGCAGTGCGTCATAGAGTGCCGCCGAAGGGTCGCCACCCTGACGCGTGCGGATCATTTCCACACCCGCCCGCTGGCTCCATACCTCCAATTGCTCAATCGCAGCCGCGCGAAAGGTGTCGGCCGCGCACAGCAGCACAGACTTTCCCTGTTCGCGGAAATAAGCAGCCAATTTTCCGGTGGTCGTAGTTTTGCCCGTCCCGTTGACGCCGACCATCAGAACCACTTCCGGTTTCGCGGCGACTGCGCGTTGCCCCGATGGAACGGAATCCAGAATACGCAGCATTTCCATCTTCAACAGATGCCGTAATTCGGCTCCATCGCGAATCTGCTGACGCGAGGCTTGTTGCCGAAGCTGGCCGATGATTTCCTGCGAGGTGGCGACGCCGATATCGGAGGTGATCAGGGTGCCTTCCAGCTCCTCCAGCGCAGCTTCGTCCACTGGACGCGCCATGCTCAGCAGGTCATCCATTCGCTCCTGCAGACCGGTGCGCGTGCGCGCCACCGCCTGCTTCATGCGGTCCATCAGGCCTGGCGTAGGTTCTGGGGTATTGAAGAGTGACAGCAGCATGAGGTGTTTTCGAAGCGCTACACCTTCAGTGTATCAACCCCTCCAGCCGTCACCAGTGGAGGCGGCTGAAGATTCTCCTCGGACAAAACACGGACCGGCGTCCGTGAGGATTCCGGAGATAGCGGCACTCTTGGCTCCATCTCCTCCTCGTGCCGTTTCGGAAGCACGATGAGTCCTGCGGAATAGGCGCGGCAAAACGCATCGACGGCACGCCCGTCGAATTTCTTGTCGGCCAAGTTGCGGATGATCCGAACGACGTACGCGCCGTCCATCGCATCTTGATATGTACGGTTGTGGGTCATGGCGTCGAAGGTGTCTGCTACCGCGATGACGCGGGCCATCAAGGGGATCTGATCGCCTTTCAGTCCATGCGGATAGCCAGAGCCATCCATCGATTCATGGTGCAGTTCCACGCCTGCGAGCAGGTCGGCAAATTCTGGCACAGGACGAAGCATCTCCGCGCCGCGCGTTGTGTGCGTTTTCAGGATGGCAAACTCTTCTGCGGTCAAGCCGCCGGGTTTGGTCAGGATTTGCTGGTCCATGCCAATCTTGCCAATATCGTGCAATAAGGCGGAAAGGCGGATTCTCATGCTTTCCTCAGGCGACAAACCCAACTCCGCGCAGATCAGCGAGGAATACTCGGCCACGCGTCCAGAGTGTCCACGGGCGTAAAAACTTTTCGTACTCACTGAAGCGGACATTGCTTCCACCAGCCGGACGAAGATGGCATGATGATCGCGCGAAAGCAAGATCCACTTCGCCAGGGAAGTGTCGGGACTTTCGTTCATCCCACTCAGTTCGCGGGCGAGCTCTTCGATTTCCGGAAGCCCGGCGTGGCCGGAGCGCAAGATGAATTCTCCCCGCTTGATGGCCTGCAGCGTCTCCAAAAATTGGCGCATATCCCGAGCGAACTCCCAAGTAACGGACCAGCATTTAATGGACATGCCTGCGGCCAGACCCGCCAGCAGCCATTTGATGATCCTGTCGCTCCACGCCAGGGAAGAGTACGCTTGAGCGGCCAGGGCAAGCGACAAGACACCGGCTGCGGCAGGAAGCAGCAGTGTGAGATAAAGCACCCAGAGGCGAGGATTGCGTTTCACCTGGCTGCGATTCTCGTGATGTAGAGTCGAGGTCATATCTTTAGGTAACCATCTTACATCGTGAAGATATTACCTTGGGCTACACTAAATGTGGAAATAGACGGCGAAACCTAGGGAGGTATCCTTCGTGCCCTGTTACTTGCGGTCTTTTTTTGTGGTGAAATCAGGATATTTGTGAGCGGGGAAACGAAGATATCCTGTTTTGCTTCAGCGAGATGATTCATCCCGGCCAGGTCGAGACATCAGCTCTCGCATCGCTTCCTTGGCAGAAATCTGCTCGTGTAGTACGGCGGCAACCTGTTCAGTAATAGGCATTTCGACCCCCATCCTGCGAGCGACTCCCAGCGTTGCATCGGTGGTGCGAACTCCTTCCGCCACCCGGCCATGCATGTCCGCGAGGATTTCTTTCAGGCAACGGCCACTGCCCAACTCCAGGCCAACATGACGATTGCGGGACAATGCTCCGGTACATGTTAGAACAAGGTCCCCCAACCCTGACAGGCCCGCAAGAGTTTCTCTGCGACCGCCGCAGGCGACGGCGAGCCGCGTAATCTCGGCGATCCCGCGGGTAATCAATGCAGCCACGCAATTATGGCCCAACTCCAGCCCGTAGGTGGCTCCAGCGGCAATGGCAATCACGTTTTTCAGAGCTCCACCCAACTCGACACCCACGACATCGTCGTTGGTATACAGGCGCAAGGAGGGACTGGAAAATTCTTCCTGGACGCGTGTGGCGATTGCCGGATCGCAGGAAGCAATAGTGATGGCAGTCGGGTTGCCTGCACCGACTTCCTGTGCAAAAGATGGGCCGCTGAGGACGCCGCACGGCAGCGTCAAACTATGTTTGCCAAAAACCTCGGCCATCACCTGGGTCATGCGCAGGTAGGTTCCATCTTCGATACCTTTGGTGGCGTTGACGATGAGCTGATTGCTGCCCAGCATAGAGGCCATGGTGCAGCAGATGCTGCGCAAATGTTCTGAGGGGACCACCAGGATCAATATTTCTGCGTGGCCAACTGCCTCTTCCAGGTGGGTGGTGACGCGGATAGATTCCGGAATAGAAAGTCCGGGTAGGTAGATGCTGTTTTCGCGCGTCTGCCGGATAGCGTCAGCGACCAGGCGGGTGTGGGACCACATCGTGATGCTGTGATCGCCCCGTCGCGCCAGCACCAGCGAGAGGGCTGTTCCCCAGGATCCTGCGCCAACGACGGCAATACGGCTCATGCAGCGTCACTTTCCTTGCTTCCGAATCGATATTCGGTCCCATGCAGCAATCGTTCGATGTTCTTACGATGTTTGATGAGAATTACCGCAGGTACGAGGATCGTGCTGGCAATAAAGATTCCTCCGGTGCCGTAATTGATGCGAAAAAAATGCTCTCCCAGCCAGACCCAGACAGGAAAAGACGCCGCGGCCAGCATGGAAGCCAGGGAGACATAGCGTGTCAGCATCGTGAGGACGATAAAGACGGTCAATGAACAGAGCGCGGGCAGAGTCGCAAGCGCCAGGAACACTCCCAGAGCCGTGGCCACTCCCTTGCCGCCTTTTCCATGCAGCCAGATGGTAAAAACATGTCCGATGACGGCGAACACAGCGGCGATAGAGCCGGCTTCGACGGCATGATGGCCGGTCGTCATGTGCCGAGCAATTTCGACCGCCAGAAATCCCTTTCCGATGTCGAGCGCGAGCGTAAGAATACCCAGCCATCGAGAGCCCGTGCGCAGCACATTTGTGGCTCCGATGTTGCCGCTACCGGTTTCGCGGATGTCTTCTTTCCGGAATAGCCATACCAGCAAATAGCCGAAGGGGATCGACCCTAACAAGTACGCAATCGCTGCTGCAATGCAATCCACTGTCATGAGAGTACGTTTCGAGTGTAGCAGCGGGGCGCTTGAATTGAGATGAACTTCCGAGGTTGATTACATGAACTTACGGCGTATCATGTCGAGCGCCTGCTGGCTGGCGAACCAACGCACCCGGTCGCGATCCCCGCGGAAATTCCGTTCGCATACATTGACTTCTTTTCCATCGTCGAGCGCGATATATACCAGACCTACCGGTTTCGCCTCGGTGCCTCCGGTGGGCCCGGCGATACCTGTGATGCCGACGCCAATGGTGGACTGAGCGCGACGGCGGATTCCACGGGCCAGCGCTGCGGCAACTTCGCGACTGACTGCGCCTTTTTCCTCAAGTAACTCTTCAGGGACGTCGGCGAATTCAATCTTCAGGTCGTCTGTATACACCACCGCTCCGCCAAGAAATGAGCGAGAGCTGCCGCTGATGCTGGTCATACGCTGCGCGAGCAATCCTCCGGTGCAGCTTTCCGCGACGGCGACTGTGGCCCCACGAATTTCAAGATAATAGAGCACAATTTGTTCCAGCGACTCGCCATGGGAAGAGAAGATCGCATCTTCCATTTCCTCTTCCAGGCGGCTGGCCAGCTCATTCACGCGGCTCTGGGCCAATTCAAGAATTGCCTTGGTGCACTGCAGGTGCAACTGAATTTCGCCGGCGTGGGCCAGGATCGTTGTCTCCACATCGTTGAAGCGCGTATATATGGGAGCGACCCGCGCATCCACTTCGGATTCCGGCAGCATCGCGATCTTTAAAACGCGTCGTGCGATGTGGCGCGGCGGCAGCGCTTCTCGCAAGCGCGGCAGGCATTCGGCGGTGAACATAGCCTTCAATTCCAACGGAGGCCCTGGCAGCAGGATGACCAGCTTGCGATGCTCGCCGACAACCGTGTCCAGCCACTGGCCCGGCGCGGTGCCATTGGCATTCGGCAAGATCTCCGCGCCGTCGATCAAGTCTGCCTGTTTGGAGTTGTTGCCGGGCATGCTGATGCGGCGTTCTGCAAAGCGCTTGTAAAGTGCAGCCAGCAGGTCACCATTGCGGCGTAACCGAACTCCCAACGCTTCCGCGACCGCTTCGCGCGTCAGATCATCTTCCGTAGGCCCAAGGCCACCTATCACGCAGACGATATCGGCGCGGCCCACGGCAAGAGAAACTGCCTGCACCAGGTGCGGCTTACGATCTCCGACAATAGTTTTGAAAACGACGCTGACGCCGAGCGAATTCAACTGCTCGGTGACCAGCAGCGAGTTCGTATCCTGACGGAAAGGGGTCAGAAGCTCCGAGCCGACGGCAATGATTTCTGCGAGCATGTGGGTGAATGAGAAGTGAATGTATTGCCAAACCGAGAGACAGCAATCAACAACGTTCAGACTAGAACGAAAACCAAATTTATAACAGGATGCATTGCGCGCGCAGCGAAGTCACCGAAAAGCCTGGAGGACGCGGGGCTCGTTCCACTGCACGGCTTCGTCCGATGGACTCGCTGTATCGCCATCCGCTTCGAACAGGTTTAGTGCAACAACTGTCCGACGATGTCTAATCCCACATGATATACGGTATCGCGGGTGGCCACAGCCACATCGCCTTCCGGCAAGAATGCCAGGCCTACAATTCCAGAGCCGGAGATCACCAGCGACGCTTCGCGTTTGGGAGTGATTTTTACCACGCCGCGCCGGCCGTGCAGCGATGCAGCCACATAAAGGTTATCGTCGACATCGAATGCCATGCCTTGCGGACGTCCCAATCCTGTATAAAAGCTAGAAATTTCTCCGTTCGGCTTAATTGCGTGGATCGATTCGTTTGCGGAAGTGGTCGGTCCGCTGACCAACAGCGTTCCGCCCTCGTTGAAAGCCAAATGATAGGCCGAGACGCTGGGCTCCAGCGTGGCGAAGACGAAGACTTGCCGGTCATGTGCAATCTTGAAGATGGTCCCGCTGCGGTCGCCCACATAGAGAAATCCATCTCGATCGAAGGCCAGGCCGGTGGCAACTCCCATGCCTTCGGCAAAGATAGATTTTGCTCCGCTCGGAGTGACACGATAGACCGTTCCTTCATGCCGCGAGGAGACGTAAAGATTTCCCTCGGCATCGAGAGCTAATCCGGTGGCATTCATGATGCCTGTGACAAAAGGACGGGCCTGATATTCGGCATCGATCTGAAAGACCGACACTGGAGTTTGCTGGCCTCGAGCGCCTGAAAATGGCACGTAAATATTGCTCTCCAGATCCACCACCGGACTGGCAACCGGATCCATGTCGTCTGCAATCGCGACTCCCACGGACAAGGGCATGGCATTGCTGGTGTGTCCATCCACGCGTAGCTGAACGTTACCGGAGATAGCGCCGTCAGGAACATGCAGCAAAACTTTGGAAGCATGGCTCATGGTGACCTGAGACGTTTGCTCTCCGATGGTTGCCGATGGTTGCCGATAGGCTTCCGTCGCCAGTCTGTGGCCATGCACTTCCACTTCGCCGCCAGGCAAAGCTGCCAGCGGAGTGATCGATGTTATCTGCGGCGACTTTCCGTCGAGTGAATTCCAAATTTCATTTCCATCGCGCTCCCGCGCTGTAGAGCAAATTCTATTCGCTGTTACAACCGCCAGCCTGTCAAAAAATATCTGGCCAGGAATAGTATTGCCAAGGCGTATACGCCTGCAGCGATGTCATCCATCATGATGCCGAACCCACTATGCATCCTGTCAAATTGACGGGCCGGCGATGGTTTCAGGATATCGAAAACACGGAACAGCAGGAACGCCAGCAGCCATTCCCAGGGACGAGTGGTGGCCGCGATCAGCGCGACCCACTGGCCTGCAACTTCATCCAGCACCACGAACTGCGGGTCTTGCGTCGCCGCCTCTCGCGCAACGATGCTGGATGCTGGAATGCCGACGAGAAGCACGATGAGGGCTGCGATGGCCGTGCCGACTGCCAGGTGAATCGGTGACGGATGAAGCCAATGCGCAGTCGCAAGCCACAACAGCAAGCCCGCCGCGGAGCCCCACGTGCCTGGCGCTGGACGCATGAATCCCGTACCGAAAAAAGTCGCCAGTACCCAGGCCCAGCCGGTCTTTTTTTGCGTCATCTATTCGTCATCGCCGGAACTATGCCCTCTACGGTGTATCTCATCCAGGCCTTCCAGCACTTCCGGGTCCAGGATTGGAGAAGAGATGCGATAGGCGCCGCTGGCCCACTTGCCCAGGTCAATAATGCGGCAGCGGTCACTGCAAAATGGAAAATCCTCGTCGTCCCGTAACACCAGCGTGTTGCAGGTAGGACACCGGAGAGTGGATGATTTCGTGCTTTTCTCTTTCGCCATAAAGAGTCTCACCATGTAACCGTAAAGGTTACATATCGAAGCGACTACGTTTGTGTTTAGGCCACGACACGAGCGATCAGGTCATAATCGTGGGCATCGGTAATTTCGCAGCGATGGAATGCTCCCGGCTGCAAGGCCTGGTAGGGTCCAAAGTCGTTGATCAGAATTTTGCCGTCAATCTCCGGAGCATGCATCGCAGCACGGCCCTGCCATAGCAGCGGCGTTTCTTCACTTTCGCCTTCCACGAGTACATCGAAACTGCGTCCCACCTGTGCTGCGCGCGCCTTGCGGCTGATCTGCAATTGGTTCCGCATCAGCTTGCGCTGTCGCGCTCCAATGGTCCGCTTAGGAACTTTTTCGTCGAGCGCATAGGCGGCAGAACCTTCTTCATCGGAATACTCAAACACGCCCAGCCAGTCGAAACGCGCTTCCGCTACAAAATTCAGTAGCAGTTCGAAGTCGGCCTCCGTTTCACCGGGAAAGCCAGTAATGAAAGAAGTCCGCAGCGTGATTTCCGGCATGGTCGCACGCACCCGTTCAATCATTCTTAGGAAGATGTCTGCCCCGCCGCCGCGCTTCATCCGCTTCAACACGTTCGGTGCTGCATGCTGCAATGGAACGTCGAGATATTTGCAGATGTTCTGGTGTCGAGCCATGGTATCGAGCAGCGCCGGAGTCACTTTGTTGGGGTAGGCATAGAGAAAGCGCAGCCAGCGCAGACCTTCAACCCGAGCTAGGCGATCCAGCAGCTGCGCCAGACCATCTTTCATGCCAAAGTCTTCGCCGTAGCAAGTAGTGTCTTGCCCGATCAAAGTAACTTCCTGCACGCCTTCGGCTACCAGGCGCTCCACTTCAGCAACCACGGATTCAAACCGACGTGAGCGGAACTTGCCGCGCAATTGCGGAATGATGCAGAAGCCACATGGGTGATCGCAGCCTTCCGCGATTTTGACGTAGGCAGAACTGCGTGCTGTAGTGCGCAGACGCGGAGTGTTCTCGTTGTAGAGATAATTCGGCAGGCTGGCGATGGCGCCGTCCCAGTTTTCGCGGGAGAAGCGGCCTTGCGCCTCGCGGTGATCGCCTTCCGCGCGATGTGCGATGCTGGCCTCAGCCACCGTCAGAATACGAAATGGTGAGTCGGCGGCTAGCGGAGTTGGAGACTGATGGCGGTGAAGTCAGGCCTGCTGCGGCAAGAATTTGTTCCAGCTCGCCGGTGCCGACGACGGCATCGACTTCTGGAATATTTTTCTGGATTTCGTCCCGATAGCGTTCCACCATGCAGCCAGCTACAACCAGGCGCGTCGCTTTGCCGCCGGTCTTATGCCGGGCCATTTCCAGGATCGTATCGACGGATTCCTGCTTCGCCTTGTCGATAAACGAGCAGGTGTTCACAACCAGCACATCCGCTGTTTCCGCATCGGAAGTGATGGTCGCACCCGCCTGGGCCAAAATCCCCATCATCACTTCACTATCGACCAGGTTTTTCGGGCAGCCCAGGCTGACGAAGCCGACCCTCGGCGTATGTTTTACAACCAACGCCTCGGTTTCGACGGGTAGGACGGCCTCTGTAGTTAGCTCAATGGTCACATGTCTATTCTAGCAATCTGGGCATGGATTTTCTGGTTGGCTTCAACCACTCTCACTTCGAATCCGGCAACCGGAGAGGCCGCTCCGCGAATGCGACATCCCAGTATCGGTCGAATTTTCGTCCAGTCTCGTGGAAAACACCCACCGGTTGAAACCCAAATCTCTCAAGAAGGGAAGCAGAACCTGCATTCGGCATCGTGTATCCGCCGACGATGCGATGAATGTCTTCCTCTGCAATTGCTTGAAACAGGGCTGCAAACAACATGCGGCCAATACCTCTGCCAACTGCTTCCGGAGCGCAATAAATGCTCGCTTCCACCGTGGTGTCATACGCCGCCTTGGCTCGAAATCGCGTGGTCCCGGCATATCCGACCACGATGTTGTTCTCTTCCGCGATCAGCAGCCGATGCCGACCGGTAAGTGCGAACTGATTCAACCATGCTGCGCGCTCCTCCACCGTATATGGTTCGAGATCGAACGTGATCGGAGTGTGAAGAACGTAGTAGTTGTAAATCTCGGTCAAGCGAGGTAAATCCTGGGTTGTTGCTGCGCGGATGCGAGTCTCAGCCATGGTGTCTTTCCTTTGCCTATCTTGACTTTATGGAAGCATGGTAGACGCTGTAAGTCGAACTCTTCCAGTGGTATCATCGAACCTGTGCCGGGTCCTACGCGACGCAATCCCGCCAACCCCGCCAGGTCCGGAAGGAAGCAACGGCAACGGGCCCATGCGTGTGCAGTAGGGTTCCCGGCGCTTGAAGTTAAGCGATCCAGCCAGCCTTTGATAGACAACCCCACGCGCACTGAGAAGAGAAAACTTTTTTCGAGGCCAACCCATTGAAATTTGATCTGCGTCCTCGGTCGTTGCACCGGGCAAAAATTAGTGCGCTGGGCACGTACGTTCCTCCGCGCCTGCTGACCAATGCTGATCTGGAAAAGATGGTCGACACAAATGACCAATGGATTGTGGAACGAACGGGCATCCGTGAACGACATGTGGTGGACCCAGGGGTTGCGACCAGCGACTTAGCGGTCGAGGCTGCACGCAATTGTCTCGCCGAACGTGGCATCGAGCCGAGCGAAGTGGAAGTCATCATCGTCGCCACTGTAACTCCTGACATGCTGTTTCCCGCGACGGCCTGCCTGGTGCAAGACAAGCTGGGAGCAAAAGGCGCCTGGGGCTTCGATCTTTCCGGCGCATGCTGCGGATTTGTGTATGCGCTGCAAGTGGGCGCAAAATTGATCGAATCTGGCGCTCACAAAAAAGTATTGGTGATTGGCGCGGATGTGATGTCATCCATCATCGACTATACGGATCGCGCGACCTGCATCATTTTTGGCGACGGCGCGGGCGCAGTTCTTTTGGAACCGGCGGAAGAAGGCGAAGTCGGAATGATCGACTACCTGCATGAAATCGATGGCTCTGGCGCGGCCTCGTTATATATGCCCGGCGGTGGCAGTCTCAATCCGCCGACTGCGGAGACCGTCGCAAAGAAAATGCACTTCGTCCATCAGGATGGGCAGGCCGTTTACAAATTCGCCGTGCGCAAAATGTCGGAAGCGGCGGAAGCGCTGCTTGCACGGAACGGCGTTCACGGCAGCGATCTGGGCTGCTTCATCCCGCATCAAGCCAACAAGCGCATCATCGAGTCCACGGCAGAGCGGTTAGGAATGGCCAAAGATCGCGTGATTATCAATATCGACCGTTTCGGCAACACCACCGCCGCTACGATTCCCATGGCTATGCGGACTGCACGAGAAGAAGGCTGCCTGAAAAAGGGCGATCTTGTCCTGCTGGCCTCCGTCGGCGCAGGGTATACCGTCGGTACCTGTCTGCTTCGCTGGGAGATTTAGGATCTGCAAAGCATGTTGGTCCCAGCGGGCCCACGCAAGGATTCCGCAGCTCTAATTATTTCGACACAGGTACAGGCGATGGATTTCTCTCCAGAAATTGTCGCTGATGCCAGTACGGATATGCAGGTGTAGTGTTGCTGGCGGCATCCAGTTTCGCCACTTGTTCCGCCGTCAGGTTCCAGCCGGCCGCTGCCAGATTCTGCCGCAACTGCTCCTCATTTCTCGCGCCCATAATCACGGTAGAAACCGTGGGCCGCTGCAGCAGCCAGTTCAACGCGATCTGGGGCACAGATTTTCCTGTCTCCCTGGCGACCGCGTCCAGCGCATCCACCACCGTATATAAGTACTCATCGTCCACGGGAGGCCCTTGTTCCGCGGTCTTATGCAGCCGGCTGACGGCGGGCAGCGGTTGTCCACGGCGAATCTTTCCAGTCAGTCGTCCCCAGCCTAGCGGGCTCCAGACAATTGCGCCCACGCCTTGATCGACGCCCAGCGGCATCAATTCCTGTTCATAGTCGCGGCCAATCAGGGAGTAGTAGACCTGGTGCCCGACGTATCGCGACCAGCCATATCTTTCCGAGACAGCCAGCGACTTCATCAAATGCCAGCCAGAAAAATTCGAGCAGGCGATATAGCGGACCTTGCCACTCTGTACCAGCGTGTTCAGCGTATCCAGCGTTTCTTCCACCGGCGTCAGCGCGTCGAAACCATGCAGATGATAGATATCGATATAGTCCGTGCCCAGGCGCTTCAGGCTCGACTCGCAAGCCTCTATCAGGTGATATCGCGAGGAACCCAGATCGTTCGGCCCATCGCCCATGGGAAATGTCGCCTTGGTGGAAAGCAAAACCTTATCGCGTCGACCGGCAACCGCTTTGCCTAGAATTTCTTCGGACATGCCTTTGGAATAAATATCCGCTGTATCAAACAGATTCACGCCCGCATCCAGGCAAACATCGACCAGACGTGTCGCCTCTTTCACATCCGTAGCGCCCCACGCTTTGAAAAATTCGCCGTTTCCACCAAACGTCCCTGTGCCAAAGCAAAGCACTGGCACCTTCAATCCTGAGCGGCCTAGCTGTCGATATTCCATAGGTACTTTAGATGTACCAGTTGAAGCGAAGTTGCAATGGGACGTTACAAATTCCATGGTGGAACTTCGCTGATTCCTGCGGCCACGATTCACTGATTATTCATCTTTCGCTCATCATGCTTTGCGGAGAAATGCTGCATAACTAGGGCATGATTGGAGCCACCTACGACACGCTTATTTTGTCGGACATCCATCTTGGGTCCGAACTGAGCCGGGCGCAGGATGCACTCGACGTGCTGCAGTCGTATAGCTATCGGCGACTGGTGCTGCTGGGCGATATATTTTCCGATCTGAACTTTCGCCGTCTTACCAGTGAACACTGGAAGTTTTTGTCCTATATACGCAAGCTTTCCAATCCCAAGCGCCAGGTGGAAGTCGTTTGGGTGGAGGGCAATCACGATACTGGACTGGCAAACCTGATGTCTCATCTGGTCGGTGTTCCCGTTTATCAAAGATATGTCTGGGAGTATGAGGGCAAGCGCCACCTGGCCATGCATGGGCATCAGTTCGACGGCTTCATCAAGAAGAACCTGCCGATCAGCCGATTGGGCGAGTCGATCTTTTTGCAAATCCAGAAAGTGGATTCGCGGACCAAATGTGTCTCTCGCTTTCTGGACCGTATGAATACCCGCTGGCTGTTGCTATCGGACAAAGTTGCCCGGGGAGCGATCCATTACGCTCGCACGGGAAAATGTGAACGCGTATTTTGTGGTCACACGCATGCCGCGTTGTCGCTGATTTGCGATGGCGTAGAGTATTACAATTCGGGCTCGTGGGTGGATGCACGCGCCACTTTTCTTACCGTCAACGAACAGGGAGTGGAGATCCAAACCTATGCCGGCGGAACTCACTATTGTTATCCCAGCACGGAACGAGAGCCAGTCGCTTCCGAAGCTGCTGACCTGTTTGAACAGGCAGGACTACCTGCCCTTACCGGATACCAGAGTCTTCGTTGCTGATGCCAACTCCACCGACGGCACAGCGGAGATTGCGCGGTCGTTTCCCGCGAAGTTTCCTATCGAAGTCATCCCCGGCGGTCTGCCTGCTGTGGGCCGCAACGCAGGCGCGCATCGCGCTACCACACCTTATGTGCTTTTTCTTGACGCGGATGTAGAACTGCGGGATCGAACTCTGCTGCGCCGCGCTGTCGTCTGCTATGCAGGAAGCGCCAGTTGCATTGCCTGACCACCAATATCGTTTGCATCGATGGCCGCGTTGCCGATCGGTTGCTGTATGGCGCCAGCAATTTTGTCCAGAAAGCTTCACGCTTGTGTGCGCCATTTGCCACCGGCATGTTCATGATGTTCGACAGGCAGGAGTTTGAAATACTAGGCGGATTTAACGAGCAGGCCCTCTATGCCGAGGATTATCTGCTGAGCAAGCAGGTTGCTCGGCGGCGATTTGCTGTCATCCCCGGGGCGGTGATGACGTCGAATCGCCGTTTTAAGAAGATGGGTCACTTGCACATCGCAGGTATGTTTTTGAAGACTGCACTCAACTCCTGGAATAAAAGTTACTTTCTTCGCGATCAAGGCTACTGGGAAAAATCGTAGGCCAGAAAGCCCAGGCTAGGAGTGGATCTCCATTCGTTCCAGCGCAAAGTGGGCCAGGACAGGGAAGGCGAGAGCAAGTGCCCCGCGCACGAGGTACGCGTGGAGAGCGGGAATGGCCCAATCATGGTGCGGCCCTGGATAGGAAAGCAGAAACGTGGGCAGCCATACCTGGAGCTTGTGCCCGAGAAGGTCTCTCAGTAGCTGATATCCAAAGATCAGTCCGGCGCTGCCGATCATGGCCCAGGATCCGCTGCGCGTGAAAACACCAATCGCGTAGGTAAGTCCGTAGACCAGGCCGAGATTGATGATATAGACGACCGGCAGGATCGGCAGGTGAATCTTCGAAAACGTGATCCACGCCGAGAGGATGAAGGACGTGGAATCTCCCCAGCGGTGAAGCTCAAAAAACGCAACCGCGAGGAAGGCCACAGAGATTACGGCCCACAGGACAATCCCTTCCAGCATGCCGACGGCCCAGCCGGTCCAGATCAGCGAGCCGCGCGATACGGGCCGGACCAGCAGAAAATCTCCAGAGCCGCGATGGATATCCGCGCCGGGATTGGTCTCGCCCAGGATCCAGCCGACGAACAGCAGCGGGAGGCTAGTCAGCCACAGAGAGGCTAGAAATGCGTTTTGCAGCTCCATCGCGGTGAAGGCATGCTCTCTTCCCGCTGGAGCGAGCCGATTGGCCAGAGCGAGCAAAGCAAACAGGGCAGCAAAGACGGCCAGCTTTAGACGCGTATCGCGCCAGCATTTCCAGAGATACATGCATCCTCCTTGCGAACCACTTCGAGAAACACTTCACCCAAATTGAGAGGCGTGAGGTTGAGAACGGTGGCGCCGTGCGCGCGCAGCTCGGCGGCAAACTCTTCGGCGTGGTGAGTGACGATATAGTCGCAGCTAGCACCGTCGGCTACGGCGGAGAGAATCTGTGCGTTGCGGGCGGTGGGCAGACCTGTACCGGTGGCGAGAATGCGCCGATATTCCGCGCGGATGTCGTCGAGCCGCGCCTCGAGGCGGAGCTTGCCGCCGTCGAGAATGCCGATCCAGTCGGCGATGTGTTCCACCTCTGACAAATGATGCGACGAAAGAAAAATGGTGCGTCCTTCGTTGGCAAAGTCTTCAATCAGCAGCCGCAGTAGTTCATCGGTTACTACGGGATCAAGCCCGGAGGTCGGCTCGTCGAGGACGAGCAGTTCCGCATTCTGCGCCATGGCAAGCAACAGGCAGAGCTTGGTGCGATTGCCGAGAGAGAGCTTTTTGAATTTGCGATCCATGGGAACTTCCATCCGCTGGGCGTAGCGCGCGGCCTTCTCATCGGACCACTGCGGGTAGTAAGCGCGATGGAAGCGGACGAGATCGTGGCCGGTCATCGAGTTGAAAAGCATCTTCTTTTCGCCAACGTAGCCGACGCGGCGCGAGATCGCCAGACGATCCGAAAGGCAGGGCAGGTCGAGCACAGTGGCCGAGCCGTCGGTGGCGTGGAGCAGGCCCATGAGTACGCGCAGCGTGGTGGTTTTACCGGCACCATTGCGGCCGAGAAATCCATACACGGAGCCCTTGGGCACGTGCAGATCAAGACCATCGACGGCGGCGAGCTTGCCATAGTGTTTCGCGAGATTTTCGGTGAGGATGGCCCATTCGCTCATTCGCCTTCTCCTAACTGTTGCAGCGATTCTTTGACCAGCTTCAAAATGTCCTCCTGAGTGAGGCGGAGCTGCGTTCCTTCGACGGCGAGCTGCATGGCGGAGGGACGCAGGCGGCGCAATTTTTCGGACTTCAACAGGCCAGGGCGTGTTTTCGGCGACGTAGCTCCCACCGCCGGGAACGGTGCGGATGACTCCATCCCGTTCAAGATTTTGATAGGCGCGGGCGACGGTGTTGGGGTTGATGCGGAGTTCAGCAGCAAGCTTGCGAACCGGCAGCAGCGCGTCGCCGGGCTTGAGAGCGCCAGCGGCGATGGCGTTCTTCAGCTGCGATTCAATCTGCAGGTAGAGTGGGACGCCGGACGAAGGATGGACATGCACAAGCATTGTATTAATACAATAATACAATTGAGTGGGATGTCAAGAAGGATTATTGCGAGGTGGCGGGCGAATTATTTTAGCCAGCGCAGCGGCGGTGCTTGCGGAAGCACATCGTACTCTGCAGCATAACGGAAGAAAAGCTCCAGCCCTGCCAGGCATTCCTCATCAAGCACGTAATGAATGTTGGTTGATAGATACGTGCGAATGGTTGTCGCAGGAACTGGGATGCGCGGCACCCATTCACGGACAAGGTCCTCAATGTGCGCCATGCCGTGATCGCGCGACTGGACAAAATCTTCGACGACCTGGTGCGCGGTGAGTTTCGCGGTCTCGATCGCTCCTGCACAGACAGCCCAAACAGCCGATACCCACGGCAAACCGGTATGCTGCTTCCACACATGGGCGAGATCAAGATACTCCAACTGCTCTCCCGTGCGCTCGAAACGAGAGGCCTGGTCTTCCAACGCCAGCAACGCGGGATCGCCAATCAGAACCGCGGCATCGCAGCTTGCCAGCATTGCGTCGAGATCGGGTGCGTGAGGGATGAACTCCGGATCAGTGTGATGGAATTTCCGAAAGAGTATTTGTGCATAGGCGTTGGACGTGCGCGAGCCCTCATCCGCCGCGACACGCCGTACTGCCTGAATGCCATCCGGATGGCGCACGACGAGGATGATGGAGCGGACGCGATCGAGCGAAGCCACAGTGCAGCCCGGAATTATGTCCAGCCCCGGCGTGGTTGCATAGGAGGCAATGGGGATCAGTCCGATGTCTGCGGTTCCATCTGCCAACTCTGCTGCACATTGCGATGGCGTGGAACTGTGAATCTGGTAGCGCTCGGCCAGGCGTTCCATTTCTGGCGGATGTTCAAAATCCCACATCAGTGGCGCAGGATTGAGAAATCGAATAGCTGAGATTTTCAGGCGGTCCGTCACCGATCCAGTCTAGCAACATGCGAACTCACTATTCAGCATGTCGAATTCGGGAAATTTGCCTGGAGCAATCTGCGGCGCGATGATTGCCATCTCCACTATTCCTCCGGATGTACGGGTGTGTTCTCGCCAACGAGGGCAGTCAAAGTTGTATTTGGCGCGATCTCTGCTTGTTTGCCGTGGACGAAGAGGGCGGATATTCCTACGAAAGGTATGACTGCCACCGATCGCACGGTCGTATATTTGTTTTGCCCTTCTTTTGTCTCTGTTCCATCCAGGCGGATGATATTTCCCGGCACATTCAGTGAGTGCACCGCAAAGGTGATCGTTCCCGGCTGCCCGATGAAGCCTGCACCATCCACCTGCGTCACTGTGGCCACGGCAGGCGTTCCTTTTTTCGCAACTACCACTCCGTCAACCATCAGATCCTGCGCCAGCGCCATAGGGACAGTGTCGCCAATTTCAAGCTTCTTGGAATTCACATCCCCCGTAACGACGAGCGGCACCTGCGCCCCTTTTGGCAGCATCAAGTTCGTGGTTGCAGTTGTTGTGCCAGTTTCACCCGGCGCGCCTGAATTTGTTGCAGCCGAGACGGGATTGGATCCCGGCAGAATGTACGAAGCCGTGACGATCTGACTTCGCATGTAGTAGGGCGCGATTGCGATGACCTGCAGGTGCGTGGTTGAGGTGATCTGTATCGGTCCCACGTAGCGCGTCGACTGCGCGGTTGGTGTCCAGCCGTCCGTCGTGTAGTACATCACTGCGCCGCGGGACTTGTCCTTCATTCGGAGCGTGATTGGGGAGTTATAGGTTCCCGGCTTGACTGAGAGTTTCGGTTTCGCGGCCATCCCCATGCCAGGCGATCCTGCAGAATCCTGTGCCGCCTGCTGGGCATTTTGCATTGACTGCTGGCTGGCTTGTTGATTGGCCTGCGCGGCCATCTGTGCCGCCATCTCTGCCGCTTGCATGCCGGCGTCCTGTGCAAAGGCTACTGACCCACATAGAGCAAGGAAAAAGATGATGCGAAAGCGCATGACACACCTCGCTGATACTGCTTCAGTTCTAAGGACGCTGGCTCATGGATAAAGTTTCTTTTGGAGACAACTTTCTGGTGTAGATGTACTGCGATATGCGGGCGCGAGAATGCCTATGGCTGGATCGGCTGGCTTGACATTCCAGCCAGCCACGGATACGCTCTCGCAACATCGAGTCAATTTTTCAAGCGAAGTTATTCACGCGAAGAATTTTGGCCGACAAATTATTTTGAGATGAAAATACCAAGCGAATCCTCCGACATCGAGAAAAGTGTCCCTGGTCCATCCGATCCTCAGGTGCTGGAAGGGGAGCGGCTGGCATGGCTGGCGCTTACGATGACCAGCGGGTTGGGACCGACGCGCATTTGGCGGGCTGTGAATGCCACAGGCACTGCGCAAGGTGTGTTAGGTCTGCCGCTGACGCAATTGGAAGGTCTGCGCCTGCCAGCGTCGTCGGCGCAATCGATCGCATCGGGCAAGTCGCTGGCGGAAGCGGAAAAAGAATGGAAGCGCGTGCAGGAGGGCGGAGGAACACTGGTCACTCCGATGGATGAAGAATATCCGAAGCGTTTGCGCGAAATATTCGATCCTCCAACATTATTGTGGTTGCGTGGAGATAAAACTTTGCTGGCGCAGCCGGGAATTGCCATTGTAGGGACGCGCCATCCCACACCCTATGGCACAGGGATGGCGGAGATGCTCGCTCGCGATCTGGCCGCGCATGGCCTGGTGATTTTGAGCGGGATGGCACGGGGTGTCGACACGGCGGCCCATCGCGGCGCACTGGAAGCTCGCGGCAAAACGGTTGCCGTTTGGGGTACGGGGATTGACGTCATCTATCCCAAGGAGAACAAGCGGTTGGCGGAGCAGATTCTCGAAGCGGGCGGAGCGATTCTCAGCGAATATCCGATGGGAACATTTCCGGCGCCGCAGAATTTTCCGATTCGCAATAGAATTCTTAGCGGGATGAGCGTTGGCGTGCTGGTAATTGAAGCCAGTGAAAACAGCGGCACGCGCATCACAGCACGCTGCGCGCTGGAACAAAATCGCGAGGTGTTCGCTGTGCCCGGCAACGTAAGCTCGAAGAATTCCTGGGGGCCGAATACGTTGATTAAACAGGGCGCAAAACTGGTTGCCACTTGGGAAGATGTGTGGGAAGAGCTGCCCACACATCTTCGCATGGAGGTGGAGGAGCGGCAGGGAATTGAATCTTCCGACGGGTCTGCTGCATCGTTATTCAGCAAGCCGAATTTGCCCGATCTGCCGGCAGACCAGGCGCAGGTGTTCGATGCACTCCGCCCCGACCAGGCATTGCAATTGGATGAACTGGTCGAGAAGCTGGAAGACAAATTGAGTTCATCGGAGATTTTTACTGCGCTGTTTGAATTGGAACTGGCAGGACGCATACGCGCCATGCCGGGCAAAAACTACGTGAGAACCTTTTAGCAACAATCGATTTCGCAGCCTGTGCAACCTCGATTTTCTTCTGTTGCCAATTGGGCCGGTCGGACTTGTTTGGGATATAAAGTCAGGATCGTGACAGGGGCGCACTGGTATCGCGCGACGAAACCGTGGTAGTTTCGCACTTGTTACCTAATTTGCTCCAACGCGTCTTTTGAACAACCAGCACAGCAAGTCTGTATCTGAAGAGGAAAGTGTAACTGCATGGCAAAGTCACTGGTCATCGTCGAATCTCCTGCGAAGGCGAAGACGATCAACAAATATCTCGGCAAGGATTTCATCGTGGAGGCCTCGCTGGGCCACATCATGGATTTGCCGAAAAGCAAAATTGGTGTGGAACTGGAAAACGGCACGTTTGAGCCGGAGCTGATTGTGATGCCCGGCAAAGAGAAAGTTGTCGATCGGCTGAAGAAGCTGGCGGCTTCTGCGGATGCTGTGTACCTGGCGCCCGATCCGGACCGCGAAGGCGAGGCAATCGCGTGGCATCTGGAGATGCAGCTAAAGCCGCAGCTGCGCAACAAGGCGACGATTCAGCGAGTGACATTTAACGAGATCACGCAGAAGGCAGTGAAGGCCGCGTTTCAACATGCCGGCGAGGTGGATGCGCGTCTGGTGGATGCGCAGCAGACGCGGCGCGTGCTGGATCGCATCGTGGGCTATCAGATTTCTCCGCTGTTGTGGGACAAGGTACGGCGCGGTTTGTCCGCGGGCCGCGTGCAGACGGTGGCGGTGCGGTTGATTGTCGAACGCGAGCGGCAGATCAAGGCGTTTCAGCCGGTGGAGTATTGGACGCTCGATGCGCAGCTGACGCCAGCTTTGAGCGGCGGGAAAGAGGGTCAGGAATTTACCGCGCGCTTCCTCGGCATCGACGGCAAACGAGCTACGGTCGAGACGGTGAAGTGCGCCTTCGTTGCCGAACCAGGCCGAGACGGATGCCATCGTTGCTGCGCTGAAGACGGCTGACTGGAAAGTGCGGTCGGTTGAGAAGAAGGAACGCCGCCAGAATCCGACAGCTCCATATATCACCAGCAAATTGCAGCAGGATGCGTCGCGCAAGCTTGGTTTTAACGTGCGGCGGACGATGGGCGTGGCGCA
Source organism: uncultured Acidobacteriota bacterium (assembly GCA_963719625.1). Taxonomy (GTDB): domain Bacteria; phylum Acidobacteriota; class Terriglobia; order Terriglobales; family Acidobacteriaceae; genus JAKAAZ01. The sequence continues at coordinate 96,867 of CAVRDB010000011.1, forward strand.
GCGTTTGTATGAAGGCGTCGAAGTTGGCAGCCAAGGCACGGTGGGTTTGATCACCTACATGCGTACCGATTCGACGCGTGTGTCTCCGGATGCGATTGAAGATGCGCGCACCTATATTGGGAAAAAGCTTGGAGACAAATATCTGCCGGGAAGCCCGAATGTCTTCAAGGGCAAGAAAGACGCGCAGGATGCGCATGAAGCAATTCGTCCGACGAACGTGGAACTATCGCCGGATGATATCAAGCAGTATTTGAGCGACGAGCAATACAAGCTGTACAAGCTGATCTGGCAGCGGTTTGTCGCGTCCCAGATGATGCAGGCTGTCTTCGATCAGACGACGGTGGACATTGTTGCTAAATCGGATCGCAGCTATGACTTCCGCGTGACCGGTTCCGTGTTGAAGTTCGACGGCTTTCTGAAGATTTAGGAAGAAGCAAAAGACACGAAGGATGCCGATGATGAGGACTGAGCAATCGTCTGCCGGAGTTGAATGATGGGCAGGCGCTGAACTGAAGGAGCTGAAGCCGGAGCAGAAGTTTACTCAGCCGCCGCCGCGCTTCAACGAAGCTTGTCTGGTAAAGAGCTGGAAGAGCGCGGCATTGGCCGGCCTTCCACCTATGCCTCCATCATCAGTACGATCCAAGATCGCGAGTATCGGTGAAGGATCCAAAAGGGATCGGGCAAGTTCTATCCGACCGAATTGGGCCAGGTAGTGAACGACCTGCTGGTGAAGAACTTTCCGTACATCTTCGATCCGGCGTACACGGCCAAGCTGGAAAGGGAACTGGATGCGGTGGAGGATGGCACGGAGAAGTGGACTGATCTGCTGAACGGCTTCTATGGACTATTTCCAGAAGGAATTGAAGGTCGCTGACAAGAACATGGAAGACATCAAGCGGATGGAGCAACCGACGACGGAGAAATGTCCGGAGTGCGGAGCGCCGCTGGTGTTGAAGTGGGGCAAGTTTGGAGCGTTCTACTCATGCTCGGCTTACGACAAGAAGAAACCAGTCGACGATTGCCAGCTCCGCGTGGGAGAAGGATGCGAAGAAGGTGATCAAGAAGATTGAAGCCAAGCTTGAGTATCCGATGACGGTGAAGACCACCGGCGGCACAGGGATTGCTCCCGCAGCCGTGACAGCGAAGAACAGGAAGGAGCTGGAAGCTGGCCTGACCGAAGTCGCCGCTCCAGATCGCAAGCTGGTGGTGGAGCAGGTGAGCTGCAAATTTACGCGGGAGAATTTTGAGGCGAAACCAAACCTGCAGGCGACGGAAGCGCAGGGTGCAGAGGCCGAAGAGGAGTTCTGCGAAAACTGCGGACGGGTGATGGTATTGAGAAACGGACCGTTTGGCCAGTTCATGGCGTGTCCGGGATATAGCGAAGACCCGCCCTGCAAGACGATTCGCAAGTTGACGCATAAGCAGCAGCAAAAGCCAGCCGTCCCGCTGGATGAAACTTGTCCCGAAATGCGGTATGCAATTGGTATTGCGAACCGGGCAATATGGAGAGTTTGTCAGTTGCAGCGGCTATCCGAAATGCAAGTACATCAAGCAGAACCTGACCGGCGTGAAATGCCCGACCTGCGGCACTGGAGACATTGCAGAGCGCAAGGCGCGGCGTGGAAATTTCTTCTACGGATGCACGAATTATCCGAAGTGCGATTTCACGTCGAACTTGAAGCCAATCCCGCAGGCGTGTCCGGAGTGTGGCAGCCCATATCTACTGGAGAAGTCTCTTAAGTCCGGCGTTTATCTGGTGTGCCCGAACAATGAGAAGCAGAACGCGGCAGAAGAAAAATCCAGCAAGGGGCGCAAGAAAAAGGTCAGTGAAGCCGCTCCTGTGGGCAAGGTCGTGGTCTGCTCATTTCAAGAGCGCATCGGCGATGCCCGTGAGCCTGAAACGAAGCCGGTTGAAGCGGCGGCTGCCACAGTCGCCTAGCTGCGTAGCTGTGCCGCCTGGGAGCATAAGGCTGCACAGCCTCGTACAATGGTTTCAGCAAGAAAGTGAAGGTTGATGGAAAGCCAGATCGCAACACACAACGATGCCGATATTATTTTGAAGCTGTACGACCTCCGCCGGGAAGAAGTCTTACGCAAGGCCCGCCATTGGATGACCTTTGAGTTCAATCCCAAAACACCTGAAGAATTTCTCGCCGTCCTCCAGGGATATGGTACGCAGGAGAATGAGTATTTTCGCCAGGTCATCAGTTACTGGGAAATGGCAGCTTCGCTGGTAGTCCATGGTGCCGTGAAGTCGGATCTTTATCTCGACTCAAATGGCGAGGGCATCTTTATTTTTGCGAAGCTTCACGCCTTTCGCGATGTCTATACAGAGAAAACCGGAACTCCATTCATGCGCCAAACGGCGCAGCTCATCGAGAAATACCCGATGGCTCGCGACAGGTTCAACGCCCGGTTGAAATCGATTCAGGATCGGGCAAAGTAACCCGTCCGCCGATTTCCGTTTCCGTGCAGTGGGAATTTGAGCCAGCCGATTTTGGCAGGGCCACATGTACGCTTGCCAATTTGCCTGCAATGTAGGTACAACTTATCTGTCCAGAGATGGACTCGAACGATAGAACGACCCCTTGCGGGGACGAAGAACCACAGGAGCAATCATGAAGCGTATCGCATTTGTATTAGCTCTCGGAAGCATGACAGCACTTGCCTGCGCGCAGACAGCGAAGACCCACAAGCTCACCGGTTGGATCGGCGACTCCAAATGTGGCGCGTCTATGCACACGGCTGCTTGCGTGAAAAAGTGCGTGGATGCCGGCGAAAAGCCCGTCTTCGTAGATAAAAATAATAAAGTCTGGTCTATCGATAATGCCGACGCTGTCCAGAATTACTATGGCGACAAGGTGCGAGTTGCCGCGACGGTTGATTCCGCCAGCAATAGCATTCACATCGATTCCGTGAAGAAAGCGCACGACGTAGGGACGATGTAAGGTCCGCAACTGCAATCGGGTAGTTCGCACCAACCCTGACTCCTGGCATGATCTGTGCGTGGTTTAGGTTAGGGTCTGGATCGGTGTAGGGTAGACTTGCCAGGCTATACCAAGCGAAGTACAACTATTGCGTAGCGAAACCAACGTCCTTGCGGGACGAAAATCTGAGGGAGCAAACCTTATGAAGGTGTCAAAGCATCTGGCCTGTGTTCTGGCATTGGGCAGCATGACGGCATTTTGCAGCGCACAAACCATGAAAGCACAAAAATTGACCGGCTGGATCAGCGACTCCAAATGCCATGCTCAACACGACGACGCTCGCTGCGTAAAGAAGTGCATTGATGCGGGAGCCACCGCTGTTTTTGTCGATTGGAAGAACAAAGTATGGGCAATCGACAATCCAGATTCAGTCCAAAAATACTACGCAGATAAAGTCCAAGTCGAAGCCACCGTCGATTCCACGAACAACTCGATCCACATCGACAAGGTCAAGCAGTTATACAACACAGATATGTAACTTTTCTATTTGCGTCGGGTAGCATAACTGATTGTGAAAAGAGGACGCGCTTCAAGTGCGTCCTCTTTCCGTATGTCCCTTGCGTGCGGGTCTCGCAAAACTGGCAGCAGACCGCATCTGATATTGTGGTAGATGAAGGAGTTTTAGGCGAAACTATGGCGAAAGCAGTGTGGAATGGCAAAGTTCTGGCGGAAAGCGAAAAGACGCAGTTAGTCGAAGGGAACGTATATTTTCCGCATGATTCGATCGATCGCGAGTTTTTTCGCTCCAGTTCGACAATTTCAACCTGTCCGTGGAAGGGGCAGGCGCGGTATTACACCATCCTGGTGGATGGTCAGGAGAACTCCGACGCCGCCTGGTATTACCCTGATCCGAAACCTGCCGCCCGCGCCATCAAGAACCATGTTGCTTTTTGGCGAGGCGTAGAGATCGAGAAATAGACAGCGCCGGCGGTTTCAGTACGCTCCGGCCTGTTGCCATGGGATTCTGATCTGGAAACAGGTAGATCCCGGCGTCGATTGCAGATCAATAAATCCACGATAACGGCTCAGGATGCGATTGACCGTATCGAGACTCAGACCTGCCCCCCGCCCAGGGGGCTTGGTCGTGAAAAACGGCTCAAAAATCCGGCTGTGCAACTCCGGTGGAATGCCGGGTCCATCGTCCCAAATCTCAACCCGAACCATGTCTCCCGCGTTTTGTGTCGATACGCGGATTGTTCCCCGGTCTTGCATTGCATCCAGAGCATTTTCCAGTAGCGCCATCCATACTTGATTCAATTCGCTCCCATTGGCCGTAATGCGCGGCAGATTCGGATCGAATTTTCGCACGACTCGTACGTGGTTCAGCCGGTAATGCAGCATGGTCAGTGTATTTTCCAGCGACTGCGCCAGATCAATATCCTGCAGCGGGGCTTGATCCATGTGGGAGTATTGCTGGATTGCCCGAATCAGATCGAAAATTCTGGCAGTTGACTCGAGCACGGCTCCCGTCATGCGTTCTGCGCGCAGCGTAGAGGCAAAGTGGGTCACGGCGACGTTGGCAGCCTCGTTATCGAGAAACGTATCCAGAACAGCAAGTTCTTCCGGCTCGACTCCAGCTTCGGCGAAAACGGGAGCGATCGACCATGGATCGGGAAGCTTGCGCGGCGCCAGCCAGCGAGTCAGACGTTCTTCCAGGGCACCTGCTTCCATTGGATTAGGCGGCTTCGAGCGCCCCTCGATGGCGCTGCGAACATTGCTGTTCCACTCCATGTACCGTTCTTCCTGCTCGTTCGTCAGGCAAAGCCTGCCCGCCTCGAAACTGATTTTGCCATACGCACGCAGCTCTTCCATCAAATTGCTGCTCGCCCGTTGCGCCGCGCTGGCAGGGTTGTTCAGTTCATGGGCCAGGTTGGCTGCCAGTTTGCCCAGGGCGCTCAGTTTTTCCGACTGCTGCTCCAGCCGCGTAACTTCCCGCACGCGGTCCAGCAATACCGACACGCAGCGCTGGCCCATGGAGGGAATGGCGGCCAGCATCTCCGGGAACTGGTCTCGAGGAATTTGCAGCGCCCACAGCGCTTCGGAAACGAAGCCGTTGCCGCCCCAGGTTTTCATGCGCGAGAAGGGAAGCACGCCGGTCATCTGACCGGAGCGGCCGATAAACAGGCTTCCCTGGGCCGAGTGTTGCCGTCGAACCTGCACTTCACCGGCCAGCAGAATGGTCATGTAGGTGGCAGGCTCGCCATCGCTGAAGATGCGCGTACCCGCCGGGGCGGAGGTTTCAACGCCGTGCCGTATCAGCCACAGGTATTCCGCGTCGGTCAGTCCATCCAGTTGACGGACACCGCGCAGCGCCTCCAGAACTTCGTGCTCTGGTGAGTGGAGTATGGAAATCCCGGGGGGCGGGTCAGTTTGTAAGGCGATCGATTGCGATGGAGAGGCCATAGCGATATCTCCCAGCATAGATCACTCCATGTTACAAAAGCCACGTAGCGGTGTGGAAACGTCGCTTCCGACGCGATGGCGAGGAAACCGGATGAGGCCCAAATTCGTGGTTTGCGCCTCACCGGTTCATGAAATGAAAACCAATCTCGCTAAGCGCCCACGGGAACGGGTTTCTCCGCCGATTCGACGGCGCCGTTCTTTACCGTGACGGGGTCGAGGAATGGCATCGCGGCGCGCAGCGGGGCTCCGGTTTTCTCAATGGGATGCTGCGCTTCTTTCCGGCGTTGCTCCTCAAACCATTTGCGGCCGGTTGCGTTCTCATTCAGCCAATTTTTCGCGAACGTACCGTCCTGAATTTCGGCCAGCAGTTTTTTCATGATGGCGCGGGTTTCGTCGGTTACGATACGCGGTCCTGCGGTGTAATCGCCATATTCCGCGGTATCAGAGATGGAGTGGCGCATATACGCCAGGCCGCCGCGATAGATCAGGTCGACGATCAACTTCAGCTCGTGCATGCACTCAAAGTAGGCAACTTCAGGCTGGTAGCCAGCCTCCGTTAGCGTTTCAAAGCCAGCCTTGATCAGCGCACTAACGCCGCCGCAAAGAACTGCCTGTTCGCCGAAAAGATCGGTTTCTGTTTCTTCCTTGAAGGTGGTTTCAATCACACCGGCGCGAGTGCAGCCAATTCCTTTGGCATAGGAGAGAGCCAGGGCAAGCGCTTGGCCGCTCGCGTCCTGATGCACGGCAACCAGGCCGGGAGTTCCACCGCCCTCGACAAAGACCTCGCGCACGCGATGGCCAGGCGCTTTTGGGGCGACCATGCTGATGTCTGTATTTACTGGCGGATGAATAGTTTCGTAGCGAATGTTAAAGCCATGCGCGAACATCAGGGTTTTGCCTGTCGTCATGTGCGGCGCGATCGAATCGGCATAGATTTTTCCCTGCGTCTGGTCCGGCGTCAGCACCATAATGACATCCGCCCATTTCGCGGCATCGGAGGTGGTCATGACCTGCAGGCCAACCTTTTCCGCGCGCGCCTTTGATCTGCTGCCTTCCGGCAATCCGATCCGAACTTCGACGCCGGAATCCTTCAAGTTGAGTGCGTGCGCATGTCCCTGGGAGCCGTAGCCGAGGATGGCCACCTTCTTCTGCCGGATCAATGTCAGGTCTGCATCTTCGTCGTGATAAGTTTTTGCCATATCGTTTCTCTCCGTTTGGGTAAATTATGCGTGGTCTTCGTCTTCGAGCAGGTCGAGCGCTTCGTGTTTTAAGGCGCCTGAAAGTGTCTGCGGGTCGATGCGCGGTGTGGTGTCTCCCAGCGCTTCCAGCACCCGGCTGGCATGATGTCCGCGCCGCATGGCCATGCGCCCGGTGCGCGCCATTTCAAGAATACGGTAGTTTCCCTGGAGCAGAATCTGCACCAGCCCTTCAATCTTACTGGCGCTGCCCGTGATTTCCAGCATCAGCGACTCAGGCGCCAGATCGACAATGCGGGCGTGAAAGACTTCTGCCAGTTGGAACAGGTCAGAGCGCGTGTTCTGATCGGTGGCGATTTTCAGCATTGCCAGTTCCCGAACCACTGCGGAATGCCGGCCTACATCGTCGACCTCGATCACGCCCTCCAGCTTGTAAAGTGACGCCATGATGCGCGGAGCACGATCTTCAGCAGCTTCGGCCACGATGGTTGTGCGCGCCACGCCCGCGGTTTCAGTACCGCCCACGGTCAAGGAAATGATGTTGACGTTGAGCCGCCGAAAGAGCGAGGCCACACGCGCCAGCAATCCTGTTTTATCCTCGACCAGCGCTACAAAGGTATGCAACATGAAATCCTGGCTCCTAATCTTCCGTTGCTGTTTCAACCAGCGGGTTGTGTTTCGGACGCCGGATCATTTCATGCAACGCCGCGCCAGGGGCAATCATTGGATAGACAGAATCTTCCTGCTCCACGTGAAAATCGATAAGAAAAGTGCCCGGATGCTGCCGCGCCGTTTGCACCGTCGAAATGACTTCCGCGCGGTGATGAACGTGCGTGCCGCGGATTCCATGCGCATCCGCTAGCTTCACAAAATCTGGGCTGATCAGCGGCGTGCATTCATAATTCTTGTCGTAGAACGCCTCCTGCCATTGGCGAACCATGCCGAGATAACCGTTATTTACGATGGCAATGTTGATCTTCAACTGTTCCTGCGCAATCGTCGCCAGCTCGGGACTGGTCATCTGAAAACCACCATCGCCGGCGATGACCCAGACTTCCTTCTCCGGGCAGGCTACTTTCGCGCCGATAGCAGCCGGCAGGGCAAAGCCCATGGTTCCCAGGCCGCCGGAGGTGATGAGTGAACGCGGACGGTCATGCTTGTAATACTGCGCTTCCCACATCTGATGCTGGCCGACGTCGGTCACAACGATCGCATCTCCATCGGTTTCATGCCAGATGTCATTGATGACATGCGCGGCGTAGAGATGTCCGTTGTCCGGCAACTGCTGAATATCATGCACAGCCGCATCGCCTTTCATCGCCGCAATCGTATGTAGCCACGCGGCTCCATCTCGGCTCGGCAATCGAGGCAGCAGGGTCTCGAGAATCTCCTTCAAGTCGCCAATCAGGCCGACATCGACGTGAACATTCTTATTGATCTCAGCGGGATCGATTTCGATATGAATTTTCTTCGCGTTCAGCGCGTAGGTGGAAAGAGATCCTGTGACGCGATCGTCGAAACGCATACCGCACGCGATGAGTAGATCTGCTTGCTGAATGGCGTGGTTGACCCAGCTCTCGCCATGCATCCCCATCATGCCAAGGTTCAGCGGATGCGAGGCAGGGAACGCGGTCAGCCCCAGCAACGTGCAGGCGACCGGGATTTGCGCCCGCTCCGCCAGCGCGCGTACCTGCTCCATGGCGCCGGAGTGCAGAATGCCTTGTCCGGCCAGGATCACCGGACGTTTGGCAGTCTGGAGCAACTGCAATGCTTCGCGGATGGAAGTAGAATCCGCAGCCAGCATCGGATGCGGTCGATACGGTTGCGGAGCAGCGGCAGCAAAGTCAAAGATGGCGGAGTTTTGTTGCGCATCTTTTGTGATGTCGACCAGCACTGGTCCAGGACGTCCGGACCGCGCGATACGGAAAGCTTCGCGCAGGGCGGGTGCAATATCTTCCGTATTTCTGACTAGAAAATTGTGCTTGGTGATGGGAAGCGTGATGCCGGTAATGTCGACTTCCTGGAACGCGTCGGTGCCCAGCACTTTGCTGGAAACCTGTCCTGTGACGCAGACCATTGGAATCGAGTCGAGCATGGCAGTGGCAATGCCAGTGACGAGATTCGTTGCGCCCGGTCCGGAAGTAGCTACCGCAACGCCAACTCGACCGGAGGCGCGAGCATACCCATCAGCCATGTGGGCCGCGCCTTGCTCATGGCGAACTAGGATGTGCCGGATGGGGAATTTTCGCAGTGCATCGTAGGCGGGAAGAATGGCTCCGCCGGGATAGCCGAACACATCTCGCACACCTTCGCCCACCATGGTCGCCCATAGAGTTTCCGCGCCCGTCAGCCGCGTCGGCTGGCTGTAGATGGCTGCGCCCGATGAGTTGAGATGGCTGAGAGCTGCTTTTTCTCGTTTGTCCATGGTCACCTTCTTCATCAGTAATTCGTGACGGCTCCGCGCGCAGCGGAAGAAACACTCTCCGCGTATTTACGAAAGACTCCGCGAGGAGCATTCGGCGCCGGTGCCTGCCAATGTTTCATGCGTGCCTGAAGTTCATCGTCACTCAATTCCACGCGCAATACACGATTTGGAATATCGAACACAATCGTGTCGCCATCGCGCAAGGCTGAGATCGGGCCGCCCAACGCAGCTTCTGGCGCGACGTGGCCAGCCATCAAGCCGCGAGTGGCGCCGGAAAAACGGCCGTCCGTCAGCAGCGCAACTGTGTCGCTCAGCTCTGGAATGCCGGCGATGGCTGCCGTGACCTGCAGCATCTCGCGCATTCCGGGCCCTCCGCGCGGTCCTTCGTTGCGAATCACGACGACATCGTTCGGTTTCAGGCTCCGAGTTTCAACCGCATGGAATGCAGCTTCTTCCGTTTCAAAAATACGGGCTGGACCGCGATGCGTCAGGCGCTCGTGCCCGGCGACTTTAATCACACAACCCTCCGGCGCAAGATTGCCTTTCAGGATGACGAGTCCGCCTGTGGCCTTCAACGGCTTGTCGAGAGGGTAAATCACTTTCTGTCCGGCCTTTTCCCGCGCCAATGCGGCCTCTTCTGCCAGCGTACGTCCGGAGACATTCCACGTGCTGCCGTCGAGCAGTTTGCCCGCGAGTAAACGCTGCGCCAGCAAGCGGCTTCCACCTGCCTCCTGATAGTCCGTGGCAACATAACGTCCGCCCGGCTTCATATCGCAGAGCAGGGGAGTGTTCCGGCTGATGCGATCGAAATCATCGACGGAGAGAGAGATTCCAGCTTCATGCGCGATGGCGATCAGATGAAGGACCGCGTTCGTCGATCCGCCCGAGGCGGCGACGCTGGCGATAGCGTTTTCCAGTGACGCGCGCGTGATGATTTTGGAGGGTCGCAGATCGTTCTTCGCCAGTTCCAGAACCAACGCTCCCGCAGCGCGGCAGGCTGCATTTTTTTCTGGAGAAAGCGCGGGCACGCCGGAAAGGTGCATGGGCGAGATACCGAGGAATTCGCACGCCATGGCCATGGTGTTGGCCGTGAACTGGCCGCCGCAGGCGCCCGCTCCAGGACATGCGCTAACTTCGACAGCCTTCAGTGCTGCATCGTCAATTTTGCCCGCGGCAAAGGATCCCTGCGCCTCATATACATCCTGTACGGTCAGGTCTTTTCCGTTGAGATGTCCGGGCGCAATGGAGCCGCCGTAGAGCATCAACGAAGGAATGTCGAGGCGAGCCAGAGCCATTACTGTGCCGGGCATGTTCTTGTCGCAGCCGGCAATGGCTACCAGGCCATCGAAGAGATTTCCGCGCGCCACCAGCTCGACGGAGTCGGCAATGACTTCGCGGCTGATCAGCGATGCCTTCATGCCTTGTGTGCCCATGGTGATGCCATCGGAAATCGTGACAGTATTGAATTCCATCGGCGTGCCGCCGGCGTCGCGAATGCCTTGCTTGACCGCTTCGGCCAGCGTGCGCAGATGGTAGTTGCAGGGTCCAATTTCCGTCCATGTATTGGCGATGCCGATGATGGGCTTGGCCAGATCTTCGCGGGAAAAACCGACTGCGCGCAGCATCGCGCGCGCGCCGGCGCGGGTGGGACCTTCGGTGAGTGGAATGCTGTTGTGCTTCGGATTGTGGGTCATAGATTGTTTGCTGGTATCGCTCACGCGCTCACTCCTTGCGCCGGCCTGGGCGCAGACCAGAACGCGGCGTCATGCTTCTGCTCATACGCATCGAGTGCGGCGGTATGACGCATTGCCAGGCCAATATCGTCCAACCCTTCCAGCAGGCAGGAGCGGCGAAAGGGATCGATGACGAACGACTCATCAAATCCCAGATCGTCCTTCACGGTTTGCGATTCCAGCGATACGTGCAACCGGTAACCAGGCACGTTGGCTCGTTCTAACAACAGCGCCACTTTTTCATCCGGCAGTTCGACCAGCAAAATGCCGTTCTTGGCGGCGTTAGAGAAAAATATGTCGGCGAAGCTGGGTGCAATCACGCAGCGGAAGCCAAAATCGCTGAGTGCCCACGCCGCGTGTTCGCGGGAGGAGCCACACCCAAAGTTACGGCCAGCGACAAGAATTTCGGCGCCTTGATGATGCGGCTTGTTCAACGAAAATTCCGGGTTCGGGGCGCCATCGGCCCCGCGCCGCCAATCGAAAAACAAAAATTCTCCATAGCCCGTGCGTTCAATACGCTTCAAGAACTGCTTCGGAATAATCTGGTCGGTATCGACGTTGACTCGATCGAGTGGGGCGACCTTCGACGTAAGTGTGCGAAATGGTTTCATGGTTATGTACGGAACTCCCAATTGCGAACATCGGTAAAGTGGCCGGCAATGGCGGCTGCGGCTGCCATCGCTGGACTGACAAGATGGGTACGTCCACCGCGGCCCTGACGGCCTTCAAAGTTACGATTGCTGGTGGATGCGCAGCGTTCCCCAGGCTCCAGAATATCTGGATTCATGCCAAGACACATGGAGCAGCCGGGTTCGCGCCATTCAAATCCAGCTTCGCGGAAGATGCGATCCAGGCCTTCTTTTTCTGCCTCGGCCTTTACGCCTTGCGATCCGGGCACAACCATGGCGCGCACCTTGGTGTTGACCTTGTAGCCGCTGACAATTTTTGCGGCGGCGCGCAAATCTTCAATCCGCGCGTTAGTGCACGAACCAATAAAGACACGATCGATGGGAACATTCTCAATTTTCGTGCCGGGTTCGAGCGCCATATATTCAAGCGCCCGTTCATAGGCGCGACGCTCGGAATCCGTCGGCGCTGATGCTGGTGTCGGTACGGCTCCAGTGACGGAAACCACCATGCCGGGATGCGTGCCCCAGGTAACGAACGGCGTCAGCTCTTGTGCATCGATCACCAACTCGCGATCAAACTTCGCCTCCGGATGCGAGGGCAACGTACTCCAATGCTCGACAGCTTCGTCCCATGCTTTTCCCTGCGGCGACTGCGGACGTCCCTTCAGGTACGCAAACGTCGTAGCATCGGGAGCGATCATGCCAGCGCGCGCGCCGGACTCGATGCTCATATTGCAGACCGTCATGCGGCCTTCCATCGACAGCGCGCGAATCGCGGAACCAGCGTATTCGACGACGTAGCCAGTCGCTCCATCGGTGCCGATGCGTCCGATGATGCCCAGCGCAATGTCCTTGGCCGTGACGGCAGCAGGAAGTTTGCCTTCGACAGAGATGCGGAAGGTTTTCGGTTTCGGCTGCGGCAGGCATTGCGTGGCCAGAACATGCTCCACCTCGCTGGTGCCGATGCCAAAGGCAAGCGCGCCAAACGCGCCGTGGGTGCTGGTATGGCTGTCACCGCAAACAATCGTCATGCCAGGTTTGGTAAAACCGAGTTCCGGGCCGATGATATGCACGATGCCTTGTTGCTTCGACTGCACATCGTACAACTCAATGCCAAACTCCTTGCAGTTGCGGCGCAGAGTCTCAATCTGCTTGGATGCGATGGCGTCCTGAATAATCAGGCGATCAGCGGCCACGGTCGGAACATTGTGATCTACCGTCGCCAGTGAGCGGTCTGGACGGCGCACGCTGCGACCCGCCAGACGCAACCCGTCAAAAGCTTGGGGCGACGTCACTTCATGCAGCAAATGCAGGTCGATATAGAGCAGGGCCGGTTCGCCCTCGGGTGCGGCGACGATGTGTGCGTCCCAGATATTTTGAAAAAGTGTATTTTTGTTTGCCATGTTCTTTCACTGTGCTAGAGGTGCGTGGGTGCAATGCCAGGGTGAAGCTTTTTGTTCGCTATCGATGATGCAGAAAGAAAACTAGACCGCATGCATCGCCTGACTGCAATCGATGATTTCGTTCAAAATTTCGAAGACATGTTTTCCCATCTCGCGGGTGCTGACGATTTGCTGATCGGGCTGGTTGGTGCGCGCCAGGTCTGCTGTGCGATAGCCACTGGCTAACACACGCTGGACGGCGGTTTCAATTGCCTTCGCTTCCTGCTCCATTCCGGCGGAGTGGCGAAGCAGCATCGCCGCGGTCAGAATCGCTCCCAACGGATTGGCTTTGCCAGTACCTGCAATGTCCGGAGCGGAACCGTGGACGGGTTCGTACAGATTGACCTTGCCTCCAATCGTTGCTGATGGCAACATTCCCAGCGAGCCGGTGATCACCGCGGCTTCGTCAGAAAGAATGTCTCCGAACAAATTCTCCGTCAGGACCACGTCAAAATTTCGCGGCGTGTTCATCAGGTGCATCGCACAGGCATCTACGTATTGGTGCTCCAGCGTCACGTCTGGATATTCCGCTGCCACTTCCGTCACCGTAGCGCGCCACAACTGGGAGACTTCCAGCACATTGGCTTTATCCACCGAGGTAACTTTGTGACGGCGTTTCTGCGCCAGTTCAAATGCGACGCGCGCGACTCGCACAACTTCATCCCGGGTGTACCGCATGGTGTTGAGCGCGATACCGGATTCGCGGTCCCAGGACCGCGGGCTGCCGAAGTAGAGGCCGCCGAGCAGCTCCCGCACAAACAGGATGTCCGCACCGTCGGTGACTTCTGGACGCAATGGGGAATTGTTGCTGAGAGGCGCGTAGGCAATAGAAGGACGCAGGTTGGCAAATCCGCCCAGAGCTAGCCGCAATTGCAGCAGGCCAGCTTCCGGCCGTTTGTCCGGCGGTAACAAGTTAAATTCGTTTCCACCAACCGCTCCCAGCAGTACCGCATCACTGTCCAGGGCTGCTTCCAGAGTCGCGGCGGGCAAGGGCGATCCCTGCTGCCGGATGGCGATTCCGCCGATCGGCATTTCAACGAAGCGAAACTTGGAACCGTTCCACTGGCTGATCGATTCCAGGATCAGAACAGCTTCGTGGGTGACTTCCGGCCCGATCCCGTCTCCAGGGACCAGGGTGACTTTGAATTCTGCTGACATCGAAACTCCTACGTAGGGGCCTAAGTTGTATCTGCGGCCAATTTATCTGGTGACGTTTGATCGCCGCGGCGACCATGCGCGGTTACTAATTCATGGCTGTGGGGCAGCAATTGCAGACGAACCCTGCGATCCAACCACCGGGGTTTGACGCAGATGAGTCAGCATAATGCTGACCAGGTCCTGATCGAAGACAGACTTCTTGCGGTCGGCAACTTCGACGAACCGATCGTAAGCCAAATCCAGATCAGCGCGGCTCAAACTGTAGCCCAGTTCCTTCAACCGATGGTTTAACGCATGGCGTCCCGAATGCTTGCCCAGAACCATCCGATTTGCAGGCACTCCCACATGCGCCGGGGTCATAATTTCATAGCATAACGGATTGGACATCATCCCGTGCTGATGAATCCCCGCCTCATGCGAAAACGCGTTGCTCCCTACAACAGCTTTATTCGGCGCGGGTGCAAACGTAATAATCTCACTCAACATCTGGCTGGTTGGAAAAAGCTGCTTCAGGTCAAGGTTGTGTTCAAACGGCAACTGGTCGTGGCGCACATGGATGGCCGCTGCCATTTCTTCCAGCGCTGCATTTCCAGCACGTTCCCCGATGCCGTTGATGGTGCATTCCACCTGCCGTGCCCCCGCTTCCAGGGCAGCAAGACTGTTGGCGACTGCCAGGCCAAGGTCGTTATGGCAATGACTGGAGAGCACAATGTTCTCGATGCCGCGAATCCGTTCTTTCATTAACCGGAAGATGGAAGCGTATTCGTGGGGAACCGTATATCCCACGGTGTCAGGCAGGTTGATGACAGTGGCTCCAGCATCGACGGCAGTCTGGACAATGGCGCACAGAAATTCCCGGTCAGATCGTGAGGCGTCTTCCGGAGAGAATTCAACGTCATCTACATAGGTGCGGGCCAGGCGAACAGACTTATCCGCCAGCTCAAGCGCCTGCTCACGAGAGATTTGCAGTTTGTATTCCAGATGAATGTCGGAGCTGGCCAGGAAAATATGGATGCGCGATTTTGCGGCGGGTTCCAGAGCGCGGGCTGCAGTGACGATGTCTTCTTCCTTTGCGCGCGACAGGGAACAGATGCGCGGTCCCTTTACTTCGCTGGCTACTTGCCGGACAGCAGAAAAGTCGCCGTCCGAGGCAATCGCAAAGCCTGCTTCAATCACATCGACGCCGAGCAATTCCAGCTGCTTGGCCATGCGTACTTTCTCTGCCATGTACATGCTGCAGCCTGGCGATTGTTCTCCGTCGCGGAGGGTAGTATCGAAGAAATAGATTCGTTCTTGATGCATGGCATCCCTCATAACTCGAAAAACTGAATACAGCCTTTATTCTCTTAGAATAGCATAAGGTAATCTAATGCGAACAACTACTTATATTAGAATATATTATCAACGCGAGTACGCCTTCGCGCTTCATAAGGACACCCAATGGACCTGTTTCAGCTGGAAACCTTTATGGCCGTTGCTGAAGAGAAGAGTTTTTCTCGCGCTGCAGTCAAATTGCATCGCACGCAACCGGCAATCAGCCAGGTGATTCGCAAGCTTGAAGTGGAAATGGATGAGGTGCTGTTCGACCGTGCCGCGCGCGACGCTACCTTGACCGCCGCCGGCGAAGTATTGCGAGAGTACGCGGAGCGATTGCTGAATCTGCGTGGAGAGGCAACGACAGCATTGTCTGAGCTGCGCTCTCTTCATCGTGGGCGTCTGAATGTGGCCGCGAATGAATACACATGCCTGTATTTGCTGCCGGTGATTGATGTCTTCCGCCGCCTGTCACCCCAAATTCACGTGACTGTGCAGCGTTCGCTGGCCAGCCGCATGGCGGAAGAGCTGCTGCAGCATTCGGTGGAGCTGGGCATTGTTTCCTATCGGCCCGACGATCCGCAGATTCGCTCGATTGTGGTGTATCGCGACGATCTGGTCTTCGTCATGCACCCCGGACATCCGCTGGCGCATGGAAAAGAGGTTTCCATCCGTGAACTGGGCGCGGAAAATTTCGTTGCGCACAATGTTCCGTCTCCGCTGCGCCAGAAAGTAGTGCAGGCCTTTCAGCGCCATAAGACGCCGCTGAATATGGCGGTGGAGCTACCAAGTCTGGAGGCCATCAAGCGATTCGTCGCGATGGGCAACGGAGTGGCCCTTTTGCCAGGTCTGACCGCGCGGCAGGAAATCGAACGCGGAGAGCTGGTACAGTTACGCGTGCCGGAGTTGTCCTTTGAACGCCGCCTGCGCGTCGTTCATCGCAAGCAGGCGAATCTTTCCCATGCTTCACTGGCGTTTCTTAAGGTCGTGGAATCGATGGCGAATGAGCGCGGCGATCCCTTCCATTTTCAGGTAGAAAAAGGCTCATAGCCTCCACTGTCAGCCACTGAGCCTCTATTTGATTCACTCCGCTTTGCAGACATTGCCGTAGACCAGCGGCGCACCTTGTTCCCACGGCTTGTAGCTGTTCGCGAATCGGATTCGTTCCGCAACCGAGGGATGCGTTCCCTGCGTGACCAGGAAGAAAGTATCCCACTCCGGCACAACCCGACCCGATTGAACGTCTTCGGCAAATACCATTGCCGCGGCGTGATTTTGATGCGTCAATTCAAGCCCGAAGCGGTCGGCTTCGAACTCGATATGGCGGGCGAACAGATTGAAAAACGGCAGAAAGGCAAGCCAGAGAAAAGTCAGCGTGAACACAATCAGCGGTAAGGAGGCTGGGATCGGAAAGCTCACGGAATCCCCAGCGACCGGAATATCGACGGATGGCGGCGCGACCCAGGCGGTCGGTGAGCCAAAATCCCACCAGCAGGAATGCCGTGATGATTGCCAACGCCTTCCAATTGTCGCCCATGACGTAGTGCTTTAACTCATGGCCAACGGTGAATACGATTTCGTCCGGCGTCTCGACCGACATCAGATTGCTCTGCAGGACGATGCGATTGGTCGGGCCAAGGCCGGTCACCCCGGTGCTGTTGCCGCCGACAAAGACCGGGATATGGTGGATGCTGCACCGCGCGGCCAACGTATCAATGCGCGATTGCAGCGGCGGATTGTCAAGCGGCTTATAGCTCGTCGTCAGCGGATCGATCCACACAGGCAACGCCACCAGGGCCAGAAAGGCAAACGGAATCAAAGCCAGCGCGCAATAGAGCCACCAGCGGCGCGGACTTCTGGCGATCAGAAGATAGGGAATCCAAACGAGCAGAGCCGCGGGAACCAATTGGATGACAAGCGCCGCGCCTTCGCCCTTCAGCCAGCCCAGCAAGGTCTGGCCCGAATGTCCAGCGACGTGTTGCTGCCAATAACCGATATAAAAGTCAACCGGCAGTGCGATCAATGCGGCCAAAACCAGATAGGCGCAGGCGAACAGCGTGACTGTCCAGAACCAGCGGTGGCCGGAGACAGATTCGCACATCCGGCGCACACGTGCCCCCAGACCCGTGAACAGAAAGAGCAGAGGAATTGCCAGCGCAAGAAGCTGGAAGGCTGCCCAATGAATGTTGATGGCCCGCTGCTGCGCGAGCAGTGCCACAGTGGCGCTGGGCACGGCCACCGGCGATTCAGCATGGGCGACCATCGATGTCAGGATTGCACCTGCAATCGAAGCTATCCGGATTTTCCAGGAGATTGCTCGCACACAAGAATGTGATTCCACTATGGATAGAAGCCTTTTCATTGTCTCTACTTCCTCTCAAATGTCGCGATAACTGGTCGGCAAACTATTCCAGCGATATCGCTGTTGGAGCCTTATCTTCGCTGATTGACCGGGAAGCGAAGCGGTTGAAGTAGCGGCAATGAATCGGCGGGAGACGATTCGATATGGAATACGAAATTCCTATTTGATAGATACGGTCCGTGCTCTCACTTTGTTCCGTCATCTCGTTGAGTTCCCGAGAGATGCCGAATTATGGAGGGCTCGGCCTGCGAGCAAGTTAATTTCCTTTTGAAATCTTGATATCCGCACAACTTCCCGTCTGCATACGCCGTCTACTGATAGAGACCGCGCATTTTGCAGCTGACTTACATACATTCAGTTGCGGCGCGGGGCGCGTCAATTGGAAAGGACTCGTATATGAATCATCGTAAAATTTTCAATCGAATGGGCACAGGAGTCGCTGTACTAAGTATGGCCCTCTGTGTTCCCGCAGCTCTGTTGGCCCAGGACTCCGCCCCGCCTCCGGATTCTCAGGGAACGACAGCGCAGCAATCCAGCCCGGGCGAGCAAACCATGCGGCGTCATCGTGGCGGAAGTCCCGAGCGCACCTTGAAGTATTTAACCAAGACAGCTGAATCTTACGGCGGACCAGCAGCAACAGATGCTGCCGATCCTGCAAGACCAGCAGAAGCAGAGGGACGCGATTCAAAGCAATTCGGCATTGAGCCAAGACCAGCGTCGTGAACAAATGCGTTCTGCGATGATGGATACCCGTCAGAAGCTGGAAGCAGTCATGACGGACAGTCAGAAGCAGCAGTATGAACAGAGTATGCAGCAACGCCGCAGTCGCCGCATGGGACAAGGGGACGGCGCGGGAGGAGCAGGCGCACCGCCGCCGCCGCCCGATGACCAAAATCCTCCACCTCCACCGCCGCAACAATAATAATGATGCGGAGAAGTGTCCAGGGCCGGGCAGGGAACTCAACATTCTCTGCCCGTGTTCTTTTTGATCGGTCGCGTGCGATCTTCGAACCCATGGAAAAATGAGTTCGCGTCTGCCGTAGGCACATTCTGACAGGTACAATTGGGAGCAGGTCACGGAGTCAGAGCCAAACCAAACTTTACGCGTGGAAGTGTTCCAGCATCTGCGCGTGGAGGTGGCGGACGAGGGGTTCATTACCGCATGAAGAAGTTGCTTCTTTTGTTTTGTCTGCTGCCCATGCTGGCGGCGGTTGGATTTGCGCAGGAGAGCCGGCAGGATGCCAGCATAAGCGCTATCGGCACCTATCAACCCACCATTACGGGCAATGCGGTTACCCAGACGTCGACCTTGGGCAAGGGCGCTCTGCTAAGTTACCGTTTCATGCTGACACCGAGCAGCGCGATTGAGGGGAATTACCAGTATTCCCAATTCAACATGAAATATACGGCTCCCTTCTCCAATGCGAGGTTCCATAACTCGCTACAGGAAGGCTCGGTCGCCTATGTGCATAGCTTTGTGTACAAGAAGTTCAATCCATTCGCCGAAGCTGGAGCGGCTGTGTTGCTGTTCGATCCGATCAACGACACTGGAACCAACACCAACGCCGGCACACGAACAAAAGCGACGGCGCTGCTGGTCGGCGGCGGTATCGCGTACGAGTTGAGTCCCAGCTGGGATTTACGGGTGCAGTACCGGGCGGAAGTGTTTAAGTCCATCGATTTCGGGATACCGCAGTTCAAAACGAACCGCTGGTACGTGATGGAGCAGCCCGCGATCGGCTTCGCCTACCACTTCTAAAGAATCGAACGATGCAATGGACGTATCTTGCGCCTGCCGCCGGCTGCAAGTTGGACGCGGGTTTCATCAGGCGACGCAAGTCATACGCAGGTCAGGGAACTTGAACGGGGAATTGATCCATCAGAGGTTCACTAACGAATGAAGAAGTTGTTTTTACTCATGTGTCTGGTTTCAATGCTGGCCGGAATCGGCTACGCACAAGATCAGGGCGCACGGCAGGACGTAAATCTCAGCGCCATGGGCGTGATTCAGCCCTATGTGGAAGGCAACACTCTAGCGCCGGCCACCCCGCCTATCAGACTGAAGTCAACGCTTGGAACGGGTTTATATCTGGGATATCGCTACCTGCTGACGCCCAACGGCGCAGTGGAAGCCAACTATTCGTACAGCCATTTCACGAGTAAGTTTACGGCTAATTCCGGTGGTACGTTTAACGCTCGAATCTATACCGGCATGCAGGAAGCCACCGCCGCGTACGTTCGCACTTTCCCTTTCAAGAAATTCAATCCATTCCTTGAAGGCGGCGGCGGGATGTTGTTCTTTACCCCAATCGGCACCAAGACGACAACCTACGACACGGAACAAACGGAGGTTCTAACCGTGCTGTTCGGCGGCGGAATTGCCTATCAGCTGAGTCCAAGCTGGGATCTGCGGGTGCAGTATCGTGGGCAGATCTTCAATACGCCTGATTATGGCATCAGCCGGTTTAGCACCGGTCGCCGTTACATCATGTCGCAACCGGCCATCGGTTTCTCCTACCACTTCTAAAGCTGGATCGATCCTGATCAAGCCAAAATACAAAGAGCCTGCTGATTTGCCAGCAGGCTCTTTGTGTTTTGGCGGATGTGCGCGTCATTCAAGAAATATCGTCGGTATTGAATCCCGGTTTGCGGGCGGGTGCCGAAGCGGTTCGGCCCACTAGCTTACGAACCACGTCATCCATCTGAACTTGCGGTTCCGCGGCCGCAGCCATCTGTTCCAGCAGCGTGTCGTCCTCAAGTTTTTCCAGCAGTACGATCGCATGGGCGACCGCGACGTCATCCTGGTTCAGGCCTTCCGGAGTTTTTGCCTTGATGCCCACCGCGCCAGGGTCGATAGAGAGCAGTTCGGCGACACGCTCGCGCAATTTTTCTGCGACGGGTCCAATTTTCGGCGCGGCCAGGACCAGGGTCGTGTCGATATTCGCAATGCGATAGCCAGCATGCTCGATTTCCTCGAGTGCTGTTTGCAGAAACACGGCAGAGTCGGCGTTCTTCCATCGTGGGTCACCGGGAGGAAAGAAGCTGCCGATATCGCCAGCAGCAACCGCGCCTAGCAGCGCGTCTGTAATGGCGTGCAGCAGCACATCTCCATCAGAGTGGCCGGCCAGGCCCGCCGGGTGGTCGAAGGCAATGCCGCCAATTTTCAAGGGAACGCCGGACTTAAACGCGTGGGAGTCCCAGCCGTATCCAATTCTCATCATGTCGTGTCGCGATCTTTCTCGGTGTACTGGGGAGTTTCGTGCCTGATAAATGATGCAGGCTTCAAAAGCAGTTCCATGGGTATCATGATCCGCTCAGAATTTATGTTAATGCAGCTTTTCTTAACGGAAAAGCTGTGCGAAGGTTTTGTCCCGCTGGAAGTACCTATCGCACAACTGCTCTATCAGGCAGAATACACGCCTTTTTCGCGCCTCGGATTCAGATTCAGCCTTGACTCAAATAGAACTCGGCCAGGGCCAAATCCCCGGCCTGTGTGATCTTAAAGTTTCGCGGCGATCCCAGGACAACGGCAACCTCGATTCCAAGCCGTTCCACCAGGGACGCTTCATCGGTGCCGATAAAACCATCCAGCTCCGCCGCCTCAATCGCCTGGCGCAGCAGCCGAAAACGAAATCCCTGCGGCGTTTGAGCCAGAACAATGCGTTCGCGTGGAATGGTACTGGTGATGATCGCGCCTTCCGCGGTTCGCTCCACTTGTTTGATGGTGTCGACGGCAGGCACCGCGACGATGGCAGCATCATGGTGTCCGACCGATTCGATCGTGCGCTCGATCGTTGCGGAATCGATCAGCGGACGAACCGCATCATGCACCAGCACTATATCTTCATCGTCTGCCGGCAGCATCTTCAGCGCGTTGCGTACGGATTCCTGGCGCGTATCGCCGCCCTCGACGACCGAGACCTTTTCCAGGATCTTGTGCTCGCGTAGTTGGGCCTCCACGCGTTCCATCTCATTCTTGCGAACGGCGACAAAGATCCGATGGACGGCGGAAACCTGCAGAAAGGCACGCAGCGTCAGCACCAGGATGGGCTGTCCATGCAGCTCAAGAAATTGCTTGGGAGCATGCTTGGCTGTGCCACTGGTTGCCATGCGCGTGCCAAGGCCGGCTGCGGGAATAATGATGAAAACCTGCATGAAAGGTGAAGTATACCGGAGACGCTAGTGTCCTGTTTCTAAAGTTAGCGACATAGAATTGTCATCCCGACCGGAGTCCGCTGCGGCGTACAGAATCGAGAAGGACCCGGCATCAGCAGAGCAGCTTATCCTTCCACCGGTTCTACGTAGAACATTTCATTGGTGCGGCGGAAGCCGCTACTTTCGTACATGCGGCGGGCTTCTTCGGTCGTGTGGAGTGAGACGACGCGGATTTTTCTTCGACGGGCCTCGGCCAGCGCCATCTCGATCAGGTTGCTGGCGATACGCTTGTGACGAAATTCCGGTTCGACGTAGACATTCAACAGATAGCCGCGATGCGGTCCCGGATCGAGCGGATGCGGCGGCCAGTCCAGTATCATCAGTCCGGCGCCGCCCACAATTTTGCCGTCGATCAAGGCGAACCAGCCCATATATTTGTCTTCGCGCATCATGGGTGCGACCCAGGCCTCAAACGCGTCGGTCACGCGGCGCAGTGCGCTGTTGTCGGCGCGGCCGGCATCGACAAACATGCGATGGCGGTGACGCGCGACAATGGATGCATCCTCCGGGGTGGCTTGCCGGGTTTGAACTGTGCTCGAAATCATGCCGCAAGTATACGGGCAGCGGCTGCAGCTTTCCAGGAGCAGGCTTCACCTGTCCCGGCGATACCATACAGAAGGACGGCTGCTCCGATTCATTGAGCACGAAAAACAATGGCACGAAAGACGAAAGTACGTTTGAACACAAGTGCTCTAGGTATCGCGTGTCTGCCTCTGGACACCTCCTTATTCGCTGCGGGAGACCGGGTCTGTGTGGCTGTCTCCGGTGGTGCTGACTCGACCGCGCTTCTCCGCGCCTTGCTGGCTCGACGCGAGGAGCTTGGAATTGTGCTGAGCATGGTGCATGTCGAGCATGGTCTGCGAGGGCAGGCTGCAGTCGAGGACGCCGCATTTGTCAGGGCGTTGGCCAAAGAATTTGATCTGCCATGCGAGATCGTATCGGTCGACACCAGGCAGCGGATCGCCGAGCAGAAAGAGTCTGTTGAAACAGCCGCGCGCGTGCTACGGTATCAGGTTTTCCGTGACGTTTTGGCAGCGGGCAGGGCAGACAAAATAGCGACTGCACATACGCTCGACGACCAGGCGGAAACCGTTCTGATGAAGCTTTTGCGGGGAGCCTGGACGGAAGGAATCAGCGGCATTCATCCGGTTCTCAGGTGGGGAGATGGTGCAACAGGAGCGGGACGAAACGATCGAAGTTCCGGTCACAGTTGCGTGCGGCCCTTTCTGGCGGTGCAAAGATCGCAGATTGAGGCCTATCTGCATGCGCTGGACCAGCCATGGCGCGAGGATGAAACGAATCAGTCGCTCGTGCATACACGGAATCGCGTTCGCCATGAGTTGTTGCCGAAGTTACGTGAGTTTAACCCGCAAATTGATCGCGCGCTGGCCCACATCGCAGCCAATGCCCGCGCCGAAGAACAGCACTGGCAGGCGGAACTCGACCGTCTACTGCCGTTGCTGCTGCTTCCCGGCAAGCCAACGCGAGGAGGTGGGCGTAGTGTTTCCACCGCTCACGGCTCGTCTGAAGTAGCCATCGAAATTGCGCGTCTGAAAGACCTGGATTCTGGTCTTTTGCGGCGAGTGTTACGCGTAGCTGCGGAGCGGGCTGGTGCCACGTTGGATTTTGATGCGACCGATCGCCTGCTTGCGTTCGTCGAGTTGGGTGCGCAGAAATCCACGAAGCGCGGGCGATTGGAACTGACCGAACGGCGTCGTTGTCGAGCGAACAGCGCGCGAATTGCGATTTGGCCGATCTCCCACGAAAGGTAGGACAGAAAGACCCGTATACGAATTGCCTGTTCCCGGATATGTGGAAGCACCCGCGTTTCGAGCAAAATATACCGCAATCTTCGCCAGCGCTGAGAGTGCTAAAGGCGCGTCTGCTGACTCCGCGATCCAACTGCCGGACGCGTGCGTTCGGGCATGGCAACCGGGAGATCGGGTTGAGCTGCTACATTCACGAGGGCCGAAAAAAGTGAAGGAGGTCCTCAGCCGTATGCTCATTCCATCCGAGGATCGAGTGAACTGGCCGGTCGTCACTTGGAGAGGAAAGATTATCTGGATGCGTGGGGTCACCCTCGCAAACGGCCTCGAATCAAGCCGGATGGGTACCGAGAAAGAAGACTGCGCTCTTCCGATTCTGGAAATCCGCGAGACCCTGGACTAGCAGTTACTGGATTTCTTCTTGAATCCTTCGCCTTTCCAACGATTAAGAGTAAAATTTAGCCAGGGCAACTTGGCTGAGAGAACCTCTTCTAGGTCAGTTACTATCGTGTTACGTTGAGGCAAAAGGGCTTGAATATCTGCGACCTCCGGCCCATTACAGCGTCTAATGGTAGTGCAATCTCAGCGGGTAGTGTCGGCGGGGAGCCATATTTCTTCTTTGTCCCGTTTGGCGTAAGTTCCTGACCGGTTATGCCGAGTACGAATCGAGGGTAGTACGTGAATTCAACGGTGAAAACAGTAGTTTTCTGGGTGCTGATCGCGACGTGTCTCATTGTGTTGTGGCACGTTGTCGAAAGCGGTGTGGGAATGGGGAAGGACCAGGAAGTCCCATTTTCCAAATTTATGTCAGACGCCCAGACAGGTCAGATTGCCGACGTGACGGTCGTGGGGAACGAAGTCCACGGCCACTATCGCACCGGCAAGGAAAACTTCCATTCGACCGTGCCGTCGAACTATCCCGATATGTACAAGGTGCTTGAAGACCATCAGGTCAGCGTCACCATCAAGGATTCGCAAGGCAGCGCATGGTTCAACATCCTGTTGCAACTGTCACCGATTCTTCTGTTAGGCGCATTGTGGTTTTTCATGCTGCGGCAGATGCAGACGGGTGGCAACAAGGCCATGTCGTTCGGAAAAAGCAAGGCCCGATTGCTCTCCATGCAACAGAAAAAAGTGACATTCAAAGATGTTGCCGGGGTGGAGGAAGCGAAGGAAGAGTTAAAGGAGATCATTGAATTTCTGCGTGATGCTCCCAAGTTCCAGAAACTGGGAGGACGCATCCCCAAGGGCGTTCTTCTGGTTGGGCCTCCGGGAACAGGTAAGACGCTATTGGCGCGTGCCGTTGCTGGGGAAGCAAATGTTCCATTCTTCTCTATCTCCGGCTCGGATTTCGTGGAAATGTTTGTCGGCGTGGGTGCCAGCCGCGTTCGAGACTTGTTTGAGCAGGGGAAAAAGAACGCTCCTTGCATCATCTTCATCGATGAAATCGATGCAGTTGGACGCCATCGTGGGGCCGGCCTTGGAGGCGGACATGATGAGCGGGAGCAGACGCTGAATCAGCTGCTGGTCGAAATGGACGGCTTCGAGTCGAACGACGGCGTGATTCTGATCGCCTCGACAAATCGTCCGGATGTGCTGGATCCCGCCTTGCTTCGTCCTGGCCGCTTTGATCGCCGTGTCATTGTCGGTCGTCCGGATGTGCGTGGACGGGAAGAGGTATTGCGCGTCCATGTCAAAAAAGTCCCTCTCTCAGAGGATGTCGATCTTCGCGTGCTCGCCCGTGGCACGCCTGGATTTACCGGCGCGGATTTGGCCAACATGGTGAATGAAGCCGCCATCAGTGCTGCGCGCGCGAACCGCAAAGTGGCCACGATGTACGATTTTGAGTCCGCCAAGGACAAGGTCTTGATGGGCGCAGAGCGTAGGTCGATGCTGCTGACCGATGAGGAAAAGCGCACCACCGCGTACCACGAATCCGGCCACGCGGTTGTCGCGGCGCTGCGGGACCACGCGGATCCGCTGCACAAGGTCACGATTATTCCGCGCGGCATGGCGCTGGGTTTGACCATGCAGTTGCCCGAGGATGAACAGCACACAGTCAGCAAGGATTATCTGGAAACGCAGCTGGCCATCCTGATGGGCGGCCGTTGTGCGGAAGAAATCTTCTTGAATCAGCTGACCACTGGTGCCGGGAATGACATCGAGAGGGCGACGGAACTCGCCCGCAAGATGGTGTGCGAGTACGGAATGAGCCGTCTGGGTCCGCTGACGTTTGGAAAGAAGGAAGAACAGATTTTCCTTGGTCGCGAAATTTCGCAGCATCGGGATTTCAGTGAAGAGACGGCGCGACAGATCGACTCCGAAGTACGCATGCTGGTGGACAACGGCTACCAGGCGGCGCACTCGCTGCTGGAGAACAATCAGCCGTTGATGCATCGCATGTCCCAGGCCTTGTTGGATCGAGAGTCTCTGGATGCGGCGGAATTGAAGTTGCTGATTGAAGGCAAGGATTTGCCGCCCATGGAAACCCCGCAGAGTGGTACTGGCGGCGATGTACAGCATGTCCTGAAGCCGGACGCTGGACGCGCCCCCGGCTTTGCTGGCGAGCAGCCCTCTCCGGCATAGTTCCCTAGTGCCAGCGTCTACGCTGGGATGAATTTCTTACTCTGATAAGGAGCGGCCTATGGCTGCTCCTTTCTTCATGGGCATCTTGTGGGATGATTCAGGTGGTAGATCTCGCACGGTCGGCAACTCACCCAGCGAAAACGTACAATCAGAAAGTCCTCTCGTTCTCTATGCGTCCAGCTGCTATTTCCGTCTGTTTGTTTCTCCTGCTTACTGTAGGGTGCGGCTACCACACTGCGGGGTCCGCGACCCATTTGCCGCCGGATATTGGAACCATTGACGTGCCCATTTTTCAGACGAACGTCGTGAACTATCACACCGAAGTCGCCTTCACCGATGCAGTAGTGCGCCAGCTGACCAGCCGCACAAAAGATCGCGTGACGGAAAGCAATCATCCGCGCGCGGCAGATGCCACGCTGCGCGGAACCATTCTGACGGAAACAGTTACGCCGCTTACGTACAACTCGCAGACGGGCCAGTCCTCCAGCTATCTGATCACGATCACAGCGAGTGTGGTGCTGACGGATGCATCCGGCAAGGTGCTCTACAGCAACGATCATTTCAGGTTCCGCTCGCAATATCAGGAAACAGCGGACTTATCGAGTTTTATCCAGGAAGATTCGCCGGCCGTGCAGCGTATGGCGCGCGATTTTTCTCAGTCTCTGGTTAGTGATCTTCTGGAGTCTTTTTAGCCATGGCGAACGTGCGCGGCGAGAACAGCTCAAAGCTCGGCGGCGGATTCCTCGCCATGGAGCGCCTGCTGCGTGAGGTAGGCACCGACGCCCGTCGTGCCGGGTATGTTCTCCTGGGCGATGAAGCGTTCCTGCAGCAACAGTGTCGCCGCGGGATCATCGACACCCTTATTGATCCGCAGTTTCGCGACTATTGCGTTTCCGAGGTCGACCTTGCCGAGGCGACTGTTTTCGATGCTCTCGATCAAGTAAGTACGCCTTCATTGATGGCTCCGTTCCAGATCATCTTCGTGCGCAATGTGCGGCTGCTCTACCAGCGCGGCGCGAAGAAGGAAGAATTTGCCGCCGTCCAGAAATATCTTGGCCTTCCGAATCCGCAGGCGCTGCTGGTTTTTGTCGCCGATCATCTGCACATTCCCAGCGATGTGCGACGCATGGATATGCAGGACAAAGACCGCTACGAGCGCATCCGAGAAACTCTCGGAGACTACTGCGGCATCATCGAACTCAGTCAGCCGGACGACGAGGATGCCATGCGCTGGCTGATTCAGTCTGCGGAATCACGCGGCGTGGAACTGCAGCCCGATGCGGCGCGAGAGTTGGTCGATGCGCTGCACGGCGACCTGATGCAGCTTTCCTCTGAGCTGGAAAAATTGACGCTCTTCGTGGACCGGAAAAAGAAAATTACGCTGGCGGATGTGGAACAGATGGTCGTCTCCGCCAAGCAACGTTCCCTGTATGAGCTGACGGATGCAATTTCCGCGCACGATCCTGCCCGCGCGTTGCTCTTGCTGCGTGGGCTTTTGAACGCTAGCGAGAGCGGCGAGGATGGGGCCATCGGCCATCTGCATATGCTGGCGCGAACCTTCCGGCAGATGCTGGTCATTCTCGAAAAAAACGTTCGCGACTCGCGTGGTATCTGGCAGGCGCTCTGGCCCGGGTTTCGCGTAGCCCCGTTTGCAGTGGATGAACTGATCCGGCAGGCCCGACGCTACAAATCGCGTCGCGACCTGATGCAAATGCTGGAACGCATTGCGCGCGCCGATCTCGAGATTCGCTCCTCGCCGCCCGATAAGAGTCTGGTGCTGGAGCGGCTGGTCATTGACCTTGCCCAAACGGGTGATCCGGCGAAAACTGGCAATCGGACGCACAACGCAATCGCCGCTCGTTGACGCGCGATATGCATGCTCAAGCCAACAAGTGCTCATCTTCCACATGGCTGCCGGCACGCGAGGTCAAAGTAATCGCTGCGCCCAGAATCATCGCTCCACCGAGCCACGCAGCGGGTCCGAGTTGCTCGCCAAGCACGCTAACACCCAGCAGCGAACCGATCATCGGCTCCAGATTCAGAAACACGCCCGCTCTGGAAGCAGGCACGCGCGTCAGCCCCCAGTTCCATAGCAGGGTCGTGCTGGCGGTGCAAAGCAGGCCGCTGGCGGCAAGGGCCAGCCACGCTCGCACTGATATGTGGATTGGCGGCGGTCCATCCACCGCAAACACCCACACGGCCAGCATCACCGTCCCCGTCATCAATCCATAGGCGGTCACAATCAGCGGCGAATGGTCGCGCAGCAATCGCTGATTCATCAAAATCCATACCAGCGAAATCATCAGCGAGATCACCACCAGCAGATCGCCGATCAGGCTCGGAGCATCGCCCCGTCCCGATGCTGGAGAATGGCCGAATGCAATCAACGCCGCGCCCGTTGATGAAACCGCCAGCGCGGTCCAGCCAATTCGATCCAGATGTTCGTGTGCGAAGATGCTTGCGCCGACCGCCAGCACGACGGGCAACGTGCCAACCATCAGCGAGGCATGCGAAACAGTGGTGCGGGCAAGTCCGGCAAATTGCAGCAGGAACTGCACCGGCACACCCAGCAGAGCCGCGGTCAGCAGAATGCGCCAACCCCGCGCATCCAGACCGGGTCGGCCCCGCAGCAATATGGGAGTCAGGCCGAGGCATGCGAACAGAAAACGGTAGAGCACCATGTGCGCCGAGCTCATCTCGCGCATGGCGATTTTGCCGAAGAAGAAACCCGTTCCCCACAGGCCGCCCGCCAGCGCGCAGGCAGCATAGCCGAGCGCCGCGTGGGAACGCGAGTTATGGAGAGTCTGCATATGCTGATTTTCTTATTGCGGAGAAACAGAGCGGGCACGGCCTCGCGACCGCGCCCGAGTGAAAACATTCCGAACACGCTACCAGACGCGACAGCGATCTACAGGAGCCATCGGCTGACCCTTCTTGCAGCTGAAGGCCGTGGCAAATTCCGGCATGTTCCTCACCACGCCATTGGCGCGCAGCTTATCCGGTGAATGAGGATCGCTCTGGACAATCAGGCGGATAAAGGCTGGCCGGGCATTCGTGCACCAGTTCTGCGCGAACCCGATAAAGAACTGTTGCTCTGGCGTAAAGCCGCCCATTTTTTTGGTTAGGTCGATGTTGTGTTGGTGCGCGTACGCCTCCATGGCCATGTACGCCAGGCGAATGCCTCCGTTGTCGGCAGTATTTTCACCCAGCGTCAGCTTGCCATTTACATGCAGATCATCGATGGCAACAAAGCTGCTGTATTCGTCGGCAATGCAGGCGGTGCGTGCGTCGAACTGCTTCTTGTCTTCTGGCGTCCACCAGTTCTTCAGGTTGCCGTTGCCATCGAACAGGCTGCCTTGGTCGTCAAAGCCGTGGGTCAGTTCATGCCCGACGACCGCACCGATGTGGCCGTAGTTCACTTCCTTCGGAGCGTTTCGGTCATAGAATGCAGGCTGCAAAATGCCGGCAGGGAAGTTAATGTTGTTCATGCTGTCGTCGTAGTAGGCGTTGACCGTTGGCGGCGACATTTCCCACTCATTCTTGTCAACCGGCTTGTCGATTTTGTTCAGTTGACGCGCGGACTCAAACTCCCGTGCACGCACGGAATTTCCCAGCGCCTGATCGGGACGAATGACCAGCTTGGAATAGTCCCGCCACTTGTCCGGATAGCCGATCTTATTCGTAATCAGGTCAAGTTTCTGGATAGCTTTGGTTTTCGTATCAGGGCTCATCCAGGTCAGTGTCGTCAGGTCCTTGTTCATAGCGGCTTCAATGGCCTTCACCATGTCCAGAGTTTGCTGTTTGCTGTCGCCGGCAAAATATTTCTCGACATAGACTTTGCCCAGCGCTTCACCTAGAGCAGCGTCGCTGGCCGAGACGCAGCGTTTCCAGCGAACCTGCATTTTTGGAATGCCGGCCAATTTCCGGCCATAAAAATCGAAACTCTCTTCGTCGAATGCGGTCGGCAGACGCGAGGCAAAAGAATCGAGCAGATGCACGCGCAGATAATTGCGGAGTGTTGCCATGTCCGTCTGTTCCAGAATTCCGTTCAGGGCCTGGAAATACGCGGGACTCGCGACGTTCAAATCCTGAATGGGCGGTGTACCTGCGTCGTGGATCAGCGCATTCCAGTCAAGAATCGGATCGGTGCTGACAAGGCTGGCGAGTGTTTCAATATGGTACGTCTTGTATGGATCGCGCCGATCTACAATCCCCATGGACACTTTGGCCATGGAAGTTTCAAGCGCCATCACAGCCTTTGCATCCGTCATGGCCTTGTCGGCGGACTCGCCATACAGATGAAGCATATTGGCGACGTGTTGCACATATTGCTGGCGCAGTTGCACGCTTTTTGGATCGCCGCGTAGGTAATAATCTTTTTCCGGTAATCCCAAACCGCCTTGGTCGACCACAGCGATCTCTTTGGTCGCATCTTTGAAATCCTGCATGGAACCCAGCGAGAAAAACGCATTCACGCTGATCCGCTGGTAATGTGCGATCAAGGCCGGCAATTCCTTTTTATTCTGGAGCGCGTCAATCCGATCCAGCTCCGGCCGCAACGGCTTCAGACCATCGGCATTGATAGCCGTGGTGTTCACGCAGCTGGCGTAGTAATCGCCGATCTTCTGCTCGTCGGACGAGCGATTGGTAGTCTGCTTCGAGGCTTGCTCCAGGATGCCGTGCAGTAGCTGGCGATTGTATTCATCCAAATTTTCGAACTGATCGTAGAGAGGTAGATCGCCGGGAATCGGATACTTTTCTGAGAACTTGCCGCACGCAAACTGATAGAAATCGGTGCATGGGTCGGCCTTGGTATCCATGATGGCTGTATCGAAGCCGGGGATGGGGGAGATTTCCGGTGATGTGGTTGCCGCTGCGGTAGTTCTGGAATCTTGGCCTTGGGCTGGCTGGCAAATCGCGATGAACGTTCCCGCCAGTGCCAGCGCCAATGTGTAGTGCAGAAATTTTTGAGTGACCATGCGTCTTGGTTCCTTTCGCCTGAAAGCGTAACGTGTTTCTGTAGATGATAAGCGCCTTACTATCAGAAGCTCACGCCAACGCGAAGTCAATAGCGAGGCTGGTTGCCCGGGGCCGTTTCCGACCGCTCCTCTGGTGCGGTACGATTCTGACGGTGTTGGCTTTCCTGGCCGCAGCGGTGCACGCTCAAAAGGTTCATGCGCCGTCCGCCGCTAGCGCGAATCCGAGCCTTGTACGCGCCGATGCAACCATCCCTGTAGGACCATTGGGTTACATGCCTCCCGAAGAACTGCCTCAGTTCTACGACTACGCGCTGGTCGAACTGCATTTTCTCGATGCGAATCATCTGCTTTTTGCCTTCAATCTCCCGAGTCTGCTGAAGCGCGACAATAACTGTCCCATCTCCGATTCTCAACGCTTGGTGCGCGCCGTGGTGTTGCAGCTTCCATCAGGACACGCGCTGAAACAGGCCGACTGGGAACTATACGATTTCACGAATTATCTATGGGGGCTGGGTGATAGTCAGCTCCTGCTGCGGCGTTGCACCCAACTGAATGCTGTAGGTGCAGACCTGGAACTGCACCCCTTGATCGAGGCCTCGGGTGCGATCCAAGAGATTAGTTTTTCCCCTGATCGCTCCGTCGCTGTGGTCGAAGAGAAAGTCGCATCCGCTGCGGATGCACAAGATTCCGGAACTGTTCCATCGATTCTGGAACGGGACACTATGGCGCCGCCAATTCGCGTCGACTTCATCCGCATGCATCCGCTGGAAATCATCGCGCGTACCAGGATCCCTTTGCCGGGTGCGATCCCGATAACGGCACAAGGAATCTTTGAGGTCTTGGACGCGCCGCATGATCGTTGGGTCGTGAACCTGCAGGAATTCCACGGACCGCAGCGACAAATCGCCACGATCCATTCTCTGTGCACCCCGGCGATCAGGCCCATTACGAACAACTTGTTTATGGCGGTCACATGTCCCAAAGCCGACGAGAAGGTATACCAGGGGTACGATCTTCAAGGTTTGCTCTTGTGGCAAATTCCGCTGCGTGAGACCAGTTTATTCCGCAGCTCATTGTGATCCCGCAGGGGGCGCATTTTGCGATTGAATCCCTTCGTCTGAAGCGTCCCCACGCGTCGCTCGACCCCCTGACAAAAGACGATATCGATGGAGAAGACATCGATATCTACGACACGCTTACAGGTGTCCGTACGGCGACCTTTCAGACCACCCCCGTCTACACCGCAGGCCGCAATGTCGATTTTTCTCCGGACGGCACCCGCATGGCGGTTCTGCACAACGGAGCCATCGAAATCTACACCTTGAACGAGCTTGCGAAAGCGCCTCTAGGCCCGTCTCGCTAACAAAACCGCAAGAAAAGCCAAGTATCTGCCTTAAAAACTAGCATTTTTTCCTTCATCCTCAGGCCTGCGCTGTGCTACGCTTCGCCCAGACAAAATCCTATGAGCGACCAGCCGATCGTACCCAACTCTCTGCCAACCAATGTCTACGGTCCCATCACCGCAGGCCAGATGTTTGAGCGAACCTTTAGATTGTTGCGCGAAAATTTCAAGCTCTTCTTCGGAATTGCAGCGATCCTGATTGGCGTTCACATCGTCGCTACAGGAATCTTCTTGGGCAGCGAGTTCTGGATGCTCCGATTCAATAGTGGGGCGCCCCGGTCGGCCGCACGCTGCTCATGTTTCCGATATTTTTCGTTGGCGGGATTTTACTTTTCATTTTTGTACTGATCATTCAGGGCGCGTTTTTCATCGCAACGCGAGCGAGGCTCATCAGTTCCCCCATGACTGTGAGCGAGGCCTGTAAACTCGCCGCTGACAAGGCTGGTAGGCTTACCGGGATTGCACTGCTGATTCTCGTGAGGATCATCGGCTATTTGCTGCTGTTCAATATTGCAATGGTTGTGCTGGCGTTGATCGTTACTCTGTTGTTTGGAGGTCTTCGGCACGCAACTGGAGCGGTTCCATTCGCCTTCGGCCATGGATTGTCGCTCGGACTCATTGCCATCCTTGTGCTGCTGATGCTGGCCTGGCTCGTTCTCTATTTCTTCATCCTGTTTTGGTTGTACGCGCGTTATGCGCTATCGGTGCCGGCAGCTCTCGCGGAGAATCTTTCCGTTATAGAATCCATCCGGCGATCCATTCACTTGAGCCGTGGCAGTAAGGGCAGACTCTACTCCATGCTCCTGGCCATCGTGGGCTTGTACCTGGTCATCGATGCAGTGATTCTTCCTGTGGAGTTGATGGCCTTCCACCCATTTCATGCGCCGTTTTCGCCTCTGACGATGGGGGCGGGCGCTGGCATCGTCTTTCTGTTCATCTGTGTCGTCAGTATTCTGCTGAGCGCAGCCGTGGCGGCGTTCATAGGCATCGCCACTGCCCTCTGCTATTACGATCTGCGCGTCCGCAAAGAGGGATTCGGCGTGGTCGCACCGCCTGTCGCGCCTGCCCCGACTACTGAAATCTGGCCAGTACCGCCGGAGGCTCCAATCGGCGATCTACCAATTTCCTAATTAGGTACAAATCGAGGGGCCTGATGTCGCGGCACTCAGGCCTTCATCAGGCCCGTGTAAATTGCCATTCCGGCAACTGCGTCGATGTGCTCGGCATCCAGGTCGTCGATCTCGTTTTGCGAACGAATTCCGCCGGCCACAATCAACTGGCGCCTGGTCTGCTTGCGAAGGTTGCGTGCAACCTCTATCGGAAATCCCGACAAGGTACCTTCCGTGTCCACGTGGGTGTAGAGGAACGCGCCGCAAAACGGCTCCAATTGCTGCATCGCGTCCTGGGGGCGTAATTCAATCTTTTCCCGCCAGCCGCGTACGGCCACTTTGCTGTCTTTCGTATCCACGCTGAACACGAGCCGCTCCACACCGAGGGAAAACGCAAGCTCTTCAGCAAACTGTGTCCGTACAAGGTTGGTAATGGCGGCGGAACTACCACGATCTGCTGGCTCAAAAGCGGCCTGTCCGTTGAACAGGGAAGAGCCAAAGATCACACGTTGCGCGCCCATGCTCAGCAGAATTTCAGCTTCTGCGCTGCTGCGGATGCCTCCGCCAACCTGGCAAGGCAATCGACGGACAATGGATTCAATCAGGCGGCGGTTATCGCCTTGGCGTTTCGCCGCATCCAGATCGATCAATTGCACCAGCGGATAACCGGCAAAGCGCTCAATCCAATATTCCAGGTCGTCGAATCCGAGTGCAAGGTCCTCACCTTGCACCAACTGCACAACACGGCCTCCCATCAGATCGATTGACGGGATCAGCATGATGACCTCAAATCCATTTGCATCCTTCTAGTGTAAGGGAATTGTTCAGCATGGCAGGCGCATCGGAAGTCCAAACGCAGCCAATTCTTCTTTTAACGTACGTGCATCCGAAATTCCAAAATGAAAAATGCTGGCCGCCAGCGCTGCGTCCGCACATCCGCGCGTAAACACCTCGGCGAAGTGGCCTACATTTCCGGCGCCTCCAGATGCAATCACGGGAATCTGAACAGCCGCACTCACCGCTGCTGTCAATTCGCAATCGAAGCCGTTGCGCGTTCCGTCGGAATCCATCGATGTAAGCAAGATTTCTCCCGCGCCGCGAGTTTCAGCCTGCTTGGCCCAGTCAATCACACCAAATCCCGTCGCATTGCGCCCGCCACTGGCATACACCTGCGCAGTTTCCGGATTGCCTGAATTTCGCTGCCCATCGATCGCCACAACGACCGCTTGCTCGCCAAAACGCGATCCAATTTCCGTGATGAGTTCTGGCCGCGCCAGCGCTGCGGAATTAACGCTGACTTTGTCTGCTCCGGCATCGAACACCAGCATCGCGTCCTCGAGTGATCGGATGCCGCCACCAACCGTCAAGGGAATAAAGATTTGGTCTGCCGCCCTGCGCACGGCATCCAGCAGGAGGGCACGTTTTTCGTGGGTCGCAGTAATGTCAAGGAACACAATCTCATCCGCGCCACCGGCAGCATGGCGTACCGCAAGTGCTGCCGGATCTCCCGCGTCGATTAAATCTACAAATTGAACGCCTTTGACCACGCGTCCTGCAGAGACATCGAGACAGGCAATGATTCGGCGCGTCAGCATGCGGAGACCTTCATAAAATTCTCCAAAATCTTCATTCCCACCGCACCGGATTTTTCCGGGTGGAACTGCACCGCCATCCAGTTGTCTTTTTCGATGACCGCGGAGAACTGCCCTCCATAGTCTGTAACAGCGGTGGTTGCAGTTATTCTAGGCGCTCGGTACGAGTGTGTGAAATACACATGCGGAGAAGCTGGCAGGTCCCGCAATAGGCGTGATTCAGCAATCAGATCAAGCGAATTCCAGCCAACGTGCGGCGACTTGACCCCAACAGGAAAGCGCTCACAAATCTCAGGAAATACTGCAAGGCCAGATATACCGGGCGCCTCCGTGCTGCCCGCAAACAGCCACTGCAGCCCCACGCAGATGCCTAAAAATGGAATGCCATCGGCCACGCGTTCGCGCAATGCGTCTCCCATTCCACTGGACAACATGCATTCGGTAGAGGAAAAGTGGCCAACCCCAGGTAGCACGATCCGCGCCGCACTTCGCAAATCCGCAGCGTCCCGGGTGACCAACAGGTCTGCGCCCGCTGCGCGAAGCGACTTGCACACGGAATTCAGATTTCCTGTCTGGTAATCGATGACAACTGTCTTGCCAGGATTCATTCCGTCGACTCCATTACAGAAGCCCCTTTGTGCTGGGCAACATGGATCGCAATTGCAGATCGCGTGAGCAGGCAAAGCGCAGCGCACGTGCGAATGCCTTGAAAAGCGCCTCGATTTTGTGATGATTGGATCGCCCGTATAGCACCTTCAGATGAATATTCGCGCGCAAGCCACGCGCGAAACCTTCAAAGAAATCGGGGAGCAGTTCGGTCTGCAGATCGCCAACCATTCGCACGCGCACTTTTGTGTCGATCACATAGGAGGCGCGCCCACCAAGGTCGACGGCAGCCGCGGCCAGCGTCTCATCCATGGGCATCAGAAAATAGCCTGCGCGCAGAATCCCTTTTCTGTCCCCCAGCGCCTGGGAAAATGCCTCGCCCAGGGCAATGCCAATGTCTTCCACCGTGTGATGCTGGTCGACATCCAGATCGCCTTTACAAATCAAATCCAAATCGAAGCCGCCGTGACGCGTAAATAACTCCAGCATGTGATCCAGAAAACGAATTCCCGTCTGCACGTCGTAATGACCTTGACCATCCACAGTCAATTTCATGTCAATTTTCGTTTCCGTTGTATGCCGCTGCAGTTGTGCGCTGCGGCGAACTAGTTTTTTGGCTGCCATCGAATCTCCTTCAATGCATTTTCCAATGCGACAATTCCGCGGTTTGTGTGTTCAATGGTTCCCAGGGTAATGCGCACGCATCCGTCGCAGCCGGGGTCGCTGCTGCGATCTCGCACCAGCACTCCCTGCTGACGCATCGCCGCGACGAACGCTTTGTGACTGTCCCCGATGTTCATCAAGATAAAGTTCGCGTGGCTTGGCCAATATGGGACTTTCAGCCGGGTCAGCGCCTGCTCGGCAATCGTTCGGCTCTGCAATACCTGGTCGGCATACCAGGAGATATAGTCTTCGTCGGCGAGCGCTTCGGGCAAGCATTCCAACGCAATGGAGTTCACATTGTAAGGAGAACTGACCTTGCGAATGAATCGCATTGCATCCGGATGGCCGGCGAGAAGACCAATGCGAAGTCCGGCAAGACCATATGCCTTCGAAAATGTTCGAGCCACCAATAGATTTGGCACAGTGGCTGTTGCAGAAAGAACAGATTCGCCGTGGAAATGATAATAGGCTTCGTCCACCAGCAACGCTGCTTGTGGAGTGGCGGCAGCCAGTTCCAGCAGAAAAGACGATTCCACCACTGCGCCCGTGGGATTATTGGGTGAGGCAAGCATGATGACCCGAGTGGATGGTTGGATCGCCTGCTGCACCCTCTCGTATGGAAACTGCAGGGTGGAATCCGACTGAATCTCGCGCACGCGCGCTCCAGTCGCTTCTGCATACAACGCATACATTGAAAACGTCGGCGTCACAATGATGACTTCATCCTGCGGCTCAAGATACGTTTCGCAGACCAGATGGATCGCTTCATCGACGCCATTGGTCAGCAGAACAGCTTCGGGTGTGAGTCCGAAGTGTTCAGCGGCGATCCTCTCAACATGCTGCCGTTCTGGATACATGGTTAGCGTGTCGGCTGCTATGCGTTGCAGCACTGCCTGCACGCGGGACGAGGGAGCAAACGTATTTTCGTTGAAATCAAGGCGCAGGCCATCCCGCCCGGCCAACGGGGGATGGTATTCATGCATCTGCTCAACCGCGGCACGCGGACGGAGTTTTGTAAGTGCGGGGGATGTTGGGTCGATGCTCATCGCGCTCCTCTCCCTGTCTGGTGACCTGCATCACGAATTCGAACAGAAGCGGCGTGGCCAAGCAGGCCCTCGGCAGTCGCCAGTCGTGTAGCATGGGGGCCATGTTTCGCGAGTCCTGCTGGCGTATATTCCTGTGTTGTTACAAGCCGGAGAAAGTCGTAGACACTTAAACCGCCGCGGACCCGTGCCAGCCTTCCGGTAGGCAATACGTGATTAGGTCCGGAGATGTAATCGCCCATGCTTTGCGGAGTGTGGGAACCAATGAAAATCGAACCCGCATCATGCACCCAGGTGAGATCTTTGTCGCTGTCGATCGTCAAATGCTCCGCCGCAAGCCGATTTGTAACTGATTCAGTTTCTTTCTTGCTTTTTGTTAGAAAAATAAAACCATTCTTAGCGATTGCTTGTGTGGCAATTTTGTTTGAGGCGGATTGTCTTTTCACGTCTTTCGCTGTTTCCTGTGCCAAGACCGCATTGCTGGTCACGAAAACCGCAAGCGTTTCCGGATCGTGTTCGGCTTGCGCAACGAGATCGGCGGCGATCCATTGCGGGTTTCCGTTTTCACTGGCGACAACAATCTCTGTGGGTCCGGCCAGCATGTCAATGCCGCAGTCGAAGGCAACCAGCTTCTTGGCGGTTGTGACATACAGATTGCCGGGGCCAACGATTTTATCCACTTGTGGAATGCTGGCAGTACCGTAGGCCAATGCAGCGATCGCCTGAGCACCGCCGATGCGATAAAACTCCTCCACTCCAGCCAGGTGCGCGGCGGCCAGAGTTTCTCGCGCCGGACGCGGCGAAACAACGACGATCCGCTCTACTCCGGCGACTCGCGCCGGTATAACCGTCATCAGCAGAGTAGAAGGCAGCGGATAGCGGCCGCCAGGCACATAGCAGCCAACGGAGGCCAGCGGCAAAGCACGCTGTCCCAACTGAACGCCGGGCAATTTGCGCGTCCACTCTTTCGGCATTTGCCACCGCGCAAAACGGCGGATATTCGTCGCCGCTGCCTGCATCGATTTTCGCAAGTCTTTGGGTGTCTGATTCCAGGCGGCTGCCATCTCTTCGCGAGTCACAAGCAATGCGGCAGAGGGTGCCAAGCCGTCTAGCCGCTCCGCATACTGCCGCAGCGCGATATCTCCTTTGCGCCGGACCGCAGCGATCATGCGCTTCACCGCAGGCTCCAGCCGAGAGGTTGCTGCACCAGCACGGCCTTCGATTTGCCGCAGCAACGCTTCCGCTTCCTTGGCGCTTCTTCCGTAGGTGCGTATCAGCTTCATAGGTCTCGCAAACGCTCCCTAGAAAACGATTTTGTTCAGCGGATATTCAACAATGCCGGTTGCACCGGCAGCCTTCAGCCGAGGAATGACATCGCGCACGGTGCGTTCTTCCAGAATGGTATTAACCGCGACCCATTCGGAATTGCTAAGGGTTGAAACGGTCGGCGAATTCAACGCGGGCAGCACTCCCAGCACGGCCGGCAGGCCAGTGGCGCGTACGTTCATCATCAATCCAACTTGCCCCTGTGCGGCGATGGCTCCCTGCAGCATGAGCGCGATGTTGTCGATCTTCTGTTTTTTCCAGGGATCGCGATACGCCGCAGTGTTGGCGATCAGCTGAGTCTCACTTTCCAGAACGGTTTCCAGGATGCGAAGACGATTCGCCCGCAAAGAGCTCCCAGTCTCTGTCACTTCCACAATGGCATCGGCCAGCACAGGAGGTTTCACCTCAGTGGCTCCCCAACTAAAATCCACCTGAACCGGAACGTTCTTCGCGGCAAAGTATTTGCGCGTCGCTTCGACCAGTTCAGTAGCAATAATTTTGTTGGCAAGATCTTCAGCACGCTGATAGGGAGAATCTTCCGGTACGGCGAGCACCCAGCGCACCTTTTGCCGGCTCTGCTTGGAGTAAGTCAGGCTGGCGATGGCCTCTACGCTCAATCCACTTTCCGCAACCCAATCGTTGCCTGTCAGACCCGCGTCAAGCGCACCATGGTTCACATAGCGGGCCATCTCCTGCGCACGTATCAACATGCACTCAATTTCCGCATCGTCAATGCCTGGAAAGTAGGAGCGGCCATTGGCGAAGATGCGCCAGCCTGCGCGTTCAAACAACGCAATGGTTGCGTCCTGCAAACTGCCCTTTGGAATTCCAAGCCGCAATTTCTGGCTCATGCATTTGTCTCGCTTTCTGGTTGAATGGTACCGGCGTTGCGAATGGAAATTGGCTTGGTGAAGCAGCTGACTGTTCCTTCATGGCAAACCAGCCCATCGCCTTCGACGACAACGCGGAAGAGGAGCGTGTCATTGTCGCAATCGGTTGAGGTCTCGACGATACGGAGTCGATTGCCGCTGGTTTCTCCCTTCATCCACAGTTTCTTGCGGGTGCGGCTCCAGAAGGTGACAAAACCGCTTTCCAGTGTCTTCCGATAACTTTCTTCATTCAAAAATCCAACCATCAACACCTGCCCGGTGGCAGCATCCTGTACGATGCCGCAAACAAGTCCGTCAAGTTTAGTGAAGTCGATTGTGGGGTTTGACGCTGCTGTTTCGCTCATCTTGAATCGCCCTTATCCATGTCGAAATCTTGTGTATGAAAATAAAAAACCCGCGGATGCGGTTTGCATCAGCGGGCCGATAGACTTTCTGAACTTGTTCAGGATCTTAAGAAACCTGCTCAGAATGCTCCGCTGACACGTTCGCCACGTGAGGATGGTGGTGATGATGGCGATGGAGCGGGCTCATCTGCATGAATTGAGAATAAGAAAGAAGACGCCATCGTGTCAAGCATGGGGCCGGCAGATGGTAGATCGACTTCCGAATTGCCGGTAATACACCCACGACGCCTCTGACTCTGGAATAGGAATGCGGTGGCGAGGGGAAAGGTCAACCGACTCTGCAGCGGGTGAATTTTTCTCCGTCCGAGACGTTTCTGATTGACGCGGATATTCATGATGATTACCGTGTTCTTGCAACTGCAATTTCAGTTTCAATCGGAGGAATAACGATGAGCCTTCATAAACGATTCAGTCATGTATTCTGCGGCGCCGGTCTGGTTTTTGCACTTGCGGTCATGCCGGCAACCTGGGCGCTCTCTCCAACTGGTACGGCAAAGCCCGGTCCAGCGGTTGCGGCACAAGCTCAAACGGGCCAAGTGGATATCAACACAGCCAGCGTCGATCAATTAAAAGCGTTGCCGGGTATCGGGGACGTATACGCAAAAAAGATTATCGCCGGTCGTCCTTATAGCTCAAAGAGCCAGCTTACGTCCAAGGGCATTTTGCCCCAGGCTGTGTACAACAAAATCAAAGGTCAGATCGTCGCCAATCACCCAAAGAAGTAAGCAGACGACCGATTTTCAACGGCAAGCGGCATCTCTATCCGGCTGCAGAAGTCACAGTGCGGCCGGATGGACCGGTTCTCCTGAAGATGTATATCGAGGAGAGGATCTAAGCGCAGCCTTTCCTTAAAGAAAAGCTGCACTGAGGAGACTGCGCAGTCGCTAGCATCAGGAGAAACGGTCTAGATTTTCCTCCTTGTAACGCCCTCACCCTTATCCTCCTCATCGTTTGACGGCGGGATACGATCCCGATATATATCTCAATAGCCCTTGGTGTTCGGGAAGCGCGGTGCAACTCCGCCACTACCCCGTAACTGTAAGCGCGGAGAGCTAGGCAGGGCGGCAAGCAGCCACTGGACGGCGAGCGTCTGGGAAGGTACGCCAAGCTCAATGGACGCGTAAGTCAGGAGACCGGCCAGGGTCACTTCTCAGCTGTCTTTCGGTCGCGATGGGAGGACCGAAGGGAGCGCGTTTCGGCCAAACTGCGACTAAGTTGCGGCTGATCCACGCATTCCCAGGATTTGTGTCGCGTTGTATGTTTCGCTCCGCTGTATTCTTCGTTCGCGAAGAGTGCGCGGCTTCAGGCGCCGGGTTGCAGGGTTTTGCTGCGGGCGTAAGGTTTTCACAATTCGTGAAGTGTCGGGAAGGCGGTGCAACTCCGCCACTACCCCGTAACTGTAAGCGCGAGGGCAACACCCGAGAAAATCTGTACCGGGCGTTGTCTAGAGCAGGGCAAGGCATTCCGCAACCACTGGACGCAAGCGTCTGGGAAGGTGCCCAAGCTTGAGGAAGCGCAAGTCAGGAGACCGGCTTCATGCAACCATCCGAGGGGATCACATATGGCTTTCGCAGCTCTTTTTTCTGACGTATTCCGGCGTTCCAGGCCTCTGGTTCGGCGTGCCTCGTTTTTTGCCGCACTCACAATCTATCTTTCCTCTTGCCTGCTATTCTCCAAACCTGCAATCGCCGCTCCAGTCGAGCAACGTACGGTAGCCGGAACAGTGACGGGAACAGTAACGGACCCGCTGGGATCAGCGGTTTACGATGCTCGCGTCGATATTATGACGGTCAATGGCGTCATGCTACAGTCGCACGGACGTACCGACGGCCGCGGACAATACATCGTTTACGTCTACCTTCCGGGACGGTATCGAGTCAGAGTAGTAGCGACGGGCTTCAACGTAACTGAGAGCAACGACATCTATGTTGCGATGGGCAAAACATCGTATGCCGATGTCGCTCTGCAGTTCGGGCAATTGGAGCAAAAAGTAACGGTGACGGCCAATGGCACCCCGACGCCAGAATCGCAGACCGGCGCTTCGACCACCGTGATCGATCAGGCGTTATATCCCTACACGCTAAATATGCAGGACACGCTTCGTCGGGTGAGCGGACTGCAATTCAGCACCAGCGGGCAACGAGGCGCTGCGACTTCCTTGTTTGAGATGGGAGGGAACTCCAACGAAACCGATGTATTGCTGGATGGAGTTCCAATCAACGACATTGGCGGCGCGGTGAATTTTGCCTACCTGGCCTCCAACGGCATCAGCCAGGCGGAAGTCTATCGCGGTCCTGACAGCGCGCTCTACGGTGCCAATGCATCCTCGGGCGTGGTGGCGCTGACAACGGCACGCGGAACAACATCGAAGCCTCTGCTGCAGTACGCCATCGATGCTGGTAATTTCGGAACCTATCACCAGGAGGCGTCGCTCGGCGGCGTGCGGAGCAAATTCGATTATTTCGGTGACTTCGCGCGCATCGATACCTCTAACAGCTACCCCAACAGCACATTCCACAATGTATCGTCCGTGGGCAATATCGGATATGCGTTGACGCCGCATATCCAGCTTCGGGCCACCGCGCATCGCATTGCAGCTTCTACTGGCGAGCCAAACGCCATCCTTTTCTATGGAATTCCTGACGTGCAGTATTTGA
Source organism: uncultured Acidobacteriota bacterium (assembly GCA_963719625.1). GTDB lineage: Bacteria > Acidobacteriota > Terriglobia > Terriglobales > Acidobacteriaceae > JAKAAZ01. The sequence continues at coordinate 139,754 of CAVRDB010000011.1, forward strand.
AGGAACACGACTTATACGGCAGCGCCACCCTCGAAGATCGCCACAGCGACAAGCTGGATATGATTGCCCAATACGGGTTGGTGCGACTGCGCTCTCTCAACATCGCGCCCGGACCTGCCGGCATTCTGACTGTCAACCCAAACAATTTCAATTGCTATGACAACAACGGCAATCCGGGCGAGCCGGAATATCTGGGCCTGCCGGTAACGATTCGTGGCGCCAATGGAACCAGCGCCAGCGGACAGGCTTTTTTTAACTACTGCCAAAATTACAGCTATCCCATAACGAGCAGCATTTTAACCAATCAGGATTTTTTCTACGGGCAGACTAGCTACAAAAGGAATGACAAGCTCACCGTCCTCGGCGCTTTCCGTTATGAGTCGGAACGTGGTTATACGGCGTACGACTATGGTCCTTCCTCGGCCAAACGCGGCAACTACGACTATATTTTGCAGGCCTCCGGCAGTATGGCGAATCGCTTGTATTACAGTGCCGGAGCCGATCTGCCGAAGTATTCCGTGTTTGGATTTCAGACGGCGCCTCACGCAACCGCTGCGTATTATCTCGCCAAACCAACGGCTGCAGGGTTCATGAGTGGCACCAAACTCCGATTCAATTATTCGCAGGGGATTCTCGAACCGACAATCACAGAACAGCGCAATTCCATTTACGATCTTTTGGCCGCGTTGCCGAACGGTCCGCAACTGATCGCACAGTATAAAATTTCGCCGGTGGGCGCGCAGCAGACCAACACCTATGAAGCAGGCGCTGGACCAGCATCTGTTTGGAACGCGGGCCTTGCTGCACGGCGGGTATTATCACAACAATTTCACCAATCAGATTGAATATGTCGGGACGCAGGCGCTGCTTGAACTTGGCGTACCTCCTGCCGTGGTCCAGCAAACACCCTTTGGCGCTTACATCAACTCGCTCAGCTTTCGCGCTCAGGGCCTGGAGACCAGCGCCGAGTATCGCTTAACAGATCGATTGTTCGTCCGCGGCGGGTACACGTTGTTGAATGCCACCGTGGACAAGTCGTTTTCGAGCGACAACCTGTATCCCTCCTACAATCCGAATTATCCCAACACACCCATCGGAGCCTACTCGCCGCTGGTGGGTCAACGCCCTTTCCGGCGGGCGCAGCATACCGGAAGTTATGAGGTGATCTACGCGCGGAACCGATGGTATGCGGAAATGACGGGCGTGTTTGTTGGCAGGCGAGACGACAGTACATTCCTGACCGACGCCGATGGCGGCACGACATTGTTGTTGCCGAATCGCAATCTCGATCCCGCCTATCAGAACATTGGCTTGACGATGCATTATCGCGTCAACCGGCATGTCTCCACGTATTCCGTGATCGACAACCTGCTGAGCCAGCACTACCAGGAAGTGTTAGGCTACCCTGCGTTGCCGTTCAATGTTCGCGGCGGCATGCAATTTTCCTGGGGAGGAGATACGTCGCATTGAGTCCTTGACTCGCCCCTTGGGTTGCATTCGTGCTCATACCGCGAAGGGAAGACTTTTTGAGTGTGTTTCGGCACTCCTAATGTCTTTTCGCTTCGCGGTTTACGGCGAATTCGACCTGCCAGAAAACAAGAGACTCTATTGTCGAATTTTGACAATAGACAGAAAGGCAGCCGATACTTACAGATACGGTTGTAGCGTCTGTGGGATTGAGTCCCTTCATAGAGCGAAAGCTTCCGATATCTCGTTGATGTCGGAAGGTTCGCAAAAGTGATCCGAAAATTTCCTTCGTTTGTGCGCGTGTAGTGCCAACCAGAAGGAGATCCTCCCGTAGATGCATGTACATTTAGTGAATCCCAGCGATTCCTCATTTGGAATCGGCGTCATCACCCCTCGTTGGTTGTATGTTCTTGCTGCAGCCACTCCCGCAAAATACGGCGACCCCGTCATTACAGATGAAACCCTGGCGCCCTTCCAGCCGGAGAGTGTCGAACCCGGCGATGTCGTTGGAATCGGCATTCACACTGGCAATGCGCTGCGTGGCATGGAGCTTGGGCGTATCGCGCGCGAGCGCGGCGCCTACGTCGTGTATGGTGGCATCCACGCCACACTGTATCCCAGCGAAGCAATGGAACTCGGCGGTGCCCACGCCATCGTCAAGGGCGATGGCGATGTCGTTTGGGGAAAGGTAATCGCGGACCTGCTCGCAGGGACGGCTCAGACCGTCTACGATGGTGGCCGAATCTCCGGCGACCAATTTTTGCCGGCGCGCTGGGACCTGGCGCCACGCGACAAATATATGTGGGCTTCCGTGCAAACCGTACGCGGTTGCCCGAAGCACTGTTCGTTCTGTTCCGTCTGGCGCACGGATGGCCAGAAGCCTCGTCCCCGGACTTCAGACGTCGTGGTGCGCGAGATCGTCGATCTGCGCCGCCGAGGATTTCGCTTTATCGCGCTGGCCGACGACAACTTCTATCCCGTCAGCCTTGCCGATCTTCGACTGGCGGAGCAGCAGGGAAATACCGCGCGCGTTTCTGAACTGCAGGGCATTCGTTCCGAGCGATTTGAATTGATGGCCAAGCTGGCGCAGCTCCCACGCGACATGGTGTTCTTTACTCAAATCACGATGGAAGCGGGCGAGGACACGCAATTCCTCGACGCCATGCGGAAGGCAAACATCAAAGGCGCGCTGGTGGGGGTTGAGTCAGCGACCGTCGAAGGGCTCAAAGCCGTATTCAAGGATTTCAATCTCTCCGGCGATAACTTGGTGAAGCGACTGCAGACGTTCAAGGAACATGGAGTCCACGTCCTCGGTTCATTCATCTTCGGACTTTCGACAGACCGTGCAGACACCTTCGCCGCCACCGCAGAGTTGGCCAAGCGGGCGGACATTACCTTTGCCCAATTCGTGATGCTGACACCCTTTCCAGGTACTATCGATTTCGATCGCTGGGAAAAGAACCTGGGCGAGAATGTCATGCAGGTGGGTGGAGTGCCGATCACTCGCCACTGGCTGATTCCAGCGGCGGTACGGCCCAAGATGTTCAGTCCGCATGGGACCATGTCATCCGAAGAAATTCGCGAGCGCACGCAGGGTGTGTGGGACAGCTTCTACAGCATGCCCGCAATCTGGAAGCGCTCCAAATGTGTGCCGACACTGCGCGGACGATTGGCGTTTCTCTTCATTTCAAAGCTATATCGGCAGATGTATGCCAAGACAGGCATTTCAACCGATAGCGCCCGTCGTCAGAAGGCAACCCGCATGGCTCGTTGGCTGGCGATTCCATGCCGCAAACTTTTTGAAGCCAAGCCCATGCCGGAGCTGAAAATGCCGGAGCCGTTCTTTGCTCCACCAGAGCTGTTGCCAGTTCTGCCTTAGTGCTCTGCGTAGTTGAAAAGTAGATTTGCCGGCTAGCCGATCACGCGGCGCAGGAAGCCGCGAATGCCTGCCCATCCGAGAATCAACACAGAAAGAACAAGCGCGCCCAGGATGAGCCACGCTGGCATATGAGGCAGCGCAGGAGTTAACGCGGCGCGCAGTCCTTCGCTCATATACACAATCGGATTCAACAGTACGGCATATTGCAGCCATGGAATGTAGTGCAGCAGCGCCCATGGGTAATACACGCAACCGAGAAATGTGATCGGCACGACGACGACCGAAAAGATCAGGCCGATTTGCCTCGGTTCGACTGTGGTGCCAATGGTCAGGCCCAGCGCACCCGAAACCAGACAGGACAGCAGCACAACAGAGCCGAGCAGCCAATAACTGCTGACGTGCACATGTACCGGCTGCGATGGAATGAAATAGGCCAGAGGAAACACGATCAGCGCAGAAAAAATGCATTGCATCGCGCTGAAGCAGATTTTCTCTATCGCGACGCCGGGGACAGGAAGCGGGCACATCACTCGATCGTCGATTTCGCGCGTGATGCCGAATTCCGTTGAAAGCGGCAGCGCCACCGCCGCAATTCCGGTAAACATAATGGCAACGGCCATCAGTCCCGGCAGCAGTATCGTGCCAAAATTCATGCTGCCTGAGCCGGATGTGCTGCCGAAGCTTTGTCCGATGCGAGGGAAAAGGTACGTGAAGACGAAAAGAAACAGCAGCGGGTTCATGACAACGCGCACGGCAAATGGACCAAGCTCCCGCCGCAGAACGCGGAAGTCGCGCAACAGAAGCCCCCAGAATGCCTGCGCGTAGAGTTTTACGGTGGAGGGGGAACCATTCGGATCGGCTGCAACTAGGGGGTGGTCGCTTTTACTCACGCAGCTCTCTCCCCGTCAGGTGGATGAAAACGGTTTCCAGTGAAGGTTCTGAGATGGAGATGTCGCGAAGGCCATACGCTTGCGCCGCAGTGACGATGGTGGACAGCAGACCCTCCGCGCCCTGCGTATAAACTCGCACACCTGTAGGTGTCGTTTCGACAGAACTGACCAGCGGCACGGCGCGCAGGTTACTCGCCAACTCTTCGCGCTTATCAAGGCGCTGTATGTCCAGGCCGTAGACGGTTTGGATTCCCAGTCCGCTTTTCAATTGTTCCGGCGTGTCTTCGACCAGAATCTTCCCGTGATCGATGATGGCCACGCGATCGCAGAGCGCTTCAGCTTCTTCCATATAGTGAGTCGTCATCAACACGGTGATGCCCTGGTCCTTCAGTCCTCGGATCGATTCCCACATCGCCAAGCGGCTTTGCGGATCCAGGCCTGCACTTGGTTCGTCGAGAAACAAAACCGCCGGATGATGTGCGATGGCACGGGCGACAAGCAGACGCTGCGCCAGTCCTCCAGATAACTCATTAGGAAACGCCTTGGCGCGGTCAGCCAGGCGAAACTGGGTCAATAACTCCTGTGCTCGTCCCTTCGATTTGGAATCGCTCATGCCGAAGTAACGGCAATGAAAAAAAAGATTTTCAAATGCGGTCAAGGAACGGTCCAGCGTGTTGTATTGCGGCACTACGCCGATCTGGCGACGTGCCAGTGCAGGTTTTGCAACAACGTCGCATCCCGCGATGACGACTTTTCCAGCAGTCGGCAAAGAGCGGGTCGTACAGATGCTGATGGTCGTAGTTTTGCCCGCGCCGTTCGGTCCTAGTAAACCGAAGATGCCTCCGGTTGGGACTGACAGATCGATTCCATCGACAGCGACGACGCGCTGTCTGCTCTCATAAACCTTCGTTAGCGCTTCGATGGAAACAATGCGAACTGGTGTCAAATCGCTGATGGCAACACCGTATATTTCCGGGGGTTGCCATAGTGTAGCAAGTCTGTATTTCTTTCAGGGGTCAGCGCATGCGCTGACCCCGAGTTTGCATTGATATCTTCAATCGAGAATGAGCTACGCAACCGCTTTTGTACGGGCATAGTTCGGCTGCTCAGATAGCTCTGATTCCACCGATATGGGCACAGCCTCCACCACGGGCTGTTTCTCGATTTCCCACGCATGCAACAGCCGCATTTTCTCCACCGAATACGGAAACTGCCGTCCACAATCGAGGCACACCTTATAGGTGAACGCCTGAAGCGTAAAAGGTCGGGTCAGATGGCTGTGACTGCAGCCAAAGAACATTTCATAGAAGAAATCGTAGATTGCGCGTAGCCAAGACGTCATTTTTTATTACGCGAGCAGCTACTTTATTCTGTAGATTGCTTGCGCCTCCCCATATAGCGTTCCCACGGACTACGAGGGCCGCTATATAGGAAATAGATGCAAGTTGAATGCCATATGTTTCGGTGCGATAGCAACAAAATTGGCGTATGCGAGCAGATTTCCGCTAAGTCATTGATTAGATTTAGATGGGCCTAAGTCACGCCGAAAAGTTTACTCATTCGCCGTTAAAGAAATGACAACCTTGCCAAACTGTAGGCCTTGTTCAAGGTACCGATACGCTTCCACCGTTTCCAAAATGGGAAATACTTTTCCCACTACGGGCTTCAAGTGGGAAAGCCCAATGGCTTGGTTCATGGCCTCCATCATGGTATGGGAGCCGACATAGATGCCAATCAGACGAATCTGCCGCATCAGCATTGGAGTGACGGCAAGCCTTTCTTCCGTCCCGGAAAGTATCCCGATTTGCGCAATGGTTCCACCGACGCGCACTGCTTTCATGGATTCCTTCAGAGTTCCTGAACCTCCCACTTCGACAATTACATCCGCACCTTCGCCCTGGGTTTGTTTCTTTACCCATGCAGACCAGTCAGGATTTTGTTTGTAGTTGAGGCCTTCATCCAGCCCGAGATTTTTCGCTCTCTGCAGCTTCTCATCGCTGCTGGATGTGCCCAGCACACGCGCTCCCACTAACTTGGCAAACTGCAACGCGAAGATGGAAACTCCACCCGTTCCCTGGATCACGATCGTATTGCCGGGTTGGATCGTGGCTGCGTGAAACAATGCATTCCATGCTGTCAGCGCGGCACAGGGCAGCGTCGCAGCTTCTTCATAACTTAGATGGGCAGGGAAGTGAGCGACGCCATTTTCTGGCAGAACAACATAGTCCGCGAGCATGCCGTCAATATCGCCGCCAAGTGCACCACGCGATTTTGCTTGCGAAGCAGCGCCATCCTGCCAGTTCTGCAGGAAAAGTCCAACGACACGATCTCCTGACTTGAAACGCGTCACCCCTGTTCCGACGGCGACAACTTCGCCTGCTCCATCGGAGAGCGGAATGCGCGGCATCTGCAATTTTGGATCATAGTGGCCGCGAATCATCAGCAGATCTCGGTAATTGAGTGAGGCCGCATGCACCCGAACCAGCACCGTTCCAGGGCTGGGCGTGGGAGTAGGAAGTTCGACCGGCCGCAAATGTTCAAGCCCGAATTGCAAAATTTGAAACGCGCGCATGGAACCTCCTTCGCAGGACATTCGTTCTTCTGCATTCTCTATTCAAGCAGATACACCATTTGGTGAGTGTGATTCAACCGCTAATCCGCTACTCTGTATATATGGCGCGAGGATGGGAAAGTAAATCAGTCGAAGAGCAAGTGGAACAGCGGGCGGAACAAAGAGAAGAAGCTGCGAAAGCAGCTTCAAAACATGTTGTGAGGGCCGCCGGTGCGGAACAGGCTCGAGCCCGCCAGATACTGCAACTGAAAAGAGAAAGGATTCTCTCAGAAAAGACCAGTCATCCGGTGCGGCGTTCCGCTTTGCAAGCCGCTCTGAAAGAGATCGACGCGGAATTGCAAAAGTTAGGATGAAGTTTGAAAGCCCTGCAAGTCAATTAGTTGGTACGACGATTGAATAGCAGGGAGTTTGCCTGGTCCACGCTGGTCAGCAGTACTTGTGCAATGTTGACGTGGGCAGGCCGCGTGACAGCCCACAGAATGGCGTCCGCAACATCTTCTGGTTGCAGTGGTGTCAGCCCCTGGTACACCTTCGCTGCGCGTCCTTCATCGCCGTGGAAACGCACCTTGCTGAATTCCGTTTCCACCATTCCAGGATCAACTGTGGTGACACGCACAGGAGTGCCTAGCAAATCTTCGCGCAGCCCTTCTGTAATACGAGTCTCCGCAGCTTTCGTTCCGCAATACACCGCGCCGTTGGGATAGGCAATCTGTCCCGCGGTGGAACCAATGTTGACGACGTGACCGGCCCCGCGTTTCACCATGCCGGGAACCACCGCACGTGTGACATAGAGCAACCCCTTCACGTTGGTGTCGATCATTTCCTCCCAATCGTCAATGTGCCCCTCGTGCAGCTTCTCCAGTCCTCGGCTCAGCCCGGCATTGTTGACCAGAACATCGATGGCCCGCCATGCTTTGGGCAATCCTTCTACTGCAGCTTGAACCTGCTTTTTGTCGCGCACGTCCAGCGCGAGGGTGTGCACATTCTCTGCTCCCGCGGTCCGCAAATCAGCAGCCATTTCCTGCAAACGATCTTCCCGGCGCGCGGCCAACAGCAGTCGAGCACCCACCTGCGCGAACTTTTCAGCGCAGGCAGCTCCAATACCGGAACTGGCGCCAGTGATGAACGCAACTCTGCCGGCTAACGAGAGGTCACTAGTCTTCTTCAGGGAAGGCTTGGTCATACATCTCCTAATTCACTCATCATTCTAATTACGTATCTTTGGAAGCCTGTTCAGCCATGCGATATTGCCCAACTGCCCAATCCATTTGGCCCATGCCGTTGCGAATCGCCGTGTTGAACTGCTCCTGCAAATACTCTACAAGTCCAAGTTGAATCCCGGCAGCCTCCGTCGCTTTGCGCATCAGCCGAATATCTTTTTCGCCCAGCAATACGGTTGCGCCTGGATGTTCCGGCGGATGCAACATCACCCGGCCATAGTTGAGATAAAACGGCGACTGAAACAGCGCTTCATTGACCGTTTCCAGGAACAGCTCCGGATCGATGCCCTGCGACGATGCAAAGACGAACGCTTCGCTCATAGTCTGGATCATCGCGCTGATCATGAAATTTCCCGCAAGCTTGAATGCATTTGCCTGCCAGGGTTCATTGCCGACGATGGTGAGCCCGCGTCCGATCGCATCCAGCACAGTTCGCACATCCTCGAGTGTGGACTCGTCTCCCGCGGCGACGACCCAAAGTCTGCCTTGTGCCGCCACATTCGGGCGTCCGAAAACAGGAGCTGCGACATACCGTTGACGGGCTTCGGCATGGCTCTCCATCAGGCGCCGCGATAACGCAACGCTCAGTGTGCCGAGTGCAATATGGACGGCATGGGCGGGCAGCGCAGCGAGAACACCTCCGGGACCAAAAGCGACAGCTTCTGTCGCTTCATCGTTTGCAAGCATCGTGCAAACCACTTCGCAATTCTCGACGGCGGCATGGACGGAAGTTGCCACCGTGGCGGCAGGAATTCCAAGCTTTTCCGCCGACTTTGGCGAGCGGTTCCACACCGACACCGTATGTCCAGCCGAGACCAACCGGCCAACCACAGCGGTACCCATTTTTCCGAGACCAAGAAACGCAATCTTCATGTTTGTATGGATGCAGCAACTGAGCCTATTACGGCTGATGAAACAGTTTACCTTTAGATCGAAACGTTTTGTTTCTTTATGAATCTGGAACTATTTCAATAGAAAACTTACCGAATAACAGGAAATCTATCTTGACTTTCGTGATGATGCGAAGTATGTTTTGCTAAAGAATGCCCGATCGTAATTCTGTTGGCTCGGACTTCTAATTGCCCATCATGACTACGCCTAAAAGATTACAAACAATGGTGATTCGCGCGGTTCGCGCGGTTCGAGCTTCTGTCTGTCCAGATGGAAGACCGCATGATGAAACCAAAACTTTAACCGAAAACAAAATCTTTTTGATGCCGAAAACTGACCGAGGAAGAAATGACACAGGATGGAGAAGTACAGCATTATCAGGTAGAAAAGTTGAAAATCGAAATCTACCCCACCCGTGAAGCCGCCGGTGCAGCAGCTGCGCACGCTGCGGCAGATGCACTGACTCAAATTGCGAAGAAACAAGAGAATGTCGCGGTTATCTTTGCGACCGGAGCTTCGCAAGTGGATACGCTGCGAGCGCTTACAGAAATTCCAGGATTGCCATGGGCCCAGGTTCGTGGGTTCCATATGGATGAGTACGTCGGTATGCCCGCCGATCACCCCGCCTCGTTCCGCCGTTATCTGCGCGAGAAGCTGACGCAAAAAGTGCGGATGCAGGAGTTTTTTGAGATCGATGGCACTCAGCCTGATCCTGAGCAGGCATGCAAAGACTATGCGGATCGGCTACGCTTTGCCAGATCCGCAACTATGTTTGCTGGGGATTGGAGAAAATGGACATTTGGCATTCAATGATCCTGGCGACGCGGACTTCAGCGATCCGTTGGATATGAAGGTCGTGCATCTCGACGCGGTGTGCCGTCAACAGCAAGCAGCGGAAGGTTGGTTCCACACTTTTCATGACGTGCCGGAACAGGCCATGACGCTCACGATTCCAGCGCTGTTTCGTGCACCCAAACTCATCGTCGTCTGTGCCAGGGCCGCGAAAAGCAGACATTGTCCGGCGGACGCTGGAAGATCCCATCACGACGGACTGTCCGGCAACGCTTCTTCGTACCCATCCGGATGCCACGGTATATCTTGATAAGGAATCTGCGGCTCAGGTGCAAGAGCGGCTGCAATTTTCAGCGGTGCTTGGCAGCAGGGATTGAGACAACAATTCACATAGAGATGTCCGAACCGGGAGAGCATGAAGATGACTGATAAGTCACAAGAAGGAATCGACCGCCGCACGTTTGTGAAGCAGGCCGGAGTCGCGGCGCTTGCAGTTGGCATGGATGCTCGCTCCTACGCTCGCGTCTTGGGTGCGAATGATCGGATTCGGATCGGGCAGCTGGGGTGTGGGCAGCGCAGCCACGGCCATGTGCACATGGTGCAATTGGCTTCGAAAGACATGCCGGTCGAAACAGTTGCGGTATGCGATATCTGGAGTCTGGCTCGCGAGCAACGTGCCGCTCAGGTGAAAAAAGCCTTCAATCTCGATCCACAAACCTTCAAATATTCAGAAGAAATGCTGGCCCGCCCGGACATCGACGGCGTGATGATCGCGACCGGCGACTTTCAACATGCCAAGCTATGCACGGAAGTGGTGCGTGCAGGCAAGGATTGCTACGTCGAGAAGCCATTTGCAAATGTACTTGCCGACGCCAAGGAAGCCCGCGACGCGGTCAAGGCCTCCAAGCAGGTCGTCCAGATGGGATCGCAACATCGCAGCCAGCCGTATCAACTTGCGGTTCGAGACATCGTCCGTTCCGGTCGGATCGGCAACGTGGTGCATATTGAGCAGGAGTGGAACGTCAACCAGGAGCGTTGGCGCTTTGTTCCGAATGACATCGGCGAGTCGGAGCAGATGGAAGAAGATCGGAATATGGATTGGAAGAAGTGGATGTCTGACCGCAAATCGAAGCTGCGCGAGGAAGACACAGACTGGAAGCGGTGGCTGCTCGGCAAGCCGTATCAACCCTTCGATCCGCATGTCTACTTGGAGTTTCGGCTGTACAAGGATTATTCCGGTGGCATCTTCGACCAATGGTTGAGCCACGGCAGCGACCTGGTGCATCTCTGGACCGACGAAACGTATCCGGAAAGTGTGGTTGCAAACGGCGGTATCTTTACCTGGAAAGATGGACGCCAAAATCCCGACACTTGCGTAGCGGCGGTCACCTATCCCAAGGGATTTCTCTACACCTATAAAACCATCTTCGGCAATAGTTATCGCAGCTTCGCGCGCATTCAGGGGCGCGACGGCACCATCGCAAATTATGGCGGAGAGGGGGCTTCGTTCTTTGTCGTCAGCAAAGAAGGCGGCAGAAACGAATTAGACGGCTCCGTAAATTATTCGAAGCTTCCCATTGTGGCGCCGGCCCATGAACAGGAAGAGATTGTCCATGTTCCCGGTGCGCCACCTCCGGATTCTCGCGGGCCCGATGACGACGATGCGAATCACCTGATGAACTGGCTAAAGGCGATGCAGGTGCGCAAACAACCGAACGCCAACGTCGACCATGGTTTCTCCCACGCCCTCGTGTGCATCATGGCGGCACAGTCCTATTGGAGCGGTAAGAAACTGTATTGGGACCCTAGGAATGAGGAGATCCTCGATCACCCTGTTTCCGTCTGATCAAGCCCCGTTGAAAAATGAAAATGTAAACGCACAGCACAATCGAACCGAAGGATGGGAAGCGTGAAAAGAATTGCTTTTTCGTTAGCGTTGGCAGTGGCATTTGCGGGATGCAGCAAACAACAACCACAGAAAACAGCGGTTCCTGCGTCATCCTCAAGTACGCCGGTAAGTGGGCCGTTTACACAGCAGGAAATTCAGCAATTCGCTGCGCTCGATCCGATTGACACACACACGCACGCCTTCCAGGCTGCACCAGCCTTGTATGCGATGCTGAAAAAGCTCAACCTGCATACCCTCGATATCACGCTGGTGGATGACCACGACCCGGAGACGAAGGATATATCCAGGGTGCGCAAGGACGCATGGAACGTTGTCCATCACAGCGATGGATACATGGCATTCTGTTCCACGCTCGATCCATTTAAATTCGATCAGCCAAATTTCTCTGAAAATGCGAATCGCATCATCAATGAAGATTTTGCGCAAGGGGCTGTCGCGGTAAAAATCTGGAAAAATGTCGGCATGGAAATCAAGGACACGAAGGGGAACTACATCATGCCCGACAATCCCGTCTTTGAGCCGATTTTCAAGAACATCGCAGCGCACAATAAAACGCTGATTGCCCACCTTGCCGACCCGAATACGATATGGGAAGCTCCCAATCCCAATGCAGCCGACTACGGCTACTACGTGCAGCACCCTGAGCTATACATGTATACGAAGCCTGGCGCGCCATCGAAAGCTTCAATCTTGATAGCGCGGGACCACATTTTGGATGCGAACCCGAACCTTCGCATGGTGGGGGCGCACTTAGGCAGCATGGAAGCCGATTTCAACCAGCTGGCGCAGCATTTGGATAAGTACCCAAACTTTGCCGTCGACCTTGCCGCTCGCATGCCCTATGTTGAAATGCAACCGCACGACGCTCTGATCGCATTCATTACCAAGTATCAGGATCGCCTGATTTACGCGACAGACAATGAGCTCGGCCCGAATAACAATGCGGAGGAAAGGATGAAAGATTGGGAGAATCGCTACGCGAACGACTGGCGGTTTTTTGCTACCAATGACGTGGTCGAATACCACGGTCACAATGTGCAGGGGCTGGCTCTCCCGCAGCCAATTCTTCGCAAGCTCTACCATGACAACGCGGTCAAATGGTTTCCAGGAATTCTAGGGAATGCCCATTGAACTTCGGCAAGATGGAACTGCTCCAGACGAGGTGAAGATTGAATGACGCACAGTCTGGCGCTGCGCTGTCCAAACCATCCGGGCATGCGGGCAGAACCCGCTGGTGGATCGTCTGGACGCTTTTCTTTTCGACGGTAACCAACTACATCAGCCGTCAAAGTTTCTCCGTGTTGTCGCCGATGATTACGGCGCAATACCACCTGAGCCATACCGACCTGGCGAAAATTCTGGGATCGTTTCAGATCTCCTACGCCATCACATGGCTGATCGGCGGCATCGTTCTGGATGCCGTTGGCAGCCGCGTTGGCTTGGCCGTGGCTGCGGTCTGGTGGTCGGTGATGAATATCCTCACCGGTTTCGCCAGCTCCGTTTTTGGCTTTGCCTTTTTTCGATTCATGCTGGGCATTGGAGAGGGTTTCAATTGGCCCGGAGCCAGTAAAGTTGTTGCCGAATGGTTTCCGCGTGAGGAGCGCAGCCTCGCTGTCGCGATCTTCGACAGTGGCTCCAGCGTCGGCGGAGCGCTGGCGGCCTTGACCATTCCACTGCTCGCTTTGGCATTCGGCTGGCGGTGGGCGTTTGTGGCTTCCGGGCTGCTTGGGTTCGTCTGGCTGGCGGTATGGCTGCGCGTCTATCATCCGCTGGATAAGCATCCTCGCGTGAGCCGCCAGGAAGTCGCTCTGATTGAGGCTGGTCGCGATGCCGCGCCCGCGACAACCGATCGCGGATGGGCACGATGGCGGCGTCTGGCAAAGAATCGCAATCTTTGGGGCATCGTTCTCGGTCGTGCGCTCACGGATCCGATCTGGTGGTTCTATGTTTTCTGGCTCCCGCAATATCTCAGCGACGCGCGCGGCTTCACCTTGAAGCGGATCGCCTTGTTCGCCTGGATTCCATTTATCGCTGCCGACATCGGGAACTTTACCGGCGGCTGGCTTTCCGGCTATTGCATTCGGCATGGAATGTCTGTGGTGCGCGCTCGCACCTGGATCTGCCTCGCCAGTTGTTTGCCGATCCTTGCCGGGATACCCGCAGCCCGCGTGCACAATGTATATTTCGCGCTCGCGCTGATCTGCGTGGCGCTGTGGGGCTATGCCAGTTGGTCCACCATGGGTCTCACGTTGCCATCCGATCTTTTCCCTCAGGAAGTGGTCGGTTCCGTGACCGGCCTCAGCGGCTTGGCGGCCGGCATCGTAAGTACGGGATTTACATTTCTGGTGGGCTTTCTGGTCGATCGGTTTTCCTATCGGCCAGCGTTCCTTGCCGCCGGGCTTCTCCCCGTATTGGCGACTGTCTTTATCTTTTTGCTGATTCGGCCACCCGCTGAAGTCGAAGCCTCGTCAGAATAGAAAGCCGCGACCGGTCTGCAATCGGCCTCCGCGGCTTCGCTTGACCACAACTAACGTTGCGGATGCTGCAACATGAAATCGCCCAGGCTTCAACTCAGCCTTTTCAATTGCGGAATCTTCATCACGCGTCCTTCAGCGAAGGCATGCTTCCCAATCGAACAAGGCATCGCCGATCGAAAGCCTACGTCAGCATTCGCAAACGGCTGCTGTTTGTTGCGCACGCATTCCACAAAAGACTTGCAAGCAGTGAGCGTCGGCTCTTCTTTGTTTCGCACCGGCACCGGATCTCCCGGTCCGCGATAGGGCATCGCCCCGTCAGGGTTGTAGGAGGCGCCGGTTTTCAGTCCGCGTTGGATAACATGCGTATGCGATGCCTCCGTAATCGTCTTTTCCTTCTTACGGTAAAACGTGGCGTCTTCGCCCGTGATCTGTAAGCTGCCGTCGGTGCCATACACCCAGATTTGATTCCCCGTCAGAGCATTGTCCGTGATGGAGCTGAAAAAAAGGCGTCTGCCTTTGGAATACCCCAGGACGGCCTGCACGTTGTCGCCCACCGTGCGGCCATCATGGTAGACCGCGATGCTCGTTGTGCCGATCACGTCTTGCGCCGCTTCTTGAAAGACCCAATTGCCAATGTCGATTTGATGGGAGCCAAGTTCCTCAAACAAACCGCCGGAAGTCTCTTGATAGAGCCGCCAGTTCATCAGGTGCTCCAGGCTGGGGTTCGGCACCTCGCGCCGCCAGTTGTCGCTGCGGTGATAGTACGTGTACACCTGGGTCGGTTCTCCAATCTCTCCCTTGTGCACTCGCTCAATGGAGTCGCGAATCCAGGACGCGTAGCGCATTTGATGCCCGATCTGAAAAATCTGACCGGTCTTCGCGATCGCATCCACAATGCTTTGGGAATCTTCCGGAGTAAAGCCAAGAGTTTTTTCCCCATACACCGGTCGACCGCTTTCCATGGCGGCGACCGCATACTTCGCATGGAATACGGGCGGCGTGGCGATAAAGATCGCGTCAATATCTTTTCGCTCCAGCAGCTCGCGATAATCCTTATAGGCCAGCACTTTCTTGCCGACCAGTTCATTCACCTCCGCGAAGCGCGGTTCATATACATCGCACTGTGCGGCAATTTCCACGCCCGGTGTGCGCAGCAATTGCCGCACCAGCTCCTGCCCGCGGCTTCCCGGCCCAATGATGCCGATGTTGACGCGATCATTGGCCGATATGCGCCGCTGGGGTTCTGGCTGCGGTTTCGCTGCTTGACCGTAGAACGAGGACGCGCCCGATAATTTGGCCGCCAGCATACTGAATGAGAGACCCTGGAGCAGACTTCTGCGGTTCATAGTTTTTCAGCTCTCCTCGGCATTCGCCACTTCGGCGAGCTGCCCGTTGGCAACGTCGGCAGGCCAGCGAATGGCCTGATACTCCGTTGCAAATTGTTTTTCTTGCCCACGCTGTTCTTGCTCAAAGTGTTCTCGAATGACCAGCGCACAATCCTGCTCTCGTTCGTCCAGTAACAACTCTCTGTCTGCTGGTTCCGATACAAACAATGCATTCGATAACGCGTCGCTATCGGTAGCCAATGGCGAAATCACCGTCGCCTGCAGCGTGCCTTCCACAGGTCGTAGAGTTCGTGGATCCATGATGGCGCCATAGAAGTGCCCATCGTGGACAAAGTTCTTTTCAGAAAGATTGGCCGTTGAGAGAGAGGTGTCCCGCAGAATGACCGTGGAGATGGTGTCTTCTCCCGCACCGGCCCCGGGCACGCGCACCTTCCAGCCCGCTTCTCCCGACGGCGCGCCCAGCGCATAGATGGTGCTGCTGCCCGCGGAGAGTAACGCTGCGTCGACTTCCTTCGCTCGCAGAACTCTGACTGCCCGATCCACCGCGTACCCCTTGCCGACTCCGCCTGGATCCAATTCGATTCCAGTAGAGAGAAACCGCACCGTACGTCGCTCGCTGTCCAATCGAATTTTTTCCCAGCCCACATCGTCCCGCGCTCTGGACAACTCTTCCGGCGACGGAAGCGCTCCTGAAGCTCCAAAGAATTTCCAGACCTTCATCAGTTTGCCGACCGAAATATCGAAGGCCCCGCGCGACCTTTTACTCCATTCAAGGCAAGTCTCAAGAAAGCGGAAAGTTTCCGGGTCTGTCGTTACCTCATGCTCGAACGCTTCACGATTGATGCGGGAAAGCTCGCTGCTCTCCTGATAATTGCTCAGCAGCCCATCCACGCGATCGACTTCCTGAAATACTGGCCGGGCAATCGAGTCGGCCTCTTCACGCGAACGTGCATGCAGGTAAAGAGAATATTCCGTGCCCATGGCTGGATGGGTCGTACAGTACAGCTCTGTTCGACTCTGAAAAAATGCACGGCTCATTCTTGTGCGCTCCCGGAAAAGTCTGACACCTTTTCGCCAGCTGCCAATGCTTTCGACGGAGGAGACACAGCATAGATGGCTGCCGCGCCCAGCAGGCCGGCGACGGTCAGGATTGCCCAGGCCAATCCATAGCTATGATAGGTGTCGAAGATTTTTCCTGCCATCCAGGGCGCGATCCATTGGCCAATCGTATAGCCCATGATAATCAGGGCCAGCAGCTTTCCCAGGGAAGCGAGTCCAAAACAATCCGCTGTCACCAGCGGAATCAGCATGTAGTCGGCGCCCATGGAAAATCCAAAGGTAATCGCGAACGCAAAGGCTGCAACGGGCTGGTGCGCCAGATACAGCAGCGGGATGGAAGCGCCCAGCACAAGATAGAACAGCGCCATCGTATTCTTCTTGCGAAAACGGTCCGCGATGTATCCCACCAGTACGCGGCCACCCAGGCTGGCAAAAAGCAGAGCCGAGAGAAAATGAGAAGCTGTTCGGGTCGAATAGCCCTGATCTCTCATGAAAAGAATGAAGTGTTGGATCACCGCATTGATGGAGCTCAGAATCAGTGTCGCGCCCGCCAGAATCAGCCAGAAGTTGGCCGTGCGAATCGCTGCGGAGATTCCGCTCGATGCACCCAACCCCGCATCAACTTGCTCCAGCGGAGCCGCGGTCACCCCATCCGGCAGCAGTCCCATCTCGGACGGAGTCGAGCGTGTTATCCAGATGCCAACCGGAAACAGCACTGCCAGAATTACAGTGCCGGAAATTTCCAACGCAGTGCGCCAGCCAAAACTGCGGATCAAATAACTCGCCAGTGGAGGAGAAACCACGCCGCCCAATCCCAATCCAAGATACGCATATCCCATCGCCTGGCCGCGTCGCACGCGAAACCACTGCGCGATCAACACCTGGTTGGCAATCGGACCTGCCAGCGTGTAGCCGACGACTTCCGCGATGCACAGCAGTTCGTACTGCCAGAAATGGGTCATCCTCCCCATCAGTGCCAGCGGCAAACCGATCAAGGCAATCCCCGACAGAATCACACTGCGAGCGCCCACTCGATCGATGAGCGTGCCGGCAAACAGGCCAAAGGGAAGTCCAAACACCAGAGCGCCCACCAGAAATCCCTGGGTGACCTGCGCCCGTGTGAATCCAAGCGAAGCGACGAATGCGGGATAGAAAACGGGAAACCCGTAATAAATCACGCCGGTGGTAAAAAAAAGATTCAGGAAGGCTGCCCCGACAATCCACCATCCATAGAAAATCCCAGCGGGTGAACTGGTGCTGGGAAGCTGTGCCGGCTTTATCATCATGAATGGAGACGTATCGGAGATGAGTTGGAATCCAAAAGAATAGGTCCTTCAGGCCTTGAATGCTTCCAGGCCTCTCTGGACCATTTCAACACGTAAGCCGCAGCCACGATGGGATTTTACGTGATACGAATCGAAATTTCCCGACAGGTGAAAGTTTTCTAGATTGCATCCGGTAGTTTACTTGGAGGTGTAGGCTATTGAAGTCGAATAGGTTCCGAAAGAAAGGAACAACGAAGACGGTGCGGCGTCTCAACCGATCCAGGTTTCTTGCGGCAGGTGCTTGCGCTTTCCTACTTTCTGCGTCGGCGGCACGCGCGACCGATCGACTCGTAGTCGCTACGGATCGTGGAAAAGTCAAAGGGACTCTCAGTTCCGACGGACAGGTCCGCGCATTTCTGGGCATTCCCTACGCCGCGCCGCCTGTAGGACCGTTGCGTTGGAAGCCTCCACAACCGGCGGCAAATTGGCCCGGAATTCGATCCGCCACAAGCTTTGGTTCGCACTGTATGCAGCCGAAGCTGTATGACGACATGATCTTCCGCGATCCTGGCCAAAGTGAGGATTGTCTGACGCTCAATGTCTGGACGCCCGCCCAGGACACAGCCGCACATCTTCCAGTCATGGTTTGGATCTACGGCGGCGGATTCACTACAGGAGGCACCTCGGAACCCAGACAGGACGGCGAGCACTTGGCGCGCAAAGGCGTCGTGGTCGTATCCATGAACTATCGGCTTGGAGTGTTCGGCTTTTTTTCGCTTCCAAGTCTCGCGTCGGAATCCGCGAAGCACGCCGCCGGAAACTACGGTTTAATGGACCAGACCTATGCGCTGGAATGGGTGCGGCGCAATATCGCCGCCTTCGGTGGCGACCCAAACCAGGTCACGATCTTCGGCGAATCCGCTGGATCGATGTCCGTCAGCGCTCAGATGGCTTCGCCTCTTTCCCAGGGATTGTTTGCCCGCGCCATCGGAGAAAGCGGAGGAGCCCTTACCAGTCCGAGATTAACCTTCCCGTCGCTGTCGGTCAGCGAACGCCGGGGAGAGGAATTTGCCCAATCGGCTTTCAAAAACAGCAATCTTGCTTTTCTGCGGTCAATCAGTGCCGCGGATCTTCTGCAGGCGGCCAACGCCGCTTCGCATGACGATGACTCCATCTTCTGGCCTAATATTGACGGAGATTTTCTGCCCGAAAGCGTATCGGCGATTTATGCCGGGGAAATCAGGCACACGTCCCCCTGCTTGCGGGATGGAACAAAGACGAAGGAACGCAGGAAGTCTTAGACCAGCCTGAAACGCCTACTCCCGCAACCTTGCGCGCACTGGCGCAGAAGAGGTTCGGTCCACGTGCGCAAGATTTTCTCGATGTATATACGGCTTCGAACGATGCCGAGGCACTCCGAGTTGCAGAGGACTTCGCCGGCGACGCTTTCATTGCGTACTCCACCTGGGCATGGTTGGAAGCGCAGGTGAAAACGGGCGCCGCTCCGGTCTATCGCTATCGTTTCGATCTAGGCTCGCCCGGCGACCCCAATCACCCAGCTTCGATTGGCGCTTTTCACTCGGATGATATCGAGTATGTTTTCGGCACCCTCGACTCGCGGCAAGGAGCGAAGTGGAGGCCCGAAGACTACAAGCTTTCTGAGTTGATGCAGAATTATTGGACCAATTTTGCCAAGACCGGTGACCCCAACAGCGCCGGACTTCCGCATTGGCCCACGTACGACCCAACAGGAAAATGGCAGGTCATGCACTTGTCGCCCAATTCCGAGGCCAGGCCGGATCGGCATCGCGACAGATACCTGTTTCTTCAGCAAATCTGGGGAGCAGATGCAACGCCCTAGCTAGGAGGCCAGTAGTCGAGTGAATACCACAAACAAACCTTGCTGCCCTGCGCTAGGCATGAAAGTATTCTTGTCAGGTAGGATTATTCCTTCAAATGAAGGAAAATAGCGGTATCATCTTGCGGGTACTATGAATCGGGATTGGTGAAAGTGGGAGACCGCAATCCGTAACCCGAAAGAGCAGTTACAGATCATCTCATTTAACGGCGGAATCCTGAGTGCCTATGAAAGATAATTCGGACCTTAAAAAAAGCAAGATTGGGCTGCGGGAAATTGCAGCCAAAGCTAACGTTAGCGTTGCCACCGTTTCCCGGGTATTGAATGGCAACAACCGTGTGGATCCAGCCATTCGAGAGGTAGTACTGGATGCCGCCGGTAAGCTGAATGTCGATCTTTCTCAAAGGAATAAAACCAAAGCGCTGGCCTTCCTGCTGAGTAACCGTGCCATGTTGCACGCGTTTCATTCCAGAATTTTGATTGGAGCAGAGGCGTACTGTGCCGCCCATGGATGGGACATGGTTTTCCTTTCCTTTAATTATTCGCCGAATGTTCCCTGGAAAGAGCTTCACTTGCCGAAGGTCGTGCAGCGCCATGATGTGGTGCGGGCGGTCGTACTGGCCGGAACAAACTCCGCTAATCTTCTGGAATTATTGGACCACAAGGGAATCGCCTATTCCGTCTTGGGGAACAACGTAGTCGGAGAACCGAAAAGTTTGAAAGGTGACTCTGTTTTTTCCGACGATATTCAAGGCGGTCAGGAGATGACCAAATACCTGATCAGCCTTGGCCATCGCGACATCTGGTTTGTCGGCAACGTTCGACTCCCGTGGTTTGCCCGGCACTTTGAAGGATATCGCCGCGCGATGAATGAAGCCGGACTTATTCCGCGCCTGAGTGGGCTTGAGTTCGAAGATGAAACGGAAATGGGCTATATCAACACCAAGGCTCTTATTTCGAAGGGCGAGCCCTGCACGGCCATCCTGGCGGGCAACGATCAGACCGCGCATGGTGTTTACAAGGGACTACGCGACAGCGGTCTAAAGGTTCCAGACGACATCAGCGTTGCCGGCTGCGACGATACAGTAAGTACGTGGCTCTATCCTGGACTGACGACGACACGGGAGTTTCCCGAGCAACTGGGCCAGCAAATGGTCAAGTTGGTGCTGAGTCGAATTTCTCAGCCGAGTCTTGACTCACAGGTGGTGACAATTCCGACAGAACTGATCAAACGAGAGTCGTGCAAGCCACTGCTTACAACGAAAGGGCTGGTCTCCAGAGAAGTCCACCGTCAGCTAATTGCGTGCGATGGAGAAATTTTCTCCCATCGGAATTCTTGGCGAGATCCAGGAAGTTCTCGGCCAGCGATCTATAGGCCGAACGGCCAAACTCTCTGTACTGTTTTGTACAGAATCTCCTCGTGATCTTCGGGGGAGAAAAAGTTCATTCGATCCCGATAGAGTTCAACAGCTTTGGCATAAGGAAGCTCCTTCAGAGTCGGCCAGTTGGTCGCCCACATCAGTCGCTTGGCGCCAAAATACTCATAGACACGCTTCACTTCCGCCTGCGCGTCTGGATATGGGTACGGCTGCTTCGAAACCGTCGACATATCAGAAATCTTCACAAACACAGTGGGATATCGCGCAAGATCGAGCAGATGCTGTAGCAGGTCTGGCCGGTCGAGTGGGCAGTCCGTCATGTGATCGATCACCACAGTCAGCTCGGGATTTGCCTCAATATGCGGCACAAGATCAGGGAGCCTCGAGGGTGACGTCAGGATAGTCATCGGCACCTTCAGCTCCGCACAGCGCCTCCATAGCGGAGCCATCAGCGGCCCGCGAATCCAGTCGCCATCCGCAGTACCGTTGGGACTTAGTCGCACGCCGCGAAATCCCTCTTGTGTCAGCTGACTCAAATGATCGGGAGCCGCCGGGTCTTCCGGATTGACGCGGCACACGCCGTGGAACAGCGTCGGATAGCGCTTCAACACACTGGCCAAATAGCTATTGTCCCAGCGATAGACAATCATTTGGATCAGGACTGTCCGCGACACTCCGTTGGCCTGCATCAACTCGATCAGCATTTCCACGGGTGCGTCTTCCGAAGGAATCCGTGCTCCCTTGGCATAAGGAAATTTCGGATCGCGCTTGAATACATGTACGTGGGAATCGATCAGGATTGGCTTTGTTTCCTTCGTGTGCTTCGCTGGCGACGCCAGAAGATGGCGAAATGGAAGCGCGAGGGAACCGGCAACGGAGTTTGCAAGAAATCGGCGGCGAGTAAGCATCGTATCCTCCTATGGAGAAAAAGCCCGCAATCAAGCGGGCTTTTATTGTTGCCGGAATTTCGTGGAGGATCTTTTGGTGGAGCTAGTCGGGATCGAACCGACGACCTCGCCATTGCGAACGGCGCGCTCTCCCAAACTGAGCTATAGCCCCACGTGGCCTATCGTTCGTAGTGTATCAGCGACCCGCGAAATTCGGAAAGCAGTATCACGTTTTTGGTAGTGGTGCGGTTTCCGGACAGACTGTCACTCGTGGGCAACGGATCACTTCCCCATAAGCTGACTTATCGGTACGTAGCGTGGTTCACGAGACGATAGCTCGGCGTTATACCACTCCGTCTCCCGGACATCTATCGACTTAACGTCAAAGCCAGCTTCAATCAGCTTTTGAGAGAAGGTCGGTAGATGAGTGGCACGACACAAAACAACGACGTTCTGTAATTTGCATTCGGTGGAGACGCTCTCAATTATTTTGAGCCAATGCCTCTCGCGTGGTTCGTCTATTTCAGGAACAATTTCTCTATCGGGAGTTCTCGCGGTTGTTAGTTCAAATCTTTTCTGACGTTTTCCGGAATATCCATGTACATCCAAGGGACGACAATAAAGTCTTCCAGCCTATTGAAGTGCTCCCATTCCGGCAAATTCATTTCGTCAAATATCAATTCGGCCTCGAAGCTATCGATCTGTGCCCGCACCCATTGCGAGTACAGACGCACCTGTGCAAGGTAGATTTCAACCTTTTCCTTAGGCATGTAAAGAAATCGAGGTTCTTGCCGTTGGAATTCGTGAACGACACCTAGGAGCAGGACGTTGAGCATAGGCGCATTTTAATCCCAGCAGGGCTCGTGAAGCCGAACAGCGCCTTCAGTTCCTCCGCCCGTTTCTGAATCAACTTCATAAGCTTGGGTCTGAGCCCAATTGTCGCGAAACCTCCTCCTGAGCCCACGCCCAGACCTCTTCCGCGTCTATGGAAATGCCTCCCAAATGCCTGACCAAATCGGAACACTCCTGAATGAACAGCCGTTTGTCTTCAGAATCACCGCCGTCTGCATGTGGGAGCAGCCGACGCCCTACGACTCCACCGGCAGCGCAGCCAAGTGCTTTGGCCGACACCCACTCTTGCCATTTCCTAGGTTCACAATCGGGAAGCTGGGGCTTGACTCCAGCCATATAGCCTTCAAACCTGCTCATTGAATCGTTGTAATGAATCTTCGGTCGGACGATCTCAAACGGGATACTACCCATCCGCTATAAAAGATGAGGTGCGCGGCTTCATGAGCACATAGAGCCGCGATAAAGCCGGGTTGGTTGTAGAGGTTCATCATCCCTGCATACGTGTTGGCGAAGCCTTCGGTGGCCTTCTGCGCTTCCGTCAGTTCACTTACGTCGATCACGTATGATTCTAATCCGTCACATGAGCGAGTCTGACCGCCCCAAACGCCGAACGACCCGATAAACGCCGTGCACAAAGCCGACACGGAAACGGCAGGAAAGCAAAATTTTGGTAGTGTCTCAGTTTGAAATCAGATAAAAGGTTATTCTTCTTCCCGATCGATCTTCGTCCAATATTCCTGAGAAGACAGAATCGGTATGATATTGAAGTCAATCAGGTCAGCCCAACGATTTGACCATGCCTGAAGAGCGTCTTGATCCTGTGCTTCCATTACCTGAAAACAACGGGAATTTTCTGGATCTATCCAGCTCGCATGATAAATGACACCCTCCGGCAGCATTCTGCCATCACGAACAAAGCGTTCTCGGATAGGGGCCGGATCACCGTTCTTGAAATCTTCGATAACCATGAAAAGCATGCATCGGACTGTAGCAGAATCCTCTTCCCGAATCCAAACTGACCCACTACCCACGTTTTTCCGTCGAGCCAGGTCGAGTTTTCTACTTGCTTGACTTGCTGAAATAGTGGTCGATGAGATAGTCGCGCAGTTGCGTATCGAAGTCGAGAGTGTTTTGCGTGGCATCCTGCGCATCCGTGTTGTAAACCACGATGTATGCTTTCCGTGAGGTTGGATCGAGATAGAAATTGCTGAGGAAGCCGTTCTGCCATCCGGACTTCCCAACCAGACGCACCTTGCCATCGGTATGAACAAAAAAACTTCCCGCAACAAAGTCATGGGCACCGGCGCGCGAAGGAAAATCGGCATCGGGAACCACCGGCAAGATGGGCTTCCACATTTCTTCTAACGAAGAACGCTTCAGGATGGCGTCGTATTCGGCCTGATGGGCAGGATCGCCAAGCAGAAAGTTCAGATACTTCACCATATCCGGCAGCGGAGCGTTCAGTCCGCCATTCGAGCGCGTAATTCCAGTATCGAAGTTGAAGGGATCTTCCGTCACCTTGCCATTTTTCAAGTCATAGCTGTGCGAGCGATAGCGCAACAACGTATATGGGCTGCGATCAAAATAGGAGCGGTACATTCCCAGCGGCCCCAGCACATTTTTCTCCATATACGCCTCATAGGGATCGCCGGAAAGACGCTGAATAATTTCGCCCAGAAATACCACCGCCAGGTTGGAGTAGCCGAAGCGCGAGCCGGGCGCGAACTCGATGCCGGTATACGGCAGCATGGCGACGATCTGCGACCATTGCGTGGGTTCGAAGGGCTGCCAAGGCTCCGTCTTCCACGGCCATGTAGGATCGCGGAATCCGCTGGAATGCGACATTGCTTCCCGAATCGTGATGGCGGAGATGGGGCCGTAAGGATCGTGTACCGCAGCAAGTTCGGGAATGTATTTGATCAGGGGATCGTCCAGAGAAAGCAGGCCGCGATCGCGGAGTTGCATGATGGCGACGCCGGTAAATGTCTTTGTAATCGACGCCCAATGGTACGTCGTATTTTTATCGACTGGCTGCGCGGAAGAGAGGTCCTGCAGGCCATGGAAATCTTGAAACACAATGTGGTTGCCATCGAGCAACACCAGACTGCTGCCGACGATTCCATTGCGCTGGAGCCCGGATTCATAAAATGATTTGAGGCCCGCACTATCTTTCGCTGAAGACGGCTGGGCGGTCAGGTTGGCCGTCAGTAATAGGCATCCCAAAGTAGGCAGAAGAAGCCGCTTCATTCGCACAGAGAAACCTCGACCATATTGACGTGTTGGAATTGTAGCTTGGCCGAGGTAGATTATTGCGCCAGCAATGGCATCAATTCCAGGGGTGCGTGGACCATTACGTTCGGCGGCACAATTTCCAGCGTGTGCGGCGAAAGACCGTAGCTGCAGCCGATGGAAAATGTCCCGGCATTTTTTGCCACTAGAACGTCGACGTCGGAATCCCCAATCATCACCGCCTGATGCGGCTCGACATTCGCTTCGCGGAGCAGGGTCATCAATCCCAACGCATCCGGTTTTTTTGTTGCAAAGCTGTCGCCTCCGTAGATGCGAAACATTCCTTCCGCCAATCCCAGGGCTTCGCAGATGGCACGCGATGGTCCCACAGGCTTGTTGGTCAGCACCGCCAGCAGAGGCTGTTGTGGATCGCTGCGCAATGCATCCAGCAACGGCAACATTCCTGGATAGACATAGGTATTGTCCAGTTTGTGTTCGCGATAGTAAGCGAGGAAATATGCGACCGCTTCGTCCAGCATTGCGGCATCGTTCGGGTCGCCCAGCGCACTCCGGACCAGCATCGCAACTCCGTTTCCAATATAGCTCGCGATGACATCCTCAGGCAGTTCAGGGCGATGAAGATATCGCAGCATTGCATTCACGGATTGCGTCAGGTCGGCCCGCGAATCGATCAGCGTTCCATCCAGGTCAAACACGATCAGGCGAAAACGCTCGGCAGGAATTGTGCGGGGCTCATGAATCATATTTCTACTGTATGCGAATTCGCACGATTCAAACATGACGCCGGGCCGCTACGATTCACCGCATCATGTAGATATTCGCGGAGAAATTCGTTGGCAGCCCGGCATCGCCTGCGGATTCTTTAATCGAAATTGATATTTCCGGAACCCGTATACAGTTGGACCACAGGTCCGCCGCCATTCACGGGGCCTTTTAACACGCCGTTCGTGATGTGGCCGGAGAGTGGGCTCGCCAAGTTCGAATCGATCGTGCCCGAACCGGTCTCCGCATCCAGCGTGAATTTTGCATTCGCATCCACATGGACGTGGATGGATCCCGAGCCGGTCTCAAGTTTCCAGTCAGCGGTGGGCAGGCCGCCAATGGTCAGATTGCCGGTGCCCGTATTGACACGCATGCCGCCGTGAAGGTTCATGGCGGTGATGTCTCCCGAACCAGTGTGTAGCCGCGCTTCGCTCACGTTCGAATCGCGAATGGCTACGCTCCCCGATCCGGCCATGGCCGTCACCATTCCTTGGGCGGCCTGGATATCGATGGTGCCGGGACCAGTCGTCAGTTTGGAATCCGGGCCGATGTTGCTGGCGACGATGTTCCCGTTGTTGCCTGTCGAGGCATGGACGAAGCCGCCGATTCCTTCCACATGAATGCTGCCCGCGCCGCTCTTGGCCTCTACAGTGGAACTCTTCGGAACGGAAATCTCATAGTCGATATCGATATTGCGGGCCTTCGCGCCGCCGCATGTATCCGGGTCGCCCACTTGGATCGCATTGCCGGTCTGGTGGATCGGTGGAGTGGCGGCAATCGCCTTCATGTCTCCGGATTCGCCTATGTTATGCCAACTGCTTTTATGCACCTTTGCCGAGATTTCAACCTTGCTGCCGTCGACTCCCGATACATGGATCGATCCGGAACCGTTGCAGACGCTGAAAGTGAGATTTCCGCTGACGGTCAGGGAGCGCTGGAATTCCGGCTCCGCCGCATAACAAAGGGTTGAGACGCAAATGAGGGCGAGCAAGGATATACCGAGTCGTGGAGCGTTCATGGGGGAATCCTCCGACGGAACTTAAGGTTAATGAAAATGTACTACCGGCCAGCCAAAGATACGAAGGAATTCCTGACCAGGGTTCCCAGAAAACTACCTCCAGCGGGAGGAAGGGAATTGTGTCCCAAACTGCCAAATATCACCTTGCGGCCTTAAACGAAACGAGATAGCGCATCGTATTCCTGGTTTTGCTTTACACTCGGAGGCGAATGCCAAGTCTGCCGCTATTTCGAGCTGCCGCGATTGCGGCGCTGATTCTGGCCAACGCATTTTTCGTTGCAGCGGAGTTTGCCCTGGTTTCCCTGCGGCGAACACGCGTGCAGCAACTGATTGAAGAACGGCGCAGCAGCGCCCGCATTGTCGCCGATTTACAGGCCAATTTAGACGAGCTGTTGCCGGCCGTACAGCTGGGGGTGACGCTGGCCAGCCTGACCCTGGGCTGGTTAGGCGAGCCGTTTGTCGCGCGCTTTCTACTGCCCTGGCTTTCCATGCTGCCGCATGCCCGCTTCTACGGCGGCATACTCTCCGCAGTCCTGGCCTTCGGCCTGATTACCTATCTGGAAGTTATTTTCGGCGAGCTGGTGCCCAAGTCGCTGGCTCTGCGCCAGGGCGAAAAAATGGCGTTGGCAATCGCCGGCCCGATCCGTGTTTTTATGCAGGTGACGCGCCCGCTCGTGCGCCTGATGAATGCCTCTGCGGAAGTTGTGCTGCGCTTGTTTCGGCTGTCCCGCGCGCCAGAGGGAAGCGTCCATTCTCCGGAAGAGTTAAAGCTGATCACCACGGCCACGCGGCGCATGGGCCTGCTGCCGGAAAAGCTGGAGCTAATTATCCATCGCGTTCTCGATCTCGACACGATCACCGTGCGCGAAATCATGATCCCGCGGCAGAAGATTTTCTCTCTGCCCGCGAATCTTTCCATTGCGGAAGCCAACGCCCGCATCACCCAGATTCAACGCTCGCGCGTCCCGGTTTTCGATCCCGCCCGAGGGCCGGAGCACATCATCGGCGTGGTCTATGCCAAGGATCTTGCGCGGCTCATGCATTACCGCTCCGTCCTGCAGGCAGCGTCACCGGGGAACGCAATCCGCACCAGCGAAAATGAAATGCAATTAGGTCAGTTGATGCACGAGGTGATTTTCGTTCCCGAGACCAAGCTGGTTTCCGATCTGCTGACCGAGTTTCAAACTCGCAGAAGACATCTCGCCATCGTTGTCGATGAATTTGGTTCGATCACAGGCTTAGTGACCGTAGAGGATGCGCTGGAGCAGATTGTCGGCGAGATGGAGGATGAATTCGACGTACGCGACAGCTCCATGCAAGAACTTCCATCGGGCACACTGGTGCTGCACGGCAACGTGACGTTGCTGGACCTGGAGACACAAATGGGCTGGCATCTGCCGCACGATGGCGGCGTAGAGACACTGGCGGGTTTTCTGTTGGTGCACATGCAGAAAATTCCCAAGGTCGGCGATTCTTTCGTACAGGATGGGCGAAGATTCACTGTGGCTGCGATGGAAAATCGCCGCATCACACGCGTCCGTGTTGAGCAGGAACCTCCATCCACGGCCGATCAAGAACCGCTGCCAAGCATTCAGGCGCAGGGCTCTCTCTTTGATAACCCCACAATGTCGTACGCCGACTCCGAAAACATCAATCCAAATCCAGAACCTGAACCAGACGTGAGCAACATCCACGCAAATCAAAACGAAGGACGCGGTCCCGCATGAAAGCAGCCTGGCAAACGGTTCTGAAGCGGCTCCTGCTGGTACTCCCAGTGTTGTGGATTGTTGTGTCGCTCATTTTCTTTCTCATCCATCTCGTGCCCGGAGATCCCGTGGAGCAGATGTTGGGCGAGGGTGCCACCGCTTCCGACATCGGCGCATTGCGCCATGCCTATGGCTCTGGATGTTCCACTCGGCACGCAATATGTTCGCTACTGGGACGGCGTGCTGCACGGAAGTCTGGGACAATCTCTTCGCTTCAACACGCCGGTTACGCAGCTGATTCTGTCGCGCTATCCCTATACATTGGAGCTGGCCATTCCGGCGATCTTTCTTGCGATTTTGCTTTCGTTCCCCGCCGGCATCGCTTCCGCGCGGCACCGCTCGAAGTGGCAGGATCAAAGCCTGGGCGTGATCAGTTTGTTTGGCGTTTCATTTCCCAAGCTTCACGCTGGGCCCCATTTTGATTTTGATTTTTGGGATTCTGTTGGGATGGCTTCCTGTGTCGGGTACGGGTTCGTGGCGGAATTTTATTTTGCCCACCATCACCATGGGGACAGCGTTGGCGGCGATCCTGACGCGGATGGTTCGCACCTCCATGCTGGAAGAACTTGGTCAGGACTATATCCGCACTGCACGCGCCAAAGGGCTCTCCGAGCGCGCAGTTGTCTATCGCCATGCGCTGCCGAATGCGATGATTCCTCTGCTGACGGTCGTCGGCCTTCAGTTCGGCACGCTTTTAGCGGGCGCCATTGTCACGGAAACAATTTTCTCGTGGCCCGGTCTCGGGCGACTCACGATCTCGGCAATCTCCAATCGGGATTATCCGCTGGTGCAGGGCTGCATTCTGGCCATCGGTTTGACGTATGTGCTGGTGAACCTGCTCACCGATGCGCTCTACATCTTCGCGAATCCACGCATCCGTCAATGACTTTACTCATATGTGGCAGCCGTTCGTTCCGAGTAGAATTTTCTGTTGAAGAAAATCCTGGATGTAACCACCACGCGCGAGAACAATGTCATACTAGTAAGTCAGACTTCCCTCGAAATTCAGCAATCGGTAGGCACGGAAGACCTTCCTGACAGACAAACACAGGTACTCAGCGTTTCCAGGTATGTACTGTTCCAGGAGTGATGCATTGAGGCTTTTTCATCTGAATGCCATGCGTCCCACCATGTTGCCGGCGGTGTTGCGCGGCCATTCATGCTTCCATCGTGCGGCTCTGGCAATGAGTGCAGGCTCCAGTAACGGCGACAGCTTCTTCGACAAATTGTTTACCTCTTCGACAAGCATTTTCTCTGCGCAATCGCGGCAGGCCCACGATATCGTTCGCCTTTCCATCTTCGTGCTCATCATCACGGGCGCAATTTTCGTTACTGTTTGCAGTTTGCTGCTCTATGTCATCATTCGTTATCGTCGGCGGCCCGGCGACGACGAAAAAGAGCCGCCCCAGATTTACGGAAGCAATCAGATCGAATTGGCGTGGACCGTTTTCCCAATTCTGATTGTGGTGGTGCTGTTTCTTTCCACCGTGCGAATTATCTTTAGCATTCAACACGCGCCGCAGCCCAGGCAGGCGCTGGATGTGACCGTCACGGGTCATCAATGGTGGTGGGAATTTACCTATCCGAAATACGGTGTCGTGACGGCGGACGAACTGCATGTGCCCGTTGGCGATGCGTCTCACCCGCTGCCAACCTACATGAAACTTGTTACTGCGGATGTCGACCATAGTTTCTGGGTGCCGCGGTTGGCTGGCAAGACGGACTTGATGGCCGGGCAGGTCAACCAGATGTGGATTCAGCCGGAGGCTACCGGCGTCTATCTGGGCCAGTGTGCGCAATTTTGCGGAGTGGAACATGCCCGCATGCTGATTCGCGTCTACGCGCAGACTCCTGCCGATTTCCAGAAATGGATTGCCAACCAACAACAAAATGCGGTTCAGGACCCTAGCGTGGCCGCCGGACGAACAGTTTTCGAACAGAATGCCTGCATCAACTGCCACGCCGTGAAGGGAACTGTAGCCAACGGTCGCTTTGGACCCGACCTGACGCATCTGATGAGCCGCGACACCATTGCGGCCGGGGCTTTGCCGAACACACGCGCCAATCTGGTGAAATGGATTCAGAATCCAGATGCATATAAGCCGGGCTGCTTGATGCCTGCGATGAAATTGAGTGATCAGGACGTCGATCAGATCGCGTCCTATCTTGTGACCCTAAAATAGAAGTGAGAGACGCAGATCATGGCTGATTCCGCATCAGGAGCGATCGATCGAACTCCGAAACTGGAGCGTGCCCGGCCATTTTTAGAGGTGATGCACGACTGGATCGTGACCACCGATCATAAAAAGATCGGTCTGATGTATATCGCCGCTTCGATCATGTTCATGCTCATCGGTGGCTTTGAAGTGCTGCTGATTCGCATTCAGTTGGCCAAACCGGAATCCACCTTTCTCTCGCCCGAACAATACAACCAGCTGTTCACGCTGCACGGCACCACCATGATCTTTTTTGTGGCGATGCCCATCCTGTTCGGATTTGCCAACTACCTGGTGCCGCTGATGATTGGCGCCCGAGACATGGCCTTTCCCCGGCTGAATGCCTTTAGCTTCTGGATCTTTTTGTTTGGCGCATCGCTGCTCTACTACAGCTTTCTTGGCGGCAAGGGACTTTACGGAGGCTCCGGCATTCCGGACATGGGATGGTTCGCCTACGCGCCTTTGACTGAGAAGCCGTTTGGCCAGGGCAGTGGCAGTGATTATTGGGCGCTGGGAATCTTTATCAGCGGAATTGGGACCATCGGCACCGCGCTGAACATTATTGTGACCACGCTCTCCATGCGCTGCAAGGGAATGAAGCTCAACCGCATGCCCTTGTTTGTCTGGCTGATGCTGGTCACCTCCGTCATGGCAGTCGCGGCCATTCCGCCGCTGTCTGCTGCGCAGATCATGCTGCTGATTGACCGTTTCTTGGGCGGCCATTTCTTTGATACCCAGGCAGGAGGATCAGCAGTCCTGTGGGCCCACTTCTTCTGGATCTTCGGACATCCCGAAGTCTACATCCTGGTCATGCCGGCCTTCGGATTTATGAACGAGATTATCCCCGTGTTTTCGCGCAAGGCAATCTTCGGCTATCCGGCGATGGTGGCTGCGTCAGTCGGCATTGCATTCATCAGCTTTACCGTGTGGGCGCATCACATGTTCACCGTCGGCATGGGCGCTGCGGCCAATACCGCATTTGTGCTGTCGACCATGATCATCGCCATCCCCACGGGAATAAAAATTTTCAACTGGCTGGCCACGATGTGGGGTGGAAAAATTCACTTCACCGTCCCCATGCTGTTCTGCACGGCATTCCTGTTTCAATTCACGCTGGCAGGGCTTACCGGAATCATGTTGTCCATCGCGCCATTCGATTGGCAATTGCACAACTCCTATTTTGTCGTCGCCCACTTCCACTACGTCATCGTCGGCGGAATTCTCTTCGCCCTGTTCGGCGCGTTTTATTACTGGTTCCCGAAAATGACCGGGCGCATGATGAGCGAGACACTGGGGAAGTGGCACTTCTGGCTCTTCGTTCTCGGCTTCCACATGACGTTTGATTTTATGCATATCGCCGGTCTGCTTGGGATGCCGCGTGAGATCTACACCTATGAGCCCGGTCATCACTGGGCGATATGGAACCTGATCGTCACCATCGGAGCGTTTGTTCAGGCGATCGCCGTTCTCATCTTTGCCTACAACCTGGTGCGCTCCCACTTTGTCGGCGAGCTCGCCGGCAACGATCCCTGGGATGCCTGGACTTTGGAATGGGCTACGACGTCTCCGCCGCCCAGCTACAACTTTGCCGAAGAGCCGATGGTTCGCAGTCGGCGTCCGCTGTGGGACTTGAAGCATCCGGAAGATCCGGATTGGAAATATGAAGAAGAAACCGAGAGTGAGATGGCAGCCCAGTGACCACAATTCCGTTCACGTTCGATATCAAGGATGACCCATGGGTATTGCCCTATCGCGGCACCGTCGGCATGTGGTGCTTGATCACCGCAGAGTCGGCCATGTTTCTCATCTTTGTCGTGGCGTACATTTTTTATCTTGGCAAAAGCCTCAGCGGTCCCACGCCGGACCAAATTCTCAAGCTGCCGGTCTTTGGCACCATCTGTCTGCTCTCTAGCAGCATCACCGTACATCTTTCCGTCAATGGACTGAAAAAAAATAGCCACGCATCTTTCATCGGCTGGCTGGCAGTCACCATGCTGCTCGGCATCATCTTTCTTGTGGGCACCGCCCAGGAATGGTACGAGTTCATCTTCAAAGACGGATTCACCATCCACACCAGCTTATTCGGCACCACGTTTTATTCTCTGGTCGGTTTGCACGCGACCCACGTCGCCGTTGGACTATTGATGCTGAGTGTCGTATTGATCCTGGGGCTGTTTGGCAAAGTCGGCCAGGACCAGTTCCATCGCTTTCACGCGCTATCGATGTATTGGCATTTTGTCGATGCCGTGTGGGTGGTAGTTCTTCTCGTCGTATACGTCATTGGAAGATGACAGAAGTCAGGATTATGAGCATGGATACAGAAACCGGCGCTCCCACCAGCCACGTGGTGCACCTGCCTGCCCCGACCGCATGGCCGATTGTGCTGGCGCTTGGGATCACGCTTCTGTTCGCGGGGTTGGTGACGAGCATGGGCAATCAGCATTCTGGGACTCATTCTGACGGTGTGCGCTTCGGTTGGCTGGTTCCAGAATGTTCTGCCGCACGAGCGGCATGAGAATGTCGCGGTCGTCACCGAAATCGTCGAAATCAAAAGCACGCGCACGCAAGTCGCTCGCCTGCCGGTTGCGGCGTCGCATCGGAAAATCCTTCCGGTCGAAAGATTCACGCTGGGCGCGGGGGTGCAGGGTGGGATTGCCGGCGGCATCGCGATGATCGCCCCGGCCACGCTCTACGGGCTCATCCGCTACCACAGCCTCTGGTATGCGCCGAATCTTCTGGCCGCGATGGCCATTCCAGATTGGGCGGTCAGAAGCACGGCGTTTCTCGCATCCTTTCACGTGGAGGGATTGCTGGTTGCCGTTGTGGTCCACATTCTGGCCTCGGTCCTGGTGGGGCTTCTCTATGGGGCCATTCTTCCCATGTTTCCATGGGAACCGGTTGCAACCGCCGGGTTTCTTGCGCCCATATTCTGGACCGGGCTTTTATATGCGGCGATGGAGGCGGTGAGTCCGGAGCTGAATCGGCGCATCGATTGGTTATGGTTCATTGCATCGCAAATCGCCTTCGGCCTGGTGGCGGGTTTTGTCGTTAACCTGCATGTCCGGGTCCGCACCCACCAGTATCAGTCGTTGCCATTTTCCGTGCGCGCCGGGCTTGATCTCGCAGGGAATGGAAGATGAAGAACACGACGAGGACCATCCCCAATGAAGGCACGCCGATGAAGGCGAGATCGTTTGTGGCGATGGTGGTGACCATCGTGCTCGTGTTCAGCGCGGTGGGTTGCAGCCATCTGCCGAGGCAAGCCGGGATTTCGTCCTGAAACTTTGCGCCCCGACCAGATACTTGGCTTCGAGACTCTTTATAAGAGCAATTGCTCGGCGTGTCATGGAGACGGTGGTTTGAACGGTGCGGCCATGCCTCTCAATAATCCGGTCTATCTGGCATGGGCAGGGCACGATCACATGGTTTCCATCGTTGCCAACGGCGCGTCTCTTCGAGCGATGCACTGCATTTGCTCGAAGCAGCGGCGGCATGTTGACCGATCAGCAGGTAGAAAGCATCGTCAACGGAATGATCTCTCATTGGGGAAAGCCCGGCATTCTGAATGGCGCCAATCCGCCTGGCTACGCAGCGGCGACGCCCGGCGATGTCGTTGCGGGAAAGGCCGCATTCGAAACTCATTGCGCTCGCTGTCACGGCGCGGATGGAACGGGCCCCGCCGCCTCCGACGTTGACGCCACCAGTTCGAAACAAGGCGCAGCGGTCGGTTCAATCGCAGCGGTCGGTTCAATCATGGATCCAACCTATCTATCGCTGATCAGCACTCAGGGATTGCGCGACATCGTAGTTTCAGGATTGCCCGGTCAGGGTATGCCGGATTGGCGTGGAGATGGGTCCGGCAAAACAATGACGACGAAGCCCATGACGGACAAAGAAGTCACCGACATGGTCGCTTGGCTGGCATCGCACCGCGTCCAGTTTCCCGGCCAGCCATTTCCAACAGCGCAGCGATAGGTGGCGAAAGCCGCGCGGAAAAAAGATATACCGCCGCCACAGCAACAGAGGTGAGTGAACTTTGAACAATCCAACGAACCAGCCCAGTGAGCAATCCCGGCGAAAATTTCTTTTTAAGATGGCTCTGTACGTCAACGGCGCGGTGGGCGCGGTTCTGGCCGTGCCTGTGATCGGCTACATCCTGGGCCCGGTATTCAAGCAAAATTCAAGTTACAACTACTGGGTGTCCGTGGGAAATCTTGAGCAGTTTCCTGCCGGAGAAACCAGGCTGGCCAAGTATCGCAATCCAGACGGCACTCCAGCCGACGGCCAGACGCGCACGCTGCCTTGCTGGGTTCGGCATATTGAGAACAATCAATTTCAGGTATTCGCCATCAATTGCGCCCACATGGAATGCCCGGTCCACTGGTTCCCGCAATCCAAATTATTCATGTGCCCTTGCCATGGCGGCGTCTACTACCAGAACGGAGCCGTCGCGGCTGGCCCTCCTCCGCGAGGACTGTATGAGTACAAATACAAAATTGTCGGCAACCAGCTGATGATCTGGGCCGGTGAGTTGCCCACCCTATCGACCGAGGCAAGCATTCGCAAGCCGGGAAGTTCACCATGCCAGGGCTGAAACAATCCGGTCTCAATCTTTATCGCTGGTTCGATCGCCGCCTGGGCCTCGCGAAGCCCATCACCGAGGCAATGGAGCATCCCATTCCAGCGAGCAGTGCCAGCTGGTGGTACGTCTTCGGCAGCGCGGCAACTGTGATCCTTGTGCTGCAGGTGATGACAGGAATTTTGCTGGCCCTTGTCTACACGCCGACGGCGCGTGACGCGTGGAACAGTCTCAATTTTTTCAATCATGGTTTGACGCTAGGCTGGTTTCTCCGCGCGCTGCACGGCTGGGGATCGGATTTCATGATCGCCATCGTGCTGATCCACATGGTGCAGGTCTTCATGTTCGGGGCCTACAAATTTCCTCGCGAACTCACCTGGATTGTCGGCGTGTTTTTGTTATTGCTGACCCTCGGCATGGCATTTACCGGCCAGGTGCTGCGCTTCGATCAGGATGCATATTGGGGGCTTGGCATCGGCGCAGCCATCATGGGCCGGGTTCCGTGGATCGGCGGCGATCTGGTCCATCTGATGCTCGGTGGCCCAACCATCGGCGCCACCACTGTGTCGCGTTTTTTCGCGTTGCATGTTTTCATCATTCCGGGAATTCTCATCGCCCTGGTCGGCGTGCATGTCTGGATGGTATTGCGTCTCGGAATTAACGAGTGGCCGATGCCGGGCCGCATCGTCCGCAGAAGCACCTATCTGCAGGAGTACGAAGCGGAAACTCACAAAGACGGCATTCCTTTCGTTCCGGATGCGGCGTGGAAAGATGCCCTGTTCGCCGCCGCCATCATGCTGGGAATCATCGCCTGCGCGTTCTTCTTCGGCCCCATCGGCCCCAGCGGGCCGCCCGATCCCACCATCATCCAGACAGTCCCCAAGCCCGACGTTCCTTTCCTGTGGATGTACGCTCTTTTTGCGCTGATGCCGCCGGAGATCGAGACGCCGGTGCTGATCATCGCCCCCATCGTCGTGATTTGCATCATGCTGGCGTTGCCGCTTTACGCCGGAGAAGGTGAAAAGCATTGGTCGCGTCGTCCTGTCGCTGTGCTGATGGTAATGGTCATCGCCGTTGCGCTCTCCGTCTTCACGCGGCTCGCCATCGAAGCTCCGTGGAGCCCGGTCATGAATGCATGGAGCGGAGATGCGGTGCCGCCAAAATATCTGAAAGACAGAACCCCGCTGCAGAGGCGCGGAGCCGTCGTATTCCAACAGATGCAATGCCGCAATTGTCACTCGCTCGATGGCGTGGGAGGTCATCGCGGGCCGGACCTGAACCGCGTGGCAACACGCATGACAGAAAGTCAGTTGATCCGGCAAGTGCTGCAGGGAAGCGGGAATATGCCCGCCTATGGCAGTGCGTTGAGTCCGCAGCAAACGACAGCGCTCGTCGGTTTTCTTGGAACTCTGAATGGCAATCAAATGTCGGCCCGGGATCTTTCTCACGCGTTGGCGCAGGGCGGTCAGCTCACGCAATCGCGCCATGGCGGCAAGGAGTAGCGCGTAATCATCGATGCAACCTTCTTGGCCGAGATAGGGCAGAACATGGTCTCAATTTCCCTCTCTGGACGGAAGAAAGTATCGAAGCGAGGATGTCATGTCCACAGCAACGCAGGCCATTTTCGCCGAGTGGTCGCCGCCTTTCTGGCTGACCGTTGCAGTCATCCTTGTGTCTGCGATCTATGTGCGAGGATGGATTGCGATCCGGAAAACCAGGCCAGCCTATTTCACCGGCGCGCGGCTGCTGTGTTTTCTCGGCGGTATGGCGGTCCTTTGGCTTGCCATTGCCTCGCCTATTGACGGCTTCGCAGACGTGCTGCTCAGCGCCCACATGGTGCAGCATTTTCTGCTGATGTCGGCCGTGCCGCCGCTCGTGGTGCTAAGCGCTCCCGTCGTCCCGCTGTTGCGCGGATTGCCGCGATGGAGCATCAAGGGGATCGTCGGACCGCTGATCGGCCTGCGTTGGTTGCGCGCCGTCGGCCACTTCTTCACCAATCCTATCGTCGCGTGGCTCACCTTCAATGCAATGTTTCTCGGCTGGCATCTTCCCAAAGCCTACGACTACGCTCTGCGCAACGAAAACATCCACGACTTTGAACACATCTGCTTTCTCACGACGGCGCTTCTCTTCTGGTGGGTGATCCTGCATCCGTGGCCAGGCAGTGTTCGCTCCAGCGGCTGGATGATCCTGGTGTATCTGCTCTCCGCGGACATCGTGAACACAGTCCTTTCCGGATTTCTCACCTTCTGCAGTCGCCCGATCTACCAGTTCTATATTTCCGGGCCCAACCCTTTTCACGTTTCCGCGTTGTCGGACCAGGTGGCCGGCGGCGTCATCATGTGGGTGCTCAACTCGTTCGTTTTTCTGGTGCCGGCGATGTTGCTGGCTGTGCGACTGGCAGGTTTTTCGAGTCCATCCGGGAAACAACCTAGAATCGCGCCCGGCACTCTTCCGGTCTAAGAAACAATCTTCTTATCGCGCTCGATGAGGAACCGCCGTCTCCAGAAAATAAAAATTTCCGGAGGTAGATGCCTCCACACCGCTGAGCCGCTGGTTATAGATCACAACCGAGTCGAGAAACCAGAGCGGCAGGCTCGGCAACTCGTTCGCCAGAATCTGCTGCACCCGCACATACGCGATGCGTCGCGCCGTCTGGTTCGATTCCGCCGCCGCCCCTTGCAACAGCTTGTCGACTTCCGCATTGGAGTAATCGCCGCGATTCGCCCCGTGCGGCGGAACGCTGAATGAAGCGAAGGCATACTGGAAAATATCCGGGTCCTCATTGCCGCCAATCCAGCGCAGTCCGTAGATGCCGAATGAGCCATGGGAAATGTCGGAATAAAACGTAGCGAACTCAAAACTGCGGATATCGAGCGCAATCCCCACCGCACGCAGCTGCTGTTGCAGCGCCATGGCCAATAGCCGCGCACCTTCATCGGTCGATGTCTTCATCTCCAGATGAAAGCGAATGCCATCGCGTCCCGGTTTATATCCGGCATCATCCAGCAATCGCCGCGCTTGCTCCGGGTTGAAATCGTAGTGCGGAACATCTCCCGTATAGGCCCAGTGGCTGGGCGGAAGTAAACTGTCTGCCGGACGCGCCATGCCGCGCAACACGGTCGCGATGATCTGCTGACGATTCATCGCATAGGCAATTGCCTGTCGCACCCGCACATCCTTCAAATATCGGTCGCGCAGATTGAAGGTCAGATATTGCACGACCGTTCCCGGCGCCTCCGCGACTGCGAGCGTCGTGTCCTTCCGCATCGACCAGATCATGTCCGGTGACAGCGCATTCGACGCCACGTCCGCCGAGCCCTTGCGCAACTCCAGCGCCCGCGTCATCTCATCGGGAACCACCTCAAACCGCAGATGCGTTATCTTTGGAACCACCTGCCAGCTCAGCGGATTGCGCTCCAGCACCACCTCTTTGTCCAGTTCTTGCCGGACAAAACGAAACGGCCCCGTGCCAATGGGATGTTGCTGGAAATCGCGCCCGCTCCCGTAAGGAACAATGCCGAGAGCGCCGTCGGAAAGGCTCCACAGTAGGGCCGCATCCGGCTGCCTCATGTGAAGAACCACGGTTTTCGCGTCGGGTGCGTCGATCGATGCAATGTTGCGGAAGGCCTGGTATTTTGATGTCAATACGCTGTGATCGCGCATCGAATCCAGCGTCCACTTCACATCGTGCGCCGTCATAACCTGGCCATTATGGAACCGCACCCCGCTGCGCAGATGAAAAATATAGGTTAGCGGGTCAGGCATTTCCCAGGACGTAGCAAGGTCGGGTTGCAGGTTAAATTGTGCATCCTTTTTTACCAGCGAATCGAAGATCAGCTCATCAATATGTTCCGACTGCGCGTCGACTCCAATCCGCGGATCGAGATTGGTCGGGCTGCTTTCAATTACGACCGTCACCGTGTTCGGATCAACAGGTTTTTGGCCGCATCCCAGCAAAAGAATCACGCCGCAAACAGAAGCGATCAGCAGGCAACGCCGTCCCGTGATGCGAACGCAGCCCTCGTGTCGACTCGAGCGATTCCACGGTAGATTTGACCAGCGGAATTCGATCTTCGCGCAGCTTTTCCTTAAGAAAAGCTGCATCACGCGATTCTTGGCCGGGTATAGGTACCGTGGAATCGCTCTACGCATACGTGATTTTTCCCAGAACAACAGCTCGCTCTGCACCCGTTGCCCTCGGCAAATTGCCTGGCAGTTGGTGCCATGTCTGATACGCAAGCAGCGCGAATGCCATCGCCTCTTTCGCTGCTGCGGGCATTCCAAAATCGTCACTCGTTTTCATCTGGATTTTTCCGAACGCCGCCAATTCCTCGCGAATCATCTTCATTAAGACCGGGTTGCGCACTCCGCCGCCGGCAACGATATAGTCCGTCGGAGCGTCGCGCAGTGCCGGTCGTACAAAATCTTTCCACGCCAGCTCGATGCTAGCCGCTGTCAGTGCAGTCGCCGTAGCAACTGCATCTTCAGGCCGCTTGCTATGTTTGCGGCATCGGGCCAGGAAACGCGCAGCAAACTCACGCCCGAATTGTTCTCTGCCGGCAGATTTCGGCGGCGTCGCCAAAAAAAATCGGTCTCGCGAACACTCCTGCACCACTCGACCCAGCACGCGACCACGGCCTGCCGTCGCACCACCGGCGTCATATTTTCTGCCAAAACATTCCGTCATCAACGCGTCGATCACCATGTTCGCTGGACCAGTATCGAAGGCAAAAACATCTCGTTGCGCGGCACCTGCCGGAATCACGGTAAGGTTCGCGATGCCGCCAAGATTCTGCAAAACACGATTGCGCGTGGCGTGGCGAAACGCAACGTAATCAAGCAACGGCACCAGCGGAGCGCCCTGCCCGCCGACGGCTAGATCGGCAGCCCGAAAATCTGAAACCACTGGAACGCCAAGTCTGGCAGCGAGCACGGACGCCTCGCCCATCTGCCAGGTGCAAGCAACACGACCACCGAGAAAAGGCTGCGAAATTCCCTGATGATAGATAGTCTGGCCGTGGCAGCCCACCAGATCCAGTCGCGTTGGATATTTTTGCAGCGTGCGCTCCACCGCATCCGCATACAACTGTCCCAACCGCCAATGGAGCCGCGACATCTCTGCCACCGATGCATCCTCGGCATTCATCATTTGCAAAATGTGTCTGCGAACCGCTGCGGGGTAGGGAACAGCCACATGCGCCAGCAGTCGAAGGCGCGGGAAATCTCTTTGCGATCCACGGCCCGGCGTGATCCGAACCAACGCCACATCGATGCCATCAGCAGAAGTGCCGCTCATGATTCCAGCAACGGTCAACGGCCGGTTTTGCTTTGCACGAGAATCTTGCGCGCCACGAGTATTTCTCATCGTGAACTCCCCGCAGTCGCCACGCGCGCGATTTTTTCACGCAAACGCTCCTGCGCGTCCTGCAGTTGCTTCAATCCCGCAGCGGAAAGCGGCTTGGGCAAAGGAGAGTTTCCCAGCAACCGCAACTTCACATCGGCGACACGTTTTGCTGCCCGGCTCACACACCGCGCAAAGGCGGGCGAACGTTCAGCCTCTCGCAGCAAGGCTTCATGCGTGGCCAGCACGCGGTCGGCACGATGGCAAATTTCCAACAGGTCCGTCCCCGCGGCAATGGCCTCAATCGCGGC
This sequence comes from uncultured Acidobacteriota bacterium, assembly GCA_963719625.1. Taxonomy (GTDB): domain Bacteria; phylum Acidobacteriota; class Terriglobia; order Terriglobales; family Acidobacteriaceae; genus JAKAAZ01. The sequence continues at coordinate 180,743 of CAVRDB010000011.1, forward strand.
AGATTCAGGCGACGCGTGGTTCAGCACTCCACCCATTTCCATGTCGTCAGAAATTATCAATCCGCGATAGCGCAATTTGCCGCGCAGCACCTCTTCAATCCAAAAACGTGACAGTGACGCTGGCCGTGCCGGTCGTTCAATCTTTGGATAGGCCGCATGGTTCACCATGATCAGCGGCAGCTTCGCAGCCAGCGCCCGGTATGGCGCCAGGTCCTGCTCCCACACCTGCTCCCAGGTGCGATCGATGCTCGGGGTGGCGTGGTGCGAATCCAGGGTTCCCCCGCCCAGCCCGGGAAAATGCTTGCCGCATCCCCAAACTCCATGCTGCATGCCGCGCTGCTGAAGTCCAGCTATAAATGCACTGGCGTACGCAATCACCTTGGCGGGATCGGCAGAAACCACGCGCGTACCCATCACGCCACGCGAAACCGGCAATGCCAGATCGAGCACCGGCGCCAGATTGAGATTGAAGTCAAGCGAGCGCAGCATTCTCCCAACCAGCGCGCCATGCTCTCGAAAGATGTTCGGCTTGTTCGTCGCCGCAACCTCCGCAGCGGAAGGTGTTGGTCCAACCAGATCGCGCAGACGATCTACGGTGCCGCCTTCGAGATCCACACAACGAAAGAAAGGCCGGGCCAACCTCGACGCAGCTTGTTGCCACAGCGCATGTACCTGTGCCGGCGATTCTATGTTGCGACGGAATAGAATGATCCCGCTCGGCTGCAGGCTGTGCAGCCACGCCATTTCCAACGCAGTCAGCGAAGTGGATTCGACGCCCACGATCAGCAGCGATCCAACGCGATGGCGAAGTGCGGTCGTCTTCATGCCTGCGTCCCCAGTGCTGGCGATCCTTCGCGAACTTCCTGTTGCAGCTCCTGCAATAGATTCAGCGCCTGCATGGGAGTCAGCGCATTCAGGTCGAGCGCATGGATCTGATCGACGACCCGCTGCGACAGCGGAGTAAACAATGTCATCTGTACATCTCGCTCATGGCTGGACTCGATTTCGCGTTTCTCAGATCGCTCATGTTGACGCAGAATTTCTCTCGCGCGCACCACCACTTCCTGCGGAATGCCGGCCAGCCGGGCCACTTCAATCCCATAACTTTTATTGGCCGCGCCTTCTTCAATCGCATGGAGAAAGACAATTCCTTTTGGATTTTCCTGAACGGTGACGCGCAAATTTTTCAGTCTAGGGAGCAACCCGGAGAGCATTGTAAGCTCGTGATAATGTGTTGCGAATAATGTTCTTGCAGACAATACTTCATGGATATGTTCAACTGTGGCCCAGGCCAGCGACATGCCGTCGAAGGTCGCTGTGCCGCGCCCCATCTCATCCAGCAGCAGCAACGATTGCCGCGTAGCAGTATTCAGAATCGTGGCCGTCTCCGTCATCTCCACCATGAACGTCGAACGGCCCTCCGCGACATTGTCGCTGGCGCCGATGCGCGTGTAGATGCGGTCCACAATTCCCAGCCGCATGCGTTGTGCCGGAACAAAACATCCCATCTGCGCCAGGATGACGAGCAGTGCCGCTTGCCGTAGATACGTGGATTTGCCTCCCATATTCGGCCCGGTCAGCAGCAGAAGACTCGGTCCCTCTGTGTCGAGATAAATGCTGTTGGGAACGAATCGCCCCTCGGACGACTGTTCCATGTGCCATTCAATCACGGGATGACGCGCCGCCAGCGCTTCGAAAACTCCCGAATCATCCACGTCTGGCCGCACATATTGCCGCGCTGCCGCCAGATGAGCAAAGCACGCAAGCAAGTCAACTTCCGCAATCGTCTCCGCACTGGCGCGAATCCGCGTGCTCGCCGCCAGGATCGTCTGGCGCAGCTCGAGGAAAATGCGCCGCTCAATCTCCAGGCATCGCTCCTGCGCGCCCAAAACGCTGCGTTCATATTCCTTCAGTTCCTGCGTGGTGAAGCGCTCCGCATTCACCAGCGTCTGCTTGCGTTCGTACTCCGCGGGAACATGGTCGAGGTTCGACTTCGTGATCTCGATGTAATATCCAAAAACCGAGTTGTAGCGAACTTTCAGCGATCCAATCCCGGTGCGCTGGCGCTCGCGTTCCTCAATCGCGGCAATGGATTGCTTGCCGCTCAAGCTGAGCGAGCGCAGTTGATCCAGCTCCGCATCGACCCCCGCCGCAATCACTCCACCATCTTCCAAATGCACGGGAGGCTGTTCTGTCAGCGTCGTTGCAATTGCCTGCTGCAGGTCGGTCAGGCAGTCCAGAGACGCCTGCATTCGTTTCCACGCTGCGGATTGCAGCCGGGCAAGTTCTGCGGCTACCGCGGGAAGTTTCGCTGCCGAGCTGGCCAGCGCCAGCAGATCGCGCGGACCTGCGCTGTCGAGCGAAATTCGGCTCAGCAATCGTTCCAGATCGAGGATGCCCGCCAGGCTGTCGCGCACTCGCTCACGCAATTGCAAATCGCGGTGCAGTTCGGCGACCCCGTCGAGACGCTCATGAATCGCTGCCAGATCCAGAAGCGGCCGCAGAATCGTCGCCCGCAACTTGCGCTTGCCCATCGGCGTCTGGCATTGGTCCAGCGTGTGGAAGAGTGTAGTTTGCCGTCGCGCATCCGGCATCAAAGGTTCGACCAGTTCCAGGTTGCGGACGGTCACGGCATCCAGTTGCAGGCAGCCGCTGTGCTCGTAGTAGCGCACCCGATCGATGTGTTCCAACTGGCCCAGCTGCGTGGCCCGCAGATAATGCAGGATGCTGCCCGCCGCGACTGCGGCTGTGGTATGACCTTCCAGGCCAAACCCCGCCAACTCACGCGTGCCCAAATGATTTTCCAACAATGGCACAGCGTAGTCCTTGGTCAACACCCAGGACTCGAGATGCGTCACCGTGCGGTTGCGAAAGGCATCTTCCAGCGGCGCGGCAGCACCGCCGGCATTCTCTGCCAGCAAAATTTCGGCTGGGTTGAAGCGCGCCAGCTCGTCGCTAGCCTGCGTTGCAGCATCCTGCGCATCACGGCCGCGAAACTCGGTCGCACGAAAATCGCCAGTCGAGTTATCCAGCAGCGCCAGGCCAATCCGTGTTCCATGGGAGTCGCCATCGAAACACAGCGCCGCCAGAAAATTGTTTTGCTCCGAATGCAGCGTTGGATCGATCGCCGTGCCCGGCGTCAGCACCCGCGTGACCTCGCGGCGAACAATGGTTTTTGTCAGCTTCGGGTCTTCCAGTTGTTCGCAGATGGCGATGCGATAGCCCAGCCGCAGTAGACGCGTGATGTATTGGTCGGCGGCATGGTGGGGCACGCCGCACATGGGGATGGCGCGCTCCTTGTCCCGAGACGTCAGCGTGATTTGCAGTTCCCGCGCCGCAGTCTTGGCGTCCTCATAAAACAGTTCATAAAAATCGCCCAGCCGGAAGAACAGCAGCGTATCTGGATATTTTTGCTTGGCCGCGGCATACTGCCGCATCAACGGCGTGGACGCCATTTCGGCAGTTGCGTTCGGGCTTGCGCTGGACACGGACAGACTGGTTCTCCTGAAGCTAGTGGCGCGGCAATGGTGGGCGGCCTTTTCTCTAAAGATAGGCCACAGGGAACGATGTGTACCAATCTACAGCATCAGAAAAGTAGACGATGTAGGCGTCTCCAGGATCGCCTGAAAGGATCGCCTCAAGGAACGCTCTCGTGCCACGCGAGCGAGAGCTAATATGTCCTGCATCGCATAGAGACACACGCTCGGCGCTATATACTTATTAGTACGTTCAGCGCGGGGAGCGGTTTTTCCGAACCATGGCAATGTATCTCATCTGGCTGCGGGTCGCGCTTGTGCTGTATGGTGTGTCCAGCCTCACAGTCATTCCAGATGTGTTGACGGGTCATGACCGCTGGCGCAAGTTTGTGCAGCCAGTCTGCGTCTCCGCTTTCTATTTTCACCTGGTCGCCCTGGTGGAAATGATGCGTCTGGCTCATCACTGGGTCCCGGCCAGCCTGCATGAGGTGGAAACCTCGTTCGCGCTCCTGTTGACTCTCGCATTCCTGGCAATTTACTGGCGGTATCGCGCCATTTCCTTCGGCTTATTTGCTCTGCCGATCGTCTTTCTTCTTCTGCTGTTGCCCGCGTCTCAACCCGACCACGCCCCCGTCTCCAGCCAGTGGATGCATAATGGCTGGATTCTGCTGCACATTGCGTTGCTGCTGATCGCCTACACATTGTTGTTGTTCAGTCTGCTTTCGAGCTTGCTGTACCTCATCCAGGAACGGCGCTTGAAAAACAAGAAAATTGGCGGAATTTTCAGCCATCTGCCGCCTCTCGATACCATCGATCAGATTTCCTTTCTGACGCTGGTCATCGGTCTGCCTTGCATGACATTGGGCCTGCTGGCGGGCGCCTTGATTGCGCAGGAAAGCGTAGGAGCGGCTTATTTCGTCGATCCCAAAGTTCTGCTCTCGGTCGGCATGTGGGTCCTCTACGTCTGGATGCTGTACGTCCGTCGCCATTCCGGGCTTCGCGGCAAGCGCGCCGTCTATCTCTCTTCGCTGGTATTTCTCATGGCGCTCACCGTGTGGGTGGCCAACCAATTCAGTACCGTCCATAGGTTTCCCGCGCCATGAACCTCGTCCTGATCGGCGTGAATCACAAATCTGCTCCCTTGCAGGTGCGGGAGAGGCTCGCCATTCCAGCGGCACGCCTGGAAGAAGCAACCTTGTCGCTGCTCAGCGTGCCTTGCGTCCGGGAAGCGATGATTCTCTCTACCTGCAACCGTGTCGAGTTCCTCACCTATCAGGAGCCGGCGCAGGCCGATCTGCTCGAATTCATTCAGGATTACTTCGCCATCGATAAGGACGCTCTCCATCCATATACGTATGAATACCGTGCGTCGGAAGTCGTTCGCCACGTGTTCCGCGTCGCTTCCAGTCTGGATTCTCTGGTGGTGGGTGAGCCCCAGATCCTTGGCCAGGTGAAAGAGTCTTACACCTTGGCGCGATCGGTCGGCGGCGTCAACAACAATCTCGATCCGCTCATGCAGCGCGCATTTACCGTGGCTCGCAAGGTGCGCAACCAGACCAGCATCGGCATCTCCTCGGTCTCCATCGCCTCGGTGGCCGTCGACCTGGCGCGCAAAATCTTCGGCTCGCTGCAGGGAAGAACGGTGCTGCTGATGGGCGCAGGCAAGATGGGAGAACTGGCCGCTCGCAGCCTGATGCAGCATGGCGCCGGCACCATCTACGTGTGCAACCGCACCTATGAACGCGCAGTGGAGCTGGCTGAAAAATTTCCCGGCGTGCGTGCAGCGAGTCAATCCGCGCCTGGCCAATCCGCCCGGGCCGGAGGAACCCACCGGGCCCGCACAATCCGCAACGGTACAGCCCATTCCCTACGACCAGTTGCATCAATATGCCGCCATGACAGACATCATCGTCAGCTCCACCGGCGCCGAGCAACCCGTCTTCGATCGCCAGCATGCGGAGCAGTACATGCATCGCCGCAAGCAGCGGCCCATGTTTTTTATCGACATTGCCGTACCGCGCGACGTGGACCCGGAGATCAACAATGTTGAAGGAGTTTTCGTCTACAACATCGACGATCTGCAGGCCGTGGCTGTTTCGAACCTCTCCAGCCGCACCAGGGAAGCGATGGATGCCGAAGCGATCATCCGCGCGGAGGTTGACCGCTATGCCCAGCGGATGCAATCGCTGAACGGCGTTCCTTCGATTGTTGCCCTGCAGCAAAGTCTGGAAGAAGTCCGGCAAAGTGAGATGCGCCGCATGGCCCCGCGTCTGGCCCATTTGTCCAGCGAGCAACTCCAGGCCGTCGAGCAGATGACGCGCTCGCTCGTTCACAAGCTGCAGCATGCGCCCATTCAGGCCATCAAGCGCGCCGCGCAGGAAGGCGATCGCGAAACCCTCGCCGTGATTCAAACCGTTTTTGATCTCGAACATCACGCGACAGAAACAGAAAGTGTCGAGACAGCGGAGACTGCCAACAGCCCAGCGCCGCCGCCGTCGGCCATCGCATCCAGCGAGTCGAAAGACACCGCATTCGCTAAACCAAAAGCTTCCGTCAAAGAGGATTGCCTGCCGTGATCCGCATCGGCAGCCGCGGTTCCGCGCTCGCCCGCTGGCAGGCAGATCACGTTGCCGCCGAACTGCGGAAACGCGGCCAGAAAGTCTGCATTGAAATTCTTGTCACCACCGGCGACCGCGTGCAACACGCGCCATTCATGCAGGTTGGCACCAAGGGCATGTTCACCAAAGAAATTGAAGAGGCGCTTGCCGACCGACGCATCGATCTCGCCGTCCACAGCCTGAAAGATTTGCCTACAGAACTGTCGGAACACTTCGTCCTCGCCGCCATCCCGAAACGTGCAGATGCGCGGGATGCGTTCGTCTCTGTCCGCCATGAAAATGTAGCAGCACTGCCACCAGGCGCGGTGGTCGGCACCAGCAGTCTGCGCCGCCAGGCGCAACTGCGTGGGCTGCGCGCCGATCTTAAAATTGTCGAACTGCGCGGCAACGTCGACACTCGTCTGCGCAAGCTGCACGACGGCCAATATGATGCCATCATTCTGGCCGCAGCTGGTTTGGATCGCCTCGGTCTTGCTGCCGATGTGAAAGAGCTGTTTTCATCGCAACAGATGTGTCCCGCCGCAGGGCAGGGAGCGCTCGCCATCGAGTGCCGAACGGATGACAAGGCGACCCGTTCGCTTGTTGCGGCCCTCGATCATGCCGCCACCCGCTTTGCCGTCGATGTGGAGCGCGTAGCCCTGGCCACGCTTGGAGGAGGCTGCCATCTTCCCGTAGGCGTGTATTGCGCACCGGCAGGAAACGGGTGGAGGATCACCGGCGTGGTGGCTCGTCCCAATGGATCGAAGATTTTGCGCGAGCAGATGGAACTGCACCGGGAAGACCTGTCCGCCGAAGATGCAGGCCGCACTCTCGCCAATCGTCTACTGGCGCGCGGCGCCGCCGAATTCCTCGCCGCCATTGAAACCGTACCGCCTGCGGGAAATTAAGCAGATGAAACCACTCGCCGGGCGAAGGATTTTGATTACACGCGCGCGTCACCAGGCGCAATCACTTGCAGTGGCGCTGGAGGAAAAAGGCGCGTCTGTTGTCGCCATTCCAGCCATCGAAATCATTCCTCCAGACTCCTATGCACCCCTGGATACGGCGTTGTCGAACGCAGCTAAATATCAGTGGCTGGTGGTAACCAGCGCGAACGGTGCGGAAGTCCTGGCGCAGCGATTCGCGGTTTTGAAAATGCTCGGCCGCCGCATTCGATCATCTGAAGATTGCCGCGATTGGTCCGGCGACAGCGCGCGCTCTCGCAGAGTTGGGTCTGCACGTCGATGAAGTTCCCAAACAATCCATCGCGGAGTCGTTGGTCGAATCCCTGCGGGATCAAGTCGCCGGACAGAATGTTTTGTTGGTGCGCGCTAAGGTCGCGCGCGATGTGCTTCCCGAAGAACTTCGCAAAGCTGGCGCTAGAGTGGATGTTGTCGATGCGTATCAGACCGTAGTTCCGGCTGCATCCGCAGACGCGTTGCGGCTACTCTTCGCCGCGCCTGGCCGCGTACCTGACGCAGTCACGTTTACAAGTTCTTCCACCGTGACAAATTTCTTTCGTCTGCTGCATCAGGCTGGAATTGCCGAATGGCCGACCCGCCATCGCCGCTGCTTCCATCGGCCCCATCACCAGCCAGACGCTTCGCCATCATGGCATCGAACCCGCCGTCGAAGCAACGGAGTACACCGTCCCTGGCCTCGTTGCCGCGCTCTGCCACTGGTCGGCAGCACATGGAAGCCATGCTGGCTAATTAGTGTGTGCTCCACGTCTTGTCTTTGGAGTTGCACAGATCTTCAAGGAAGCAGTCCACGCAGCGAGGTTTGCGTGCGATGCAAATCTCCCGGCCAAAATAAATCACGCGATGGGAAAAATCGATCCAGCTATTCTGAGGAATCAGCCGCATCATGTCCTGTTCGATTTTTTCCGGCGTCGTGGACTTCGTCAATTCCAGTCGCTGCGTGATGCGCATCACGTGCGTATCGACGACAACCCCCAGCGGGATTTTGTACCATGAGCCCAAAACAACATTGGCCGTCTTGCGCGCCACGCCAGGGATCGTCAACAGCTCTTCCATCGTCTGCGGAACTTTGCCGCCAAATTCGGTAACGACTCTCTGCGCCGCGCCGATGACATTCTTCGCCTTGTTGCGGAAAAATCCCGTGGTGCGGATCATCTCTTCCACTTCTGCCTGAGAGGCCTTCGCCATCGCCTGCGGGGTAGGGAAGCGCTTGAACAGTGCGGGCGTCACCATATTCACGCGAACATCGGTGCACTGTGCGGAGAGAATGGTCGCCACCATCAACTCCCACGCGTTCTTGTGGTGCAGTGCGCACACTGCATTCGGATAATGCTCCGCCAGCCGGTGCAGAATCGTTTGCACCCGCTGCGGATTCGTCGGATCTTGCGCGGATTTCTTTCTCAGCTGTTTTTGATCCAGGCGCCCTGGATCTGTTTTCGCCGCGGACGCTTTCGCTCCGGCCGCATCTGCCTGTCTTGCGGAGGGAGCTTTCTTCTTCGCCGTTTTGCCTGCGTACGCGCGGTCGGCACTGGTTTATCCAACCCGATCCAGCATCTCCTGCGCGGTCATTCGCACGCAGGTAAAGATCGGATAATCCTTCAGCGTATAGGCGCTGATCTCCGTGCCTCGCAGTTGCTCGACCAGGTCGAGAAAATCTTCCGGATAATTTGTCTCAAACGCCACCACAAATTCCTGATCATCCAGGCCAAACGAGTAGGTAGTGTTCAGCTTCACGCGTGGATACAGATGTCCGACGCGAATATGCTCCGTCATCAGGCGCTGGCGCTCGTCCTTCGGAAGCAGATACCAGGCGCGCGTCTTCCAGAACGGATACACGAAGATATATTTCTGCTTTCCGGGGCGCAGAAATCCGCGCGAATCGGCCTGGCCTTCGTGCTCGTGTCCAATCAGATATTGCGAACGCTTGGTCATCGCCAGATAGCTGAACGCAGTTTCCAGGTAGCCGCCCATCGGCGTGGCCATCAGCTCTGCCGTCATCTGGTTCAGATCGTCCACCGTGGTGCAGATGCGCCACAGCATCATGTCGCATTCGCTGCGCGTGCCCACGGTGGAATACGTCAGCGTCAACATTCTGTCCGGCTGGTTCCAGCGTTCGATGACCGCGGCGACGGCGCGTTTGTGGGCATCGCGTTCTTGCGCTGGCAGGCGACGCCATTCCGGCATCACTTTGAAAAATTGAAAGGAGACAATCTGCCGCTTCAGTTCCTTTTCCTTGGGAGCTTCTTTCGCAGTCGCGGTCCGGCTGTCAGCAGTTGCATGGGGGGTCTCGGTTGCGATTTCCGTAGTGACAGCGTGTGTCATCGAATTCTCCTTGTCCTAGTATTCATGCTAGCAAAAACCATCTCATCCGGAATTCACAGGGAAAATGAACCGTGCCCGATATACTGCTGTCAGACCGCGCCAAAAAGCTCGATGACAGAAAAAATCCTTACCTTCCTTGTCCCATGGGTCACCGGAATCATCTCGCACATCGGCTATCCAGGCGTTGCCCTGCTGATGGCGATTGAGTCGGCCTGCATTCCGCTGCCGTCGGAAATCATCATGCCCTTCGCCGGATATCTGGTGTACACGGCCAGGTTCCATCTCTTCTGGGTAGCTACCGCGGGAGCTATCGGCTGCAATCTCGGCTCAGCAGTCGCATATTGGATTGGCGCCTACGGCGGTCGCCCGTTGGTCGAAAAGTACGGCTCCTACATTCTTCTGGATCGACGCGATCTCGATCGCACCACCCGATTTTTTGAGCGCTATGGAACCATCACGGTTTTAGTGGCGCGTCTGCTGCCGGTGGTGCGCACCTTTATTGCATTGCCTGCCGGAATCGCCCGCATGCCGCAGCTCAGGTTTCACATCTATACATTTGTCGGATCATGGCCCTGGTGTTTCGCCCTGGCGTATGCCGGAATGAAGCTGGGCAATGCATGGAACACCGATCCCCGCCTGAAAAATATTCTTCACCGGTCGGATGCGGCCGTTCTGCTGCTGCTGGGCGCAGCCCTGGCTTGGTTTATCTGGACACACTGGAAATATCGGAGCAGGGAAAGCGAAGCCTAGCCGGAACTACCAGCCAGCAGGATGGGCAACGTCGGGGTGGCTGATCCGCCGGCATTCTCCATGGTCACGCCAAAGGCCTTGGCCTGGATTCCCGACGGCAGGTGCGGCAGCAGAACACTGGCCATGCCATGTGCATCCGGTTGAAACGTGCCCGCAGGGATTGGTGCAGCGCCACTCGCGGGGATGACCCACAACTCATATGTCTTGTTCGCCGGTAACGGAACCAGATTGCTGGCGGTAAATACCAGGGCCCCACGTTCTTTCAGATAGACAGCTTCTCCGGTGGGTTCGGGTTGCGCATGGGCCGAGACAAGCGTCACACGCTGGGCCTGCGGAGAAGTCAAAACCTCCAGGACGTCTCGGGCTCGGGAAGCTGCTGCGTTCGATTGATTCAGCTCCGCAGTTTCTATTGCCAAGCGGTGTTGCATTCCCTGATTCAGTTCGCGAATGTGTATCGCGTAGAACAAGCAGAGCACGGCTGCCACCCAGCCGCCCCAGAGCAGTCCACGGTTCGTATGCCGCGGGCGAATCGGGGGAGTATTCAGCGAAGCTGACGCGTCCCGAACAGGCATGGGAAAAGGTTTGATCGAGGCCGATTTGCCCGTGTTCCCGGCAAGGTTGAGACCCGCTGCCAGAAACAGACGTTCTTTTGCCTCTGGCGGCGGCGCGGTCTGAGGAGCGGACATGGTGATCAGCGCCATATCGGTACGCAACCGCGCAGCCTGAGCGCTGCATTCGGCGCATTGCTGCAAATGCGCACGCACGCGATCGATGATGGCAGTATCTTCCTGCGCGTTGGAAGCGCCGCCGGGCGAGCCCATGCAGAACAGGATGAGTTCATCCATATCGGGATGTGGATCAAGCGTCATGCTCAAACTTCCAAAGCCTTTCGTATAGAGATCAATGCGGAACGTATGCGTGTTTTAACCGTTCCCAATGGCTGCCCGGTTTGCTCCGCGATTTCCGTATGCGTGTGCCCCTCAAAAAAAGCCATCTCAATCGCCTGGCGCTGGTCCGGCAGCATTGTTTCCAGCACAGCACGGACTTTGCCCAGCATTATGTTGCGATCGGCTTCGGAACCCATGTCCACGGTGTTCGCGAGTTGCAGATCGTCCACATTCTCAAATCTCCGGCTGCCGCGGATGCGGTCGATGGCGCGGTTGCGCGTCACTACCGCAAGCCATCCGCAAAGACTTCCGCGATGATCGGCGAATGTCTCCGGCTGCTGCCACACCTTCAAAAAAACCTCTTGCATCACATCTTCCGCCGCCGCACTGTCTCGCAGCACGCGCAGGGCGATGGAATAGACCATCGTGGAATACTGATCGTACATACGCGACAAGGCATCGGGGTGGCGTTGTCGCAGCTGATCCATCAACTGCCGATCCGTCAGAGTACCGTCTTGCGGAGGCGTCGCGGGCAATGGAATAACTCGATCGAAAAGGATTGACTCGGCGTAGGAGCACTCGGTCGAGATACCACCGTACACGGTTCACCTTTCCAACGCAAATGGGCTGATTCCTTCTGCTATAAGAACGTAAAAGGTTGCCTGTTGGATTTCAAGAAAATCTCACCACGTTCAGGGCATGCGGACTTAGCAGCCGATAGGTGAATCTGCTAGATGGCTTGTTGAAAATAGAATAATTTCTGTCTAGATTCTCAGTTATCGGCATCTTACGGGATTACGATCTTTCTCGTGTAAGTTCCCCAGATACTCGACGCCGTTTCAAACAGCTTCTCCAGATGAAAGGACTTCTTATGGCGAATCCAGCAAACAAAGAACCATTTTTGAGCGATGTGAAAACTTTGCGTGAACGGGCCCGGAAAAGCATTGCCAAAGGTGCCGTAACCCAAAATTATGGAGGCGATGTTCATCAGACCATCGACATTCTCCAGGCTGTTTTAGCCACAGAGATTGTCTGCGTTTTGCGCTATACCATGCATGCGGTTTCTGCTACAGGAATCTCCAGCGACAGTGTAAAGGCTGAGTTCGCTCAGCACGCCAAAGAAGAACAGGAACACATGATGAAGGTCGCAGAAAGAATCAACCAGCTGGGAGGTAAGCCAAATTTCAATCCTGAAGGACTCGCCAGCCGCTCGGCGTCGCAATATGCGGAAGGTGACGATCTGATCGACATGATCAAAGAAAATCTAATTGCCGAGCGCATCGCCGTAGAGCATTATCAGGAACTGGTTCACTTCTTTGGCGACAAGGACATTACGACGCGAGTCATGCTGGAACATATCCTGGGAAATGAAGAAGAACATGCCAACGACATGCATGACTTACTCGTGGCCCATGAAGGTCGGCCTATGTTGCCAAAGGACTAGAGCGGATTTCTTATAGGTATCGTTGAAGCGGTAAGTCTTCGCGCGGCTTTTTCCTGGAAAAGATGCTCATCATCGTATTCGGATGTATCTAAACTCATAGGAAATCCGCTCTAACTTAGGACCTTTGCAGCGTCATCAACAAATTTAGATGGGCGAAGATTCGTTTGTTCTGCTAGATTTATCCCTACATTGCAGACTGACTTCGCGCGCAGCTGCAAAAGTCCGATAGAACGAGGAATCAAAATGTTCATACTCTGGTGGATCATCGTTGGGATCATAGCGGGCTGGATTACAGGCAAGATCATGAGCGGCGGCGGATACGGCGTGTTCATGGACATGGTGATCGGTATCATTGGCGCCCTCATTGGCGGTTTTATCATGCGAGCGCTCGGCTTTGTAGGGCACGGCGGCATTATCTACACCATTATTGTGGCCGTTGGCGGAGCAATCATTCTTACCCTATTGTTGCGACTGGTCACGCGGGGTCGGGTAAAACAGATCTAGTTTCGATCTGTCGAAAAGCTTCAACACAGTTCTAAGGACCTGGAAGTTCCCTGCGGTTTCCGTCGGGCTTTCCAGGTCTTTTCTTTGGGGATATTTCGGCAAAACCTTGAAGGCGACTTCGAGGATTTTTTGCGGCCAGGTGGACGAATGCCGCCTGCGATCCCGAAGGTGCCCCAGCCTGTCTTTCTCAATGCTGCATCCAAGTCACTGGCCCCGCGCGAAGAAATCGATAGCTTTCTCCGTCCGACGCCTATGCCTGTTGGAAAGGGATGTAGGAACGCATGACCGAAACACCAAAAATCACAATTTCTGAGGGTTTACTGTATCCGCGCGGAGCTTCCTGGGATGGTAGCGGAACAAATTTCGCGATATTTTCTGCCAATGCAACCAAGATAGAACTATGCCTTTTTGACAGTAACGGAGAACACGAACAGCAGCGCATTGAATTGCCTGAATGCACCAACCAGATTTGGCATGGCTATTTGCCCGGCATCGGCCCCGGCACCGTCTATGGATATCGCGTGCACGGCCCGTACGAGCCGGAAAAAGGGCACAGATTCAATCCCAATAAGCTTTTGCTCGATCCATACGCGGTTGCCTATACAGGAGAACTGACGTGGAATCCAGCCGTCTTCGGCTACAAAATGGAGACGATGGACGACCTCACCTTCGATGAGCGCGACAGTGCGCCATTCATGCCAAAGTGTGTCGTGATCGATCCAAATTTCGACTGGAGCGGTGCTCCCGGACGGGAACGAAAAGGAAGCCAGAGGCAGTTGGCCGTCTCCTTCAGTGACACCATCATTTATGAGCTGCACGTGCGCGGCTACACCAAAAAACATCCTGCTGTGCCGGAACATCTCCGCGGCACCTACGGCGGACTCGCGCACCCCGAGGTATTGAACTACCTCAAGTCTCTCGGCGTTACGTCCATTGAGTTACTGCCCATCCATGCGTTTATCAACGACAGTCGTTTGCTGGATCTGGGGCTGACAAATTATTGGGGATATAACAGCATCGGTTATTTTTCCCCCGATACAAGATATGCCTCGGACCGTGCGCAGACGCTGCGCGAACTGAAAGAAATGGTGGCCCAGATCCATCAGGCCGGGCTTGAAGTCATTCTCGACGTGGTCTACAACCACACGGCGGAAGGCAATGAGCGTGGTCCCACTCTGTCATTCAAAGGCATCGACAATGCCAGCTATTACCGGCTGATGCCGGACAAGCCCCGCTATTACGTCAATGACGCTGGCACCGGAAACACGGTCAACCTGAGCCATGCTCGCGTCATTCAGATGGTCACCGATAGCCTGCGTTACTGGGTGGAGCAGGTCCAGGTGGATGGATTCCGGTTCGATCTGGGAACCATCCTGGCGCGCGAGCCGAACGGATTCGACAATCAGAGCGGATTTCTCAAGGCCTGCAGCCAGGATCCGGTTCTGAACACCGTAAAGCTGATTGCCGAACCGTGGGACTTCGGTCCCGGCGGCTATCAGGTCGGAGAATTCCCTCCCGGCTGGGCGGAATGGAACGACAAGTTTCGCGACGATGTGCGCAGCTTCTGGAAAGGAGATGGATCGGCGGCGGCCTTGACACAACGCCTCTGCGCTTCCAGCGCCATCTTCAATCAGCAGGGTCGCAGGCCATGGGCGAGCATCAACTTCATCACCGCCCACGATGGTTTCACGCTGAACGATTTAGTTTCCTATAACGAAAAACACAACCAGGCCAACGGAGAAAAAAATCAGGACGGCAGTTCGAATAATCGTTCCTGGAACTGCGGAGTGGAGGGTCCAACCGACGATCCCAAAATCAATGCTCTGCGGCGGCGCCAGATGCGGAACATGCTGGCGACGCTGCTGCTCTCGCAAGGCACCCCCATGATGCTTGCCGGCGACGAGTTTGCTCGCACCCAGCAGGGCAACAACAATGCCTATTGCCAGGACAACGACATCAGCTGGGTGGATTGGACGCTGCTCGAAAAAAACAAGTCACAGGTCCAATTTGTCCAAAAGCTTACGTCTCTGCGTCATAAGTATCCAATTCTTCGCCGCAACCTGTTTTTGACCGGGAACTTTAACCAGGAACTGGGTGTCAAAGACGTGACCTGGATCAACGCCAACGGCGCCGAGATGGAAAATGCCAACTGGGGAGATGACGGCATGCGCTGCTTTGGAATGTTGCTGGACGGCCGTGCCCAGACGACCGGGGTTCATCAACGCGGACATGAAGCAACCTTGTTGATGGTCGTCAACGGGCATTTCGACTTGGTAAAGTTCACCCTGCCGGAACACCCCGGCGGCAATACCTGGAATCTCCTCCTCGATACCAATATGGAGGACGACGGAGGGAAAATCTGTCGCGAAAGAAACCTTCCAGACCGGCGAATCCTACGATGTCACTGCCCGCTCTTTGTTGCTATTCGCATTGCAGCCTGAGAAAGAGTAGTGGCCGGTGGCCCATTCACAAGCGGCTTTAATGCGTTCACTTTCTCCCAGCTATTTTTTCAGAAACTCTGCGAAACACACGATTGAAAATCTCATGAGCCAATCCCACGATTCGTCGATGGCGTGAATCGTTGGTGAAGCTTACCGCTCGCCGTAGCCAATCGAACGTGTGCTACCTCTAAATGCAGTAGTCTGTCGGC
The DNA here is from genome assembly GCA_963719625.1 of uncultured Acidobacteriota bacterium. Taxonomy (GTDB): domain Bacteria; phylum Acidobacteriota; class Terriglobia; order Terriglobales; family Acidobacteriaceae; genus JAKAAZ01. Next base: position 196,353 of record CAVRDB010000011.1, read on the forward strand.
GAGCAGACAAACGGCTGTTGCCCGTGCTGCGTGAGATACGGCTTCCCGGATTCGCTGGCTTCGAGGTCCACGTCGGCCATGAAATCCTCTGCTGCGTCGTCCAGGGTGGCTCCTACGCCAAAGATGTCCGAGCCTTCCATTTCAACCCAGTAGACGCCGCGATGAAGCCGCACGGTGACTTTGTGGTTACCCGCGTAAGCGTGGACGCGATCAATCGGCCTAACAGTGCCGAATGCAAGAGAACTGCAAATCAGAAATGTGAACAGGTATTTCATGTATTCTCGTCTCCTTGGGCAATATGAGTCCCAAAATATGCAAATAAAGTCATATAAATCTGCGAATTCTGCGTACATGCCAATAGCAGTGGCATACTTCAGCTATATCGCTTGCAATTTCGAGTCCAAAGTCCCTCTCGCCGTCCAGACTAATCGCCGGATGCAGTACGAACGCACATCTGTCCTACCGCTCGCCGTATCCGTCACCCAACAGATGGCGGGTGGCCTATTCGCCGCCGCTGCGACCTCTTTGGCCTGAGCGGGGATGAAAAGAGATTCAATCCATCGAGAGGATCGATAAAAAGGATCATAAATGAAAGCCGCCATTCTAAATTCGCCGGATAACATTTCCGAACGCAAGCTCCGCATCGAGCAGGTGCCCCAACCGCGCGCACAAGCCGGTCAGGTGCTTCTGCGCGTCCGTGCCTGCGGCGTATGCCGTACCGATCTGCACATCGTTGAAGGAGAACTTCCGCCGCGCCTCAAAAAGCTGATTCCCGGTCATCAGATTGTGGGTGAAATTGTCGAGGGCGCGACGCCGGAACTCCCCGTCGGAACTCGAGTTGGCGTGTCCTGGATGGGCGGTGTCGACGGAACATGCTGGTATTGCCGGCATCAATTCGAGAATCTGTGCGACGATCCCACATTCACGGGATATACAGTGAATGGCGGCTATGCCGAGTATGCAGTGGCCCGTGCCGACTTTGTGTTTCCTCTTCCAGAGCCATTGAACGATTTGCATGTCGCGCCGCTGCTGTGCGCAGGGATTATTGGCTTTCGCAGTTTAAGGGTTGCCGGTGTCGAGCGCGGCGAACGTGTGGGACTATTTGGGTTTGGAGCGTCCGCCCATCTCGCGATCGCCGTTCTGCGCGCCTGGAACTGCGAAGTGTATGTGTCCACTCGTGGCGCGTCGCATCGCCGCCTCGCCGAATCTCTTGGCGCTACTTGGGTTGGCAGCGAGATAGAGATGCCTCCGGTGAAACTCGACCGTGCCATAACTTTTGCGCCCAGCGGGGAAGTCGTGGTCGCCGCGCTCTCCTGCCTCGAAAAGGCGGAGTGGTCGCGATCAATGCGATTCATCTGGATCGTATGCCAGCGTTCGATTACGACAAGCTTTTGTGGGGGGAACGGCAAATTCGTAGCGTAACCAATATGACGCGCGCCGATGCTCGTGACTTTCTCGAACTCGCCGCCGCGATCAACATACAAACTAAGGCGACCGCATTCTCTCTCGACCAGGCGAACGAAGCGCTTCAGGCGATCAAAAAGGACGCCATCGATGGCGCGGCGGTCATCCTTCCTTAGCGCGAGTGGGATTGCTGTCAGGCCTCCTCGTCCGGCCATCCTGTTCGCGCGATTTTCGAAAAATGCGCCACCAGTTGCAACATTATTTTCCAGATCTGCAAAAACTATCCGAAAAGTAGTTGCCTAGGCAATCATCTTGCCATTTTGGTTGCCTAGGCAACTATTTCCACGGGATGAAAAGTTCTTCGGTTTTGTGATCGCAAAATCATCGATGCCAACTCTCGTCTCACGTGACATTAAACTTGTTCAATTAGGATAAAAAGTACGAACGCAAGTGAGAAAGGGATCATTTACGATGAGCAAACTTGTTCTCCTTCGACATGGAGAAAGCGTATGGAACAAAGAGAATCTTTTTACGGGTTGGACGGACGTCGATCTGTCCCAGCAGGGAAGAAAAGAAGCCAAAGAGGCTGGCCGTTTGCTGGCGAACGAAGGATTTGCCTTCGATGTGACGTTTACTTCAGTGTTGAAGCGGGCCATCCGCACGCTGTGGACGGTATTGGATGAAATGGACCGGATGTGGGTCCCGGTGGTGAACGACTGGCGCCTGAACGAACGCCATTATGGAGCGCTGCAAGGGCTCAACAAGGCGGAAACATCTGCGAAATATGGCGAGTCGCAGATGAAACTGTGGCGGCGTAGCTACGATGTTCCTCCTCCGGCGTTGAGTGAGAAAGATCCTCGTTATCCAGGCAATGATCCGCGCTACAAAAACCTGAGCAAGAGCCAGCTTCCGCTGACGGAATGCCTGAAAGACACCGTCGCGCGCGTTCTGCCTTGCTGGCATGAATTGATTGCGCCGCGTGTGAAGGCGGGGAACCAGGTGCTGATCACGGCCCACGGAAACAGTCTTCGAGCTCTGGTGAAGTATCTGGATGAAATTACAGATCAGGACATTGCCGCTCTGAACATTCCCACCGGGATTCCGCTGGTGTACGAACTGGATAAACGGCTGAAGCCGATTCGGCACTACTATCTCGGAGATCCCGCGCGGGTCGAGCAGATGATCAACGCAGTCGCCAGCCAAGGCGCTGTCGCGAAATAAGCGATGCCGGCACAAGGCCGACTCTTCATCAGCGAAGTCTTTCGCAATGGTAGGCTCGGCTTAGAGCTGACGGAGAAAGACATGCAACGCGTCCAGACGGACAAGCGCCGAAAAGTAGCTTTAGAAGCATTTCGCTCGGGCACAAAAACATCTCCTATATTTATCGTTGACAACCTATCTCCTATAAGAGTAGTCCTATGTACATAGTAGGTGGATATGGCGAAAAAAGCCAAGGGGCTGACCAGGCTTGAGCTTGAAATCATGCAGGTGCTGTGGAAGCGTGGCGCGAGCAATGTGAGCGAAGTGCAGGCCGGGATGGGGCGCGAGCTTGCCTACACGACGGTGCAGACGGTGCTGAACACACTGCATGGCAAAGGGAAGCTGCGGCGCAAGCTGGATGGGCGCGCGTATGTCTATAGCGCGACGGTGACGGAGGCGAATGCACTGCGTTATGCTGTGCGCGATCTGGTGGACCGTATGTTCGGAGGCTCCAGCGAAGAACTGGTGCTGAGCCTCATTAAGAGCCGCGAGATCGATCCGGAACGGATTGCGCGACTGAGCAGGCAACTTGACCAGGACGAGGAGGAAGCGTGATGGAAAAGTCTTCCATGATCTGGCTGGTCGATTATCTGCTGAACTCGGCATGGCAGGTGCCGTTGGTGCTTCTTGTTGCGCTGCTCGCAGCGAAATTGGTGGCCCGGCCTATTCCGTGGTTGCGTTGCATTGGACATGGGTGTCCGCGCTGGCGCTGGCGACGGTGTTGCCGGCGTGTCGTATCGACGTATGGCCTGGCGCTGTGTGGGGGCATGCGGCTGCGGTCGCAGGAGGGCGGGTGCAGGTCACAGTGCTGCCGGGAGCAGCAGTGGCGGCTGGAAATCTGCGGCTATCTCCGGCGATGATGGCTGCTTTGTTGATGCTCTATGGTGCTGTCAACTTTTATTTCGCTGGACGAATCGTACGAGGGTTGCGGAAGACCGGAATGCTGCGTAGAAATGCGTCCGCGTCTGCTCCTATCTGAGCCTCTGCGATTACGGTGGGATGCTCTGTGTGCGCGCTTTGGCGTAACGCGTGTTGCGCTTTGCGAATCGTCTTCTGTTGTGGGGCCGGCCATGGTGGGGCTGCGAACTGTGTTGCTGCCGTCGGAGTTTATCGGGAAGGTCGAGGCGAGAGACCTAGATGCAGCGCTGGCCCATGAACTGGCCCACGTGCAGCGCAATGATTTCGCCAAGAACGTTGCGTATGCCGTGCTGATGCTGCCGGTGGCGTATCATCCGTGCGCCTGGCTGTTGCAGAAGGCGTGTGACGGAAAGCCGCGAGACGGTTTGTGATGCTATGGCTGCCGAGGCTTTAGAGGGCAGAAGAAGTTATGCGCGTTCGCTGCTGAGGTCTGGCGATGGCGATTCCGGCGGGGTTGCGTGAACGCGCGACGGCAGCGGTCGGAATTTTTGAAGGAAACACTCTTGAAAGGAGGGTGGGAATCATGATGGAGCGAGGGAAGCAATTGAAAGGCGCAGGGCGCGTGGCAGCGATGGCTGCGGTTCTGTTTCTGACTGCGGCGGTTGTGAGCATGGTGGGTACGCATGTCACAGTGCGGGCGGCGGACACAACAGCAGGGAAGACGCACAAACCGCACGTTTCGTCCGGCGTGATGGCTGCACGTATCGTGAAGGAGGTTCAGCCGAAATATCCAGCGGCGGCCAAGAAAGCGAAGATTCAAGGAACTGTCGTACTGGCTGCAACAATCGGGAAAGATGGAATTGTAGATGACCTGAAAGTCGTTTCAGGGCCGAAAGAGCTTCAGCGATCGTCGATTGATGCAGTGCGACAGTGGACGTACAAACCCTTTCTCCTGGATGAGAATCCTGTCGAGGTCGACACGACTATAAACATTGTCTACTCGCTCAAGGAGTAGAGTGCTCAAGGACAGAGAGCGGGCAGGTTTATCTCGCTCTCAGTCTTTACGACCGGCGGACTAATGCGGGATGGGATGAAGCGAGGCCACAATGGCGTTGATCTCTGCCTGGGTCATGGCATGACGACCTTTGCTGGGGCACGATCGTGATCTCGTAGTGCAGGCCAGCGCTATCGAAGAGATCGAGTTTCACGCAATAGGGAGCAACGTAAGGCCTGCCCTGCTGAAATCCGCGTACTTCTCCAAAATTCACGACATAGGGGACCGCCGCGGCATTCGACATATGTCTTGGATCGTCGAACTTCGTCCACAGCAGGATCGAAATCTTTTGTGTTCTGGCGCGGCGTTTTCCACCATTTCACTTGTTCGGTCCTTTTCGCCATCGCTGTGCTCGCCAAGGCATAGTTGGAACGGAGCGAATCCGACGTTTGGCGCACGCACAGAAGTCGTGTAAAAGGCGCATAGCTCCGCGAATCTGAGAACCGAGCTGGAGACGGATTTTCAATCATCATAATCCGTGATTTTTTGATAACAGAATTGCAATATCTTCCGACGTATTGTCGTAGTCGATCTCTTTCCAGGGCAATTGGATGGAGAACCCAAAACGCTCGATTCGCTCCCCGGAAAGAACTGCCACTCTGGTGTCAGGCAGGGCGGCGGGCACCAGATTGATTTCTGGATCTATGGTAGGCAGAGATGCGCGCTGACCGCCACGGGGCTAGCTGCAATTTAACCAGGATCGCCAGAATTCCCAACAGTAGAGGCGTTAAGAAGACAATCAGGAATGCTTTGCCGAGCCGCTTCCCACTGACGTGCCACCATTTGGGCATCGGGTTTTCCTCTGCGCAAATACTAGCATTGAGATTCTGTCGTATCTTCGTACCCTTTTTCGGCGGCAGATCATTTATCGCTGGATGGTAGCGACTATGGGACAGATCAAGGCTGTACGCCGCACGCGCCGGAAACTGAGTTATGGAATCGGATCAAGGCAACGGCGCGTCACATCGATTGGCGAGTTATGCGACGGTGATGGCGGCGACCTCGTAGTCCTCGAGGCGCGGAATGGTGAACTGCAAGGTCTCGCCTGTAAGGCGAAACGGCACGGTCCCCCCGGCCTTGAGAAGCTCGACGGATTTCACTCGCACGCGCTGCGGCAACTTCATGCTGACGGTTTGCGGGCCGAGCGGATAGGTGGATTCGAGCCAGCAGTGCTGGGCATTTGGGTTGGTGTAATTCAGCAGATGCACGGCGTATCCGGGAGCGGTTTCCCAACTGAGCGTTTCGATGAAGCCTTCGCCTTGAACATGGACGATGCGTTGGTCGTGCGTGATCCAGCGGATGGTGTTGAGCAGCAGTCGCAGCAGATCGCCGTGGCCGGTGAGCCAGTAGGTACGCTCGATGTCGCCGGGGAAGTAGGCAATGCGACTGGCGCCCGATTCGCGCAGGACGACTGCCGGTTCGTCGGTGTGCGAAATCGGCGGGTAGGCGAGCTCCGGCGGATAGCTTACGAAGCCGGGAACGACCGTGAGCACTGGATTCTGCACGGGCTTGAGAGGAATATGATTCTGTGCGCCGGGCAGCCAGTTGGTGTCGGTGAAGCCTTCGAGTATGGGGTGTTGACCGGTTGAGCCGGGGTGTTCGATGCGCGCATAGTAAGCATTGCCGTTGGTGCCGATGACATCTCCAGCCTTGTGGATGCCGAGCAGATCGGCAAGTCCGAAATCTGCGCGCCGATTCAGGTTTTCATCATAGAGACCGGTCTCGAAACTGGCCATGATGGAGCCGCCGGAGCGCACGTAATCGCCAATTTGCTGGCATTGTCGATCGCTGAGCATGGCGATGTTCGGTAGCAGGAGGGCGCGATATTTGCTCAGGTGTTCCGCGTCGAGACGGTCTTCATGGACGAAGTCAAACGCAAAGCGGCCGCGTAGAAGCGCGTCGTAGGTACCTTGTGTTGTCTCGTGCATGTAGGCGTGAGAGCGCATTGTGGAGGGACCGGGGTAGAGAAGCTGCGTGCTTTGCCCCATCACGACTCCGATGTCAGCGATGGAACGGCGGGTCGTGAAATGGGCATCGTGCTGGGCGGTCCAGCGAAAATATTCGGCGCCGACTTTCTGCCAGCGGCGATCCTCGCCCAGCCCATCCTCTGAACCGACAAAGTGATAATAGGGAACCATGCCGCCGGCAAGGGTTTCGTTCAGCCACATGATGGCCTCGGCGGGGGTTTTGGAGCTGTTGCGCCATTCGACGGCGCTGGTGGAATAGGCGCCGGTGACGTTGGCGGCAAATTTTCCGTCCAGCACGGCATTGCAGACCCGGCCCTGCAGTGTGCATCCCCAGATGGCAGGGTCGTTATAGCTGCGCCCTTGATTATCGGCCTGGAACCATGCGGCGATCTTGCCGAGGCGGTCGAGATTGGGACCGCCGCGAACGTTGCCGCCGAGGTTGCCGAAGAAGAAGCTGTCCGGCTTTCTTTCTTTGGCAATGGCATCGTACTTTTGCCAGAGTTCAAAGACACGATCATTGAAGACGCGCCAGTATGCCGGAGTATTGGCGGGTGGCAGCTTGCTGCAGATCGCACAGTGACAATCCGGCAGGCTGCCGATGGGCGGCCAGGCGTTGGTGTACAAGCAGTCCACGTCGTAGAGCGAGTTGACCTCTCGCATGATGGCCGGCATGTAGTCGTCCATATAGGTGGAGAACATGCATGTCTTGAACAGGAGCGGCTCTTGACTGCTGAATTGAACCGAACCGTCCTGGTGGCGCATGGCCCACTCCGGATGGGCGGCGAGCGCATCGCCCCAGTTGAGGTCGGGACTCATCCGGGCGACGACGCGCATATTGCGCTTCTTGGCGGCGGCCACGCACTCGCCGAAAAAGTCGCGGCCATGCAGGTATTTTCCGTGGCGATGAAACTTCACCTTCGAGGGGTAAAACGCCAGAATACCGGTGACGCTGACAAAGACAATGTCGGCGTCGGTGGAGTGCCAGTAGTCCGCCCACTCTTCAATGTTCATCACAGCGGGGTCGTGCTCGGTCATGTTGCTCTGTCCGACGCGGCGCACTCTTTGTTGCCAGGGCTGGTGCGCGGCGTCAAATGGACCGAGGCGCGGAGGCAGCTGGATGAGCTGGGGCGTAAACCCGCTGACAGCGGCGTCGGCAACTGCTTCCGCGGAGAGCGTCGAAGCGGGGTTGAAAGCGTTGAGCGCGGCGGCGATGGGAAGCGCTGTGGCGCTGGCTTTGAGGAAGTTGCGGCGGTTCAGCATGGGTACCCCGTGGTTTTCTCTGCGAAAAGTGTAACTGCCGGGGAGCACGTTGGGCCGACCACCTGCTCTCAATTTTCATATTGGCGATTTACACCGAGCCTGCGGATTGCTCCAAGCTGTGACATTTCCTTGGCGCTCATGTCAATTTCCACGGCAGACCATTTATCGTTGATAGTAGCGACTATGGGACAGATCAAGGCTGTACGCGGCACGCGCGATTTGCTGCCGCCGGAAACCGAGCTATGGAATCGAATCGAGGCAACGGCGCGGCGCGTCTTTCAGCGCTATGCGTTCGGGGAAATTCGCACGCCGATTTTTGAAGACACGCAGCTGTTTTCCCGCAGTGTGGGCGAAGAGACGGACATTGTTTCCAAGGAAATGTACACGTGGGAAGATCGTCCGCGGGCGCAGTCGGAAAAAGCGCAGATGCTGACGCTGCGGCCGGAGAATACCGCCGGCGTGGTGCGCGCCTACATTGAACATAAGCTGGGCGATAGCGGACGGTTGCAGAAGCTGTATTACATTGGGCCGCAGTTTCGGCGGGAACGTCCGCAGAAGGGGCGCTACCGGCAGTTTTTTCAGATCGGTGCCGAGGTGATCGGGCCGGTGAGTGCGGGCAGCGAATCTCCGTTGCGCGATGCGGAAGTTCTGGAGATGCTGGCGACATTTCTGGACGAGCTGGGTGTGACCGGCTGGACACTGGAGTTGAATTCGGTTGGCTCGGCACAGGACCGGCCACGTTATGTGGAGGCGCTGCGAGAGGCGTTGACGGATATAGCGCCGACGTTGTGCGTCGATTGCCAGCGGCGGGCGGTGACAAATCCTTTGCGCGTGCTGGATTGCAAAGTGCCGGAGGATCAGGAAAAGATCAACGCGCTGCCGAAGATTGCGGATTTTCTCGATGAAGATTCGCGGGCGCATTTTGCCGCGGTGCTGGCTGCGCTGGATGCGTGCGGCGTGCCGTATACCGTGAACCCGAGGTTGGTGCGCGGACTCGATTACTACACGCGGACGACGTTTGAGTTTACCCATGGCGGCCTGGGTGCGCAGAATGCGCTGCTCGGTGGTGGCCGGTACGACGGACTGAGTGAAGCGATTGGAGGGCCGAAGGCGCCGGGAATTGGATTCGCCATTGGTGCGGATCGGCTGGTGCTGACTGTCCAGGCGGCGGCTTCGCAATCGGCAGGTGCGGCGGACGAGACCTTACTGGCGGACGCGTATGTTGCTCCTCTTGGCGAAGCGCAGCAGGCGGAGTCTCTGGTGCTGGCGCGGGAGCTGCGCCGGGCTGGATTGTGCGTCGAGTTAGGGGATGGATCGTTCCGGCTGAAGAAATCTTTTGAAGCGGCGAATAAAGTTGCGCGCTCGATTGTGCTGTTTGGAGAAGACGAAGCGCGCTCCGGCGTGGTGACGGTGAAGGATTTCACGACCGGGGAACAGACGAAAGTGGCACGCAGCGAACTGGCAGAAGTTCTTCGCAAGAAATAAATCGCGTGCGGTACTGGGCGCGAAGCAGGAAAAAATCTAGCAAGCATTGCAATAAGGAAACAATGGAACTGGATCTTCTAGGAAATTTGCAGCGAACACATACGTGCGGAGAACTGCGGCTTTCCGCGGATGGTCAGCAAGTAGTGGTGATGGGGTGGGTGAATCGTCGTCGCGATCATGGAAATTTAATTTTCCTCGATCTGCGGGATCGTTCTGGCATTGTGCAGATTGTGCTGGACAAGGAACTTTGTCCGGTCGCGCATGCCAAGGCGGAAGCGGTGAGGCCGGAATACGTGGTGGCGATTCAGGGCCGGGTCCGTCGTCGCGACGCTGCGTCCATCAATCCCAACATGCCGACGGGCGAAATTGAAATTGATGTGGATGAACTGCGCATTTTGAACGATGCGAAAACGCCGCCGTTTTCGCCGGCGGAAGAAGCGATCGGGAACGAAGAACTGCGCTTGAAATATCGTTATGTGGACCTGCGCCGGCCGGCCATGCAGGGCAATATGATCCTGCGGCATAAGATTGCGCTGGCGATCCGGCAGTATCTCTCTCGGAGAAGGATTTCTGGAGATTGAAACACCGTTCATGACGCGGTCGACTCCCGAAGGCGCGCGCGATTATCTGGTGCCGAGCCGCGTGCATCCTGGCGAATTCTATGCGCTGCCGCAGTCGCCGCAGATGTTCAAACAGATCTTGATGATCTCTGGGCTGGACCGTTATTTCCAGATTGCGCGCTGTTTTCGCGATGAGGATTTGCGCGCGGACCGGCAGCCGGAGTTTACCCAGATCGATCTGGAGATGACGTTTCCGCAGCAGGAAACCGTGTTTCGCGTGGTGGAGGGATTTCTGACCGCGGCGTTTCGGGAGGCGGGCATCACGCTGCCGACTCCGTTCCCGCAGATCACCTATGACGACGCGATACGCCGCTTCGGCAGCGACAAGCCGGACCTGCGCCTGCCGGAGTTGACGGATGTCCGCAGCGAGTTTACGCCGGGCGATCTGGAGGCGCTGAAGATCGAACCGGGCCTGCCGATTCTCGCTATCGTCATTCCGAAAAAGCAGGCGATGAGCAATACGCAGAAGAAGGCTTTCATCAAGGAAGTGGAGGCTGATCTGGGGCCGGATCTGGCCTACCTGGACGTGGAGCGTTTGGGAAGCAGCGCGCAGTATGCTGCGCTGGCGGAAAAAATCGACCGTGCTGCGGCAAAGAATTGCGCGTTGCCGCGCGTGGAACCGGACAGCCGGCTGGTTGTGATTACGCCACGGGTGGGCACCAAGAAATTAAAAGATGACTCATGGATCTATAAGAAGGTTGGCCAACTGAGGCTGGAACTGGCAAAACGTTTTCGCGAGGACCATGGAGCCTTTGAAAAGAAGGGAACGGCGGAGGATTACAAATTTCTGTGGGTGACGGATTTTCCATTTTTCGAGTGGGATGAGGCAACGCGTACCTGGACGTTTGCGCATCACCCGTTTACTTCGCCGCATGAGGATGATCTGAAGGCTGGGCGGATGGAGTCCGATCCATCGGCAGTTCGGGCGCTGGCGTACGACATTGTGCTGAACGGAATCGAGCTTGGTTCGGGGTCGATCCGTATCCACCGGCAGGATGTGCAGCAGCAGATCTTCCGCTCGCTGGGGATGAGCGAGGAAGAGGCCAAGGAGCGCTTCGGATTCTTTCTGGAAGCGCTGGAGTACGGAACGCCGCCGCACGGGGGCATCGCGCTGGGGCTGGATCGGATTGTGATGATTCTGGCCGGAGCGCAAAGCCTGCGCGAGGTGATCGCATTCCCGAAAACGGCGAAGGCCATCGACCTGATGGTGGACGCGCCGTCGCCGGTGAGCGAAACGCAACTGAAAGAGTTACATATTCAGCGAAGACGGCTCTAGTAGGCCGGAATGCCAGTCACGCTTTGCCCGATGATCAGCGTGTGCATGTTGTGCGTGCCTTCGTAGGTCTTGACGGACTCCAGGTTCAGCATGTGGCGCATGACTGGATAATCGTCTGTGATGCCATTGGCGCCAAGAATGTCGCGGGACTTGCGGGCGCATTCGAGCGCCATCCATACATTATTTCGTTTGGCCATGGAGATGTGATCGGCGCCCACCGTACCGGCATCTTTCATGCGGCCCACCTGGAGTGAAAGCAGTTGGCCCTTGGTGATTTCGGTGATCATCCAGGCCAGTTGCTCCTGAATCAACTGATGGCTGGCGATGGGTTGATCGTGGAACTGCTTGCGCAGCAGGGAATATTGCAGCGCGGTGTCGTAGCAGGACATGGCCGCTCCGAGCGCGCCCCAGCTGATGCCATAGCGAGCTTGATTCAGACACATGAGCGGGGATTTCAGGCCGCTGGCGCCGGGCAACATCGTGGAAGCGGGTACGCGCACATCCTGCATGGAAAGGCCGGAAGTCACCGAAGCGCGCAGCGACCATTTGCCGTGCACATCATAGGCGCTGAAGCCGGGTCGTTCGGTGTCGACGAGAAATCCGCGCACGCGATCCTCTTCGTCATCCACCTTGGCCCAGATCACGGCCATGTCGGCGAGGGTGCCGGTGGTGATCCACATTTTTTCGCCGTTCAGGATGTAGTCGCCGCCATCTTTTTTCGCGCGGGTGCGCATGCCGCCGGGGTTGGAGCCGAAGTCGGGCTCGGTGAGGCCGAAGCAGCCGAGTTTTTCTCCTGTCGCGAGCTGCGGCAGCCATTCATTTTTTTGCTCGTCGCTGCCGAAGGCATGGATGGGATACATGACCAGCGCGGACTGGACGCTGACGAAACTGCGCACGCCGGAATCGCCGCGTTCGGGTTCCTGCATGACCAATCCGTATTCGACATTGTTCATGCCGGCGCAGCCGTAGCCCTCGATGGTGGCGCCGTAAAAGCCAAGCTCGCCCATGGGCCGGATCAATTCTTTTGGGAAAGCGGCCTTCGCGATTGCATTCCTCAATGATGGGGATGAGGTTATCTTCAATAAATTGGCGCGCGGTGTCGCGCACCAGCCGCTCATCTTCACTGAGCAGCGTGTCGAAGCCGATGAAATCAACTCCCTTGAATTTGAAAGCCATGAAGTTCTTCTCCGTGCGTAGACTGGAAGACTCTCCAGCCTAGCAGAGAGCCGGAATCGCCGCAGGAACATCCTGGCTGGAAGTTAGTTTTTGAATAACCCATACACCGTTCGCAGGCTCGTTCATAAAACGTTGGTCAATGCCATGTAAGAATAGCTGCGCGCCTCTCGCATAGATTTGCGAGCTGGGCCAGAGGACATATTGGATGCGTCGTGTTGCGCTGATTTATAACCCTATGGCCGGCCAGCGGCCAGGACGACGAACTGCACTGGTCGCGTCCGTGGCGGCAGTCCTTCGCAAGGCAGGCGTGGAAGTCAAAGCGATTGCAACCGAGTCGCCGGAAAGCGCGGGCGCACAGGCGCACGAGGCGATGCTGGCGGGATACGACACCATCCTTGCATGCGGCGGCGATGGCACCGTGCATGAGGCGCTGCAGAGGTTAGTTGGCGGACCGGCGGCGCTGGGCGTAATCCCCATGGGAACGGCGAATGCGCTGGCTGCCGATCTGGGCCTGCCGGCTTCCCCGGTGAAGGCAGCGAAGATGCTGCTGAATGCCGCTCCGGTGCGGGTATCGGTGGGCCACGTGTTCTATCGAGACAGGGAAGGCGGTTCGCGGTCGCGCTATTTTGTTGTGGCGGCGGGGATTGGGGCGGATGCGCTCTTCATGTCGCGGCTGGATGCGGGGTTGAAGCAGCGGTTCGGATATGCGCTGTACGTGGTAGAGGCGTTTCGGCTGTGGGTGACACACACGTATCCGATGTTTGCGGCTCTCTTTCAGGAGAATGGAAATCCGCCACGAGCGGAGGAAGTGTCGCAAATTCTGGCGGTGCGCATCAGCGATTTTGGCGGCGTGCTGCGCAGCCTGGCGCCCGGTGCTGCCATCACTAACCACAATCTGCATGTGATTGCGCTGAAAACACGCGATCGCTGGCTGTATTTGCGATTCATGATCGCGGTGTTGTTGCGGCGCCATACCTACGAGAGCCCAATTGAATTGGTGGACTGCGAGTCGGTGGAGTGCTGCGAGCTGGAAGGTTCGACGGAACAATTGTTTGTCGAGGCGGATGGAGAGTTTCTGGGGACATTGCCGGTGAAGATCGAAGTGGTGCCGCAAGCATTGACCTTACTGATTCCGCAAAAGACTCTGAAGCGCAGATAACCAGGTTTCAGAAGCAAAACCTGGTACCCGACTACCAGAGATGGTGGGCTACTCGAAGTAAATTCGCAAGGCACAGTAGAATTTACATAGAGACCTTTTATCTATCGGGAACAGGAACAGATGACGGAAGCAAGCACGAGAAAAGTGGAGCTGTTCGACACCAGTCTTCGAGACGGGATGCAACAGCCAAACCTGGAAATTTCGATACCGAATGCGGTCAGCCTGCTGGAGCGCATGGCGGGCTTTGGCGTTCACTACGCGGAGATCGGTTTTGCCGGCGCAAACCAATTTGTAGGAGATTTAACCAGCGCGCTTGGCTCGGTGGACACGGGAGCTATGAAACTGGCTTTGTTCGGGAGAACACGCGGTCAGGGCACCAAGGTGCAGGAATGGCCGGACGTGCAATTCATGGTGAGGCACAAACAGCGTGTTCCGGTTGCGGTGGTAGTCGTCAAATCCAGGCTGCTGGATGTTGATCCGATCGCTGGAAACAACGCCGGAAGAAAATCTGCGGATGGCCTACGAAACCATTGCGTGCCTGCAGGACAACGGTCTGGAAGTGTTCGTAGACTTTGAACATGCGATGGATGCGGCGTGCGGTCGGCGGGAAAACGGCAATCCCTGCGATGCGGATATGAGCAAGCGCAGCCTGGACTACTTCAACCAGATGATTGCACAGTGCGTTCGCCAGAACGTGAGCCGATTGGTTATTTGCGACACCACCGGCGGCGCGGGGCCGGAAGAAGTGTCGCAGGTGATGGGCTGCCTGACGTGGGCGTATCCCAATGTCAAATTCGGATTTCATGGGCACACGGATCGTGGTCTTGGAGTTGCCAATACGCGAGCCGCGATTTTCGCCGGCGCTGCGCAGATTCAAGGCACACTTGTCGGAACGGGTGAACGCTGCGGCAACGTGAACCTTACGACCGTTGTCGGCAGCATGCAACTGAGGGGCGAAGCTGAGTTTGTCACGCCCGAATCCCTCAGCGGGCTGACCAGCCTGGCACACACGACCTACGCGGCGTTCGGGCTGGAGGTGCCGCATAGCGCAGCGATTGTTGGACAGGGTGCGTTTGGCACCTGGGCCGGCATGCATGGCAGCAGCGAACGAAAAAACCCAGGGGCTTACCTGTGGTGCGATCCCGCCAAAGTCGGCGCCAACCCTGTGATTGGGGTCAACAGCCAATCAGGGAAAGCGAACATCATGCTGTTGTCGGAATCGCTGGGCGTTGCTCTGAATGCGACGCAAGCGCAGACTTTGATCGACGCCAACCAGTCGATGATCGACGGCGGGGGTTTCACGGCGAGCGAAGTCTCGTTCCGGCTGGCCTGCATTCGGGTACTGAAAACGCTGCGCAACAGTTTTAGCGTGAAACGCTGGAAAGTTGTGGACGAATCGGATGAGGCCGGGAACAGATTCGTACGGGCCTACATGTCGTTGCTGATGGGCGACTCCAAAGTGACGGAAACGACCGCAGAGGGCGCCGGTCCAGTGGATGCGCTGAGCAAGGCGATGCGGCAGGAACTGGAAAACTGGTATCCGGCCATCGAACAGATGCGTTTGGAAACGTTCAGCGTTACCGCCATTGACATCTCCGCGCACGATACGGCGGCGCATGTTCGCGTCACGGTGAGCTTTCAGGCCGACGGTCACGAGCCGTGGACCACGGCGGGAGTGAGCAGCGATTTGAATCAAGCGGCGCTGATGGCCATTGTGGATGGCTTCCATTATTGGCTGCTGAAAAACCCCGACTAAATCTCGGTGGGTGCGGGGTGCAAATTCTGAACC
Organism: uncultured Acidobacteriota bacterium; assembly: GCA_963719625.1. Taxonomy (GTDB): domain Bacteria; phylum Acidobacteriota; class Terriglobia; order Terriglobales; family Acidobacteriaceae; genus JAKAAZ01. The sequence goes on from CAVRDB010000011.1 coordinate 211,661, forward strand.
GTCCTGCGTCAGGTTGCCCGCTGCGTCGCGATACCACATCTCAGAAGCGAAGTGTGGGGTACCGCCAGTAACCCGATCCTTTACTACTTAGTAACTTCTGGCCATCACATTCGCAGGTGGCCTTGTGTAAATTCACTTCTTTTTTTGATTTGAAACCAAGGGGGAATCCGCATCCTATTAGGTCGGACGCCTGTCGGTTCGATCTCAAAAATCAAAACCGAAATTCCCAGGCGTGAATGTCTAAGCAGTACGGAGGCAGAGATGACTGCGAATCTAAGTGCAGAAAGACTGAGGGCGCTGCTGTGCGTGTGCGCTCTGATAGCTCTTGTAAGTTTGACCGCAAGAGCCAACGCGACAACCTGGAATGTGGGACCAACCCGGACGTACAAAACTCCTTGCGCCGTGAGCACGCTGGTGGCGAATGGCGACACGGTTTCTATCGACTATTCTGCATCCACTGGGCCAGGCGTGGGCTATTACGACGATACTTGCGTATGGACTGCAAACAACCTGAGCTTGATCGGCGTGCTCAAATCGAACGGCGCCCGGCCGGTGCTTAACGCGGCAGGGCTGACGGACACATCGACGACCGGGCATATCGCCGATAGGCAGGGGATTTGGGTGTTTACCGGCAGCAACAAGACGGTTAAGAATATGGAATTCGAAAATGCCGCCGTTAGCAATGCCGATGGCGCGAACGGCGCCGGCATTCGCTCGAGTGGGGTCAGTCTTACTGTCCTCAACAGCTATTTCCACAACAATCAGGATGGACTCCTGGAGAGCAACATTGCCGGGAGCAACATTGTGATTGAGAATTCGGAGTTCTACCAGAATGGTGTCAGCAACCCAAAACTCACGAACGGTTACGGGTTTACGCACAACCTGTATATCGGCCATTGCGCTTCCTTGACGTTCGAATACAACTATACTCACGCCTCTAACGTCGGCCATCTATTGAAGACGCGGGCGGCGGTGAACTACATTCTCTACAACAAAATCACCCAGGAAACCGGGACCAGCAGCTATGAAATTGATATACCCAACGGCGGCACTTCCTACGTGATCGGGAATGAGATTGAACAAGGCGCCAATGCCGGGAATTCTACCCTCCTGAGTTACTTCGAGGAAGGGGCGAATGCCAACAATCCGGGGCAAGATCTGTACGTGGAGAACAACACCTTCGTGAATCAGTACGGCAGCGGGACGTTCGCCGTTGACGACTCAACGAGCGTGGGGGCGTTGTTGGAAAACAATATCTGGTACGGTGCAGGAACCGTCACCAACCAGAGCGGCGCGACTCAGACCACCAATGATGCCGTGTCCAGCGATCCTTCGATGTTCGTGAACTTTACTAGCTACAACTACAACCTTAGCTCGACTGCCGGCTCCCCTCCTGTCAACTCCGGCACAACGCCCGGAAGCAGTACCGAGGGATACTCCTTAAATCCGAATGATCAATACGTACAGAGCACCAACTCCGCAGGGGGTAATGCTGAATGCTCGCAGCCGCGCACGACGGTCAACATTATTGACATCGGCGCGTATGAATATGGAGGCGGCGGCACGGTGACGTGCCCTGCCGGCGAGTAAGCCGCCGATTCCAATTTCCTCGGCGGAGGACGTGTGTTGTTGGAAAATGTAGCGCAGGGCCTGCAATCTGGCCCTGCGTTTTTATTGCAGAGTCCAGCTTGCGGTCCATGTTCGCGTCACGGTCAGCCTTCAGGCTGACGGTCACGAACCGTGGACCGCGGCGGGAGTGAGCAGCGACTTGAATCAAGCGGCGCTGAGGGCCATTGTGGATGGCTTCCATTATTGGCTGCTGAAAAATCCTGACTAAATCTCGGAAGCGTCTTGTCTCTCCAAACATGGTGAATTCCTCATGCAGAATGGCATGTTTTTGCATATCATGCAAGACGTTATGCATCAAAAGGGGACTTATGTACAACGCAAAAGCTTACTCCGCTGCCAGCGCGACATCGCCGCTTGCCTCCACCACGATCGCGCGGCGCGATCCGACCGAGAACGACGTACAGATCGAGATTCTCTTCTGCGGCATCTGCCACTCCGACCTCCACCAGGCCCGCAACGAGTGGAGCGGCGTCATGCCTACCGTCTATCCGTGCGTCCCCGGCCATGAGATCGTCGGCCGCGTCACCAAAGTCGGCTCCGCGGTAACGAAATTCAAAGTCGGCGACCTCGCCGCCGTCGGCTGCATGGTGGATTCCGACGGCACCTGCCCCGAGTGCCAAGCAGGGGCTCGAGCAGTTCTGCCCCAACTTCACCCTCACCTACAATTTCCGGACAAGCAATGGGCGGCGTCACCTACGGCGGCTACTCCGAAAGCATCGTCGTCGACGAGCCTTCGTGCTGCAAGGTTCCCTCGAACCTCGATCTGGCCGGAACCGCGCCTCTGCTGTGCGCCGGCATCACCACCTACTCGCCGATGCACCACTGGGGAGTGACGAAAGGCAAAAAGGTTGGCGTCGTCGGTCTCGGCGGACTCGGCCACATGGGCGTGAAGTTCGCGCATGCTCTCGGGGCCCACGTTGTGCGTGTTCACCACATCGCCTAACAAGAAGGAAGACGCGCTCCGCCTGGGCGCCGACGAGGTCGTTATCTCGCGCAACGCCGACGAGATGGCAGAAGCACGCCGGCAGCTTCGACTTCATCCTCGATGCCGTCTCCGCCGACCACGACATCAACGCCTACATCTCAACCTGCTGCGCCGGGACGGAAACCTCACTCTGGTCGGCGCGCCGGAAAAGCCATTCTGCCGTGTCGGCCTTCAGCCTGATCATCGGACGCCGCAGCCTCTCCGGCTCGCCCATCGGCGGCATCGCGGAGACCCAGGAGATGCTCGATTTCTGCGGCGCAGCACAACATCACTGCCGATGTCGAGGTCATTCCCGATCCAGAAGGTGAATGAAGCCTACGAGCGCCTGCTGAAGGCCGACGTGAAGTACCGCTTCTCGATCGACATGGCCTCGCTGAAGAGCGCATAGCTACGAGGTGCGAATCATTCCGGGATGACAATACTGTCACCCTTCCACTTGCTTCCGTCATCCGAAGGTGAAGGAAAATGCCTGCACTCCGGGATCTTGAAACTCGATCGTGAAAATATGGTCTGAGATGGTGCCGCGTTGTCTGACGAGCTGATACAGGCGGAATCCTGTCACCACACCGTTGCCATCGGCGTCCGTGTCCACTCCATGATTCTCTCCGGGAGCCTGCCCGTCGATGGTCACGCGAAAGCGAACCGGCTTTTTATCAGAGGCCGGGCCGAGCACCAGATGCAGGTCACGAGCATCGAAGTGAAAGATGATCTTTCCTCCGGCGGACTTGAGCACAGCAACCTGCTCGTTATCGACCCATTTGCCCGCAAGCCCCCACTCGTTCGGCCCGGGACTGGAAGGTGGGATATATAGATATTCCACATCGCGCCTGATTCCACCTGGCGATGCAAAGTGCTCTGCGCGGGCATAACCGATGTAGGTCTCAGGCGACCGTACCGCATCCATATCCGCAGCCGCTTCCACTCCCTGCGCTTGCACGTTGACCATGCCCCCTGGCATCGGTTCCGCAGATCGTTCCTTCAGGAGTTCCTGTATCCATCGCTCCGATTCGTCGTAGTTCCCCTCGCCAAAGTGCTCGTATCGCACCTTCCCATGGACGTCGATAAAATAGTCAGCCGGCCAAAATTGATTGTGGAACGCGTTCCAGATCGCGTGGTCGCTGTCGACGGCAACTGGAAATGTGACTCCGAACCTCTGGACAGCGTTCTGCACGTTGGGAAGCTTTTGCTCAAAACCGAACTCCGGCGAATGTACGCCGATGACCACCAGGCCGCTGTCCTTGTACTTTTCCGCCCATGCTTCGAAATAGGGCAAAGCGCGCAGGCAATTGATGCAGGAGTAGGTCCAGAAATCGACGAGAACAACCTTTCCTTTGAGCTGCTTCGCCGTCAGAGGCTTGGAATTGATCCATCCCGTCGCACCCGACAAACCATACAGAGGCGCGCTTCCGACAATGCTCGGCGGCTTTTGCGTTTCGGCTATAAGCAGGCTTGCAGCCACGCAACACAGGACGACAGCAACCACCGCGATCATCGACAGGTTCACTTTTCGGCAGCAGGAAACAGAAGGCATCTGGTTTCGACTTCCTTTGTTCAGGTATCTATCGCGTTTATTTTTCTGCGCTTGAATTCCCACTCTTCTTGGCGCGAAGGCGAACGTATAAAAATATCAGGAAGACCAAGCCGGCGCCGAGTAAGAATCCATACCAAAAGCTGTTGGAAAGCATGTTCGAATCTCCTGACTTATTGCAGGTATTCCTGAATGTAGGGGTCTTTGGAGCGGAGGAGATCGACGAGGGAGCCGGTGAAGGCGATGTGGCCTTCCTTCAGCACCATCAGGGTTGTGTTGGGATCGACGCCATCGTTTTCGATGCGCTCCATCTGTTTGGTCTGGAGGTTGTAGCGGTGGGTGGCCAGGGTGAAGGCATCCTGCAGGCGATGGGTGACCAGCAGAGCGGTGCTCTCATACACGTCGCGCTGTTTCATGACCAGCTCAATAATAGTGGTGGAAGTGATGGGGTCGAGGCCGCCGGTGGGTGAGTCATAGAGCAGCAGCTGGGGCTGCGTGATGATGGCGCGGGCGATGGCGACGCGACGGCGCATGCCGCCGGAAAGCTCGTCGGGAAATTTGTCGATGGCGTGTTCGAGCTCGACAAAGCGCAGACATTCGATGACGCGGCGATTGATGTCCTCCTCGTTGTCATGCTCTTCAAGCAATCGATAGGAGACGTTGTCGCGCACGGAAAGAGAATCGAACAGGGCGCTTTCCTGAAAGACCATGCCGATGTGGCTGCGGAAATCGAACAGCTCTGCCTGAGAGAGCTTGTTGATGTCCTGACCAAAGAGCTTGACGCGTCCGGCATCGGGCGGAATAAGGCCATTGGCCAGCTTGAGCAGAATACTTTTTCCTCCGCCGGCAGGGCCGAGGATGATGACCATCTCCCCGGAGCGCGCCTGGAAGCTGATGTTGAGCAGGACGGAATGGCCGTCGAAGCCGATGGAAACATGCTCAAAGGAAACGACGGGCGCGGAGGGATCGCCGACAGTCTGCTGCGGGGTGGGGATGGTTTCCGTGGTTGACATCTTTAGCGCCCGAAGAGACCGATGGTTAAACGGCTGATCACGAAATCGCTGAAGATGATCAGCACGGAGCTGACGACGACGGCCTGGGTGGTGGAACGGCCCACGCCTTGCGTGCCACCGCGCGTGGACATGCCGAAGTAACAGCCGACGGTCGCGATGATGAAGCCGAAGATGAGGGGCTTGACCAGGCCTTCCAAAATGTCTGGATAGCGGAGCGACTGGTAGGCCATGTGGAAGTACTGCGAAATATCGATGCCCATGGTGCTGGCGATCCAGCCGCCGCCAAGGGTGCCCAGGCCGTCGGAAATGATGGTGAGGAAGACCAGCATGATGACGGTGGAGATGAGGCGCGGCGTGACCAGTTTTTTCAAGGGGTCGGTGCCGAGGGCGCGCATGGCATCGATCTGCTCTGTGACCTGCATGGAGCCGAGTTCGCTGGCCATGCCGGAGGCGTTGCGGCCGGAGACCATGAGGCCGGTGAGCACGGGGCCGAGCTCTTTGATCATGGAGAGGCTGACCAGTTCGCCGGTAACGGCCTTGGCGCCGAACTGCGCCAGCGTAGTGGCGGAGTTGAGGGCCAGCACGCCGCCGGTAAAGAAGCCGGTGAGAATGACAATGGGCACAGAACCAACGCCGATGAGATCGGCCTGCGTGTAGAGGTCCGCCCAATAAAAGGGGCGACGAAAAATATTCGTCATCGCAGTCCAGGACAGGAGGGAATAATCCTGTACAGCCAGGACCTTTTCTCGGAGAAACTCGCCAATCTCCATATTGGCATTATGGCATCTAGGGCGGGATCGGCCCAAAAATTGGCAAATGTTGTGCGGGTTGCCGTAGGTTGTCGGGCGAAAGAGCGGGAAGTCGGCGGCTACGGCATCTGGTTGAGCGTGGCTGCGGCGCGGTCTAGCGCGTGGGTGAGGACCTCCAACTGATCGCTGGCGCGGGCCGTGTTTTTGGCGTCGATGGCTTCATTGACGCCAGGAATGACAACGGCGGAGTAGCCGGTGTACTCCCCGGGGGCGTAGATGGTGTGCTTGAACCAGGGACGTTCGGGCAGGCCGCGGGGCGAGAGCAGGTCTTCTTCCGCCTGCCGGAGAATACGATTTTCTTCGGGCAGCGGGCCTGCCGGATCGCGCTCGGCGGTCAATGCGTGCTGGCCGGCATCCTGGAAGCGATGAGCGGCGGCGATGGCGGGCGCAAATTTGAGGCTGGACATTCCGGCTTTGGCGGCCTTGTCCTGGGCGGTTTGCAGATAGCCGAGCACTTCGCTGCCGTAGTCCGCATAGTCGTATGGGGGCAGGTCGGCGTCGGCCATGTGGAGCGCCTCCAACCCTAAAATGCGGGCTTGCTGCTGCAGGTAGACAAATGTGGGGTCGGCGAACTTGGTGAACCAGGTGTAATCGTCAAAGGCGGAATGATAGACGCCGTAGGGGCCGCTGGAGCCAATGTCCGTGGAGGGGACGCCGACGTGCTGCAGGAACGGAGTGTAGTCGGATCCGCTGCCGAGATCGCCCATGCGAATACCTTCGACAAGAGGAGAACTTTGCTGGCCCTGGTCCATGTGTTGATCGAGGACGCCGCCTTTTGCGTCGGCGGGTTGCTGGCCTTGCAGCCAGGCATCGTAGACTGTGCCGCCGAGCGGACTGGGAACTTCCTTGGTGAGGTCGATCACAAACGGCTTGAGCGAAGGAACGGCCTGGGCGTCGAAATTGGGGCCGGAGACGCCGACATCGATATTGAAGTACGCGACGGCATGCGCCAATTGCTCAGCATGGTCTTCCGTCCATTCCGTTGAACCGAGCAGGCCTTCTTCCTCTCCATCCCAACTGGCGAAGATCAGGGTGCGCTTCGGCTTCCAGCCGCTTGCGAGCAGGGTGCCGATTCCATGGACGGCTTCCAGCATGGCGGCGGTGCCGCTGCTGGGGTCGACTGCGCCGAAGACCCAGGCATCGCGATGGTTGCCGACAATGACGGGGTTGTCAGGATATTGTGTGCCGGGAATTTTTCCGATGACATCCCAAAGGGTGTGCAGGGCGTAGTCCTGCTGCAGCAGCATGTGAACCTTCACCGGGCCGGGGCCCATGTGGTAGGTGAAGGGCAACGCTCCCTGCCATGCATGGGGAGACTCGACGCCACCCAGTGCTTGCAGGATGGGCGCGGCATCGCGATACGACAATGGCGTCGAAGGAATTTTGGGTTCATTCGCAGCCTCTGCGAGCGGGACACGTTTGTCGGCGGGAAGATTTGGAGTGGAGGCAAAGCCTGGTGTGGTGGGGTCACCGGGATATTTGAAGAGATATTGAATCGAGCCGCGCTGGACGCCGGTCTCGGGACGATAGGGGCCATCCGGATAAATATCGCCTTGAAAATAGCCATCGTCGGCGGGGTCGGAATAGATGATGAGACCGGCTGCTCCGTGCTGCTGCGCTACATACGCTTTTACGCCGCGGAAATCCTTGCCATAACGGACGATGACAATTTTTCCTCGGACGCTGATGTGCTTGGCTGCCAGCTCGGCAAAATCCTCCTGCGTGCCGTAGTTCGCATAGACCACTTCTGCGGTGATGTCTCCTGAGGGAGAGTAGGCGTTGAAGGCGGTGGCAATGCGCTTGTCATCCTGATAAGAGATCGTCGATGACATGCTCCGGCGATGGGCCTGACATGATCTGTTTTCCATCGGCATCGAAGGCGGTGACTTCAATCTTTTTCGGGAAGTTCATCATGACCCGGTAGGGGACGATTTTGGTTTCCAGGCCAGCGTCGCGGAACTTCTGCGCGACGTACTGGGCGGTCGCGTAATCTTCCTTCGACCCAGCAATGTGAGGAACGGCAGTGAGGGTTTTCAATTCCTGGCCCGCGAGTGTGGCGCTGGGAACCTGCAGAAATTGCTGATCAAGTTTGGCCTGTGCCGCGCTGTCTTGAAAACCGAGCATGGTGGGAGAAGGAGTGGTGTTTGCGGGTGTCGTGGTTTGTGCAGACACGACGGTCGCCAACAATAGAAATGCCGCAGCACGCAGGAACAAGGGCGATTCTCCCAGGAGAGTAGAAATTCAAGGATACAGGAGGGCGGTTGAGAATCGATTGCAGGTGAGAAGAAACCGCAGATCTATCCACTCCGGTCGCCGCGACGACCTACGATCGGGATGACAATTCTTTTCTTCCACCCTAGCTGCAAACAACGCGGTGAGGACGGGCACCCGCCGGGATAACGAAACTACATTTCCGATTACGGCATCTGGTTGAGCGTAGCGGCGGCGCTGTTCAAGGCATTGGTGAGAACGACAAGCTGGGCGGCGGCCCGTGCGGGGTCTTTGGCATCGATGGCTTCATTGACACCCGGGATCATGACCGTGCCGTAACCGGTATACTCCCCGGGATCGTAGATGGTGTGTTTGTACCAGGGACGATTCGGCAACCCTTTTGGAGAAAGCAAGTCTTCCTCCGCCTGGCGCAGAATGTCGTTTTGGCGGCGAAATGAGCCGGAAGGATTTTGTTCCGCAGCCAGCGCCTTGGCGCCCGCATCGCGGAAGCGTTGGGCGGCGGCTAGAGCCGGATTGAAATCAGATTTTGCATTTCAACGCTGGCGGCTCTTTTTTGGGCCGACTTTAGATACCCGACGATGGCATTGCCGTATACGTTGTAGTCGTAGGGCACAACATCGGCATCGGCCATTGTGATGGCTTCCAATCCCAGAACACGGGCGGTTTCCTGCAGGTAGACAAACGTGGGATCGGCAAATTTGGTGAACCAGGTGTAGTCGTCGAAGGTGGAGTGATAGACCCCATACGGGCCGCCCGATCCGATATAGTTCGATGGCACGCCCAGATGCTGGAGAAACACGGTGTAGTCGGAGCCGCCGCCGATGTCATCCATGCTGAGGCCTTCGACCAGCGAAGATTCTTCATCGTCATCGCAGGCGCAATTGCCGCCACGTTCGGCTGTTGCCTGGCGCTGATTGCTTAGCCACGCATCATAAACGGTGCCACCCTTCGGGCTGGGCACGAGCTTCGTAATGTTGGCGATGAAGGGCTTGAGCGAGGGAACGGCCCCGGCGCCGAAATTCGGCCCTGCAACGCCTATGTCAACGTTGAAATACGCCACGGCATGCGCCAGTTGCGCCGCGTTTTGCTCGGCCCATTCCGTCGACCCGAGCATTCCTTCCTCCTCCGCATCCCAACTGGCGAAGATCAGGGTGCGTTGCGGCTTCCAGCCCTGCCGGAGCAAAGCGCCGACTCCATGCACGGCCTCCAGCATCGCCGCCGTGCCGCTGCTCGGGTCCACCGCCCCGTACACCCAGGCATCGCGATGGTTGCCGACAATGACCCAGTCACCGGGATATTCCGTGCCCGGAATTTTTCCTATAACGTCCCAAATTGTGCGCAGGGCATAATCCTGCCGCAGATCCATATGGATTTTTACCGGTCCCGGTCCAATGTGATACGTGAATGGCAACGCGCCCTGCCACGAGCGTGGAGTGTCCTGACCGCCGAGCGCCTTCAGGATTGGGGCCGCGTCCTGATAGGAAAGCGGTGTGGAGGGGATCGTGGGTACGCTCGCGGCATCTTTCAGGGATACGCGTTTACTGGCCGCCAGATCCGGCGTGGACGCAAAGCCGGGTGTCGTGGGGTCGCCCGGATACTTCATCATGTACTGAACCGTTCCGCGCTGCACGCCGGAGGGCGGACGATATGGGCCATTCGGGTATGCGTCTCCGCGAGCATACCCATCCTCGGCCGGATCGGAGTACATGATGACACCGACGGCGCCGTATTTTTGCGCCAGATACACCTTCACTCCGCGGTAATTGTCTCCATAGCGGACGATGACAATTTTGCCGCGCACGCTAATGTGATGGGCATCGAGGTAGGCAAAATCCTCAGGCCGTCCGAGATTTGCATAGACCGCTTCCGCCGTCACATCGCCGGAAGGCGAGTAGCTGTGATAGGCGGTCACGATTTGTTTGTTGTCCTGATACGGATCGTCGCTGACATGCTCGGGCGTTGGGCCAGACATGAGCTTCTTTCCATTTGCGTCCCATGCGGTTACTTGAATCTTTTTCGGGTAATTCAGCATGACCCGATACGGAACGATTTCGGTTTCGAGGCCCGCGTCGCGGAACTTCTGCGCAACGTATTGCGCGGTCGCATAATCTCCCTTCGATCCGGAAAGATGAGGAACGGCGGTCAGGGTTTTCAATTCTTCGCCCGCCAGTTTCGCGTTGGGAATTTGCAGAAATGTTTTATCCAGCTTCAATTGCTGCGCGTAGTCGCGAAAACCAGGCAGGGCAGCGGGAGCGGCGGACTTTTCCGGTGAGACGGTTTGCGCCGAGATGAAACCAGCGAGCAGCAGAAAGATTCCGATACGGATCGACAAATACGTTCTCCTGGGGACGGAAATAACTGTCCAACATACAGGAACGCTTTTAGTCCTTAAGTCGTTCGAGATGTTGAAAGCCACCGCTGGCATAAAAAATTACGGCGAAGATGGAGAGGTTATAGCACGCATGGACCAAGCGCGGACGCTGCGACGGAACCAGTCCGTTCGCGGACCGCGACCAGCACCAGGCTGACGAGGAACACCATGGTCAGCGGACCCCATGCGTGGGCGACCTGCTGGGCGTGGAGAAAGGCAAAAGGAATACTGGTCAGGATCGCGCCAAGGATGCGTCCTGTCCAGGGGCGCAACGCAGGATACAGAAATCCGCGAAAGGCAATTTCCTCGGCGATGGGCGCGACGAAGACACCGAACAGCGCCACCATCCATGCATCCAGCGCATTCTGGAAGAAGGAATCCACCGGCAATTCTTTTGGGACCGGAAAATAGTTTGACGCTAATTGGATTGACAATTCCGAGTCCGATGCCAAGCGCGGGCAGCCAAATGGCGTACCGTCGCACCTGAGAAAAATTCCAATGGATGCCGGCGAGAAAACCGTTGGGCCATACCCGACGATAGAGAGCGACAGCGGCAAGCGCGACCACGCCGTAGGACGCGGCCATCATGGGAATGGTGAATCTTGGTTCGTAGACGAGCTTGCGCAGGCTGATTCTGCCGAAGAGATGCCAATGCAAGACGACTGCGGCCCCGAGCGCTTGGATAGCCGTTATCAGGATTGCGGCCAGGGTGAAAAAGGCTACCATTTCCAGAAAGGTTGGGGTGTCGCTCGCGTGTGTCGATGAGGCGTGCGAGGGACCGTCGACGACGGGCGGTAGAATTTCCGGCGCTGGATATGCGTTCCAACTCATGGTGTGGGCGTTCTGAGCCTCTGGGTCTGAGATGCAATCATTCCGAGGCGTCTATAGTTTTATCTTTTTCCGGGCTGGAGCGCGACCATTCTTTGCAGCTGCGGCGAAACCATTTTGCTGCGGCTTGCCGGACGACGCTGCCTGGGGAAAGTAGCGAAGCAGGAATTTTCCGGTGTAGGAAGCAGGATTCGCGGCGATTTGAGCGGGCGTGCCCTGGGCGACGATTTCGCCGCCCTCCTTGCCACCTTCCGGACCGAGGTCCAGAATCCAGTCGGCACTGCGAATGACATCCAGATTATGTTCGATGATGAGGATGGTATTGCCGAGGTCGGTGAGCCGATGCAGGACTTCCATCAGCTTGCGTACATCGTCGAAATGAAGGCCGGTGGTGGGTTCATCCAGCAGGTAGAGGGTGCGGCCAGTCTGCCGCTTGGAAAGCTCTCTCGCCAGCTTCATGCGTTGGGCTTCGCCACCAGACAGCGTCGTGGCGGATTGGCCCAGATGAACGTAGCCGAGGCCGACATCGTTGAGCGTCGCCAGCTTCTGGCGGACGACGGGGATGTCTTCGAGAACAGTCAGCGCGTCCGAGATTGGCAGCTCCAGAATATCGGCGATGGAATAACCCTTGAAGCGGACCGCCAGCGTCTCCTGATTGTAACGACGACCGTTACATACCTCGCAGGTGACATAGACATCGGGCAGAAAATTCATTTCAATGCGGCGTTGACCGTCACCCTGGCAGGTCTCGCAGCGGCCTCCGGGAACATTGAAGGAGAAGCGTCCGGCTTTGTAGCCGCGCTCGCGGGCCTCGGGCAGCATCGCGAACAGTTCGCGGATGGCGGTAAAAACGCCGGTATAGGTGGCCGGGTTTGAGCGCGGTGTGCGACCGATAGGCGACTGATCAATCTGGATGACCTTGTCGATGACGTCGGCACCGAGAACACGGTCGTGCTCGGCTGGCTCCTCGCGTGAGCCATAAAGGTCTCTGGCCAATGCGCGATAGAGAATGTCGTTGATCAGCGTGGATTTGCCGGAGCCGGAGACGCCGGTGATGACAGTCAGCAAGCCGAGAGGGAAACGCGCGGTGAGATTTTTGAGGTTATGTCCACGAGCGCCTTCCACGGTGAGCCATTGATCGCCCGCAGGCCGGGGCTCGCTGCGCAAGACGGTTTCGAGATCTCCGTTGAGATACTGGCCGGTCAGAGAACCGGGCGTGGCCATGACCTGCTGCGGCGTGCCTTGTGCGACGACAGCTCCGCCCAGACGACCGGCACCGGGGCCGAGATCGAGGACGTAATCGGCGCGGCGGATGGTGTCCTCATCATGCTCGACGACAAGGATGGTGTTGCCAAGATCGCGCAAAGAAGTCAGGGCTTCAATGAGGCGTTCATTATCGCGCTGGTGCAGGCCGATGGAGGGTTCGTCGAGGACGTAGAGAACTCCGCGCAAACGCGAGCCGATCTGGGTAGCGAGGCGAATGCGTTGTCCTTCTCCGCCAGAAAGCGTCGCCGCACTGCGGTCAAGCGAGAGATATCCGAGACCGACGGCGACAAGAAATTCAAGGCGTTCGATAATCTCCCGCTGCAGACGGTCGGCGATGAGCTGTTCGCGTTGGCTGAAGCCAAATCGGCGCGCTGTGGCGAGTGCGTCCACCAGCGGCATGGCGGCGAAGTCGGCAATGGAGAGACCGTTCGCCGTGACCGCCAGCGACTCGGGCCGAAGGCGCTTGCCGTGGCATTGCGGGCAGATGGTCGCCGACATGTAGCCCATCAGCCATTCGCGATAGCTGTCGGAACGGACCTCGTCGAGGGATTGACGCAGCCATTTCAGGATGCCGTGAAAGCCGGTGCGTGGACCCTCGCCGCGCTCCGGCCCAAAGAGCAACAACTTTTGCTGTTTGTCGTCGAGTCGCTCGAACGGCTTGCGCAGGTCGATTTTGTATCGGTCGGCGGCGAGGTGGATGAGCCGGGCCAGATATTGTGAGCTGCCGCCAGGTCCCAGGCCACCCTCAAGTAAAGGCTTCGACCAGTCGATGATGACCTTGGCAGGGTCAAAGTCGTAGATGCTGCCAAGACCGTTGCAGTGCGGGCAGGCTCCGTAGGAACTGTTGAAGGAAAAGCTGCGCGGTTCAAGCTTGGGAACATTGATGCCACAGTCCGGGCAAGCCATGGAGGACGAGTACAGTTGTTCCTCGATACGAAGACCGGCGTTGGAACGGCCAGCGGCGCCTGCCGGCATGGCGACCAGAACCAGGCCGTTCGCCATCTGGAGCGCCTTGGTGACTGCGGTTTCCAGGCGTTTTTCTACGCCGGGCTTGACGACGATGCGATCAACCACGGCTTCAATGGTGTGGTTCTTGCGCTTTTCCAGCACGATGTCTTCGGCCAGATCGCGGACCTCTCCGTCGATGCGGGCACGAAATCCCTGCTGGTCGAGCTTTTCCAACTCGTCGCGAAATTCGCCTTTGCGACCGCGGACGATGGGCGCGTAAATGGTGACGCGTTCGCCGGGGGCGAGTTCCATGACGCGGCCGACAATCTGGTCGGCGGACTGGCGGGAGATGGGACGACCGCAGTTGGGGCAATGGGGAACGCCGATGGAAGCGTAAAGCAGGCGAAGATAGTCGTAAATTTCAGTGATGGTGCCGACGGTCGAGCGAGGGCTGCGACTGGTGGTTTTTTGTTCAATCGAGATGGCGGGGCTGAGGCCCTCGATGGAATCCACGTCCGGGCGCTCCATCTGATCGAGAAACTGGCGCGCGTAGGCGGAAAGGGTTTCCACGTAGCGCCGCTGGCCTTCCGCATAGATGGTGTCGAAGGCGAGCGAGGATTTGCCGGATCCGGACAGTCCGGTGACCACGGTGAGGGAATTGCGCGGGATCTTGACCGTGATGTTCTTCAGGTTGTGTTGGCGTGCACCGCGCACGATGAGCTGTGGGATCGACATTGCTGCTAACAAAGAGCTTTCCGCGGCCTTTTCGCCGCATGGTACAGGGCGTTTTCAAAAAAGAACTGTAGTCCGGAGGAATCTGCTGAAGCAACAGAATTCATGCGGAAGGTACTAGCGCGCGGGACAAGAATTCAGTTGAATGAAGACCGGCGCTCGTGGATCCCTTTCTTTCCGTGAAATTGTTCGAGCTCCACTTTTCGCACTCGAATTGCTATGCTGGAGGAAAGTCCCCCAATGATGCTGTTGATGGTTTCAACGATTCTTGCCTCACTTGCCATGGGCGTTGCCCTTGCGTATGTGCTTTGCTCCGCACTTTTTGCAATGGCCAAGATACATGTTCGCGCGCACAATTCGGCCGGACTGCAAATACAAACAAAAATTGCGAACCCTTAGCGCGCAGATGCTGTGATGCGGCGAGTTGGAATAATGTACAGTCGTTCTTTGATAGAACGGCTGCGTTGAGAGCGATATTCCATCTGATACCTTCTGTGCTCTTGCTCGAATCGCCTGAAACTTTTTCCTTCCATCTGAGCGCCCCGCGCGTCTCTTCGCGTGCATTTCGAAAATCAAGCGATGCTTCCCGTAACGGCTTCCATCATTGGGGATGCGCCCTGCGCAGTTCATTAAAGATCTCTTGAGGCGTTTTTGGTTGTGGGGGCTCTGTCGGGTCAGCAGGCCCGGTTTGTTGCGCAGCAACGGGAGCCGGTTGGTTGCTCCCCATTGCGGGGGAACCGATCGCGCCGCCGCCCGCCGACAGGATCAGATGGGTGGGAGAGTGTCCTGCGCCGTCAACGATCACATAATCGTATCCGGAGCCGTCCAGCAACGCCGTCAGAGTACTGGAGATATTTCCGGGCCCGTATTGCCCGTACATGCGTTCGTCGTGGCCAACGCCCTCGACGACCAGCCCAGTCTCGCGAGAAATCTGAGTCAAAATGGTAACGAGGCTGGAATTCTGCGCGTGAACGCTCAAAATTCCCTGGCGAAAATCGACCGTCGCCGGGTTCGCTGGTTGATCTGCGGGGTGGACTGGCGGCGGTGGCGCCACGGGTGCGACGACGACAGGTTGTGCTACTGGCTTTGGATGGTGATGGCGGGTGGTGTGATGCGCCCGATGCGGCGTTGCCGCCGTTTTCGCGGTTGTTGATTTGACACTGGTTGAAGAAGGCTTCTTTGCGGAAGTGGCAGAGGGATGGCCGGCGACAGTTGCGCCGGCAACATTGCCGGTCTGGGATGTCTGGGGCGTCTGTGCCGTGGCGAACGATGCTGGAAACAGCAACATCCCTCCACACAGCGCGAGAACCCACCTGAATTCTCTATGCGAGCGCGTCAAGGTAGAAGGGAGCTCTGCCTGAGGCCCGCTTACAATTGTCAATTTGGCATCCAAGCGGTTTGGCATCCCTGCGCGGGTGTAGGCTTCAAAAAGCATTTCTGTACTAGACTAACAATGTTTGCCCGAGTCGGCATGGGATGATGATTTCGCCGTCCTAAACTACGCGATGCGACGCCGAGCAGGTTGATGGCTGTATTCGGTAAATTGAGGAAAACACGGAATGAGCTCGACCGAAAAACCAATTTCTCAAATTATTCGCGAACGTCGCGCCACGCCAAGCTTCGACGGTGCCCCACTTCCGGACGAAGACCTAAAGCAAATCCTTAGCGCAGGGCTGCATGCACCCAGCGGCTATAACATGCAGCCGTGGCGGTTTATTGTGGTACGCAATCCAGAGCAGAAAAAGCGTCTGCGGGCCGCAAGTTTTAACCAGGCCAAGGTCGAAGAGGCTTCTGTAGTGATTGTGGCGTGCGGGGACGCGGATGGCTGGCGCAATGGCGACCTGGAAGAGATGCTGCGCCTGGGCCGGGAAGGCGGAATGACGGAAAGTTACGCGGAGCAGGCGAAAGAAAAGATTCCTACCTTTCTTTCTACCCATCCCAATATGCCGATGTGGCTGAATCGTCACGTGATGATCGCGTTTACGCACATGATGCTGATGGCAGAAGCGCTCGGTTACGATACTGCGCCAATGGAAGGCTTTGAGGAAGAAAAGGTTCGAGAGGTATTGAAACTGCCGCTGAGCTATCACGTTGTTGCGCTGCTGGGGATTGGCCATGCGCATGGGCCTGACAAACATAACGGCGGCCGCTTCGATATGGCGCGCACGGTGTTTGCCGAAGAGTACAAGAAACCGTTGCGGTTGTGAGGGTGCATTGGAATCGTAAGCGAGGGGCGCGGCAATCGGCTGCGCCTTTTCTGTTGCAGCTGGCTTTCGGATGGCAGCATGGATTGGAAGGAGATATCACTTGAGCAGTCAGCGCGAATATCCGCTGTCACCCATTGTTGGCGTCGGCGCCGTGGTGTTTCAGGCGGACTGTGTTCTCCTGGTCCGTCGCGCGAAAGCGCCGCTGGAGGGTGCATGGTCGCTGCCGGGTGGCGCGGTTGAGTTGGGAGAGACACTGGAGGAAGCTATTGTCCGTGAAGTTGCGGAAGAAACCGGACTGATCGTTGCGCCGGTCCAGGTGCTGAAGGCTTTTGACCACATCGATCGGGATTCGGATGGAAAAGTCCGCTTCCATTATGTGCTGGTGGATTTTCTGTGCAGCGTTCAACCAAGGGATGGCTCGGGCGGGCAGGAACTGGAAACATGCATGCTGCAGCCTGCCAGCGATGTGTCCGACGCGCGGTGGGTGCCAGTGGAAGGACTAGGAGCGCTGGAGGAGTTTCCTCTTACGGAGCGGACGCTCAACATGATTGCCGCGGGATGGAACGATAGGCAGAAGCTATGGCCGTGACTTCGTGTGTGGATTCGGCGTGGAGATGGCAGGAGGAATTGCCGGTTGCTGCTGCGTCATGCAATGCATTGCACCCAGACCCCAGATAAAGTCTCCGCTATGAATGCCAATGACTTTGTGCTGTGGAAATATGTCTGCCAGAATGTTGAGCGCGAGACGATCGTTCGCATCGTTAAATGTGGGCACCAGCACGAGATCGTTGGCAATGTAGAAGTTGGCATAGCTCGCCGGCAGGCGCTGATTTTCAAAGACAACGGGAGAGGGAAGTGGCAACTCCACGATGCGATAGGGCTTGCCATCGTGGCTGCGTGCAGCATGGAGACGCTCTAGGTTTTCCTGGAGCGGTGCGTGGTTTTCGTCGTCGTGATTTGGCTCGACGGCGGCGATGATGGTGTTGGGGTCGACGAAGCGCGCAATATCATCGACGTGGCCATGGGTGTCGTCGCCTGCGATGCCACGATTCAGCCAGATCACTTGATCGATGCCGAGATAATCGCGGAAGCATTGTTCCAATTGCTGGCGGGTTACGCCGGGGTTGCGTTGTTGCACGTCGCTGAGCAGACATTCTTCTGTCGTGAGTAATGCACCTGCGCCGTTGACGTCAATGCTGCCGCCTTCAAGAACAACGCGATGCCGCTGCCCGTCTGCGAGTGTGATTTCTGGCGTCCACGTGGGCAGAGATAGCAGATTAGCGACGTGCGCGGGAATCTGATCGTCGTGATGCCAGTTGTCATACTTGGCCCAGGCATTGAACTTCCAATCGGTGAGTGCGAGTGGCGGCGCAGTGGCGTTGCCAGCGGCTGGCGTCAGAAAGATGGGGCCGGAGTCGCGCAGCCATACACGATCAGTTACCCAACGATGGAACTCAACGCGGGCCAGGTCGGCTCCGCAGCGGCGAAGAAGATTGCGGGCGCGTTTTTCGGCTGCTGCGTCGTTCACAAGAATGTGCACAGCTTCGACGCTGGCAAGATGGCGCACGATATCGCCATAGACCCAGGGGATCGGCTGAAATTTCCCCGGCCAGTCTTCAGGATTATGCGGCCATGCAATCCAGGTAGCGGCGTGCGGCTCCCACTCCGCAGGCATGTGCAGGCCGAGGGCGCGGGGAGTGGAATCTTGAGTGGCGGCGAGAGGAGCGCTCATGGAAGCTTATTCATCCAAAAAGCGTTCAGTGATTGGCTGGTAGGCATCGATGCGGCGATCGCGCAGAAATGGCCAGTTGCGGCGCGTCTCTTCGATCAGATGAAGATCGATTTCGCCGATGAGAATATCTTCCTGGTCGTGCGCGGCTTGAACAATGATGCGTCCGAAAGGATCGGCAAGGAATGAGCCGCCCCAGAATTCGAGTCCCGCGCCCTCGACGCGGTTGCCGCGGACATCGCCGTGTTCGTGGCCGACGCGGTTGACAGCGGCGACGTAGAGGCCATTCGCAATGGCGTGCGAGCGTTGGATAGTTTGCCAGGCGCTGTATTGCGCTTCGCCGTATTCTGATTTCTCCGAGGGATGCCAGCCAATCGCGGTGGGATAGAAGAGGACATTCGCTCCCTTCAACGCGGTGATACGTGCTCCTTCCGGATACCACTGGTCCCAGCAGACCAGGACGCCGATGTTCCCGGCGTGAAGAGAGAAATTGCGAAATCCAAGATCGCCCGGCGTGAAATAAAACTTTTCGTAGTAAAGAGGATCGTCCGGAATATGCATCTTGCGGTAGGTTCCGGCGAGTGAGCCGTCGTGCTCCAAAACAGCAGCGGTGTTGTGGTAGATGCCGGCAGCGCGTCGCTCAAACAGAGAAGCGACCACGGCCACGTTTTCTTCGCGCGCAATGCGGGAGAGTTTTTCGGTGGAGGGGCCAGGGATGGGTTCGGCAAGATCGAAGAGGGCATGATCTTCCCGCTGGCAAAAATATTGCGTGCGAAATAGCTCCGGCAGGCACACGATCTGTGCGCCGGCACGCGCGGCTTCGCGAACGCGGTCGGCTGCCTTGTCGAGGTTGGCGTCCGGGTCCGCGGAGCAGGCCATCTGCACCAGGGCAACGCGAAAATTGTTTTGAGCGTTTGGCATGGAGGCTATTTTCCAGCGCGGACAGAAGGACCTGCCTTCGGCACGGTCCTTCATCCAGGAATCAGTATGCGGTGAATTGCGCTATTCGAAAATTAAAATCGCCGCGGCGATTGTTGTCGTCCACAAGCCACGCTTATCGCCAACGGCGGACTGCGTGACATTGGCGGTGCGAACGATCTGGTCTGAGATGCGATAGAACTCTTTTTTCTCGTCCCAGCTTTTGTCAGGGTCGAAGTCCATGTTCAACGTGGTGGCGAGCATTTCTGCGGCCAGTTCTTCGGCATAGTCGCCGGCCTGGTCTTCCGTTTCGCCAAAGCTGTGATGCTCACTGAGGTAGCCGTACATGTCTTTGTCCGAAGGAATGGCCACGCCGATGCTGGACGCAATGAGCCGGTGCGGTTCGCGCGACGAATTTTCGGCGACGACGGCAAAGACAACTTCACCGGGATAAAGGAACTTCAATCCCTCTTTGCGGGGAACCAGTTTTGCCTGTGGGGGAAAGATTGACGAGACACGCACGAGATTCTGTGCGGCGATTCCGGCATCACGAAGTGCCAGCTCGAATGAAGTAAGACGTTCTTTATGCTTCCCGACGCCCTTGGTAAAAAATAGACGTTTCGGGACCATTGCTTTGCCCAATTTTTGTTCCTCCGGTTGGTTGAATGGCACGTTGCCACCCGCTTCAAAATATCACAAAACGAGACGGAAACCGGCATCGACGAACCTGGCTTCATCAACTGTTCACAGAAGTGAAACTCTACATACGTCGGATAGCGGCAAAACACCCATCATCTGCGGGATGTTTGTGGAAGGGACTTTAATTTTTTTCCGTGATGGATAGGATGCAGAGCACCGATGGAATTCGACAAAAACTTTGTCAGGATATTGTCGCAGGTAGTTCTGGCGTGGCCGCCAGCAGGGCCTGGGTATATTCCGATTTGGGATGTTCGCAGATTTGCTGCCAGCCGCCTTGCTCGACCACGCGACCCTGACGCATGACGAGAATTTCATCCGCCATGTAGCGTGCCAGCGGCATGGAGTGGGTGATGAAGATGTAAGTCAAGTTAAGTTCGCGCTGCAGATCGCGGAGCAGGCGCGTGATCTGCGCAGAAACACTGACATCGAGGGCTGAGGTCGGTTCATCGAGCACCAGCAACTCAGGACGCAGAATCAAGGCACGCGCAAGGTTGATGCGCTGGCGCTGACCGCCGGAAAACTCATGCGGGTAGCGGGGAAGCGCGGAACGATCGAGGCCAGCCATGATGAGAGCCTCGAGCACTTGTGCGCGCCGGGTTTCCTGCGCGGAGAGATCGCCTGGCGCGAATCTCTGGCGGTAAATGACGAGCGGTTCGCCGACGATGTCTTCCGCGCGCATGCGCGGATTCAGAGCCGCGTACGGGTCTTGAAAGACAATCTGCATGCGCCGTCGCAGTTGTCGCAATTCGTGCGCGGAAACGGTCAATAGATTGTGACCATCCAGGCGAATCGCTCCGGAGTCAGGCTCAATCAATCGAAGCAGAAGCCGCGCGATCGTACTTTTGCCGGAGCCGGACTCGCCGACGATGCCGAGCGTCTGACCTCGTTCAATGCGAAAGCTGACATCATCGACAACGCGCTTGGGTTGCCGACTGCCACGCACGGGGTAGGTTTTGACGAGGTTCGAGACTTCGACGAGGGACATGGAGACATCGTAGTGCTTTATCTAAAAGGAAGGAGATCAAGATCATAGGGCAATCGGTTTTTGTTCATACTTAGGCATGACCGCACCGAAAACGGTCAACGCTATGGGGAAATAGCGTTTCGGTGTAAGTTCTAGTGGTTGAGAAAAGAAAAGGCCCTGCATTTCTGCAGGGCCTTTGTCGTGGTTTTGCGCTGGATGCGCAGTTCTTAGTACATGCCTTCCATGCCGCCGCCGTGACCGCCGCCCTGGGGAGCTTCTTTCTTCTCCGGGATGTCGGCAACCATGGCTTCGGTCGTCAGCATCAGGCCGGCGATGGAAGCTGCGTTCTGCAGCGCGGTGCGGGTGACTTTGGTTGGGTCGATGACGCCGGCTTTCACCAGGTCTTCGAATTTGTTGGTGGCAGCGTTGTAGCCGTAGTGCGCTTCCTTGCTTTCGAGGACCTTGCCGATGACCACAGCACCCTCTTCGCCGGCGTTGCCGACAATCAGGCGAAGCGGCTCTTCGATGGCGCGACGAATGATCTGAGCGCCGATCTTCTCGTCGCCTTCCAGAGTCTTGATCAACTCCTCGACATCCTTCGCGCTACGAACCAGGGCCACACCGCCGCCCGGGACAATGCCTTCCTCGACTGCGGCGCGGGTTGCGTGCATGGCATCTTCCACGCGCGCTTTCTTTTCCTTCATCTCGGTTTCGGTAGCTGCACCGACCTTGATGACGGCAACGCCGCCGACCAGCTTGGCCAACCGTTCCTGTAGCTTCTCGCGGTCGTAGTCGGAGGTGGTTTTGTCGATCTGGTTGCGGATTTCCTTGACGCGGCCTTGAATGTCTTCGGCCTTGCCTGCGCCGTCGACGATGGTGGTGTTGTCCTTGTCGATGGTGACGCGCTTGGCGCGGCCCAGGTCATCAATCTTCACGTTCTCGAGTTTGATGCCGAGGTCTTCTGTGATTGCCTTGCCACCGGTCAGCTTGGCAATATCTTCCAGCATCGCTTTGCGGCGATCGCCGAAGCCAGGCGCCTTGACTGCCGCAACGCTCAGCGTGCCGCGCAGCTTGTTGACGACCAGGGTTGCCAGGGCTTCGCCATCGACATCTTCTGCGATGATGACGAGCGGCTTGGCATTGCGGGCCACTTGCTCCAGCAAAGGAAGAAGGTCCTTCATGGTGCTGATCTTCTTTTCGTGGATCAGGATGTATGCGTCTTCCAGGGCCACTTCCATGCGATCCGGATCGGTGACGAAATAGGGGCTGAGATAGCCGCGGTCGAACTGCATACCGTCGACAGTCTCGAGGTGCGTCTGCATGGTCTTCGATTCTTCGACCGTGATGACGCCGTCCTTACCAACCTTCTCCATCGCCTGGGCGATGATCTGGCCGATTTCGTGATCGCCATTGGCAGAGATGGTTCCCACCTGGGCAATCATGTCGCCGGAGACGGGCTTGGAGAACTTGCCGAGCGCGCCGGTGTGCTCGAAAACGCCGTCTTTATCGCGCTTGCCGACAATCTTTTCGACAGCCTTGTCAATGCCGCGCTTCAGGGCCATCGGATTGGCTCCGGCAGCAACTGTCTTGACACCTTCGCGATAGATGGCCTGGGCCAAAACGGTCGCGGTGGTGGTGCCGTCGCCGGCAACGTCGGAGGTCTTGGAGGCAACTTCGCGCACCATCTGTGCGCCCATGTTTTCCAGCGAATTGCTAAGTTCGATTTCCTTGGCTACGGTTACGCCGTCCTTGGTAATGGTGGGCGAGCCGAATTTTTTTTCAATCACGACGTTGCGGCCCTTGGGACCGAGCGTCACCTTGACAGCATCTGCCAGCGTATTGACGCCGCGCAGAATTGCCTGCCGCGAATCTTCACCGTGCAAAATTTGCTTTGCCATAATCCTGATTCTCCTGATTCGTTTTCATGCGCCCGCTTTTGCGGACAAAAATTTGATGGAACGTTACCGTGCGAAAATTGCGCACAAAAAAAGCGGGGCGATTAGGCCACGCTTACTTCTTGTGCAGAATGCCAAGAACTTCTTCTTCCCTCATAATGAGGAAATCTTCGCCATCGATCTTGATTTCAGTTCCGGAATACTTTCCGAACAGAACATGGTCGCCGGCTTTCACGTCCAACGGGAACACTTTGCCTTCGTCGTTCGATTTGCCTTTTCCGACAGCGATAATCTCGCCTTCCTGCGGCTTTTCTTTGGCGGAGTCGGGGATAATGATGCCACCACGGACGGTTTCGCCTTCCTCAATGCGACGGACCACGACACGATCATGCAGCGGCGTCAGCGACGTAGCTACCGTAGATTTTGCACTTGCCATAATACATTTCTCCTTATTCTGAACGATTTGCGTTTCGAAAGTTGCGGATGGACCCGGCAAGTTGCGTCAGAGCGGGTCCTTCAAGCACGACAATTAGCACTCATTGCCTGCGAGTGCTAGATTAGGCCTTTGGGCGGCTGATTGTCAAGAACTTCTCATAAATATTAGTGTATCGCACTAAGATTACTTTCGCGCCATGATGATATAGGGAGATTGGGATTTTCGACTACTTTTGCATTGACTTTTTGCGGACCTCGGAAACCTTGGGGAAACCGGGATGCCAGCTGGCGACAGCCACACGGATAAGCTCGTTCGCTGAGCTTTCAACGCTGCCGGTTTTCGTGGCGCGGAACGGAGTTAAAATCAGCATATGCGCAGATTGCAAAGTTTCCGGTTCACTGTTTTTGCTTTGTTCGTCGCGATATTAATTGCTGCTACCAGCAGCCACGCGCAGCGTCACAGAAAATACAAGCCGCCACCGCCGATGGCGAAGATGACGGTCACGGTGCTGCGGGAGGCCGACGGAAAGCCATTGAAAAACGCCGCTGTGGTCTTCCATCCGGTACAGGGCGACACGGTGGAAGGAAATATGGAACTGAAGACCAATGACGAGGGAGTGGCCACGCTAAGCATCGTCCCTCAGGGGTCGCAGGTGCTGGTGCAGGTGATCGTGCCGGGGTATCGGACGTTTGGACAGAAATACGATGTTCCTGGCAGCGAAAAATCGGTCACTGTAAGAATGCTGCCGCCGAACCAGCAATATTCCATCTACGAGAAACCCAAGCCCAACTCCGACATGCAGAACAATACGCCGCAGACGCAGATGGGACACGCCGCACCTGCAGATAGCCCGCTTTTGGATGATCCTGCTCCAAAGAAAGATTGAAGAGCCAGCGGTATTCAGTTGCCAGACGATTGTGACGTTCGGATGAGACCACCATGCATTTGCTAAACGGGAAGGTTGCGCTGGTCACTGGCGCCGCGCGGAAGATTGGGCGCGTGCTGGCGCATACGCTGGCCAACGCCGGGGCTGACGTTGCCATCAGCTATCGTGAGTCTGACGTGGCGGCGCAACAAACCTTGCGCGAATTGGCGGCAACGGGACAGCGATCTCTGGCGCTGCGTTGCGATGTACGCGATCCTGCGTCGGTGCGCGCGACAGTCGCAGCGGTCCTGGAGGAGTTTGGCCGGCTGGATCTGCTGATCAACAATGCAGGCGTCTTTGCCACTGTGCCACTGGAGTCGATCACCGTGGCCGAGTGGGACGAGATGTTTGAGACCAACACGCGCGGCGCATTCCTGATGGCGCAGGCCGCGCATCCACACCTGAAGGCCAGCCATGGCCGCATCATTAATATTGGCTCGCTTGGCGGCTCGCATCCCTGGGCGACCCACGCTCATTACTCGACATCGAAGGCGGCACTGCACATGCTGACGCAGACGATGTCGAAGGCATTTGCGCCGGAGATCAGCGTGAATTGTGTTGCGCCGGGCATGATCACCAACGGCGAAGTTCATCCTGACTATGAGCATTTCGCTGCCAAGACTCCCATGCGCCGCAATGGCAAGCCGGAAGAAGTGGCGGCGGCTGTCTTGTTCTTCGCGACCGGCCCGCATTACATTACCGGACAGATTCTCGGTGTGGATGGTGGATTGGGTTTGTAAGCCGAATTCCGGCAGAAGCCGCAAGGCGATACCGGTCGCGCGCGGTTTTCCCTTACTCGTTTGGTGGAGCAAGATTCCTGGCATCTTCCAGTTGCTGCTCAAACGTCATCATCAGCCCTTGCGCCATCTGCTTTACCTCTGAATTGGCGTCCGGCTGATCGATGTAGCTTTGATACATCCTCAGGGTGGCCAGTTTGCTTGCGATCATCTGATTGCGAAAGGTCACATCGACGTTCCGGGAATTCTTTAGCGCAGTCAACATGCGCTGACCGCTGGGGGAAACTCCGTTTGGCAGCCGCATGGAAGGATCCTGGTCGGCGACGGTGGATTGAAGTTGCCCGCTCGCCTCCGTCTGGTCATTGGCGATGGCCATGGCGTAGGTACGGTACACCGGATTGCTGCTGTACTTGTCGGCGAGCAGGGCCGCCTGAATTTCATAGTTGTTGATCTGCGCCGCATGCAATACAAACGTCTTATCATGGCTCGTAAGTTGTGCGGAAACTGTCGGTACAAGTCCCGCGAGGAAGGTCGCAGCCAGAAGAATTCGACTTACCATATTCATCTCCCTTACTTTCTCAGGAGCTCGGGCAACCATGCAACTGCCTTGAAGCTCGGATTCATCGCCAGGCTCAGGATGACGAATGGGAACTCCCGACTGCAATCCAAACGTACAAACGCGGACAGCGATGCCATCCGCGCCTGGGCTGAGCAAAAACTCACTCACAATGGATAGACGGGGTGTTTACTGATTTGGAAGCTTCTTGGCCTCATCCCAGTGCTTTTTGACGACTGGCTGCAGGTTCGTAACCTTGGAGGTGTGATCGCAGCGGATGGTTGTCCCGAAGTATGCCGTGACGCTTCGACAAACATTTCATCTGTGGGTTCGGGCGTCTGTTTGCGACCTGGATTGCTCGTCAATGCTGTAACGTAAAAACTGCCGACCTCTCTACTATGTCAAAAACTGCTATTTTGCTGATCGATTGTCCGGACCGGAAAGGTCTGGTTGCTGCCATCGCGAACTTTCTGGTGCAGGAATACGACGCGAACATTCTGAATGCGGATCAACACCAGGATGTCGAGCTTGGGCTGTTCTTTATGCGTGTGGAGTTCACCACGGACAAAGCAGGTTGCGATGAAGCGCAGTTTCGCACCGTGTTTACGCCGCTGGCCGAGCAGTATCGACTGCATTGGCAGCTGCATTTCGCGGAAGCCCCGGAGAACGCGGCTATTTTTGTGTCGCAGTATTTGCATTGTCTGGCCGACCTGCTCCATCGCCACCAGAGCGATGAATTTCGCTGCAAGCTCTCTTTGATCGTCAGCAACCATGAAAAGGCGAAGCCGCTGGCGGATTTCTATGAAGTTCCGTTTCACTACCTGCCGGTGCGTGCGGAGACTCGCGCGTCGGTAGAAGAGCAACAGCTCAGACTGCTTGCGGAAAACAAAATTGATCTGGTGGTGCTGGCACGCTACATGCAGGTGCTATCGCCGAAATTTGTCGAGACCTACCCGCAGCGCATTATCAACGTGCACCACTCGTTTTTGCCGGCGTTCACGGGAGCGAAGCCATATCATGCGGCCTTTGCGCGCGGAGTGAAACTGATTGGAGCGACCAGCCATTATGTGACAGAAATTCTGGACGACGGTCCAATTATCGAGCAGGATGTTGCCCGAGTGTCGCAGAACGATCAGTTGCCGGGGATGATCCAGAAGGGCCGCGATCTGGAGCGGCTGGTGCTGTCGCGGGCGGTGCAGTGGCATCTGGCGCGGCGCATCCTTTGCTACGCCAATAAGACTGTGATCTTTGCATAGATCTTTTGGTTTGGATGCGGCAACACTATCACGTCTCGATCAAGGCAAGAGTTCCTGAATGCTGGGTGTCAGGCTATCGTCGGTACACTCCAGAATTCCTACAGTAACAGGGAGCTGAAAGCGACGAGGGCCGGCGCTTCCAGGGTTGAAGAAAAGAACTCCGTTGGTCCGGGAAATCTCCGGTTGATGTGAGTGACCGAAGATCACCGCGGCAATGCCTGCCGCATGGGGATGCAGATCGAGGTCTTCTCGCCGATGGATGAGATAGAAGAGCCTACCTGCCAACTCGATGGTTTCTGTTAGCGGTAATGCGCCGCAGATGCCGTCGTGGTCGACATTGCCTCGAATTGCAGTGACCGGCGCAATCTTTTGCAAGGCGTTGAGAATTGAGTCGTCGCCGATATCGCCAGCGTGCAGAATATGGGCGCATCCGGCGAGTGCCTGTACCGCTTCCGGACGCAGCAATCCGTGGGTATCGGAAATCACGCCAATCCGCATCTTAGTAATTGGCATCGACACCGACGGCAACGCGGGTGCGAGGGTCAAGCTGGTCTCGCAGACTGTCACCGATAAAGTTGAACGACAAAACCGCCAGCATGATGGCGATGGCGGGGAAGATGACCATGTGCGGCGCGTCGAACAAATGCGCGCGAGCATCGTTCAGCATCACTCCCCAACTGGGCATGGGCGGAGGTACGCCGAGGCCGAGAAAGCTGAGCGTGGCTTCGGCGAGGATGGTGCCAGCCATTCCCATGGCGGCCTGGACCATGACAGGCTGAATGATATTCGGCAGGATATGACGGGTGACAATCCGTAAATTGGTGGCGCCCATGGCGCGCGCGGCCTCGACGAATTCGCGCTCACGAACCGCGAGCACCTGGGCCCGAACCAGCCGTGCGTAGCCTACCCACCCAGTAATGGAGAGAGCAAGAATCAAGTTGGTCATGCCGGGGCCGAGGAATGCGACCAGTGCAATCGCGATTAGAATGCCGGGCAGTGCCATAAAAGTGTTCATCACCAGGACGTTCAAAAAGGCATCGAGCCAGCCGCCATAGAACCCGGCGATGGAGCCGAAAATCAAGCCGAAAAAGAGTGCGATCGAGACAACGGACGTAGACACAAACAGCGAGATGCGGGTGCCGTAGATGACCCGGGATAGGATGTCGCGGCCCAGTTCATCAGTACCAAACCAATGCGCAGCAGAGGGCGACTGCAGTCGTGCATGCAGATGGATGGCGGCCGGATCGAAGGGCGCGATCCAGGGAGCAAAGATTGCCAGCACGACGAAGATTGCTAGCAAAATAATCCCGAAGATTGCGAGTGGCTGGAAGTGCAAGGAACGCATCCAAGTGATTGTAATCGAGAGTGCCAAAGTGTCGATGATTTCTGCAGCAACTTGAAGTGAGCAGATGGGTTCTTAACGGTAACAAGAATAACGGAAGGCAAGATTCGGGTGGTATCGTAAAAACAGCGATTTTTATGAGTTTTTTAGTTGAAGACCGCAAGGCGAACAGCAGCTAGCCCGGCGGAGAAATCTTCTTGTGTCTGCAATGTTCGCGAAGGTGAAGAATCTGATGCCTTTGCGGAGTTGAACTTGTGGCCGAAGCATACAGGACGCGCGTGTGATTGACTGGCAACAACAGATTCTTATCGTTTCTCCCTTCTTTTACCCAGAATTGATTTCCACGGGAAAGGCGAATCAGCATCTCGCTGAGGCGTTTGTCGCGGAGGGTCACGGGGTAACCGTGGTTTGCTCTCATCCGCTGTACCCAACCTGGGTGCCTGTGCGGAGCGACGCCGAGATCGAGGGCATGACTATCCTTCGGGGCGGGGCCGGTCTCCGTTATCCGAAGGCGATGCCGCTGCGGCGGCTGAAGCTGGAAGCATGGTTTGCATTCTTCGCCGCGCGCCGCGTGTGTCGTCTGAGAAAAAAGGCAGATGTTGTCGTCAGTATTCTTCCGCCCAGTTTGTTCCTTCTTTTTCTCAATCGTCTCTTGCCGAAGCGGGTGCGTCGAGTAGCCGTCGTTCACGATTTGCAAGGCGTTCTGGCGGCGCAAGAGACAGGATTTGTCCGCCGGGCGATCATTCATATGATCCATGCTGTGGAAAGCCGCGTCTTCCGCTCGCAGGATTTATGCATCTTTTTTTCTAGCGATATGGCGCGAATTGCCCAGCGTTCCTATGGCCTGGATGCAGCGAAGATTGCAGTACAGTATCCATCTATCACGCTGCCCGCAAGTTGCATCCCGAATTTGAATGCTTCGGTTGCCCATCATTTGGAAGCGCTGTTTCCACCGGAGAAGCTGCACGTGGTGTATTCCGGTGCGCTGGGCTACAAGCAGAACTCTCAGCAATTGGTCGCGTTTCTGCAGACTGCGGCAGAACGCCATCCGGAGGTCCAGTTTCACGTGCTTTCCGGCGGCCCGTTTTTTGATAGCCTGCGCGCTCGTTACAAGCGGCGGCCTGGGCCGCGGGTACAATTTCATCCGCTGGTTGAGGAGCAGGACCTGGCAGAGTTGTATGCGCGGTCGGCGATCCAGATTATTCCGCAGGCGGAGGGTACGGAAAGCGCGGCGTTGCCTTCCAAGCTGCCGAATCTGCTGGCTGCGGGAGTTCACCTGCTGGCCATCTGCAGCGCCGGAAGTGAAGTTGAACGCATGATTCAATTGGCGGGGACCGGGTCGATTGCGACGCGCTGGGATGAGAAACTGTTTTTGACGCGATTGAATGAGGCGCTGGAGATTGTGCGATGGGAGCCGGCGTCGGCGCGGCGTGCACGAGTCGAGCCGATACTGGACCAGTTTTCCATTACAAATATGGTTCGCCTGGCAACGGGAGAAAAGGCAACACCAGAGCCTGCCGTGGTAATGAAGCGCGAAGCAGTGCGGGAAACGACGGCTGCCCAAAGCGAGGCCCGCTAAATGAAGGTTGGAGTACCGGCATGAACCTTCGCACATGCGTGATTTTTGGCGGCACCGGATGCATTGGCACACACATTGCGAAACATCTGCTGGAGCATACGCAGGTCGAACACGTTTATCTCGCGGACATCCGTTCCCTTCGAAATGAAAATCATGTAAAGCCGCTGCTGCGCTGGATGGAGTCAGTGGACGGAGCGCTGCCGCGCGTCATATACATCCCGTGCGATGTGCGTCTGCCGCTGGATGCGGTTCCGTTGCCGCAACAGGCGGACTTGATCATTAACCTGGCCGCCGTCCATCGCGAGCCGGGGCACGAGCCCAATGAATACTACGAAACGAACTTGCCAGGTGCGGAACATATCTGCGCGTATGCTACGCACGCTGGATGTTTTCGGATCGTTTTCACCAGCAGCATTTCACCGTATGGGTCGAGCGACGCCGCCAGGAATGAAGATTCGCTCCCGGTTCCAGAGACGGCATACGGAGGCTCCAAACTGGTGGCGGAAAAAATTCACAATGCATGGCAACATGCCAATCCTGACCGGCGATTGATTGTGCTGCGGCCCGGCGTTGTATTTGGACCAGGAGAACATGCCAATGTTGCGCGGCTGGTTCGCAGCCTCAATCGCGGCTACTTTTTGTATATGGGCAATCGATCGACGCGCAAAGCTGGCATCTATGTGAAGGAATTGTGCCACGTACTGCAATATGCCCTGGAACATCAAGACAAAACTGGAACGCCGGTTCTGTTGTGGAATGTTTCCATGGATCCGCCGCCGACGCTGGAGGAGTTTGTGGATGCCATTTGCGGCGCGACGGAATATCGACACCCGCGATGGTCTGTGCCGCGCAATCTGCTGGTGGCCGCGTCGTACCCCGTTGCGGGGATCGCGCAATTGTTCGGCATCCATACCTCGGTGAATCCGGTGCGAATGAGGAAGCTTTCTCAGTCCACCTATATCGAGCCGCTTCGCTTGCGTGAAGCCGGCTATCGTTTCCAGTACACGCTGGCGCAGGCGATGGTGGATTGGAAGCAGGATGCGCCGGAGGATTTTCAAGTTCGGGTCAACAACGTGCTCGAGGCTTCCAAAAAGGTGTCGCCTCAATCATGAGGCATGCTCCGATCCCTGACAGTCCGATGCAGAAGAACTCGCGTGCTTTTATCGCGGGACATCGCGGACTGGTGGGTTCCGCAATCTGTCGCCAACTGACGGCTGCTGGTTACGATCGCTTGTTGCTGCGGACGAGCAGGGAATTGGATCTGACGCAACGAAATGCAGTGTGGGAGTTCTTCAGAAACGAGCGTCCGGAATATGTGGTGCTGGCTGCGGCGAAGGTGGGTGGAATCCACGCCAACAGCACGTACCCGGTGGATTTTATCCGCGACAATCTTCTGATTCAGTCCAACGTGATCGATGCGTGTTATGAGTTTGGCGTGAAGCGGTTGCTGTTTCTGGGCTCGAGCTGTATTTATCCCAAGCTATGCCCGCAACCAATGCGCGAAGAGTATTTGCTGACCGGCCTGCTGGAGCCGACAAATCGCCCGTATGCGGTGGCCAAGATTGCGGGGATTGAGCAATGCTGGGCCTACAACCGCCAGTATGGAACGAAATTTCTGGCGGCTATGCCCACCAATCTTTATGGGCCCGAAGACAATTTTGATTTGGCAAACTCGCATGTGTTGCCTGCGCTGTTGCGCAAAGTGGCGGCAGCCAAGGCGACCGGAGCAAGCCAGGTAGAGGTGTGGGGCACGGGCACTCCGCGGCGTGAATTTCTTTATAGTGACGACCTGGCGGAGGCGTGCATTTTTTTGCTGCAGCTTCCAGAGGAGAAGTTTGAGGCGCTGCTGCTGCAGGACACTCCACCGTTGATCAACATTGGAGTGGGAGAGGACATCAGCATCCGCGAGTTGGCAGAGCTGATTTGCCGACTGCTCGAATACAAGGGAGAACTGACCTACAATGCTGCGCAACCCGATGGCACTCCGCAGAAGCTGCTGGATGTGAGCCGAATGCGTGCGCTGGGATGGACGGCGAGAACGAGCCTGGAAGAAGGCATACGGCGCACATATGCTGCGGCGAAAGATAGTTTAGGTTCCGGGTTGGTTTAAGGCGAATGATTGCGGCCAGCAACGGCAGCAGTTCGGAGCGAATTCACAGATAGAGGATTGGGAGGTGCGCCATGCGGTTCAAGAGGACAAGTTTGTTTCTGACGGCGGCGATTCTTGCGCTGACATGTGTGACACGGGCGCAGGACAATCAGCAGAACTCCTCCATGAATGATAGGGAGCGGAGTGCCGCCGCCGACCTTCTTCAGGCGACGAACCAGGATCGATCGGCCCAGGGCTTGCAGCCGTTGCATCCAGACCCTGCATTGACGAACGCTGCATGGGAACATGCGCAACGCATGGTTGCGTCGGGAACGCTATCACATCAACTGCCGGGTGAACCGGACCTGATCGTTCGGATTCAGGAGACAGGGTTGCACTGCAGCACAGTTGCAGAGAATGTAGCGCAGGCACCTACGCCTGGCCAGATCAATCAAGAGTGGATGCAGTCGCCACTGCATCGTGCGAACCTGTTGGATCCGCGGGTGAATGCGGTTGGAATTGCCATTGTGCAACGCCATGGGGAACTGTACGCCGTGGAAGATTTTGCGCGTGAGCTGATTTCTCTGACACGGCCGGAGCAGGAAAAACAAGTGGCGTCGCTGCTGGTCCAGCGTGGCTTGCGGGTGCAGCCGGGGGATGCGTTGGCGACGAGTTATTGCAATGCAAGCCCGGCAGGGACAAAGCCGTTGCCCAAGTTGGTGATGCGGTATAGCACCGTAGATCTGAGTCAGCTACCGCAGCGCGTGCAGCAGGGAATTGCCGCCGGCACCTATCACAGCGCTACTGTAGGAGCTTGCGAGGCCGCGAATCAAAATGGATTCACGGCCTATCAGATTGTCGTCCTGCTGTATTAAGCCGGCGCCTCAAGGAGCAGGTGCAGTGGCTTCCATGTCGAGCAGATTGTTAAAGCGGTTGAAGTAATTGAACAATCCGATGGCCGCCATCAATTCCACCACTTCGCCTTCGGAATAGACGTCGCGTACCTCCTGCCATTGCTCCTCGGTCAGTGGGCCCTCATTGCGCGTCATCCATTCGGCCAGTTGCAGGGCTACTTTTTCCGCGTGGGTGAAATCGGTCCGCTCGCCGTAATCAGCCAGATGAATGAGTTGGTCATCGCTCCAGCCGAGCTTCTTGCAAATGCGCGAGTGCGAAGCGAGGCAATAGCTGCAGCGATTCAACTGAGACGTGCGTACGATGGCCAGCTCTTTCAATTTGAGCGGCAAGGTGCCGGTATTCAGGATCGCTTCAAAATGCGCAATCATGGTTTGAAAGATTTCTGGCCGGTGCGCAACGGTGCGAAACATGTTGGGTACGTTTCCGCGCTGCTGCATGTATCGGTCGTAAATTTCGCCGGTTTCAGCAGTGACCTGGTTGCGATCTAAGCGCGAAATTTTCGGGGTGATGGTTTGCATAATCTTCTCCGGCTTTCATGATAGCAATCGGCCGTGTTGTCGATTGCCGGTGGCGATGCCGCGAAGGAGCCGGGAATGATGGGACGGTTGGCGGATCGCTTTGACGATGGTTCGACGATTTGTTACCTTACGAAATAGACGAATCCCATCGCGTCCCCACTCCTCAGTAGCTCAATGGCAGAGCATTCGGCTGTT
>CAVRDB010000012.1:0-6666 GCA_963719625.1 uncultured Acidobacteriota bacterium
CTCAGCCAGGATTTCCAGCTTCTGGACTTCAGGCGGCCGCGAGAATAACTCCGGAGCTTTGGCGAACAGGGCCTCCGCGACTTTACCGGAAAGATGCGCCTGCCTCCCCGCTTCGTCTCGGAAAGTATCGAAAATGCCGAAGGTTGCACTGCCAGGATGTCGGATGGCATACCAGGAAACCGTCCCCGGTTCTGAATTCACCAGGGGCAAAGCGCTGCGCAGGAACTTCTCCACATCCTCTTCCTTGCCCGGTTTCGCCTGAAGCGCTACGAACAATCCGAGTTTTTCCATGTCCCACCTCTGTCGATTGGATGCGGCAGAGCGCTGTGCGGATTGACGCGATCGCGGCGATTCTGCGAGACTCACGCGTATGCCATACAGCGGAAAGGTGGAATATGCGCACGCGCGGAAGATGCGCGAACGGAATACGCGCGTCTATCGGCTGGCACACTGGCCGATCTGGATATGGGTATTCTTTCTGGCGCCGGGACCGCTGACCTTCACATTGTTTGCCCATGGGTTTGCGCTGGGTAATCTGGCGTGGCTGGTCGTGGTGTTGGCGGGCACGGGAGTGGCCGCGTTACGCGGAAAGCTGCCGGGTTCGGAACCGCGCCCGTACATTCTGCGCTTCGATGAAGACAAGCCAAATCCGCTGTACCGGCGCGTGTGCTATACCTTCGCCTGGAATGCGGTACTGAGCTTTGCGCTGCTGAATCTGAGCGGATTGTTCGTCGCGGCAGTGACAGGGAAGTGGTACATGCAGCAGATATATCACCATGGCTATCTGCCGCTATGCGCAATCATTCTGCTGCTGGGCGCGCTGGGCAAACTGCCGCGCGTTGGCCGCTCCACCAAAGGCGAAGGTACGGAGCGGCGATACTTCTATGGCTCGGTCTGGGCCGTGACTGTGGCACAAACGCTGCTGTTGGCGCTGTGGAAGGCAATGCCGCAGACGCAGACGGCGAGCGCGGTGAAGTTGGTGGTCTTTGTTGGCGCACTTCTGCTAATGGCGTTGGCGACCTATCGCGGAGTGTTGCCGCGGACGCGGCCAATCCTTCCTGGGGAGTCGATGGTCGCGGATTGAAGGCTACGTGGGATATTAGTTGCCTAGGCAATCATTTCCCGGAAATCGTTGCCTAGGCAACTAAATATTTTGCACTGGTGAAATGGGCGATTGGAGACGAATTCCAGGATTGCGCCAACTATTTAAAAGAAATTGCACGTGACGGCAGTGACTCAGCCTTCTCCTATCCTCAACCGCGCCTGATCCAGCTTCGATACTCTTTACATCGCGAACACTCTCTGGTAACGTACCCTCGTCCATCCAAGAATAGTGTTTCAAGGTCACCAATTCCCAGATAGAACATGCTGTGTCCAAAATACCCACGTGTGCCAAGCCTGGAAACGAGGGTAAGGGAGAGAATATGAATCGCCAATTAGTGCGAGTGTCTACAAAAGTCTTGGTTGTTGTCTTTGGTTTACTTGTGGCCAACAGCTGGAGTCAGCAGATTACCAGACTACAGAAGGGTCAGATGCTGGACATGCTTCAGCAAATTTCACCCGACATCAAAAAACATTATTACGACCCGAAATTTCAGGGGGTGGACTGGGACGCCAAGGTCGCTGAGACAACCGCGAAAATCAATGCGGCCGATTCGGTACAACGCGCCATGGGCGCGGTGGCATCGCGTTGATGTCACTCAACGACTCCCACACATTTTTTCTGCCACCGCTGTACTCAGACCATTTCTATTATGGCTGGCAAGCGCAAATGGTCGGCGATCATTGCTTTGTGCTGCGGGTGCGGCCTGGCACCGACGCAGAGAAAAAAGGGTTGAAGCCGGGAGACGAGTTGATGGCGATCAACGG
Source organism: uncultured Acidobacteriota bacterium (assembly GCA_963719625.1). Taxonomy (GTDB): domain Bacteria; phylum Acidobacteriota; class Terriglobia; order Terriglobales; family Acidobacteriaceae; genus JAKAAZ01. The sequence goes on from CAVRDB010000012.1 coordinate 1,870, forward strand.
ATTCACGCCGACCCGAGACGATTATTGGAAGATGGAGTACGTCTTTCACTTTCTGCGACCACAGCGCGGTTTGGTATTGGATGTGCGCGATCCTGCCGGCCAACAACGTCGTCTTGAGGTGGCAGCCACAGTGATCCCACAACAGCGCATTCTGGATTTGACGGGTGCCGCAAGCAACTCCAACATCTGGGACTTAGTCAGGGAAGAGGAAAACGAGGAGCACCTTGGACGTGCACGATTCGTTGCAGTGGGCGATGAGGTTGGCATCCTGAAGTTACCCAGCTTTAGTTTGACAAGTCTGATGTGGACGGCATGATGGGCAAGGCGCACAAATACAAAGCTCTGGTACTCGATTTGCGCGGAAATCCGGGCGGTGCTACGGAAATCCTTCGGTATCTGATTGGTGCAACCTTTGACAAGGAAGTCAAGATCGGAGATCGCGTTGGGAGATCTGACAATAAACCTATGATTGCCAAGACCTATGGTCATCCTTTCACCGGCAAACTGGTGGTCCTGGTGGATCACAAGTCTGCTTCGGCCGCGGAGTTATTTGCTCGTGTGGTTCAGCTTGAGAAGCGAGGGACGGTTCTGGGAGACGACAGTTCCGGAAGCGTGATGGAGGCAAAGCGATATAGTTACAAAAGTGGAACGGATACCGTAGTTTTCTTCGGGGCAGAGATCACGGCAGCGAATATCGTGATGACCGATGGAAAGAGCCTGGAACATCATGGGGTGGTCCCGGACGAGATTATGTTGCCAACTGCCGACGACCTAGCCAACGGCCGCGATCCTGTGTTGGCCCATGCTGTGGAATCGCTTGGAGGAAAACTTACTCCGGAGGCGGCGGGAAAAATGTTTCCCTACGAATGGGCAAGGATGCAGTAAATTTGGTGGCCGCGCTGTGAAGCACTATTTTTGCCCAAACTGGATGCCTCGATTTGGCTGTGTCTTCCAGACGAGCAACGCTGCCAGCAAAATGACCAGTGCGACCCAGACACTGCCCTCCGGTCCGGTAACGCCGCCGCTCAGGAGCAGCGAACCATGCGGATGCGCCTGCATCAGGCGTCCAGCGGAGACGGTGCCGCTGTCGGGTGTGCCGTAAAAGAACGATTCCGCCCAGTCCCAGGACATATGAAACCCAATGGCCCACCATAGATGGCCGAGCCGCCACAGACTGAGCGAAAATACCAGCGCAATCAAGGCAGCGGCGACCAGGCCGAAGGGGCTTTCTCCGGGATTGCCCTTGTGTAGCGCTCCAAAGAGTATGGCCAGCACAAATGCAGCCGGCCAGAAGCGGATGCCGCGCGCCAGAGTGTAGAGCAGATAGCCACGCAGCATGAACTCTTCCGTCATGCCGACCAGGAAACAGGCCAGGCCCCAGGCGGCTGCGTAGCCCAGTATTCGACCGAGCGGCATGTGCATTTGGCTGAGCGTGAGATGGTGGGTCGCCAGCAGAATGCCGATCAGCAGAGACAGAAAACAAAATCCGCAGACCAGTCCGATGAAGAATTGGCGAGTGCGATCGAATCCGGCGAGGCCATAAAAAGCAGTGTGCCGATGTTCCAGCCGCGCCATACCTGCGGTGGCCAGCAGCACCGCCAGCAAAACGCTCGCCTCCGAAAGAATGGCTACAGTCGGATGGAAGTCACTGCCTCTTCCGCCGCGCAGCTTCATGGGAAGGTGAGGTAGAACCCAGCGCATCTCCAATCCGACAAGAAACAATAGCGCAAGCACGACCGCGACATAGATAACAATGCTCCAGCCTGCACGTAGTCCGTTCGGTCCGTACAGGATCGAAGGCCGCGACGGAGGGATGGGTGCGATTTGCTGCGCCTCGGGTTCGGGAATGTTTCCGGATGAATCGGATGGAAGAACTTCCATAGGTGGACCTCACGCGATCAATATCAGCTATACAAAGTCAGTGTTCCCATAATAATGGCGAACAGACGCTGACCGAGGACGGTTTCCATAAATCCAGGGATTCAGTTGCAATGCAGTATGTTGAATGCATGCGCTCACTGGGATGTTTCAGCCCAACGCCTTCCCACCAGCTTCGTTATACAAACCGGAATCTACTTCGCTTGTTTCTCATCTTTTTTCTGCTCTCGTCGTTCCCAATCATGCCAGCTTTCGGCGCCTCACACGCCATCCAGACCGAAAGCTATCGAGTTGTGCATGTTTATCCGCATGATCCAACTGCGTTCACACAGGGTCTGGTATTCATAAACAGCATGCTCTATGAATCCACAGGGCTGCGCGGCCAATCCACCCTGCGGATGGTCGATCTGGAGTCGGGTCGAGTGCTGCAACAGCATGATCTACCGGAAAAGTACTTCGGTGAAGGTCTGACGGACTGGCGCAGCAATCTAATTCAGTTGACATGGCAAGCGCATGTGGGCTTCGTCTATGACCGCTTCAGCTTTCGGACAATAGGGACCTTTACCTACCCTTGGGAAGGCTGGGGATTGACGCATGACAGCAAGCATCTGATCTTGAGCGATGGCTCCTCTACTCTCTATCTGCTCGATCCCTCCACGTTCAAGGAAGCGGGCAAGATTCAAGTGACGGCCGGCGGCAAACCAGTCTTGAACCTGAATGAGTTGGAGTATATCCGTGGGGAGATCTACGCCAATGTGTGGGAAACGGACAGGATTGCAAGAATTTCGCCAGCCACTGGCAAAGTGCTTGCGTGGATCGATCTGTCCGGGCTTCGTCCAGCTTCAACCATGGAGGACGGCGACGCCGTGCTGAACGGCATTGCGTATGACACTCAGCATGACCGCCTTTTTGTCACCGGAAAACTGTGGCCCAAGCTCTATGAGATCAAGCTTGTCCCTCCGGGACCGCACCCAGGCGCAGTGCAGCGCCGCCCCGCCCCTCTCTCCGCGGTTGCATTTCTTTCCACCTCGCACCCGAAAAAAATGCGACCTCCAAAAAATGCAACCGAGGGTCAATCTAGTCTGTCCCACCCCATGTAGCCCGGAATATCGCTCATTTAGGGAGTTTCTCTATAGACTCGCCAACTAATCTTTTTGGTCGTTTCACGCTAATCGCGGTTGCGTTCGTACTTCTCATGTTGCAAGCAAGTACCGCGATGGCGTCGGATCACTCTCCTGGCAAAAACGACTCCACCACGCTGGCAATTGAGCACGTGACAGTCCTGCCGATGAGCAAGACCGGTGCCCAGAAAGTGGATGACGCGACCGTCCTTATCCGCGATGGGCGCATTGCTTCAATCACTCCGACAGCGCACGCATCCATCCCGAAGGGCGTCAGGCGGATCAATGGAAGCGGCAAATGGTTAATGCCCGGCCTTACGGATATGCACGTGCATCTTTTAAATGACCGGAATGAGCGCTTATTATTGCGGAATCCAAATCTACAGGATGGAATGTTACGGGATGAAGATACCTTCACACTGTTTATTGTGAACGGCGTGACGCAGGTTTTGGACCTGCAATCAATGTCCGAGACCCTCCGCCAGCGTTATGAAACCGAAACCGGCCATGTTCTCGGTCCGCACATAAAGACGGCGGCGATGATCGATGGTGTACCGCCCGAGTGGCCCATTGGGATGATACGTGTCGCGGCGACGCCCGAGGACGGCAGGCAAGCTGTCCGCGATGCCTCTGCCGAGGGTTATGACTTCATCAAGGCGTACAGCAATCTCAGCCTCGAGACGTTCAGCGCAATAGTCGACGAGGCACGCCGGCTGAATATGCGCGTCGTCGGACACATCCCGCAACGAGGCAAGGGCATCACCGAAAAATTCTTTCAGCCCGGCTATGATCTGGTGGCCCACGCTGAGGAGTTCGCACAGCAAACCGACCCGCCGTCGCTAGAGGCAATTCCGCAGTATGTCGAAATGGCGAAACACAATGGTACGTGGTTGATCGCAACACTCTCTCTGGATGAGAGGCTTTTGCAAGAGACGACCCATCCAGAAACGCTGAAAACCCGTCCCGAGCTTCGTTACCTTCCGCCGTATTATCAGGAGGAAGTCATCGACCATAATCCGTATGTCAAAATTGCGAGCGCTGGGTTCACAAAGCATCTTCAGGAGATTATCGAATTCAATCGACAGCTTGTCCGGGCGTTCACCGCAGCCGGCATTCCCGTTCTTGCTGGGACGGATTCTCCCGTACCCGGCCTTGTGTATGGATACGCTCTTCATGATGAGCTTGAAGCAATGGCCAGAGCAGGCATGAGCAACCAACAGGTACTGGAGGGAACGACCCGACTTGCTTGCAAGTGGCTCGGAGTCGACGGAGATCGAGGTACAGTCGAGCAAGGTAAACGGGCAGATCTGTTGCTGCTCGATGCCGATCCTCTGCTGAACGTCGCAAATACGCGCAGGATCGCTGCCGTGATTGTCGGAGGACACTATTTCGTCCGGTCCGACCTGGATCGAATGCTCAAGGCTGTTTCGGAGCACAATGCCGCCGGATATCCAGGAAACTAATTCATGAAACTGATTCATCGCTGTAATCCAAGCTGGAAGGTGACGGTGGTGCAGTCTGAAAATCTGGCTCAATTTATCTTGGCTGCCACATCTTCCAAATAGCCATCTGTCCGGGCTTTGTCCGGCTTCAACCATGGAAGACAGCGACGCGGTGCTGAACGGCATTGCGTATGACACTCAGCATGACCGCCTTTTTGTCACCGGAAAACTGTGGCCCAAACTCTATGAGATCAAGCTCGTCCCTCCGGGATCGCACCCGCAGTAGGCGATCTTTCTCCGCGTGGCCACGCAAGTTAATAGCAGGCGCAACACTTGCCACGGTTGTTTTCCGCGAG
>CAVRDB010000013.1:0-12369 GCA_963719625.1 uncultured Acidobacteriota bacterium
CAGGGGACGGATTGCTACAGGCGTCTGCGAGAGCTCACTCAATTCAGAATTTACTGGGTAGAGTTCGAGCTCTTCTGTCGCCTCGTCATAGACCTGGCGAACGATGGGTGCGAAATTCCCCTGAAATTCCTCATTCAGCTGAGGATCGTTGTGGGTAAATTTCACTCGGATTGCATCCAGTTTTACGAACTTCTGCGTCTGTTCCAAAGTCATGCCATGTTGTAGCGCGTTATTTACCTGATCGACTACGGACTGCAGGGATTCGGTCACCAGGTTCAAATAATTCTTGTCATGTTGTGCCTGCCCGTGCCCTGGAACGATGACATTTGTGTCGAGCGCGCTGAGAGTTTTCAGACTTTCAATCCAAGCAGTGGGATGGGAGCTGGCCATGTAAGGTATCGGATACACCAGCAAGTCTCCGGTGAGCAGGATTTTTTCTTTGGGAAGATAGAGGACCGTATCCCCCGCAGTATTTCCGACGAGATGAATCAACCGAATTTCTCGACCGCCACGGAATAGCGTGAGCTTTTGGTCGAAGGTCAAGGTCGGCAACACGGGATGCATGCCGTTATATTCGGTCAGGAAGTTCTGATCTGCTCGCAGTGTGTCTTCAATTTCGTGCCGGTCTTTTTCGGTGAGCGGGGATCCATCAGCGGATTTTCCCGTCTTCAAATCGATCTCAAACTCTTTGTTCATCCCCCGGGTCGCCACGCCGCCATCAAACACCATGGTTGCATCTGCAAAATATGCGGCTTCGATTTCGAGACCGCTTTCTACTCTGAGAGAATCATATTGACCGCGGTCTCGTCCAAGCCACTGTAAAAGAACGTCGGCCTCTCCTCCCCAAAAAATCGCTTATAACTTCGCACTGCTGTTGAATCGTCGGGATTGTTTGAATCTGCCTTAGTTACCACGAGAATTTCTGGTGAGTTGTTCCGGGCGAGCTCAACGCGTTTCAACAAATACTTGAACTCGAAATCCGCGGCAGGAAGCGAGTACCCGATGAAGACCCATCTGCGCGATTTTCTTAAGCTCTTTTCTGCCTGTAGCCAAGAGCTCTCGAATCATCAGGGGCCCGCAAGGCCTTCTGGTAACCGAACGTCGCAAGCCGAACTCCGAGGTCTACGTCCAGGCTGGACACTTCAAACGCACCCGGCTTTTCTGTCCATAGAGCTCCTTTTCTTCCTCGCTTTGCAGAACTTGCGAGGCGGGACGGCTAACACGACCCACGGGAACACTGAAAGACCTCCGGCAGCAATCGCAATAAAGCCAGTTGCGAATAGATCCGTGCGTCTTTAGGAGATGTGGAGTCGTCGGATGTTTCGCCGACTCGGAACGATCATGTTGTCCTTAATTTCCAAAGGTGGGATGGCGGGACTCTGAGAAAGATTAGAAAGCAGCATTAATTTCTTCGAGGCATCCTTCTAATACTAGGTCCCAGTTGAGGCTGACAAACTCGTGTTTCTTTTCTGACAACCGAGGAGGGGAAATCCAGCAATTGCGCTCGTTCGCCTAGACTCTTTTTCTTTGCCAGCAGAGAGTGAAGTGTCAAGCATGCGGATGATTCGTGACAAGAGTATCCGTCGAAGTCGACGCAGATCCTTCGGAGCATACTTACGTCCCAAATGATGCCCTGTGCTGGCTGAAAGGACTCAAGCCGTTCGTGAGAGATTTCTTCGAGTTCTGGATACGATGCCAGATCATGGTTGGGGCGAAATCCGAAAGTCTCCAGCGCAATCTCACAAGTGGGCATTAAATAGCGGCTCTTGCCGTGTTTGAATGTTCCTGCTTTTAAAAGCTGTGCGGGGAATTAATATTGAAGCGGTAGACCAGCAATCGAGGGGAATCCGGCACCTACGATCAAAGCAGTTTTTCTGGATGTCGTCACGGCCACCTTTGACTCTCACTTGTGTCGGCTGGACGCCCAACACCTCTCGACGGAATTTGGTAACCCTCGCACTCCGGTTTTCCGATTAGCGAAGATCTGATTGCCTGTCCAACTTTAACGACAATAGCAATTTGGGTAGGCGAACGTAATTCCATTCTGGCATGCGTCCGGAGTACAAACCGGAGTCGGTTTCGCCGGATTATTGCAAATTACATGGCAGGCCACGTGAACGGGCTGAGCTACAGTTCCACAGAATGCGTCATGTGGCGGAATATACAAGATTTCGGCACGAACGTAGGCGGTGCTGGTGGATTACTCTGAATGGGTTTCGGAGCAGCAGGACTGCTTCCTAGAGTGGCGTCTATGTTGATCGGATAATCGACCTCGCTCCCAGCGATTCTTGTGCCAGCACTGTATTGGACTTGAGAGGTCATCCGGCCGAAGTTATCGTAGAAACTCCAAACCCCATGCACTAAGCCCGTTCGCTGCGAATCCTCCTTCTGCTCTTTTAGAGCCATCCCGCGAGCGCGGAGTATGCTACGAAGTGCCCATTTCCATTAGTTAGCGTGTTCTCCCCTAGCAGCATTCCATTACCGTAGAATTTCCAAGTGCCCCATGCTTTTCCCGATTTTGTTGGGGGCGGAAATGCATTTCCCGAACAAAGACTGTCAAACGCTGCTGATCCGTCCTTCGTTTCCCCTATGATCGTAAGGCTGGAACGTGGCAAGTAGCATGTAAAGGGACCATTCGACACATTGTCGACGAATGTCTCGGAACTGACAAGATCGGAAGTTTGCTTGACGGGGTTGAATGAGTATGATCGCCACGATCCCTCTTTTTCCATGCACATAGTCGCCGGATACTTCTATATTTGCGCCCGCAGCTGAGTACCAGATTCCCTCGCGCAAGCCATTGATCAGCTGACCCTCCTCTGCATACTGAATGTCTTGCCCATTTATGGCATAGGGGACGGCCCAATATCCATTCCCATTACGCAGGTTTATCGTCACCGTCTTAGACGACAAGGTAAATCTCCACAGTCCGACAGGTGCCCCAGCCGCAAAATGCCCCGTTTATCGGACCCTCCTCCGCCGGGCCATAGAAAGTCCCCGTCAGGAAGGCCGTTCTTGTAAGTTACGCTCAACGTGACAACACCTTGTGGGTTTTTTTGCCAAGCGGTACCGTTGCCATTTGCATCAACCGAGTTTGCAAGGTGGTATCTCGCCTCAGTAAAGGTGTCGAGGTTCATTTGACCAAACGCGGAGGCGAGACCAGGCACCATAGCACGAGGACAAAGCGACTAGGAATCATGCACCTTCCTCCTGTCCCACTCTAGTCAGCCAAAAATTTTAGTCCAATGGAAAAGCAAAGTCTACGCCAACATACTCAGGCCCAGGGGCGCTTGAGCAACTGATCATTGCCCAGTCGAGCTAAACGTGTGCTTCATCTGAACGTGCAGTTAAGCGGATTGTTTATTTGTTTTTAATTCACTTTAACGTGGGGGTGAAATGTCCACTGCCTATAGCTATCCCCCTCGTTTGCTTGACCCGTTGAAATCCCTTCCATAGACTCAAGAAAGCCCGCAGCACAGGCCTTATGGGCGGTTAGCTCAGTTGGTTAGAGCGTCTGCCTTACACGCAGAATGTCGGGGGTTCGAGTCCCTCACCGCCCACCAAAGTTTAATCCGGGCGATTCATCGCCTAGCTAAGTTTCAGTTCACCGCATAGGTTGGGGCAGCCGATGGATCTACGGCGTTGTACGCCTAGTTCTTAAAAATACCGGTGCATCAGGAACGGGCAGGTGAAGTTGGGACGGGTTGCCAAGCAGATGAGCCGCTGTCTCTGTTGTCTGGCGTGCTTCTATGGTCGCGGACTCGTTAACCTCATCTTGTTAAGACATACCACCAATAACTCCCACAGCTAGGCGAGCGCCAGATTTAGATTATCAATTGCCTCGTCGATCTCCGCCGTGTTCTTATAGCCCACCGTAACGCAATCGACACCCGCGTTTCTAAAAGCAAACCGCATCGCCTTCTGCCGGTCTTCGCGGTTGAACGTTCCCTCGCCCACCAGCTTCATGCTGATCACGCCCATGCCCTGCCGACGCGCCTGCCGGATATGCGTCACAACTTCATCCACGTTCCCCAGTCCATCGGTCGCGTAGTCCTCCGCGTCCATCCGCGTGCCCTTATGGTTCACCCGGATCATCGCCACCTCCAGCCACTTGTCCCCCGGCACCTGTCGCAGCGCCGGCAGCCCATGGACGGAAGCCCCATGAGACAGCACCGCCTTCTTCATCTGCGCCTGCTCAATTCCGTCCTGCCATCTCGCCGAGTCCGTCGGCCAAGTCGCACTATGCTGCCAATGCAGCAGCATGATGTCGAAATACTCCGTCTGCGCCAGTCTCCGCAGTTCGTCGATCTTCTCCTGCGGGTCGACGTCTCCCCGCGTCGTGATCTTCGACATCAGCTGATAGCTTTCCCGCGGAACTCCCTTCAACGCCACGCCCAGCATCCTGTGCATGTCGCCGTACGACTCCGCCGTCTCATAGAAACGAATGCCGTGCTCATGCGCATAGCGCACCAGCTTGGTGAACTCCGTCTGCCCCAGGTCGCGCTGCACCTGGCCGCTCATGGTCCCCGTGCCAAACGCCAGCCGCGTCACCTTCACGTCGGATTTTCCCAGCGTCACCGCATCCGTCGCCGTCTCGCGCTCCGCTCGCAGCGGCAGGTTTCCCACGCTCGCCAGCGCGCCCGCCGCCAACCCCGCCTTCACAAAATCTCGTCTGGAGTAGTGAGTCATCGCTCCCCCCTTGAATGGCTGAATCTTACACAATTCTTCGCATCAAATCCGCCACTTGTTTGCTTTTGATGCTTCAATCATCCACTACGAGCACGCTCCCATAATGAAACTCCCCGATAATTTCGTCGTGTACTTACTGAAAAGCCGATTTTCAGGCACAAGGAAATTCGTCGTTAGCATTGGCTTTCCAACCATACCAACTCGTGCCGTCAACTCCAGAATGAGAGTGTTTTGGTTTTTCCTTGCTGGCGCAGAATCTTCATTCCATTGGGTTAAACGATCGCCAGTTTCTGCGAACGAGCAGCGTCTAGATTCTCACTCTGATCAAAAAGCGGGTGTTTCACGCAGAGACCATATTCGGTTTCGCGATCCGAGCCATATTTGGACCCGGCTGCTGATCGATCCGTAGAAGAAAGCGGGTTCCCACCCCAACCTGACTCTCTACTGTTAAGGTCGCATGATGCTGATCGGCAATCCATTTTGCGAGAGCAAGTCCGAGTCCGGAACCGCCTAGTTGGCCGCTGCGGGTTGGATCGACTCGGTAGAAACGCTCGAAGATGCGGGGTAGATGCTGCGCGGCGATTCCGATTCCGGTGTCGCGAACTTCCAAAAGGACGCGTTCATTTTCCGCTATGGCACGCAACGTAATCGAGCCACCGGGCGGAGTGTATCGCCATGCATTTTCCATCAGAATATTCAGTAGCCGCTGCATGCTCAAAAGATCGCATCGCATAGGGAGCGGAGCATCACCGGCCTCGATGTGAAATTCCAACAGCGCTTGCAGCAAGCAAGCACTCCATTTTTCTCCCATACGGCGTACCAGCTGCGCTGCGTCGATAGTTTCGAACCGGAGAACTTCTGCTCCCGCATCGGTGCGGGCCAGTACCAGTAAGTTATCAATGAGTCCGGTCATGCGGATGGTTTCCTGATGCACATTCGCATAGGAGTCGCGATATTCTTCGTTGCTTCTCGAAAACGACAGGGCCACTTCTACCTCGGTGCGAATCAACGCAATGGGTGTACGCAGCTCATGGGCAGCATTGGCCGTAAAATCTCGAATGCTGCGAACGCCGGACTCGATCCGCGCCAGCATTTGATTTAAGGTCTCAGAAAGATCGGAAACCTCGTCTTTTGTAGCGGAAATCGGGAGTCGCAGATTCAAGCTTTGCCCGCTGATCTGTCGAGCTCGAAAAGCAAGCTCCGCGATGGGATGCAGCGCCTTGCGGCTCATCCAGTAGCCAAGGACAGCAGCTAGAAACAGAAGGCCAGGAGTCAATAGGACAAGATCGCGAGCAAACATCTGCAGAAGAGACAGCGATATTGTCTGAGACATTCCTGTCTCAACTGCGTAGAGCCGTCCATGGACAGTAATGGTTCGGGTCAAAGCGAGCCCGAGCCGATCAGAATGGCGCCGTGTCGCATATTTGAATTCTGTGACTATGGCTCGATCAGGAAGGTTCTGGGGGATCTGCAACATTGGCTGATTGTTTGCAGTTCGCTCCGAATGAAACAGCCAGTTTCCATTCTGATCCACAATTTGTAGCCATTTGCCATCGTCACGAGTGTTGTATTCCGAAAACTGCTTTCTCAGTGTCTCCAGCGTTGTGGCAGGCGGCTGTGCGCTCAAGATGTTGCGCACATCATCAATGCGCTCGTTCATTTCATATACCGCAGCCGTTTTCAGGCTCTGCTGCAGCAGGAACCACGTAACCACGCAGAGTACGATCCCCGCACAGGAAAATACGGCGAAATACCATAATGTAAGGCGGAGACGAATCGGCAATTGCTTCATGCGGCTGTGACTCGACGCTGATTATTCCAGCGCTTTTGTACCAACATAGTACCCGGCTCCGCGCACGGTATGTATGAACGCCCGTTGAAAAGGCGTGTCTACCTTATTGCGCAGGCCATGGATGAGTAGGTCAAAAGCGCCTCTGCTTGGTTCCCGCTGGATTCCCCAGATCTTTTCCGTCAAGATTTTTCTTGGCACGATGTCAGGAGCATGCTCGATGAGCTGCTGCAGCAAAAGAAATTCAGTACGCGTTAGATTGAGCTTTCTTCCGTCGCGATGAACGCTATGTTGTGCCACATCCACGATGACGTCATCCAGGATGAAGCAAGTTGGAGACGAATCCGCGGTCGGACGAGTCGATGAACGGATGCGCGCCAGGAGTTCAGGAAATGAGAATGGTTTGGTCAGGTAATCATCGGCGCCGAGGTTCAGGCCGCGAATAATATCGTCCTCCTGATCGCGTGCTGTCAGCATCAGGATCGAAGCCTGCGTATTTCTCTGGCGCAACATCTGTGCCACCTGGTATCCATTCATTCCAGGCAGACCAATATCAAGCACAATCACGTCGAAAGGGTGCTCAATCGCCAGCTCTGCCGCGGCGGTTCCATCTGTGCTGGTCATCACGGTATGACCGTGTTCCTGCAGACCTTTGCGCAGCAATTCCATCATGCGCAGTTCATCTTCAACCACAAGGATTCTCATCGGCTATTCCATACGGTAGTGAACCTGTTGCATGCATCCTTTTTGCGTCGCTTCATCACACTCCATTCCAGCATGGAAGGACGGCGTAAAGACAGACAATTTCCAATCTTAGGAAAGTTTCACGGAATCGTTACAAACCCTTTCAACAGGGTCGCTAATCTTCGAATCATCCGCGCCTGTGCCACCTGCTGGGATACGCAGCACAGCGCCGCGTAAGGAGAAGCCATGTCATTGAAATGCCGATTTCTCATGCTTTTTTTGCTAACTTTCACCGTTTCACTTTCGCTGCATGCCTTGTTGAAAAGTGATACCGGAACGATTAGCGGCAATGTCAGGGATTCCACGGGAGCCGTGTTGCCAGGTGCCCAGATCAAGCTGCAGCCAGGTGCAACGTCAGTCACCTCGAATGCCAATGGAGACTATGTAATTTCTGACATCGCTCCGGGTAGCTACACCGTGACTGTAATGTACCTGGGATTCACCACATTTTCTTCTCCGGTAACAGTCGTCGCAGGTCAGACGGCGAGCCTAAATGCAGTATTGACCGTATCCTCCAATAGTCAGCAAGTTACTGTACATGGGGAGCTGAGTGGCGATGCCATGGCGCTGAATGAGCAGAAAACCTCTGCGAACATTCTGAACGTAATGACGGCGCCCACCATCATGAGCCTGCCGAACGCGAACGTCGCGGACGCCCTGGGGCGTCTGCCGGGCGTCACGCTGCAACGCAACGAGGGCGAGGGTCAGTACGTGCAAATTCGAGGCACGGAACCTCGACTGAGCAACACCACCATTGATGGTGTTATCGTTCCCGGTCCCGATCCAGAAGTGCGCCAGGTTGACCTCGACACGATTCCGGCTGACCTTGTAGGTTCTGTCGCGATCAATAAAACACTTTCCGCGAACCAGGACGGGGACGCCATCGGTGGTTCAGTGGATCTTAGAATCAAGCAGGCGACAAGTGACCGACCGACATTATCCGTTCTCGGCATGGTCGGCCACACGCCGATTGACAACGGCCGGAATACGTTTCTGATTGCCGCGTCGGCTGGCGATCGTTTCGGCCCATACACCAGCGGAGTTGGAGGGAAGCGACTTGGCCTGATGCTCGGTTACAGTTACGACTTGAATGATCGTGGTATTGATGACGTCGAGCCCGTACCTGATCTGGACGCAAATGGGAACAAGACCTTCGACAATCTCTACATCCAGCAATATTTATATAACCGCACGCGGTATGGCTTCGCCGGCAGCCTCGACTACAAGCTCGCGGAAAACTCAGACCTTTATGTCCATGGCCTGTTCTCGAACTTCAGGGATTATGGGCAAAAGTATGCCTACCAACTCACCGAACTTATACCGGCCATTCCGCCGACTCCCGACAATCCTGATGGCACGCCGGAACAACCGGGTGGCTCCAAATACAAAACAAGCATTCGTCGACCGAATTTGCAGATCGCGGACCTTGCCATGGGCGGCAACCACGTCTTTAGCCACGCCTACATCAGATATCAAATTGCCGGTGCGCACTCGCGTTTCGGCGGAGCAGCTGGCAATCCAGGCGCAGAATTTAAGACTCACACGGGGGCAGACTGTGCCTATGATCCCACTGCAACTGTAAGTCAGTATCGCCCGCAGTACACCTGTGATACACCGAACAATCCGATCTTTGATCCAAGCCAATACAAACTCGACACGATCGACCTCACGTTCGGGCAGGCGACACAGCTGAATCTGCAGGCGAATGGAGCGGTGGGGCTTCTCTACCATCTTGGCACGCATGCTTCGACCTTTGAGTTTGGGGGGCAGTTTCGCAACGAACACAAAGGTCAGGATGCTTATTCGCCGGAGTACGATTCGAATCTCGGTACGCCTATGACGCAGTACCTCAGCACATATAAGAATCCCCATTTTTATGGCGGCAGTTACTACCTGGGGCCAGTTACCAATTTCGATCTGATCACCGCCGATCTTGCCAATAATCCAGGCAATTTCGCGCTGGATGAGGGCACAACTCATCTTCAGTCCGATGCCGCCAACTACAACCTGCAGGAAAGAGTGACCGCCGGATACGTCATGAACACGATTGAATTGGGCAGTCGAATCCATCTGCAAACTGGTCTACGCATCGAGGCCACCAACACGTCTGACACAGGCTATCTAGTTATTAACGATGCGAACGGGAACTACGTTTCCACAACACCACAATACGGCAGCGGCTCCTATGTAAACCCATTGCCGAGTGTTCAATTTCGCTACTCAATCGACCAGAATTCGGATATCCGCGCAGTGTATGGCCGCGGTATCTCACGGCCCGATCCCTATCAGCTGGTGCCCTATATAACAGAGGACCAGTCCACAGCGCCTTACACGATCAACATCGGAAATCCGGCGCTGGTGGCAGAGCACGCAAACGACTACGACTTGCTGTACGAGAGATATCTAAGATCGGTTGGTATGATTGAAGCCGGCTATTTCTACAAACAAATCTCCCGCCCGATTTATGCGCAGCAATCTATTATCCCCGAAAGCGGCTCTCCTCTATCTGGACCTTATGCGGGCGATTTGGTCTTTCAGGAAGTGAATGGAGATCACGCCTTCGTACAGGGTGTTGAACTCGCATATCAACAACACTTGGATTTCCTGCCGGGTGTATTGGCGGGAGCGCGTATGAATGCGAACTTTACCTACACCGATTCGAAGAACTACAAGATAACCGGTCGCACAGATGCACCGGCCCTTGTAGGACAGGCCCCATTTTCATACAACATCACACCATCCTATGCCACAAAAAAAGCGCTCGTCACTGTGGGTATCACTCACAACGGGTCAAACATCTATGTGTACCAGTCCCAGAATGAGGGGCCGAGTCCTGTCCCGTACGGTGTGAAGGAACCATTCGGCGATAACTACTATTACGCGCATACGCAGGTGGATGCCCAGGCGAGCTACTACATCGGCAAAGGGTTCACTGCTATCGCTTCCGGCGGGAACATGAATAATGCCGTTTTTGGCTTCTACAACGGAAGCGCACAGTATATGACACAGCGCGAATATTACAAGCCGACCTATTCCGGTGGGGTTCGCTGGAATCCTCATCACGTGCAGTAAGTGCTGCGTCGCAGGCAATCCTCCGCAACGCTTTCACCGACATAACTCGTCGAATGGCGACAAATAAAACTGCGGCAGCCCAGATTGTGACAGGGATGCCGCAGGATCGACCCCGAAAAAGAGACTCTATGACAAAGATTGTCACAACCGTTCTTTTATCGCTACTGTGTAACTTAGCGGCTGGGGCGCAGACAGCTGCGCCACTGAAGCTGCAACAGACGATTATGTTGCCGGGCGTTACGGGAAAGTTTGATCACTTTGCCTTCGACCTTGACACCGATACTTTATTTGCCGCAGCCGCTGGAAACCACACGGTAGAAGCGGTGAATATCAAGACTGGGGAAGATTCTGCAAACAATCACAGGGTTCGGCAAACCACATGGTCTGGCGTGGATTCCGGCGACGACTCGCCTCTACGTCGCCGACGGAAAGCTTGCCCAATTGAAGGTCTATCAGGGATCACCCTCGAGTGCGATTGGAACGTTGAAGCTTTCTGACGATGCCGATGATATGGTTTACGACGGGCAGAATGGCATGCTCTATGTCGGACACGGAGGAAGCAGCGCCGCGGCTCCGGCTCGTGTAGCTGTTGTGGATACCAAAGGTCTTACTCTGACTGCGGACTTGCCAGTTGCGGCCCATCCAGAAGCGTTGGGGTTCGATCTCGAAGGGCCAGCGAATTCTGCGCGAACATCGCCGATGCAGGTCAAATTGCCATCATCAGTGGGAAAACAAATCACATCGTAGCAACATGGAAGTTGACGGGAGTTGCCAACAATGTACCTATGGCGTACGACACTGTGGACCAGGTGTTATTCGTCGCATGCCGCAAGCGGCAGTTCTGCTGGTGCTGAACGCGAATACTGGCAAAGAGATTTTTCGCCTTCCAACGGATACAGGTGCCAACGATCTTTTCTATGATGCAAACCTTCATCGTATTTATGTCATCACCGGTGCGGGACTGGTGGATGTCTACGCGATCGACGCAGGAAAGCGCCTCAGTTCTCTCGGCGGAATTAGCGACAGAGCAGGGCGCGAAGACAGGATTATTTGTGTCCGCACAAAATCTTTTATATGTCGGAATTCCAGGTGTATCGGGTAGTCCGGCGCAGATTCGGGTATATGCAACTAATCCAGGTAGCGCAAAGTAATTCTTCAACCTGATTTATCAATTCAGGATGCAGAGAAATGAGGGTAAGGTTGATGAAACATAGGTTGGCTATGATTTGCGTTGCAGTTGGGCTGCTATGGCAGGGAAACATGGCCATAGCAGCGTCGCAGGCAAGCAGGAACGGTGCCGGCGAACTGAAGTTCGCTCTTGTCCTTACTCGCCATAGAGTGCGTTCTCCAACTGGCAGCGTGGACAAACTCAAGCCATATTCCGCTAACGCGTGGCCGCAATGGGAGGTCCCACCGGGCTATTTGACTCCGCGGGGTGGCCAGTTGATGACTTTGTTTGGCAGGTACTATCGGGAATATTTTGCGCATTACGGATTACTGCCGCAAAGTGGCTGCGACGATACTTCCTCCGTTACCTTCCTTGCAGATTCCGATCAGCGCACCGTGGCTACCGGGAAAGCAATCGCAGACGGAATTTTCCCCGGCTGTTCTGTTGCAATCCATGCGTCGCCCAAAGGGACCCATGATCCGCTGTTTCACTCGCTGGGTGCGGGCGTCGGTCATCCAGATCACGTACTTGCTGCCGCTGCGCTGGCGGGCCGTATCGGTGATGATCCCACTGGGTTGGTCGATGCGTATGCTGCCCCACTGACGAAGATGGAGAAGATACTATCGACGTGCAACTTGCCGGAACATTGCGCGCAGCCAAGCCAATCTCTGTTGCAGATTCCATCGTCGATCAGCCTGGGGAGTGGAGATCACCTGGTCGCGCTGCGCAGCCCGTTGACGGTTGCTTCGACAGTGGCGGAAGACTTTCTGCTCGAATACACCAACGGGATGCCTCTCAGCGATGTCGGTTGGGGGCGGGTGGATGCAGACACGATCCGGGAAATGCTTACTCTCCATGCTGCGGATTCAGACTTGTTGCAGCGAACTCCCTACCTGGCGCGGGCGCA
>CAVRDB010000014.1:0-146188 GCA_963719625.1 uncultured Acidobacteriota bacterium
AAATTCCAACCCGACGATCCACCAGAAATGAGTCGGTAGAGCGGTGTGATGGGTCAAGCTGAGCACAACTTCGTTGACCAGCCAGCGGGAAACTTTCAGAATTGCCACTGGCGTCAGGGCCAGAGCAACGCGCAGAACCATCGACCATACAACCGTTTTCGGCCCGCATTCCCACACCATGCGCATTACAGGCGGTATGTTGCGCATGGCGCTCAGCCTTGACCGCCATGTGTCGCCGTACGATTTGTTGGTTGTAGTTTCTGTCACTGCGGGCCGGCAACGCATCTATATAGAGTCAGGAACGTTTTCAACCACGCCAGTATCGAAGGTCAAGCGAGGCAGTCAGGCATTGAATGGTGGATTCCTGTGGATTCCAATACCTTCAGCTTAGATGAAGACAGAGGCTTTTTGTTTGTCTTCTTCAAATTGAAGGCATTCTCATAAAATTACTGAATATGGCGCATCGACCGATTGAATCCTGCGGAGTGATTGGCGATTTGCACACAGTGGCCCTGGTGGCGATGGATGGCACCATCGACTGGTGCTGCTTGCCGCAGTTTGATTCGCCTAGCGTGTTTGCCGCTCTGCTGGATGAAAACAAGGGTGGCCATTTCAAGCTGGCGCCGGAACAAGCCGGAACCAACCGCCAGATGTATATGCCGGAAACCAACGTTTTGCTCACCCGATTCCTGCGTCCGGAAGGGGTCGGCGAAGTTATCGACTTTATGCCGGTACGCGAAGGCAAGAATCAGCAGAGCGAATCGGTCATGCATGAGATTGTGCGGATCGCGAGAGCTGTTCGCGGTGAAGTTCGTTTTCGCCTCGAGTGTGCGCCGGCCTTTAACTATGCTCGCACTTCGCATCAAGCCACACCAACCGAGGGTGGAATTCTATTCGAGGCGGAAAAAGATCGAATGGTGCTGTTCGGCCCGGGTGAATGGAAAATTCAGGATGGCAAAGCGATCCTGGAATTTACACTACAACCCGGTGAGAGCGCAGAGTTCGTATTGCGGTACATCACGAAAGAAGATGGCGACGGCCTCAAGGTACCGGCGGACGGAAATCGCCTAATGAATGAAACCCTCGCCTTCTGGCGCGAGTGGCTGTCCCATTGCAAATATGAAGGTCGCTGGCGAGAAATTGTTCTTCGCTCAGCACTTACGCTCAAATTGTTGACGCATCACCCTACGGGTGCCATTGTGGCCGCGCCCACATGCAGTCTGCCGGAGGAAATCGGCGGAGTGCGTAATTGGGACTACCGGTACACATGGGTGCGTGATGCGGCGTTCACCGTATTTTCACTGGTGCGTCTGGGTTTTCCTGATGAGGCTACCGCGTTTATTGAATGGCTGGCCAAGCGAATCGATGAGCAGACGGGCGCGCAGGGCCCGTTGAACACGATGTACAGCATCGACGGCGTCAGCGATCTGCCTGAGTTCACGCTCGATAATCTGAGTGGCTATCGTGACTCACGTCCTGTTCGTGTCGGCAATGCCGCTTCCAGCCAGTTGCAACTGGATATCTATGGCGAGATGATGGACGCCGTTTATCTCTATGACAAACACGTCTCTCCAATCTCCTACGATCTTTGGATGCGCATTCATGGAGTGCTTGTCTGGGTTGCGGAAAATTGGAGCCAGCCTGACGATGGCTTGTGGGAGGTGCGTAGTGAACGCCAACAGTTTGTGTATTCCAAATTGCAATGCTGGGTCGCTCTGGATCGCGGCATTCGTCTCGCAAGCCAACGCAGTCTTCCACTCGACCGTGTGAAGCTGGAGACAGAACGAGATCGCATCTTCGCCTCAATCATGAAAAATGGCTGGGACGAAAAGCAGCAGAGTTTCACGCAATCCTATGAGTCGAAATCGCTTGACGCCAGCAATTTGATGATGCCCGTTGTCATGTTCATCGCGCCCAAAGATCCGCGTATGCTCAGCACGATCGATCGCACTATGGAGAAGCTTGTTTCCGATAGCCTGGTATATCGATATGAGTTGGATGGAAAACTTGCGACCAAAGATGGGTTGACCGGGCATGAAGGTACATTCAGTATGTGTACCTTCTGGCTGGTGGATGCGCTGGCGCGCGCGGAGCGTCTCGATGAAGCCAGATTTATCTTCGAAAAAATGTTGGGTTACGCGAACCACCTTGGTCTTTACTCTGAGGAGATCAGTGCAACCGGCAGCGCTCTTGGCAACTTCCCGCAAGCGTTCACGCATCTGGGACTGATAAGCGCTGCTCTGCATTTAGATGAAAAGCTGCGGAGGTAGACGCCATTTCCTGCACAGTCGAATCAAGAATTTCTGGCACCCACGAGAAGCTCATGGATGCCCATGTTTGGTCCCTCCATTCAACGGGATGGATGTTTGTTTCGGCTATGGGCACGTGCTGGAGCAAGGATCGAACTCATTCTGGAAGGCGAGCCTGCGCCGACCTCCAATTCTCGATGTCTCCGGACGAGAACGGAATCTATCGAGCCTACGTCGACGGCGCAGGTCCAGGAACGCGCTACTGGTTCAAGATCGATGGCGCGGGGCCCTTTCCCGATCCAGCTTCTCGCTTTCAGCCGCTAGGTGTCCATGGTCCATCCCAGGTCGTCGAGCCAAACAGTTTTCCATGGAAGGTCAGCAGCTATCAGGCCCCATCGCTCCAGGATTTAGTGATCTACGAACTCCATGTGGGAACCTTCACTCCGGCAGGAACATTTCTGGCATTGATCGACAAGCTGGATTACCTGCGACAACTGGGTATCAACGCGATCGAGCTGATGCCCATCGCAGATTTCGCCGGAGAATATAACTGGGGCTACGATGGCGTCTCGCTGTATGCGCCTGCCCATAGCTACGGAACGCCGGATGATCTCCGCAGATTGATCGACGAAGCCCATCGCCCGAGAAATCGCTGTCTATCTCGACGTGGTCTACAACCATCTGGGGCCGGATGGAGCGTACCAATCGGCCTTTGCCCCGCAGTTTTATACGCAGAAACATAAGACGCTATGGGGCGATGGATTGAATTTCGACGGCGAAGGTCGAGACAAGGTCCGCGCATATTTTATTGAGAGCGCGCTGGCCTGGATCTACGACTATCATGTGGATGGATTGCGCGCGGACGCGACCGATACCATCCATGATGACAGCGAGCCGCATTTCTTGACGGAGTTAACGGAGAGAGTGCATCACGCAGCGCGCTCCCTTGGCAAGAAATATTTTCCTGATAGCGGAAGATGCACGGAACGATCACAAGCTGATCCTCCCAGCCGAACAGGGCGGCTATGGCTTTGACGCGGTATGGTCCGATGATTTTCATCATCACATGCGCCATCGTCTGGCGGGGGATAGCGATGGCTACTTCCACGACTTCGATGGGACAACGGAAAGCATCGCCAAAACCATTCAAGACGGTTGGTTTTTTACTGGTCAGTTTGCCAGCTTTCACGGGCATCCGCGAGGGACAAGTCCACGGGAATTGAGCCATGCGTCGCGCGTCTTCTGCATTCAAAATCATGATCAGATCGGCAATCGTGCATTCGGCGAAAGGTTGTCCTCTCAGATTTCTTATCCGGCCTACTGTGCTGCCAGCGCGCTCTTGATGCTGTCTCCGGAAGTTCCATTGCTCTTTATGGGTCAGGAGTGGGCGGCGCCAGAGCCATTTCTTTTCTTCACTAACCATCACGAGGAACTGGGCCGGCTTGTCACAGAAGGCAGGCGGAAGGAGTTTGCGCATTTTTCCGCATTCGCAGACACTTCCAACCGCGTAGCCATCCCTGACCCACAAAATATCGAGACCTTTCTCCGAAGCAAACTGGATTGGGCGATTCGTCAAAGCCCTGTATCCATAGCATGTCTACGTTGGTATCAGATACTGTTACAAATCCGAAAACGGTTGTTGCGTCACGCGGAATTTCAGACCTGCCGAGCGATAAATAAGAAAACGATCGAATTGCAATGGAAATCCTCTGAGGGAAATTTCTCCGCTATTGTGGCTCTCGATGGTCCAACCGTCGCTAGTGAGCAAGCTTGGCGAGAGATGATCATGGTGCTGAGGAGCGAGGATAGTCGTTTCATGCCAGACTTTGGCTCCATCGACTGGCAGCCCGATACAAGTACACTTACCTTTGAACGAGCGGGTGTAGTGCTGTTTGTGAATGGCGATCTTACTCGTATCGCGGAAGAACGGCCTCAATGATGGATCGAAGAAGTGTAAGCGCTACATATCGTCTGCAATTTACAAGCAAGTTTCGATTTGCGGACGCTGAAGCAATCATTCCTTATCTCCATCAACTCGGTATCAGCCATATCTACGCTTCGCCAGTTTTTGAAGCTCGACCAGGGAGTCTAAGCGGCTATGATACGTGCGATTTTTCCCGGATCAGTCCGGAGCTTGGCGGGGAAGAAGCCTTCAATTCGCTGGTGAACACGCTGCACCGTCATGGAATGGGAATCATTATCGATTTTGTTCCCAATCATATGAGCGCTCATCCACAATGGAACCAGTGGTGGCGCAGTGTTTTGGCCAACGGCCCATCGTCTTCCGTCTCGGAATATTTTGATGTCGATTGGAATCCTGTTAACTCAAATCTTCATGGCAAAGTACTGCTGGCGATCCTTGGCAGGCAATATGGC
This sequence comes from uncultured Acidobacteriota bacterium, assembly GCA_963719625.1. Taxonomy (GTDB): domain Bacteria; phylum Acidobacteriota; class Terriglobia; order Terriglobales; family Acidobacteriaceae; genus JAKAAZ01. The sequence continues at coordinate 4,626 of CAVRDB010000014.1, forward strand.
GATGTGCTGGAGTCGGGCGAGTTCCGCATTGAATATCACAATGGGGAATTTTGCCTGCTGTATGGTGACTACAACTTGCCGCTCAATCCGCGCCAGATGAAGGTTCTGCTGCGCCATCGATGGCAGGAAACGGCAGAAACATCTGGTATCGATGAAGCAACGCGCCAGGAGTTTGAAAGCATTCTGTTTCATCTGGATCACATCCCCGGCTATCAACAGGCAGGACTGATAGCTCGCGCCGATCGCGAACGAGAGACCAATATTGCGACTCACCGACTGATTCAGGTGATGCAGGCGAGTCCTGCCCTGCGGGACCATCTAGGACGTGTGATCGCTGAATACAACGGCATCCCCGGTAAGCCTGAGTCATTCGATCTGCTGCATGCACTTTTGGAGCAGCAAGCATATCGGCTGTCCTATTGGCGCACAGCAATGCAGGAAATCAATTACCGCCGGTTCTTCGACATCAACGATTTAATTGGCTTGCGCATGGAGTACGAGCCACTGTTCCGTGCGGCGCACGCGAAGTTGATTGAGTTGGCAGAGAAGGGCGAAATCGACGGCGTACGGCTGGATCATATCGATGGACTGCTTGATCCGCAACAGTATCTGTTACAGTTTCGCACCGCTACGGCAATGTCGGCACAGCCGATGTATCTGATTGTCGAAAAAATATTGGCGCGGCAGGAATGGCTGAGCCCAGAGTGGCCAGTGGATGGGGCAACCGGTTATGAGTTTCTCGCTCTGTTGAACGGCTTGTGGGTCAAAGAAAGTAATCTTTCAGAAATCGACCGCATTTATCTGCAGTTTCGTGAACGCAGGAAGCCGGACCGGGATGCCGTCTATCACGCAAAAAAACTGATCACCGCCTCCTCCATGGCGAGCGAACTGAATGTGCTGGCACATGAGCTGAATCTTCTTTCTGAAGAAAATCGCCGCAGTCGCGACTTCACGCTTGACGGCCTTCAGGAGGCGCTGCGGGAGGTGGTTGCCTGCTTTCCTGTATACCGCACATATATTTCCGCGCAGGGGTTCAGCACCACCGACGAGATGGCAATTGATGAAGCGATTGGCCAGGCAAGGCGTCGGAATCCTAACATCGATTATTCCATCTTCGAATTTATTCGGAGCCATATTTGTCCCGTGCGACAGCCGGAGGAATCTGAAAAGAGTTTTGCGCAGCGCCTTCGGTTCGCCATGAAGTTTCAACAGTACACAAGCCCAGTGCAGGCCAAAGGCATGGAAGATACAGTGTTTTACCGTTACAGTCCGCTGGCCTCACTGAATGAAGTGGGCACCGGAACCGGCCGTAGAGCGACGACTCCGCAGGAATTTCACGATGCCAACATCCATCGCATGGAACGCTGGCCCAGCGCGATGTTGACGACTTCCACCCACGATACCAAGAGGGGCGAAGATGCACGCATGCGCATCCATGTTCTAACAGAATTGCCCGAAGAATGGAGATCGAATCTGCTGCAAGTGGTCCTATCTCAATGAAGGCGCAAAGACCATAGTGAATGGTCATCCCGCTCCGGACCGCGGCGATGAATATCTGTATTACCAGACCCTGCTCGGAATGTGGCATCCCCGGCAGAAAGTGTCCGATGATGACACCATCAGCCGCATGAAGGCCTTCATGGATAAGGCCTTAAAAGAGGCAAAAGTTCACACCAGCTGGATAAATCCTTCGAATGAGTATGACGCAGCCATGGAAAAGTTTGTGGAGCAGACCTTATGTGGCTCGTCTTCGTCAGAATTCCTTGCATCGTTCGTTCCGTTTGCAGAGCGAATTGCTATCCTGGCAGCGTGGGGATCGGTTTCTCAGATCGCTCTAAAGCTGATGAGTCCCGGCGTCATCGATACCTACCAGGGAGGGGAGTTGTGGGACCTCAGTCTGGTGGATCCAGACAATCGTCGGCCGGTCGATTACGGAACACGCCAGCACAGATTACATTCCTTGACGAAGAATATAGTAGATTCAAATCTCTCACCCGAGAAACGCTTTCGCGCGATCGCGGATATTTGCCAATCCTGGTGGACTGGCGATGTGAAGCTACTGTACGTCGCGCAGGGGTTGCGGCTGCGAGAGAAGGAATCCAACCTGCTCCTGCATGGTAGCTATCGGCCTCTCTCCGCAGAGGGAAACAATGCCGAGCATCTGATCGCATTCGCAAGGGAACATGAAGGAAAAATTCTGCTGACCGTCGCGGCACGTTGGTTTTCATCGTTATTATCGGAACCAATTGCATTGGAGGATATAAAGAAAAATCTTTGGGAGACTTTTATCGAGATTCCCGCGACAGAATTGAATCGATCGCAACCAATGAAATTTACCAATGTTCTAACAGGAGCGACCGTTCCTGTGGAGAATGTCGCTGGGAAGACACGGCTGCGCGCCGGAGAAGTCTTGAGTACGCTGCCTGCAGTATGGCTGCTCGGCAGTCGGGATGCAAACATCTAAGGACTAGCCCATCTGCTTAAAAGGCTTCGGAATTTTCCGTGTCGGGCTCGAACCCTACCATCTGCATGGCATTCGTAATTTCGGTGTTTCGCATAAAGTAATTCCAGCAGAAGCCGGTGCGAAGATTCTCTGCCATCAGTACGCTGATTCCTAAGTCGATGCCGAGTTGGTCTTCAGAATACCAGTTGGTCTGCGGCTGAAAGGCGTCGATGAATCCGTAGCGGGTCCAGGCTTTTTCTCCGTATTTTTGCCGGATTGATAGCAGTACATGGGCGCATTCGGCAGGCAAAAAGACCAATGAGCCTGCAGTCGCGCAAGGAACGATGGTTCCATCGATTCCGCCAAACTCCGGCGGGCCACCCCATACGCGATAGCCTGTGGGCGATTCCGACGCCGTGATTCCCCACAGGTTCTGGTCCATCCAGGGGAACTGTCGACCCAATGTCAGGCAGAAGAGTTGATGCGCCCGCGTCGCGGCAACGGAATTTACGAAATAGTTGGTATGTGCATCGCGCATATTTCTAAAATCGCACCAGGCGTGCGCATACTGATGGATGAATAGCGGCGCGACACCGCTGATAAATTCGATACCGCCGAACTCGATAATCGGACGGGTCACGGCGTTCCAGGCAGTCGGCGGGATGGCGTTTCGGGATGCGCCAATCGCCATCAACAACATGGTCAGCATTTCGGCATAGACATCCCATCGATACTGGATGAACCCTGATTCAGGCAGCCAGCCCATGGACAGCGTATCGCTGCCGTTCAGCATCCATTGCCAATCGACACGATTGTACAGAGTGGTTGCCAGCGCGTGGATGCGAAGATTGCCGCTGAAATATTGGCGGCATAGCAGAATGCCGGAAAGCAAAATGGACGTGTCGATGGATGAGAGTTCTGAACCGAAAAGCCGATCGCCACTTTCGATATCCAGAAAATGATAAAGAAACCCGTGGACATGCGGACATTGTTCTAACAGGAATGCCAGCGTGGTCTCAACCCGCTGCTCGCAGATTGAAGGCAGCATGTACTTGCGATGGGCCGCAATACACAGCGCGCTTAGACCAAAGCCGGTGGCCGCAATGCTGGCAACACGGCTGTCGGAGCGGCCGACCGCGGGCGCATGGTCGCGTACCAGCCCTGTCAACGGATGCGCCTGTTCATAAAAGTAGGCCACACCACGTCCTTCCATGTCGTCCAGCATTGCATCGACAACGGTGGAAATCTGGGTGAGGGGGCGATTGATAAATTTCCCGGGCGGGTGAGGATACTTCTTTGCAACTTCACTTTCCCGTTTCGGTGTACTCTCTTCCGTCGGAGCAGCGGCCTGCGATTGTGCAGGCGCCGGTGTTTGCGCCACCCCAGGCAGCCCCAATGCCAGCCCAGCAGCGGCTGATGCCCCGACTCGGCGTATCAAATCGCGGCGTGTGACGTGCTTGTCGTTCAATCGGGAAAAAGTCCTTACCTGGCGGGATCGCGGACACGGATCGCCGCACATGCTTCATGCGCACGACGACCCATCCTATTCTGTTAGACACCAACTTGCCACCAAAAGGAGCGCCAGGAATGAAATATTTATCAGGCGCGTGGCAATGACAGTACGCTAATACTGCAAGACTTTGTGTAAAGCAGTGACAATTTTGTCTACATTCGGCATATAGAAATGTTCCAGGGCTTCTGCTGCGGGAATGGCAGGAACGTCGGGAGCAGCCACGCGCACAATTGGTGCATCCAGGCAATCGAACGCCCGTTCAGCAACCGTCGCTGAAATCTCCGACCCAATGCCGAGCGTGCGATGGTCTTCCTGCACGATGCACAGCCGACCCGTTCTCGATACGGACTCAAGAATGGTGTCGTGGTCAATCGGATTCAATACGCGCAGATCGATCACTTCGATGCTGGCGCCGTTTTCTTCGTGCACTTTCTCTGCTGCCTGCAATGCCAATTGCAGCATGTAACCATAGGTGACAATCGTCGCGTCCGTTCCCGGGCGCCGGATCGCGCAATGGAACAGATCGGCGAGGTTATCGTCGCCTTCGGGCAGATCTTCCTTCACCGCAGGCAGGCGATAGAGCTTTTTGTGCTCGAAATAAATGACTGGATCGTCCTGACGAATGCTGGCCTTCAACATTCCCTTGGCATCGCTGGCTGTGGCCGGCGCGACCACGACCAAACCAGGCTCATGCGCGAACCATGTTGTGTTGGTCTGGCTGTGGTACATACCGCCGCCAGTGCCGCCGCCGTAGCAGACGCGAACTGTCAACGGACAGGTTTGCGTGCCACCAGAGCGATACCGTAGCTTGGCTGCCTGCTGGGTGATCGCATCCATGGCTGGGGTAATAAAGTCGACGAACTGAATCTCCGCCACTGGGCGCATTCCTGCCATGGCCGCACCAATCGATGCGCTGACAATGATGCCTTCCGCCAACGGCGAATCGATGACCCGGTCCGGGCCGAACTCTTCAATCAGGCCTTTGGTGGCACCGAAGGCACCGCCCATTACACCCACATCTTCACCAAGAATAAAGACATTGGGATCGCGCCGCATTTCTTCAGTCAAGGCAGCGTTGATTGCATCTAGATAACTAACCGACATAATTTTTTATAGTCCTGATGGATGGAATGATTTAGAACTGAGGCGAGTAGTCCTTGCGATTTAATTCCCGATTGCGAATGTCGAACGAGTACAGATAATCCAGGCAATCGATCGATTCCGGTGGCGGAGCTTTCTCAGCGACCTCAATGGCGGCGTCGAGCTCCTTCTGAAAGTCATCCGAAATCTCTTTCTTCCAGCCATCCGAATAAAGTCCTTTGCCAGTCAGGTAGCGTTCCATGGCAGCGATGGGGTCCTTCGACTTCCACTCTTCCACTTCATCCGCCGCGCGATACTTTGCAGGATCGATCTCAGAGTGGCCATACCAGCGATAGGTCTTGGCTTCGATCAGCGTGGGGCCTCCACCCGATCGAGCTCGCGCAATCGCTTCCTGTGCAACCCGATACACGGCAACCACATCATTGCCATCCACAGTGATGCCAGGGAAGCCGTATCCGATTGCCTTCAGGCTGATGTCATCTACTTTGGTCTGCAGTTTCACCGAGACCGATTCCGCCCACAGATTGTTCTGGCAGATATAGACGATGGGTAGATTGCGCACTCCGGCAAAATTCAGCGCCTCATGCCAGAAACCCAGCGAGGTCGAGCCTTCACCTGAAAACGCAACGACAACATTGTCGTTTTTCTTCATCTGGTTTGCCAAGGCGATGCCGGTTCCGATATTCAACTGGGCGGCAATCGTGGAGGCCGGGGTGATGATGTTCAGGGGGGCATATCCGCAGTGCGCCGGTGCCGAGCGGCCTCTATCCGGGCTGGTGCTACGCCCGTAAAGCTGGCTAAACATGGCAGTTAGCGGCGTTCCCTTGATGAAATTCAAGATAAAGTCGCGATGCGACGGGGCAACGGTATCCTCGGGCCGCAAATCTACGCCCGTACCGACCGCTGCCGCCTCCTGGCCGACAGCAGCATAGTAATTGCCCTTGAATCTTGCCTGCTTTTTTAAGATTCGTGCCCGCTCTTCCAGAAGGCGGCACTTCAGCATCGTGCTGTACAGTTGCTTCAGCTTATCGTTGCTAATCAATGGGTTGGTGTGGTTTGAGTTGGCCGCCGCATCTGCGACCGGCTCCTTCACTTTTGTCGCCATTCTTCAGTTCATCCTCGTATAGATATTGTATCGCAGTGAGTGGTCCATTTCGGGGTTGATTCCTCGCGGATGAGTTTCGTGGTACGCTTCGAATCCGTTTCTCATCGATTTCCACGCCGATGTGCAAGAGCCTGTGAATATCAGGGTCCCGCCATTACAAAAGCCTTCTATTTTTCTGCTCTTCGACCTGTTTGCACCGATTTCGTGGCCATTCGCTTCATTAAGACGCGAATGCAAATTTTTCGTGAATGTTTCTCGCTCTGGAGCTTTGTTGTTCGTGTGCGGAGTTCCCCGAAAATTGATCTCCCTCAACTAGATCAGGTGGAATATTCCGCGTTGATCCGTACATACTCCGCAGTCAGATCGCAGGTTAGAAAATCGCAGGTCGCGTGTCCCATTCCCAGATCCACCCGAACATTCACAGTTCGTTGCAACATGGCTTGGTGGACGTTGTCCTTGGCGAAATCCTGCGCGGCACGGCCATTCCGGCAAACCGGCAGACCCCCGATCCATATGGATGCTCTTCCGGGGTCGATTGGCGCGCCAGAATAACCCGCGGCAGCCAGAATTCGGCCCCAATTCGGATCGCAGCCGGCAAAAGCAGTTTTCACCAGGGGAGAATTTGCAATGCTGCGGGCAATCCGCTTCGCATCTTCGGCCGAGGACGCGCCTTCGATTGCCAGTTCAATTACATGGCCTGCGCCTTCGCCATCCTCGATGACCTGGCGTGCCAGGGAGCCGCAAATCTTCAGCAGCGCACGCGAGAAAGCTTCCGAAGCTGGTTCGTTGGTGGAATGCGCGACGGATACGCCGCTCGCTCCACTTGCCAGGAGCAACACGGTATCGTTGGTCGAGGTGTCGCCGTCGATCGAGATGCAGTTGAAGGTGGGCTCCATCGCCTCATTTAAATATTTCTGCAGATCGGGCGCGGCTACGTTTGCGTCCGTAAAAATGTAGACCAGCATGGTTGCGTGTGGAACCAACTGCGGCGCAATCATGCCGGCTCCTTTGGCCACTCCAAATATGCGAACCGGCTTGCTGTCGATCTTGATTTCGGTGCTGGCGATCTTCGCTCGGGTATCAGTCGTAAGAATCGCTTCTGCAAATTGTTCCAGGTGGGCGGAGCTCTCTCCAAGATGCGCTGCAATTTGCGGAAGTGCGGCGACCAGTTTTTCAGCGGGCAGTGGCACACCGATAATGCCGGTAGAAGAAGGGAAAATCTCTTCCGTGGAACATCCGAATTCCTTTGCGGCAGCCTTGCATACGGTCAGGCAGGCTTCGATACCTTGCTCTCCAGTGGCGCAGTTGGCATTGCCGGCATTTACCGCGACAAATCGTACCTTTCCGCCAGACTGACGCAAGTGATCGCGACCAACCAGAACGGGCGCAGCCGTCAGGCGATTGCTGGTAAAGACGGCTGCTGCCGTTGTTCCTGCAATAGCCTGGGCACAGGCAAAGTCTGGCTTGCCGCTTGGCTTGATGCCCGCCCGCACGGCACCAAAGCGAAAGCCCGCGGGTGCATGGGCGAAGGAGAAAGAGGGAGGTGCGAAGGCTTGGTGCGACATTGCCATTATCCTTTTATCAATGGAAACGGAATTGGACTCATCGTTATTTATTGAAATGAAAAATATTTCTGTGGCGCGCGGCGATGCGGTCGTGCTGCACGAACTTTCGCTGCGCGTCGGTCAACAAGAACATATCGCCATCCTGGGACCGAATGGCTGCGGAAAATCTACATTGATTCAAACGCTTACATGCCAGCGCTATCCGCTGGTGCGGGAAGATTCGTACCTGCGTATCTTTGGGCGCGAACGCTGGGACCTGACCGAATTGCGCCAGCATCTGGGTACTGTTGCTTCCGAATTGCCGGGCGAACGAACGCCGCATACAACGGGTCGTGACGCGGTGGTGTCCGGTTTCTTTTCGAGCTCTACTTTGTGGCCGCACTTCCATGTCACCGAGCAAATGTGGCAGCGAGCGGACGAAATTCTTCAACTGCTGGAAGTCGAGCACCTTCGCAACAAGCCGGTGGGTCAAATGTCGGTAGGCGAAACGAAGCGCATCCTGATTGGGCGCGCCATTGTGCATCGACCCCAAATTCTCTTGCTCGACGAGCCCAGCAATGGACTCGATCTGGCCGCGCAATGGGAACTGCGGCACACCATGCGCCGGCTGGCGCAGCAGGGAACTGGAATTTTGCTGATTACTCATCATCTCTCCGACATCCTGCCGGAAATCGAGCGCGTGGTTATGATGCAGGCGGGCCGCATTGTCGGCGATGGAGCGAAGGCCGAGATGTTGACCGCAGACCGGCTGCAGCAGCTGTTTGGAGTGGAGGTGGAGCTTGCCGAACGAAATGGCTTTTACCATGCGTGGTGATTTGCCTCGGACGATCTGTCTAGATGTGTATCTGTAATGGGACCAGGTGTTCTTCCACTTGCACCGGCCCTAACACCGCAGTATCCGGCAACGTGCCACGGGCCATGGCAAACTCATCGCACGCATTCAGCCGGGGACAATTCGCACAATCCTTGTAGATTTTGTCCGGCAATGCGGTGCGGTCGACTTGCACAAATCCGAATCGCTGAAAAAATCCAGGGATACGAGTAAACAAGCAGACGCATGGAACGCTGTGGCTTTCCGCCTCTTCGAGAAGCGCTTCTACCAGGTAACCGCCAGCACCTTGCTTCTTCGATTTTTCGCTGACGGCGATCGAGCGTATCTCGGCGAGATGCGGGCCGTACAGGTGCAGAGCTCCGCAACCGAGAAACTCTCCCTCGTCAGTTTCGACCACCATGAAATCACGGACATTTTCGTAGATTTCTGCAAAGCTCCGCGGAAGCAACGTGCCATCGTAGGACAGGCTTCGAATCAGGCCGTGGATCGCGTTCGCATCCGGTAAACGCGCCTTACGAGCCCGCATGTTTGCCTCCCCGTGATGTGATTGCAGCTTCGCCGCCAAAATTGCCTACATGATGATTGGACGCGCGAGAAGCTGTTTCCGATGCTGTCCACTGAGTTGCGCGCATTTCGGCCATCGCCAAATCTTCATGCACGCGCGACCGCGCCGTACCACCGACTACGTCGTGACAATCGAGCGTAGCTTCCAGAGTGATGGCGTCAAAAAAATCCTGCTCAAACGATGGACTGAACTGGCGCAATTCCTCCAGCGTCAGGCCATCAAGTTCACAATTTTTGCCAAGGCAATGACGCACCGCATTGCCGATGATTTCATGTGCGGTGCGAAAGGCTACGCCCTTATGCACCAGATAGGTCGCTGCTGCCATGGCGTTCAGAAAGCCCGTGGTGCTGGCTGCCAGCATCCTGTCTGTGCGGAAATGAAGCGCGTGCGTGAAGCGACCCAGCAGAGAGAGTAATGCGTGCACCTCTTCTGTTGCGGCAAAGATCGCTTCCTGCGTTTCCTGCATGTCCTTGTTGTAGGCAAGAGGCAATCCCTTCAGTTGCAGTTCGACGGTGTGAGAAGCCGCGATGATGCGGCCGGACTTGGCGCGCGCCAGCTCAGTCAGGTCGGGATTTTTCTTCTGTGGCATGGCGCTCGAACCAGTCGAAAATGCTTCTGGCAAATCGACAAATCCGAACTCCGCTGTTGCGTATAGAGTGATTTCCTCGGCGAAGCGGCTGATATGCAGCGCGATTTGCGCCAGCGACTGCAAATACTCCAGCACAAAATCGCGATCACTGGTGGCATCCATGCTATTCGCCGTTGGCGCGTCAAATCCCAGTTCGTGGGCAATCATCGCGCGGTCAAGCGGCAAGGTTGCTCCAGCGACCGCGCCCGAGCCGAGCGGACAAACATTCAAGCGCTTTCTGCAATCTTCGAGCCGCGCGCTGTCGCGCTGCAGCATAGCGACGTAGGCCAGCAGCCAGTGCGCGACCAACACGGGTTCGGCCCGCTGCATGTGCGTGTAGGACGGCATCGCTGCCTCATCCGCCGCATTAGCTTGCGCCAGAAATGCTTCTATCCACAGATGTAAATCGGACTGCAATGTGGCAATCGCGTCGCGAACATAAAGCCGCAAGTCGGTAGCAATCTGCTCATTGCGGCTGCGGCCTGTGTGCAGTTTCAGCGCCGTATTTCCGATGCGTAATTTTAATTCCAGCTCGACGAAATGGTGCACGTCTTCCGCATCTGGATGCTTCTCGACAAAACGCCCGGCGGCCTCGGAGTCTCCACCGCCGCCAGACCCTGCAGATTCGAAGTCTGTAAGGATGCCGTCGAGTCCGTTGCGAATCGAGTGCAATTCATCTTCAGTCAGATACACGCAGTTTCGCCAACGCACGAGCATGCGCCTTGCTGGCAGCCACTTCGTAGGGAATCAGCCGCCAGTCAAAGCGAAATGAGCGTTGCCAGCCATCGAACGCAGCGTCGAGGGGCTCGCGAAATCTGCCCGACCACATTTTCACCGAACCGTCTCCAGGTGTTTCTTCAAGTGGGTCAAAGTACGTGCAGGTAATCCAAGAATGCGAATGAAACCGGCCGCATCTTTCTGGTCATAGCTTGCGCCCATGGTGAACGACGACAACTCTGGCGAGTAGAGAGCGTATTCACTCGACCGTCCGGCAATACTGACGTTGCCTTTGTAGAGTGCCAGTTTCACCGTGCCGGTCACGCTTTTTTGAGTGGTCGCGATAAACCCATCCAGCGCTTCACGCAGCGGAGTGAACCACAGGCCGAAATAGACCAGCTCGGCGTACTTCAGCGCAATCTGCTGCTTATAATGCTTCACTTCGCGCTCCAGCGTCATTGCTTCCAGTTCGCGATGTGCAGCCATGATCAACGTGCCGCCGGGCGTCTCGTAGATGCCGCGGCTCTTGATGCCGACAAAACGGTTCTCGACCAGGTCGATGCGTCCCACGGCATTGCGCGCTGCAATTTCATTCAGCAGTTCCAGCAGTTGCACCGGGTCAAGACGCATTCCATTCACTGAGACAGGTGTGCCCTGTTCAAATCCAATCTCCACCGTCTCTGTGCGATCGGGCGCATCCTGCGGAGAACGCGTCCACACCCAGGTGCTTTCCAGCGGAGCATTACCCGCATCTTCCAACTCGCCGCCTTCGTGGCTGATGTGCCACAAATTGCGGTCGCGCGAATGGATCTTCTCGCGGCTCTGGGCTACCTGGATTCCGTGCGCATCGGCATAATCCAAACAATCTTCACGCGACTTCAAATCCCATTCGCGCCAAGGCGCAATGATGGTCAACTCGGGCGCCAGGGCTTGATAGGCGTGCTCAAACCGCACCTGGTCGTTGCCCTTTCCTGTCGAGCCATGCGAGAGTGCTACCGCGCCCTCCGCCAGCGCCACTTCTACCTGGTGCTTGGCGATCACAGGCCGCGCCATGGACGTGCCCAGCAGATATTTGTCTTCATACACGGCGCCCGCGCGCACGGTGGGGAATACGTAATCCGTCAGAAATTCTTCTCGCAGGTCGAGTACGACAGCCTTCTTCGCGCCCGTGGCGTAGGCCTTTGCGACCACCGCGTCCAGGTCCTCTCCCTGACCAACATCCGCGATCATCGCGATGACGTCCATGCCGTAGTTCTCATTCAGCCACGGAATGATGATGGAAGTATCCAGCCCGCCCGAATATGCCAATACAACTTTCTTTGCCATGTGAAACTCCTTTTTCAAATCTTTTTAGAACGACGACTGTGTCGTGCGCTTACGCGGGCCGCGAGTGAAAGGCCGCACGCCTTCGAGCCGGGAACCAGTTACGTCCGCCAGTGGGATCGCGTTGCGGGCAGCATCCAGCAGCAGGAGAAGAATCGCCTTCTGCACGTGCATCCGGTTTTCCGCCTGATCGAAGACGATGGACTGCGCGCTGTCAATGACTTCGTCCGTCACTTCATTGCCGCGCCGTGCAGGCAGGCAATGCATAAAGACAGCGTGCGGCGCAGCCAACGACATCAGCTGACTATTCACCTGGTAGGAGGCGAAAATTGTCTGCCGCAGATCTGCTTCGTTTTCCTGGCCCATGCTGGCCCATTGGTCGGTGTAAATGGCATCGGCTCCGGAAACAGCTTCGCTGGGGTCCGTGACGCAGGTCACGGTACCGGCCGGAATGTCTTCCGCACCGGCCGCCAGTGTTTTCGCTGCGGCCAGAAACTCCGCCTTTGGCTCATAGCCTTTTGGCGAGGCCAGGGTAATGTTCGCGCCCGTCAACACAGCCGTCAGCAACAATGAGTGAGCAACGTTGTTGCCATCGCCGACATAAGCCAGCCGCAGGCCGCGCAGATCGCCGAAGCGCTCCTCAAGGGTAAAGATATCCGCCAGCGCTTGACAGGGATGCTCGGTGTCACTGAGCGCATTCACGACAGGGACCCTTGCGAACCGCGCCATCTCGGTGACGGTCTCGTGGCTGTAGGTACGCAGCACAATTACATCCATCCAGCGTTCCAGGTTATGAGCCACGTCGGCGAGGGTCTCCCGCTCGCCCAGTCGCGAACCTTTCTGGTCAATAAAAATTGCAGAGCCGCCCAGCGTATTGATACCCGCTTCAAATGTCAGACGGGTCCGCAGGGAATCCTTCTCAAAGAACATCACCAACTGCTTCGCGCTCAAGGCTTGCCAGTAGAGTTCCGGGTGCGCCTTCACGGCATGCGCGGTGTCCAGAATCAGGCGAACATCCGCGGAACTCAAATCGCGGATCGAGCAAAGGTCGCGCCCCGCCAGAGTGTTGGGCAACTTCGATCCGGGGACGGAGACACGAGTGTCCCGCGCCATTGCCGGCGATTTCAATACATAAGATTTTGTTGTCATGCGTGTGCTCCTTGCACTGCTGCGGGAAGGCTTGCAGCTGCGGCTGCGCTGGTCAGAATCTCATCCAGCGCTTGCACCGCCTGGTCGATATGCTGGCGCTCGAGAATGTACGGCGGCAAAAAGCGCAAGACCGTCTCGCTGGTCCGGTTGATGATGATGTGGCGCTCCAACATTTGTGCAGCCACCTGCTTTGCCAGGTCGGCATTTGACAGCTCCATTCCCAGCATCAGTCCCTTGCCTCGCACCTTCACAATCGCAGGAATGGGTCGTGGCCAGCGAATGCAAGCGTTCGAGGAAATATTTTCCTGTCTTTCGGATATGCTCCAGCAGATTGTCACGGCGCATGGTATCGATGACGGCAATCGCCACTGCGCAGGCCAATGGGCCTCCGCCAAATGTTGTTCCATGCATGCCTGGGCTGAGAGCACGCGCGGCTTCCTCGGTGCACAACATCGCCCCAATGGGGATTCCGCCGCCCAGCGGCTTGGCCAGCGTCGTCACGTCGGGCAGAATGCCGTAGTGCTGATACGCGCACCACTCACCGGTGCGGCCCATGCCGCTTTGAATTTCATCTGCCAACAGCAGCGCGCCCGTCTGGCTGGTCAGCCGTCGTGCCGCGGCAAAGAATTCCTTCGACACAGGGTGGACGCCGCCTTCTCCCTGCACCGGCTCTAAACAAACGGCGCAAACTTCGTCAGAGAATTTCGCTTCCAAATCGGCAATGTCGTCGAAGCGTACAAACTCCACATCAGCCAGCAAAGGCTCAAAGGGCTTGCGATAGTTCGGCTTGTGCGTCGTCGAAACCGCACCCATGGTGCGGCCATGAAAGCTGTGCTCCAGCGCCAGAATTTTCGTGCCCAGCCGATGACCTTCCGAACGGCGCAGTGTGGCGTAGGCGCGTGCCAGCTTCAACGCGGCTTCCCACGCCTCGGTACCGCTGTTGCAAAAAAATACGCGGTCGAGTCCGGTCATTTCCGTCAGGCGCAAGGCAAGCTCCGCTTGTCCCGGATGAAAGAACAGGTTCGAGGTGTGCATCAGCTTTCGGCTCTGCTGGTCGATTGCAGCCTGAATGGCGGGATGACCGTAACCAAGCGCACAGACGCCGATGCCGCTCAACAGATCAAGATAAGCCGTCCCGTTTTCATCAAAGAGATGGACGCCTTCTCCGCGAACAAAACAAATTGGAGTGCGATCATACGTCTTGACCAGCAACTGCGCTTCCGCCGCGCGAATGTCTTCAAGCTTCATGCCACCATCACCTCCGTGCCTTGTGGGGTCCGTGCCGAGCAAATATCGGGTAACAGCGCCGCCGAGTCGGCGGGAAAAATCCGTACGCGCTGCACGCCGCCCAGCAGTGCCTCGCGACATGCGCCCAACTTCGGCAGCATGCCTCCGCTGACGACAGCCGTGCGCGTCAGCTCTGGAATTTGTTTCAGCGTCAGCCAACGCATCACTTCGCCGTCGGCTCCGCGCACGCCTGGAACATCGGTCAAAAATACCAGCACGTCCGCGTGGCATGTCATCGCGCAGGCGGCGGCCATCTCGTCCGCATTTACGTTGTAGTATTCGCCGTCAAACCCCAATGCCAGGCTTGAAATCACAGGGATCGCCTGCATCTGCCAGACCGCCAGCAACCAGCGCGGATCGGAGGACGCGATTTCTCCGACATATCCAAGATCAGGGGCCGTCCGCTTTTTCCGCGCGCGAAACACCAGGCCATCACCGCCAGAAAGTCCAACGGCCGCCTGACCATGTTTGCCGATCGCCGCCACCAACTGCTTGTTGACGCGCCCTGCGAGCACCATCAATGCGGCATCCCGCGTTTCTGCGTCGGTGACCCTCAGTCCGGCAATAAATTCACTTTGCTTGCCCAGTTGCGCCAGTGTTCGCGTCAGAGCGGCTCCGCCACCATGGACCACGGCTACCTGATGGCCGTCGCGCACCAGGTCGACAATCGCCTGGGTGCTGCCGCGCAGCGTGACTGGATTTTCCAGCGATGCTCCGCCGAGCTTGATGACGAATTTCACGCGAGTCCCTCCTGCTCCGGCCAGCCGAACAGCAGATTCATGTTCTGCACCGCCTGGCTAGCGGCGCCTTTCAGCAGATTGTCCAGGCATGAGACCACAATCAGTCTTTGCCCATCACTCGCCAACGCAAATCCGAGATCGCAGTAGCTGGTCCGGACACAGTATTGAATTTCCGGCAGTCGTGCGCCCGACCACCGCACCATTGGAGAATCTGCATAGAAGTTCCGAAAACAGGTATCGATATCTTCGGGTGACGTCCGTTTCTGCAGATTCACATAGACCGTCGAAAAAATTCCTCGCGGAATCGGCAACAAATGCGGAGTAAAAATAATGTCTTTCGCTTTCAGTCCAAGCTGCTCCAGCATCTCTCCTATATGCCGGTGGTTGAACACGGAGTAGGCCGAGAGATTGTCAGCCGCATTCATAAAATGCGTCTTCGCTGTCGGTGTTTTGCCTGCTCCGGATACTCCAGACTTCGAGTCGCACACAATTCCGCGTCTTAGATCGATTCGCTTTTCGTGAATCAATGGAGCCAACGCGAGGATGATCGAAGTCGCATAGCAGCCTGGATTGGCAATCAGTCGTGCCGATGCAATCTGCTTGCGATGCAGTTCCGGCAATCCGTAGACGGCCCCTTGCTGGATAGACTGTGCCGCGGCTGGATCGTGATCCTCCAGTTTATAAATCGCGCGATTGGTTTCCTCATCCAGTCGCCACGCGCCGCTCAAATCGATAACGCGCACGCCATGCTCCAGCAATTTTGGCACCCATGCGCGAGACTGCTCATGCGGCGTCGCCAGAAATACCACATCCACTTTCTGCTTGCCGAGCGCGTCCCAGTGAAATGGTTCCACGATCACGCCGCCCGCTCCGTTGTTGTCCGCAAGTTGCGGATGCAGGTCCGTCAATGCGACGCGTGTGCCCTTTTCTTCTTCAGGGCGTCCGAAAAAAACTGGCGCACGGCCGCGAAGCCGCGGATGATGCAACAGCAGGCGAGCCAGCTCTGCGCCGGCATAGCCGCTGACGCCGAATACTGCGGTTTGGTGTTGGGGGGATGTCATGCTTCGAGTAAATTCTCCAGGCGATGGCGCAAACTGCTGGCATGTTTCTGGTCCTGGCAAATAATCAGGACCGTGTCATCGCCGGCAATCGTGCCCAACACTTCCGGTATGTGTTCATGATCGAGCGCAGCGGCCACCGGCTGAGCGCTGCCAGTTGTCGTGCGCAGTACAAGCTGATTTGTCGCCTGCCGAACGGCGAGCCCAAAATTGGCAAATACATCGTCCATAGACGGCAGGTCATCATTTCCCGCCGAACCGTTGGGCACAGCATAGCCGTTAGGTCCCTTATAAAGCCGCAGGTCATGAATGTCCCGCGATAGCGTTGCCTGGGTCACATCGAATCCCAGCCGCACCAGCTTGCGACGCAACTGGTCCTGGCTAACGACAGGGCCCTCGCTGAGCAATTGACGGATCGCGTTGTGACGTTCATTCTTCATGGCAAATTCCTGCCTAGGGCGCGGTTTCTCTTAGTGTATAACAATACAAACTTGTGCATAAATATGCAATCGTTCTTTATGGCGATGTTGCCAGGAAGGGATCGTCTGATATAACGAGGTTTGCCTGAAGCGGCGCCGGCCCGGATCAGACGCTTTGAATGGAATGAGAATGCAGCGATGAAATTCGACCTGAAAACGCTGAACGATGTATTTTTTCGCGCCTGCAGCGCTGGCGACGAGCGCGTCATGCAATGGCGGGATGCTGCCGGCAAGTGGCAATCCATCACGGGCCACCAACTCTATCAGCGGGTTCGGGCATTGGCTGCCGCGCTGTCTGGTTGGGGCGTCGCCAAAGGCGACCGAGTCGCACTGCTGGCGGAGAATCGCTGGGAGTGGGCTGTGACCGACTTTGCGGTAATGGCGCTGGGCGCGGTCGATGTACCGCTCTATCCCAGCTTGACGGCGCAGCAGGTTGCCGAGATGCTGGCGGACTCTGGTGCGCGCATCGTGGTCGTGTCGACCGCGCAGCAATATGAGAAAGTCGCCGCGCTGCGAGGCCAGACCCAGATCGAACGCATTGTTCTGATGGATCGCGCCCCGGACGTGACCAGGGCGGTCTGGTTTGGCGATCTGATGGCTGCTGCCGATACCAGTGCTAATTTCGAGCGAGACAGCGATTTCGATCGCCGCGCCTACGACGTTCAGTCGGAGGATCTGGCCACCATAATGTACACCTCCGGCACCACCGGAGAAGCGAAGGGCGTCGTGCTAACCCACGGCAACATTGCGTCGAACCTGAATTTCTCCACCGGCGCGTTTCATTGGGGACGCCAGGATATATGCATTTCGTATCTGCCGCTGTCACACATCACCGCGCGGCATGTCGATTATGCACTTCTCTGCCACGGTGCAACCATCGCCTATTGCTCTCCGTTCGACCTGCTCCCGCAGGCGCTGCGTGAGGTGCGTCCGACAATTTTTATTGGCGTCCCCCGGGTCTATGAAAAGGTTCGGCAAGAGGTGCTGCGCCGCGCACAAGGATCCCGTGCAACCTCGTCGATCCTGCATTGGTCATTGCGGCGTGGAAGCAAGAATCGCGCCACACTGCTGGCTGGCGCGACGCCGCGCAAGGCATCGTGGAAACTTGCCAATCGCCTCGTCTTCCGCAAGATTCAGCAGGGCTTTGGGGGGCGTATCGGCACGTATGTTTCTGGAGGCGCGCCTCTTGGACTCGACACCGCCGGCTGGTTTCTGGACGCAGGCATTCGCATCCAGGAGGGCTACGGCCTCACCGAAACTTCGCCGGTGGTTTCCTTGAATACCGACTTGCCCGGCCGCCTGGGCAGCGTTGGTAAGCCGCTCGAGAACGTAGAAACCAAGCTGGCAGTGGATGGTGAACTGCTGTTGCGGGGCCCATCTGTTTTTCAGGGCTATTGGAACAAACCGGATGCCACCGCGGAAAGCTTCGATGCGGAGGGATGGTTTCTTACCGGAGATGTGGCGCGTATCGATGAGGCCGGTTTTCTCTACATTACCGACCGAAAAAAAGATCTTCTCAAAACTTCCGGCGGCAAGATGATTGCTCCCCAGCCCATTGAAAATCAGTTGAAGGCCGACGGACTGGTTGGTCATGCCGCGGTGGTCGGCGACAAGAGAAAATTCGCATCTGTCCTGATCTCTCCACACTTCCCGGCGCTGGAAGCATGGGCGAAGGAGAAGGGAATTGCCATCGCTAATCGTCAACAGTTGGTCGCGCATCCAGAGGTGCTGGCGCTCTATCAAAAGGTGGTGGATCGTGTGAACGCAACCCTGGCAAGCTTTCAAACGCTCAAGCGACTGCACGTCGTTGCTGATGAATGGACACTCGATTCTGGTGAGTTGACGCCCAGCATGAAATTAAAGCGCCCGGTCGTCGAACAGCACTATGCCGCGGAGATTGCCAGCTTTTATCAGGAAGATGGCTCTTCGCATCGGTAGCTGAATTCTTCCGCAGTTCAAGTGCGCGGCAGCACCTTTCTCGTCAGCCCCTCAGACGTACAATCAAAGTACAAAACTAATTACCCATTGAATTTGGATTGTTTAAGGAGAAAGCATCATGCGGGTTGGAATTTTGACGGGTGGCGGGGACTGTCCCGGCCTGAACGCGGTGATTCGCGCGGCGGTTCGCAAAGGTATTTTTCATTACGGCGATGAGTTTATCGGCTTCATGGAGGGCTGGCGGGGTGTTCTGGAAGATAAAACCATGCCTCTGACCATTGCGAGCGTTTCCGGCATTCTGCAATTGGGCGGAACTATTTTGCGCACCTCTCGCACGAACGTACGGAAAAAAGAGGGCGGCATCGAGCAATGCATCGCAACCGTCAAGCGCAACAAGCTGGATGCTTTGATCACCATTGGCGGGGACGACACGCAGGGCGTAGCCAATGCGCTGATCCAGAAAGGCGTGCCGTGCGTTGGCGTTCCCAAGACGATCGATAACGACCTGAATGGTACTGACATCTGCTTTGGTTTCGACACTGCGGTCAGCATTGCCACGGAGGCCGTTGACCGGTTGCACACAACCGCCGAGGCGCATAGCCGCGTCATCGTTTGCGAGGTCATGGGCCGCAATGCGGGCTGGATCGCTCTCTACAGCGGCATTGCCGGCGGAGCCGACGCCATCCTGGTGCCGGAGAAGCCGATCGATCTGGATGCAGTGATCGCCACGATCAAGGAACGCCGCGCGCGCGGAAAGAACTTCAGCATCGTCGTGGTTGCCGAAGGCGCCAAGATGCCCGCCAGTGGGGAAGTTGCCACTCACGGCGACAAGGTGGATGAATTCGGCCACGCTCGTCTGCTCGGAATCGGCCAATACGTCGCCGATGAGATTGAGAAGCGCACCGGTTTCGAGACCCGCGCCGTCAACCTGGGCCATACCCAGCGCGGCGGAACACCCACCGCGTTTGACCGCGTGTTGGCGACCCGCTATGGCTCGGCAGCTATCGATTTGGTCCACAAAGGCAAATTCGGCCGTCTGGTTGTTCTGCATGGCATGGAAATTACGGATATTCCACTGGCTGACGCCATCGCGAAAAATCGTACCGTCGGGGATGACCTGTTGGAACTGGCAGATGGCCTGCAGGCTGTCATCAAGAAGTAGCTTCGGGTAAAGATATTGCGTTCGACACGACGGCCAGCCTTACAGGGGTTGGCCGTTGTCTTTGCAGCATGCTTTTGCGACCCAAACCACGGCATTGCCAGCCCGGCTATTCCCTGGCAGAAGGGAATCAGGCAAGCCACAGCCCATTAGCAGAGGGTGGTTGGGGAAGCCTCCCCATTGGGTAGTGTTTTCCCTTGAGTACTCTAGATGATTCCCCATCGTCACCGCCATATTCCGACAATCGCCTAAAAAATAGGGTTGAAATCCGTAGAAAAACGGTCTATAACCAGAATCCCACGCTGGCGTAGAAGCCGGTGAACTTGGGAATTTCGGAGAGATCATGGCAGGCTCAGTCCGTAGAAAAAGCACAGCTTCCGGCTCTTCGACAGTGACGGCAAACGCAACCCGCGCAAACCAGCGCCGGGCCGCACTGACCCTCTCGGCCACTCCACCTGTGGCGACAGAGAACCATGCTGCCTGGGCAGTGCGGGAGGTCATGGACATCCGCCAGGCCGCCGAGTACCTCGGTATCAGCTCCGACAGCTTGTACAAGTACGCATCGGAAGGCATGATCCCAGCGTTCAAGCTGGGTAATCGCTGGCGCTTCAAGCGATCTTTGTTGGATAGCTGGATGGAACTTCAAAGTTCCCCTGGGTTGGAACTAGCAGCCGAAAAAAGTGTGAAGCTCAGACAAAAAAAGCCTGTCAGCCGAGCTCGCTGATCGCTGTGCGCCAGGGAGAATTGTGCAGTCCACTCTTCGCAAAACCTTGAGCGATTCGCACATTGCAGCGGTCACGATATCCTTGCTGCTCTTTTTCTCGCTGAAATCGTTTCTTCAAGCACTACCGCACCCACTTTTGGATGCTTTAGGGTTCGTGATCACTGCTGTGGCAATCCGCGGTGTCCCTTACATTCCGCATCCGCTGGATGTCGCGGACAAAATGACGTTGCTCGGCACAGCTCCACTTCTTTACAACGCGCTTACCTGCTTTATTGCGGCATCGCTAATGTCGCGCTGGATTTATCGGGCAACGCCGCTCCGCGTCCTGAGCGCTTATTGGAGCAAACTTTCTGGGAGAAAAGATGAATAAGTTGAAAGCTGCCTTGGTGGAAAGCTTCGTAGGTACGGTCGCTTTAGGTTGGATGTTTGCGTTGGCGATCGAGCATTTTGCAAACGCCTTTGCTGCTCCTTGGGGGTGTGGACCACGCGAAGGATATTCTCAAGCGGATTGCGACCCGCTACCAATTTGAACTTTTCGCTTCTGGATGGCGCACCTGATTTGATCGTGGCCTTACTGCTTGTGCTTATCGGTCTTGTTCTTCTGCACTGGCTCTATTTCAAGCCAACGGAAAATGCCGCTTCACTTAGCGCCAGACCCGAATAACCGATTAGCACGCCAGTGCGCCGTTCCGCCAACCATTCCGTCCCTAGTTATCCACGCTTCCACAGCCTATTCCCGAATCTGCACCATTCCTGCACCTTGCTCGTGGCCAACCGGAATCCTACACTAGCTGCTCTGGAGTAGTTCTTGCTCCAACCGTTTTGAACTTTCCGGAATTTTCCTCCTTGTCTCGGTGAACCGCCGTCGCCAAGTACCTTTGCTGCAACGAATTCCAAAGGTAATACAATAAGTAGTGGTATGTGCTTGACATATACAACTAACAGCGGTACTTTCCCTCTACGGGCTTTGGCAGAGTGAGTGGCTGAATGCAGGCGCCGGACCCGGAAAAAGCGATCGACAAGATGAAAAAGGCAAATTCGACCAAGCCGGTATGCAAAACATTGTCTTTCTTTCCGGAACGCGATTTACGCCGTAACATCAGCCGCAACGCTTGAACCTTGGGAGCCAGAAATAGGCTTGAGACCGAAAAATGCGGGTTCGGCATCTACCCAAAAGGGGCCGAAACCAGCTCAGACTTTAGCACCAGGAGATGCCGACATGGCCGAAACAACCAAGACGCAAACGCCCGTTGCAGCCGCCAAGGCTGTAGAGACCGCCCCGATTTCCAGAAATGGCTCGAGTTCAGTTGGAACCGGGACTGGCCTGCAATGCAAGCGGTTCTTTAGCCGTCCGGATGTTTCGCCCTACGACGAAATCCAGTGGGAGTTTCGCACCGCCTCCATCGTCGACTCGAAAGGGAACAGCATTTTCGAGCAGAAAGACGTGGAAGTTCCCGCGGACTGGTCGATGACTGCGACCAACATCGTCGCCAGCAAGTACCTCCATGGCCAGATCGATACGCCGCAGCGTGAAACCGGCGTGCGTCAGTTGATTTCCCGCGTTGCCGAGACGATTCGCGATTGGGGCATGGCTGGTGGCTACTTCCGCACTCCAGAAGATGCCGCCATCTTTCATGATGAGCTGGCACATATGTTGCTGAATCAGAAGGTCGCCTTTAATTCGCCAGTATGGTTCAACGTGGGCTGCGATCGGCTCGAACCAGATTCCGAAGCGCAGAATTGGCACTGGAATCCACACACCTGCGCCGTCGAGTTCTCTGCAACCGGTTATCGCAATCCGCAGTGCTCGGCCTGCTTTATCAATTCGGTAAAAGACTCGCTGGATTCTATTCTGACGCTGGCCAAGACGGAAGGCATGCTGTTCAAGTGGGGATCGGGCACGGGCACCAACCTTTCCACCATTCGCGGATCAACGGAAAACCTTTCCGGCGGCGGCGTGGCGAGCGGTCCGTTGAGCTTTATGCGTGGATTTGACGCTTTTGCCGGTGTCATCAAGTCCGGCGGCAAGACCCGCCGCGCGGCAAAAATGGTCATCCTGAACATCGATCATCCGGATATCGTCGACTTCATCGAGTGCAAATCAAAGGAGGAGGCCAAGGCCTGGACGCTAATGCGTGCTGGCTATGATGGATCTGGCCCGGACTCGGAAGCCTTTACTTCGATCTTCTTCCAGAATGCCAATAACTCCGTGCGTGTCAACGACGAGTTTATGCGTTCTGTGATCAACGACGATGAGTTTTCGACGCGTTCGGTGAAGGACGGCGCTCCATTCAAAACCTACAAAGCGCGCGATCTGATGCACAAGATCGCAGAAAATACCTGGCACTGCGGCGATCCTGGCATGCAGTACGACACCACCATCAACAAGTGGCACACATCGAAGAACACAGCCCGGATCAACGCGTCCAATCCCTGCTCGGAATACATGTTTCTGGACGATTCGGCCTGCAACCTTGCCAGTTTCAATTTAATGAAATTTGTAACTCCTGCAGGCACATTTGATGTCGCAGCCTATCGTCATGCCGTCGATATCCTGATCACGGCTATGGATATTCTGGTGGATAACTCCGGCTATCCCACGGAAGCGATTGGGCGCAACTCCCATGACTATCGCCCGTTGGGCCTGGGATACGCGAATCTGGGGGCACTGCTGATGGCTTTTGGCCTGCCCTACGATTCGGATGCGGGACGCGACTTCGCCGGCTGCCTCACGGCCATTATGTGCGGTCAGGCATATCTGCAATCTTCTCGTGTCGCCGAGCAATGCGCATCTCTTGCCGCAGCAACGCCGCTGACACAGTCGATTGAACGCCAGGGAGGCGCTTGCCCGGGTTTCTATGTCAATCGCGAGCCGTTTCTTGACGTCATCCGCATGCATCGCGCGGAGGTCAACAAGATTGGCCGGTCTCACAGCGGCTCGGAACCGTTCAGCGTTCCTCAGCTCGAGGAGCTGATCGATGCCAGCCGCGATTGCTGGGACAAGGCTCTGACCCAGGGCGAAAAATTTGGCTATCGCAATTCGCAGGTTACAGTTCTTGCGCCCACCGGAACCATCGGCTTCATGATGGACTGCGACACCACTGGCGTTGAACCCGATCTTGCGCTGGTCAAATACAAGAAGCTGGTCGGCGGCGGCATGATCAAGATTGTGAACAATACCGTGCCGGCGGCGCTGTTCAAGCTGGGGTATAACAACGAAGATGTCAACGCCATTGTCAGTTATATCGATGCGACCGGCACTATCGAAGGCGCACCGGGACTGAAGCCAGAGCATCTGCCCGTTTTCGATTGCAGCTTCAAGGCATCGAAAGGCACGCGCAGCATTCATTACATGGGCCACGTCCGCATGATGGCCGCCACGCAGCCATTTATTTCCGGGGCTATCTCAAAAACCGTAAACCTGCCGAACAATGCCAGCGTCGAAGACATTGCGGAAGCTTATATCGAGTCGTGGCGTCAGGGTTTGAAGGCTGTTGCTGTCTACCGCGATGGCTCGAAAGGCACACAGCCGCTGAATGTGACCGACTCTCTCAGCAGCGGGGGCAACTCTGCGCTGGACGCGGTTGGCGAGCAATTGCTGCGTACCATCACAACCTTGCCGATGGATACCGCTGCAGTGGAAGCAATGGTCGCGCAACTCTCGGCCAATCCGACCGAAAGGGTCCAGCTTCCAGCATCCAGCCTGGAAACGCTGGCACGCACCACCATGCAGAACGCCGCCGGGGTCGTGTTGACGCAGCAAGATCCGAACGCGCCGCCGCGCACCGTGCGCCATCGCCTGCCGGAAGAGCGGCCTTCGCTGACGCATAAATTCTCCATCTCCGGACACGAAGGCTATATTACTGTGGGTCTCTATCCAAACGGCCAGCCGGGCGAAATCTTCATCAAGATGGCGAAAGAAGGCTCAACCGTTAGCGGCCTGATGGACGCCTTTGCCACCGCCATTTCGTTGTCGCTGCAGCATGGAGTTCCGCTCAAGGTGCTCTGCGAGAAATTCTCGCACCTGCGGTTTGAACCTTCCGGCTGGACTGGCAATGAGGAGATCGGCTTTGCCAAGTCCATCATGGATTACATCTTCCGCTGGCTGCAGCTGCGCTTTCTTTCCGGAACGCAATTGCCTCTGTTCGCCGGTCTGGCCGCGCAGGCGGCCCAGTCTGAATCCCAAAAAAGCTTTGCGCCGGAACAGCATCAGCCTGCACGTGGCATGGGGGCAACGACAGCGCCCCAAGGCGGGATTCTACCCGACCTGCATGCCAGCCATGCTCAGGCGGAGACCAGCTTGCGGATGGAAGATCGTGGCCTGGTCCACGCCGCCGACGCCATGCGTAGTTTCGTCGATATGGGGGATGCTCCTACCTGCCATACCTGCGGTGCCATTATGATTCGTAACGGAAGCTGTTACAAATGCGTGGAATGCGGCAGCACCAGCGGCTGTTCCTAGGTTGGTGGTTGCCAACCCACAGCTGTGGGTTTACGCATAAGGCTGAAGTTACTTGGCAGTCTGGACGAGAAAAGAGGAGGGCTTCGAGCGAGATTCCGCACGAAGCTCCCTCCTCATGCGCAAGGAAGGGACCGACTGCTTCTCCATCATCCTCGATAACCTCAGCTTTCAGAACCCTATCTAGTTTTTGAATAGCTGTGGAGTTGTGGGCCAATCAAATTGGAGTATTTGTAGTTGTCGCGGCGGTCGGCATCGATGGTCCAGAACATGGCTCCGATCATATCGGGATAGCCTGAGCGCCTGCGTAGCTTGTAGGTGGTTCCGGCGGGAGCTTTGCCGGTAATGATGTAGTCCATTGCCTGGCTTACGATTGCGGGCGATGTGTATCCCGTGAGAAAGCCGACAGCGACTTTGTTGGCGGGCATGGGCGGAAAGAATTGCCGGGGATTCCCGCCTACATTGAAGCCATGCAGCAGGAGTTCCGTCATGGCGGCGTGATAGTCGACGGAGTTGGACTGATAGATTTCGCCGTCGAGACCTTCGAGCGGCGGGGTGTTGTAGTCCTGCACGTCGATGAAAGAGAGGATATCGCGCAGGCCATAGGCGAGCGGCAGGTAAGAGCCGAATTGGCCACCGTAGCTGGGGTACCCGCCGGGGATCTGAGTCCCTTCCGGAACCAGGCTGATCATGAATCCGGAGCCGAAGTGATCTCTGTAACTGGCGCAGGCCAGTGATCAGGTTCACAACAGATGGCGTGGTGGGATGTTGAAAGTCGGTGTCTCCGGGCACCAGAGCGAGTGACGGCGTTTCAAAGTCGATGTCGACACCGTCGAAGCCGTACTCGGAGACGATGCTGGTGACAGAGGAGACAAAGTTAGGAATATTCTGCGGATCATCGAGCTTGAAGTACTTGCCTCCTCCTCCCAGGGAGATCATGACCTTTTTGCCTTGACTCTTGAGATATGCAATGTCGGTTTTCACCTGGTCCGGATCGATC
Source organism: uncultured Acidobacteriota bacterium (assembly GCA_963719625.1). Taxonomy (GTDB): domain Bacteria; phylum Acidobacteriota; class Terriglobia; order Terriglobales; family Acidobacteriaceae; genus JAKAAZ01. The sequence goes on from CAVRDB010000014.1 coordinate 30,411, forward strand.
CCTCGCGGCGTGCGGAACTGCAGGGTTCCTTCCGGAGCGCTTGGATCCGGCGCGGCGAACGCAACGATGATCACGTCCCACTGTGGCGAGACATCCCGCAGCGGGAAGGGAACGCCGGTGAAGCTGGAGCCGGTCCAGTAGCCGATCAGTCGATGATTGTTGAGCGACGCGCTGGTTGGAATGGGAGTGACGGAGGGCTCTGTATTGCCGGCCAGGCGCATGCCGCGCGCAGGGCATGGCTGTGCTGGTTCCGTTAGAGCGTTGGGATCGGGGAAGCTGTACGCACTGGTGGAACTCACGGCGGTGCCGAGATACCAGCGCAACGTCGCTACGTTTTGCAGGTGATAGGTGAATCCCGCGGTACGAGCAAAAAATGGCTTCGATACTGGAAAGCTGTTTGTGGCATTTGTATTTGTGGGTTCGAGAAGGAAGTAATTGGAGCCGATGCCGGCGCCGGCGCAGCCACGGGCTTCTCCCGGACGCATCCACGCCGGGAAAAAATTGCCGGCAGCCGCAGTGGTGCGGAAATAGGTGTGAGGATCGTGCAGCGGATCGTTGATGAACTCCGCCAGCTGCTGGGTCAGAGGCTGGATGTCGCGGTCTTCGACAATGGCTGGCGTGGCGCGAAGATAGGAGCCGAGCACGAAGGAGTTTCCGGTGGCCGCGTCGACGCCATGCGTTCCCCAGGAGCAGCATACAGTCGCGTCGCTATCAGTGTAGTAGGTAGTGTTGTGAGTGACCGCGATGACGAGTTTGCCATCCTGGCGAGGAATCTGCTGGAAGAGCTGCTTTTCGAGAAACTCAATATCGACGACCGCGAACAAACCACCATTTTTCTTCGATGAAAGGATGTAGCCATAGCCTTGAGGGATGGCGATTGTGACAGGCTTGATCTCCGGCTTGCCAAGCAAAGTGTGTCCGCTCGTATCAGACGGAAAGGTGGAGTGGAGCAGGCCATCGGCATATTGCGTTTTGCCGCCGACGGCAAACGCGAAACGGGAGTAGATCGGCGACTTAAGAATACGTGGCACATCCGGAGTTGGATCCATGAGTACGTGCTTCTTGCCGTCGAAGGTGAGGGTGATGGGAACCAGCACGGTGGGAATAACAGTCGTGCCGCTCTGCGCCGGATCGCGGCCCGCGAGCGTGTAGGAACTGCCGATAACTCGCTGGAAGGTGGGTACGGTGCCTTGTGCATGCGCGGGGCGTAGCGACAGGACGAGGAGAACAAGCAGGCAGATGATCTTGATTCGCGTATCCGGCATGGTTTGACCTTGGATGAGGGAAGTGAAACTTCACTTGTATCTGCATTCTTTCATGTGAGTCGAAATGAGCGATGGCGGAGGTGCACTGCCGCTTGGCACGCGGGCGATTTGAATAGTTGGAAGTATGATCCCAATACTACGAAGCGTAAAGCGAGATTTCTGTGCATGTCAACGCTCTCTCTTTACCGTTTTCAATCGAATGACTACTCGGAAGTCATCGACTGGCATAAAGTCAAAAGTGGACTTGGTATCGGAATTGCCCGGTAAAAAGGAGCACGCAAAAATGCACATTAAGCGCACTGTAGATAACGCGAGACCTCGCGAGACGATCATTCAAGGATTTGCATCCACCTCTAGCGTGTTGGCAATGGGGCTTTTTATCGTCACATTTGTGTTCCAGAACTTCGTCATCCCGTCATCGTCAATGGCGAGCACGCTACTTGTCGGCGACCACGTGATGGTAGAACGTCAGACGCTTGTTCCAGCCGCGAAATGGGCTCCCTTTATACATTACCGAGACGTGCATCGTGGCGACATTATCGTCTTTTACAAACCAACGGAGCAGCCCAACGGCGAGCACATATTTCTTGTTAAGCGCGTGATCGGAATTCCTGGCGACCGCATTCACCTTCGCAATGGCATCGTCTATCTCAACGGCGTCGCTCAAGATGAGCCCGAGGCAACAAAACCTACATCTGCGAACTATGACCCCTACATTAACGATTTTCCCTCAGTGGATCCTGATACAGAACCAGGAGTAACAGCTGAGTGGTCAGTGCTGCTACCCACATACATTCATGGAGAGGATTTGCTCGTTCCTGCTGGACATTACTTTGCCATGGGGGACAACCGAACCAATAGTATGGACAGCCGCTACTGGGGGTTTGTCCCGAGAGAGAATATCGTGGGACGTCCGCTCTTCGTGTACTGGTCTATTGTTATGCCCGAATCGGGTGTAGATGAGGCGCCGCTTTCAGAGCGAGCAGGATCGAATCTTCACGAATTCATTCATTTTTTTGATGCGACTCGCTGGGGAAGGACATTCCACCGAATCGAATAATCGGCCGAACGTTGCGGCAGCTAGCCGTAATTCTTTCTTACGGGAAAATTGGTTTCAGTCCAAGCCACCATTTGCGATGGTTATCCGCGCCAAAGCTTGTGCTCATGCAGATGTCGACCGTGGCCGAAACGGGTGCTATCTTCCACGCACTGGATGAATTTCGGGCACCGCATTCGGATAATGCACAATTTCTTATCCTTGCAGGTGGTTCAATCTTTGTTATTGAATCGTTTGAAAGATGATGTATTTTATATACACCGATTCCAAAAGCACCGTATCAGACACTGGCGGAACGAAGCAGTTGGACACACAGCTCTGCCGTTGGATGGATGTCAGCTCCGACGCGCGTTGTGGAAGCAGATTGCCCGTGTCTTGATCGGCGCGAAAAAGGTCTCCCCTCTGGGTATGCACGGTATGTATGGCGATACGAAAAGACGATAAAAAGAGCTTCTCGCGCACCACTCTAGCGGATGTCGCACGCGAAAGTGGATTTTCTCCTTCAACGATTTCGGTCGTTTTGAATGAAGCCCCCATTTCCAAGTATGTAGCGGCAAAAACCAAAGAACATATCCGGGAAGTAGCCAAACGCATGGACTATCGTCCCGATGCTTTTGGACGCTCCTTGCGAAAACGGCGCAGTCACACCATCGGTGTGATGATCTTCGATATCTCCGATCCCTTCTGCACTCTCATCCTGCAGGGCATCGAAAAAAATCTCCATCCCACTGAGTTTCTGCCCTTCATCGTAGACGCTCATAACCAGCGGGAGCAGTTCGAACGCTATCTGGCCATGCTGCTGGAATACCGGGTCGAAGGCCTCATTGTCGTGGCAAATTGGTTGTTTATCGACATCGAGACGCTCTCGGAGTTGGAGCGGCATCGAGTGCCTACTGTATTGGTCGGCTCCGAGATGCGGAGCGGCCCGCTCGGCTCCGTCCTGGTGAATAACGAACAAGGCGGCTATCTTGCGCTCCAACACCTCTATTCGTTAGGACATCGAAAAATTGCTTTCATCCGCGGACCTCGCCAACTATGGGATAGTAGCCGGCGCTGGGACGGAGTGCTTCGCTTTGCTGCCGAGGCCAGGCTCAAGATGCCGAAGAAGTGGGTGGTGGAACTGACCGGTTCGTCTGAATCCAACTCCAGCTTTGACGAAGGTAGATTGTTGACCCGTACTATGCTGCAGCATGACCCTGGCTTTACCGCCCTGTTGGCTTTTGACGATCTCACAGCATTTGGCGCCGTTCGGGCTTTGCGGGAGTTCGGCCGGAGTGTTCCGGAAGGATGCTCGGTGGTGGGCTTCGACGATGTCCCCTATGCCGCGCTCTTCAACCCAAGTCTTTCCACGGTACGACAGCCGATGGAGCGAATGGGTTCGATTGCCGTCGAACGAATCCTCAACGAAATTCAGCAGGGCGAAAATATCGAGCAGCGCAAGGGCCGCGTCGACCTGCTACCGCCGGAACTGATCCAGCGCGAATCGACCGCCGCTCTCAATCAAAAGGGCTCAGTTTTATCCAAAAATACCGGAAAAATCTAAAGTCCTTGACATAAGCGCCAGAAATGCTTAAAAAGCTCATATTCAAACGATTCTATATTCCCGTGAATCGAATGCTTCAGCAGCCTGAAAGTTCGACCTGAGTCGGCATAAGATTTACCCGGAGGACACGTCGCATGAAATTCCGTCTGGAAGTGCAATCCATGTTTCTGTTGGCGGTCCTGGGTATTGGCCCGGTGTTGCCGTGTTTTGGACAAGGTACGAACAAATCAGGGGACACCAATGCCATCCCGCTGCGCCAGGGATGGGAAATACAGTCGGGTTGCAAAATACAGGTGGACGGTGCGCGGTTGTCCTCTACGGAATATCATCCCCAGGGTTGGATTCAGGCCACCGTTCCGACCACGGTCCTCGCGGCCCAGGTGGCTGCCGGTATCTATCCCGACCCCTACTACGGAATGAATCTGCGCAAGATTCCCGGCAGCGATTATCCGATGGGAAAAGTCTTCTCCAATATGGAGATGCCCGCAGGGAGCCCGTATCGCTGCGCCTGGTGGTACCGCAAACAGGTTCAAATCCCCGTCAGTTCTCGTGGCAAAACGACATGGTTGCATTTCGGAGGGATCAATTATCGGGCCAATATCTGGGTCAACGGACAATTGATTGCCAACTCTCAACAGATTGCCGGAGCCTATCGCGTCTACAGTCTCGACATCACCAAGGCGATCACTGCTGGAAAGCCTGCTGTCATTGCGGTGGAAACGTTTGCGCCGGGACCGCTCGATCTCGGGATCAACTGGGTCGACTGGAACCCATCTCCGCCGGATAAGGACATGGGGATATGGGGACCGGTGGACCTGGTGACAACTGGCCCTGTCGCTGTTCGCTATCCCTTCATCGCCACTCATTTTGAAGACTCCACTCTGCACGTGGCCGATGTCACTGTAACTGCCGAATTGCAAAATGCCACAGACCATCCCGTGCAGGGAACACTGGAAGGCACCTTTGCGGGTCAGCGGTTTCATCAGCCTGTTGAGCTTGCTGCGGGCGAATCGAAAAGCGTCAGCTTTTCTCCCGAGCAGTTTCCCCAACTGAAATTGAAACATCCCGCCATCTGGTGGCCTGCTGAGATGGGCGCACATTCGCTGGAGACATTGGCTGTGCGCTTCGTCAGCGACGGCCGGGTCTCCGATACAGCCTCCGCACGCGTGGGCATTCGCGAAGCCACATCGGAGCTGACTGCGAAAGGTGCGCGGCTATTCCGTGTCAACGGCAAACCGATTCTGATTCGCGGAGGCGGATGGTCGCAGGACATGATGATGCGCGAAGACCACGAGAATCTGCCGCAACAGATTCGCATGGTGAAGGACATGCGTCTGAATACCATTCGCCAGGAAGCCAAACTGGAAGGCGATGAATTCTATCGGTTGGCGGATGAGAATGGCATCCTGGTCATGGCTGGCTGGTGCTGCTGCGACCAGTGGGAACACTGGAAAAACTGGACACCGGAAAATCATCAGGTCGCCAACGCTTCGCTGCGTTCGCAGATGTTGCGCCTTCGCCACCACGCTTCTCTGCTGGTCTGGCTGAACGGTAGCGACAACCACCCTCCAGCAGACGTTGAACAGGCATATTTGAATGTGGAGAAGGAAACGCAATGGCCCAACGCGATTCTCTCTGCCGCGTCAACAGCCAATACCACTTTGACTGGGCCTAACGGTGTCAAGATGTCCGGTCCGTATAACTACGTTTCTCCCTCCTACTGGTATGTCGATACCAAACACGGCGGAGCATTCAACTTCAACACAGAAACCAGTCCCGGCCCAGCCATTCCCCAGCCAGACAGCCTGGTGAAATTTCTTCCTCCGCAGGACCGCTGGCCGATCGGAGCGGTTTGGAACTATCACGCGGGCGGCGGCGACTTTATGAATGTCGACGTCTTCAACGATGGAATGCGCGCAACCTACGGCTTCCCCGATTCCTTGGATGCCTATTCGCGCGTTGCGCAGACTATGACCTATGATGGCGAACGGGCCATGTTTGAAGCCTATACGCGCAATAAATACACTTCCACCGGCGTCATTCAATGGATGTTGAATAATGCGTGGCCCTCTACCATCTGGCATTTATACGATTACTATCTACAAACCGGAGGAGGATACTTCGGTACTAAGAAGGCCTGTGAGCCGCTGCATGTGCAGTATTCCTATGACGATCACAGTATTTATGCGGTCAGCAGTCTGCCCGTCGCGACACCGTCGCTGACGGTCGAGACAGACGTCTATGACCTGAATCTGAAGTCCGTCTTCCACCAGACAAAAACCGTGAATCTTGCCGCCGATGACTCCCAGCGTGTCCTCGACATTCCAGACAGCATCTTCCAGCCGGAGCAATCGATTCATTTTGTCCGTCTGGAAATGAAAGATGCCTCGGGCAAAATCGTTAGTCAGAATTTTTATTGGATACCTTCCAAGCTAACGGTGTTCGACTGGCCAAAAACTGAATATACATATACTCCAGCCATCACATTCGCCAACATGCAAGCGTTGCGTACGCTTCCGAAGAGCGAAATCCGAGCCACACTTACTGTCGTCAACCATAACCTGCATGTGCATCTTGAAAATCCATCGCACGCGTTGGCTTTTCAGGTAGAGGTGCGAGGCTTCACTGCGGATGGCAAGCCAATCATCCCGCTGCTGTGGAGCGATGATTTTGTTGAGCTGATGCCGGGCGAACATCGCGATCTTACTGCGGCGTTGCCTGCAACGACTGCTGCTGGCCAGGCGTCCGTCGTGGTCAGCGGCTGGAATACAAATACCGTGACGCTAGGAGCGAAGCGAACTGATGATGCCAGGTCTGCGGCGGAGTAAGTGAAACTGCTGTGTCGATCAGCGAGAAGGCATAGCCACGATGGATGGGGAGACACCACCTTGAAGACATGGAAGCACGCGTTGCTGCTACTCGTCGCTTGTTGCAGCCAGCCTGCCATATCCCTGATGGCTCAGGTCATTCAGGTAGACATTACACCCGAGCATGCAACGAATCACTTTGTTCCGAAGCAGACGCTCGGCGCCGGGGTTGACCGGATTCCCACGGTTGCCATTGATAAGTTGATGAACAAAACCACACTGGACCGTGTGTTTACCGCGGGCTGGCAACCAGTCACCTATCGCCAGAATACCGAGCTTGCCATCGAGGCCTGGCACTGGAATCCAGAAGGCACATGGAGTGATCCAAAAAATCAACAAGGCTATTTCACCGGATCGGGCGAGCCAACTGGATTTATCCGGCACTCGTTCGGGTATTCGTTGCCACATCGAGGCATTACTCGCGACGGGGGCTCTGTCACGGGCTATTCACGATTGACAGATGGCGACACCTCAACCTACTGGAAGAGCAATCCTTACCTCGCCAGCCGTTTTACTGGCGACGATGATTCACTCCATCCGCAGTGGGTGATGCTGGATTTTAGCAGCGTTCAACTTATCGACAGCATCAAAATCGCGTGGGCCAATCCCTATGCCCTGCAATATACGGTTCAGTATTGGACCGGGGTCGCACCGTATGAAAGCCCGCTCGACTTTCCCACCAACGGCGTCTGGCAATCATTTCCAAACGGTGTCATTCACTCCGGGAAGGGCGGGGTCGAAACCATTCACCTGTCCGACGAGCTAATACCTGCGCGGTATATCCGTATCGTGATGTCGCATTCGTCGAACACATGCGACTCGCACGGTTCCTCTGATCCGCGCAACTGTGTTGGCTATGCCATCGACGAGTTATATGCGGGCACAACCAGTCCCGACGGCCAGTTCCACGATCTAGTTCGTCATACTGCCGATCAGGAGCAAACGACAACCCAGGCATCTTCAGTAGATTCATGGCACGATGCAAAGGATTTGTTGAGCACCAAAGAATCTCAGATGGGATTCGATCTTTTCTACACAAGCGGCGTCACCCAGGGACTTCCAGCCATCGTGCCCATCGCGCTGATTTATGACAACCCAGATAACGCGGCAGCCGAAATCAAATATCTAGAAGCCCGTCATTATCCCATCTCCTATATTGAAATGGGGGAAGAGGCCGATGGTCAATACATTGCGCCGGAAGATGTTGCGGCTTTGTATATCCAGTGGGCAATCGCGATCCATCGTGTCGATCCCAACGTGAAATTGGGAGGCCCTTCCTTTGAAGGAGTCAATCGCGACATCCTGTACTGGCCCACTTCGGATGGAAAAGTATCGTGGCTCGGACGATTTCTGGATTACTTGCGACAGCACGGACACTTGCAGGACCTGGCATTCTTTTCCTTCGAACACTATCCCTTTACCCCGTGCGCCATACCCTGGAGCAGTCTGTACGAAGAACCGCAGCTGGTCACGAATATTATGCAGACGTGGCGCAACGATGGTCTGCCAGCGAATGTACCTATGTTGATTACAGAATCGAACTTGTCCTCCTCATCTTCCGAGACCTACATGGATATCTTCGGCGGCCTATGGTTGGCGGATTATATCGGTTCCTTTTTGAATGCCGGCGGCAGCGGCGTCTACTACTTCCACTATCTGCCGCTGCAAATGGAGAGTGGTTGCAACAATTCTCCCGGAACGTTTGGGATGTTTACGGTAAATGCGGATTATCAAATTCAGCAGCCGCTCTCGCAATACTTTGCCAGCCGGATGATCAATTTCGAATGGCTGCAGCACGATGGTGGAATGCATACAACCTATCCTGCAGCGGGGACCTACGATGATGGCGCGCATCATACTCTGGTCACCGCGTATTCAGTTCTGCGGCCAGATCGACAGTGGTCCATCATGTTGGTGAATCGAGATCAAGAACAAGCGCATAAGGTTCAGGTTGCTTTCGATAATTCGCAAGACAAAACAGTCAGCTATCTTTCTGGAGATGTATACGCTGCGATCTTTGGAAGCGATCAGTATAAGTGGCATCCGGCATTCAGGAATGCCGATACGTCTCATATCCCGCAAACCCTGGATAAATATCCTTTGCTCTATACCGATGGTTATGCAGACCCAGATGGGCCAATCAAGGAAGTGACCCTGCAAGGCGATAAGTCGACAGAATACGAGATACCTGCTGCTTCGATCGTTGTATTGCGCGGTAACCTGGTTATCGGCAGTTCGACTCCTGTAAGTGCCGTGTCAAAAGGGAAGTGGTTCCATGAAGCGCCCTCTTGCGTTTCCTCTTCTAGCGGGAGCCATGCTGCCTTGCGTCTTGTATCTTCTAGTTGCATGTGCACGCATCGAGTGCAGTTAAAGTCACCGCATACATGGCGGCTAGTTCTGCGTCTCACAATGGTTGCGCAGTAGCATATCTCCTGCTACCTTTAGTCAACAAAACCAATTCAGCAGGCCGTCATGTCGAAAAGCTTCGCATGCCTCCTTTCTCTGGCAGTCATGCTGCTAGTTGCTCCACTCTCTGCCCAGACCAGTGCGACGCAAGCCGCCCAACTACCACCCTCTCCATTTGAAGGTGCTCCGTTTTCCATGTCAGCGTCCGCGATACGCAGCGCTTCTGCGAGCGTGCCCGCGGATAAAATCTCCGACGCCGCGATTCTTTATGAGGAGACGGACTATCGCATCTCCGCCGCCGGGACGCTCGGCTTTGTCCACCGAATTGCCTATCGCATCGAAACAAACAATGGTGTTGAGGGTTGGGCAGAGGCCTCTATGGACTGGGATCCCTGGTATCAGAACCCTGCTCAGATCAATGCTCGCGTACTTCAGAATGATGGTACTTTTGTCACACTCGACCAAAAAACCATCACCGATGCTCCGGTGAATTCAGAGGATGCGGAAAGCTACACTTCCACTCGTGTACGCAAAGGTCCACTGCCTGGTATTTCGATCGGTTCAATCGTAGAAGAGGTCGTCTCGGTCGATGAAAAACAGCCGTACTTCGCAGACGGCTCAGTGTTCCGCTACTTGTTCGCAAACAGCGCTTTTACTCAGAGAGAGAAGGTTGTTGTCGAGCTGCCTTCCTCCATGCCGTTTCGTGACAATATCAGCAATCTACCTGATCTAGCCGTAACGCACTCAGACAGCGGTGGCGTGCGCCGCGTCGTCTACGAGCAAGCCCAGCGTCCTGCCATCATCTATGGCGACATTGAACTTGCGAGCCTCAGCACCCCGCTACCTATGGTTGAGTTCTCGACTGGAATCTCCTGGGCCAGCGTTGCACATGGCTATGCCGCGCTGTCTGATCCAAGCATACGCACGGACCAGGTCCATTCCCTGCTGCCTTCCGTGCAAGGAGACAGTCGCATGGCTACCATTCAACTTCTGGTGCAGCGTTTACACAAGGAAGTTCGCTATACAGGGGTAGAGTTCAACAAGGCTCAGATCGTCCCACAAGAGCCAGAGCAGGTCCTCAAGCGTCACTACGGAGATTGCAAGGACAAGGCGACCTTGCTCGTCACGATGTTGCGTGCAGTCAATATTCCAGCCAACCTGGCGCTACTTTCAGCGGGTACTGAAAAGGATGTGAACCCAGACCTGCCAGGCATGGATCGTTTCAACCACGCCATCGTGTACGTTCCTGCCTCGCAAAAAGATCCGGCTCTTTGGATCGATGCTACCGCCTCATTCAATGCGGTAGGAAACTTGCCCTATGAGGATTCTGGCCGTCTTGCGCTCATTATTGCTCCGGAGACGAAAGGGCTTGTCAAGACACCAGAACCCGTCCCATCGGACTCCATTGTCGTCGAGAATCGCTCATTCACCCTTGCAGATTTGGGGGCCTCTCGTGTCGTGGAAACCTCTGACACCCATGGGTCGATCGATGCCACGTACCGCGCATGGTACGGTGGTCCGGTAACGAAGAGCATCACGGATAGTCTCGAAGGCTACGGCAAGACAGCGTACCTTGCGAAGTCCCTGGTCAAGGTCGAGCATGGCGATGGTGCGGACTTAACCAAGCCGTTCCATCTGACGCTCACGTTCGATGAAGCTCGGCGCGGCTTCACGTCACTGGACGATGCTGCGGTGGCTGTTTTTCCAAGCGGCGTGGTCTACAGTCTTCCGGCTTGGATTAGAACTGCTCCCACGCCCTTGCCTGACAATGCCACCCCGGAACAGAAGCAGGATCGAGCGCGTCGAGAAGGCCAGCGCAGCCCTACGTACAATATCCGGCCATTTGTGGTGGAGCAACGCGATCGAATCGTGGCTCCTGCTGGCTTCACGCTACGCGGGCTTCCTCCCGATCGCACGACTCCGCTCGGGCCTGCAAGTCTCACGGAGCATTACACGAAGGAGAGCCCCAACGTAGTTACCGTCGATCTGCGCTTCACCACCAACAAATCCCTTATCACGGCCCAGGAGGCCCTCGATTTCCGGCAGGCTGTCGCCCAACTCTATAAGCGCGACGCCGTGATGATTGACTTCGCGCAGACCGGTGCGGCACTATTGGCCGAAGGCAAAATCAAGGCTGCTCTTGCCGCCGACCACGATGCGATCGCACAAAACCCGAATTCCGCGCTGCCGCATGTCTGGATGGCGCGGGCTCTGTTGGCCGTTGGCGTTGGAGACATGGCGCGTGCAGAGGCAGCTCGTGCCGTTTCTCTCGATCCCAAATCTCCCGCCGCGCTCATGACTCAGGGATGGGTCCTGCAGTACGACTTGCTGGGCAATCGCTTCGGTCGTGGCTTTGACCGCGCTGGTGCCGTTGCGGCCTATACTAAAGCCATTCCGCTTCGCACGGAGGATTTTGATCCTCGCTTCGATCTTGCTGTATTAGATGAGTTTGACTCGAACGGTGTCCGTTACTCCCCGGCTGCAAACCTGCCGGATGCCATCTCCGGATATCGGGCGCTGATTGCGGATGACCTGAAAAAGAACTCTTCTCAACTTTCCGAGCATCGCATCAATCTCGGCTACGCTCTTTTGTACAACCACGACTACCCGCAACTTGAGACGCTGCTGCCCGATATTTCGCCCGGAATCAACCAATCCGCGCTCACAATTGCTGCAGCGGTTGCGCAAAAGGATGTACCAGCAGGCCTCGCAGCAGCCGATCGCCTCAACTTAAGCGTCGAGGATCGAAACAAGGCGCTGCTGGCGGCTGGAGATAGCCTGGCACAGCTCGGTCTGTATTCGCAGGCTGCCAGCATTCTTTCGGCCGGTATTCAATCTGGCACGGATGCACCGGCAACGGCACGCCAGATCGCGCTGTACCACGCCATGCACCGCGTTCCGGTTGATGCGCCCCCCGTCACCACGCCGGAGTCGGCGGTTTTCGCGTACCTCAACCTTGCCATGAGTGGCACCGCCAACCGCGCTGGGCTTGTACCACTCCTCAGCCGTCACGCTTACGCGAACGACGCTGCCTTTGAACGGAACATTGACAAAAATCTCAACAGTGCCGACATCCTTCATGTCATCGCGCGAAACTCCAGCATGTCGGAGATTATTCTTCGGGATATCATTCTTGGCTCAACGACGTTCAAAAGCACCGGCAGCGACGCCACTGGCTATCGAGTCATCAGGCAGACCATCGGCAACGCGGCATCCCAGTATTTCGTCGTTCGAGAGGACGGATCTTATCGCGTCGTCGCCGATAACAGAGACAGCCGAGAGGTGGGTACTTTCGCTCTCTACGCTCTCGACCACAACCAGCCCGTCCTTGCCAAATCGATCCTCGATTGGAAACGCGATCTTGTTCATAAAGGAGGCGGCGATGATCCCTTCTCAGGACCACTTTTGCCGCGATTCTGGACCGTCGGCAGTATGCGTCCAGATGCGGATTCCCCGGAATCTATGCGCTTGTCAGCCATTTCATTGCTGGCCGGTTCCATGGAAATCAAGCCGTTCCTGGATCAGGTTGTTTCCGCACGCAATCAGGCTACTGGATCGCACCAGACTGACCTCGACCTTCTGCTTGGCCGAGGGGTACATTGGAAGCGAGCAGCCGGCTTCCGCTCTTCGTTACACGGATGAGCTTCTCAAGCAAGAACCGGACTCCGCCACAGCACTCCAGCTTGCGGGTGCGGCGTACGCCATCAATCGAGACATCGCTGCCTGGAAAGCTCTTCTTACACCTCGTCTCGCTCTCCGCCCCACCGACCCTGATCTGCTTCGTGCGCAAATGGAGATGTTCGTCGCCCAGCACGATTACGCTACCGCACGACTCTCGTTGAAAACACTCTTCGACTCCGGTCAGGCAACCAGCAACGACTACAACACCTATGCATGGCTCGGACTCTTCGACGACCATCTGGGACCGGATATCACTTCAGCCGCGCAGCAGGCGAACACAATGTCCAAGAACGGTAACTTCGCGTATCTCCATACGCTGGCATGTATCTATGCGGCGCAGGACAACGTTACAGAAGCCAGACAGGTCCTGGAGCAAACGATGGAAGCTGGCAACCTTTCCCATCCGAATTCTGCCGTCTGGTACGCCCTTGGTCTTCTGTATGAGGATTACGGTTTACCTGCCGCTGCTCTGGCCGCATACGACCGAGTCCAGCCTCGCGAATTCGACGATCACACGTTCGTCGATCCGACATCGGAATACATACTGGCCCAAAAACGCATCGCTGTCCTCAAGGCGGGAAGCCACTCCAGTGGCGGCTCCTAGCTATTGGTAAGCGCTACTGTTTTTCGGGGCGAATCAGCCTGTCTGCCATTCTCCACGCAAGCGCCACACCGAGTGACACCACGATTCCGAAGGAAACTTCCAGGAAGCGCTCGATGGCGATATGCCACACGGCGCCGGAGTAAGGGATCAAGACGATAATGGCAACGGTTACGCCGGCGAGACGGCCTGCGTTCTTGATCTTCAGTGCGGTGCACAGCACCATCACAACCAGCACCGCCAACGCGAACACTACGATAGAGTTGTGCCAGACCATCGCGGTGAGCCAGCCGACCACTGCTCCCATGGCTGTTCCAGCAAAGCGATCGAAGGACGCCCGCACGGTCGCCCCTACTTCCGACTGCATCACCACAATGGCGCTGATGGCGGCCCAGTACCCGCCTGGAAGACGCAGCCATTCCGTCAGCCAGTAGGCCAGTGCGGCAGCCACAGCGGTTCGTATTCCTTGCTGCAGACTCAATCGATCGGGATCGTCGAGGGCTATCGAAGTGGAGTCGGTCATGCAAGGAATTCTACATATCACAGGTTCCGAATACGCAACGAAAGCGTCCACAGAAAGACCGTGTCGTTAAATTACTTGCGCGCCGTTCCCAATGCCTTTTGCACCTTGCTGTGCTTCACGCTGTAGGTAAAGTAAATCAGCAGTCCGACAAGCAGCCACGCGACGACCACTTCTTTTGTCAGGGCAGGAAGCGTCCAGATCAAATAGAGCGCGGTCACCATGCCGCAGATTGGCACCAGCGGAACCCACGGCGTTTTAAAAGGGCGGGGAAGATCAGGCATGCGCCGCCGCAGAATCCAGACCCCGGCGCAGACGATTGTGAAGGCCAGCAATGTGCCCATATTCACAAGCTCCGCCAGCTTGTCGATTGGCAGCAGAGCAGGCAGAAAAGCCACGATAATGCCGACCACAATGTTGGAGATATACGGGGTCCGAAATCGTGGATGAATTTTGCCGGCCCATTTCCAAAGCAGTCCATCGCGCGACATGGAGAAGAAAATCCGGCTCTGCGCCAGCAGCATGACCAGCATTACCGTGGCCAGGCCGAATACAGCGCCCACCTTCACCAGGATGCTGCCCCACGCGATCCCTGTTACATCAATGGCCACCGCCATGGGGTCGGCCACGTTCAACGTTTTGTAGCTCACCATTCCCGTCATCACTGCGGACACGAGAATATAGAGGACCGTACAAATCACCAGCGTTCCCAAAATTCCGAGCGGCATATCGCGCTGCGGATTCTTTGCCTCCTGCGCCGCGGTCGAGACCGCATCGAATCCTATGTAGGCGAAGAAAATTGACGCGGCTCCGGCGCTGATTCCTCCCAGACCGAACCGTCCCGGCCCTTCCGATGGTGGAATATATGGATGCCAGTTGATCTTTGCCAGATGAGGATGATGCAGCAGAAACCCGATTCCGATGACCAGGAAAACGGCGACCGCGGACAACTTGATCATGACCATCGCAGTATTCAGATTGGCTGACTCCTCAATCCCCACCACCAAAATCAGGGTGACAATCAGGATGGCGAGGAAGGCGACCAGATTGAAGACTCCGGTAACGTGCGGCAAGCCGGCGATGTTGACGCTCATCGGCAGAGACATCTGCGGAATCCAATGCGCGTTATAAAAATAGAGCACATCGCCGCGGGTCGTGGTGAGCTGCGGCGGGACATAGATATGGAAGTCCTGTAGCAGGCTGACCATGTACCCGCTCCAACCGGATGCGACGGTCGCCGCGCCAAAGGCATACTCCAGTACCAGGTCCCAGCCGATCATCCATGCGACAAACTCGCCCAGAGTTGCGTAGCCGTAGGTATAGGCGGAGCCGGCAATCGGGATCAACGCGGCGAACTCGGCATAGCAAAGGCCGGCGAATGCGCAGGTAATACCGGCCATGATAAAGCTGAGCGTGACGGCGGGACCGGCGTGGATCGCTGCCGCTTGTCCTGTCAGCACAAAGATGCCTGCGCCGATAACCGCGCCAATGCCAAGCGTGATCAAATTCACCGGACCCAGCGCCCGCTTCAGTTCGTGTTCGCCTTCTGTATGCGCTTCCGAAAGAAGCGCGGACATAGGCTTGATCGCTCCGAGTTTTGCCATGTTGAGAGGTTTCTCCCGGTGTTCTTTATACAATCCGAATGCAGATCAATTCATTCGTAGCAAGGCTTGCGTAGCTCGATAGTATCGTAAGCAACAATTTCCTTCCTTGTTACAGGTCGGACCAAATGTGCCGTGATAATCACCGGATAGCCTACAGTATCCAGCATTGTTTTGAGGCGAGCTTTTTTATAACGAAATTTTTTCTAGTAGCCAGCGACATTAGCCCAGCAGCGAGAGGAATTCTTCTGCGATCTGATGCGTGGTTTTCTCATCCACATTTCCGTCACGGCTCGCCGGTAGCAAGTCTGAAATCACCGCGACAGAGTCGGCCCCAGCGTCGAGCACGCTCCGGCAATTCTTGCGCGTAATGCCTCCAATCGCAACCAGCGGCTTGGCGGTTAAAGCCCGCGCGATCTTCAGCCCGGCGAGACTCACGGTTGGATCAGGATTGATTTTCGATGTGGTCGAGAAAATCGGCCCATAGGCAATGTAATCGCAGCTTGTGCGGTCGGCTTCGATCACTTGCTCGGCGGAGTGCGTCGAAACGCCCACCCACCGGCCGCTACCGACGATGTTACGCGCGTCTTCTGCGCCCACATCTCCCTGACCGACATGCACGCCATCGAACCCCGTCAGCAGCGCAAGATCAGGCCTGTCATTCAAGATGAGCCGGACACTTCCGCCCGCCGGAAATATCTCACGTAGCAGGGCAGCATCGCGCAGCATCTCTCTCTCGCTGCCTTGTTTGCTTCGGTACTGTATCAGCGTGACGCCAGCAGCGTGCATAGCGGTGGCAACTTCGGCGAGTTGCAGTGAACGAGCGGCCAGCAGATCGGTGTCCAGGATAGCGTACAGGCGGGCAAGCATATCAGCTACTGCACGGATTCCTGGCGCAACTTCTCGCGTTCGAAGAAGCGTTCCATGAATTTTGTATCGAAGACGCCCACGCGGAAGTCTTCGTCCGCAAAGATACGTCGATGCAGTGGGATCGTGGTATGGATCCCCTCCACCACAAACATGCTCAGCGCCCGTTCCATCCGCGCCACCGCTTCAGCGCGGTTAGTTCCATGCACAATTAATTTCGCAATCAGCGAATCGTAATAGGGCGGCACAATCCCTTCTGCATACTGCGCCGTGTCCACGCGCACGCCGTTGCCACCAGGCAGATTGTAGGCGGTGATTTTGCCTGCCGAGGGGGTGAATTTTTCCGGGTGTTCGGCATTGATGCGGCACTCAATCGCGTGACCGCGCATCTCCACAGGTTTCGTTATGATCGCACTGAGTTTTTCTCCGGCGGCAATGCGAAATTGCGCTTTCACCAGGTCCACGCCCGTCACCATCTCTGTGACAGGGTGCTCCACCTGAATCCGCGTATTCATTTCGATGAAATGTAGCTTGCCGTCTTCATCCATCAGAAACTCCACCGTGCCTGCGTTCATGTAGCCGATGGCTTCCAGGCATTTCTTTAGCGTTGCACCAATCTCATCGCGCATTTTCTGCGTCACTTGCAGAGAAGGCGATTCTTCGATCAGTTTCTGGTGCCGCCGTTGAATAGAGCATTCCCGTTCGCCCAGCGACATCACATTGCCGTGCTCGTCGGCCAGCACCTGAAATTCAATATGGCGCGGCCTCTCGATGAACTTCTCCATGTAAAGGTCGCCATTGCCGAAGGCATTCTGCGCCTCCGTGCGCGCCGCACGAAAGAAATTCGGCAGTTCTTCCGCACTGCGAACGACGCGCATACCACGTCCGCCGCCGCCCGCGGAAGCTTTCAGGATCACCGGATAACCAATCTGCCGCGCCCAGTCCAGCGCCTCTTCTTCACTCTGAATGACACCTTCGGAGCCGGGAAGGATCGGCACCTTCGCCTTCTTCATCGACATGCGCGCTTTTTCTTTTTCGCCCATCAGCCGCGTCACTTCCGGAGGGGGGCCAATAAATTTGATATTGGAAGCGCGGCAGACCTCAGCGAAATTCGCATTCTCGCTTAATAGGCCATAGCCTGGATGGATGGCATCCACATCGGCGATTTCCGCCGCACTAATCACCGCTGGAACATTTAGATAACTATCCGCGGAACGCGGCGGTCCAATACAGATGGCCTCATCGGCGAAGCGAACGTGGAGAGAGTTCCGATCGGCCTCGCTGTAAATGGCGACCGTACGAATACCCATCTCTTTGCAGGCACTGATGATGCGCAGAGCGATTTCGCCGCGATTGGCGATGAGAACTTTTCGGAACATAAACCTCAACTCAGTGAAGGTGTTGAACTCTGGAGAATTTGCGAATCATTCTGACCAGCACTCCGGGTGCAACTTAGCGCCGACGGATGGCAAACAAGGGCTGTCCGTATTCCACGGGCTGCCCGCTTGTTACCATGCGCTTGACCACTTCTCCGGCCACATCCGACTCAATCTCATTCATCAGTTTCATCGCTTCCACGATGCAGACGACCTGGCCGGATTCAACCTGGTCTCCCACCTTAATATAGGGCTCGGCGCCGGGCGCGGACGCTTCGTAAAATGTCCCGACTATAGGCGATTTGACGATATGCAGACCAGCATCCTCGTTCGCGGCGGTCAAATCTGCCGCAGCCGGGGTACCGGCGCTTACGCTTGGAAGGTGGGCGGGTGTAACGACTGCCGCAGGGGGTGGGGTGGGTGCCTGCTTCAGGAAATGGCTCAACTGGCTCAGGTCCACATTGCCCGCGGAATGGCCATGGCCGGCAAAGCTGAGGTGAACTTTCAGGTCCTCCTGCTCCAGGTCGAATTCGCCCACTTCCTGCTGCTTGAGAAATTCGATAAGGTCTTTCAGCGATTGCAATTGTCCGGCGTTCATAGGTTTCACGTGCTCCTTAACAGGCACTTAAACGAATCTGTTGCATCCATGCAAGTATAGTGGTTTCGGCCTAGGATGGTCGCGATCGGGACTCTGAAATAGCAATAGGCCAGTACCGAACCCGCGGTTTCATCGGAGGAACTTACAGCTCAATCCATGCCTTCGTCGCAGGAGTTAGCACTTCAGCCCCGCTGCGAGTGACGAGAACCATATCTTCAATCCGCACGCCAAAACGGCCGGGCAAATATATGCCGGGTTCAATTGTAATCACCATTCCTGGCTTTAGTTGCTGTTCCTGCTTTGCGGCGATGCGCGGACCTTCATGAATCTCCAAACCTACACCATGTCCGGTCGAATGGGTAAAGAAATCGGCCAATTTCGCGTGTCTCAAAACGCTGCGCCCAGCCTCGTCCACCTCTCCACAGCGAATCCCGGGCCTGACGGTGGCGATGGCCGCCAATTGTGCTTCCAACACGGCTTCGTATGCGTCGCGCCCAGCCGCGGTTGCACGGCCAAGGTGCACCGTACGAGTCATGTCTGAGCAGTAACCCCTAAGCATAACGCCGAAGTCGAGCACCACAAATCCTCGTCGCGGCATACGCTGCTCAGTGGCGTGTCCGTGTGGCAATGCAGAACGCGCGCCACTGGCCACAATGGTCTCGAACGACATCCCCTCCGCGCCGGCCATGCGTGCGGTGAATTCGAGATGGGCGGCGACTTCCAGTTCCCGCTTTCCAGCTTCGATCTGCGTCAGCAGATCCTCAAAAAGACGGCAACCCAGTTGCGCCGCGGCCCGCAGCCGGTCTATCTCTCCCGTGTCCTTGATCTCACGAAGCCCAGCCGTCAGAGGTGGAACAGGCTGAAAGAAGCCGCGTCGCTGTTTGCTGGGAATCCATTGGCGCAGCATATCCAGAGCCGCCACAGTGGTATGCTCGGCATCGATGGCGCAGCGGCGTACGCCGGCTGCTAGCATCCATGCGCAGGCTTCTCGCAAGATGGGTCCCTGTGCGATCACCACGCCCGCATATTTTGTTTCCTGCTTGGCTTGCTGAATGTAACGGCCATCGGTAAACAGTACCGGCTTGTGGCCGTGTGGCGAGCTACGAACTTTGCGTGAATTCGACGAGACCTGTGGCAGGACAAGAGCCGCGTTCGACCCAGTGAACCCCGTCAAATATCGGACATCAACCGGATGCGTAACCAGCATCGCATCCACTTTGGGAGCTGCGGATTGTAGCGCGGCAGAGAGCCGTTTCAAGCGAACCATACGTTTCGGTTATAGCATCCGGCGGCGCTGCAGCGTTGAGTCTTACTCAGGCTTTCCGTTCGTCTGGCTGGTTAATTGGCGGATCAAGTCCACTTCATGCTGGCGATAGGGTTTGCCGTCTGGATAAAAAACATCGTGGAACCAGACCGATGGTTGGTCCAGTACATAAGGTCGCTGCCAGGAGTTCCACGGCAGGTTGGTCTGCGTCTTTCCATTGACCAGGCCCCAATTAATCGCCGCCACGCGATATTTCATCGCGATAGGCAGGATCGTGTCGAAGGTACTGCCGTTACTCCGCGCCATATATTCTGTGCAGAAGATAGGGCGGTGATAGCCCTGCAACTCGATCACATGCTTTTCAAAATCCTCGGGCCAGCCGTAGTTATGAAATGACAAGATGTCCGACTGTCCAATTTGGATCTTTTGTACCGGTTTCAGCTTGGAGAAATCATTCCAGTCGCCATAGAAAACGCCACTCGTCAGCGGCTGGATGGGATTTTGCGACCGTGCCCAGGAGAAGACCTGAGGCAGCAGTTCCGCAACGAGGCCATTCTTTTCTTTTTCATTTTGGATCTTGTCGTAACTCTCGTCGTCGCCATTGTCGGGTTCATTCCAAAGATCCCAGGCTAGAACGCGCGAGTCATTCGCGAACGCGCCCACGACGCCCTCGACGTATGTTTCCAGCCGCGGGTACTGCGATGGGTCTTTCAACGCGGTCATCCCTGGACCCTGCACCCACCCGGAATTGTGCACTCCTGGAATGGGAGGATGCTGCGGCCCCAGCTTCGGATACGGCTCCCAACAGGAATCGAACAGCACAAAAATAGGCCGGATCTTATGTTTGTCGGCAATTGTCAGGAAAGTGTTGATCCGCTGCTGAAAGCCCTTCGGATCCTGCTGCCATAACAAGTCATGCAGGAAAACCCGCATGGTGTTCATGCCAATGGCCTGGGCCCACCCTAACTCCTGATCGATCTCCTGCGGATTAAAGGTTGCGGCCTGCCACATCTCTAACTGATTGATGGCATCGCGCGGAATGTAGTCTGCGCCGACTGGCCAGGGCTGTTTCGCATACCAGGCGTTCGCTTTCGCTTCGCTCCAGCGTTCCGACGGGCTAGAGGCATTGTTTTGTCGGGTCGCAGACATATTGCCTTGCGCGATACCCGACATATTGGCCAGCAACAGTACGGCAGAAATCAGCAGAGAAAAACGGACTGTTCGTCGCATAATGGAAAGTACTTACGACATGAACTTTACGTCAGGAATGGTGCAGGCGCAAATAGCAACTGCATCGCTGGCAAATGCATTTTCCGGGGATGCTGCGCGTCCACGTTACTTAATGTTACCCTTGTCGGGATTATCAGCGATTTCCGTGGTTACCAAAGGGCGAAATTACACTAGGGATAGATTCGTATCGGTTCAGTCATCGGGGAGTTTCATGCTCAGCGAAATGAGCAAGGTGTGCACGTTCCAACGACGGCGCCTCAACAACGCGTAAATATATGGATAGACGGGGGCTGCTGCGCCGGCGGCCACATCGAAGTTGAATTGACCGATGCCTTGAGATTTTGGACAACAGGCGTTCGGTAGCTCTGAATCTGATTGGGCAAGATCGCAGAAGGACGAACTTCGACTATGAGATCGATCGTCGAATTGCTTGGGTACCTTCGTTCGCTCGACATCTCCTTGTCGCTGGATGGTGATGCGCTCAAGTGCAACGCTCCTCAGGGCGTCTTGACGCCGGAGTTGCGTCAGGAGCTTGCCGAGCGCAAACCCGAGATCATCGCGTTTCTGCGGGCTTCGCGCCGCGCCCGGCGAAACGGCAAGCCGGGTATTGCCCCGATGGATCGATCCGGACCGCTTCCGTTGTCACTTGCGCAACAACGCCTATGGTTTTTGAACCAATTGGACTCCAATAGTGCGGCCAATAATATTGGGGCAGCGCTTCGGATGAAGGGCCCCTTCAGCATATCTGCGTTTGGCCGGGCAATCGTCGATACTGTGCAACGACATGAAGACCTTCGCACCCGCTTCGTCCAGCTCCATGGTGAGCCGCAGGCGATCATTGGGGATGGACGCGATTGGAGGTTCGAGACCATCGATGCCTGCCATCTTGGCGACCAGAGTCGCGAGACTGAGCTTCTGAAATATGTTGGCCGGCTTACGAATCAGCCGTTCGATATCACGCAAGAGTCCTTGATTCGTGTTCATCTGCTGGTACTGGGGCCACAGGATCACCTGTTCGTTCTTACCATGCACCATATGGTCTCTGACGGCTGGTCGATGGGTGTTCTGATGCGAGAGTTCTCGGAACTCTATGAGGCCCACGCGACGGGCAAAGAACCATCCCTGCCGCCCCTTCCGATTCAATATGTCGATTTCGCAGCATGGCAGCGGAAATGGCTGGAATCTGGTGAATTGGATCGTCAGCTTCCCTACTGGAAGACTCAGTTGGCCGGGGCACCCCCTGTGTTCGGATTTCCTACAGACCACCGTCGCTCTGCAACAGAGTCGTTTCGAGGGTGCCGATCGAAGCTGGTTCTGCCTCAGGAGTTGGTCGATGCGCTGAAGCATCTCAGCCGGCGTCATGCCGTCACGCTGTTTATGACCCTGCTGGCCGCCTTCAAGGTACTGCTGGCACGCTATTCTGGCCAGGACGACGTGGTGCTCGGTTCGCCTTCTGCGAATCGCAGTCTGCCGGAGCTCTACCGGCTGATCGGCTTCTTCGTCAATAACCTTGTTCTGCGCACGGATCTCAGTGGCAACCCTTCCTTCGCCGAACTTCTCGGGAGAATTCGTGAAGTGGCCCTGCGCGCCTACGAACATCAGGATGTTCCCTTCGATAGGCTTGTGCATGCCCTGCGTCCGGAGCGGTCGCTGGATCATTCGCCTCTGTTTCAGGTGATGTTCATCCTGCAGGATTTCGCGCTGGATAGCTTTGAGTTTGCAGGCCTTGCCGCTGAGCCGCTGGAAATCGAGATAGGAACAGCCCGCTTCGACCTCACAGTCGAGATATTTCCGCGACACGGCGAATTGTGGGCATACTTCGATTACAACGCGGATCTGTACGAGCCAGAGACGATTGAAAGAATCCAGCAGCACTACCTGGCCATTCTCAACGCCGTGTGTGCGGACTCCAACCAGAAGATTGCTGCCATTCCTTTGCTGTCCTTATCGGAGCGGCAGAAATTACTCGTCGATTGGAACCAAACCGCGGCAACCGTTCCGCCAGTCTGTTTTCATCAGCAGTTTGAGGCCCACGCCCGCGCCACGCCAGATCGTCTCGCCGTGCTGGCTGGCGGCGAATCGCTTACTTATGGCGAGCTGGAACAACGCGCCAATCGAATCGCCGATCTCTTAAAAGCGCGCGGCGCAGGCCCAGAAAAGTTGGTGGCTCTCTGCCTGGCGCGCTCCACGGACCTTGTTGTCGCCATGCTGGCGGTTGCCAAATCTGGAGCGGCATACGTGCCGTTGGATCCCACCTATCCCGCCGGCCGAATTTCGAACATTCTTGAAGATGCCAAACCACTCGTCGTTTTGACGACAACAGACTTACTGCTTGCGTCGTCTGAACATCAGAATTTTCCGTTCGATGTCGTGTATCTCGATGCGCTCGACAACTCTGGCGAATCCCTCGCAGCTCACTCCCCTGCAAGCAACGTCCGCCGAATTCCGCGCGCGTCCATCCGGACAACCTCGCGTACGTGATCTTTACCTCCGGTTCGACCGGCAGACCCAAAGGCGTCGAGATCACTCATCGTGCATTGGTAAATTTCCTTGAGAGCATGCGCAAAGAGCCAGGTTTCACCACCAACGATGTGTTATTAGCGGTGACGACGGTGTCTTTCGATATTGCTGCGCTGGAGCTGCTATTGCCGCTTACCACCGGTTCGACAGTTTGCATTGCTCTCCAGCCTGGCGATCCCAACAGCCTGCTTGCCGATCTGGAGCGGTATCGGCCAACCGTGATGCAGGCCACGCCTGCCACATGGAAACTGCTGATTGCCGCTGGATGGAAAGGCGATCCGCACCTGAAAATTCTATGCGGCGGGGAAGCGCTCGATACCGATCTGGCTAGATCTCTACTTGTGCGTTCCGAATCGCTTTGGAATATGTATGGGCCGACAGAGACCACCATTTGGTCCGCGGTGTTGTGCCTTGCAGAAGCAGGAACGGAGGCAATCCCGATCGGTCGGCCCATTCAGAACACCTGCTTTTATGTTCTTGATTCAATGCGGCAGCCGGTGCCACAGGGCGCGCCCGGCGAGCTCTGGATTGGCGGCGAAGGCCTGGCTCGCGGATATCTGGAACGCCCCGATCTGACAGCCGAACGATTCATGTCGATATCATTTTCTGAATTGGCCGAGTCGAATCTAAACGTGCGCCTCTATCGCACCGGTGACCTTGTCCGATACCGCTCCGACGGTACGCTGGATTTTCTCGGACGCATGGACCATCAGATCAAGCTCCGTGGCTTTCGCATCGAGTTGGGAGAAATTGAAAGCGCGCTGCGGAACTGCCCTGGCGTAGTGGATGCGGTCACGCTCTTGCGACAAGACAGCGAGGATAAGCGTCTGGTGGCATATTTGATCTCCGCCGACGAACCGCCGTCGACCACGAGTGTTCGTGATCATCTCCGAACCACTTTGCCGGACTATATGGTTCCTGCGGCCTTCGTTTTTCTGAAAGAATTTCCCCGTCTGCCGAATGGAAAACTGGACCGCAATGCGCTGCCTGCACCGGAGCGCTCTGCCAATTCAGACGTGTTGAATTTCGTCGCGCCTGTCACTACGTTGCAGCAGACCATTGCCGACGTATTTCGCCATGTGCTCGATGTCGAACAAGTAGGGGTCGACCATAATTTCTTTGACCTGGGCGCGCACTCCCTGCAAATTGTCAGGGCGCAGGAAGAATTGAATCAGCACATTGATCCGAAGATCCCGCTCATCAGTTTCTTTCAATATCCGACCATCAGAATGCTGGCAAACTTCATTGAACAGCATGGCCACAGAGAAACCTGTAGCGTAAGAGAAGCAGCGGACGAAAGTCAGGTGCGGTGAAGATGAGTGACTCCCCCACAAAGCATCCCGAAAAGGGAATTGCAATCGTTGGCCTTGCTGGACGATTCCCCGGTGCATCCACGGTGAAGGATTTCTGGCGAAATCTGACAGAGGGCGTGGAGTCGATTCGTTTTGCTTCCGATGCGGAGTTGGCTGCGGCTGGAGTCGATCCCGCCTTGATCTCCCATCCGGATTATGTGGCCGCCAGCAGTACGCTGCATGAGCCGGATTTTTTTGACGCTGCATTCTTTGGCTTTAGCGCGCGAGAGGCGGAGATCATTGATCCGCAACAAAGAGTGTTTCTTGAGTGTGCATGGGAAGCCCTCGAGGATGCCGCCTGCGATCCCGGTTCCTATCCGGGAGCGATTGGAGTCTTTGCCGGCGCGGGCATGAATATGTATGGCTTTCTCAATCTCTTCTCCAATCCAGAAGTGGTCGAGTCCGTTGGCCCATACCAGATTATGGTGGCCAACGATAAAGATTTTCTCTGCAGCCGTGTCGCCTACAAGCTGAACTTGAAGGGACCGGCAGTTGCTGTTCAAACCGCGTGCTCTACCTCACTGGTCGCTGTGCAAATGGCGTTTGAAAGTTTACTGCGACGCGAGTGCGACATGGCACTTGCCGGGGGCGTTTCGATTTCCATTCCGCAGAGTCCAGGGTATCTCTATGTCCCAGGCATGATTCTGTCGCGCGATGGACATTGTCGCGCCTTCGATGCCGCTGCCTCCGGAATGGTACCTGGAGCAGGTGCGGGCATCGCCGTGTTGAAGCGTCTTGAAGATGCGATTGCGGATGGCGACCATATCTATGCAGTGATTCGAGGCGCAGCGGTGAACAACGATGGTTCGGCAAAAGCCGGTTACTCCGCACCCAGCATCGAGGGTCAGAGTGCCGTCATTCTAAAGTCGATGCAGATGGCGGGCTTCGCCCCGGAATCCATTGGATACATTGAGGCGCATGGTACCGGCACGGAGGTGGGAGACCCCATCGAAATCGCAGCTTTATCGAAGGCTTTCGAATCGGCGATCACCAAGCCTCATTCCTGCGCACTGGGATCCGTGAAGACGAACATCGGTCATCTCGATACAGCCGCCGGTATTGCTGGCCTCATCAAGACCGCATTGTGCGTCGAGCGCCGCACGATTCCCGCAACACTCCATTTCTCGCAGCCAAATCCGCTCATCGAATTCGAAAAAACACCGTTCACCGTGAACACGTCTCTGGTTTCCTATCACGGGCCAGCGCCGTTTCGCGCGGGAGTTAGTTCCTTTGGCATAGGCGGGACGAACGCGCATGTTTCCATCGAGGAAGCTCCAGCCGTCCAGTCCAGTCCCTCCGTTCCATGGCAATTGATCGTGCTTTCCGCGAAAACCAGCACGGCTCTCGATATGCAGTCCACACAGCTACTCGGATATCTCGAGGAAAATCCGTCCGCGAATCTTGCGGACATCGCATTCACGCTGCAAAAGGGACGCCAGCCCTTCCAGCATCGTCGCGTGCTGATTGCGCGAGATATTACGCAACTGAAAGCCTCCCTCCAAATGCCTCATTCACTATCGCCAGGACCTCAACCGCTCAGCACCGCCAATGCTCCAGCGGACCCAGCGGGAATTGTTTTTCTTTTCCCGGGCCAGGGTGCTCAATACGCGAACATGGGGCTTGATCTCTATCGCACCACCCCAGTATTTCGCGAAACCGTCGACACCTGCTGCGAAATTTTAAAGCCGCGTCTCAAGCTCGACCTTCGAGAGATTCTTTATCCAACTCCGGACAAAGCGCAGGAGTCAGAGAGTCTCCTGCAACAAACTGCCATTACGCAGCCCGCGTTGTTTGTCACCGAATATGCGATGGCCACGCTGTTTATCGCATGCGGCATTCGTCCCGCGGTGATGGTCGGGCACAGCATCGGAGAATATGTTGCGGCCTGTCTCGCTGGAGTATTTTCGCTTCCAGACGCCCTTGCGCTGGTTACTGTGCGGGGCAAAATGATGCAAGCTCTGCCGTCAGGAGCGATGCTCGCGGTCAGTCTTTCCGCGTCGGACCTGCTGCCATTGCTCTCGCCAGAAACTTCGATCGCCGCCGTAAATGCGCCATCTCAGACCGTCGCATCTGGGACAGAAGCCGCCATTGCGGCTCTCGAGGCAACGCTGCGAAAGTTGAAAATTGTTTGCCGCCGCCTGCAAACTTCCCATGCCTTCCATTCGCCTATGGTCGACACAATTGTGAAAGAGTTCGTCGATCGCGTTGCCACGGTTAAGCTCAATCCTCCGAACCTTCCTTATCTCTCCAATGTTACCGGCACGTGGATTACCGATGAGCCAGGCCACTGACCCGCGATACTGGGGAACACATCTTCGGAATACGGTCCAATTTTCCAATTGCGCGCAGAAATTGCTGCGAGAGTCTGACCCGGTTCTTCTGGAAGTTGGGCCCGGGGAAACACTGCTATCGCTGGTTCGTCAGCATCTGGCGCCACGGAGCACACAACCTCTGATTCCCTCCATGCGGCCTCGCCACGCTGCGCACGACGACCGCGAAACATGGCTTACCGCGATCGGTCGTCTCTGGCTTTTGAATGCTCGATCAAACTGGGACGCACTCTATCCGGGCGAGCGTCGACTGCGCCTATCGCTGCCAACCTATCCCTTCGAACGTCAGCGTTACTGGGTAGAGGCGCAACAAACCAAAGCCAATGTCCGCGCCGGTGCGCTGGTCAAGCAGGCGGATATCACCAATTGGTTCTATGTTCCATCGTGGAAACGGACCCTCCCGGAACTTCTCAAGAAATCGGAAGTGGTCGCGGCGCGGACATGGGTGTTGTTCGCCGAAGATGGGCCGTTTTCCGACGCACTCTCCGGTGGCCTCGGCCCGCACGGACATGTAATTCGGGTGCGCGCCGGCAAAAAATTTCGCAAGATCGCTCCTGCACTCTATGAAATTAATCCGGCGAATCGTGAAGATTATTCAGCGTTGCTGCAGGATCTGCAGACGAGCGGGCACTCGCCGGATCGAATCATCCATGCGTGGATGCCGAATCCAGACGACGAAGTCAATCTCCAGGCTGCGCTGGATCGTGGCGTGTTAAGCGCCATGTTTCTGGTTCAGGCGGCGGGGGAATCTGGCGGACGCATTGAATTCAATGTTCTCTCTGATCGCGCTTACAGCGTTTTTGGAGAGCATATTTCCTCGCCGATTGCCGCCGCGTTGAATGCATTTTGCGGAGTCATTCCGCTCGAATGCCCCAGCATCGTCTCCCGGGTCATCGATGTCGACCTTGCATCGAGCTCTGAATCATCGATCCAGCAGTGCATCGCGGAACTTCTCTCTCTTCCATCCGATGCAATCGTCGCCTATCGCGGATCGTCGCGATGGATCCAGCATTTTGAGCCGGTGCAGTTGGAAAAGCCGATTGCTGAAAGAAAGAACAATCGCAGCATTTCATTAAGAACCGGCGGCACCTACATCATCACTGGTGGACTAGGCGGTGTTGGACTCGTTCTTGCGCAGCATCTGGTGCGAACCGCACAAGCGCGCGTTGTTCTCACTTCGCGCACTTCGCTGCCCGCCGCGTCGGAGTGGAATGCCT
Organism: uncultured Acidobacteriota bacterium; assembly: GCA_963719625.1. GTDB lineage: Bacteria > Acidobacteriota > Terriglobia > Terriglobales > Acidobacteriaceae > JAKAAZ01. The sequence continues at coordinate 58,706 of CAVRDB010000014.1, forward strand.
TGCTCGAAGCGCCGGAAACGCCTGAAGAACTGCAACGGAAAATCCAAGGTATTCAGTCCATAGAGAAGCTTGGCGGAAAACCAATTGTCATGACGGCGGACACCGCCGATGCAGCAGCGATGCGGCAGGTCCTCTCCATGGTGCGTGCCCAATACGGTCCCATCCACGGCATCCTCCACGCTGCCGGAATTGCCGGCTCCGGAATGATTCAAACAAAATCGCGAGAGCAGGCGTTGGCCGTCCTCTCTGCGAAGGTTCAAGGTACGGAATGGATTCGCGAATGCCTGCCCACAGAGGACCTTGATTTTGTTCTGCTCTGTTCCTCCATTAGCACTGCGATTCCATCGGTTGGACTGTCCGATTACGCGGCGGCGAATGCCTATCTCGATGGCTTTGCCACGGCATACGACGATCCCAGCGGTACGCGGGTCTTGTCGGTCAATTGGGATACGTGGGGGGACGTCGGTATGGCTGCGCATATGAAATTGCCCGCTGCTTTGGCGCATCTTCAAGAAGACAATCTGAAACACGGTATTCATTCCGCTGAAGCAACCGATGTCTTCGACCGCGTGCTATTTTCTCCTGTCTCACAAATGCTTGTCTCGACACGCGATTTCGCGGCAGCCCAGCGGTATACAAAACAGACAGTTGAAGATTTTCAAAATTCACTTAAGCCCGCTGTTCCGCACGCGGCCATGAGTGTGCATCGCCGGCCGGAATCCCTGGATGATTTTGCGCCGCCGGAAGATGAGATTGAGATATTCATCGTCGACACATGGCAGGAGCTTCTCGGCGTCGAACCCATCGGCGTCCATGACAATTTTTTCAAACTTGGCGGACACTCTTTGCTGGGAACCCAAGTACTGGCTCGTCTTCGAGAGCGTTACAAGGTGGACTTGTCGCTGCGCGTCATCTTTGAAGCGGCTACGCCGGCAGAGCTGGCCCAGCATGTTCGCCTAACGTCCTGGGCCTTCAATTCAACGTCTTTCCCACAGGTGCTAGAACGTGAGGAAATTGAAATCTGAACGACCCGCACCTCGGCTCGACATTGATTCTCAACATCATGACGATAGCGTATTCCGTATATCTGCAGACCATAGAATTGAAGTGTGGTTACGGCTGCTCCAGTTGTCGGTAGGAAACTACTGAATTTGCGCCCGGGTTAAGGCGTCTACGTATGCAAGAACTTACGAATGCTGAATTCCTCAGTCTGCTTCGACATCGCAACATCGATGTCTCGGCCAGGGACGGACGCCTGCGCATCAACGCTCCTGCAGGAGTGGTGGATGCGCCGCTTCGCGCAGAACTCACGCGCCGAAAAACCGACCTGCTGCGGTTGATCGAATCAGCTGATGCTCGCTCGCTTCCAGGCCCGCTGGCTCCAGCACCACGGACTGAAAAAATTCCTCAAACACGCGCCCAGCAAGGACTGTGGCTGATCGACCATTTCGATCCCGGCCACGTTGCCTACAACATCCCCGAAGCATTTTTTGTGGAGGGACCCATCGACCTGCAAGCGCTGCAGCAGGCTGTTGATCAGCTCCTTTCCAGACATGAAACGCTGCGCACCTCCTTTTATGAGGAGGAGGGCGAGCTGTTTCAGGTCGTTGCACCCGCAGCCCGCGCCCCGGTGGAGTTCACAGACTTATCAGTTCTGGATGCAAGCGATCGAGATCAGGCGTTATATACATTGATCCGCGAACAAGCGGGACGGCCATTTGATCTGTCGCAACCTCCACTGATTCGGTTCCATCTGTTTCGTTTGGCGGAGCAGCGGCATGCGGTGTTTTTCAACATCCACCACATCATCGCGGACCGTAGATCGCTGACCATCCTGTGCGAAGAGCTGGATGCGTTATATCAAGCGGCGGTACGTAACGAGACAGCGCATCTTCCCGCTCTTCCCATCCAATATGCCGACTATGCAATCTGGGTGGCCCAGCAGCTCGCCGACGAGGCAATAGAGAAGCAGCTCCAGTATTGGAGCGCCAAGCTTGCTGGAGTTCCTGAGTACCTGGATCTGCATGGCAGCCGCGCCTACCCTGAAAAACGAGCCCCATGGGCCGCAACAACACCTGTCGTCATCAGCGCATCACTTCGAGATTCACTCAGCAACATTGCCCAGCAAGAGAGCGCCACGCTGTTTATGACACTGCTGGCGGCGTTTGCCGTTCTCCTGTATCGGCATTCCGGAAGGGAAGACTTCTGCATCGGTTCGCCGATTACGCACCGCAAGCAGGTGGAAACGGAGTCCCTCATCGGCCTGTTCGTCAATATGCTCGTGCTCCGCTGTCAGCTGGACGGAAAGCAAAACTTCCGGGGTGTGTTGCGACAGGTGCGCACCACGGCGCTGGAAGCCTACGAGAACAGCGATGTGCCTTTTCAGGAACTGGTTCGCGTGCTGAAGCCAGATCCCAGGTCGCTGCGCTCTCCTTTTTTTCAAGTTATGTTCGGCTTCGACTCCGACATGGCCACCAAGCCAAGCAGCTTTCTTCACATAGATACCAAGCCCGGGACGGCAAGATTCGATCTGATCTTGCAGCTGAGCGAAACCCCCCACGGAATTTCCGGTTCGTTTGAGTACTGCACAGATCTATTTGACGAGTCCGTCATCGCGCAGCTTGCCGACGAGTTTGTGGCGTTGCTCGGTACCATCTCCGCAGATCCGGACCGGTCAATTTCCGGTCTGGAAACCTACTCCGCTGTGACCCACCCAGCAGCCGGGCCAAATACTTCTCAGCAAGATGCGCCGAAATCCTGGAAGGAACTCGTCCAACGGTTGGCGGAACGCCTTACGCGCCGAGACTGAGGAGCTTAATTGCCGGAGTCGGTTTTCGGGTTCGATTCGATTGCGTCCAGCTTCTCCGCCGCCGCATCGATGGCTCGGCTCCAATCAATCAACACGCTTCCCACCACAGGGGATTGCTGTTCCGCCAACTGCCATTGGTGCTGATCCATGGCCTCATGTACTGCGGGCAGCGTCTTTACGCCGTAGCCGGTATACGCGCCTGGAGCATAGATCTGATTCTTATACCAACTCCTGCCCGGCAGGCCTGCCTGCCGCAGCGTCGCTCGCTCAGTCAGCATCAGCAAGTGGTTCACGCCTGCTACCTGCGTCCCGTCGAGAACAGAATCGTTCTGCACTAACTGACTGAATGCCTTCTGATATTTCTCCGCGCTGATCGTCAAATCGGCTGCCCCATTTTCCAGGGGGGCAAAGTTCAAATACGGAGGAATTTGTTCCTCCTTCGGCGGATACGATGGGGTCTGCGGATCGGACATCGCGGTGAAAACTCCCTCATGGATCTCGCGATTGCTCTCCTCGATCGTTTGCCGCGTTTGCGTCATTTGTTTTTTCAAATCGTTCACATACTCGTGCATTGTGTCCGCGACATCCGTGAACTCATAGGGCAGTATTTCCGCGTCTGACATACGCATTACGGCTGTCCCCGCCACTTGCGCCAGCGCACGCCCATAAACAAACTTTGTGTCGGAGAAATGCGTGTACCAATAAAAGTCGTCATATTCTGAGTGGTACACACCTCCCGGAGTTTCGCCGTCAAAGCGCAGGTCCAGCGAAGGAATTCCAAGGTAGTCCAGAAATGGCGAGTAATCGGAGCCGTCTCCCAGAGCTCCAATGCGCAGGTCGCGACGTTGTCTTAGCTCCGTCCGCGCCGCGTCTGTCGTAGCCACGCCGATCTCATGCAGCCGCTCTCTCTCCAGCACCGAGTAATTCGTCTCTGGATCCGATACATCTCCAGCCACGGCATTCATAAAGTGTTCGACGGAGTGCGACCCCTCCATCTCGAGAAAGCCTCTGTCTGTGTTGTCGGAGTTGACATAGAAAACCGCATGATCACTCAGCTCTTTCGCGTGCGTCTCCACCCACTCCGTCGAACCCAGCAGTCCCGGTTCTTCGCCGTCCCACGCGCAATAAATAATTGTTCGTCGCGGCTTCCACCCATGTTTGGCGAGCTCGCCTAAGGCACGAGCTTCTTCCATCTCCGCAACCAGGCCTGAGATAGGATCTTCAGCTCCGTTCACCCAGGCATCCTGATGATTGCCGCGGATTACCCATTGGTCCGGTTCAGTCGAACCAGACATGCGCGCGATCACATCATAGATTGGCTTCGTGTCCCAGTTCGAAAACACTTTCAGATGTACTTTAGCCTGGCCGGGCCCCACATGGTATGCAATCGGCAATCCTCCACGCCAGGCTCGCGGAACCATCTGCCCTCCCAAAGCCTGCAACAAAGGCTGCGCATCTCCGTAGGAGATAGGCAATGTCGGTATTTTTGTAATCTCGGGAGAATCCTTCAACGGGATACGCTTTGCGTCCTTGGTCGCGCCAACGCCTGGGGTGAGAGGATCGCCGGGATAGTACGTGTCCGCGACCGAGCCTCGCTGTACACCCTCGGTCGGGCGTGCCGGGCCCTGCGGGAAGGGCGTTTCTTCGCCGTATCCATCCTGTTGCGGATCAGAATAGATGATGCAACCCACCGCGCCATGCTCAGCAGCCACCTTCGGCTTGATGCCGCGCCACGCTTCACCATAACGCGCAATTACGATTGCTCCCTTTACGGAAATACCCATGCGGTCCAATGTTTCGTAATCTTCACGGGTGCCATAGTTCACGTACACAAGCGGCCCTGTCACGTCGCCATCGGCGGAGTACGCATTGTAGGGCGGTAGCGCCTCGGCTTGCTGGTCAGAGGTTGGATCGACTGCGACCGGCGGCTCCTCCAGCTTCGCTGTGAACTTTGTGGGTTCAATCAACTCCAGCTTTCGCTCTCGCGGGGTAGGGAACAACACATAAAATGTCTCGATCGAAGTGTCGAACCCCCACGAGCGAAACTTGTCGGCGATCCATTCCGCGTTATCTTTGTCGTATGGAGAGCCAACGTTATGGGGATGCGCGGATAGCCGTTGCATATAGCTTCGCAAATTGTCCGACGATGGCATCGCACGAAATTGCTGCTCCCATTGCATCTCTTTGGCCGATGCATCATGGGAATAGCCCTGCAACAGTTCCGCTGCCGGCGGCTGCTGGGCCTGCATCACTACCGCGAACAACACCACAGCAAATAGCCATCGTGAAGAAATCATCGACGCCCTCCACATTTCACAATTCGAATAAATTATGTCGGTTTGTATTTAAGGATGGTCCCACAGACACTGTCTCGATCCCAGGTTTTCGATATGCAACGGCTAAGGGGCTTTCTCGCTACTATAGGTATCCAGCCATTTCAGCTCTTCCCGTACTTTAATCTTTCCGTGCCACGGATTGTTGCCAAGCAAATGTCCTTCCCCAGGAAAGACGAGCAAATCCGCGGGTACACCCAACGTATGCAGTTCGCGTTCCATCAGATAGCTTTCAGCCGCTGCCACCCGGATATCGTTGGCGCCCACCACCAGATGTGTGGGCGTATGCACCTTGTTCATCTGCCACATGGCTGCCTCTGCGTTGTAGTTCTTCTCTGCTTCCCACGGTGCTCCGCCAAGATACCAGGCATCGTCAAATGTCAGGTCGTCGTTGCCCCAGTTCACCGCGTGTTCCACTGCGCCCGCACCCGTTACAGCAGCGCGGAAACGTGTCGTTTGCGTAATCAGCCAGTTGGTCATGTACCCGCCATAGCTGTAACCGCCAATCGTCAACTGTTGCGGGTCTGCAATTCCATCTCGTACCAGCGCATCCACACCTTCCAGTATGTCCTTCCCCGGTCGCGAAACCAGATGCGGAGATATTTGTCGCATGAAAGCATCCCCATATCCGATGGAACCCCGATAATTCGGACGAAACACAAGCCAGTCATTGCTAGCCGCGATCACAGCCCAGTCGTACCAGTCGGAGCGAAAGTGATTTCCGTCGGCGGCTGCCGGGCCGCCGTGGATCAATGTCAGCATACGCAAGTGCTTTGCGCCGAATTTACCGGGTGGGTAGATCAGCCATCCTTCGACCGTGGTCCCATCATCCGCCGTCCATATATATGGCTTGCCTTGCGGCAATGAGCGCTGCGTAAACAGACTATTGAACGACGTAATCGGCTTCGCTTGCAGCAGACTATCTGGTGAATCCGCAACGTAGACTTCTGCAGGCATTTGTTGCGCGGAGTAAACAAATGCTAGTCGCGGCGAATATGCAGCTGCGCTCAGCGTCGAGTATGTACCCGAACGTCCCGGCATCTTCTCGAATTCGGAGTTTTTTCGCTGCACGTAAACTTGTACTTCCGTGCCCAGCGCTCCAGTGGCTGCGACTCCGCCAGCGGGCAACATTTCCGGCTCTGATAAGGAACCTTGAAAGGTTGCGCCCAGCCGATCGATCTTTCCAGTCACAGGGTCGAGCGAATAAATGCGGCTCTGCACGTCTTCATATTTGCCTTCGATCGAGCCCCCGGCAACATGGAAAATAAGCTTTCGCCCGTCGCGGCTCCACTGGACATCTCTCTCGCTGGCTTCATTCTGCGTAAGGCGGCGCGGAATTCCCCCTGCTGCCGTCACGAGATACAGTTCATCATCGGAGATTTTCTCAATTCGTCCGGAGGGAGCTTCGGTTGTGAAGGCAACTTGGGTGCCATCCGGCGACACCGCCATGTCGGAAACCGATTCGCTTAAGGAGGCGACAATATCCTGCGCCGGCGACTGCGGAACATCCTGCCGAATACGATCCCGATCGGCAATTGTCGTCGAAATACTCTTGCGACAGATGACATCGCCGCGCTCATCTTTGCGGAATTGAATGACGTCGTGCCATTGCATGTTGTGGTCTTTCTTATCGGCATCGCTCAACGGTTTCTTCGCGGCAAAGTACAGCGTCTTCGAATCGGGAGACCAGGCAAAAGCATCAATGGCAGATTCTTCGTGTGTGGCCGGAAATGCCTCTCCACCACTGGCGGAGATCAGATAGACTTGCGTCGTTCCACTCTGCTCCGTCTTTCCATCCGTCGTCTTGCGGTTGGAGAGGAATGCAATCCATTGTCCGTCGGGCGACCACTCCGGATCATGGTCGCTCCCATACTCCGTGAGCCGTCGCAAAGCGCCATTTCGATATAGCCATAAAGTTTGAAGGAACCGGCTTTCCTTCCAGTCTGGTGTCCGTGTGCCAATCGCAACAGCATTGCCGTCGGGAGAAATTGCCACGGACTGGATCTGAACGTAGTCAAATGCCTCGTCGAGCGTCAGGCGTGGCAGTGGCGCGGAAATTGGCGCCTGGCACAAAACAGGCGCCGCGCACAGGCAGCAAAACAAAAGGCAAATCAACTTCATGGTTTCTATTCCACGACTTACCAGCGAATTTTTACTCCGAGCTGAATATGGCGCGAACCGCCTGATCCAACAACGGGGTTCGAAGCCGCCACGTCCGGGGTGTTCGATGCAAGTCCTACTGTAGGTTGGCTTACGTCCACGTCATCGGCGAGGTCAGTATCCACGGCAGCGAAGTTCGGATGATTGATGACGTTGAAGAACTCGCCTCGAAACTCCGCATTGATGCGGTCTCCAAAGTTGAATGTCTTAATCAATGAGAAGTCCCAGTCGAAATATCCGGGGCCAGGAACGGCATTTCTACGCATGTCGCCAAAAGCTCCAGGATCGGGTGGCGTCATCGTATATCCACGGCCGGAGAAACATCCGTAGTTCTGTAGCTGGCCGATGCTGGTCGCTGATCCGCTGGTAGCGGCCACACACGCCGGGACGACGCTTCCATCCGGGAAATACGGCAGCGGCGTACTCGCAGACCATTTAATCTGCTTGGGATCGCCGGTGAGATTCCAGCGATCGTTGTACTCACTGGTTCCGCTGATGTTGTCATCGAAGTCCGCAAACCAGAGGGGTTCGCCGTCCTGCGCGGTAAAGATGTTGTTCACCTGCCAGCCGCTCAACATCTGCCAGTAACCTCTCTTGCTGGGAAGAGGGTAGGTCGTCGCTAGAGTAAATCGGTTGCGGATGTCCTGGTCGGCATTGCCGCGCTCAGCAGCCGGATCATAACTATTCTGAATGAGAAATTCACGGTTGCCGCTGGCGTCATCGATGGCGTGCGCCCAGGTGTAGCCAGCCACAAAAAATAGTCCATGGCTGGTTTGTTGTTTTAGCGTCAATTGTAAGGAGTGATACATCGAGTTATCCCCGTTCCCAAGCTGGTCGATAAAGCCCAGGTACGGAAACTTGTTCACATACGGCCGACCCGACTGCCCGTCGCCCAACGTATCGTTCGCGTAGATGTTCTGATTGATGTCGCGAATACTGTACAGCTGCACGCCCTTATTGGCCACATAGGCAATCGTTGCCGCAGCATTCTTCCACAGCGCCTGCTCCACATTCAAGTTCCAATTGAAAATATACGGCGTCGTAATGCCATGGTTCACACCCATGATTGGGCAGGGGTTGTCATAGGAACATGCAATAAGGCTTGGACTGAGATTGCCAAACACCGGACCGCCGCTTTGCCAGCCATTGGTCAGCGTTTGATTGATGTTTGTAGTGTTATCCGCATTGTAGTAATAAGTCGTCGCGACAATGCTGCCACCCCCCGGCGTGACACCCTGCGCTCCCGTTGGAATGACACTGAGTCCATTTGCTGCGGTTCCATTCTGTCCTATGTACACCGAGATGTGCGGAATCTCATAGATCACTCCGCCACCTGCGCGAACCACCGTCCTGCCATCTCCGTGCATGTCCCAGATGAGGGCGAGTCGCGGCGCAAAATCGTGGTGGTCGGTGTCATACGGCGCGCTGATCTGTTTTCCAACCTGCACCAGGCCCTCATTCGGATCGAAATTTCCAAGCAGGTCATGCTTTTCGTGGATGGGGAGCGTCAGATCGTAGCGAAGTCCCCAGCTTACGGTCAGGTTCTTTCTTGCGCGCCAGGTATCTTGCAAAAACATTCCGTAGGAGGTTTGACTGACAACGCGATGACTGTCTCCAACAAAAACGTACCCGTAGTTTGCGATGCCACGGACAAAATTCTGCAGCGGACTTAGCACCGCATTTCCATTCGCGTCGTAGCTGGTATCAAAGTCAATGACGCCTTTGCCGCCGGTATCGCGCCGGTTGTTGGTCATGCCCGTGCGAATCTCTCCTCCAAAGTGGAAGTCATGCGCGCCTGCCAAATACGTCGCGTTTTCACTGTAGACGTATGTTTGGTTCGGCGTCGTATAGAGGGGCGAATCGCTACCACCCAGCTGGTTGAATCCTGACACATTAATCTTCGGCAATCCGAAGTCTGTCGGATTGGTCACACCCGTGTCGATTCCATAGGTTGTCGGATCTACACTATGGTCTGCGCTGACATTATCCTGCCAGAAACGGTTGTAGCCGACGCGCAACTGATTGGTGAATTTCGCGCCGCCCACATATATCCAGGAGATTCCAGCGACCTGGGCTTGCGTCTGCGCCTGCGACAGCCACTCCGCATTCAGCACATTCGGAGTCTCTTCTGTCTGTAGGCTATTTCCGATGAAATACGTGCCGTAAAAGCTATTGTGCTGCGAGGCGGTGTAGTTGACTTTTACAATACCGTTGTCTTCTCGGTTCTGGTTATCAAAGTCGGTATCGATCACCGTGGGTCCTTGCTGGTTTTGCCCAGTGTTTGTCGGATATAGCTTCGCCAGGCTCAGACTGATGGTGCTACACGTTCCCTGTGTCTGGCATTCGGAGATCGCATCGGCAATGCTCGATGTAGGATCGCCGATAGGAACCGTGACAGGACTCTCAACAGCCAGAGGGTTTCCTACAACATCCCGCACGCCTTCGTAGTTTCCAAAGATGAAGAGCCGATCTTTGATTATTGGGCCGCCTGCCGAAGCCCCAAATTCATGCAGGTGAAGATCTGAAATCGGCTGTCCTACGGGATTGAAATAGTTACGCGCATCGAACGAATTCGTGCGATTGAAATAGTACGTCGAGCCGTGAAACTGATTGGTTCCAGACTTGATACCAACATTGATGATTGCGCCGGGCTTGAATCCATAGTCCGCTTCAGGGCTGGACTGTACGTTGAACTCTTGAATCGCATCGATCGGCAGGTGGGTCGCGGGAGTTCCTGTAATGCCCTCTGCATTGATGACCGTCGTACCGTAGTAAGCGTCATTATCGTCAATGCCATCGACGATGAAATTGTTGTCCTCCGGACGATTTCCGTTGGCATTGATCGACAGGAACCCGCCGCCAGGCGTTCTTTGGATTCCAGGTTGTAGAATCGCGAGATTTTGGAAATCCCGGCCTTGTAAAGGAAGTTCGTTAATCGCCTGATTGGAAAAGGTGGTGCCGAGCACATCGTTCGTCGTGTCGATCAACGAGGCTTGCGTGCTGACGGTGACCGTCTCCGAGAGAGACCCAGGTTTGAGCAGGCCATCCACTCGGACATCGCGCGCTACTTCCAACACAAGTCCAGTCCGCTCGAGTTTCTCAAATCCCGGAGCATCAATGACAACTGAATATGGGCCCGGCTCCAGATCGGGGGCTACGTACTCGCCCGCACTTGTCGACGTTAGCGTGCGCACCACGCCAGTTGCCGTATTGGTGATGCGGATGCGTGCTCCTGGAATTACCGCTCCCGTCGTATCGGTGACCGTTCCGAGAATTCGGCCCATGGATGTCTGCGCAAAGCTCGCTGATGCGAGAGACAAAAGAACTACAACGATCGAAATCAGCTTCCTCACTCGTCACCTCATGTAAGGGAATGCAGCGCATAGTGTATGCAGTGGATTCATTCAATAGCAATTCATTTCTACAATTTGTAGGGATTAGCTGCCTGTGGAAAGCTAAAAGAGCTGATTTTTCTGCCTACAGGCCTTAGTTTTCGAAAAGGTTTACGACTCGGTTAACATGCCATTTGTATGTGCGATATCAAGCGCTAATAGATCGCATCCCCGGCTTGCGTCGAATGGATGATTCCATCGCGTACAGAAAGTTGATAATGTATTCCCGCTCCACTCCACGTGGTCGTATCAAACGTAGCACCGGCTCGTATTTTGATCACAGAAACATGTGCAAAAGTAAGCGGCACTCCCGGTCGACAGGCTTGCGCTTTGGAGGATGCTTTCAGGAAATACGCTGCACCAGTGCCCACAATCCTTCCATGTCCATCCGGCTCCAGCAGCACAGCCGTGTGCTCATCAATAGCAATCGCGTGAATACTCTGTACATCGTCTCAGCTGCAAGATCCTCGCCATAAATACCAGCAGCCTTCCCATACGGTCCCGTCGCGAAAAGTGGGTATCCGTGATCGTGTCGCGGAGAGCAGGAATGCTAAGGAAATTGCGGACAATCGTCACGCGTGTGAGGTAAGGATTTTTGAGAGCCATCGCAGAACTGAGATCCGGGCCATCAGCCGGGTCATGCTGCGCGGAGTACATAAATTCACCTTGAACGGCGAGACCTGCGCTCGTTCCGCCAACCGGAACACCTCGCCGGATTGCGTTGTTGATGGCGCGCTGCACTGGCGTGTTCTGCCAAAAATTTACATACTTCGCCTGGTCTCCTCCTGAGATAAAAATGGCTTGCGCGCTTGCGATCCGTCTTCCGCACTGCAGGGTCGAAAGCCGCCTTGCGATTGGGGATCAGCAGTGTCGCAACTGAATTCTCATGGCACAACCCTTGGATATAGGGGTTATAGGCATCGCTGCCGCTGGCTCGCAGGATCAGGAAGTTTCCCCCACCGGATCTCGTACATAGCCATGAAAAAGCATCATCCAGGTCCTCGCCGCCGCCGATCATCGCAATACCGCCCTGGGTAATTGTTTGAGTGTCCTTAGGATTTCCTGATCTCCAATACTGATACGAAGTGTGTGGCGCACTTGGCGCCACAGCAGTTGCTGCTTGCGGTGCTGCGATGACTTGACGAGGGAGCGCTAGTATCAGCAAGCTCACCATTCCACTTTTCACGATGAAGCCAAATTTTGTTTGTCGTGAAAGCATTTTCATCAGGGTGCCTGGCGTAAGTTCGGACGAAGCGTAAGCGAGCCATCATCATTGAGCTTCTGCTGGCAAGCCCATTGCACGGGATGCCGGACGCCTTTCACTTCAATCTCCGCCATTAGCTTCAGGCCCTTCCAATCGACTCCTTCTGGAAGAACGAACTGTGCTTGGCGAATTTTTCCCGGCAGCGGATATCCAGGATCCAGGCTGCCGCCAATCTTTACCTTGCCATCCGCGCTTGCCACAGACACGCGCAAAGCTCCCGGGACTCCGGCAACCCCATCATTGGCAAAACCGACAACCAGTCCTTGATGGTTACCATCCGAATATTGCCAAATAAAAGATGGCCGGACCCGATAACCTATCGAACGATTGATTCGGTCGATGGTGTGTGGAGATCGGTGATAATAATTCAAGATATTTTCCGCATTGATGTTGTGAAAGTTCCAAAGTGACAAGTAGTTCGCACCCACGTCGAGTGCGTGCTCGATCTCATTGTCACTGTAAGAGATTCCATCCTGCAAAGCGGGCTGATTTTGCTGATGACCAGGCAGTGGTACTTCTAGAACAGCGCCCACCCAGGGAGGCCGATTGCTGAGGCTTTCAATCTGCATGTTCTCAATAAAAATTGTGTCGGTCCGTAGCCAATTCGCGCTTCTTACGGTGCGATCCACCAACTCCGAATTTCCAACGCGGCTGAAGTCCGGCTGCGTGTTGGTTACGAGAGGAGTTTTCGTCCAATAATCCAGTTGTACTTCCAACATGTGGATCCAGGTACGCTCGGCCGTGGCATAGTCTGGAAACGGATTATTGGTGTAGGGCCAAGTATGTCCCTCGCCCCAGAAACCGTACATGAACGTGTCCATATATTCGACGAGCGGGTTGCCATTCAGTTCCGCGGCGAGAAGACCGTTCAGTTCTCGATAAGCATCCTGGAAGTGTGGATCATCATAGCGAGGTTGCAAATGGACTTGGCGATAGCGAACCTCATTGGAATTCCCCTTCCACTCCCCGGCGAGCTTCACCATGGGAACCTTGTTCAGAACAAAATCCGGTAGAGCTGATCCCTGAATGTCAGGATCGCTCATCATTACTCGAAAGCCGACGCGCTTTTTGTACTTGGCGGCCATCTCAAAAGTGATCTTCCAGTAATCCGCAAAATCCAGACGGCCTGACTGTGTCTGAACATCTCGCCAGGGTACACGAATGTAAAGTTTCTGGCCTAAGGGAAGGCTGGCAAGCGCTTCAATGGCTTGTGCGATATTGTCCGACTTGATTTCGTCGCGCCCGAGATCGCCCGAGATATACGTCACAAGTCCTTTACCGAAGTTTGGCACAACTTCCGAGGACCGCGTTGTCGCCATCACAACGTCGTCGACGGGGACAACTTCCTCGGGAGGATATTGCGGAAACGGTCCCTGATTCAGGCGGTCCGTGATGGCAGGGCCGGAACCAAAGTTGTAGTTGTCCCAATTGTGGGCGGGAACAAATGCACTTGCAGGCCGGGGTCCCATCCCCCCAGCAATCCCCGCAACAGCTGCTGATTTTAAGAATGCTCTTCGATTCATGGTCATTCCTCAATCGCCGACAATAGAAGTAATGACCCGGAGCTACAAGTTATTCTCGAGTCTCTCCCACGCCGTTGAACCACAAACATGCAAGGCTAGTGATCTCGCTTACTGCGGTGGATAGAAAAGATAGAGCTTCGAAATGCGCTCATCCTCGCCGATGTAAACGGTACCGTCGTCGCCGCTGGCCATCGCTCCGATGACATAGGCCTGCCAGGTGTAGTAGGGTCGCCGGTTCACATCGATAAATCCCATTACGTCATAGGCGCCGGTTGAAGGATCGTAGCTAAAGAGGCGCGCCATCTCCTCCTTGTTGCCGCCAACTCCGTAGAGTTTTCTGTCTGGTCCACGAACCAGGCCGTCGATTCGATATTGATTGAGTGGCTTTCCCAGGTTGGTGACCGTGAGCTTTTCCGGATCCAGACGAAACAGGTATCCATCCGATGTGCCGCCATAAATGGCGCCCGATGGATCTGGAAGGAAAACATCCACCCTCGTCCAAGGCTCCCGGCCCGGAACCGCAGGTGCGTGGATTGAAAGTTTTTCGAGTTTTTGAGTTTTGGAATCAAACCTGAAAAAATCTCCGTTCTCGCCCGATGCAAAAACATTTCCCGCCTGATCTACCACCAGCATGCGGGACATCATCTTGTCTTTCTCAAACTTCTCGCCTTCCGGAATGTTCTTTGCGACTACTCCGAAGTCTGTGAATTTTCCGCTGGCAATGGAGTAGGCAAAAAAGTGTGCGTTGGGTGAAGTCAGTCCGTAAAGGACATTCGCGCTGCGGTCAATCGTCAATGCGAAGATACTTTCTCCTGGAATTGGCTGCCCCAGATCCGTAACTACCAACGGCTTACCAATATGGATCTGCTCATCATACTCATCGTGAGGGGTGTATTTAAGAAGATGCCCATCCGGAGATGTTCCAAGATAAACATCGCCGGAGTTCGATACAGCCATGGCATTGGTAACGGAAGTCGCGCCAGGGATAACGCCCAGCGGCTGAATATATCCGTGAGCCGGGATCAATACAAACAGGTGCGATGGTCTCCGCTGGTTGCCCCATATAGATATCCATTCGGTGCAATCGTCAGCGAAGTAATGCCAGATTCTCCATCTGGAATTACATCTACTGGCGCATAGCCAAGATCGCGAGCGTCGATTCGAGTTTGTGGGACAACGACTTTGTCATAGCCGGGATCGCGCTGACTGGTCGCGACAGCGGTGATGGAAAAAACCATGGCAATGAGGGCCAACCCTCTGGATTTCATCAAGTTTTACTCCGCTTTCGGGTGGTAGATGAACAGTGCTAAACGGAAAGGAACATCGCCAATTTTGCCGCCATAATTCTGGTCGCCTGGAGTTTCCTTGACGCCAACCGCACCGACAAAGTAGATCGTGCCGTCGGGTCCCGTGTCGGCAGCATTGGTGCCCAGAACAGGTCGTCCGTCCGGCAGATGTATTTCACCAAGGTCCTCGATTTTCCCACTGTTCAGATCGTAGGTGATTAAGTGGGAAGCGGCCACGCCCGCGCTGCCACCGTAATCAAATTCCTTGCCCGCAGCCGCATAGTAGAGCTTCCGGTCTTTTCCCATCGTCAGGCTCAAGGTCGCATAAGGCACATCGCGCCGCGAGCCGAATGCAGTAATGCTCATCTGCCCCAGTCGCTGGACCTGGCTGTCCGGAGGTGCAGCCGGGTCGAATGAAAATAGAGTGCTTGCACTCTCTTCGACACCATAGAACTTTTTGGTCTGTTGATCCCACACCACCACGCGCCACGCAGTTTCCGCCTTGCCGTAGTCGCGGCCCAGCGAGATACCCTTCTGGCGGATGGGCAATTGTGCAGAAAGCTCACGGATGGTATCGGTCCTGGGATCGTATTTGAAAATTCTTCCGGTACCGTAGCTGCCATAGACATTCCCCTCGTCGTCGATGCCCAGCGTCCGGCAGATGGAGTCCCAGTTGTTAATCCTGCCTTTGTCGACCTTCGCCCCCGTCGCCACGTCATAGTACACAAAGTGCCCGCGGGGATGGGTCAGCCCATAAATTCGATTGAACTTTGGGTCATAAGCTCCCGTATTCATGCCCTCGAATCTGGGACCGATTCCGAAATCTTGTACCTGTCCGGTTTTGGGATCGTAAGCCATGTAATGCGAGCCCGGATACCCCTCCTGTGTGGCAAACCGGGCATAGTCGAACCACCATCCACCATGGGTCGCAAAATAGATGCGGCCGTCCTTGCCCTCGCCAAACTTGGCATGAATCTTCGATTGAGGTCCGAGCCCCAACCCGTTCTCACCGGTCAGTGTGTTCAGGTCACCCACATCGGTCATGCGATCTTTTTGGGGGTCATAGAAGACGAGGTGCCCGCTGCAACCGTGACAAGCAAGACCTACGTAGACCTTGCCGTCGCTTGCAGCCTTCAGGGCCGCCCAATTTCCGTCCATGTTCGCTAAGCCGGGAAAGAACCGGTATTCGACGGTTACCGTTTGCGATGCGCCGATTTGCACAGCGAATGCGAAAATCGCTAAGACGCAAAGACCTTTAGTGATCCACAAAGCAGAGCGAGAACTATGTCTCAGCGTGTGCGTTTTATTGTTTTGCATTTGCATGCTCCTTTTTCAACTGCACTCGTACCGCACATCTAAGGACGGCAATTGAGTTTGGAGCCTTTGTTGCGATAGGCCAACGCTCCTATGTCGTTTGCATTCTGTCGCGCCTCTCCGCAGGCGGATCGGACGTATTGAAATGCAGGCGCAAGGGAATACCCCTCGGACGAGGTCTCCGGATTCGTCGCTGCGTGGATCGCAGTTGATCCTGCATCCAGTTGATAATTGAAACTGTTCACATCTACAAATCTTGGATCGCCAGGTAGATTGCTTTTTAGTTGAGCACCTTTCTGCGTAATGATAGTTCCACCGCCATAAAAAATATTGTTCTGCACAACCACCGGAGTGGTATCTGCCTTTCCAATGCTGATAAAAGGCGCAGCGCCTGGTAGTTGATTCACGAATGTATTGTTGATGATATAGAGATCTTTGCCAGGATTGTTCTTGGTAACGCCTTCCTCCAGGTAGCTGAGCATGGCTGGATTTTGCGTATTTTTCCCTTGCTGAACTAGATTTCCGATAAAGTAGGTTGTTCCGCCATTCGGAATATCCGTCTCGTAACTATCTGTACCATCCTGTCCAGTAAGGCGGTTATAAAGGATGTAATTGACTGCGGCACGGGTCTTCAACAGGTGCCCTACGACTGCATCGTGTGAGTAGTTGAACCGAAAGATAAGTTCTCCGGCATCGCCGATGTAAACATTGTGTGTATAACCGGAGCTCTCACCTTCCGCGACTCCATTGCGGGCAAACTCGCTGTATTCGATTAAAATCTTACTGCCAACAATGTTGCCTTCCAATATGCCATTCTGATTGTCGTGAAAATAGCAATTTCTAACAGTCCAATTCTTTCCTCTCTCGCGAATGGCAGCGGCATTGCCTCCGTTTGCCTGAGGAACCCACGCGCCTTCCATTTCGATATTTTCCGCAGTGAAATTGCTGCCCCACGGCACCCAGATGCCCAGCTTGTCCGCTGCGGTGTGATTGGCGTTGATGATCGGACGATTAGCTGAACTCACGCCATGAACTGTCAGGTTATTTTGATGGAAAGCGCAAACATCTCCCGTATATGTCCCCGAATCGATAAGGATCACATCGCCATCATGGGCAACTGCAATAGCAGCGCACGGAGTCTTGTATTGCTCGGTAGGACCGGCATGAAGTGTGGCAGCAAGCAAGCTCAGCGGACAAGCGAGACCGAGGGAAACTAACGGAACTAATATGTTTTTTATGTTTTTCATCGCGCTGCAAAGGTAATTCGTAACGATAACGTTGTCAATTTTTGGACTGTTCGAAAGGAAGCGTACTTAAAATTTCGGAACCGTCAAGAAAGGTGTGACCGAAGCCACACCGATTCGTACTCTACTGAAATGTTAACCCAAGGCAACTCGTCAGCGGGAATATCCGTGCCTTGGCCGCTAAGCCCAACCTGTAGTCCGTTGCCGTCTTTCTCTGCCGGATGGTACCCTACTCATATTGTGTCCCCAGAGATTTTTGTTGTCGATAGCGACGGTGTTGAGTTTAGCCACGGCTACAGGGGCTAACCAGATCTCAAGGGGCCGTTCTAGGCATGATTTGTGATGGCATCTGTAATTGCCTGATCCTAAAATCGCCGACGTAGCTCAGTTGGTAGAGCAGCTGATTCGTAATCAGCAGGTCGTCAGTTCAAGTCTGACCGTCGGCTCCAGATTTTCTCCTACCGATCCATCCGCCCCTCTTCCTTTTTTCATCCAGTCTTGTTCCGGTTGAGTGACTCAACTTGCGCCCTCGCCGCAGCGTTGATCTTTTGTCTGCGTTGCCAATCAGAGCAATTTCCAGACGACAAAAAAACGGCCCGCAAGCTTCGCGAGCCGTTTTTTCTTGTTGCAGACAATCTAGAACTGGAACTTTGCCTGCAGTTGAATCGTGCGCGGCGTACCGATAGAGGAGGTGATAATGCCATGAGTGTTCGGTACGTTCAGGTTTTGGTGGTTATAGACGTTGAAGATTTGGGCCTCAAAGTCCATCACCAGGTTTCTCCACAGCGGCGTCAGCTTATAGACGTTTACGTCCATATTGTTAAAGCCAGGACCTGTCATGTAATTGAATGGAACGTTATTCCGGAAGTCCCCCTGCTGCGTCGTCGACGTGTACTCATACGTCTGTCCGGCATAGGGGTTTCCGGAAAGCGGATCCCAGACGCTGTAATCGAACCAGTGCTGTGTGGTCCGTTGGCCTTCCGGCAGGATGCCTGTTTTGCCCGGAGCCAGAAAGATGCCCCGTTTACCTGGAGCGCCACTGACCGTGTTGGATCCCAACATTGTGGCGTACGGTGCAAGGAAAAGACCACTGTGCCACAGGAAGAAGGGAGAGATGTTATACCCGCTGACCAGAGCGTTGAGAATTCCATGTGCATTGCCAAGGTATCTCTGGCCTTTTCCAAAGGGGAATTGGTAGTGGGCGTTCAGTTGGAAGGTCTTGTCGGGTAGCGCAGGGTCATTCGAGTAAACGGCCCGGATTCGGTCGGCAAGCGAAGCTCCGCTGGTGAGGGGATTGGCGAGATTATAGCCAGGTGTCAAGGCCGCCGGAACATCGGTATTTCCACCGGCGCCAAGCTGTCCTTGCCCCCTGCCTATTCCACCAGTCGTCTGCAAAAACCTGCCCCAGGTGAAGTAAGACTGCAAGGTCAGGCCATTGCCCCATGTGTGCGTTACCTGGGCCTGCAGTTCATTTGAATTGCCGTAGCCGTTATAGTCGTTCTCATCATAATTCCCGTTGCCGGAAGAGATAAAGTTCGTATACGGGCGCTGATAGAAGTTATTTCCCGTTTGGCACTGCACGACATTGGTACTTCCCGCCGCCGCGCAATTGTCGCGTGGAATGTTGGCGTTGATCGGATCGAATTGCAGCAGGTTGGTTTGGTGGTTGCCGATATAACTGAGTTGGAATCCTGTATGCCAGGGCAATTCTCGTCCAAGGGTCAGGTTATACTCCTGCGCGGTGGAGGGTTTGACGGTCGGATTCATGGAAACAATGCCGAAGCCGCTACCGAGCGAAACGGATACATTGCTGGTGTTCAGCAGCAGACCCGGCGGGTTGCATGTTCCAGCCGGCTGATTGGTGCAGCCCTGATTGCCCAGCATGAATTGATTCACCGGCTGAAAGCCGCCAAAAGCCGCCGAAGCAAATGGGAACTCCAGCTCAGCCGCAGCCGCACTCGTGGAAACACCATTGACCTCGCCTGGCTGGATCACAGCAGAGTAGCTGAAGGGCGGGTTCTTTCGCGTTGCCTGTTGGAACTGTTGCAACGGCATTACCCACTGATAGATGCCCCAGCCGCCACGCAGAACGGTCTTGCTGTTCAGTTGGTAGGCGAATCCGACCCGTGGCTCAAAGTTAGTCTTGGGCATGGTGAAAAGACTGAGGGGATAGTGGGCCTGGGCGGCTGACTCGATCGGCAATCCCGCAGCGACGAATGAAGCGAGCACATTCGCGGGTGTTTGCGCTGGCAGAGGACCGCTGCCCGTGTAGACGACCTCGCCACCCGCCACGTTCGGATCCAGGGTGGAAAAGAGCCCGGAGGCATCGGAGAACGGCGTCCAGTACTCATACCGCAAGCCGTAGCTCAAGGTCAGGTTTTGCGTGACCCGCCAATTGTCCTGGGCAAAGGCGGAATATTCTGTTTGCCGCGTGTGGTAATGCGGATAAATGGATAGGATGTCCTCATTCGTGTTCCCGAGCAGGAAATCCGCCAATCCGCTACCGGTATCAGTTACGGCGACACCGGGTGTTTGTGTCGGATCCTGTTCGCCAGTGAAGTTTCCGTCGAACAGGTAGTTGCCGCCCGGCTGGCCGGTCTCGAAGGTGGAGATTCGGGAGTTATCAACCTCGAAACCGAACATGAACTGATGATTGCCGCGGTTATAGGAGAACTGGTCGCTTCCGCTGGCGATCTGGTTTGGATAGTCTTGCGGATTGTCACGATCGAGCGCGGTCCAGTACCCATCGTTGCTGCCGTAATACCAGTAGAAGCCAGGCCATGAAACGATGCCCGTGTAGGTAGGCAGCCCCAGGGCTGTTATCAAGCCGGGAACGGCTGCCGGTCCGCGGAAAGCGTGGTTGTATTGCGCGCCGATGTGCGCCACATTGACGGCTCTTGAGCCGATGGCAGTCGTGAACGTCAGCGACCCGTTCTGCCCGCCGTTGTCGTGTATGTCCGGGGCTGTAGGGGCATAGTACAAAGGATCCAATACGGTTTGGGCGGTGTACGTGTACCGTGCGGCAAGGCGGTTGGGGCCGAAGATCTGATCCACTTTGGCTGTGATTTGCTTTTCGTCTTGAGTGCTTTTGGAACTTGGAGGCTCGTAGTTCGGAGTGCCTTGCCAGATGTCCGGATTGTTGATATTTGGTCTTGGATAAGGGATTATTCCCGCCGTGGAGATGTTGCCAAAAACCTTTTGTGCGACCGGGTTCAGACGATTGGCCGGGATGACGTTGCCCGCGAACTGAGTTCGTGCATAGGTGTTAGTGACAGGATCGGGGATCGTAGAGTTCGGATCGTAGTCATTGATCGGATTGCCATTGGTATCGAATACCGTGGAAAGGTCGGCACCATTGCCGCCTTCGCCTGTCTGGGCTCCTGTGGGGACAATATATTGCTCCACCGCGTTCTGGTTGTTCTTGATCCATTCAATGTCAAAGAAGAAGAAGGTCTTGTTTTTTCCGTCATAGATCTTAGGAAACCAGACCGGGCCTCCGAGTTGGGCGCCGTATTCATTGTGCTGCAGGAACGGGACGGTCGGCCCGGAGTTGAACGTTCTTGCTTGTAGGTATTGGTTCCGATTCAATTCAAAGATCTGTCCATGGAATTGATTGGTGCCGCTCTTGGTCACCAGTTCAACTTCACCCGGACGGCCGTATTGCGCCTCGCCGCCGGCAGTCATGATCTTGACTTCCTGGAAGGTGAGGGTCGATGGCGGGGTGGATTGCAGCTCATTGCTCCAATGGTTCACCATGGTCTGTCCGTCCACCAGGTAATCAAGCGATCCGCCGATGATGCCGTTGACACGGGTATAGTTGCCGCCCGATCCGCCGTATCCTCCGGCCACCACACCCGGGCTGAAGGCCAGAACATTCAGGATGCTGCGATTTTGCACGGGAATCGTTTCAATGGCCGTAGCATTCTTCACGTCAGAAAGAGTGGGATCGATCGCGTCAATGACAGGAGTGACGTCCTGCACCGTGACTTGTGTCGCTACGCTGGCGGCATTCAGAGTCGCATCCACCAACGCGGATTCAGAAACCCGGAGCGTGAGTACGCCGACCCAATTCGCAAATCCAGGTGCAGTGACACTCAATTTGTAGTTAGTCGGGGCCAGATCGGGAAAGGTGTAAAACCCATCCGCGCGAGAGGTGGTGGTGAGCTGCTGGGTGGTGCCGACATTCGTGAGTGTGACGGTAGCGCCGGCGACCACGGCACCCCCCACATCTTTTACCGTGCCCTGGATCGTAGAGTTCGCGGTCTGAGCGAATGTCCCAAGCGTGAAGACACTACCCACTAGGAATACGAAAAATGCTTTATAAAGCTTGTGCGTCATAGCCCTGGCTCCTCATTCACAGTGAAAGGAAATCAATAGTGAAACGGTCCAACACTTCTGCCGCCTATGAAGCGGTCCGGGCTGGCTCCAGGTGGGGGGAAACTAGAACCCCGTCTCAACAACGCAGCTAAATCATGCTCGAGGGGTGCTCGCGTTGCCTAAATGTACCCGCGATCTAAAATGGTGTCAATAGAAAGCTGTCGAAACTGGAAAATATAGGTATTTGCGGTAATTTTTCCTGCAAATGCTCCATTTTCATCCAATAAGAACGATTTTATGTTTTCAGAGATGACAGCGTCGCATGCTCAGGACACTTCGCTGATTCTATGGATGCTATCGAGATGGTTGGTCTCGTATTAGACAGGTTGTGCGTCTGCTCGCATCCCTCCAATCGGAGAATGTCTATTTCTCGACGACAAAAAAAGCGGTCCGCAAACTTCACGGACCGCCAGAGTATTGCTAGGGTTCAAATTTAAAAGAGGAACTTCGCCTGAAGTTGAATCGTTCTTGGTGTACCGATGGATGTGGCAGTGATGAGGCCGGTGTTGCCTGGCATCGCCAGACTTTGGTGGTTGTAGACGTTGAAGATTTGAGCTTCCATATCAAACACAAGGTTTCTCCAGAGTGGCGTCAACTTGTATACGTTGGCGTCCAGTTCATTGAAACCGGGACCGGTCATGTAATTCTCCGGAATGTTGTTTCGGAAATCACCCTGCAGGGCAGTCGCCGTATATTCATATGTCTGTCCAGCATACGGAGTTCCACTGGTTGGATCCCAAGGTGGCTGATAGTCAAACCAATGTTTTGTCGTTCTCTGACCTTCCGGCAGAATGCCTGTTTTTCCGGGAGCTAGCATAATACCGTGGCCACCGTTTCCAATCGGTGCGCTGGAGTTAAACGGGGTGAAATATGGCGAAAAGTAGAAGCCACTATGCCACAGGAAAAACGGAGAGATGTTGTATCCGCTGACCAGTGCATTCAGGATCCCATGCGCACTCCCAAGATACCGCTGCCCTTTTCCGAAAGGAAATTGGTAATGGCCGTTCAGTTGGAAGGTCTTGGTAGCCAGCGTCGGATCGTTGGCGTAGATAGCACGCAAACGCTCTGAAGTACTTGCGCCGGAAGTGAGAGGTGCTGTGAGATCATAGCCCGGAGTCAACGCCGCCGGAACGAGTGTAGATGCGTTCCCCAGGGTATTCAGCAGTCCGGCTTCTGTCGTTGTCAGGAACTTTCCCCATGTGAAGTACGACTGCAGAGTCAGTCCATTACCCCACGTATGCGTGACCTGTGCCTGCAGTTCATTCGTATTGGCATAACCGTTGTAAGTAAATTCGCTCATGGAACTGGTGGATGGAAGTTCCAAACACCGGATACGCGCGCCGTTCCTGCGGGGTGCAGGCCGGATCTGCGCAATTAGCGCGTGGAATCGTGTAGTTAATCGGATCCAGTTGCAGCAGGTTGGTGCTGTGATTTCCGATATAGCTCAGTTGGAATCCCGTATGCCACGGTAATTCTCGCGCTAGGGACAGGGTGTACTCCTGCACCTTGGATGGTTTGTAGTTTGGATCCATCGGTGCCATGCCAAAGCCGCCACCCTGCGAAATCTGTACAGCGCCGGTGCTCAGAATTAAGCCCGGCGACGTGCACGTTCCCGCAGGTGCACTCGTACAACTGGTGCTGCCCTGGCCGTCGTAAATGCCCAGCATGTATTGATTCACGCCCTGAGTACCACCATAGTTCGATGAAGCGATCGGGAATTCGAGTTCAGCCGCGTTGGTATCTGTTGCCGTTCCGTTAATCTCGCCAGGCTGCAAAGACTCGGAGGTGTAGAAGGGCGGATTCTTGCGGGTTGCCTGCTGGAACTGTTGCAGCGGAATCACCCATTCATAGATACCCCAGCCGCCACGCAATACGGTCTTGTTGTTCAACTGGTAGGCAAAGCCAATCCGGGGTTCAAAGCCGTTCTTGGGCATCGTGAACAGACTGAGAGGATATTTTGCCTTTGCAGCGGATTCGATCGGCAGACCAGCATTTTGGTACCCAGTCAGTACTTCCGCAGGAGTTTGCGCCGGCAGGCCGCTGCCCTGGTAGACGACCATGCCGCCCGTGATGTTCGGATCGAACGTGGAATAGAGTCCGGAGGCATCCGTGAATGCTGTCCAGTACTCATACCGCAGACCCAGGTTCAGGGTCAGGTTCTGCGTCACGCGCCAGTTGTCCTGGGCGAAACCGGAATACTCCGTTTGCCGCGTGTGGTAATCGGGGTAGTTGTTTACCTGCACTCCATTGGTGTCTCCCAGCAGAATATCTGCCAAGCCCATACCCGTATTAGCGGTGTTCACATCGTAGGTCCCGGTCCCGTGGGCGACCGCCGTAGCATCTTGTAGCGCGGTGAATAAACCAGCAAAGTTATAACCGCCGCCAGGCTGGCCGACCTCGGCAGTAGTTAGCCGGGCATTATCAACTTCAAAACCAAACATCAACTGATGGTTGCCGCGGGTATAGGAAAACTGATCGGATCCCGTGATGGTCTGGTCAGGATACTCTTTTGGATTGTCGCGATCGATGCCGACCCAGTAATTGTCAGTGTTGCCATAATTCCAGTAGAAGCTGGGCCATCCGACCTGGTTCGAGTAGGCTGGCAATCCCAGGGCCGTCGTGACCCCGGCGATGGGCTCCGGTCCGCTGAATTGATTGTTGTACTGCACGCCCAGCCCGCACCACGTTGACCATCCGTGGTCCGATGACAGTGGTGAAGGTAAGCGCGCCGTTGTGACCGCCGCTTTGCGATAAGTCAGGTTCCGTTGGAGCGTAGTACTCAGGATGCAGGTTCTTTGAGAGGGTGTACGTATACCGCGCGGCCAGGCGATTGGGTCCAAAAACCTGGTCAACCTTCGCCGTATATAACCTGTTGCGAACCGTGTTCGCGGACGACGGAGGAATGTAGTTCGGATTGTAATCCCAGAAATCGATACCGCTGATATTCGGTTCAGCAAGTGGGGCAAGCCCCGGGACGGGAGTGATGCCGAAGGCCTTCTGCGTGACCGGATTCAGGCGATTCGTCGGGATAACATTTCCGGTAAATGGAGTACGAGTGTATGAGCTGGTGGCAGGATCGTACACCGTACTGTTCGGATCATAAATTGTTAGCGGTGTTGGGTTCGTGGAACCGCTGCCGCCGAGGTACACGTCAGAGAGATCGCCTTGTCTTTCTGTCTGGGTTGGGACGATGTATGACTCAAACTGGTTCGAGTTTTGTTGAATCCATTCGGCATCGAAAAAGAAGAAGGTCTTATCTCTTCCGTTGTAGATTTTCGGAATCCAGACAGGGCCGCCGATTTGGGCACCCCACTCGTTGTGCTGCAGGAAAGGAATGGTCGGACCCGAATTGTACCTTCTCGCTTGCAATTTATTGTTCTGGTTCAACTCATAGGCTTGTCCATGAAACTGGTTCGTGCCACTCTTGGTCACCAGTTCGATCAGTCCAGGACGACCGTATTGAGCGTCGCCGCTGGAAGTGATGATCTTCACTTCCTGGAAGGTCGGAGTCGGCTGCGCATTGGTTTGCAGTTCGTTGGTGAACTTGTTGGACATTGTCTGGCCGTCTACTAGGTAGTCAAGCGATCCACCCGGAATGCCGTTGACGCGCGTATATCCGCCTGGATTTCCGCCGACTGAGCCGGCAACTACACCGGGGCTGAAAGCTAGGACATTCAGGATGCTGCGGTTTTGTACGGGTATGGATTCAATGGCTTCGGCGTTCTTTACGTCGGAGAGTGTCGGATTGATTGAATCGATGACAGGAGTGACATCCCTCACCGTAACTTGTGTCGCTACACTGGCGGCGTTCATGGTTGCGTCGACCAATGCAGCCTGAGAAACTCGCAGGGTCAGCACGCCGACCCAGTCGGCAAACCCTGGTGCGGTGACACTCAATTTGTAATTCGCCGGGGAGAGATCAGAAAAGGTGTAGAACCCGTCTGCCCCGGAGGTCGTGGAGAGCTGTTGGGTCGTGCCGATATTTGTCAGAGTGACGGTCGCCCCGGATACCACGGCGCCGCCCGCGTCTTTTACTGTGCCCTTGATTGTAGAGTTATTGTTCTGTGCGAATGCTCCCACGCTAAGAAAACTGCACACTACGAGCGCAAGAAAGACTTTGTATAGCTTGTACGTCATTTGGCTGGCTCCTCAAGAAATAGTGAAACGAGCAAACAGTTGTAAACGGCTTCTAATTACCACTCACGTTGGGCATTTCTCTCAAGCTGAATGACTCCGACCTGGGTGGTGGTGACAGTGATCACGAAACACGCTTTTCCATCCACCGAAGTTTTGAAGGGCAAAATTCGGGCAAAAAACGATACGAAAAGTATGTTTGTGCTTGCGTCCTCAATGTACCACGAAAGAAAATGCTGTCAATAGAAACCTGCCGGAAAGAGAAACCGACGTTTTTTTCGCTATTTTCGGAATTTTGTCCAGAGTTAAGACTGATTTATCCCATTCCAGATTTCACCTCATTGTCGGTCGTCCGCACGGAGGCATTGGCGAGGTTTGGAACGTGATTTCGCCCAACCGCTGGATGCCATATCGCACCGACAAACGACTCTATAATAATGGTCTAGAAGATGGGAGATACTCCGGATGAATCATGATCCAATTCTCGATATTGCTGCATTTGAGATTTTTGCAGAGGGCCTGGATCACGCCGAAGGCTTGGCCTTCGACTCCGATCAAAATCTATGGGCTGGCGGCGAACTGGGCCAGGTCTATCGAATCGATCCAAAAGGAACGGTGAAAGAAGTCGCGCGCGTCGGCGGTTTTTGTCTGGGCCTGACTTTTTCGCGGAAACAAGACCTCTTCATCTGCAATTCCAAACTGGGTACGCTCCAGCAACTGGACCGAAGCGGGCGCCTCCTCACCTCGCTCGATCGCGTTGCCGATCGAAAATTGTTGAACCCAAATTTCTCTGTCTTTGATTCCGCTGGAAATCTCTACTTCAGTGATTCCGGAACCTGGGGCATGGCAAACGGAAATATCTATCGTGTGCTTGCCAATGGAAGGGCGGAGCACTTCGCCGGTCCGTTTGCATTTCCCAACGGACTGGCGCTCAGTGCGGATGAGACGTCGTTATACATCGCCCAAAGCTTGCGAGACAACGTGCTGCGTCTCCCGATTCTTTCCGATGGAAGCGCGGGTCAGCCAGAGGTGTATGCCGAAGGGTTGGCTCGGGTGCCCGACGGCATGGCTTTCGATGCATCAGGAAACTTGTACGTGACCTGTTATGCGACCCACAATCTCTATCGCGTTACTCCGCAGCGAGAGGTCGCCTTGTTCGCGTTCGATCGATTGGGAACCATGCTTGCATGTCCAACGAACATCGCGTTTGGCCCTGCAGGCTCCGATTGGATGTATGTTTCGAACCTTGCCCGGTGGCACATCTGTCGCGTGCGGGTTGGTGTGCATGGCCAAAAATTGGCCAATCAATCCGCCTGATATCTATCCTTGGTGGAAGATAGTTCCAGTCCCTGCGCTTCTCCGATTCCGTCCCAATTTTTGCCGGAAGAATCTATCTATCCGGCGAACTTCTGAAATACTGAATACTTGGACGTGACAGGATGAAACCGTGATGCGGATGGAAGGCAAGGTAGCTGTTGTAACCGGTGGCGCTACAGGTATTGGTCAGGCAACAGCCCAGAAGTTGTGCGAGTTGGGTGCCTCCGTGGCGATTCTGGATCGCAATGCGAAAGCTGCACAGGAAACTGTCGAGGCGCTTCGAAAAGCAGGATACGCGGCAAGCTTTCACCCTTGCGATGTCACTGTCGAGTCGGACGTGGAGACCGCCATGGCCGCGGCCGTTCAGCACTATGGTGCCCTTCATATCCTGGTCAGCAACGCAGGCATTCAGCGTTACGGCAATGTCGTCACCACCAGCTCCAAACTCTGGGATGAGACCATGGATGTCCACATCAAGGGCTGCTTTCATGCGACAAAATATGCCATTCCCGCCATGTTGGCGTCCGGTGGCGGAGCTATTGTGATTGTGGCATCCGTGCAAAGTTTTACCGCGATTAACAATTCTGTCGCATACGTCGCAGCCAAACATGCGCTGCTCGGAATTACCCGCTCGATCGCGCTGGATTTTGCTTCCCGGAATATTCGTGCAAACTGTGTCTGCCCAGGAGCCATCGATACACCCATGCTGCGTCATACTGCGGACATGACTGCATCGCCGGAAAAAATGCTTGACACTCTGGGACGAATGCACGCGCTGGGCAGAATTGGACGCCCGGACGAAGTCGCGAATGCGATCGTCTTTCTGGCCAGCGACGCGGCGTCCTTTATCACCGGGACAAGCCTTATCGTGGATGGAGGGCTCCTTGTTCCCACTGGTGGCATGGGGTTTCAGGAATCCGGCATTGGGACGGGAGGAAAAGGGTGAGTACGAACGGAAAATTAGCAGGGAAAATTGCCGTCATTACAGGATCTGCCGCAGGGATTGGCCGCGCCTCCAGTCTGCTGTTCGCAAAAGAAGGCGCATACGTTGCCGCTATCGATTTCGACGCGGACGGCAATGCGAAACTGGTGGAGGAAATCCGTAGTCTCGGCGGGATCGCAGAGGCTCTCACCGCGGATGTCGCTTCCGCGCAGGATGTACAGCGCGTGGTCCAGCAAATCATTTCTAAATGGAACAAGGTCGACATTCTTTTTAACAATGCTGGCATTGTTCCCGGGGGCAAGATTCACACTCTGACGGAAGAAGAATGGGATCGCTCCTTCGCCATCAATGTAAAGAGCATGTTTCTCTTCAGCCGCGCGGTCATCCCTTCGTTTTTGCAGCATGGCGGCGGTGTCATCTTGAACACATCTTCCACCACGGCGCTTCGCGTGGCGCCCGACCGCGCCCTCTATACAGCCACCAAGGGCGCCATTTTTTCTCTCACAAAATCGATGGCTCTGGACTACGCCTCAGACAATATCCGCGTGAACTGCCTGTGTCCAGGCACCACCGACACACCATCATTACGCGCGCGTTTAAGCGCCGGCGGAAATTCCGATGAGATGACGAAGAAGTTTATCGCGCGCCAACCCTTGCGGCGGCTCGGAACGGCGGATGAGATGGCCCAGGCCGCACTCTATCTTGTCTCCGACGATGCCAGCTTTGTCACCGGATCGGCGTTTCAAATTGACGGAGGAATGTCTCTTTGAGAGCGAATCTGCTGGCCGATACGATCGAAACATCAAGTTCCTTCCAGCGGAAATACGAAAGAAAACGAAACTCAACCGGCGTCTACGAGCGCCAGGAGAAGCTGTCAGCATGCGATTGATACGATTTGGTCCCCTCGGCAACGAAAAACCTGGAGTGATGGACGATGCTGAAACCCGCCGCGATCTCTCCGCCCATTTCAAAGATTGGGACTTGGCTTTTTTCGGTTCTGCGGACATTCAGCGTCTGGCGGAGATTCTGAAACGAGATGCCGCTGTCCTTGCCAGCGGTACCCCAGACAGAGCGTTGGGCTGCTCCCATCGCTCGGCCCAACAAAGTCATCTGCATCGGACTGAATTATTCTGATCACGCTGCGGAATCCGGAATGCCGATCCCAGCCGAACCTATCGTATTTATGAAAGCTTCAAACACCGTTGTCGGCCCCTATGACAATCTGCTGATTCCTCGCGGCGGCGAAAAGACAGACTGGGAAGTGGAGCTCGGGGTGGTGATTGGTAAGGAAGCCCGGTATTTGTCGTCGCTGGCGGACGCAAACGCCCACATTGCCGGGTATTGCCTGACTCACGATGTGTCGGAGCGCGCCTTTCAACTGGAACGAAACGGCCAGTGGACCAAGGGGAAGAGTTGCGACACCTTCAATCCACTCGGCCCATGGCTCTCCACTCCGGACGAGATCCCGAACCCGGATGCCCTCAAGATGAAACTGTGGGTCAACGGGGAACTGCGGCAGAATGGTTCGACGGAAAAGATGATCTTCAATTCAGCCTTTCTGGTGCATTACCTGTCGCAATTCATGACCTTGGAGCCGGGCGATCTTATCTCAACCGGAACTCCTCCGGGCGTAGGACTCGGCATGAAGCCGCCAAAGTTTCTGAAAGCGGGCGATATTGTCGAGCTTGAAATTGAGCGCCTTGGCCGACAGAAGCAGCTTTGCGTTCCTGCGTAATTTTCAAACAGGTTCGACCCCTCGCCGCACGCGAACACAGAAAGACGTTGCGGCAATGTTCCACTGATTCATTGAAGAGTCAATTTCACTAGGATGGGTGTTGCAATGAAGATGAGTTTTCGTTGGTACGGGAAATCCGATCCCGTCAGGCTGGAATATATCCGGCAAATTCCTGGCATGCACGGCATTGTTGCCGCTATTTACGATGTGCCGTTAGGCGAGACGTGGCCAGTCGAGAAGATTCTCGCCCTGAAAGATTCCATCGCAGCCTATGGCTTTGCGTTTGAAGTCGTCGAAAGCGTCCCTATTCACGAAGACATTAAGCTAGGCAAGCCCAGTCGCGATCGCTGGATCCAGAATTATTGCGAAACGCTGCAACGCCTCGCAGCCGCGGGCGTCAAAGTGGTCTGCTACAACTTCATGCCCGTCTTTGATTGGATGCGCACCACGCTCGATCGCAAGCTCCCCGACGGTTCCACCAGCACTGCCTTCGATGTTGATGTTGCGTTTAATGTCGATCTTGGCAAAGGAGTGACTCTGCCCGGTTGGGATTCAGCCTATACCCCGGAGGAATTTCGTACTCTGATGGCTGCCTACACCTCCGTGGGAGAAAAAGAACTCTGGCAGAATCTCGAATACTTCCTCCAGCGTGTCATTCCTGTGGCCGCCGCTGTCGGCATCAAGATGGCCATCCATCCCGACGATCCACCGCGTCCCATCTTTGGCCTGCCTCGCATTGTGAAAAACCGCAACGACCTTCGTCGTATTTTAGACGCGGTCGATGAGCCTGCGAACGGTCTTACCCTGTGCTCTGGAGCGCTCGGCGCGGATGTGCGCAACGATGTCGTCGCGATGGTCAAGGAATTCGGCGGAGAAAAGCGTATCCATTTTGCTCACCTTCGCAATCTCCAGGTAGATGAACGCGGCAACTTCCAGGAAACAGCGCATTACTCCTCCGCCGGTTCGCTCGATATGGCAGCCATCGTTCGCGCCTATGCGGAGACTGGCTTCGACGGCTACGCGCGGCCTGACCACGGTCGCATGATCTGGGGAGAAAAAGGCAACGCCAGCTATGGTCTTTACGATCGCGCTCTTGGCGCCGTGTACCTGAACGGCCTTTGGGAAGCCAGCGTAAAAATCCTCAACAACAAATAGCCACAGCAAAATTCCAGCGTCACGAGCGTGATCGTTCGAACGGTCACGCAGCCCATCCGCGCTCAACTTCCCGCACAGCTATCTCATCTGTTCCGTCACGAAATAACGCAACCGAATGTGTCGTATGCCTGTCCTACCAACAGGACGCATTGCACTTGCCTGGGCTTCCGTCGACACGCGCGCTTTCATCGCCTGTCGCCTCGCGCAACCCAAATTACATACGGAGAAAACATGATGAAGAAATTTCCCCACGCGGTTGTGCTCACGATTTTGCTCGTCTGCATAGCTGGCCAGTGCAGGGCGCAATCATCAACGAGCCAGCGATCAGCTGAGAAGAATGCATCATCGCAATCGCAGCAGGATGCGCAACTCGACACCATGACGCGGCGCCAGGTCGTCGACATCATTGCCGCCTCGCGGAAAATTGTTACACCCAACGGTGTAGAAGAACTTTTCCCCGTTCAGATCAATGGCTCGACGCAATGGCTCTCGGTCCGCGGCAAAGATCGCCGCAACCCAATCCTCCTCTACCTCCATGGAGGTCCAGGATCGCCAACCATGCCCGAGGACTACACCTTCCAGACTCCCTGGGAAGATTTCTTCACGGTTGTGCAGTGGGACCAGCGCGGCACCGGCAAGACCTATGCCTCGAACGATCCCAAGGCAATCGCGTCGACCATGACTATCCAACAGATGACCAGCGACGCGGAGCAGGTCGTTCAGTACTTGCAGAAGCGATACGACAAACGAAAAATTTTCCTTCTCGGTCATTCCTGGGGCAGTGTCCTCGGCCTCACGCTTGCTCAAAGACATCCCGACTGGTTCTATGCCTACCTCGGTGTCGGACAGATTATCGACATGCGAAAAAGTGAGGAAGAGGGCTATCGGTTCGTATTGGATCAAGCTCGGGCCCATCACAATACCCAAGCGGAAAAAGAATTGCTGGCGATCGCGCCCTATCCTGGACCTGCCAGGCAACTGACGTTCGACAAGATCGGCGTCCAGCGCAAATGGCTGATGTACTATGGCGGCCTGACCTACGGACGCACCGATTTTATCTATGATGCGAATGCATGGCTGCTTTCTCCCGATTACAGCGATAAAGATTTAGACTCCATCGATTCGGGTGGGCTCTATTCCTTGAACCATCTGCTCGGGCCGCTGGAAGACGTTAACCTCGAATCGATGACTCGCTTCAAATGTCCCATTTTTCTATACGAAGGCCGACACGACTACGCGACGTCGCACACGCTTGCCGCCGCATGGTTTCAGCGCGTTCACGCGCCGCTGAAGAAATTCGTCTGGTTTGATAACTCCGCTCACATGGTCATGCAGGAAGAGTCCGGCCGCTTTCTCTATCACCTTGTCACCGATCTGCGCCCATTAGCTGCAAGCGACGGTGATATTGCTCCAGATACCGAGCAACGCTACCAGCGCGTCGACTCGATAATTTCGGGCGGTCAGTCTAGCGGTTCGATTCGCCACCCGCGCGCGACTGAAACGGCCATTCTCTTTCGATGAAAGCTCGCACTCCATAAATCAGCAATCCGGTCAGTAAAAGCGCGGTCGCAAATTCAATTTCCTTGGAGAGATTATTGCCGTGGAGCAGCACAAATAGAAATCCGGCGATGGCCAGCAGCGCCGGAATAGGGTACCAGGGCATCTTGAAAGGATTTGGCTGCCCTCCCAGGCGGCTGCGAAATGCGACCAGCCCCACCGCCTGCAATAAAAATTGAAATACGATGCGTGTGATGATCAGCGCCGCAATCAAGTCAGGCAGCCGAAATAGGCAAAAGAAAACGGACACAGCTCCCAGCACCAGCAAAGAGACGGTAGGGAAGTGTTTCGTCTTGTGCAGCGTTGCGAAGCTCGCAAAATAATTCTTGTCCAACGCCGCTGCATAGGGCACGCGGGAATATCCCAACAGCACCGCAAACACCGATGCAAAGGCGGTCCACACAATCAACACCGCCATGGCCTTACCCGCCCAGGGCCCATAGAGTCGCTGCATCACCACGGCAATCACCGACGTCCGTGTCGAGATCGCTCCCGGCTGCAGAAATTCATGTACCGGGATTACCTGCAGCACGCTGATATTTAGAAACACATAGAGGCTGGCGACGATCAGGATCGACCAGAAAATTGCGCGCGGAATAATGCGCCGTGGGTCTTTCACTTCTCCGCCCAAAAAACAAATGTTGTAATACCCGCCGTAGTTGTAGATGGCGATCAGCAGTCCGGCGCTGAATCCGCCCAACGCCGTGCTCGGAAGAAAACGCGCTGGCATGCCCGGACATTCCACCCATGTGCGCCAGCCCGGAAACGATGAC
Organism: uncultured Acidobacteriota bacterium; assembly: GCA_963719625.1. Lineage (GTDB taxonomy): Bacteria > Acidobacteriota > Terriglobia > Terriglobales > Acidobacteriaceae > JAKAAZ01. Next base: position 92,022 of record CAVRDB010000014.1, read on the forward strand.
CCACACGATCGCCAGCAGCACGCCAATCGACAGTACGCGCGATATGCGGCCCACCGCTTGAATGCCGTTGTAGATCAGCAGGGTCGCCAGACCGCACGCCAGCATCGCCACAACAGAACCCAGCGTTACCGCCAGGTGGATATGAAACCAGCTGCCGATTCCGATCTGATACGCAAACCAGGAGAGATTCAGTCTCGGCCACAGATACGCAGCGTATTGCGAAAGCCCCACCGCTCCCGAGGCTGTCGAGAGTGGCGCGCTGAACGTCAGCTGCCAGATATAGAGAAAAGAAAGCAGCCGCCCCCACCGCTCCACTCCATACAGTCGGTTCAGATACAGATAGCTCCCGCCCGACTCCGGAAAGCGAGTTCCCAGTTCCGCCCACACCATGCCGTCGCATAGCGCCAAAATAGCCCCAAAAATCCAACCGAGAATCGCGCGATTTCCCAGCGCGACCACCATCAACGGCAGCGTGATGAATGGCCCTACGCCAATCATGTTCAGCACGTTTAAGTTGATCGCGGTCGTCAGGCCGATGCCGCGCACCAGCGATGGCGGTGTCGATTCTGCAGCGCTCTTCGAGTTAGATTGCAAATTCATATCACGGTTCTTTTGAGATGATGGAGAGAATGGTCACAGGAATGAATCAACGTTCAGCGAAACTATCCATCGGCATCGCCCTGGTTGCGTGTGTCGCATGGATCACGATACCAGCTTTCGGTCAGACTTCTGCCAAAGTCGAGCCAGACCCAAATGCTCGCGCCATCCAGGTCAATCGCGGGGCTGCCGCTCTGTGGCAGACTCTGCGCGAGCTGCATACGCGGGCCAGCCTCATCATGTTTACCGCGCACCCGGATGATGAGGATGGCGGCGTGCTCACCTACGAAAGCCGCAATGTGGGTGCCGACACAACTCTGTTCACGCTCAACCGTGGCGAAGGCGGTCAGAACGTCATGTCGTCGGATTTCTGGGATCAGTTAGGCATCGTGCGTACGGAAGAACTGCTGGCCGCCGATCGCTACTACGGAGTGCATCAATATTGGTCTCGCGCTGCTGACTTCGGCTTCACCAAAACCAAAGAAGAGGCCATGCAAAAGTGGGGCTACGATCGCCTCCTCTACGATTCCGTCCGTGTCGTGCGCATGACTCGCCCCCTGGTCGTTACGTCCGTCTTTTCCGGCAATGTTTCCGACGGGCATGGGCAGCACCAGGTCTCCGGCCAGATGGCCCAGGAAGTCTACAAGGCCGCCGCCGATCCAAACATGTTTCCCGATCAAATTCGCGCGGGACTTCGACCCTGGGCTCCGCTGAAGGTGTATGTGCGTACGCCATTTGCCACCGTCTCTTCCCAGGGCGTGTACGACTATGCCACTGGCCATTGGGCTCCGGCGCGCTTTCGTAACTATGTCAACGACACTTGGATCGAAGGAAAGCCCTCGCCCACACTGGCCATTCCTGTCGGCCAGTACGATCCTGCGCTCGGTCTTTCGTATCTGCAGATCGCGCGCGAGGGATGGGGTCAGCAGAAATCACAAAATGGCGGTTACGGCATCCCCACTCCGGGTCCGGCTTCTTCGCCATATCACCTCTATGCGTCGCGCGTTCCCGCCACGCCGAAAGAAACCAGCTTCTTTGATGGAATCGATGTTTCTCTGATGGGCATTGCCGGATATGCCCCTGCGGATCAGGCTGGCTGGATTCGCGACAAGCTGGCTTCCATCAATGCACTCGTAGAGCAGGCAATCCAGAATTACTCCATCGACGCGCCGGAAAAGATCGCGCCATTGTTAGCCACCGGACTGCAGCAAACGGAAGCGCTCATCGAAGAAGTCCAGCAGAAACCGCTGCCCGAAGATGCTCGCTACAACATCCTGCATGAATTGAACGTGAAGAAGGTGCAGTTCAATACCGCGCTCACCCAGGCCCTTGGCATCAGCATCGAAGCTGTTGTTTCCAACCGTGCGGAATCGACCCGCATGGGCTATGGCAGAGCTTCGTCGAATACATTCCAGTCGGCAATCCCTGGGCAATCCTTTCAGGTGCGTGTCCATCTGGCCGATCAGGGAACCGATCCCGTCACGGTGAAAGATGTTCGTCTCGTCACTACGCCGGATAATGACTGGAAGCTTTCCGCTCTCGGTACTATGCCAACTTCAGTAAGCGCGGACGATGACGAGGATGCAGCGTTCTCCGTCACAGTACCCGCCGACGCGACGATCACCAAGCCCTACTTCACACGCCCAAATTTGGAGCAGCCCTACTACGACATTTCCAATCCTGCCTATCTCAATCGCTCATGGATGCCGTATCCACTTGCCGCCCGCGCCACCTTCACCTATCGAGGAGCAGACGTCGTCCTCGACCAGGTTGTGCAGACGGTGCACGTCGTCCACGGCTCCGGCCCCGTCATGAACCCCATGCTTGTGTCTCCTGCAATTTCGGTATGGGTCTCGCCCATCGCGGGTATAGTTCCGCTTACCAGCAAATCGCTGAAGATTCGCGCGCAAATTCGTAGTAACGTCCAAGGCCCCGCAACCGGCAGCGTATCTCTGCAAATGCCATATGACTGGACATCCATTCCGTCCGAAGCGCATTTCACCACAAAGCAAAATGGTGACGAACAGAATATCGAGTTTGAAGTAGTTCCGAAGAAGGTCGAAGCCCAACCCTATCGCATTACTGCGACTGCCACCTATCAAGGGCATACCTATAGTTCCGGTTCAACCACTGTCGGCTATGCGGGCCTTCGTTCCTATCCGTACTATCGCGACGCCACCTACCGCACTACAGGGGTGGACATTCATCTGCCCCCCGACCTGACTGTTGGCTATGTCACAGGGACAGGCGATAGTCTTGCAGCTTCGCTTGAGGACCTGGGAATTCAAACTACATTTCTATCCGCGCAGGACATAGCTACTGGCGATCTGGATCATTTTCGTGCCATCGTCCTCGGGGTGCGTGCCTATGCGGTTCGTCCAGAATTAAAGACGTTCAATGCGCGATTGATGGAATATGTAAAAAATGGCGGCACACTCATCGTCCAATACAACACGGCGGAGCTAGGCGATAACTCCGGGCCATATCCATATCAACTGAGTGACAATCCGGAAAAGGTCATTGACGAAGATTCGCAAGTTACTCTTCTCGATCCTAACTATCCCGCGCTAACCTGGCCCAATCGAATTACTACGCACGATTTCGATGGCTGGGTAGAAGAACGCGGTCACGGTTTCATGAGCAGCTGGGACCCACGTTATATCGCTCCTACCGAGACGCACGACCCAAATCAGGAGCCGCAAAAAGGCGGTCTCCTCATCGCTCCCTATGGAAAGGGTTTCTATGTCTACGATGCCTATGCCTTCTATCGTCAACTGCCGGAAGGCGTACCCGGTGCGTTTCGCATTTTTGCAAATCTGCTGGGTCTGTCCGGCAATCCAGGTATGCAGAAGTTATCGGCAGCCGCGGCGAAGTAAGTTCGATGTGCATGATTTGTAGTATGCGTTCGGGTCTAGCAAACAGAACCTGAAGTTGCTACTTGACCTCGCACACCGTTTTCCGCTTGCGGGTGCTACACTCAGGAGTTTTCACTGGGCTTTGATTTCAATTTGAGGTGAAGCATGGCGACAGTCTCCCACCAGATTTCCGGCACCGCGGGTCTCAAGTATTTGACGGAAGATGAAACCCTTTTCCGCGACAGCGTGCGCCAGTTTGCCCGCGAAACCATTAGTCCCCTTGTGCGCGAAATGGATGAACATCAGAAGATGGATGCCTCGCTGATTCGCCAGCTCTTTGAGCTAGGCTTGATGGGCATCGAAATTCCCGAGACCTACGGCGGCGCCAGCGGCACCTTCTTTGAAGCCATTCTTGCGGTCGAGGAAATCTCCGCCGTCGATCCTTCGATTGGTGTTCTGGTCGACGTGCAAAACACGCTGGTCATCAACGCGCTGCTGCGCTGGGCAACAGACGAACAGAAGCAACGTTATCTTCCGCGTATGGCCAAGGAATGGGTGGGAGCGTATGCGCTTAGTGAAGCTGCCTCTGGATCTGACGCCTTTGCATTGCAGGCTCGCGCAGAAAAGAAAGATGACCATTACGTGCTGAACGGTCAGAAGCTCTGGATCACAAATGGCAAGGAGGCAGAATTATTCATCGTGTTCGCCACTGTAGATCCAGCAGCCGGATATAAGGGCATTCACGCATTTCTGGTGGAGAAAAGCTTTCCCGGATTCGCGCTTGGAAAAAAGGAAGACAAGCTTGGCATTCGCGCCTCCAGTACCTGCGAAGTTGTGCTGGAAGACTGCAAAGTTCCCGCTGCGAATCTGCTGGGCGAGGCAGGGAAGGGCTACAAGATCGCCATCGAAACATTGAACGAGGGTCGCATTGGAATCGGCGCGCAGATGCTGGGCCTGGCTCAGGGAGCATGGAACCACGCCGCGCGCTACGCCAAGGAGCGCAAGCAATTCGGCAAGCCGATCGCCGACTTCCAGGCCATCCAATTTCAACTTGCAGAGCTGGCGGTCGATATTGAAGCTGCGCGCCTCATGGTCTATAACGCCGCCCGCTTGAAAGATGCCAAGTTGGATTTTCTGAAGGAAGCCGCAATGACAAAATATTTCACTTCACAAGTTGCCGAGCGCGTTGCCAGCCAGGCCGTCGAAGTCTTCGGTGGCTACGGCTTTGTAAAAGACTATCCGGTCGAAAAATTTTTCCGCGACTCGAAAATCGGAAAAATTTATGAGGGAACTTCCAACATGCAGTTGGCAACCATTGCCAAGCTTGTCATGTAGCTCCGCCGCACGACCGGACCAAGGCAGCGGCTATTTCAACTCACCGGGAGACTCATCGGCTTGCGGAAAGCTTTCCGCCTTGCGGCTTCCATCTTTCTGCTTCAGCAGGATTTGGATTTTGCCCTCTGCAGCTTCCAAATCTCCCTTGCATGCATTCGAAAGCTTCACGCCTTCTTCAAACAGCCGCACCGATTCCTCCAGCGGCAGGTCGCCTCGTTCCAGCTTGCCGATGATCGCTTCCAACTGCTTCAAAGAATCTTCAAAGCTTGCCAATTTTGACTCCCCGTTTTGTTTCCAGGCCCGTTGCCAACGCCCATCTGCGCACTCCCGCTTCCAAGTTGTCCGCAGTTGAATTGTCTTTGAGCACGCTCTCCATCACGGTCAATGCAGCTTCGTAACGACCCGTTGGTGCGCTTACCTGTACTCCCTGGATCATGCCGCGAGCTGCGATCAGCATTTCCTGCGCGATCTTTACTCCCTCAGCGCGCGCCAGTTCCGGCGTATCGGCCTGCTGCATGCGCAGTAGAACGTCATCCGGCACAAAGACGCGCAAATCGTTTCGCATAAATTCCGCATTGCGCAGGCTCACCAGGGGCCAGATGCCGGCAATCACAGGAAGATGAAACTGCTCCACGCGCTTCAGAAAGGCTTCCAGCAACCGCAAATCGAATACGGGTTGCGTGATGGCATACTCGGCCCCTGCTTCCACCTTGTACGCGAACCGGCGAACTTCATTGTCCAGGTCGGGTACTCCCGGATTGGCTGCGACGCCGATAGCAAATCCAGTCGAGGCGCCAATGGAGTTGCTGCCAATATCGAGGCCTGAATTCAGATTGCGAACAATGTTGACCAAGCCAATTGCATCCACGTCGAATACGGCTGTCGCATCCGGATAATTTCCCAGTTTGGGAGGATCGCCAGTCAGGCATAGGATATTGCGCAGCCCCAGCGAAGCAGCACCCAGTAAGTCCGATTGAATGCTCAGCACGTTGCGATCGCGGCAGGTGTAATGCAGAACGCTTTCAATCCCAACCTGTTGCTGTATCTGCAGGCATAGGCTCAACGCACTCATGCGTGCTGAGGCGCGAGGAGAATCCGGAACATTGATTGCCTCCACGCCATGCTCCGCCAGCATGGTTGCCGCTTGCAGCTCTCGCTGCGCGCTGATGCCTCGCGGAGGAACAATTTCTACCAGTGCGACAAATTTACCTGCGACCAGATCGGAGCCAAGCTTCGATCGCTTTTCAAGCGGCGGCGGAGTCACAGTATTCTGCACGCTCACCGTCGCGGCAGCCACCGGGCCACTCTTGCGAGCATCCAGTGCCCGCAGCGCAGAACGCATCGCGCGAATGTGGCTGGGCGTTGTGCCGCAACATCCACCCACAAATTGCACTCCTGCCTGCGCAAATTTGCGCACAAAACTGGCCATATATTCCGGTGAGCAGAGATAGATGTTTCGACCATCCACGGCGCGCGGCATTCCCGCGTTCGACATCGCAACCAGCGGCAGCGATGTCGCTGTCCGCATCCTCTCGATAGCGCTCAAAACAGTTGCCGGTCCCGCGCTACAATTGCAGCCCACGGCGTCCGCGCCCCACTCCGTCAATTTTCTCGCCGCCACTTCCGGCGCAGAGCCATCCAGTGTGTTGCCTTCCTCATCGATCGTCATCATCGCAAGGATGGGCAGTCTCGGCGCTACTTCCCGCGCCGCCAGAATGGCCTGATGCACTTCGCTCAGCGAGGTCATCGTTTCCAGCACCAGCAGATCGACGTCGCCTTCCGCCAGCGCGCGAATTTGTTCGGCGAATGCCGCCCGCGCTTCTTCAAACGCAACTTTGCCCAGCGGTTCAATCTTCACCCCGATCGGGCCGACTGCTCCGGCGACATAGGCCTGGGTGGCCTGCTTGTCTCGTAGCTGGTCCGCAGCCTGCCGCGCCACGTTCGCTCCCACTAGATTGATCTCGCGTACTTTGTCCTGCAGCCCGTGACGTTCCAGCCGATATCGATTGGCCCCAAAAGTATTGGTTTCGATGATCTCCGCTCCCGCCTGCAGATACTCCTCGTGAATCGCGCGGATTAGGTCGGGCTGCGAAAGATTCAATTCGTCATAACAGCGATGAATAAACACACCACGTTCGTAGAGCATGGTACCCATGGCACCGTCGCAAAGAACGCTTCGTGTTTGGAACAGTTCAGTCAGGCTTGTTGGCATCGAAATCGGTCCGTCTGATTATCGTAGTTGGTGCGGCTCAGAAGCGCCAGATCGAGGCATCTGGTATACACTAGCCTTTCAGCCAGGAACGTTGAAAGTGCCCTCGAATTGGAGCATTGAGCTTTGATGAGTCGTAGTATTGTTGTCCGCGGAATTCTCAGTGTCGTCACCGCCACAAGCGTTTTCTGGATGATAGGCTGTCTCGGCCAGAGATCGTATCTCGCCGGCCGCCCCGTTCCTCCCAGCAAAATCCTGGAACGAGTTTTGGTTGCGATTCAAAACCCAAACCCGATCACGACCGGCGCATTGCAGATCGTGGATGCCCGCTACGATATTCGCAACAGCGAGAACGGCACGGTTCCCAGCTTCTCCATCAGCGGATATAAAGGCAGCTTGCCGAGTCTCATTCTCAATTATCCTGAGCAGTCCCAGGGCTATGTTTATGGTTCGGGAGATGGCACTTTGACCGCCGTCAATTACGCCACCGAGGCCGTGACCGGGACCATCAGCGGACTGCCCGGCACTTCCAGCAGCGTGTTTGTGCCTTCCAGCGGATCGTACGTTGTCGCCGCCAGTCAGACGGCCCAATTTTTGACCGTGGAGGATCGTGTGCAGGGCGCAACCGTCTACCTGAATCTTCCGAATGTGTACAAGGTAGAAGTCAATCCCAGCGCGACGGTCATGCTCGCCTTTGTGCAGAACAGCAATTACGCCTATAGGGTGATTCATCTCCAGCAACCGAACGGGACTGTGATGCAGGTGCCAACGTTTCCGAACGAGGCGAACTGGCCCAAGAACGTCGCCCCGGTGGACTGTCAGCCCGTCAACCTGCCCGTCTACTGTGTTGTTCCGGTGTTGGACCAGAATGGCAATCCCATCCAATTCGATCGCCCGTATAACACCATCTTTTCTTCCGACGGCACGACTGGATGGGTACTCAATTGCGGTCCGGAATGCGGTGGTCAGCAATCAAGCGTGAGCTTCCTGAATATGGGAGTGCTCAACATCTATAACTTTCCGGGAAGCACCTATCCCAGCCCGCCGGCGAACCCCGTACCGCCCACAGAGGAGCAAACAATTCCTGTGCCCGGCGGCGCGACCATGGCTCTTTACGGCAACGGGACCCTCTATGTCTCCGGCCAGCAAAGACAACCGGACGGTTTGTTCGAGGGATTTCTGTCGGTCATCAATCTGACAAGCAATCAGGTGACCGCGACCTACCCGATTTCCGATGGCACCCATACCAAGATGTTGTTTGGCGATGACAACACGTTGTGGATCGGCTCGCAGCTTTGCAAGACCGGTGAACGTACCGCAGATAACCTGACGAATGGCTGTCTGACGATGTTCAATCTCACCAACAACTCGGTGCTGGTTGAAGACGATCAGTATGGAGATCTAACCGGTCTTTGTGCCATCCTCCAGTGGCATAAGATGTACACCGCGTACGGCGGTCAGATTCACATCTACGCCACCACCAATACCGGTATTACGACTTCGACGCCCACATATACTGCTGGCACAGAACTGTATAACGGCAACGTGACTGTGCAAGGCACGGCCTTCGATGTCGCCTATATGGATGCGATCACCAACGCCTCAGACTAATCGTTGCGGATGGTTTGCTGTCGGATGCAGGATCGATACTGTAGTTGGCTGCATCGGTATTGCGTTCCATCGATTCTGCGCAGCAAAATGTTCCATCGGCCAGCCTCATGATCCAGCCTGTCGATATTCTCGCCATTGCAGCGCATCGTGACGATGTTGAGCAAACATGCGGAGGAACACTTCTTCAGTCTTCTGCCATTGGTCTGCGCACCGCTATCCTCGATTTGACCCAGGGTGAAGCCGGTACCCGCGGCACAGCGCAAGAACGTGCGGCGGAAGCCGAGGAAGCGGCCCGAATTTTAGGCGCTTCGTGGCGTCATGCTCTCGATCTCCCCGATGGACGTCTGGAAAATTCCTGGGAGAACCGGCTGAGAATCGCCGGCGTGTTGCGGCAGGCGCAGCCTCGCGTCGTGATCCTGCCGTACTGGCAAGCGCGGCATCCCGATCACGCCATCGCCGCTACCCTCGGCTACGAGGCATGCTTTGTCGCGGGCCTTGCCAAGGTAGAAACAGGCGCGCCCGCGCATCGGCCTTTCAAGATCCTCTATGCCAGCCTCTACGCGGAGGTCCGGCCCAGTTTTGTCGTGGATATTTCCCCATACGTGGAGCAACGGTTTCAATCGCTCATGGCCTATCGCTCGCAATACGAAAATCAATCCTCGGGAAGCAAGATTTTCGTTCCCCAGGAAGAGATCCGCGAGCGCACATTCGCCCTTGCCCGTTTCTATGGAATGCTGGGCGGCGTGCGCTATGCCGAGCCTTTTGTCCAAAAAGAAATTGGCCTGGTCGAGGACCTGACCCTCATTCCTGTGCAATCAATTTGAATGAGTGCATGCGGTGGTAGCCGCAGCGACGTCAGCGGTCCCGTCATTCCCCCGGAGGCGTCGCCACCGCAGGGTGCAGTTGCGCCGCCCACTGGTTCTTTCCGCTTCCGTCCAGCGTAATTGTTAATGTTCCCTGCTGGCCCTGGGCCACATACGGTCCTTTGCCGGAATGAGGTTGTTCCTTGCTGTCGGAAAACTCCACTTTCATCCGTCCCGCATTCTGGATCTGAAAGCGGTAGACATACGTGGCTCCCGGAGCGAGCGAGGAAAATCCAAAACTCGCGCTGGGATAGTCAACTTCGATGTTACGCAACTCCGTCGCGCCGGAGTTTGTGACCCGTGTCTCGACGTATGGCGAACGGCAGCCCGCTATCAGCACCATCGCCGCCAATGCGGACAGCAGCAGAAACCTACACGATCGATCCAATCCACGCATAGCTCTAGTGTAGGGGAGAATGAATCGTCGTTCCGATCGAAGCCACAATCTGGTAGTGTCCTAATTTGGGTTTGTGCCGCCAATCTGGTTCAGATGATGCGCGAGATGCGTGAGATAGTCCCTTGCTAAAAAAGCAAGGGTGACCGGCTCGTTGGAGCCGATCCGGCAGAGGGTCTCTAACTTGGGTGCTGGCAACTGAGCTATCACATGGGCAAGGTAGCGATTGTAAGCTACCCACAACCCGACCAGAAGTAGCCAGTCAACCTCTTGTATCCCTTGCACACGGACGTTTCCATCCTGGTCATAACCCGGAAAATCCAAAGAGGTTTGGAGGGCTGCTCGCACAAACCGCTGATGGTTGTTCGACGCAGAGTCAATCAGATGCCCGATAACTTGCTTCCGCGACCAGCCACCGGACAATATAGGTCGAGTGCTTTCGATCTGCTAATTGCGCAAAGCCTCGGCTCTGCTGCATTGACCAGGGATAGTAGCCTTTCACTCAGGTCCTTCATTCGCCTTTCCTCACGAAGCCGGTTGTCCATGAATTTATCTGAATTCAAATTAGGACACCATCCACAATCTGGGTTGGATAGAGGCACGCTTTACTCTTTCGCCGCGTCCGCCAGCTTGCGCATCGTTTTCACCATCTCCGGCAAGCGGCTGTACGCGGCAACGCAGCGCAGCCATAGCTTGTTGTCCAGGCCCGGCGAGCCACTCATCACCTTCCCCGGTGGAACATCGTGCGAAACCGCGCTCTGCGCCGTCAGGATCGAGCCATCGCCAATCGAGCAATGTCCGGCCACCGCAGCCTGTCCCGCGAGAATCACATTCTTTCCCAAATGCGACGAGCCAGCCAGCCCGACCTGCGCGCACAGCAGTGTGTTTTCATCCACCGTGCATCCATGGCCCACCTGTACCAGATTGTCCACCTTCACGCCTGCGCCAATACGCGTTTCCCCCACGCTGGCGCGGTCGATGCACGCATTCGCCTGCACCTCGACCCGGTCTTCCAATATCGCCGGTCCAGACTGCGGAATTTTATACCAGCGCCCCTCGTCATCCTTCGCAAATCCGAACCCATCCGTTCCAATCACCGCGCCATTTTGCAGTGTCACATGGTCGCCAAGCTCGCATCCCTCGCGCACCACGGCATGGGCGTGCGCCAAAAAATGATCTCCGATGCGAACGTTGGGATAGATCACAACATGGGCCAGCAGCACTGCAGCATCGCCAATCTCAACATTGGCTTCAATCACCGCATACGCGCCTACGTGACAATCGCGCCCCAACTTCGCCGTGGGATGAACGATGGCGGTGGGATGAATGCCCACGGCATAGACGGGCGGCTGATAAAAAATTTCAATCGCGCGCGCAAAGGCAAGATACGGATTCGGCGTCCGCAGGGTCGCTGCAGCGATGGCAGGGAAGTCATCGGTCACCAATACCGCCGCCGCCTGGGTGGTTTTCGTTAGCGCCGCATATTTTGGGTTGGCGACGAAGGTCACCTGGTGCGCGCCCGCTTCTTCAATCCCCGCTACGCCCGTCACTTCCATGGACTCGGGCGCAGGATTTTCCGGACTACCTTCTAGACGCGCGTTTAAACGGCGTGCCAGCTCTGCCAGTTGCATGGGCTGATTGTATCCAAAGCGAGAGGAATCTATCCTTCGTCGTCTGGTACCGTCTGATGTTGCTTTGCTGCGGCCACAATCTTTTCCTGCGTTTGCGGCAGAACAAAGTCGTAGTGGTCCATCTCCATGTGGAAACTGCCCTGACCCTGCGTCATCGCCGTCAAGTCCGCTCCATAGGTCAACATGTCCGCCATCGGTACTTCCGCCTGGATGACCGTCTGTCCAGGCACATGACTGGGTTCCATTCCGAGCACGCGGCCATGCCGCCCCGGCAGGTCTCCCATCACCGTCCCTGCAAATGTGTCTGGCGTGTGGATGCTGACCCGCATCACCGGTTCCAGCAGCGCAGGCCGCGCTCTCTCCATGCAGTCGCGAAAGGCCAGCCGCCCGGCAATGCGAAAACTCATTTCATTCGAATCCACTTCGTGATACGAGCCGTCGAATACAGTCACGCGAAAATCCACCATGGGATGCCCCGCGAGAAATCCTCGATCGGCAGCTTCCCGCACACCTTTCTCGATGGCTGGAACATAATTGCGCGGGACCGCCCCGCCGAAAATATCATTTACAAACTCAAAACCTCCGCCGCGCGGCAGCGGCTCAATGCGAATTTTGCAATCGCCAAACTGGCCATGCCCGCCAGACTGTTTTTTGTGTCGCCCATGCCCTTCCGCGTGGGTCCGAATAGTTTCGCGATACGGCACCTTGGGCGCTTTCAGCGTGACTTCCGTGTGATATCTGCGTCGCAGCTTCGACACCACTACTTCGATATGCTGTTGGCCCGTTCCGGCAATCAGAAATTCATTCGTCTGCGGATCGCGATAGAACCGAATCAGCGTGTCTTCTTCCATGATGCGGTGCAGGGCATTCGCCAGCTTGTCCTCATCCGCCCGCGTGCGTGGTTCAATGGCAAACGCAATTGCCGGCTCTGGGTTCTGCACTTGCTCGTACAGGATGGCGTGCCGGCTGTCCCCAAGCGTATCGCCGGTGTGGGTGCTGCGCAGTTTGGCCACCGCGCCCAGGTCGCCCGCGTGCAGCTCCGTTACCGGCACTGGCTTTTTCCCTTGCATGATAGAAAGATGGGCCAGCTTTTCCTGCGCCTGCTGCTTGTAATTGAAAACCGAATCGTTGTCGTGGGCACATCCGGAAAAAACTTTGAAGAAGGAAATCTGTCCCGCGAATGGATCCGAAATGGTTTTGAAGACGAAGAGAGAAAGTGGCCCATTGTCGACGACCGGCTGATTCTCCTTCTCCAGTGCAGCCTCCGCCGCACTTCCGTTCCCCGCCTTCCCGCTTTTCGCAGCCAGCGAAGTCGCAGGGACCGGCGCGCGTTCGATCGGTGCGGGCGCATAGACGCGAAAAAAATCCAGCAAGCGATCCGTTCCAATGTTGTTCAATCCGGAAGAGAACATCACCGGGAAAATGCGATCCTCCCGAATAGCTTCATGTAACGCCGTCACCAGGTGTTCTTCGCTCAACGTTCCTTGATTGAAGAATTCTTCCAGCAATTCATCTTTTCCCTCCGCCACCAGTTCTACCAGCGCTTCATGCGCTGCCTGCGCTTGCTCCAGCAACTCTTTTGGGATTGCGATAGATTGGCTGCGTCCCTTCGCATCACGGCGATAGTCATACGCCTGCATCGCGATCAAATCTACCACTCCGGAGAACGATGACCCCACTCCAATTGGCAACGCCACCGGAGTCACAGAGCGTCCGAAGCTCGCGCGCAAGCTATCCAGCACTGCATCGGGTTTGGCTCGCTCGCGATCCAGTCCATTGATGATCAAGATGCGCGGCAGCTTGAATTCCTCCGCATAGTCCCACACCCGCTGCGTCATCGGCTGCGGCCCCTCCACTGCATCCACGACTACCGCGACAGCTTCGACCGGCAGCATAGCCGCTCGCGCTTCCGGCACAAACATGTTGAAGCCGGGAGTGTCGATCAGATTGATCTTTACTCCGCTCCACTCGCAGAACGCTACGGCATTCGCAAGCGTCACACGCCGCGCGACTTCTTCTTCGTCGTAGGCGGTCACTGCCGTCCCATCCTGGATGCTGCCCATGGTTGGAATTGTGCCGGCTGTCGCCAGCAAGGCTTCAATCAGTGTGGTTTTTCCGCAGTGCGAATGGCCGACGAAGGCCAGGTTGCGAATCTCGTTGCCGAGGTACGTCTTCATGCCAGTCCTCCAACAGCTTCAACACTGGAGAAAGAAGCGCGTGCAGGAACACGCCGAGGGTCCAGCAAATCCAGGGGCTGGAACCACACCTTCTCCTGGAGCGGATATTCCCATCGGCGGCATCGTAGCCGAGATTTTGTTCTCGCAACCTTTCATCACGAAAGGCCCCGTATCGTACCGATAGAAATCGAATTCCGCTCGAAACCTGTGCCGAATACCTGTGGCCAGCCATCGCGCACGCGACGACGCAGCCCAGCATTTCGGAAGACTACGGAGTCTAGCATTGGTGCTTCCATGGCGGCAAGTCGGCAGACTCTATTGTTGCTTGGCTGCCACCGTCTAATCTCATGCACGATCCATATTTCATTTCTGAAAGTTTGTATCGCAGCAATTGCACTCGTATAAAAGTAGGAGATAATGACCGAGCCACGCGTTAAACGTGATTCATGAGACAATCGGCATCCTTGCCCGCACAGATCCTATGTTCCTTTCGTTTTACCTCGACGGTAGAAAACCTAAGCCGTGTGCAGACCACCACCCGGGTAGCCGGCTTATTCTCGTCCCTTCACTTTTTGTGGGAGGTATGGCGGGCGCGGAAAACAGCCGATGTTCTGCTCATTTATGGTGTCATACCACAGATGTGGGTCGGTTGGCTGCAAACCTATTTGCCTGGCTGCGGCTTGAAAGTCGTGGTGACCGAGTGCTTATGGGCGCGCGAACCTAAGTCCTTTCGCGGATATCTCAAACTTCGCGTCATGCGCTTGATGTTGCAAAGGATTGATAAGTGCATTTTGTACGCGAAAGTCGATATTCCGAAATTTGCCGAATATTACCGTGTCGATCCGTCAAAATTTGTTTTTATTCCCTTCTTCAACACGCTGCATCCGCATCGCTATACCTATGCAGAGATTCCTGGGAGGTACGTCTTCTCCGGCGGTAACAGCGATCGCGACTACGCTTCGCTGATTGAGGCGATGCGATCACTCGACGCACAGTGTTTCATCGCCTGCTGTCCGGCAGCAATCAAGGGGTTGGATCTGCCCACCAACGTGTACCGCGTCGAAGCCAATCCGCAGCAGTTTCGGCAGCTCCTCAAAAGCGCGGCAATTGTCGTCGTTGCTATGAAAGACGGCTCATTGCGCAGCGCCGGCCAGCAAACATTTCTGAATGCGATGCGCCTCGGCAAACCCGTGATTGTTACCGATCCCGACGGCGCCCGCGACTACATCCGGAACGGTGAAACAGGATTGACCGTCCCCCCGGGGACCCACAAGCTTTGCGTAAAGCGCTGGAAATGCTGCTGCATGATCCCGCCACGTATGCCCGGATCGCGGCGAATGCCCAGACAGCTTCTGCCGATCTCACAATCGAAAATATCTCTATGCAGATTTGCGCAATCGCGGATGAGCTTGTCGCAACAGCTCGTGAATTGTAGCTCCCCTGCACGCTCAGCATCGTGATGGTTGCCTCTGCCAGAAAATGCGAGATACTGGAACTGCAGGATAAGAATTCCTATGGCAGAGACACACGCACCGAAAGACCACTATCTCTTTGGCACGCTCGAAAGCAGCGCATTAAATCAGCAGAAAGTGCGCGAGGTCAACTATGGGTATGACCAGAATGAGGGGGTCATCCTTACCTCGCTCGATACCGCGCTCAACTGGGTCCGCAAAAGTTCCATCTGGCCGATGACCTTTGGTTTAGCCTGCTGCGCGATTGAAATGATGTCCATGGGCGCCTCCCGTTTCGACGTTGCCCGCTTCGGCGCCGAGGTATTTCGGCCGTCCCCGCGCCAGTCCGACCTGATGGTCATTGCAGGGCGCGTGTCCGTGAAGATGGCCCCTGTGATTCGTCGGTTATACGACCAGATGCCCGAGCCCAAATGGGTCATTTCCATGGGAGCCTGCGCCACTTCTGGCGGAGTTTTCAATAATTATGCCCTTGTCCAGGGGGTCAATCAGATTATTCCCGTCGATGTTTATGTCCCTGGCTGCCCACCCCGCCCGGAACAGCTGATCTATGCCCTCACCCTGCTGCAGGAGAAGATTCTGCGGGAGCGCGGAACCGTCAGAAAAGTCCTGAACCTTCAATAACTGGATTTGTGACGGAATGGGGAAGCGAAGCAAACCCCATAACACTTTGAGCATCATTTCGATATTAATTCTTGGCGTTGAGGTATCTCTTGGTATACCTTTGGACTAGCCCGAAAAGTACGGGATAACCTTTGATTCAGTCTTGTGCTCTAATCAGTGAATCGATTACTGTGGATTGGAGCGATTGCATGGGAATCGTAAGGTAGGACCACGAGGCATCAGCACTCGTACAGCGCTTGGGAATCGATTGAACAAAGCGCTCGTAGTCTACAAAATGAATTTAGTTTGTTTACACAAAGTTGCGGAGGAGATAGGGATGGAATATTTCAATTTACGCACGAAGGGCCGCTGGATAGCTGCTGTATGCGTATTGGGGCTGGGGACGACTTTAATGGCGCAGCAGGCAGCAAGCTCGTCAAGTTCAGCTGCAACCGCAGGGCCAGCACCGGTTGCAGCGGTCAATCCGTCGCGTGTCGACATTTTTCTTGGTTACTCTTATCTGTCGCCCCATGGTTGGGTGAATGGACAGCGTTATGAAGATGTGAACCTCGGCGCTATCGGCAGCGGGGCCTATTACTTTACTAGGAACCTGGGCTTCGAAGCCAGTTTGGCCTCACATCCAGATGGTCCCGGCGACGGCTTTACGACCATCAATGCCGGTCCCACTGTGCGCTTTCCGCTGGAAGATGGCCTCACGCCTTTCCTGCATGCGTTAGTCGGTACCACCCGCATCGGCGGTCCCAACTACCACGGCTTCTACTCGGATGGTGCGGGCCCGACCCACTTCTTTAACCCATATCGTTGGGGAGTTTCCTTGACCGCCGGTGGCGGATTGGATTTCCCGCTTCCCATCTTTAACCACAAGCTCTCATGGCGTGTATTCCAGGCTGACTATCAATACATGCACGCTTCGTTCGGCCCGGAGAATAACTTCCAGGATCCTGCTGCTGGGTGTGACGACGACAATGGAAGCCGCAACGGTATTAGGCCGGCACAGTCGTGTACTGTCCCGACTGATGCAGTTCTCGGTGGCCGCGCCAACATCAATGCTGTGCAGCTGAGTACCGGCTTGGTCTACCACATTGGCAGCATTCTTCCGCCGCCACCGGTTGCCTACGCCTGCTCGCTCAGCCCCTCGGAAGGATATCCGGGCGATCAGATTACCGTCACCGGCAATGCAACGAATCTGAACCCCAAGAAGACGCCCACCTACAGCTGGACGTCAACTGGTGGCAAGATCAGCGGCACTTCCACCACGGCAACCGTTGATACCGCCGATCTCGCTCCTGGAACCTACACTGTCGCGGGTCACGTGACGGAAGGTCCCAAGGCCGGTCAGTCGGCTGATTGCAACGCCACCTTCACGGTCAAGCAGTATGAGCCGCCGACCGTCACCTGCTCGGCGAATCCGGCCTCGGTCAATCCCGGCGATTCTTCTACGATTACCGCCCAAGGCGTTAGCCCGCAGAATCGTCCTCTAACCTACAGCTACAGCGCTTCGGCAGGTCAGGTCAGCGGTTCTAATACGACCGCAACCCTGAACACGACAGGTGCTGCTCCAGGCGTTATCACCGTCACTTGCAACGTGGCCGACGATAAGGGTCAAACCGCATCCGCCACCACCGATGTGACGATCAATGCGCCAGCGCCGCCGCCAACGCCGAAGACCGAGACTCTGTGCTCGATCACTTTCGGTCGCGACACGCGCCGCCCAGTCCGCGTCGACAACGAAGCAAAGGCTTGCCTGGACGATGTTGCTTTGAACCTCCAGCGCAGCGCCGATGCCAAGGCAGTCCTGGTTGGCAGCAGTGCTCCGAACGAGCGCCACGCCGATCAGCAGGCTGCAGAGCGTGCCGTCAATACCAAGGCCTACCTGGTCAACGAGAAGGGAATTGATCCTTCCCGCATCGATGTCCGCACCGGAACCGCCGGAGCAGACACCGTCCAGAACTACTTGGTCCCGTCGGGCGCCACCTTCGATAACGATGTGCAGGGCACCACTGCCGTAGACACTTCGACTGTCAAGGCTTCGAAGAATGCTTACGGACACAGCCATGCAACATCCACAACTCCGCACCGCCACCATCACCACAAGGCGGCGGGTGCAACAACCGCAGCTCCTGCCAATCAGTAACGACTGATCGGAAGGGGTTGAATGTTTTGGGCCGGCCGGCTATAACCGGCTGGCCCTTTTCATTGCAAGACGCAGTAAATTTGTTGCAAGACAGCATCAAGTATTTTCAGTACCCCGGCAGTAAAGGATCACCCTCAGTATCTTGTGGGTGGTTTCGCTTCTCCCCCAACGTTCTAGAGCGATATACATGGATGGGTACACACGATGAGACGAATAATCACCTCGATTGCAGTAGTCATTCTAGGTCTGTTCAGCTTTTCAGGAACCGGTGCGATAGCGCAGCAGTGGCATAGCGTTGGCCCTTATGGCGGCGATGCTCGCAGCTTTGCCTACAGCCCGGCAGCCCCTTCTCACATCCTTCTTGGAACCACCAACAGCTGGGTGTATGAGACAGATGATTCCCAACAGTGGACTCGCTTGAGCAAAATCTCCTCCTCCGATTCGCTGGTCGTCGACAACATGGTCTTCGATAAATTGAATCCCAAGCGCGTCCTGGTTGGCGCCTGGAAATTGGAGCAGCCCGACGGCGGCGTATTTATCAGCGAAGATGAAGGCCATCACTGGACCCCTGTGGCAGACATGAAGGGC
Source organism: uncultured Acidobacteriota bacterium (assembly GCA_963719625.1). GTDB lineage: Bacteria > Acidobacteriota > Terriglobia > Terriglobales > Acidobacteriaceae > JAKAAZ01. Next base: position 110,509 of record CAVRDB010000014.1, read on the forward strand.
CAGTCGGTCCGCGCTCTTGCCCAGGCTCCCTCCGATCCCAATATCTTTATAGCCGGTACATTAACTGGCATCTATCGCAGTCAGGATGGCGGCCGCCATTGGGCTCTCATCAGCCCCATGGGAAGCTCGGAGCTGCACGAAGTGGAATCGATTGCCATTGATCCTGTGCATCCGGAAATCATCTATGCCGGCACCTGGCATTTGCCGTGGAAGACGACGGATGGCGGCAAGACCTGGCACGGCATGCAGCAGGGTTTGATTGTCGACTCCGACGTATTTTCCATCATCATTGATCCCAATGCGCCCAACACGCTCTACCTCAGCGCTTGTTCTGGAATTTATAAGAGCATCGATAGCGGTGCCACGTTTCATAAGATCCAGGGCATTCCCACCACCGCCCGCCGCACCCGCGTATTGATGCAGGACCCGACTAACTCCAGCATCGTCTACGCCGGAACCACGGAAGGTCTCTACCGCACCGTGGATGCTGGCGAAAAGTGGACGCTGATGACTCCGAACGACATCATCATCAACGATATCTACGTCGATCCGAAGAATTCGCAACATGTCTTGATGGCCACGGACCGCAGCGGCGTTCTTGAAAGTCACAATGGCTCGGCCAGTTTTCAAGCCTCCAATCAGGGCTTTTCCGAGCGCCAGGTGTCCTCCATGGTCACCGATCCCAGTTCTCCAGATACGGTCTACGTCGGCGTCTTGAACGACAAACGTTTTGGAGGAGTCTTCGTTTCCAAAGACGCCGGGCATGCATGGAGTCAGCTCAACATCGGGTTGGATGAGAACGACGTATTTGGGCTTGCCGTGTCTCCAGGTGGAGTTCTTCTGGCGGGCACCAACCACGGCGTCTATCGTTTGAAAAATGGCAACTGGATCAATGTCGGCGAACGGGTAAGGGAAACGTCGCACAAGGTCAGGCATGTCAGCAAGAAACATCATGTGACGATAACGACGGAGACCACGGATGTACCGGATGGCAGAATCGAAGACGCAGTTCACGGTGTCGCCTTTGCCAATGGAAAGTGGTATGCCGCGACCGCAGACGGTATCTATTCGTGCGACGAGAACAAGTTCGTCTGGCGCCCTGCTGTGCTGCACCCGGAGCAGATCGAGAAAGGTCGTCCGAGTATTTGGACGAAACGGTCGGCGGTTCCGTTTTACGGTATAGCAGCCGGCGGCAACACCGTGCTTTCCAGTGGCCAGTCTGTTCTTTACATCTCACAAGACCAGGCAAAAACCTGGCAGTCTCTGGCGCTGCCCACCAGATGGGATGGCGTTCGCTATGTTGCTGTGGATGAAGGCGGCAATCTGTGGGTGGGCGGACGCTTAGGTGTTGCCTTCAGTGACAATCAGGGGCAGACTTGGCAGTCTGTTGGCGTCCCGGTCAATGACATCAGCGGCCTTCAGTACGATCCTCAATTGAAGCGTGTCGTCGCAACTTCCTACGAATCCGATCTCGTCTTCGGCATCGATTCCACCGGCAAGCACTGGAGCTATTGGAATCCCGGCTGGCGCACGCATATTGTGGATTCGTCCAACGGACATCTGGTGGCTGCGACCTTGCTCCATGGCGTCATCGTGGAACAGCAAAAGCAAATTGCCGCTGGCAGCTTCTAAGCCTGCTTCGCAACTGTTGCCGATCATGAAACTGCCGGAGGGTTCTTCGTTCGCGATCCGTCCGGCAGTCATGCAGGATCTCGATGCCTTGACGGCCATCGATGCCCTCTGCTTTCCGCCGGGAATCGCCTATCCTCGCGAAGAAATCGAATTTCTGCTTTCAACTGCTGCCATCTTGACCTTGGTTGCGGAACGCTCTGGCGTGATTATCGGTTTTGCCGCTCTCGAGCGGCGACGTCGCTCCCGCCAGAATGCACGCTATGGCGAACTCGTCACCATGGAGGTTTTGCCCCAGTTCCGGCGAGAATCGATCGGCGGCGCACTCTACCAAATGCTCGAAGATCATTTGCGGGAATGGGGGGGAACCAACATGCAGCTCCACGTTTCCGTCGAAAATACCGCTGCGGTTTCTTTTTATCTGCGTTTGGGATATCGCGTGGTCAGCCGCATCCCGGCGTATTACCTTGGCAAAATCGATGCCTGGCAAATGGAAAAGAATTTCCTCTAGCGCGATCGCCGAGACCTTCATCCGAAGCTGGTGCCTATCCGCCGTTCGCCGTCAGCAGCGCCAATAGCGCAGGCATCTCCTGGTCCGTATACGATCCATCCGCCCGCCAATAGACCCGCCCCTTTTGGTCGACAAGGATCGCCACCACCCGTTTTTCATTGGCAATGTGCAGCGACTGTTTGAAAGCGTGTTTGCCGACATACGCGGTCAGAATCCGGCTGCGCAAATCCTTGTCTGTGGTATTGCTTCGCAGGGCCTCATCGAACCACCAGCGATACAGCAGATTCTCCCGCGACATGGTGGGCAATTCATAGTAGCGAAATTTGTTATGAGCGGATTCGATCTTCCGCGCCGCCGGAATCCAACTGTCTACTTCCTGCTGCTGTTCGCGGGCGAACGAGATAATGACCAGATTCAGTTGGCCGGAAAAGTTTGCCGGCAAATCCAGACGGGCGCCATCCAGGCTCGTCGCCTGAATAGCAGGGAAGTTGCCCAGGGGTTCGGCAGGCGCGGTGGTCGCTCCCTGCACGAACATGCCCACAAGAAAACATAGAATCGGCAGCACAAGAGCAAGACGTACAGGCAGGGCACTAGGACGCATAGGCATCGGCAATTGTTCCTGTCCCAGCCTAACAGCACCATGGAAACTGTAGAAAAAATATGCTTCCGGTACCGCTGCACTAACGTCCTACGCGTACAGGTTCTTTTACGCAAACCTGCCCACGCCACCGTATCAGGAGAATGCTCTATCATATCCGCAGGGGCCAATCGTGGAAGCAATCAAGAAATCCCGTCACTCCTTCCAGACCGACGACGCGCGCCTCACCCCCATTGCCGAAAAAGTCTTTGCGGAACAGCGTCTCAGCTTCGACGATGGCATTGCGCTCTATCGTTCGCCGGATATTCTAGCGGTTGGCTGGCTGGCGAACTGGGTACGGGAAAAAATGCATGGCGACATCGCCTACTTCAACGTCAACCGCCATATCAATCCCACCAACGTTTGCGTTGCCGCGTGCCGGCTCTGTGCCTTTGGACGGAAAAAAGACGCGCCCGGCGCCTACACCATGGCTCTGGAAGAGGCGTGGCAGCGCGCCGCCGAAGGCTATTCAGAAGCCGTCACGGAATTTCATCTGGTCGGCGGTCTCCATCCCGATCTGCAGTTGGAATATTTTCTCGACCTCATCAGCGGTTTGAAACAGCGTTTCCCCAAGGTCCACATCAAGGCCTTCACCATGGTGGAGATTGCCTATCTCGCCAAGCGCTCCAAGTTAAGCATTCGCGAGACCATCGAGAAACTCAAAGCAGCGGGCGTCGATTCCATGCCCGGAGGCGGCGCGGAAATTTTCGCCGACCGGGTGCGCCACATTATTTGCGATCACAAGATTGACGGCGACGAATGGCTGGAAACCGCGCGCACCGCGCACCAGCTCGGTATGCGCTCGAACGCCACTATGCTCTACGGCCATGTCGAAAACGACGAAGACCGCGTCGACCACCTCTTGCGCCTGCGTGCGCTGCAGGATGAAACCGGCGGCTTCCAGACATTTATTCCGCTGGCATTTCATCCCGACAACACCGCGCTCGACCATCTGCCGCGTACCAGCGGGCTCACAGATATTCGTCAGATTGCCGTCGGCCGCCTCATGCTGGATAACTTCGGCCACATCAAAGCCTACTGGCAGATGATGACGGCAAAGATTGCACAGATTGCGCTTCGCTTTGGCGCGGATGACATCGACGGCACTGTGGTGGAAGAGAAGATCTATCACGACGCCGGTGCCGAAACCCCGCAGGGCATGCGCCGTGCCGACCTGGTCCGTCTCATCACCGAAGCCGGACGCATTCCGGTCGAACGCGACACGCTCTATCGCGCCGTCGAGCGCAGTGGCGACACCTTCACCGTCGCCGTTTAGTCCCCTCGAATTTCAATTCATCCAGCGCCGGTCATTCGGATCTTTCTTGCCATCCGGATCGATATATCGCCCTTGACCATCGAACTTCACGTTGCGGTCATGCTTGCGCATGTAGACCTCAAATTTCCGTGCCGCCCGCCGCCGCTTCCAGCGGTAATATCCATTGCGAAGTGAGAAGACTCGCTCCGCCGCCGCAAAGCCATACCCACGCCGCGGAGCCATCTTCACATAGATGTATCCAAACAGCGCGCCGCCCAGATACCCCAGGTCTAGAAAACCGCTTGGCCCTCCGATGATGCTCGCCAGCGCGATCAGGATGTAGATAATCATCAGATATTTTGCGCGAATAGAAATGGGCAGTGGGAACAGAAGAAATTTCTGATCGCCCATCAGCACTGCCCATGCCGACAGCAACCCGAAGATACCCCCCGTTGCCCCATAGGCAGTCTGAGTCGGTGACATGTGAAAGATATGCGTGTAAGAGACGGCAATCGTCGTCAGCGCCGCTCCCACGACAGAGACGAAATATAGTTCCGTCACCCAGCGCGTTCCGTAGATGGTCTCCAGATAGGAGCCGATAAACCATAGCGACAGCATGTCGAACGCGATCTGAAAAATCCCGCCGCTCAAAAAACTGTACGTAATCAGTTGCCACACCGCGCCATGCATTACCGCCGTTGGAGTCAACGCTCCCGCGATAAAAATGCTGGCGGCAACCGCCGGGGCGATCCAGCGCAACAACAGCAGGCAGAAGAAAATTGCGACCGTCGCCAGGATGATCTTGCGGACCATTCCTGCGAACGGAGGAAACGACAACGTCATCGGACTCGAACGCGGCATACCATACCAGCCTACGTCCAGCAGCGTCGCAGCGCTACCTTTTCAAAAAGGAGAGGCGAAAAATGTCCTACGACTGCACCAGAAAATGGGCGACAAGATGGGATTGCCCGCTGTTCTAGGGCTCTTGCTGTCAACAAAAATTTCTGTTCGATTGCGGGTAACCCCGGGGGACCCTTGCACGTCAACATAGAAAAGGTTTTTGTCTGCCAGGCCGTCCGTAATTTGTTAGCATTTTTTACGGAACCCGCGCAGTCAATCAAAAGTTATTTGTGGAAATGTTTCCTACTTGACGTACGCAACGATTTCCTTAAACTAGCTTCGTTACACCTTCGCGGAGGTGTAATCATGAACCAACATTGAGCGACGCTGAAGGAGCGGTCATGCAAGTTTGCCCTGAATGTGAAAACACCTTGACCTTCGCAGAAGATGAAGTCGAAGAAGGCGAAGTCGTTCTCTGCGAAGAGTGCGGTACGGAATACGAAGTCGTCAACACAGACCCGGTGGAATTGAGTAAAGTGGAAGAAGCCGGATATGACGAAAGCGCAATCGTCTTTCATGACGAGGAGGAAGAATAAACAGGTGTGGATCGGATGAACCGTATTGAAGCAGTGCGCTCCCATGGAAGCCGCCTACTCGCCATCGCCGTTGTCGTAGGCCTTATTGCCGGCGGCGCAAGTATTTTTCCCAACACGGAATCCGTTCTCGCCCAGACCACGCAACGCTCGGTCCAGGGGCGTGTGGTCAATGCGAACGATGCTCCCATCCGCAGCGCCATTGTATATTTGAGCGATCAGCGCACCATGACGGTGGAAAGCTACATCACTCAGGAAGACGGCGCTTACCGCTTCGAGCAGCTTTCTCCCAATGACGACTACAAACTATGGGCGCAGGTGGATGGCAAGAAGAGCAGGCCAAAAATTCTTAGCTCGTTTGACGACAAGCCCGTCTTTCGCGTCATCATCCGGATCGATACCGGCACCGGCAAATAGATTCAGCAGATTCGCTCTTACCCCAGGTTTCTGCAAAAGCAAAAGCGCTGAATGCTTTGGCATTCAGCGCTTCGTTATTCTCTAACTCCGTTCGACGTTTATTCTTCGCGTTCGCGTTTCTTCCAGTTGATCAGGTCGCCCAGCGTTGTTGAGGACGAAGACTGCGAAGAAGACGATTCCCGCGATTGTCCCGATGAAGGAGAATGCGCGTGTTCCTTCGCATGCGGCGCCTTGTATTGCTCCACATCCGCCCGCGTTGCTTCATCGCCAACGGCGCGAAGGCTCAAGCCGATCTTCTTCTCTTCCGCGTTCATTTTGATGATTTTGAAATCGTGCTCCTGACCCACATCCAGCTTCACGGGAATTCCCTGGATGTCGGTGGCTTCCGATACATGGCACAGGCCTTCGACTCCGTCCGCCAACTCCACGAACGCGCCAAACTGCGCCATGCGCAGCACCTTGCCATGCACCACGTCATTCACCTGGTGCTGTGCAAAGAATGACTCCCACACATCCGGCTGCAGTTGCTTGATGCCCAGCGACAGACGGCGATGCTCGGCTTCAATTCCCAGCACCACGGCCTTCACCTTGTCGCCCTTCTTGACCACTTCGGAAGGATGCTTGATGCGCTTGGTCCAGCTCATGTTGCTGACGTGGACCAGGCCGTCGATTCCATCTTCAATTTCAATAAACGCGCCAAACTCAGTCAGGTTCCGCACGCGGCCTTCGACCACGCTGCCGGTCGTGTAGCGCTCGGAAAGATGTTCCCATGGATTTTCCAGTAACTGCTTCATGCCCAGCGAAATGCGGCGGTCTGCCGGATTCACGTTCAGAATGATGGTCTCAATTTCATCGCCCGGCTTGACCAGCTTGGTCGGATGCTTCATGCGCTTCGACCATGTCATCTCGGAAACGTGAACCAGGCCTTCAATGCCTTGCTCCAGCTCCACAAACGCGCCATAGTCGGTCACGCTCAGGATGCGTCCACGCACGCGTGCGCCAATGGGATAGCGCTCCGCTACGTCCAGCCAGGGATCAGGAGTCAGTTGCTTGAACCCGAGCGAGATGCGCTGCTTCTCGCGATCGAATTTCAGCACCTTCACCTGGATCTCGTCGCCTACATTCACCAGGTCGCGAGGATGTGTCAGCCGTCCCCACGACATATCGGTGACGTGCAGCAGGCCATCGATGCCGCCCAGATCCACAAACGCGCCATACTCGGTCAGATTCTTCACCGTTCCGGTCAGGATTGTTCCTTCTTCCAGATGGTCCAGCGTCAGTGTGCGCTTCAGCGAGGCTTCGTTCTCCAACAGCTCTTTTCTGGAAACCACCACATTGCCGCGCTTCTTGTTCAGCTTGATGACACGGACTTCAATCGTCTGGCCAATATAGGATTCCAGATTGCGGACCGGCCGTATCTCCACCTGCGAACCCGGCAGGAACGCCTTGATGCCAATATCTACCGTCAAACCGCCCTTGACGCGGCTGACCACCAGGCCATTGACAGGAGTTTTATCGTTAGCAGCTGTCTCAATCGTGTCCCATACGCGGTGGCGCAATGCCTTGTCGTAACTCAGCAGGTAGCTGCCGGAGGGTTCTTCATGCTCGACGACCACTTCAATCGTCTGGCCTGGCTGCAGTTTCAACTGGCCAGTGTGGTCCAGCACCTGCTCGATCGGAATCAAGCCCTCGGATTTCAGGCCCACATCGACAACGACATGCTTGTCGGTCAGCTTGATCACCGTGCCGCTGACGACGTTGCCGTCGACGGCCTGGGCAGCCTCTTGCGCGGCCTGCTCGTGCTCAAACGACTCCAGCAGTGCGCCAAAATCCAGCTCTTCCTCATGGGAAGACGATCGTGATGGGAAGACAGATCGTGCGTCTCGGCGGTGGGCTGAGCTTCAACATGCGGCTCGTGCCACATGCTCGGCTGCCGCAGGCTGTTCGGCTGGTTGCAACTCCGGTTGGGTCTCTGCCGCGGCAGAAATGTGGTGGTTGTTTTCCGGCGCTTCGGTTTGCGTCTCGAGGGTTGCGACTTCGTTGGCTTCCAATGTAGTGTTCAGGGTTTTGCTCGCAGTGTGTTCGGGATTGAGGACGTCTACCATAAGGACAGGGGGCTCCGGACTCATACGGTGCGGTTGGCGCTCCGTATCGGGCGATCCGAGGCTTCCCGTGGGAAACCGAAAATCGTCCATTCAAGCCGGCTGCGAACTTAGCTGGCAGAGTGCATCTCAGCCGGACGTGAAATCTGGGTGCTTCTCTCTCTCGTCCTTCGGTCTGGGCACTGTCGGTGGTGCCATCACCTGAAAGTCAGAAAACGACCCCTGGGTGGTACCTGAAAAACAGGCCAGATCGAGATTGTGAGCCGGGGAAGAAAAGGAACCCTGGATTGGGAAACGGAGCGCATGAGTCCTAGGCCGCTTCGATCCCAATTAAAACTATAGCAACCGGCGGAAAACAGTGTCAACGAGAACCCAACTCCAACGGCCTCGAAATCATTCAAAATCGAAGATTGTTCCACATGTTTGCTGTTTGCGGCGAACGGGGGATAATGCCGTAATAGCAGGAAATGCTATGCTGCGAAGGCATTCGCGCGCAATGATGATTGCATCCAAGGGTGGCAGATATGCCGGACAAAAAACTTCAGGCAAAAGAAATTCGATTCGTTTCTCGTCCGCAGCGTGAACCATCTCCAGAAAATTTCGCGCTCGCCATCGTCGATTTGCCGGAGCTGCAGCCGGGAGAAGTTCTGGTACGGAACTCATTTTTCTCCGTCGATCCCTACATGCGCGGCCGCATGAATGAAGGCAAGTCATATATCCTGCCCTTCGCGTTGGGTAAGCCTTTGGATGGCGCCGCCGTCGGACAGGTAGTGCAGTCACGGCACGCTGGCTTCCCCCCAGTACCTGGGTACTGAGTTTCTGCGGCTGGCGAGATTACTACATCGCCCAGGCATCGCAATTGCGCGTGATCGATGCAACGCAGGCCCCACCCTCGGCCTATCTTGGCGTGCTGGGTGCGACCGGCCTGACAGCCTGGGTTGGCCTGAATGACATTGCCAGGATTAAGGAGAACGAGACGGTTTTTATCTCCGCCGCCGCTGGTGCCGTTGGCAGTATTGCCTGCCAGCTGGCCAAGCTGCATGGGTGCCATGTCATCGCCAGCGCGGGATCGGCAGCCAAGGTCGCTTTCCTGAAAAACCAGTTAAAGGTGGACTACGCCTTCAACTATCGCGAATCGGACCCGCTGCGGCAACTGGAAATCGCTGCGCCGGACGGTCTGCACGTATACTTCGACAACACTGCCGGACCGCAGTTGGAAGCCGCGATCGGTTCCATGCGCAACCATGGCCGCATCGTGATGTGCGGGGCCATTTCCACCTACAACGCTCCCGCACCCGGCCCGAAAAATCTGCACCAGATCATCATTCGCCGCTTGCGGCTGCAGGGGCTTCTGGTCGCGGACCATCTCCACCGGATGCCCGCCTTCCTGGCCGAAATGATTCCTCTGCTGCGCGCGGGAAAAGTCCTGCACCAGGAGACAGTTCTCCACGGAATCGAAAAAGCTCCCGACGCTTTTATCTCGCTGCTGCAACCCGGCGACATCCATATCGGCAAACTCGTGATTCACGTCTGAACGCTGCCGTCTATACTTCCCCGTATGGATATCTTGTGGACTCCCTGGCGCTATCGCTATGTCAGCACGGTCGACTCTGCCACCCGGCAGGGCGTGCCACCGGAGCTGGCAGCGTGGCCCGGAGACACTGGCTGCGTCTTCTGCAATCTGCTTGAGGCCTCTGCGTATGCCGTCGAATCCGGTCTCCCATCCGAGAAAGCCGACCGCGCCGCCAACATCGTCGATCGTGGCGAGCATTGCTTCATCTGCCTGAATGCCTTTCCTTACAATTCCGGTCACGTCATGATCCTGCCTTACTCCCATACAGCCGAGCTGGCCAAGCTGAACGCCGCCGAGGCGCAGGAAATGATGGCAATGGCGCAGCGGCTGGAGCGCGTCCTAAGAAAAATCTATCGCCCCGACGGCATCAATCTTGGCATGAACCTGGGCAAGGCTGCCGGTGCTGGAGTGACCGGGCACGTGCATCTGCACATGCTGCCGCGCTGGTCCGGCGACACAAATTTTATGACGGTAATTGGCGAAACACGCGTGTTGCCCGAGCCGCTGGAGATTACCTGGGACCGCCTGCATACGGCGCTGCAAGAAGAACCGCACTAACCCTGGCTTGCTTATTGCTGCGGCGGGGCAACCGGTTCAGGCGCTGCACTGTCACCCGGTGCGGCCTCCGGTCCATGTTCCTGCTTGTGCGCATGGGTCGCGCTCGCCTCGAAGCTGACAATCTGCCACACGCCATTATGCCGATGATAGACACGCGTGTAGCGATACAGTCCGTTAAGATTCTCGCCGTCGTGTGTGCCGGTCACCTGAGCCTTTGAAACCACGACGGCTGTGCTGCCAAATACGCGGATCTTGCGGTCCCAGGTATGAATCTGGCTGAAGTGGGTGGTGCCGTTCTTGAAGCTGTCGATGGTCTCCGCCTTAGTCGCCAGCGTGCCGTCTCCATAGATGGCAAGATAATCGTCGGAGAGCATGGTCGCCATGGTGCCCGTGTTGGCTGTCAGCTCCGCCTGCTGCCACAACCCCTCCAGTTTTTCTATGATGTGGACAATTTGTCGGGGCTGGGGGTGGGGATGCGGAATCGAGGCTGCTCTGGCGGCGGGAATGCACAGCAATAACAACAACATCCCGACACCGCCGCGCGCGATCACCTTCGCTTCGGAGGGTCGAACCGTGAAATGAAGCTGCGCTCGCATGGCTGTATCGGGATAGTAGTTCGAGCATACGCCGGAGTCAAAGAAAAATTCCTCAAAAATTGCACGATGACCGGCTCTAGCTAACACCAATCTACGCCAGCGCGTTCAAATCTTCCACGCTGCGTTCCTTCATCCACTGGAACAGTCCGCCGATGGCGTATTTGTGGAAATGCGGCGATGCGCGGTGCGCTTCCAACGCTGCTTCATCGCGGTACTGCTCATAAATCATCACCAGGCTGGAATCTCCCGTGAGTTCATGCGGAATGTAGCTGATGCATCCCGGTTCCTCACGAGTCGCCGTTGCCAGGCGCTGTACTGCTTCCAGCACATCTTTGCGGTTCTCCTGGGCAAAACGCATGCGCACGATAAATGAAATCATTCCAGTTTCTCCACGGGATGTTCCCCGTCTGTCGAGGTACGTGGTGATTGGGTCGCAGGTGAAATGGCGACAAAGCTGCTGCAGATTGCGATCTGTTCGGTATGTCCGATCATTTCCTGTTGGCAGACATCCGGTCCAGCATGGCGGCGAATTCAGGCAGGACGATCGTCTGGTCGCGATCCGGGCCGGTCGAAACCATGCCGATTTTCGCGCCGGACTCCGCTTCCAGAAACTTCAGATATTCTTTGGCTGCAGCGGGCAATGCTTCGAAGGAGCGGACGTCCTCCGTGGCTCCGTCCCAACCCTTCATCGTTGTCAGAATCGGCTCAATCGATTCCAGGCCTCGCACATCCGCTGGAATCGTGTCGGTAATCTTTCCATTGATTCTGTACGCGGTGCATACCGGGATCTCTTTCAGCGTATCCAGCACATCCAGCTTGGTGACCACAAGCCATTCCGTGCCGTTGATCTGGCTGGAATAGCGCAGCAACGGCAGATCCAGCCATCCGCAGCGCCGCGGCCGTCCCGTCACCGCGCCATATTCCTGTCCGCGTGCTCGAATCTGCTCACCCTGGGCGTCGTGAATCTCCGTCGGAAACGGTCCTTCCCCCACGCGGGTGACGTAGGCTTTGGTCACGCCAATCACGGTGCCAATCTTCGTCGGCCCTACGCCCGTACCTGTCGCCGCTCCGCCGGCAGTTGCTGAGGAAGAAGTAACAAACGGATAGGTGCCATGGTCGATGTCGAGCAGCGTGCCCTGTGCGCCTTCAAACATGATGCTTTCGCCCGCTCGCAGCGCATCGTTCAACATGCGGGAAGTGTCGGCGATAAATGGCGCGATCGCTTCTGCGGCCCTGGCGTACTCTTCGTACATCTTGTTCGGGTCCAGCGGTTCGCTGCCGAAGAGCGCATGCGCAATCGTATTTTTTTCCTGGCAGGCATTTTGAATATGCGTGCGCATCAGCTCGGGATTCAGCAGGTCAACGACCCGCAGCCCGCCGCGCTTCATCTTGTCTTCGTAGGCAGGGCCAATTCCTCGGCTGGTAGTGCCAATCTTCATCCGCCCCGGAGCATTTTCCGCCGCCAGCTCGATCATCCGATGATAGGGCAGGATCACATGGGCGCGGTCGGAGACAAATAGCTGCCCAGCCACATCCACGCCCAGTTCCTTCAAGCGCTCCACTTCCGTCAGAAACGCCATCGGATCCAGAACCACTCCATTGCCGATGACGGCGCGGCAATCTGGCCGCAGTACCCCGCAGGGCACCAGCTGCAAGATAAACTTCTTGCCGCCAATAATCACGGTATGTCCGGCATTGTGGCCGCCGGCGTAGCGCGCCACCACGGAAACTCGTCCGGAAAGGACGTCGACAATCTTGCCTTTGCCTTCATCGCCCCACTGGGCGCCCAGAACCACTGCAGTCTTCGCTTGCATCTCTACTCGTTTCCGCTCGTTTCCTCAGGCCCGGACACGCGAACGCTTCCCTGGTTCGGAAGGCGCCCGGCTGTATCGGGCCACGATTGGTAGGTCAACAATATTGTTCAGGAGGGTTGCTGGCGAACCGCCAACGTTTCATGCACTCAAATAAGAATCCTATACTACTGGGAGACGCGATCAAAGCAGAAAGCGGATACGCTCCGAACCCTTTGCATAAGAAGAAGTTTACCCATGCCGGAACTGCCAGAAGTTGAGACCATCGCCAACGGCGTCGACAAACGCGCGCGCGGACGAACCATCCTTTCCGTTTGGCTCGGCTCGAAACCCGAGCCGTTTCGCTCGACCCCCGCTGAGCTTGTCCACGCCCTGACCGGCAGCGTCATCGAACGCGTCCATCGCGTCGGCAAGCATATTGTTGTCGACCTGACGCGCGCAAACCCTCGCTCTCGCCGCGACGCTCGCGGCTCGACTTCCGAATCGAAAGATCAACGCCCCTGGCACGGTCAATGGCTTGTCCATCTTGGAATGACGGGCCGTCTGCTGGTGTGCTCTCCCGATGAGCCGCAGCCGAACCATACCCACGCGATCCTCCAGCTGGACGATCATCGCGAGATTCGTTTTGTCGACCCTCGGCGTTTTGGCAGACTCTCTGTGATCGACCTTTCCCAGTCCACAGAGAAAACAGGCAAGCGTGGGGAAGGGAATGCGCCCTCCGGCAAGGGTTTCATCGGGCCTGGACGGGAGCCACTGGAAATTTCCTTCGATGCGTTTCGCGTGCTCTTTCGCGGTCGTCGAACCCCCATCAAGTCTGCGTTGCTGAACCAGTCGCTTTTGCATGGTGTGGGCAACATCTATGCGGATGAAAGTCTGTTTCGTGCCGGCATCCGTCCTCTACGCCACGCTGGCCGGCTCACCGCCAAAGAACTGGAGCCTTTGCACAGCGCGATCCAGTCGGTACTGCGAGAGGCCATCGCGCTTGGTGGCTCGTCCGTTTCCGACTATGTGGACGCTTCCGGAGAGAAAGGATTTTTTCAGCTCGAGCACAAGGTGTACCTACGTACCGGCGAGCCATGCCTGGTCTGCCAGACGCCCATCCGCCGAATTCTCGTCGCCGGTCGCGGCACTCATTTCTGCCCTCACTGCCAGCACTGAGCTTACCTTTCATCGAATGGCCGCAGGTGAGTTGCCCTGAGATCAACTGAGACTCAGTTGCAACTACCCTCGAACGCATTCGTAAACGCTGGCCAACTTACTGTGGACTGATGTATGTCTCGAAGTTATTGGCTTTCCTGAAGCCCACCGAAGCTTTCGAGACTGAACAGGTAATAGCCAGAGGATTACGCAAAACACCAACTCGGTCCTCTAAGGGCAGAAGCGGTGACGTTTGCATGGTCGTCTTACCGTAAGCGCCGCAGACTCTCGACGGAAGGCACAAAATAATAGGAGCCGGTCAGCGGCTGAGTAAAGCGTGTGAGCGCGTCGCGCGTGCCGTTGACGAGGCCCGCCATGCTATCCAGCATTCTGGAAAGCCGCTTCTGGTCTGCACTGAATCCAACGAACATGGTGCCATGATCGTCGACGCTTCCGTACGGCATGTTGCGACGAAAGATGTTCCCAAACTTGCCCTGATCGGTGCGAGCGACATGCGAGTATAAGGGCTTCTTTTGAAATTCGATGCTCTCAAGTTTGGTGCGCCCCATGATGTCCTCCTGCTTCTTGATTGGCAGGGCTTCCCATTGAGTTGTCTTGTGCTTCCACTTTTGCAACAACAGCACGGAGCCGGCAGCACCGGGAACTCCTTCGGGCAAGAGTGCGTCCATGGGAGCGTCGAGAAGCGTCGGATTCTCAGTGCCGTCGATGAAGCCGGTAAGGTCGCGATCATGCTTGTAAGACCAACCCAATGTTTCATCCGCTAACGACGCTATGCCTGCGAGGTCGTGGATGACCAGGCGGCCCATATCGAAGAGAATGTCATCCGCATTGCCGTGCAGCCACACCAGCGCGTCGTGTTGCGTGGCCGGCATGGCAAATCCTTCTATGCCCTCAATCTGCTTGTTGAAGCCCTCCACGCCCGCAGGTGCGTCGTCTGGAACAATATCGCGCCAGAGCTCAGGCCGAAAGCCGATGACGCAGTTCACTCCTTCTGTAGTGATCCGTGGCTTACGCATAGCGGACAGTTTCGAGGCGAGCTTCTTGCGTTTCTTCGCATCCCTGACGTCAAACTCCAGGTACGCATGGGAGGACGTTCCAAGAGCGAAGATTCCAGCCTGAGGTGTGTACATGCAGGCATTATATCGAGCACCATCGTAGCCAAAACAACGGAGCTCGATCGCGTCGCCACCGCGGCAGTTCGCAGAATAACGAGCGATAAAGGTGCTAGCGTTGACTGAATCAGGGCATCGGATGATTCATTTAAGTGCAAAATCGTCGTGTCGCAAACGAAGGTCGCCGCGAGGGCAAGGAAGCCGTCCCATTCGCCGAATTCTTGTCGCCGGTCCTGAACCCAGCAAAAAATATATGTATTGCGACGCGGTCTTCGCATGATAGTTTTCCGCTAAGGACTTTGCCTCTGGCTCCCCGCCTCCAGCACAAGCTCGCGGGCAAACTCCAACCTTCTGAATCAGGAGAACGACCATGGCAACAGAGGCTCTACCTGCGCCGAAATCCCTGTCTCGCCAACCCGTATACCGGCCTGTCAATCGCACCGCCGAGCGTATTTTCTTCGCGGGCATGGCGGTTCTGCTCTGTGTGATTGTTTACATCGGCTTTTCGCCGACGTACTTCCGCGCTGGAATGCTGCGCGCTCCGTTGCCCAGCCCCATCCTTCACGTCCATGGAGCGGTCTTCACGCTCTGGATGGTTCTCTTCCTCGTCCAGTCGGCTCTTATCTCTGCCCGCCGTGTCGCATGGCACCGTTCCTTCGGCACCATAGCATTCTGTCTTCCGCCCGTCATGGTCGTTCTCGGGCTGATTGCCGCCGTCGATGCTCTTCACCGCGGAGTCAGAATTGGCCCGCTCGATCCCGCCACCTCTTTCTCCATCCCGCTGCTCGGTATTGTCTGCTTTGCCATCGTCATCTTCGCCGCATGGCGTACCCGCCGCAGGCCCGACACCCACAAGCGCCTGATCCTGCTCGCCACCATCGGTCTAACCGAGGCCGCTTTTGGCCGTTTCCCCTGGAGTCGGATGGGCCTCCCGCCCGCCGCCGGTGCGGTCACCGGCATAGGCATCCTTCTTCTCCTTGTAATCGCCTACGATCTCTTTTCGCTCCACCGCATTCACCGCGCCACCCTCTGGGCCGCGCCTCTCATCTTCGTCGTCAGTGCCTTTGCCGTCCCCATAGGAATGACGACGGTCTGGCACAGCTTCGCTGCATTCCTCCTCCGGATGGTGTAGCTCCGCGTAAATGAGGTATCAATCTATGGATTTACGGATTCAGATCTACGATTTTCCTATGAAATTGTAGAAAATCGAATGGGGGATTCCACGTAACTCTTTTGTTTTGTTCTAAATGACTTTGGTACCTCAGTTGCAATGTATAGGGACAAGCCAGTGCAACGCACTCAGAGCCATAAGGCTCGAGAAGATAGAAAGTTCAGGCCGAGTGAGCCGTCAGCAGAGTTTCCGGACATAGACAGGAAACCAGCCGGCTCCAGCTGAACCGATAGAAGCAAGCATCATGAGCGGGTCCACCCAAATCCGGGAGGCCAGTGACCCGATTCTAGTTGCGAACGTTGAAGTCTGATAGACGGTTCCCCCCAACCAACCTCCTACTCATTACAGTATTTTTTAGTCGCACGGTTCTAGTGTGTGTGCGGCAAATGTTTTGGGCAGCGGTTCAACTGGAAGGAATGCTCGATCGGAATCAGACGGAATCAAATCTGCCTTGGTTCAAGTTTCTGATCCGTTGGGTGGGTGCAAAACCGTATGATTTGCTCCCACGGTGATCAAAACTTAAGGTTCGTAAGGGCACTTGCCGATTTTGTCTCTGCGGAGTAGCATCAGTCTTGCTCATCGTTTGGCTGAAGCTGCATACCTTTCTGGGACCCGCGGCTCGCCGATACCATATTACGGATAGGAAGAATACAGTACAGTTCGGAGCGCCTCAAGAAGGCGCCCCAATAGCGATAACGCTGATATGGACTGTTACGCCAGCAGGCTGCCAACATGCTCGACGGCAAATCCTGATAGGCAAATGAAACTAGCTTGAGACAAAAACTCCAAATTGCTGCTCGATAGCGTCCTCGCCGGACGAGACTGAGATCATTCCAGTTATCGCGTTTCAGCGACTCGCGCAGCACAAGTAAACGCAAGGTACAAGGAAGTGTCTGAATGACAGAAGATTCAACGCCGCAACCGGAGAGCCCTTCTCCGTCTCCTCAAGCGAATTCCAATGCTGGCGGACCGAATGCTCCTCGGCAGAAGCAAAGTTTTCGTCGTCGCCGGAAACGCCGCGGATCGGGCGGAAATCCAGCCCAGGCGGGAAGTCCCGGCCAGGCGGTTGCCAACGGGCAGCAGGCCAATGCGGCACCCCAGGGCAATCCCTCTCGCAATGAGAACCAGCCCCGCAAGAAGAAGCGCTTCTTCAAGAAAAATCAAAATCAGGGCCAGGGTCAGGGTCAGCCGAACGCGCGTGGCGCCCGTGGCGACTCGCGTGGAAACTCGAATGGCCAGCAACAGCGCCGCGGCAGCAAACAGCGTAGACCCAAGGTGTTTGTCGGTCCAATGGATCACAGCTATCGCGCTGTGAATGGAAATTATTCCGACGGGCCGCCGTCGACGATTGAGTTGCAGCGCGGATTTACCAACGCCCACTACAACGGCAATGGCAATGGAAACTTTAACGGCGACTATTCCGCCGCTGTCAATGCAGGCAGATCTGTCGACGACATTCAGGGTTCAGCAAGTGTCGTCGCTGCAACTGATGATTCGCCGGTGCGTATTTACTGCTTCATTGACGACCTTTTCTTCATCGCCAAAATTCAGGAAACCGCGCGGAAACTGGGAATAAAAGTTTGTTTTGTGAAAAATGAAAAAGACACCGTTGCGGATATGCTGGCGTTGCCGGAAGAAGAGCGTCCCACGTTGATTGTGTTTGACCTGAATAACGCAAACGCAAAGCCGCTTACGCTGATACCAAAACTAAAAACGAAGCTGAAGCGGGCCACTTCGATTGTCGGATTTCTCTCTCATCTGCAAGGGGAATTGAAAGCAAAAGCCATCGAGGCCGGCTGCGATACGGTGATGCCGCGTTCTGCTTTTTCGCAAACACTTCCGAACCTGTTGCGGCGCTACGGCATTGAAGTTGAGATCGAAGACGATCAGCCGCAAATCATCGGAGCCTGATTTTTCCGCGCAGAAATTGATTTGAAATTTCCCTCGTAGCGGCGAGCGCCTCGCGATTTTTGCGGCGTGCTCTCAAGCTGCGAAACAGCCCGTAAACATTGGGGCTTTCTATCCTGGCGGCCAGTGCATGGCGCGCCCTCCCAGCACGTGCAGATGCAGATGATCGACTGTCTGCCCGCCCTCTTCTCCCGTATTCACGACAATGCGAAAGCCCTTGGTCAGGTTGTGCTTGGCTGCTAACTCTGTTGCGACAAGAGTTAAATGGCCGAGCAGATTTTTGTCTGTTGCGGCGGCCTGCGCGAGCGATGCGATGTGCTGTTTGGGGATGACGAGAAAGTGCGTGGGCGCCTGCGGATGAATGTCGGCGAAGGCGATGGCGGAGTCGTCCTCATACAATTTTTTCGCGGGAATTTCTCCGCTGACAATTTTGCAAAATAGACAATTCATGTGTCGATCCTCTCATGAAATGGGACAGGAATTAAAGTAGTTGCCTAGGCAACTACTTTGGCTTTTTGGCGAGATGGTTGCCTAGGCAACTAGTTTTTCCGGCGCCGCTGTTTTGGGCGTTTTCACAAAAAAGCATAATCAATGCGCCAACTTATTTCTGAAAATATCGCGGGTGCTGACCCGGGCAGCCAGGGATCGTAGCGGGCGGCGAAGCTGGCGCGCCGCGAAATCGATGGATGACTGTAGAGCCAGAATTCGATGAACGGATTTGGGTTGGGCGCTTCGAGGTAATCGCTGCCGAGCGCGACAAATGCTTTTTGCGCGGTGACCTGCGGATTGGCGACGAATCCATGGATGGCTTCCTGGCCGAAAACGTCGGCCTGATGCTCTTCCCAGCGGCTGAAAGAGTTGGTAATGGGCGAGAAGATGAAGCCGATGCAGGTGAAGACCAGTATCAAGACTGCGAAGGCGGCCCAATCGTCGGGGGCGCGGATGGCCCAGCGGGTTTGGAAGCGGCGAATGAGCCAGCCGACCGTGAGATAGGCCAGCCAGAGCAGGACAACCAGCACCAGCGCGGTGAAGGCGAGTCCTTTATAGATGTGGTGCAGGACGTAGTGGCCGGTTTCGTGGCCGACGACGAAGAGAATCTGATCCGGGGGGAGCTTGTTGATGGTGTTGTCCCAGACGACGATGCGCGTGGTCGAGCCGATGCCGGTGACGTAGGCGTTCATGTCGGTGACTTTTTCGCTGGCCTTCATCAGGAACATGCGCGAGGGGGGAATGTCGAGCCCGGCGTGCTGGGTCAGCTGCTCGCAACTGGATGGTGAGCGCGGGATCACTTTTCTGCAAGGGAGAAAAGTGGTTGAACATGGGATCAATCCAAATGGGGGAGATGAAGATGGCGAACACGATGACGGGCAGGGTGCAGAGCCAGAACCAGAGCCACCATTTGCGCGGGGATTTGCGGATGATCCAGAAGAGCAGCAGAAGCAGCGGCGTCATGACGACGAGCGAGAGGCCGAGGCCTTTGAGTTGATCGCCGGTCCAACTGGGCCAGGACTGGACGGAGAGGCCATAGGCGCGCTCAATGTGCTGGCTGTAGATGTCGAATGGGAGCGAGACGACGGTGAGAAAGAGAATGGCGATGGGCAGGAACACGAGGCCCTGGAGCCAGCGGCGGGGCGTGATGCGCTCGGCCCAGTTGCGCAGAGCGACGGGCCAGCGCCATGCGAGGACGAGCAGCAGAACCAGGATGGACCAGGCGGTTCCCCCAAAGGAGAGGATGGCGCGCAGGCGGGTGAGGGTGATGGCCTTGGCGAGGATCGCGGGCGGCAGGGTGTATGCCGAGTTCGCAGGCGGCGCGGGCTGCGGTTGCGTGGAGGTGGGCTGGGAGGTCGCGGCGGCGGGTGCGGATTGCGACGCTGGAGTGGACGACTGCGGCGGTGCCGGGAGTGCGTGGGCTGCTCCGCAGACGAGGATCGAGGCCAGGAAGAGAATCAGGAACCGTGCTCGCGTGGATGGATGCATACGAGGAGCTTTCTTCTCCCTAAGGGAGGCAGTCCAAACTTTTACCGGGGCCTAGCATTTGGCCTCCCTCCGTCGAGGCATCTCTAACCACATGATAACCGTCGTTGAGAAGCAGGCCGTTGGCTACGCTTCGCACGTTGTAGCCCGTCAACTTTCCAAAGTTCCAGATTAAGTTGTACTGAGCCTTTACCGTCGGCGTTTGGACAGTACTCAGCCGCCGCCGCAATTCTGCTGAATTGAAGCTATCGTAACAATAGCCTCCGCCAACCCTGCGATAGATGGTAATCGGCTGATCTACCGTCTTTGTTTCTCCCCATGGAACTATTCCATTTGTCGACCACTCCACGTCAAACGTCTTGACTTGAATTTTATTGGTGAAGGAGCGATCGACGGCGAATCCTGCGGAAACAATTGCGAAGGAAAGGGGCAAGGGAATCGCGGCGACCGACCTCGATGCGATATAAGTGGCACAAATGCAGATCAGCGCTCCTATCGCGCATGCCAGCATGACCCAGCCCTCGATCATGCATGGCAGACCGAAGGCCAAATGTGTGGAGTATTTGAATTTGGAGCTCAGAGATGCCGAGGACAGGGAAAACGCAAAGCGATGCTGCCCATGTTGGTCGCACCATCCAGGCCAAAGAACTCAGAGTCCAGACTACTGCGCATGGTAGATACCAAAAGCTTGGTGAGGCAAGCAAAAGTCCAAGGGTAAGAAACACCCCCGATATTCCAAAGAATAAGGCAGTCGAGACTTTGAACCACCTGTTGTGGTCAACCTCGGTCATCGCCCAGTATTCTCCCCGGAGTGATTTTGAAACTCACAGTGTGTACACAACTAATGAGCTTCGCATGGATGGGTGCTGATTGCGAAGTTGGCGCGGACGACTGCGGCGGTGCCGGGAGTGCGTGGGCCGCTCCGCAAACGAGGATCGAGGCCAGGAACAGAATCAGGAACCGTGCTCGCGTGGATGGATGCATACGGAAGAGCGATCTACAGAAGAGGATAGAGCGAGGGCGGATTAGGGTTAACTGGACGGAACGGTTGATGTTGCAAGGCCTGGGCCTGTAGATTTTCTAGCCTGGATTCATGCGGTTGAGTTCCCGCCGTCTTGAGATGAGTTTAATTGGACTCCTTCAAGGTGAAACTTTGAAGCAACTTCCTTTGCGGCAGCAGCAAATGCGTCGACGTCAACCATCAGCCTCACGTCTGCCTTTGTCTTCAAGGCTTCCAGATTCTGCGGCCCCACAGCGCCTACAAGCAAATGCACTAGGTGAAGAATCGAAATTCCACTCGTGTAGTTTTTGGCCGTCGTTTTGCCCCGGGCTCGGTCCCAAATCGGCTTAGCGCGAGTAACAAACTCCACTGTGGCATCGCCGCCCACTCGGAGCTTCTCTTCTAACTGTTCTATCGTTGAAATGCCGCCAGTGTTAGCAACCTTTGCCACTAAGGCCAAACTACCCATAAGTGGAGTTCCTGCTGGGCCGATAATCGCGTGTCCGACCCGGTTGTCGAGATCGTTCAAATTTCCTTGTTCAATGAAGGCCTTGAGAGATTCTGGGGTGAGTAGGACCTCAAGTGCCTTGGCCGCGACTCGGACAGACGCGATTCGCTCTCGGTCGTCCTTTTTCTTCCTTATTTCGAGGAATTCCTGCTCTGCGAGTTCGAGAACCGCTGCGAGGCGGTGGAATCGTCTGTTCTCATCGGTTGGTGAATTCTCCGCGTCATACCATGAATGATGCATTTCAGCCCAGGCATGGCCAATGACAGTCGTGATTTGAATTTCAATCTTCGCCTTCGCAAATCGCTTGTATTCAGTGCTTTCGAGCCGGCGTTGCGAATACCCGCAGTCAACGTGCAAGGCGCTGTATCCGAAGGTTTCTGGCTGTCCGAGTCGCTTGTCATCGATTGACCCAATGGGCGCAAACTCACGGGTTACAATTCCCGCGATTCGATCGATTTCATCGGAGTAGTAGGTGATGATCCTAAGACCTACAAGGTCCGAAATGTCATCTAATCCTCTGTAATCTTTGTCTGGTTTGCAATATTTGGATTTTAGTTTTGCCCGATCCTTGACTCGCACTTGGATAGAGTGAACAGAAATATCTTCCACCTTGAGGATTGTTTGAAGTAGATTCTCCGTGGCTTTTGCCAAATCAGCTAGTTGTTCCTTTCGTTTATCGAACTCCTTTAGGACCTCTTCCACCGATTTGCGCCATCCCGGAATTCCAACTCTGGCATTATTTAACTCTTCCCTAAGCTGCCTCGGGGCGACGGGTCAGGCGTACTCCTAGATCAACTCCAGGAATCTCCTCGGATCGCCCAACCGCCACGGCATTGTTCTCATCCTTTAACGTTCCCTCGAGATTCAGGATTAGCTCCTGATCAAAGGTATTGAAGAAACTCTTGGCTCTTGGCAAGAACGGTTTCACGTTGATTTTTGCGCGAAAGATATTAGCGCCAGAGACGTTTGATTCCTCATAGGATCCGATGTAGAAATAGGACCCATCCCCGCCTTGAATCTTTCCCTGCGCAGTATGATCACGCCCGAACCAAAGACACCGGTACTGCTTCCAAATTCGATTGTCCAAAGACCTTCCACGGTTACCTCTGTTTCGTTGACGTTACAAGATGAGGGTAATGCCACGATTCAGCTAGAGTCAATTGGGCACTCCATTCGGCAGAATGTTGTCGTCGTAGGTGTCCATGGATTGTTCAAGTCCGATTTAGTTCAGATTAATCCCAATCCCTGCTGCTCATTGCGGTGAGATTTCGAGTCGATCGAAAATCGCCTTTCGCGCTCCTCACGACCATCGCTCATCGGAAAATCCCTCTTGGGACAAGTGTACGAGAATGGTTTTTGTTTCGCGGGAACCACAGGTCCCTCCACTACGGTCGCGGATGACAATATTTTCTCACTCCGACCAGGGATGACAATACTTTCTAACATTCGAAGAAAATCTCATAGCTCAGAAGCGAGAGATGGGTAGCAGGCATCTCTTTCGTCAGGAGATCAACATGAGCTATCTGAACCTGATGTTAGAACGTAACAAAGACTTTGCTGCTGCGCAGTCTGCTGCGGGCGCGCTGATGCCATCGCTTCCGCGGGCGCTGCCGAATGTAAAGGCAATCATCATCGGTTGCGCTGATATGCGCGTGGATCCTTGCCATGTGCTTGGGATCGAACCGGGCGAGGCGGTCGTGATGCGAAACATCGGCGGTCGAATTACCCCGGGTTTGTTGGAGCAGTTGGGGCTGCTGGGACGAATCGGACAGGTTGCCGGAGAGATTCCTGGAGGCGGCGGGGAGTTTCACCTGATCGTACTGCAGCACACCGATTGCGGGATGACACGCCTCGCAGGCGACCCAGCGCTGCTGACGCGCTATTTTCAGGTACAGGAAGGGGAACTGAAGACCAAGTCGGTCTCCGATCCTCGTACGGCGGTTGCGGTCGACGTTGCTGCGCTGAAGGCGATTCCTGCATTGCCGGGCGAGTGGCTACTTTCCGGCCTGGTCTATGACGTGGCTACCGGACTGGTTGAGATTGTTGTGCCGCCAGCGCCAATTCGTACCGCGTAAATTTGCGAGATGACGGGGTGGGGTACTGGTTCGCTGCGCGAACATGGATGGGATGCGACAGCGGCGATTTTCTATCTGATATGTTGTTAGGGAATTGCGGCTCCGATAGGGAGATTGCAAGCCAGTGACAGCACGAGAGCTTACGGATCGGTTGGCGGAACATAGAACCCTGGGCGGAGTGGCGCGGGCAGAGCTGGAGTGGCTGGCGGCCCACGGGTCCGTGCGAAGGCTGGATACCGGCGACGTGTTGAGTGTGAAGGGTCGCCAGGTCGAGGCGCTTTACATCCTTCTTTCGGGGCGAATGGCTTTGTTTGTCGATCGTGGCGCGGGGCCGCACAAATGATGGAGTGGCGTGCCGGAGATGTGACCGGCATGTTGCCGTACTCGCGGCTGGTGACTCCGCCGGGAGATACGCGTGCGCTGGAGCCGGTGGAGATTCTGGCCATCCCGCGCGACGAACTGAGGGAGATGACGCGAGAGTGTTGCGAGGTCACCTCGATCCTGGTGCACACGATGGTTGATCGCACCCGGCTTTTTACCTCCAGCGACCTGCAAAACGAAAAGATGATCTCGCTGGGTAAACTTTCGGCGGGATTGGCGCATGAGCTGAATAATCCTGCGTCGGCGATTGAGCGTTGCGCGGCGATGCTGGAGGATCGTGTTGCAGAGTCCGAAGAGGCTGTGCGTTCTCTGGCGGCGGCGACTTTGAGCGATGTCCAGATCGCTGCCATCGATGCTTTTCGCGGGTGCTGTATGGCGAAGCAGAGCGAGGCGAAGCGGTCACCTCTGGAACAGTCTGATCGCGAAGAGGAAATTGAGGGATGGCTTGCCAGGCACGGACTGGACATCGCAAATGCATCGATGCTGGCCGACACTGAGGTGACGTTGGAGGCGCTGGACCGGCTGGTTGCTGGCGTGGATCGACCGGTGGTGAACGCGGTGGTGCGGTGGGCGGCCTCCGGTTGGGCGGTGCGGGACCTGACATCAAACATTCAGGATTGCTCGATGCGCATCTCGAGCCTGATTACGGCGGTGAAGGGATTTACGCACATGGATCAGGCGAACGTGGCGGAGCCGGTGGATCTGGGCCTGAGCCTGACGAACACGGTGGCGGTGCTGCAGTCGAGGGCGCGGGAGAAGCGAGTGACGGTGACGCTGGAGCTGGAGGCTGCACTGCCAAAGGCGCGCGGCTTTGCCAGCGAATTGAGCCAGGTGTGGGGAAACCTGATCGAGAATGCTTTGGACGCGGTGGCGGATGGAGGCCGCGTGGAGGTGGGCGCGATCCGCGAGAATCAAAGTGTCGTGGTGCGAATCCGCGATGACGGGCCGGGGATTCCGGCGGAGATTTGCGGTCGCATCTTCGATCCGTTTTTCACAACGAAGCCGCAGGGGCAGGGAATCGGACTTGGGCTGGACATTGCGCGGCGACTGGCGCGCCATAATGACGGCGCGATCGATTGCGAATCGGTCCCGGGCCGGACGGAGTTTCGAGTTAGGCTGCCGATTGCGGAGAACCAGCCAGCTGACGTTGTGCGATAACGAAATTTTTCATGTGGGTGTCGATGAGGATCGAGGCATGGAAGGGAATCAGGAACCGTGCTCGTGTGGGTGACTGTAGTAGTCCGCATTCACATTTTGTTCTATTCGCTTGAACAAAAGTGAAAAGCATGCTTAGCCATTCCCCCAAATAGTCATTCCAATTGCAGGTGAGCGTCCATGCTGAGAAATACGTGGCTCTCCGCTATATTTATATTGCTTGTGTTTTGCGCACATGCTTGTCTCGCCGCCGACTCCTGCACTTTTTAAGCCCGGCACACACAAAATCACCATCGATTTAAGAAATGGACGTCAAGGGTTCGAGCCGAAGTGTCAGCCCTTGCGTATCCGCGTGCCCGATCAAACACCAGTCACGCTTACTATACGAAACTTAAGTCCGGTTGAAACCTGTACGGTTAGCTCTAAGGCACCGACGGTCACAACAGTCACGAACCCGCTAGAAAGCATCATCAATACGGTCACCGGGCTCAAATCGCTTTCACTTGAAACAGCGTCGGGAAAGGTACCTGCTATCGCCAATGCCTTTAACTTTACCGTGCAGGATTTCGCAACTCTTCCGGTTTCCGGGTCAGACGATTTGAATGCTCAAGCGCGTCGAAACGCTCGGCAAGGAAGTGTTCGATCTTTCCACAGATGTAGCCAACAAGCAGAGCGATTGGCAAAAGATCTACCAGGATGACCTAACAACGATCACGCACTATGCGTCTAAGGACTTTCGAGGGACGGCTTGGAAGGATTTCGATCCTGAGAAGGATTTGACATCTATCCACGCGCAAGCAAAGGTTACTACCCCAACGCAGTCAGAAGATCTGCGGAAGATAAACAAAAAGGATCCACCAAGCGAGTTAGACTACGCGCAAATTCAATCGGATGTCGACCAGATCAAAACGATTCAGACGCGCTTCTCCGCTCGGTGTAGCACCACACCAGATACAAGCGGCGGTAGGACGCCCCCAGGATGTGATCTGGACGTTCGAGGTGCTCTGGATACGTTGACGACTGCGCTGGATGAAGCAACGGCTCTGCTGACAATCCTGCAGGACAACTTTAAGACGCTCCAGACTGCCCAGACGGCAGTTACCAGCAGCGTGGCGGCTCAGACAAAATTTATTCCGACTTCCTTTATCGCAAGGACGTCGCGAAACTGGTCCGCGTCGATGATGATGACAACGTGCTCTATCAACGGATCAGTCTGCCATTCGATTACGGCGCGACAGACACAGGAACAATCAGCTGTTCTACCGACACCTCACCGGCCTATCAACAACGGATACGATCAACTACAGCATCCTCTACCAGAATGTTCCTGCGCTGACTGCCTCAGCTGGTCTTATGGTGACATTCCTAGCCAAGAATGAGTATGGCACCCAACCAGAATTTGATGGTCCTACCAGCATCACAACAACCAATCCGAACGGGACCTATACCTTGTATTTCCGCCGCACAGACTACGCACGTGCCTCAGTATTTCCGATGGCCTTTGTGAACTACCGCTTGGGTAGCCCGACGCTGAAGACGTGGTGGGGAGAGCCGAACAACGAAATGGTTTTCACCAATAATGTGAGCGCGGGCATAGGTGTGAACTCGAACACTGGCACGAATCAGCCAGAATTCTTCGCGGGTTACGCAGCTGGCTTCAGCCGAGTTTTGCTCCACGTCGGAGCACACTTCGGGCCGGGTCTGAGAGTCTCGGTGGAAACTTCGAGCTAAACACACCAGTACCAGCAGGATTCACCTCCTCGACTCCTGTTCCCATTAATTGGAGTTATCAAACTTTCTTGGGTGTCGGTCTTAGCGTTCGCATTGCCCCGTTCTAACTGGTGCTATGCGCTGCGTGCCCGTGCGAAATTGCACAAATCCCATGTCCCAGAAGCGAGACATGGGGCACCCTGCAGACGCGTCCCAACCGGGAGTCTATAAACATTCACGCCGTGTTGCGCGGGTTATTGATCTTGCGGGCAGTAACAACAGAGTGGGAATGGTGCACGTAAAGATCGTTAAACCTAGGAGACCCGCCACTGCACCACAAAGCTATAGCGTTTTGGTTAAGGTCGCAACCCGCGTTAGCAGTTCCGAGATATAGCCCAGCGTGATGTTCATATCGGGAAAGAAGTCGTTAGGATGGGCGCATTCATTCCGTTTGTTCAGCATCCCGTGCAGAGCCTTCATCTCCGTGTTTGAACACAGTCCTACTTTTTGGCTGCTTGGATAAGCTGAAATTCCACGACGGCCTCCCTTAGGTCCTCGATGCTTCCAGCGTTAGCAGCCCATCCTGGGTAAGCGGCTCTGATCTTTACTAGGCCGTCAGAGGCAAGCTTTTCCTCCAACAAGTCCATGAAGCCAGCCCACGCGAGCACGTGAGCCGCTCGAAACAGTTGATGCTCTACACAACGTAATGCCTGTCGGAAAAGTTCGTCCTGCTTCAATGTGAGCTTGGTCAGTTTGTCGTAGGACTCTTCGAGGATCACCACACGGGAGCCGGAGGTCTCGTGCGTCGCGAGCATCGCGTGCGCTTCCTTCTCGAAGCCTTTGACCTTCGCCAGTAGAAGTCTCAGTTCATTCACGACAGTAGATGCTTCTTCATGGCAGCGAAGAAACTGTCGTAAACGTCAGCCTTATCCGTGGCTGGAATCTGAAGCTGGATATTGATGTTCACCATCATCCCGTTTGGCGTCAAGGAGTGACCGCCTTGCGTTTCACACCTCCTGCGCCATCCTTCCACCTTGTCCATCCACCTCCAGCACTGGTTCAACATCGAATTCTACTTCTGGCACGTCAGCGGAAGAATCGAAGTTACCCATGTCGGCCATCGTCTTGAAGGTGCGCACCATGCAACTGGGTCACGGTGTTCTCCGCGACAGATGGTATGGCTGCTAAAGAAATTTCGGAGCGCCTCGTTGTCTTTGCGATTGGCATCAGGATACGTGTCGAATAGAGTTTTGTAGGCCGTCTTGAGTGCGCCAGCGAGCATCTTCGGTGGACTGGCTCTTAACGCGATAGGCTTGCCAGAGTATTAGTGGGGACACCGGAGTTATCGACAAACTTGATGAACTTTCAGCACATAATAATCGCCCGGTCGTTTCTTGGTCTTTAAACCAACCGAGGTTATGTATTAGAAAGGTGACCTTATGTTGGGACTCCCGCACTTTGGATGTGCTTCTAAGAACTTCTTCACGTTGGCGGTGTTGACATGATACGGGTAGTTGTCAGCCACTTATCACTCCTGTACAAATGTCGTCGGGGAAATAAATCAATTCTACGCCTGGCAGCAAAAAGAAAACCCAACCGAGAGCGGCTGGCTCGATGAGGGGAAGGCTCGTGCGTCAGTGCAACAATACTTTTTAACATTCGAACAAATCCCAGGTCTTAGAAGCGAGACATGGGTAGCAGGCATCACTTCAGGTAGGAGATCAACATGAGCTGTCTCCGGTTGCGGTCGACGTTGCTGCGCTGAAGGCGATTCCCGCATTGCCGGGCGAGTGGCTACTTTCCGGCCTCGTCTATGACGTCGCTACCGGACTGGTTGAGATCGTCGTACCGCCAGCGCCAATTCGTACCGCGTGAATTTACCGGATGACGGGTACGAGTTGTTTGCCGATGCCCAAGGCATACTGGCAGAAGAGGGATACGCCATGGAAATCAAGAGAAGCGGGTCGGAGGCCTCCGGCAAGGGACCGGCGGAGTGGTTTACGGGTGCGGTGCGCATCGACAGATTGTTTGAGGCGCCCGATCCGGCACGCGCGGTGGGCGCAAGCGTCACGTTCGAGCCGGGTGCGCGGACGGCGTGGCATACGCATCCGCTGGGGCAAACGCTGATTGTGACCGCGGGTTGCGGCAGGGCGCAGCGCTGGGGTGGGCCGATGGAAGTGATCCGGCCTGGGGATGTGATTTGGTTTTCTCCGGGAGAGAAACATTGGCACGGAGCGACGCCGACGACGGCGATGACTCATCTTGCGATTCAGGAAAAGCTGGGTGGCAAGACTGTCGATTGGTTGGAGCCGGTGAGCGACGCGGACTATCTGGCTGGGGCTTGAGGATTGCGTTGCGGGAATTTTTTGGTGACGCGAGACATGGGGTGCCCGGCGTACAATTGGTCCGCCTGAGGCTCGCACGTAGAGGCTGGGCGAAAGAGGACGATAGATGATTGGAGAAAAGATCGGGGAAACGAAAGGGAAGCGGCTGGTGCGACGGGTGCTTTCCACGGAACCACCTACGGTAGAAGTATCGTTTGAAGACAGCGGCCACATGCTGGGTGTTGCGACGACTGGGCTGGGCAGTTATACCTCGGTGATTGCGGCGGATGGTTCGATTTCCGGCGAGGGCCAGGGAATCAGCATGACGCAGGAGGGCGAGGGGATTGTGTGGAAGGGAACGGGCATTGGCAAGTTTGGGGCTGACGGCGCGATCAGCTACCGGGGGATGCTGTTCTTTAAGACGGCCTCTGCAAAGCTGGCGCGGCTGAATAATATGTGCGGGGCATTTGAATACGACGTGGATGGCTCCGGCAACACGGTTTCAAAGATGTGGGAATGGAAGTGAAGTAGGAATCCCGAAGTAGAATTCCGCCGGCACACCTCCCCCAGCTAATTTGCGCGTGCGCATTGTGTCTGCAATTTGTGTTTGCATTATGCGTTGTGCAATTTCACTCCGAAGAAAAAATGATGACAGGAAGACAGCGACGGCGGTGCGTGGGCTAAAGTGTTGGTAGTGCGTGCGAGGTGCGGAAAACGGGCTGTTTTTGCACAATTCTGGCGAGATTTGCACCGAAATAAATTCGTAAAAGCGGGGGATTCTCGTGCAATACTCAGTGCAACGGAAGAGAAATCTTTCAGAGAAGAAAGCGGAATCAAAGCCAGCTAGAGAATCGGAGACGAGACTCACTTCAGGCGACTGGAGACAGCAGGTAGAGAAAAAGCTCTTACGACATGCAGGTACGGAAGCAAGGGATGTGTGAGTTCTGCTCGCGGATTCTAAGCTGTTCCGGAAGGGCAAGGTTGTGATCTGGAGCCGAACCCCAGATCTTCGAAAATTCGGTCAGCTGGGGGCGAGTTCTCTCGAGAGAATTCGCCCTTTGGCTTTGTAGGGCGGTTTTCGGGGCCGGGGATGATACCGGGGATGATCGCGGCGGGCTACTTTTGCCGGGTGAGGATCATGTGGGTCGCGCCGGGGCTGGGGATGTGGTCTGTCAGTTGATAGCCGAGAGCGGGCAGATCGATGCCTTGAAACAGGCGCTCTCCGGAGCCGAGCAGAGCCGGCGAAACTACCAAATGCATCTGGTCGACTAATCCAGCGCGAAGATATTGCTGCATGGTGGCGATGCCGCCGCCGAGACGGACATCCTGACCCTTTGCGGCATCGACGGCGCGTTCGAGTGCGCGGTGAATGCCATCCGTGACGAAGTGGAAGGTTGTGCCTCCGTTCATCGTGATTGAGGCGCGGGGATGGTTGGTGAGAACAAAAACCGGAGTGTGGTACGGCGGAGTGTCGCCCCACCAACCCTTCCAGGTGTCGTCCGGCCAGGGCCCGCGAACCGGACCAAACATATTGCGTCCGATGATCCAGGCGCCGATGCCCTGAAAGCCGCGGGCGACGAAGTCATCGTCCATCCCGGTATCGCCGCCATCTTTGCCGGACATTTGATGATGGGTGCGGGTGGCAAATTGCCATCCGAATACGGGCACGCCGCCGACGCCAACTGGGTTGTCGATGTCCTGGTTGGGACCGGCGCTGTAGCCATCGAGCGATACGGAAAAACAATGGACGCGGAGTTTGGGCATACAGATTCCTTTCAACATTAAACTACGATGCGCTTTGTCGAAATAGGAGCCGGGGGCTTACTTTACGGGAAAACAATCGAGGTCGTTGGCGAATAGGATTGGACCGGAAAATCGGCGCTTTATTTCGGCCTGGGTCTCATCCTCTTTTCCCAAAGTGCGCAGCATTCGATGAGACAGTACCAATTGCTTGACATGAGCATTCGCCGCGATTGTTCCGATGACTGAAGGCGGCATATGGAGGCGCCTTTCCACTCCGGTGGCGCCCTCCGGTACGGCATTATGAGCTACGAATATGTCTGCGTTTGATGCCAGTTGTGTCAGGCCTTCCCCCTCTCCATTCGTATCTCCACTGAAGACGATCCGCTTGCCGCCGATTTCCACTCGCCACGCCAACGCGGGAAAGGGACCATGAATCACGCTCACTGCGTACACGGCCATATCCGCATTGCGAAACACGAGAACTGGTGTTGAGCTGTGCGCAACATTATGCGGTTGTAATTCGTAGGTTCCCTGGGGATTTGGTTCCACCATCTCGCTGAGATAGCGCCAGGCTCCGTGCGGCTCGCTGAAGAGGTCGTGCACAAACTCGGTGGTGCTCGGCATGATGTCGTTTCCCGAAGGACCAAATACCGGCAGGGGGCGCGTGCGGTTTCCAAACCATGAGGAAAAAACTAGAGCTGGGAAATCGCCGCTGTGATCGACGTGAAAATGGGTGAACAGAAAAACGTCCACCGGAGACATCTTTGCTCCACTCTCCCCAAAGCGAAGTGCACTGCCACCGCCTGCGTCAACGATCACACGTGCTTTCCCCTGATCCCATATCAAATAGCTGGTCGACGCGCGCTTGTCCTGCAACTCCGGACCGCCGGAGCCGAGTACCTGCACCGCTAAGCCTGTAGCGCCGCATGATTGCGCCTTTGCAGGCGAAGGTGTGCACATACATACGAGGAATACAAAAATAGCCAGAACTTTCACCAGTTGTTTTCGCGTGTACATATCAGAACCTCAACTACGAGTAATCAGAGGCGCAGCGTGGGCAAAATGTTGCTCACAATTACCAGCCCACCTGGCTCATTCGCTGCAGGATGATCTCGCCGTAGCGATTCATGCGCTCGGGGCGTCGTCTCCGCGGAGCCGGCAGAATCGCGGCGAGCCGTGCCGCCCGTTCCCGGTCGATATTCCGCGCTGAGATTCCATAATGGTATCGACATGCCGCCTCGGCACCATAAATACCGGGGCCCCATTCCACTACGTTCAGGTAGATCTCCAGAATGCGCCGCTTGCCCAGGACGAGTTCTGCCACCGGTACCAGTGTGAACTCCGCGCCTTTGCGCAGGATCGAGCGGCCGGTTCCGAAGAACAGGTTTTTTACCAGCTGCTGCGTAATGGTGGAAGCTCCGCGAGTGCGACCGCCTTCCATATCCCCTTCGGCAGCGATTTGGACCTGATGCCAATCGAATCCATGGTGCTGATAGAAGCGCGCGTCCTCTGCGGAGACGACAGCATGCTGCAGATTGGGCGAGATCTGGCTGAGCGGAATGAATTGGTAGCGTTCGCGATACGGCCTGCCGTGAATCCACGCCTGCATGCGGCGTTCGATGTGCACCGCGGTCGTCGGTGGGTCGACCCACCGCGCGGCCACCAGCAGCAGCACGGCCAGCGACCACAGCAGTACCACACCGAGGCCAAGCCATCGAACCAAAGATTGAACCGGGGATCGGAGGGAACTCTTCCGAAACGCGATCTTCGGGAGAGTGGATGGCTTTGTCGTCACATTCAGAATCATAGCTCGGGCTTGTGGACAGCCGACCAAGGGCGGGATTAAGGTCAACCCGGCATGGGATTGGTAAGCGGCTCAGGGAGAGTAATGGAAAGTCGGCTTGTATTGACATATCCCTTCTTTCTTCACAGGAACGGGTTAAAACATGCCACACGATACGACCTCTGCGGCTGCCCATGGCTCTAACTATCAGGCAGGATTTCTATGGTCACGCAGAATACGCTGTTCCCCGAAATGGAAGAAAGATCTACTGAGTCAGAGCCTCGCGGCTTCCGCTATCAGGACGAGATAATAACCGAAGCGGAGCAGGCCGCGTTGGTAGAGTCACTTCAACAACTGGACCTGAAACCCTTTGAATTCCATGGGTACCTGGGGAATCGACGGGTGGTCAGCTTTGGGCTGAAATATGACTACAGCCGCCGTTCTGTCGAACGAGCCAGTGAGATGCCAGCGTTCCTCGACGGTCTTCTTATCCGCGTTGCGGACTTTGCCGGCACCGACCCCAATGCGTTTCGACAAGTGGGAGTCGGTGAGTACCGGGTGGGAGCGGGGATCGGGTGGCACAAGGACAAGCAGGAGTTTGGAATCATCGTTGGAGTGTCGCTTTTGACATCAGCAACCATGCGCTTCAGGAGAGCCAATGGCGTGGGGTGGACACGGGTATCTCATACCGTAAAGCCTCGGTCGATCTACATCCTAGATGGAGAGGCCAGGGCGGAATGGGAACATAGCATTCCGCCGCTCAGTGATCTGCGCTACTCGATTACCTTCCGCACCCTTTCGAAGGTATTGCGCGTCTGAGAAGATCGATCAAAATTTCAGCGAACATATTGGAGGTACGTCACTGCTGACGCGTCCGCATCTGAGCCAGGAATACATTCGTGTAGGTAAATCGAGGCTTTAGCAATGGGCTCTCGATCGAAAGTTCACTAGTAGCTTCTTTGAGGCGATAGCTCGGAAGAGCCGGGTGGAAGTGGTGTGTAGCGTGTTCCGCAAATCCATAGCACCCAAAAATCAATCTGGAGACCGGTCCACAATTTAAGTTGCGGAGGGCCGCGTGGCCGGAGACCTGTGGATGATCCGCTCCGTTCTGATGCTCGGCGATTGCTCGGAGTGTGGCGGCCAGGAGTGTCAGCGATACGAGACCGTACAGATATACGACCACGTAGGCAATTCCGAAGCGGATAATCGCCGATCCAGGGTCGTGCGGCCCAAATCGCCACGCGATGGCGAATAGGGAAGCAACCAGGATTCCCTGGAACACAATCACTCGAACGATCCAGAAACGTGAAGTTGCCAAGTCCGTATCAGCGCGCTGTCGGACTTGATAGGACAACTTCCTCATGGCCTCCAAGCCACCCAGGCACCGAAGGACCAGCACCGCCATGCGCCATCCGCGAACGTCGATCTTATAACTGTACTTGGGATCGTCGCCTTCGCCCAGATTCCGATGATGCGCCCAATGCAACTGACGGTAGTTATCGAAATCAGCGAGCATCAAAGGAGCTAGCACCCAACGTCCGAGCACGTTGGAGCCCCAACGTTTGGTGAACACATGATAGTGAGCGCATTCATGCATCAAATTGAGCAAACCTTGAGCCGACACACACTGCGAACACTGTTGCTTTTGCAGGCCGGACACGCTGTGAGCTGCGTACTGCTGGTTCTCGGCGTCATACCTCAATCGATCCTCAAAGCCTTCCTCAAAACGCTGGCTCCCAATGATTTTAGCAGCTCATCTGAGTGTCAATCTTGTCTGCGCGCAGGGAATTGCTGCGCGTCTTTTGACCTGTCGGCGTGAACACTGGAGCGGGAGATCAGGATTGAACCGGCGACATCCAGCTTGAGAAGTTGGCGTTCTACTCAGGGCACTCGATAGGACCGATCTCGTCAAGCACCCGCGCAGTCTTATTGCTTGAGAGCGGATTCTATGGCGGTTACGACCTGAGGTGAGTCCGGAGTAACGGCCGGTTCGAAGCGGGCGACCGGCTTGCCATTGCGGTCGAACAGGAATTTGGTGAAGTTCCACTTGATGTCGCCGCCAATCTGAGGGTTGATCGACTTATCCGTGAGGAAGATATAGAGCGGCGTCTTGTCTGCGCCCAGCACCGAAACCTTGGACATCATCGGAAAAGATACGTTGTATTTGTTGGTACAGAACTTTTTGATTTCCTCATTGGTACCCGGTTCCTGGCCGGCGAAATTGTTCGCCGGAATACCAACGATCACAAGACCGCGATCCTTGTACTTTTCATATAGCGATTCGAGACCAGCGTACTGTGGCGTATATCCGCATTTGCTGGCGACGTTCACCAGCAGAAGAACCTTGCCGTGATAACTATCCAAACTGACCGGCTGCCCATCGATGGATTTCAGAGTGAAATCGTAGACGCTTTTTGCCGGGGCTGCCATGCAGGTCCCAACAACACACAACACCAGAATAAGAGCTAGCTTACGCAATGGTTCCTCCCAAATATGCCCGTGATCTGTCGGCACGTTTTCATGGATTCTCAACTCAACGTACTATTCGCCGTCCGTTACGTGTACTACAAACTTCATAGAGCCATGGCCATGGCCACAATAGTGGCCGCACTTCCCTTGAAAGTCGCCAACTTTATCGGCGGTGAGCGTTACCTCGGCAGGCTGGTCCTTTTTCACTTCCGCCTTTACATGCAGAGCCGGAATTACGAGAGCATGTGTCACATCATCGGAGGTAATTACCAGCTTGACCGTTTCGCCTTTCTTGAGCGTAATCTCCGCCGGGGTGAAAGAAAAGCGCTTGGCGTGAATCTCAATCGTGCGATCCGCTTCCTGCGCGGTGGCGGCTGGGACTCCCTGGATGAAGACGCCGCATATTAGAAGTGCGGCGCCTACGTTTAACCATTTCATAAATATCCCCCGTTGCCCGGTGGCATGCACAGCATCCTCTAGAGTGCCGCGCTTCAGGCTTCTCTCACTTTTCACGCAACATCCAACTAACTCGAATATAGGAAGCTAGCTCTGTAGGGGTGTCATCCAAATGTCATCGTTTTGTCATGTGGAGTAGCCTGCGAATTTTGTACCAGTTGAGATGAGACAAACTGGAACAAAAGGCCCTGTGTGGCGCAACAGCGCGTATGAGATTGATGTTCCAGAACC
>CAVRDB010000015.1:0-10125 GCA_963719625.1 uncultured Acidobacteriota bacterium
CTCAAGCTCCGTTTACTGATGACCGGCAGCAAGTGATGCGTCAAAATAGCTCATCCGATACATCCTCCACCAAGATCACGAACTTATTGTCTTTCCGATTCTCCTGATCTCGCCCCGGAGCCATGCATGCGCGGAGTCCGTGTTCACTCTGGGATGCCAGATCATCAGGTACTTGAAGCCGTTATCTCAGCCGGAGCCTTCAGAACTTTGATTTTGCGATTTTCCGCCTCGACTCTTGCGAATCGTTGGGGTGCGGTCAGAATCAGTTTCGTCCCCGGAATGCACCGCGGTAGCCGCACCGAAATATGGCAGGGTGATCACGGTTCGACGGCGATGGCCATGTGCCGCCAGGCGCTTCTCCGGTATATGTTGCGAACCTTCCACCACATCAACGCCAATGTGCTCAGCCGCGAGATATTGTTTGAGCGTGAGTTGACGCTGGTAGGGAGCATCTGCCGCAACAATGCAGACGAGTTCTTCCTCGTAGATGACCTCGGTCAATAAAGGCGAGGGCACATGGCCTTCATCACCAATCAAAGCAAGATCCAATCGACCGTGACTCAAATCCTCGAAGACATCTCCTCTCCAGCTTGCAAAGCTAAACCGCACCTGCTTGCAGACGGAAGAACCTCGCGACAGAGAATGGGAGCAATGATGGAGGTCGCATTGTCAGTCGCCGCAATCCGGAAGGAACAATGCTCCGTCACTGGATCGAAGGTCGAACCCGAGATGAGCCTGTCCAGCTTCGGCAACATGATCTCGAGTTCTTGGAGAACACGTTCTCCTTGTGGCGTTGGTTCATAACCTTTCGCCGTCCGCACCAGCAGGTCATCGTGAAACGTATCCCGCATCCGTTGCAAGGCACGGCTCACCGCAGGCTGGCTCAGCAACAACCGCTTGGCGGCGCGCGATACATTGCGTTCCTCGGCAAGCACCGAGAACACAACCAGGAGATTCAGGTCGGCCTGACGTAGCTGCGTTACACGCATAATGAATATTATCACTATGCATTGGACGTATAGCTCTGACAGGTTCAATCTCTTTTTAGCGACGGACTTCAAGTTCGAAGAAGCCGCCAAAAAGGAGAACCATCATGAGAAAGACAGCTATCGTAACCGGCGCATCTCGCGGAATCGGACGCACCATCGCTCTTCGCCTCGCAGCCGACGGATTCGGCGTTGTCGTCAACTATGCCGGCAACGCAGCCAAAGCCGAAGAGGTCGTCAACGAGATCACCAGCACAGGTGGACGCGCTCTTGCAGTCCAGGCCGATGTAGCCAACCCCGAAGACGTCAAGCAACTCTTCGACAAGACCCTCAAGTCCTTCGGACAGATCGACGTCGTGGTCAACAACGCAGGCATCATGCCCCTCTCGCCCATCGCCAAAGGCGACGTCGAGACCTTCGACAAGGTTATCGCCACAAACCTGCGCGGCACTTTCCTCGTCTTGTCACAGGCGGCGCAGCACGTCGCGGAGGGTGGCCGCATCATCGCCTTCTCCAGCAGCGTCCTCGCCAAGAACTTTCCCACCTACGGCCCTTACATCGCCTCCAAGGCAGGCGTCGAAGGCCTCGTCCATGTTCTCGCCAACGAGCTTCGCGGACACAAGATTACGGTCAACGCGATTGCACCTGGGCCTGTCGGGACGGAACTCTTCCTGGATGGCAAGACAGAAGAGCAGATCAAGCAGATCAGCAGCATGGCACCCCTCGAGCGGCTCGGTCAGCCAGACGATATCGCAGGAGTGGTCTTTTCCTCGCTGGCCCTGACGGTGGATGGGTCAACGCTCAGGTGCTCCGCGCAAACGGAGGGTTCGCCTAAGAAGCAAGCACCACTCGCACGCTCCATCCACATCCACAAAGAATCTCAAAGGAGAATCGAAATGAAAAACGTTATCGTCATTACCGGAGCTTCGAGCGGCTTCGGTGCCCTCGCAGCACGCGCTCTCGCCGTCGCAGGTCACACCGTTTACGCCAGCATGCGCGAAACCACAGGCCGCAACGCCGCACAGGTAGAAACCGCAAAACAGTTCGCCACAGAAAACCATGTAGATCTCCGCACCATCGAGCTCGACGTCGCATCGCAGGAATCAGCCGACCAGGCCATCAAAACCATTGTTGAGAAAGACGGTCATCTTGACGTCGTTGTCCACAACGCCGGACACATGGTCTTTGGCCCGGTAGAAGCCTTCACTCCAGAACAGCTTCGTTGAGGTTTTCGATACCAATGTGCTCAGCGCGCAGCGCGTCAATCGGGCCGCTCTTCCACAACTGCGTAAACAGAAGAAAGGCCTGGTCCTCTGGGTCGGCAGCACGAGCACTCGGGGAGGTACTCCGCCATACCTTGCCCCCTACTTCGCGGCGAAGGCCGCTATGGATGCGCTTGCCGTCAGCTATGCAGCAGAGCTGAATCGCTGGGGTATCGAAACCTCCATCATCGTTCCTGGCGCCTTTACCTCCGGGACAAACCACTTCGCACATGCCGGTTCACCAGCAGACAAGGCACGCCAGGCTGAATACGACAACGGCCCTTACGCGCACCTTGGAGACGACATCATGAAGGGATTCGCCGCCACTGCACCCGCAGACGCCGACGTGAACGACGTCGCAAAGGCCATCGTTCGTGTAGTCGACATGCCTTTCGGCAAGCGTCCCTTCCGTGTCCATATCGATCCCGCGCAGGACGGTGCGGAGATCGTCAACGGAGTTGCAGATCGCGTCCGCGCGGAGATGTACCGCAACATCGGACTGTCAGATTTACTGACTCCCGTCATCTCTTAGCCCCGTTTCGGAGCCGGTCCGGTAGAGAGGGAGCAGTACAAAATTCTTCACCAAATCAATTTCGCTGTGTGATGTAGAGCAGCGTAGCTGTCGAGCTCGGCAAGCGGAATAGGATCGGGATCTCGCTCTGCCCTCTTTGAGCTGTCGCGAAATCGCCATTGCATGAAGGGAACGATCCAAGAATGCGCGCCATGAAATTGACCAGGAGCATGTACCCTTAGCTCCTGGATCACGGTTTACACGCAAATAATTTTGCTTTTAATTGGCGCCGATGGGTCTAGCCGTTGCCATCACGACTTGCGCGAGATGCGAGATCGCTTGTATCGGCCGGTTGAGGAACCTGCCGTTTGTAGAGATTGGCGTACAGCTTTTTCGTCACCCCATAGCAATCACAGGCCGCCGCTTCCAGTTCTGCATGGTTCAAAATCTGAACAGTTCCGCGCTTATATTCAATCAATCCGCTACGTTGCAAAGTTCCGGCGACCATGG
This sequence comes from uncultured Acidobacteriota bacterium, assembly GCA_963719625.1. GTDB lineage: Bacteria > Acidobacteriota > Terriglobia > Terriglobales > Acidobacteriaceae > JAKAAZ01. The sequence goes on from CAVRDB010000015.1 coordinate 3,270, forward strand.
TGACAGTGGTGCGCTGCGCCCCCAGCATTTGTGCGAGAAACTCCTGCGTCAGGCCGATTTTGTCTGACTGGATGCGGTCCTGAACCATCAACAGCCAGCGCGCCAGCCGCTCCTCCGCTCCATGCAGGCGATTGCATGTGGCGAGCTGGCTCAGGCTTAGGGTCTGCTCCTGCACAAATTCCAGGATGCGCGTACGAATCTCTTCTGATGTCTGGAATACTTTCAGCAATTTTGGATAAGAAATCTTCAACGCAGAACCCGACAGTTGGATGAAGCAATCTGTGGGAGCCAGTGCCGGACCCAGCAGATGTATCGCGCCAACGACACCCTCCCGGCCAACGATTCCTACTTCAGCCGTTTCACCGTCCGTCGTGGAGCCGACGACAGAGGCAAGGCCCGAAGTCATGAAATACGCATCGCTGGGAACACTTCCCGCCGTGTACAACACGGTCCGCAGAGGCAGCGTCACAGGAATCAAATGCGAATGCAGCAACTCTTGACTCTCTGCGGAGAGCGAAGCCAATAGGAGGTTTTCCGACGTGCTTAACATGGCAGATCCTTCGTCAGCTCGCAAAGGACTGCCAAAATGGGCAGAGAATTACGTCTCTGATTAGTAAAAAGGGCAGATTGCAATCCGCTCTAGGGTCGAATATACGCTGGAAAATCAAGAAGTTATGTCGTCTACCGGACAGACTGCCGGGAAATCGAGAAACATACCTTCGCCCCCGATGGTATGCGTGAAATCCAACACCGAAGGCGTATCGAAATGTCGGATAGGCGACATATCGGCGAACACACGCATCTACTTTCCTTGTAGGGGAACATTAGTCAGCACCACTGGTCTGCGGAGCAAAATGCCTCCATTCCCGGCGCGACATGCATGTTCGCGTCCTCTCCAGCGTCTGGGCGGGAGGGCTCTATGAAACAAGCCATCATCATTGCAGACCTTCAGTCCCGCCTCACGTTGATGAGCGAGGCGCTGCGGAAAGCGGAAGAACGTGCAACCGCCGGTCTGCTGGCGTTGGAGTTAATGCATGAAATCAGAAACCCTCTGGAGGCGGTTGGAAATCTTACTTACCTTGCAGGGGAAGAAGCGGAGAATGCTGAAGCCGTCAGGATGTACATACGCCGCATCGAGGAACAGTTAGCGACGCTGAACCATATTGCAAATCAAACGCTGGGGTTCGCACGAACGTCGCATTCACCGCAACAGGTGCGGTTGTCGACGCTGGCAGAAGCGGCGTTGCGCATTCATCAGGGAACGATGCAAGCCAAACAAATCCATATTGTGAAGGACCTTCCCGAGGACCTGGTAGCGGAGATCTACACAACGGAAATGCTGCAGGTCATTTCCAACCTGATCGTCAATTCACTCGACGCATTGCCACGCGATGGCACGCTGTTTGTGCGCCTGCGGAAGCGCAGCAGCGAGATTCATCTGGTCGTTGCGGACAACGGCCATGGAATTCCCGCAGAGAATATTGATCAAGTGTTTGAGCCGTTTTTTACGACGAAAAAAATCGGCACGGGGCTTGGACTGGCGCTCTCAAAGCGCATCGTAGAACACAACCGCGGCAGGATTTCGCTGCGCAGCAGCGTGCGTCCGGGCAAGAGCGGAACCACTTTTAAAATTTCACTTCCAGCGTAAAAAGGATTCGGATGCAGGCGATTTAGACGCCGCGCGGGGCGCGGATGAAAGTAATTGCCTAGGCAACCAGTTTTGCGAGATAGTTGCCTAGGCAACTATCTCGGCTGCAGCGGATCTGGTGCAGTTTTGGGCGGGAAACTGGACCCTGCGGCGGCGAGAGAGGGAAATTTCTTGTCGGTGGCGCATTTTGTCTGCTTTACTGCCAAATAAATGGACAACGCAGAGGAATATCTGGCTCGATGGCAGGGCGCGGGATTGCTGGACGAGAGTACGGCGGCGGCGATCCGCACCTACGAAATCCAACATGCCAAACCGCACGGTCGCCAGTGGCAGGTTTTGCTGGCGCTGATTCTTGGCGGAATTCTGCTTGGCGCTGGCGTACTTTTATTTGTCGCGGCGCACTGGGATTCGGTTTCTCCCGGCATGCGCCTGCTGATGGTGCTGGCGATGCTGGTGTTTTTTCATGGCTGCGGATGGCTGGCGCATGAAAAATTTGCCGGACTGGCGACCGCGATGCACGCCGTGGGAACGGTGTCGGCGGGCGCAGCCATCGCGCTGGTGGGCCAGATCTTCAACATGCAGGAACATTGGCCAGCGGCCATTCTTTTGTGGGCGCTGTGCGCGGCGGCTGGGTGGATTCTGCTGCGCGATCAATTTCAAGAGACGCTGACGCTGCTGCTGGTGCCGGCGTGGATCATTTCAGAGTGGACGTATCGAACCACCGCGTACAGCGGCACAGATATTTATCTGGCGCGGATGCTGGCCGTGATTGCGGCGGTCTATGTGGCTTGCTTTTTGTATCAGCGCAAGCGGGTCGTCTTCGGCATTTTGTTCAGCGTGGGGGCCATCCTGCTGCCGATTGCAATCGGCATTCTGGCGGAAGTGGGGTGGAGTTCGGGTTACCAGCGAGACTGGGGTTTTGTTCCCCTCGGGTATCGAGTCGCTGCGATCGGGATTCTGATACTTGCGATTCTCTTTGGCGCGTGGATGGATCGTCGCAGCCTGGTTCCCTCTTTGATCACGGCTGCGGTTGCGTTTGTTCTGCCATGGACGGAAAAAATCATCCCTGTCCGCGGTATTCGCAAATAGGTGGGCGCACACAGAGACAGGGTTGCTGGCGTATCCGATTGTCGCGGCGGCGGCTGTGGCTTTCGTCTGGTGGGGAGTGCGAACCCAGGCGAAGGCGTTGGTGAATTACGGCATGGTCGCGTTCGCGATCGTCGTGGTGTGGTTCTATTTTTCCGACGTGATGGGCAAGCTAGATCGATCGCTGGGACTGATCCTGCTGGGAGTGCTGTTCCTGGCTGGGGGTTGGGTACTGGAAGTGACGCGACGAAGGCTGGTACGCAGCATGGATAGCCTGAATGGAGGCGCGGCATGAAATATCGCAGCGCTGCTTTGACATTGTTGGCGATTCAACTGGTTCTGGTGCTGAGCGTGGCGGGCAAGTACTGGTGCGAGCGCAGGAACTGTCCGCGCGTGTGGGCAAAGACGACGCAATACGACCCCAGTACCCCGTTGCGTGGGAGATACCTGGGATTGCAATTGATGGTCGACGCGTGCCAGTTGCCGCGCGATAAAGCTCAGTTCTATCCAGGCTTCAAGTATGCCGGTGGCCAACAGACATCCGGCTATTGGATGTGGGACGTGTCGCTGCATGCGCACAATGGACATTTGATGCCGCAGCTGCAAGATCGGCGAAGAACGCCGGAAGGCGTGGAGCGGTTGACGCTGCGCGAAAACCAGCCATGCAACAGCGTACGTCTGTCCTCTGTAGAGGAATATTTCATCCCGGACACGGCGAAGGGGCCGTTTCCGCTGAAGCCGGGGCAGGAATTGTGGGTGGAGGTGACGGTGCCGCCGAGCGGTCCGCCACGACCGATTCAACTGGCTCTCTCGAGCGAGGCGGGGTTTCAGCCAATCAAGTTCAACTGAGTGGCGGGTCGATTTGAATGTCGGCTGTTTGGCAGACGGATTTCCGCGGTCACGAGCACAATTGGGAATGGAACATCCGTTGGATCACCGGGTGATAGCTGCGGAGAGACTGGATGAAGGCGTCGCCATTACATTCGAAGATGGCAGGTGCGCAATCTATTCAGCGTCTCTTTTATACGAGACTCTTCCCCAGGCAGATGAGGTAGAACCCGAAGTTGACGACTGAGCTAGATTGAACAGATTCCTGCGATGGATTTTCATAATTTTTGCCTCTCCCCCAGAATTTTGCCTCTCCCCCAGAAGAGGAATCATCCCGTGTCTATTACCCGAGATGCAATTTATGCGCACAGGCATAACCACGATGGAACGTTTGATTCGATTTGCAGAAGGTGTTTCGCGACGGTATGTCGTGCCAAGAATGAAACCAATTTAGCCAACTACGAAAAAAACCACTCCTGCGAACGGTCAATCCTGGTGGATGAGTCGCTCGATGCAACAAACTGAGATTTAACTATTTCATCCTGTATTGCGAAGGAGCCGTTTCCGCTAAAGTCGTCTGTAAGGAGAAATTTCGATGCAGCGAAAATTGGCGAGGATGATCGCATTCGGAATCTTCGCGCAGGTTGCGATATTGAGCGGGGCGTGGTGGGCGCAAGCGCAGAACGCTGCAACGCGCTACCCGAAGATGGCTCCGATTGATCAGTACCTGATGGAGCGAAACGCCGAAATCGCCATGGCGCGGAGTGCGGCTCCGAAATCCATCTCCGACGATGCCGAGGTCCAGGTGCTGGGGCGACAGGGTTACGAGACCGCAGTGAAAGGCAAGAACGGTTTCGTCTGTATGGTGGAACGGTCCTGGACGGCCGAGATCGACAATCCGGACTTCTGGAATCCTAAACTGCGCGGGCCGATCTGCTTCAACCCGCAGGCTGCACGGTCTTACATGCCCATCACCATCGAGAAGACCAAGTTGATATTGGCGGGACGGTCGAAGGCCGAGATGTTCGCTGCGACCGAAGCCGCGCTCGACAAGAAGAAATTGCCGGCGCTGGAACCTGGCGCGATGTGCTACATGCTGTCCAAGCAAGGGTACCTGAACGATGCCGTTGGGCGCTGGCATCCCCACCTGATGTTTTTCGTTCCAACAACGGACGCGATGGCCTGGGGCGCCAATCTGCCGGGCTCTCCAGTTCTCGCCACAGTAGTCCCGCAGGATCGATTGACCATATTTATGGTTCCCGTTGGTGCGTGGTCGGACGGTACGGCTGATCCGCAGAAGGAAAACTGACATTCGATCCTGCGTCCTGCCCGTTGGATTGAAATTGACTTGGTCGATTAAAAACAATCTCGCATCTGAAATGTCGGTTCTTCGTAGGGATCTGGGCTGCTCGGTCTTTGTAGTACTAAACATTGATATCTGTGCTGAGGTCCGTGCGGATCACTATAAAACACCGCCCACATCACCACGGCGTAGAGGTTCCCTCGACGAATCTCGTCTATGTCGCCGGATGTCAGCGGATTTGCACTCTGCGCAGTGAACCACACAGATGTTCCGCTATCGACCGAGATGCTCGCTCTATTTGGGTCGTCGCTGGGTGAAGCTAACAGCTGTCTTGCTTTTTTCCGTAGTACTGGCAAGGATATGTCTGGCAATATCCATGCTCCCTTTAGCGAGAAGTACTTTTCAGCTCTCGCCTCTCCTTTTACCTGATATGTGACATCGACAGATAGTAGGTGATTGGGATCAAGCAGTATACGTTTGCCTGATTGTAGGTCGTAATAAGTAGGTTTGATGTTCACCAATGTTACGTCCGCTCTGGGATTATTTGAAACAGGAATAGGATTTGCAGGGGTTGAAGGTTCAGATGGGACTCTAGGAGGTGCTGGCTCTATGAGCTTACTTTCAATCAGTAATAGGGGAGCCTTTTTCATCAAATATCGTGATCCGGCTATTACGGATGAAGTCGCTATTACACCCACAAAAAGGGTAATTGTCACTCGTTGCGCTACAGAATCCAGTTCGTTGGTTTTCCATGCGGCAACGCATATTCTCGCGGCCAGAAGGATCGTTCCTGTGGAGAACAGCAAGGCGGCGGTAGCTAGTTCCAATTCACTTGGGATTGGCTCTGCCACAGCTATCGAAGTAATATTTCCGCCTAATGTCCAAAAAGTCGTAACAATGAATACGATTGCAACCCAATTCCATGAGCTATACGAAATCCAACCGAGGGTCTTGAGAGCGTTGAGGAATGCTTCCTTTGCGAGGAGGCTAACTCGGCGGCAGGTTTTCCCGACAAAGTATCCAGCCCGTGCGAGTTTCCCCATATCGACAATGGTCTCACTCCACGACATCCTTGTGATACATTTTCGCCATTATGCTGAAGTGGCTAGTGATGCCCGCTCTGATTATCTTTGGCACGCAGGCAATGCCTGCGCCGTGGCCGTGGCATGACAAAATCGCTTGGATTTCCGGGTTGGTATTTACGAGCTTCTTGATTTGGGGAGTGATTGTAGCTCGGAGCACGCTGAAACGAATTGCCCGTCAAGCTGACCTGCTGAATCGCCAGAATGTCGTGGCGTTGGCCTCTGCCAAGGCTGCGAAAGAGCGAGTTGTCCTGATGCAGAGTCAAACCGAGATATTGAAAGAATCGGTCGCCGCTGCCCAATGCGAGCGCGGATGAGCCCGGAAAAGCGACAGATATCTAACAGTGCCATTAGCGGGGCTGGGAACTCGCAGTATCCGTGACGCAAATTGACGATCTTATTTTTCCCATCCATAGCTATCCCGGAGACCAAGTAACGTACGAGTGATATTTAAAATTTCGGCGCGACGCTCGCAATTATCGAGTCTTGCTCCGGGTGTAGAGACCAATGGAATGTACTAGCTCTGCGGACTTCCCAACGGTTCGCACCTGCGTATGGTGGAACCAAAGAGATCGCGAGAACATCCTTGCCCCTGTTCAGGAGGAAAAGTGGTTTATCGGCACGGTTTTTTCCCTGTGTTGACTGAGTTCCCCTCACTACTTTCGTATCGAGCATGTGGTCCGTCTTGGGGAAATTGTGGAACTACGGGAGGCATTTTCGAGGGACGAAGGGAAACTAAATTCTGTTTTGGCCGTGATATGGAGACACAAAAAAGACTCTTCTTTATCCTCTATATTGGCTCCCGCAGCTCTGAAAGACAACAAAGGGACGCTACATAGGCCCACCACCGCGACCAGCGTACCAAATTAGGACACTCCCCAAAACCAATTTGGCTTGTCGGGGGTGAGG
>CAVRDB010000016.1:0-18067 GCA_963719625.1 uncultured Acidobacteriota bacterium
ATGGAAACGGCTGGAAGCGGTGGATACGAGCTCGGCGTTGTACCATCGAAGCATGATCAAGGGAATCACATGGGTGCGCGCCGCCCGCACGCCGGCTGAATTTGACACACTGGCCGGCTTCTTCGCGGCGCTCGGCTTCGAGCCGGGCAAGGGATGGGCCGACGACCAGGTACGTACCGCTCCTTTCCTGGCTCCGTTGGGCAATCTGGAATTTGTGAGGCAAATTGTCCGCCACGCCAGAAATCCTGATCGAAGTGACGGGGCTGGAGGCGGTGCACGCCATCGCGAAGAACTGGGCAAAAAAGAATCTCGCCGAAGCGGATGCCTGGCAAAAAATTACGGACATCACCCATACGCATTGGAATTCGCGCCTGTTTACCGCAGAGCCGGTGCTGGGCATGGTTCTTGGCTTCTGGGAATCGGAAAATCCTCACCATGGAAAACCAGTAGCCATCGAAGGAGATCTGAGCGCCGCGGACATGCGGTTCGGAATTGTCGTTGCGCGCTGGAATGCGGTGATTACCGAGCGGCTGCTGCAGGGAGCGCTGGACGCGTTGCTACGCAGCGGAGCGAAGAAAGACGCGATTACCGTTGTGCGGGTTCCGGGGGCATGGGAAATTCCGGCAGCGGCCGCGACATGCTGGCCGAAAGCAAGAAGGTGGACGCAATCGTGACGCTGGGAGTTTTGCTGCGCGGAGAGACGGCCCACTATGAAGCTATCTATACAGAAGTCTCGCGCGGAATCGGCCAGTCGCAGCAGGAGACAGGTGTTCCGCATGCCTTTGGCGTGCTGACCTGCGAGACGCTGGAGCAGGCACTGGATCGCGCCGGATTGAAGATGGGCAACAAGGGATTTGAGGCGGCGCTGGTGGCGATTGAAATGGCGGCGCTAAAAAAGAAGATTGCAACCGGTTTAGTTACAGATTCCGCGGCAGGCAGATAACCCATGGGCAAGCGCCGCAAATCCCGCGAAATCGCGATGCAAATGCTGTTCCAAGCAGACCTGGGCAAGCAGAATGCGGAACAGGTACAGCGTACGTTTTGGCAGGCGCGCGAGAAAGTTGATCCCGGCACGCAGGGGTTTGCCGAAGATATCTTTCGCGTTGCCATTGCCAGGCAGGAAGAGATCGACACCTATATTGTGACTGCCAGCCAAAATTGGCGGCTGGAGCGAATGGCGGCGGTGGACCGGAATCTGTTGCGGGGCGCGATTGCGGAGATGCTTGGCTATCCAACGACACCGTTGCCGATCATCATCAACGAAGCGCTGGAAATTGCACGGCTCTACGCGGCACCGGAATCGGTTCACTTCTTAAACGGCATTCTGGATGCGGTTGCACGCGCGTTGCCGCGCACGGCGAAGCAACTCGCGCCTCGCTCTGTAAAAGAGCCGCAAGCCTAGAGATTCTCAATATAAATGCGAAAGAATCCCATGTCTCAGAAGCGAGACATGGGGCACCCAGTCAAGTGCTGCTAGTTCTTACTGGCTGAGGTGGTGGGCGATCCCTGGGTCGGACGCGGACGGGCGGCGAGGAACAGCGCCGGAACGGGAGCTCCCTGGGTACAGGCTAGAAATGGATTGGCCGGCGCGGTGGTGGTGGTGGCGCAGGTCAACCCTGGATTGATCTGGCTGGTGTCGGTCAACGCATTGAGGTTCGCAGTGTTGATCAAGTGCACCAGATTGTCCTTGTTGGTCGATACATAAAACGTGTTGGTATCAGGACTGAAGACACCGCCGACTGGCGACCCTGCCTGACCGGTAAGATCAACATTCACAACGCTGCCGGTAGTCGTCTGTCCTGCGGGACAATTGCCAGCTGCAGACTGCGGTCCGGTACACGGAACGATGTAGGCCGGCAATGTATTGTTGCCGCCCGAGGGATTCGCCGGATTGAAGGTAACGAAAGACAATTGCGAGTTCGGCGAGACCAGAACCTGGTTGATGGTCCCGATGTTCGGCGTGTTCAGACTAAATCCCTGAGGATTGCTGGGGAATTGCAAAGCTGTCTTCAAGGGGCAAGAACCAGCCGGTATCTGGACGCCAATGTCGGTGAGTTCGCCGTCGGTGGCAGCTCCAATGATGTGATAGCCATCCGTGGTTGCGGCCAGTTGATCGGTTGTCGCCGCCACAGTAGCGGCGTTCGGATAATATTCCGTCGGATTCACGGCCTTGGTAGGATCGGGCAGGCCCGTGGGCGGCGGCCCGGGATTCTGCGCTGCATTGTTCGGTCCAAGGGCGCAGTAGCCGAAGGCGGTTGTCGGGGAACCTCCCGCATAGGCGCCTACCCCTGGAATCGTAACGGCAACGCTGGTGGAATCGACGGGGCAATTTCCGCTTTGTCCATTTTCCGTGCAAACGTGCCAGCCGGTGAAGGTGTTGTAGGTGTACAACGTATTTTCGCCGACGATGAACACGGTTTGGCTGTCCTGGGTGAATGCGGCGGCGTAGGGCGGATGAACCTCTACCGAAGGATCAATGGGCTGGTTGTTCACGTTGCAGGGGATGGTCGGCCCGGGAGCTCCGAAAGAAATCAACGCGGCGGAGAGGTTGGCCACTGGCGGTGTGTAGAGATAGAAAAGCTGCCGGCATGGATCGTGGACGACCACCAGGGTGTCATTGGGGGCGACCGCAAGCACGGTGCCCGTGACACCGGGTGTCTGGACTGTGAGTGCGGTACCGGATGTGGCGGAAATCGACGCAACCATCAGTTCCGCGCTGCTGCCGAAAAATAGATTGTTGCCGTTTTCATCCATCACCATCGAATTCGGCTGATAGGGCAAGCGTATCGGGTTTCCTACCGTCCCACTTTGAAAGTCCACGGGCACAAAGTTCAACGACTGCGGGCTGGACATGTAGAGAAGGTTGGAGTTGGGGCCGGGCGTATGCACCTGCACGGGGTTGCTGGTAATCGGCAAGCCGGTGCTGAGGTTGGCGATTTGATTCTGCGGCGACGGATTGCAGACCGCTGGCAGGCATTGCGCCGTGATGGCCGCGTCGCTGGGAAAGACCGGAGTGACGGAGCCGGAGTTGTTGACCGGGATATTGATGGGATCGTTGGACGTGTAGAGAAGCTGCAGTCCAGTGATGGGATTGTTCTCCGTGTCAAGGATGGTTGTGGTCAGCGGTTGAACATTATTCGTATTGACGGTGACGCTGGTCTGTCCTGTGGTGCCCACGGTCAGCCGAATGCTTTTTGGCGGGCAGGTAAAGAAATATCCGGCGGTGCTGGTCGCTTGTGCAACGGTCGCCGAGATTGCGGTCGAACCCGGCAGATGGGCCGTCGCTACGCCATTCTGGTCGACGGTGACGACACTGGGACTCTGCGGAGCATAGGTGAGATGGCCCGCGTTGCAGGTAATGTCGTTCGGCGACCCGGGGGTGCAAACACCAGTACCGGTGCAGACGGTGGCGGCCAGCTGAGCGGTTTGGTTCTGCGATAGACAGCTGTTCAATGCATACGGCGGAGCATTCTCGGGCGACCCCGTACTGGGATTATTGGGGCAGGTATGCACTGCGCTTGCGCCGCCCAACAGGACGCTGGTGACAGGAGGATGCACGAAGACGGGCACCGGATTGCTGGTAGCTCCGCCACCACTGGCGGTGAGGTAGGCCAGGCCTCCATTCGACTGAAAGGTCGGGCTGCCGGGCTGGGGTGGGATGCAGGTCGTAAAGTTCGGAATGTTATTGCCGGAATTCCGATTCCAGCTTCCGCCGCAGACCGCCCCCGCAGGCGATACATCTGCGATCGAAAGGTTGGTGGTGCCATACGTATAGGTTTTTACAGTGACAGACGAACCCTTGCAGTTGGTCGCCGTAGGGGTCGACAGTCTCGCAATTTGTCCGTAGCCGAGGGAGAGACCATAGATGGCAGGTTGCAAATTAATCTTTGCGGGGGCTGAGAGCTGTGGGCCGCTCTGGAAACCGCTGCAGTAGTTCTGACCATAGTCATGGGCGCAGCCAGTGGTTGACAGACCGACGGGTAGGGATAGAGCAAGGAGAACTGCAAATAATACGAACCGCCGCATTGAACCTCCCCGCCGCCGCTTGGCGCGGACTGGCGGTTACTAAGAACAACTATCGTGACGTAGGTCAGCTAAACCATTTTAGAGCATTTTCACTTTTACTGGTTATTTGGAGGGCTGTTCCGTACAGCTTTTCTTCACGGAAAAGCTGCGCCGCGATGGTTGTTTCGGCCTACACCTAAAGTGAAAATGCCTTAGGGCCCGGCTGCTGCTTCGGCAACTGCGCGCCGCTTGTATCAGGCCAAGGAGTGGGCCCGTCCAAAGTGCCGGTCCACAGTACCGGGCCGTCACCATGATTTCTATCTGCGGGTCGAAACTGGGTTGGAAGAGGAGCTGGGCGGCAGGTATTTGTCGAACCAGGCGATGGCGCGTTCCAGCACATCCCGCCTGTCCTTTGGGTCTGAAAAAGAATGGCCCTCATTTTGATACACCACCAGCTCCACCGGAACATGCATGGTACGCAGAGCATGCCACATTTCAAAAGACTGGGGCGCGGGGCACTCTCCATCGCGATCGCCGACGACGAGCAAAGTGGGCGTCCTGGCATTCCTGATGAAATTGATGGGCGAACTTCTCGCATAGACGGCGGGGTCGTCATACACGCTGGCGCCGAAGTATGGAATCATCCACTGGTCGATGGAATTTTCTCCGTAGTAGCTTTTCCAGTTTGAAATGCCTGCCTCGGCCACGGCTGCATGGAAGCGATGCGTCTGGGTGATCGCGAACATCGACATGAATCCGCCATAGCTGGTGCCGGTGATGCCAATGCGATTGGGATCGACGGGAAATTTCTTTGTTACGGCGTCGACCCCGGCCAGCAGATCCCGCAAATCTCCGTAACCGAAGTCCTTACGGTTCGCGGCGGTAAAGGCTTCGCCTTCGCCGAAGCTGCCGCGGACATTCGGCATCAGGACAAAATAACCGAGCGCCGAAAATGCAACGGGGGTATAGCTGGGAGGGGGCCAGTTGGGCAGCACTTTGCTGGCCGGACCGCCATGCACCCATACGATCATCGGATATTTTTTCTGCGGGTCGTAGTTCTTGGGATACAGCAGCCAGCCTTGAATGCGGAAGCCGTCATTGTTCCAGATAAGGTTTTCACTTTTACCCCAGGGGGCCTGCAGGGATTGATTGAGATGGGTGATCTGCGACGGATTCTTCAGGGGGCCGGCCCAGACTTCCGGCGGCTGATGGAAGCTGGCTTGGATGAAGGCGGCGACAACCGCAGGCGAGGTATTGCTAGAGACTGAGAGGCTCAACTGGCGGACGCCGTCGCCAATGGTTGCGGGAAATGTGACTCGTGCAGATTTGTCCTCTATACCTGTTACCGCGTCCACGACGCTGAAGCGAGCTTCGCCGTCTGCGGATTCCGTGAAGGCAAGATGGCGATTATCCAGCCAACGCGGCCATGCGGGGCTCGACTTGCGGCCGAGCGTCAGATTTCTGGCTGCTCCGCCCGCGGAGGGAACCAGGTAGATGTCTCCGCCGGTGACGCCCTCGTCGCTCATCAGGCCGCCGATAAAGGTGATCTGTTTGCCATCGGGCGACCATCGCGGAACGGCAATCTGAGTTTTCGGTTGCACGATGGAATGCGGCGCTCCGCCATCGACCGACTGAGTATAGAGCTGCGCGACATACCAGTTGTCGTCTCCGGGAGGAGCGGCGGCGATGTAGGCGAGGCGGGTGGAATCCGGTGCCCAGTCAAATTCATACACATGCAGATTTGCCGGAGTCACTTGATTGACCTGGGACATCTCACGGTCCGCCGCAGCGATATTGATGACGGCGATGCGTTGCACCTCGGCCATAGTCTGGGTGCTGATGACGCCGATTTGCGGTTTGATGGCGTCCATGGGATTGGGTAGCCGCGTGGCATTTTCCACGAAGAGAAATCCGAGCTGCCTGCCGTTGGGCGACCAGGCGAGGTCATGCAGATAGCCCTTTACGGATGTGAGCTGGTGGGGCGTTTGAGAGTTGTCGGAAGGACCTGAGGAATCAGCAGCCACATTGGAAAGAAATATCTGCCGCTGACCCGGGGTTGCGCAGTCGGAGACAAAGGCAATCTGGCGGCTGTCAGGAGACCACGCGATGTCGCTCTGATCGCATTCGTTGCTGCCCTGGGCTTTGGCGCGGGAGAGAGAAATGATGCGCGTGGAGTCTGCAGTACCGTGGAGCAATCGAAGATGGATGCGCTCACCCACATTCGCAATCGGCGCGACCCAAGCCACGGTGCGACCATCCGGCGATATTGCCGCCTGTAGCGGGATGCGGGTGCGGTCCAGAGTCTCCATCAGATTCGAAATGGCCTGTTTCCGCGCACCAGATTCCTGACTGGAAATTGCCGGTTGCGCGGTGAGCAGCGGGGCAGAAAAGCCGGCCAGCAGAACCAGCGCGGCACATTTTCCAGCAAGGGCACAGGATTGAGCGGAAAAAGTTGAAGGAAACAGTTGGATGGGATTCATCGAGCGCGATGCTATCACGTTCCGCGGATCGCGTTCACCTGAGTTGGCGTGCGGCCACGCGTAACAGTGCCGCCTACTGCGCTGCGGGAATGCGGATGGAGTTGGCGTTGCAGTCGCGCACGGCCTGGCAGGTGATGGGTTTCAGATCTTTGCTGAGGCAGAATGCGACGGCGGACAGATACCGATTATGACAAGTGATGGCGATGCTTTCGCTGGACATTCCAGGGTTCGCGTCGGTGAAGAGCTGCTTGATGTCGCTGGCACTTTGCGTCTGCGTACGTGTGGGGCTGACGAGTGAGGGCGGAATTTTGATGGAGGCGTAGGCCTTAAGGATCGCGCCAAAATACTGGTTCGTAGTGAGCCCTGAGCAGGTACCGTGCGTGATCCATTCATGTTGAATCAATCGCTGGTCGGGCATGATGGCCAGCACTTGCGTCGGATTCGAGAGTAATCCGGTGCCACTGGGGCAGGTGGATGGCCATTGACCGTTATTGAACTGCGGCCACAAGCCATGGACGACAAAGCCCGGATGACTGCCGTCGCACTGAGGATTGTTGGGGTGACCATGACAATATTCCGGAGACCAGGAGAGCGTGAAGAGGTAGTAGTCGAAATTTCCACTGGGAACGGCGGAGTTCACTGCGTCGGCGTTGTCGATGCGGGCCTGAGCGATTCTGTCCGCAGGACGACTGGCTGGCTGCTGACAGCCGGAACAGATCAGCCAAGAGAACGCACATACGAAGAGCAGACATCGACGCAGCATGTTTCCTTCTCCTCGAACTTTGGCGACGAATGAGTGAAGTTTAACGCACCAGCTCCAGTACGGGTTTCCAGGGTTTATTCTGCGACTCCGCGACAGGCTTGCAGGTGAGAATGCCGTCGTAGGTGTTGACGCCATCCTGCAGACCGGCATCGGCCTGGATGGCGGCCTTGGCTCCCATGGTTGCCAGCCGCATCACGTAAGGGAAGGTCGCGTTTGTCAGCCCCAGCGTCGAGGTATGCGGCACAGCCGCAGGCATATTGGTCACGCAATAATGCACGACTCCGTCGAGCACATAGGACGGATCGCTGTGGGTGGTGGGCCGCGCCGTTTCAATGCATCCGCCCTGGTCGATGGCAACGTCGACGACGACCGCACCCTTCTTCATAGTCGAGATCATCGCTTTGGTCACGATCTTGGGAGCGGCGGCGCCGGGGATCAAGACGCCGCCGATGACCAGGTCGGCCTCACGCACGGCGCGACTGACGTTGTAGGAGTTCGACGCGAGCGTGTACACGCGACCATTGAAGATGTCGTCCAGTTCGCGCAGGCGGTTCAGGTTCATGTCGATGATGGTCACCTTGGCACCCATGCCGAGCGCAACCTTGGCTGCGTTGATGCCGACGATGCCGCCGCCGATGACGCAGACATTTCCCGGCGGCACGCCCGGGACGCCGCCCAGCAGGACGCCACGTCCGCCTTTTTCTTTTTCCAGATGAGCTGCGCCTACCTGGACGGACATTCGACCGGCCACTTCCGACATGGGCGTGAGCAGCGGCAGAGTACCGGCTTTGTCGCGGATGGTCTCATAGGCGATGCCGATGACTTTTTTCTCCAGCAGCTTGGCGGTGAGGATCGGCAGCGGCGCGAGATGCAGGAAGGTGAACAGGATCAGTCCGTCGCGGAAATGACCATACTCTTTTTCGACCGGCTCTTTGACCTTGACGACCATGTCGGCGAGTCGCCAGACGTCGTAGGCTGAGCCAACGATTTCGGCTCCGGCGGACTGGTATTCGTCATCGGGAAGCGACGACAAATCTCCCGCTTTGGTTTCAACCAGAACAGTGTGACCGGCTTCCACCAGCGCTTTGACGCCCGCAGGGGTGACGCCGACGCGGCTCTCGTGATCTTTTACTTCTTTTGGAACGCCAAGAATCATGTTGCTCTCCAGTTCCTACTCGTCCATTTGGGCGCGCTGCAGGCGGTTGGAATAATCCACGTAGACCGATTTCCAGGTGGTGTAGAAATCCAACGCGCCGGTGCCGCCCTCGCGATGACCGTTGCCGGTCTGCTTGACGCCGCCGAAGGGCAGATGCACCTCCGCGCCAATGGTGGGCGCGTTGATGTAGACAATGCCGGTCTCCAGGTCGCGCATGGCGCGATACCCGAGGTTCACGTCGCGCGTATAGAGGGACGCGGAGAGCCCATAGGAGACGCTGTTCGCAATCTCAATGGCATGGTCGAAGCTGTCGAACTCCAGCAGGCTGACGACGGGGCCAAAAACTTCTTCCTGCGCGATTCGCATCCCGGGTTTCACTCCGCCCAAGATCGTAGGCGCGAAGAAATACCCCTCAGCATACGCTTTCCCTTGCAGGCGCTTGCCGCCGGTGAGCAGCTTCGCTCCTTCTTCAAGAGCAATTTTCACGTAGCGCCGACTGGTTTCAATCTGCTGCCCGTTGACTTGCGGACCCATCTGCACATCTTTCTTGAGGCCATCGCCGACGCGCAGCTTCTCTGCCCGCTTTACGAGTTGTTGCGTAAATGTTCGCGCAATTTTTTTATGCAACAGGATGCGGCTGGTCGCAGTGCAGCGTTGTCCAGTAGTGCCGAAGGCTCCCCACAATGCGCCTTCCACGGCAAGCTCGAGATTGGCGTCGCCCATCACGATCATGGCATTCTTACCGCCCATTTCCAGCGAGCACGGTTTGAAGGCCGCGGCTGCTCGCTCGCCGACGATGCGCCCCACTTCGCTGGAGCCGGTGAAACTGATGGCGTTTACGTCCGGATGTTCGACCAGCGGCGCGCCCGCTTCGGGACCGAAGCCGAAAACAATGTTGACTACGCCTTTCGGCAAGCCGGCATCGATCAGCGTTTCTACCAGGTTCAACGTGGAGAGCGGGGTGTCTTCCGCAGGCTTGATGACGCAGGTGTTGCCGCAAATCAGCGCGGGCAGCAGCTTCCAGGATGGAATTGCCATGGGGAAGTTCCACGGAGCGATCATGCCGCAGACGCCCACCGGCATGCGCACGCTCATGGCGAACTTGCTCTGCAGCTCCGAAGGCGTGGTGTTGCCGAATAGGCGACGACCTTCTCCGGCCATGTAATACGCGGTGTCGATGGCCTCCTGCACGTCGCCGCGGGTTTCCGCGAGGACTTTTCCCATTTCGCGGGTCATGTCGTGGGCGTAGCGTTCCTTGCGCTCGGTGAGCAGTTCCCCGGCGCGGAACAGGATCTCCGCGCGTTTGGGTGCAGGCACCAGACGCCAGATTTGAAATGCCTCTTTTGCTGCGGCCACGGCATCGGCGACATCTTTTGTGCCGGATGCTGGAAATACGCCGACCAGATCGCTGGTCTTGGCAGGATTGCGATCTTCAAACGTCTGGCGCGAATGGGCATGGACCCATTTGCCACCGATCAGATTTTTGCATTGCCTGGTTGTATGTTTTACAGCTGACATTCGATTCACTCGGTTTTCTTTGGCTTTAAATTGTCCCTTGCCCGATAGAGGATACCGCAAACGCTCCCTGGCGGATATGGGTCGACCTTCGTAGGTAGTGGTGTAGTTTGAAAATCAGGCTCTTAGCAGCATCCGCACGCATGGCCTTGCCAGGCCAATCTGCCTTCTCTTATGAGGATGGGAATGGCTACCAAAGCAGCAATCGAATCGAACCATGCAATATGGAATGCAGCATTGAACACGAGACCAGCCAACGCGATAAGCGCAATATAGGCGCAAGTTGCGGATTGCACTGCATCGGCAGCTAGGGCCGCGTTCTTGCTGCGGCGAGCCTCACGGCGCTTCAGAGAGGCTAGAACAGGCATTGCAATCAGTGCAGCGACGGTGATGCCTATACCGGCGCAACTCGTTTCAGGCCGCAACCGCAGAACTATTGACGCAACGGCAACCGACGCAACCACTAAGGCGAGCACAAACAGCAGAACCCCGGCTGTACGGTTTGCCCTCCGCTCCGAGATAGCCATGCTCGGAATCCATTGCAAGAGCACAACGGTAGCGGACAGAAGTTCTACTAGGCTGTCCGAGCCGAAGGCCAACATTGCAGGACTGTGAGCCGTTACAGCCGCATACGCAGAGACGCCGAACTCCACCAGCATCCATGCCAGCGTGACACCCTGTAACCAAAGCACCGTGGCGCGCGGCTTTGAAGCAAAAGCGATGTCAGGTTTCGACGGCCGAACAACGATCTGTACGAGTTCCGGCATTTTGTTCTATCTATGATTTCAGGCTCTCAGAAGAGGCGCAAGAGCATCGCCGACCAGCGCTGGCCGTGTGAGTCTCAAACTGCACCACCACCAACTTCTATTATTGTTTCGATGCGGCAGAGTCGGGCGAAGATTGCGCCATCCGGCGGTGAGTCCACCGGCCAGTCCATCGGCCAAGGACGACAAACAGCAGACCCAGCCCGAAAAACGCGACCAGCATTCCCGCCGCATTTCCCATGGCACGGGGAAAACCGAGCGCGCTGACATCGATGAAGTAGTAGGGCCACCAGTTGGAGACCAACCCGTGGGCCAGCGTGTACGCCATGTAGGCGACGGGATACGCGAGCCACCGGACCGTGTCGCTCCAACGCAACGCGGCCTTGGGTACAAAAATCGCCCAAAACGCCACATACAATATTGGGACTACATCATGCAGCAGCACATCGGCAATCTTTTGCACGCCTTGCGGATTCCACAGATGCCGCAGCAGCAATGTGTAGGTGATGCCAACCACAGCGATGTATACCGCGATCGCAGATTGTGTCGATGGCCGCAGGAAGAAGCGTCCGGCTGCCGATCGTGAGGCCAGGATCGGAAAGCTAGTCCCCACAGCAACCAGCAGGTTGGTCAGAATGGTGAAGAAGCTGAAGTAATTGACGACCGCCCGCAGCTCGGCACCCTGGTCAGCGTTGCGGACCATCAAAAACAGTTGCAGCAACAGGGCGCACCAGGCCACGACGGCAATTACCGCCATCGTGGTGCGCATCGTCTGGTTTGACGGAGTATCGGCCATTGGTTTTATCCAATTTATCGGTGGAGCGGACTGCGGTGCGAATCCCACTCAAGCCAAAAGATGGCTTGCATGGGCCACCCTCGGAAGAATCCCATGTCTCAGAAACGAGACATGGGGCACCCGGCACCCCGGCGTCTTCAAACGGCTACTGCCGTCCGAAACGATAGAGCATCCCCACCATCAACCCCTGATTATGATCGATATTGCCGCCAAAATGATCCAGCAGCATGTGCGGGGAAAGCCTCAAAGCCAAGCCTGGGCTCAGGTTGTAATCCAAATGAATGCTAGCGATGGCCGCGCCCACGTTGCTGGCGGGATAGAAGCCCACCGACTGCGGCGGAAACGGGCCGGTGTTCTTGTCGAAAAATCCATAGATATCGCCCACCTGGAGCGCCGCGCTCACGGAGATTTTCGGACTGCCATAAAAGCGATATTGTGGGCCAATGGTGAACGGGAACACGGCAAATTTGGCGTTATAGGTGTTGTTGCCTCCCCCCTGAACGGCGCCGAGGGAGTTGTTGCCATAATCGCCGCGGGCGTCGGCGGTGATGCCCAGACGGGGGGTGAAATACCGCGTCGCTCCCAGTATCCAACCGCCCATACCGGAGTTATGGAGATTCGGTCCGGGGCGAAAGCGCATGTACTCCCCACCGGTATACACTTCCCAGCGATGGGTATAGGTGTCGGTGATGATCTGTGCCTCGCGGCGTTGCTTGGTCAGCAGTCTGCGGTTCTCCAGTCCGCGCCTCGACGATTGTGTCTGCTCCGGAGTCGTTGAGGAAGACGAAGGCGACTGGGGCTGGAGCTGCGGGGTTGTGTCCTGCGCCTGCAATGGAGAAGCCATGCCGCAGAGAAACAGCGCAAGGACGCAGCATGCGGCGCTGAGCAGGGACAAGCGGACACCTGAAGGCGAGCGGAAACCTGAAAAAGTGGCGCGACGAAGTGACATGGAATTCAAGATGGGCAAAGGAAAG
Source organism: uncultured Acidobacteriota bacterium (assembly GCA_963719625.1). GTDB lineage: Bacteria > Acidobacteriota > Terriglobia > Terriglobales > Acidobacteriaceae > JAKAAZ01. The sequence goes on from CAVRDB010000016.1 coordinate 12,454, forward strand.
CGTTGGGCTCCCCGGGTGAACTGAGACAGCACTGTTTTCTCCTAAGTCTCCATTAAATCATTTACGAGCGATGCGTGACCTAGGTAGTCTATCTGTACCGCAATGGAAGAGGCGAAACCGGCCCTCTTTTCGTCATCCAATTCCGCAGCCAAAAGGGGGTCTATGAGGTTTCTGCTTGGGCTGGTGATCGGGGTATTGCTGTTGCCAATCGGCGCGTTTTTTTATCTTCACCATGGGAATCCTCCGGTCGCGGTCGCCGACGCACCCTTCCCTTTCGAGAGGCAGATTGTGCATGTGCCGCTACATGCCCGCATTGCCAAAGAGATGCCGAAGTCTGTGCCCATCCAGGCCACTGCGGACAATTTGACCGCGGGAGCGCAAATCTATCGCCAGAATTGTGCGTTCTGCCATGGATTGAACAGCCAGAATTCCACGGTGGCTTCGCATATGTATCCGCATGCCCCGCAATTGTGGCAAGCGCACGGCTCCAACAGCGTTGTGGGCGTCAGCGACGATCCGCCGGGAGAAACCTATTGGAAGGTCGCGAACGGAATTCGCCTGTCGGCAATGCCGTCGTTCGACCAGGTGCTTTCTTCGACGCAGATGTGGCAGGTAAGTCTGCTGCTGGCGAATGCGAACAAGACGCTGCCGCAGCCGGCGATGGATATTTTGTCGAAGCCGTTGACGTTCTAAAAAAAGATTTAGGATGCAGCTGAATTTTGCAAGCCTGAGACTTTTGCCAAGCGCTCAGGCTTGCTGATTCCTATGCACGGCAGTTGCGTCGCTTACCTACCGCGCAATGGCGTATGTCAGTCCGGTATTGAATTGGACGGAATTCCCCTTGAAGCCTGGCGGCGGATCGTTCAAGTAGCTGTCAATGAGCCCGACGGAAAAGCCAAAGTTCTTGAAGACTGGAAAAGATGCCCCAACCGCGACGTTTCCGGAAAAGTCCGACGGCGAGTTCCAGGCCGGATTGAAGGCGGCTATTTCGGTGAATACGATCTTCCTGGGAAATTTGCGGATGTAATTGTCGCCGAAGCTGGAGCCGATCAGGTCATTGCTATAAGCGGCCACATAGTTGGGCGGAACATTGAGCAGGGAGCCGGATGCGGCGAATGACTGCTTGGTATAGTCCACGACTCCGGACAAATCGAGCTGCTGTTTGGCGTCTTTGATGAGCGTGAAACCGGCGCCAACGCCATAGAGCTGCTGCAAATCCAGGCCCTGGGAAAAATTATGATCGTACATGGCCTTTTCCAGCAGATAGAAGCGCGGATTGAAATATTCGTCCTCTTCGATTTCACCGTGCAGGATACTGGTCTTTACGGTGGGGGTATTCGGCTCCGAGACCCGTCCGTAGTTATTGCTAAAGTCCAACAGCGTGCGCTGACGCGCCGGCATCCAGGCGATAGGCGGCACCGCCCGCGCGAGAACGATGGCTGTGTTGATGCTGACGCTGTTCTGGGTGGAACTCACCGTGCTGAGCCCGGCACTGACAGAGCCGGTGATTCCCTGGAGCAGGCCCTGACCATGCGCGACATTTTTATCGAAGGTCGGCTGGTCCACCAGATATGCAATGTCCTTGACGGCAATCTGCTGGCTGCCCTGAGCCGTTGTGACGGTGAGGGTATCGCCATCGACGCTGATGGTTCCGACAGGAATATCCGCGTTGGCCGCTTTGCGGTGCACCTCTTTTCCAGTCTTGATGACAACAAACGGCCTATTGGTATGGAGCTCCTTCAGCTTGGCCCAGGCGACGCTGATCGTCCCGGCATTGTCGCTTGCGAAGAAGACGCTGCCACCAGCCACATAATTGAGCTTGCCTGTCAGATGGTCTCCATTCGCAAATACCAGGAGGTCGGGCTGGGGGGTATCGGCGGCGCGGATCTGGGTTGTGGGTAACAAACTACTGGCCAGTAGAATGCAAAATGTTATGGTCATTTTGCGCACAGAAAAGAAATTTTCCGCTTGAAATCGCATAGTTTATGGCTTTCCTGAAAAATTCGATGCCAATATGTTGGGGGGCGTTGGTCGGCACCGCAAGAATCTACGCCCGTACTACACTAATCAAACGAGAGGGCGTGAAATGTTCAATGGAATCTTCAGCAAAATAGGCCGCGCGCTTTCAATCCTCGGTGTTTCCAACCCAGACGATATTCGCAGAATGCAGGCACGAAAAATTCAGGTTTCGAAGTCGGAAGCGACGAAGTTGGGGCTTACGCAACCTCCCGCCAATAATACGCCATCGCAGGAAAAGCGAACGGAAGACGAGTAGCTTGCTAGCCCGGTTGAGGAAAGGCGACATGTTCAATCATGTTTTGAATCGACGTGGTTTCGCCATGGGCGCTATGACTGGGGCGGCTTCCCTGTTATTCGGCGCGGCAGCCTCGGCGAGTTCCGATGCTCCACAGGGAAGATTTTTTCTCGATGCACGTAAGCTTGGGGCCGTTGGAGATGGAAATACCGACGACACTGCGGCCCTGCAACGCGCTCTGAATGCTGCTGCCCAGACAAGCGGAGCGATATTTGTACCACCCGGCGTGTACCTTACCGATGAGCTCCATGTACCCTCGGGCATTGCCCTGGTGGGTATTCCGGCCTGGAATTATAGCGGGCCGGGCGGTAGTGTTTTGCGTCTTGCCAGCGGCGACGCTACTTGCCTATTGAATCTCACCAATGCGCGGGGCTCGACGATTGAAGGCCTGGCGCTGGACGGCCGGGGACTGGGCCGGAATGTTCATGGGATATTTGTCGACCGATCGAAATTCGCTGAACATGAGGACGGGTTTCGCATCGAGCAGTGTCAAATCGCGCGCTTCAGCGGAGATGGCGCTAGCTTGATGTGCGTGTGGTGTTTCAGTGTCCGTCACTCTATGCTGGCCTACAACGGGGGCGATGGCCTGAACCTGCGCGGGTGGGATGGGTTCCTGCTGGATAACTGGTTCTCCGGAAATGGGCGTGCTGGATTCGCGGCGCGCCATGAAAATGCTTCGATTACGTTTACCGGGAACCGGATCGAATGGAATCACGAAGAAAACATGTTGGTTGAGGGCGGGGATGGGTATCAGATCACGGGCAACTTCTTTGATCGTGCGGGAACCTGCGGGCTGGCCCTGCGCAAACGCGATGGAAGGCCATGCTCCCAGATGACGATCACCGGAAACTTCTTCAAACGCAGCGGCAAACTACTCGTTGCTGAAAGCCACGATTCCGCACAGGTTCTGCTGGACGGCGCACGCGGCGTGGCCTGTGTGGGGAATAATCTACAGGCGGGACGGGATGACGGAAACACGGGAAATTTCAGCCCGCTTTATGGTTTTGTATACAAGGGGCTTGAGAACTGCGTGATCAGCAATAACGTCCTGAATGATGGCTCTTTGCGACAGCTGCTGTTGGATCTGGGCGGGCAGGGCGACGGAGTGATTGTTAGAGATAACCCTGGCCGCATTTTCCAGCACAACGGGTAAACTAATGCCATGGGCATCACGCGACAGCAGGCTCTGGACGCTTTCGAGTCCGACGATTTAATCGGGCTTGGCATGGAGGCGAATGCTGTTCGCCGCAAGCTCCATCCGGAAGGCGTTGTCACCTACATCATCGATCGCAACATCAATTACACGAATTTCTGTACGGAGTATTGCAGCTTCTGCGCGTTCTATCGTCCGCTGAAGGGAAAGCTTGCGGCGGAGGGTTACATTCTCGATTTCGACACCATTTACGACAAGATTCGCGAAACCATAGAGATGGGCGGGACCGGCGTGCTGATGCAGGGCGGTTTGCACCCGGACCTGAAGATCGACTGGTTTGAGCGGTTGTTGACCGGGATCAAGCAGCGCTTCCCTTCCATCTGGCTGCATTGTTTTTCTGCGTCGGAGATTCTGGCGATTGCGGAATACAGCGAGCTTTCTGTGCGCGATACCATTGCGCGTTTGCGCGATGCGGGCCTTGATTCCATTCCCGGCGGCGGCGCGGAGATTCTGGACGATGAAGTGCGGCATCGCATCGCACGCCTGAAATGCGGTACGGAGGAGTGGGTGCTGGTGCATCGCACCGCGCATCAACTGGGGATGCGCACCACCGCGACGATGATGTTCGGCGTGGGTGAAACCTTCGAGCAGCGCGTCAACCACTTTGAGACGCTGCACCGCCTGCAGGAAGAGACGGGCGGATTTACGGCTTTTATTCCATGGAGTTTTCAGCCGCACAACACGGCGCTGGGCGGCCGCGGCTGGGATGAGGCGACGTCAGTCGAATACCTGAAGGTGCTGGCGATTTCCGGCTCTATCTCGACAACATTGAAAACGTGCAGTCGAGCTGGGTGACGCAGGGGCTGAAAGTGCTGCAGATGGGTTTGCGATTCGGCGGCAACGATGTTGGCTCGGTGATGCTGGAAGAAAATGTGGTGAAAGCGGCGGGCACGGCGAACCACACCACGGAAGAAGAACTTCGCCGCGTGATCCGCGATGCGGGGTTCAAACCGGTGCAGCGCGACACACTCTATCGGACGATGTTTTTGAATTAGGCGCGGCGCCAGGATGCGATCATGACAGATCAGGCTAAACGCTACTTGAGCGTCGGTATATTTTCCTTCGGCATGTGCGTCGGGCTCTGTGGCTGTGCGGTACTTCCGGTCTCGCTATTCACGATTGGGATTAACGATTCTCTGATCGCAACGCCAATTTTTGTGGGATGTTTCATGTTCTTCTTCCCTACATGCGTGCTCGCATTGTGGAGGCGAAGGCCGGCGGCATGGATACTCATGGTGATGACGGTCTCGTGGATATTTGCGGTTTTCATCCAACGGCATTACGAAGTAGCGGTCCGAGGATATCCGCCCGAAAGTCTTTTCGATCTCTTCAGGGAGATATCACTCGCTGTTATTCCACTATCTCTCGGTGTGTTCGGCCTTTTTACAGACCGCGCCGGATGGCCTCTTTTGCTATCGAGAAAGCCAGATGCAGAGTAGTCATCTTTTTCGCGAATCCATGTTTCTGAACTAGCAAAGGGCGAGCTCCGCGCGGTTAGATGGTTTGCATTCGGGTCCAGGTGCGGCGCAGAGCTTTCACCACCCATCGCGTCATCAGAATCGCAATCAGAGTCAATACAATCGCAATGCTGGCAGCCGTCCATGGATGCCGGGTCAATAGCCAGGTAAGGCCGATGGCGATGCCATCTTCGCCGGTGCTGAGCGCGATGTTGGAAACCGGCTCGGGACTTGGAGTGACGACGGCCCGTACCGCCGTCTTCGAGCTATGCGCGACCATGGCGATGGCGGCGCCAGCCACGGTAGCCAGTAATTGCATCTCCGGCGAGAGGTGAGAACTGGCACGGTAGGCCAGCAGGCCTGCGACCGGAACGCGAATGAAGGTGTGCAGCGCGTTCCAGATCATGTCGAGGCCAGGAATTTTGTCGGCGACAAATTCCGCGGCGAACAAGGTTCCGCTGACCGCGATCACAATCCAACTGCCCAGCACTTCCAGGCCTGGCGGCAACACGACCCAGTGGGTATGGGCCATCAGGCCCAGCGTCAGCACGGTGGCGTAGACGTTGAGTCCAGCGGCAAAACTGGCCGCGATGATGATGGCGGCAATCGTACTGGGTGTAAAGACTGTCA
>CAVRDB010000017.1:0-21359 GCA_963719625.1 uncultured Acidobacteriota bacterium
ATGGGGGGATAGCTATAGGCAGGGGAAAATTAACCCCATCAAGAAAAACAAAATAATAATAAATAAAACTGATAGTCGTTCGGACAGGCTCGGACCGTGCATCGGTGGAAGCAGTTACCAAGTGCATTGCTTTTTTCTGCCGCGTCTTTTACGCGTTATTTCTGAGTAGAAGTCCCGCCCGACGCCGCAGAGATTTTTTCAGAAGCCAGTTTCTCTGCTGTCGCTAATGCATCATCGGCCTTCACCGGCACGTCTGGAGTTACGCCTTTTCCTTCCCAGTCGGTCTTTGAGACAGGATTGATGGGACGTTCAACCGGCATAGCCATGAGAAAATGTTCGTTCACTCGGATTATATCCGTTGGGTGCGCTCCACCGCCGGTTGTTTCACCCACAATGGTTGCTCGTTTCAGTTCTTTCAGATCGTAGGTAAATTCCTCTGCTCCGGAGAATGTCTCATGTGACGTGAGGACAAATGCAGGAACGGATAGTCGCTTGCCCGGCACATATGGCAAGGTCCAATACTGAGTCGTTGCATTTTCCTTTCGGTTGTAGAGGTCGTTCAGGTGGGTTGGTTCATCAAAAAGATAGCTGGCAATCAAAGACACCATCTCTGGGATCGCCCCCGTGATTCCCTCGTAGATCAAAAATAATCGCATCCACATGGGCTAAGAACTGCATTGCCGAAACCACAGTGGGCCGCACATCTCAGGATCATCAAAGCCATTAAAACGAACATAGCCAATGTTGTTAGGCAGCACTTCTACCCGTTCGAAATGGCAGTTTGACTGCTCCAGACGCTTGCGATGAATCGCCATCTTGTTCAGGACTGGGCTTTGCGCTCTTTCCCGATTGCTCTTCTGGTTGTTTGAAAGGTGTAAAGCGGACATCCAGGTGCAGGTCGTGACTAACCGCTCGCATCTGGTCGGTTAGTAATCTTGCGAACTGCGGCCCGTCGGTCGCGTCTTTATCGTCACCCCTTTGTTCAGCCAAATGTATGCCTGTGATCATCTTTTCAGCCACTGCAGTGTCTACATAGTTCTCGCGCAACTTGGATGCGATCTCCGCTATTACCTTGCGGCGGCTTTCATCGTTCAGCTTCACGTGCTCATACGCCGCGTTCGCAGGCGCAGCGACCAGATCGAAGAAATCCACCTTCTCCGGAGCATTAACCTTCACCCGCAGGCTTCCGAATCCAATTCGTGGGCTCGCCTTTTCCTTCACCTCAAAATCCACCTCCTGCGGTTCGCTTGCGTCGATCTTTACCAGATCGAAGCCACCTGTTTGTGAATGGAACGCCAACATCCCATCGACAGATTGCGTCGAATCGTGTTGCTGAATATACGCTGCAACCCTCGCGCGATCTGCGCTATTGAAAGCGCCTATCCAATCGTTCAATACTCGACCCGCTGGAGTATCTGGAATGGGAACGCTTTGACCGTGGGCAGCACCGCATCCCAAAGTTGCGAGTCCAACCCAAAGGCACTCGACTGCTAATTTTTTCCAGAATCTCATCTTTTTCTTCTCCTCCAGTGCGCTTTGCTTTGCTAAAGTGATGGTCAACTGATATTTATCATCTGAACAGGTAATTTTGCAGAGTAATTGCAGCATCTTAGGAGAGATTTGTGACTTTATCCTCTCATTCCTTTCAAAAAGCACTTATTTCAGGAGAAAATACCGTGCTTGATGAACGCGACCTCACGATCCTCACTGCTCTCTCGGCAAACAGCCGCATCAGTTACCGTGAGCTCGCTTCTCTGATCCATCTCAGCCCTAATGCAACGGCTGAACGCGTCCAGCGTCTACAGACGCAAGGCGTGATCCAACGCTTCAGTATCAAGGTCTCACCTTCCGCACTGGGCTTGCATCTCCAAGCCTTTGTTGACATAAAGCTGCAGCGTGGCATAAGCATGGAAGCCTTCGAAAAATCGCTCCGCAAGATTAGCGGCGTGCGGGAAGCAGCATCGCTCACCGGTTCATTCGACGCGCGCCTCCGCATAGAATGCCGCGATCCGGAACAACTTGGATTACTCATCGAACAGATTCGCAAAGAAACCGGAGCAGAGGAAACAAGTAGCACGGTGATCTGCCGTGAACTCAAACTCACCCCGTGACAATAGGTACCGGCGCTCTATGGGCCGAGTGCGGATGAGCGGTAGCGGTGCCACAATGAAGCCGCACGGGCCTGTGGTGTGCAAAGCATATGGAGTACGTTTTTCATCGCGGCTGCTGATTTAAATGAACCGCGTGGGAGCGGCAGCCTTTCCAGTTGGCGGCGTTGTACCATCGAAGCATGATCAAAGGAATTACATGGGTGCGCGCCGCCCGCACACCCGCTGAATTTGACACGCTGGCCGGCTTCTTCACGGCGCTCGGCTTCGAGCCGGGCAAGGGATGGGCCGACGACCAGGTTCGTACCGCTCCGTTCCTGGCACCGCTGGGCAATCTGGAATTTGTGACGGGCAAACTATCTGGCACACCGGAAATCTTGATCGAAGTGACAGGGCTGGAGGCGGTGCATGCCGTCGCGAAGAACTGGGCGAAAATGAATCTCGCCGAAGCGGATGCCTGGCAAAAAATTACGGACATCACCCATACGCATTGGAATTCGCGCCTGTTTACCGCAGAGCCGGTGCTGGGAATCGTTTATTGGCTTCTGGGAATCAGAAAATCCTCACCACGGAAAACCGGTGGCCATTGAAGGAGATCTGAGCGCCGCGGACATGCGGTTCGGAATTGTCGTTGCGCGCTGGAACGCGGTAATTACCGAGCGGCTGCTGCAGGGAGCGCTGGACGCGTTGCTGCGCAGTGGAGCGAAGAAAGACGCGATTACCGTTGTGCGGGTTCCGGGGGCATGGGAAATTCCGGCGGCGGCTCGCCTGCTGGCCGAAAGCAAGAACGTGGACGCCATCGTCACGGTTGGAGTTTTGCTGCGCAAAAAGCTGGCCCACTATGAAGCCATCTATACCGAAGTCTCGCGCGGAATCGGCCAGTCGCAGCAAGAGACGGGCGTTCCGCATGCCTTTGGCGTGCTGACCTGCGAGACGCTGGAGCAGGCGCTGGATCGCGCTGGATTGAAGATGGGCAACAAGGGATTTGAGGCGGCGCTGGCGGCAATTGAAATGGCGGCGCTAAAAAAGAAGATTGCAACTGATTCAGTTACAGATTCCAGCGGCGGGCAGATAACCCATGGGCAAGCGCCGCAAATCCCGTGAAATCGCGATGCAAATGCTGTTCCAGGCAGATCTGGGCAAGCAGAACGCGGAACAGGTACAGCGAACATTTTGGCAGACGCGCGAGAAAGTCGATCCCGGCACGCAGGGGTTTGCCGAAGATATCTTTCGCGTTGCAATTGCCAGGCAGGAAGAGATCGACACTTACATTGCGACTGCCAGCCAGCATTGGCGGCTGGAGCGAATGGCGGCGGTGGACCGCAATCTGCTACGGGGCGCGATTGCGGAGATGCTCGGCTATCCGGCGACACCGTTGCCGATCATCATCAATGAAGCGCTGGAAATTGCGAGGCTTTACGCCGACACGGAATCAGTTCACTTCTTAAACGGCATTCTGGATGCGGTTGCACGCGCGTTGCCGCGCACGGCGAAGCAGCTCGCGCCTCGCGCTGTAAAAAGAGAAACAGCCTTAGAGATTCTCCATATAAATGCGAAAGAATCCCATGTCTCAGAAGCGGGCAATAATATAGTTGACACACCATGCCCACTTTATCCAAACTCGAAGATGAAAGCAGACTTCGAGTTTCAGCTGGTGGGCGAGAAGGATGCCCACTCATGTTTAGAGAGGGTGAGTGCAATTATGTTGCTAGTTTATGGAGATGAGAGTCTCGACGGGACTCAAAGCCGGGTATGCGCTGTCGCTGGAGTAATCGGCACTGAAGATTCATGGAAATCTCTGGAGTCAGAATGGATCGCAAGAAATGGGGGAATCCCGTTTCACGCTACTGACTGCGAAAGTGGACACGGAGACTATGAAGGTTGGGACCGCGATCGAAGGAATTCCCTACTATAAAGATTTGACCGTTCTCATCGCTGAAAGCGGTGTCGGCGGATACGCATGCGCCCAAGACCTAGCAGCGCAGAAGAAGGGCTTTCCCGTCGCCATATGAACCCCCGCTCTACTACCAAGGATTCATGGACGTGCTTGAAGCTATGCGTAATGCTGCTGATAATCGCGGAGAAATGGCTGAACTGACTTTCGATAGCAGAATCGGCACCGAGTTTAACGCGACTGAGATTTATAGCTACCTTCAGCAGAGTGGTTTGTATTGGCGGGAGAGACTTGCCGAAAAGTTATCGTTCGTTTCATCGCGTGGCAATCCGCGTATCCAGATTGCAGACCTCTTTGCGCATGAGGCGATGAAGGAACTCGATAATGAGCTAAGCCCCATTGACCGAACAAGAAAATCTTGGGAGTGTCTGAAAAGTACAGGTAGATTCAAAATCGAGAAGTTTGGAGAAAAGTATTTTAGGAATCCGCGAATGAGGCCAGAAGTATTGTTACCAGCCTTCAGGATTTAAGGACGGCGACTACCATGATTGGTTGCAGCGAAAGAGATTGGCCAAGGGATACACATCTTTCCTGCGTTTCCTTTTTTGAGCAGCGGGCGAAGATGACCGAAGAGCAACTTAAGCACTTTGATTCCGTTTATGGTCGTAGGCAATAGGCATGGCCTTTCAGATCGTCAACCGAGGTATGATGTTTGTGACGCTTTCGCTGGGCACGAGGGGGAATGAGATGGGCAATGCCGAGGAGTGGGCACGTTCGCTCGGTGAGGAACTAGAGGCGAAGGAGAGGGTAAGCGCGGACATCACGCAAACGGTGGCAATGCGCCGTGCGATTGAAGCGGAAAAAATGCCCTTACGATGGGATGAACTGATTGCCGCGTTTCAAGAACACTGCACTGCATACAACGAACAAGTGAATCCCCCTCGCAAACTGTATTTGCATCGGAGCGGTTCGCACAATTTCATGATTCGCCCCGATGCGCTTCCGGAAATTGTGACCGGGAGATACGATTCGCATACTCGATGGATCGAGATTCGCTCTTCTGTTGGGAAGGAGACGTATTTTCCGCAGGTCGAGATGACAGGAAGCGGTGAGGTTCAGTTGACAGCACTTAGCACAAAGAGGGCAAAGACTCCTTCCGCCATCGCCCGCGATACTCTCAGGGAGTGCTTGATAGCCCCATGAAGACACCGCCGAACGATCCACAATTTGCCCGCTTCACTGACGCCATGCGAACGATTATGAAGGTGTCGAAAACGGAGCTACAGCGCCGCATGGAAGCAGAGAAAATAGAGCCGAAGAAAGCTAAACGAGTCTGATTTCGAGCTGCTTTCCTGTCAGTTCCGCCCAGCGTTCGAGCGTAGCGATCTGAGGAAATTCCCGACCGCTTTCCATGCGCGTAATCGTCGTTCTCGATGTAGCCATCAGGTCTGCCAATTCCGACTGTTTGAGTCCAGCCTGTAAACGAGCGGCACGCATCGATTTTGCAATTACAGTTCTATCCACGCTTGCCCCGCTTTTGCCGTTTTTTCCAGAACGATTCATAGCGCCGTTTCTCCCACCTTGCCGGTTAGCTCCGCATAGGTCAACCGCTTTCCCGCGATCTGCGATAAGGCGAGAATGAATCGATCCGCGTCAGTCATCGGATTTTCTTTGGTAGCGCGATTATTAAACCGGAACGCTTGTTCATCCACATACCGCTCAAGGTGGAATGGCTCGACGGCAACATAGGTTCCCTTCAATCCGCGTTTCAGTAGGCTCCAGAAGTTCTCGATGCCGTTAGTGTGAACCTCACCGCGCACGTACTCATTCAAATGGTCTACAGTCTCATGTACGAATTGCAGAGTGGGAAGATTGCTGTAGGCTTTCATACCATCGGTGAAGACTTTGCCAGTGCCAACCACGTTCTGCAAGATCGCATCCTGTAGCACTTCGCGCCTGATATTAGGAATCACTTTGGCGCGTACCTGCCGAGTGTCGCGGTCTAGCAATCCCACGACAGCGGTTTTATGATCTTCGATCTTCTCTTCGCTGGGAGTAAACCGAACTCGCTTGGCACGTTTCGACAGATGCCAATTCTTAGGCGAGCCGCCCACGAATGCCTCATCGACTTCTACGGCTCCCCCTCTGGAACCCATCTTGCCTTTACCCCAGTCGTTAGTGCGCAGTGCAAGGCGAATGCGATGGAGCACGAACCATGCTGATTTCTGAGTGATCTTGAGATCGCGTGCAAGTTCATAGGAACTGATTCCATTCTTGCAATTGACCACGAGCCAGACCGCAACTAACCATTTATCGAGAGCGATTGCCGAGTCTTCAAAAATGCTGAAAGTCTTGACGCTGAATTGCTTGTGGCAATCCTTATCCATGCACTTCCAGATGCGGCGGGTGCGTAGATACGAGACTTTCTTCCCGTCGCAGTGTGGGCAGGTTACGCCATCAGGCCAGCGCATCGCAGCAACAAATTCCACGCATACATCGGGGTTCGAGAAGTAGCGAGTCGCCTGTAAGAGGCTTTGCGGATATGAATTCTCTTTCGCCATGAACTAAATATATCTAAAGAGTCATGGTGTGTCAAGTATATTCTTACCCAGAAGCGAGACATGGGGTACCCAGGTTATCTCTGCTGCATGAAGAAACCGCAGATCCCTCCACTCCGCTTCGCGTCGGTCGGGATGACAAATTCTTTTTTTTGATCCCACCCTAGCCGCAAACTACGCGGCGAGGATGGGGCACCCAGTCAAGTGCGGTTAGTTCTTTGCGGCTGAGGTGGTGGGCGATCCCTGAGTTGGACGCGGCCGCGCGGCGAGGAACAGCGCCGGAACGGGAGCTCCCAGGGTGCATGCAAGAAATGGATTGGCCGGCGCGGTGGTGGTGGTGGCGCAGGTCAACCCTGGATTGATCTGACTGGTGTCGGTCAACGCATTGAGGTTCGCGGTGTTGATCAGGTGTACCAGGTTGTCCTTGTTAGTCGATACATAAAACGTGTTGGTATCGGGACTGAAGACACCGCCGACCGGCGAACCTGCCTGACCGGTAAGCGGAACATTCACCACGCTGCCGGTGGTCGTCTGCCCGGCGGGACAATTACCCGCCGCAGACTGCGGTCCCGTACACGGAACGATGTAGGCCGGCAATGTGTTGTTGCCGCCCGAGGGATTCGCCGGATTGAAGGTGACGAAAGACAATTGCGAGTTCGGCGAGACCAGCACCTGGTTGATGGTCCCGATGTTCGGCGTGTTCAGACTGAATCCCTGAGGAGTGCTCGGGAATTGCAAAGCTGTCTTCAAGGGGCAAGAACCAGCCGGTATCTGGACGCCAATGTCAGTGAGTTCGCCATCGGAGGCAGCTCCAATGATGTGATAGCCATCCGTGGTTGCGGCCAGCTCATCGGTTGTCGCCGCCACAGTCGCGGCGTTCGGATAATATTCCATCGGATTTACCGCCTTGGTAGGATCGGTGAGACCCGTGGGCGGCGGACCGGGATTCTGCGCTGCATTGTTCGGTCCAAGAGCGCAGTAGCCGAAGGCGGTTGTCGGGGAGCCTCCCGCATAGGCGCCTACACCTGGAATCGTAACGGCAACGCTGGTGGAGTTGACGGGGCAATTTCCGCTTTGTCCATTTTCCGTGCAAACGTGCCAGCCGGTGAAGGTGTTGTAGGTGTACAACGTATTTTCGCCGACGATGAACACGGTTTGACTGTCCTGGGTAAATGAGGCGGCGTAGGGCGGATGGACCTCTACCGAAGGATCAATGGGCTGGTTGTTCACGTTGCAGGGGATGGTCGGCCCGGGAGCCCCGAAAGAAATCAACGAGGCGGAGAGGTTCCCTACTGGCGGCGTGTAGAGATAGAAAAGCTGCCGGCAGGGATCGTGGACGACCACCAGGGTGTCATTGGGGGCGACCGCAAGCACGGTACCCGTGACGCCGGGTGTCTGGACTGTGAGCGCGGTACCTGATGTGGCGGAAATCGACGCAACCATTAGTTCTGCGCTGCTGCCAAAAAATAGATTGTTGCCGTTTTCGTCCATCACCATCGAATTCGGCTGATAGGGCAAGCGTATCGGAGTACCGACCGTCCCACTTTGAAAGTCCACTGGCACAAAGTTCAACGACTGTGGGCTGGACATGTAGAGAAGGTTGGAGTTGGGGCCCGGCGTGTGGATCTGCACCGGGTTGCTGGTAATGGGCAGACCGGTGCTGAGGTTGGCGATTTGATTCTGCGGCGCCGGATTGCAGACCGACGGCAGGCACTGCGCCGTGATGGCCGCGTCGCTGGGAAAGACCGGAGTGACGGAGCCGGAGTTGTTGACCGGGATATTGATGGGATCGTTGGACGTGTAGAGAAGCTGCAGTCCAGTGATGGGATTGTTCTCCGTGTCAAGGATGGTTGTGGTCAGCGGTTGAACATTATTCGTATTGACGGTGACGCTAGTCTGTCCTGTTGTACCCACTGTCAGCCGAATGCTTTTTGGCGGACAGGTAAAGAAATATCCGGCGGTGCTGGTCGCTTGTGCAACGGTCGCCGAGATTGCAGTCGAACCCGGCAGATGGGCTGTCGCTACGCCATTCTGGTCGACGGTGACGACAGTGGGACTCTGCGGAGCATAGGTTAGATGGCCCGCATTGCAGGTAATGTCGTTCGCCGACCCCGGGGTGCAAGCACCAGTACCGGTGCAGACGGTGGCGGCCAGCTGAGCGGTTTGGTTCTGCGATAGACAGCTGTTCAATGCATACGGCGGAGCATTCTCGGGCGACCCCGTACTGGGATTATTGGGGCAGGTATGCACTGCGCTTGCGCCGCCCAACAGGACACTGGTGACAGGAGGATGTACAAAGACGGGCACCGGATTGCTGGTGGCTCCGCCGCCGCTGGCGGTCAGATAGGCCAGGCCGCCATTCGACTGAAAGGTGGAACTGCCGGGCTGGGGTGGGATGCAGGTCGTAAAGTTCGGAATGTTATTGCCGGAATTCCGATTCCAGGTTCCGCCGCAGACCGCCCCCGCAGGCGATACATCTGCGATCGAAAGGTTGGTGGTGCCATACGTATAGGTTTTTACAGTGACAGACGAACCCTTGCAGTTGGTCGCCGTAGGGGTCGACAGCCTCGCAATTTGTCCGTAGCCGAGGGAGAGACCATAGATGGCAGGTTGCAAATTAATCTTTGCGGGGGCTGAGAGCTGTGGACCGCTCTGGAAACCGCTGCAGTAGTTCTGACCATAGTCATGGGCGCAGCCAGTGGTTGACAGACCGACGGGTAGGGATAGAGCAAGGAGAACTGCAAATAATACGAACCGCCGCATTGAACCTCCCCGCCGCCGCTTGGCGCGGACTGGCGGTTACTAAGAACAGCTATCGTGACGTAGGTCAGCTAAACCATTTTAGAGCATTTTCACTTTTACCGGTTGTTTCGGGAGCTGATCCGTACAGCTTTTCTTAACGGAAAAGCTGTGCCGCGATGGTTGTTTCGGCCTACACCTAAAGTGAAAATGCCCCAGGGACCCGCTGCTGCTTCGGCAACTGCGCGCCGCTTTATCAGGCTAAGGAGTGGGATTGTCCAAAGTGTCGTCCGCCGCCATCATTACTACCGATGGGTCAAACCCGGGTTGGAAGTCGCGTTCACCTGAGTTGGCTAGCGGCCATGCGTAACAGTGCAGCCTACTGGGCTGCGGGAATGCGGATGGAGTTGGCGCTGCAGTCGCGTACGGCCTGGCACGTAATGGGTTTCAGATCTTTGCTGAGGCAGAATGCGACGGCGGACAAATAGCGATTATGACAAGTGATGGCGATGCTTTCGCTGGACATTCCCGGGTTTGCGTCGGTGAAGAGCTGCTTGATGTCGCTGGCACTTTGCGTCTGCGTGCGCGTGGGACTGACGAGTGAGGGCGGAATTTTGATGGAGTTGTAGGCTTTGCGGATCGCGCCGAAATACTGATTCGTAGTGAGCCCGGAGCAGGTGCCGTGCGTGATCCATTCATGTTGAATCAATCCCCGGTCGGGCATGATGGCCAGCACTTGCGTCGGGTTCGATAATAGTCCGGTACCGCTGGGACAGGTGGATGGCCACTGACCGTTATTGAACTGCGGCCACAATCCATGAACGACAAAGCCCGGATGGCTGCCGTCGCACTGAGGATTGTTGGGATGACCATGACAATATTCCGGAGACCAGGAAAGCGTGAAGAGGTAGTGGTCGAAATTTCCACTGGGGACGGCAGAGTTCGCTGCGTTGGCGTTGTCGATGCGGGCCTGAGCGATTCTGTCCGCAGGACGACTGGCTGGCTGCTGACAGCCGGAACATATCAGCCAAGAGAACGCACATACGAAGAGTAGACATCGACGCAGCATGTTTCCTTCTCCTCGAACCTTGGCGACGAATGAGTGAAGTTTAACGCACCAAATCCAGTACGGGTTTCCACGGTTGATTCTGCGACTCCGCGACAGGCTTGCAGGTGAGAATGCCGTCGTAGGTGTTGACGCCGTCCTGCAGACCGGCGTCGGCCTGAATGGCAGCCTTGGCACCCATGGTTGCGAGGCGCATCACGTAGGGGAAGGTCGCGTTGGTTAGCCCCAGTGTCGAGGTATGCGGCACGGCCGCAGGCATATTGGTCACGCAATAATGCACCACGCCGTCGAGCACATAGGACGGATCGCTGTGGGTGGTGGGCCGCGCGGTCTCAATGCATCCGCCCTGGTCGATGGCAACATCGACGACGACCGCGCCCTTCTTCATGGTCGAGATCATCGCTTTGGTCACGATCTTGGGAGCGGCGGCACCGGGGATCAAGACACCGCCGATGACCAGGTCGGCTTCGCGCACGGCGCGACTGACGTTGTAGGAGTTCGACGCGAGCGTGTACACGCGACCGTTGAAGATATCGTCCAGTTCGCGCAAGCGGTTCAGGTTCATGTCGATGATAGTCACCTTGGCGCCCATGCCGAGCGCGACCTTGGCCGCGTTGATGCCGACGATGCCGCCACCAATGACGCAGACATTTCCCGGCGGAACACCTGGGACGCCGCCCAGCAGGACGCCGCGCCCACCTTTTTCTTTTTCTAAATGAGCTGCGCCTACCTGGACGGACATTCGACCCGCTACTTCCGACATGGGTGTGAGCAGCGGCAGGGTGCCGGCTTTGTCGCGGATGGTCTCATAGGCGATGCCGATGACTTTCTTCTCCAGCAGCTTGGCGGTGAGGATCGGCAGCGGCGCGAGGTGCAGGAATGTGAACAGGATCAGTCCGTCGCGGAAATGACCATACTCTTTTTCGACCGGCTCCTTAACCTTGACGACCATGTCGGCCAGGCGCCAGACATCGTAGGCTGAGCCCACAATTTCCGCTCCTGCGGACTGGTATTCGTCATCGGGAAGCGACGACAAATCTCCCGCCTTGGTTTCAACCAGGACGGTGTGGCCGGCTTCCACCAGCGCTTTGACGCCCGCAGGGGTGACGCCGACGCGGCTTTCGTGATCTTTTACTTCTTTTGGAACGCCAAGAATCATGTTGCTCTCCGAGTTCCCTAGACCAGTTTTCCTGTTGCTGTAGACTGCCGCCAATCGTACCGTGCATCCGTTCTTTAAGGAACGGATGCGTAGGCTTTCGTTCCGTTGGTATACACCTACAGGAAAACTGGTCTAATCGTCCATCTGCGCGCGCTGCAGGCGATTGGAATAATCCACGTAGACCGATTTCCAAGTGGTGTAGAAGTCCAACGCGCCGGTGCCACCCTCGCGATGACCGTTTCCAGTCTGCTTGACGCCGCCGAAGGGCAGATGCACCTCCGCGCCGATGGTGGGCGCGTTGATGTAGACAATGCCGGTCTCCAGGTCGCGCATGGCGCGATACCCTAGGTTCACGTCGCGCGTATAGAGAGATGCAGAGAGCCCATAGGAGACGCTGTTCGCAATTTCAATCGCATGGTCGAAGCTGTCAAACTCCAGCAGGCTGACGACCGGGCCGAAAACTTCTTCCTGCGCGATACGCATCCCGGGTTTCACTCCGGCCAAAACTGTGGGCGCGAAGAAATACCCGTCGGCATGCGCTTTCCCCTGCAGGCGCTTGCCGCCGGTGAGCAGCTTCGCTCCTTCTTCAAGAGCAATTTTCACGTAGCGCCGACTGGTTTCAATCTGCTGCCCGTTGACTTGCGGACCCATCTGCACATCTTTCTTGAGGCCATCGCCGACGCGCAGCTTCTCTGCCCGCTTTACCAGTTGTTGCGTAAATGTGCGTGCAATTTTTTTATGCAGCAGGATGCGACTGGTTGCGGTGCAGCGTTGTCCGGTAGTGCCGAAAGCTCCCCACAATGCGCCTTCCACGGCAAGCTCGAGATTGGCGTCGTCCATCACGATCATGGCATTCTTGCCGCCCATTTCCAGCGAGCACGGTTTGAAGGCCGCGGCTGCACGCTCGCCGACGATGCGCCCCACTTCGCTGGAGCCGGTGAAGCTGATGGCGTTTACATCCGGATGTTCGACTAATGGCGCGCCCGCTTCGGGGCCAAAGCCGAAAACAATGTTGACCACGCCTTTCGGCAAGCCGGCATCGATCAGCGTTTCGACCAGGTTCAGCGTGGAGAGGGGCGTGTCTTCCGCAGGCTTGATGACGCAGGTGTTGCCGCAGATCAGCGCGGGCAGCAGCTTCCAGGATGGAATTGCCATGGGAAAGTTCCATGGAGCGATCATGCCGCAGACGCCCACCGGCATGCGCACGCTCATGGCGAATTTGCTCTGCAGCTCCGAAGGTGTAGTGTTGCCGAACAGACGGCGGCCTTCTCCAGCCATGTAATACGCCGTGTCGATGGCCTCCTGCACGTCGCCGCGGGTTTCCGCGAGGACTTTCCCATTTCGCGGGTCATGTCGTGGGCGTAGAGTTCCTTACGCTCGGTGAGGAGCTCACCGGCGCGGAACAGGATCTCCGCACGTTTTGGCGCAGGCACCAGACGCCAGGTTTGAAATGCCTCTTTTGCTGCGGCCACGGCATCGGCGACATCTTTTGTGCCGGATGCTGGAAATACGCCGACCAGATCGCTGGTCTTGGCAGGATTGCGATCTTCAAACGTCTGGCGCGAATGGGCATGAACCCATTTGCCGCCGATCAGATTTTTGCATTGCCTGGTTGTATGTTTTACGACTGCCATTTGATTCACTCGGTTTTCTTTCACTCTCAAATCGTCCCCTCGCCCGATAGAGGATACAGCAAACACTCTCTACAGGATATTGATCGAATCTCTCTTATTTTGATGCGGCATCGGGCGAAGATCGCACCGTTAACCGGCCAATGGCAACAGCCAATACGGCCACGAAGAAGAAGCCCACCAGCATTCCCGCCGCATTTCCCATGGCGCGGGGAAAGCCGAGCGCGCTGACATCGATGAAGTAGTAGGGCCACCAGTTGGAGACCATCCCGTGCGCCAGCGTGTACCCCATGTAGGCGACGGGATACGCGAGCCATCGGACCGCGTCGCTCCAACGCAGCATGGCCTTGGGTACAAAGATCGCCCAAAATAACACATACAGTACCGGGACTACATCATGCAGTAGCACATCGGCAATCTCTTGCGCGCCTTGCGGATTCCACAGATGGCGCAACAGCAAGGTGTAGGTGATGCCAACCACGGCGATATATACCGCGATCGCAGATTGTGTCGGTGGCCGCAGGAAGAAGCGTCCGGCTGCCGATCTCGAGGCCAGAAGTGGGAGGCTAGTCCCCACGGCAACCAGCAGGTTGGTCAGAATTGTGAAGAAGCTGAAGTAGTTGACGACCGCCCGCAGCTCGGCACCCTGGTCAGCGTTGCGGATCATCAGGAACAGTTGCAGCAACAGAGCAAACCAGGCCACGACGGCAATTACTGCCATCGTGGTGCGCATCATCTGGTTCGATGGAGTATCGGCCATTGGTTTTATCCAATTTATCGGTGGAGCGGACTGCGGTGCGAATCCCACTCAAGCCAAAAGATGGCTTGCATGGGCCACCCTCGGAAGAATCCCATGTCTCAGAAACGAGACATGGGGCACCCGGACTTCAGAAGAACTACTGCCGTCCGAAACGATAGAGCATCCCCACCATCAACCCCTGATTATGATCGATATTGCCGCCAAAATGATCCAGCAGCATGTGCGGGGAAAGCCTCAAAGCCAGGCCTGGGCTCAGGTTGTAATCCAAATGAATGCTGGCGATGGCCGCACCGACGTTGCTGGCGGATAGAAACCCACCGACTGCGGCGGAAACGGGCCGGTGTTCTTGTCGAAAAATCCATAGATATCGCCCACCTGGAGCGCCGCGCTCACGGAGATTTTCGGACTGCCATAGAAGCGATATTGTGGGCCAATGGTGAACGGGAACACGGCAAATTTGGCGTTATAGGTGTTGTTGCCTCCGCCCTGAACGGCGCCGAGGGAGCTGTTGCCATAATCGCCGCGGCGTCGGCGGTGATGCCCAGACGGGGGGTGAAATACCGAGTCGCTCCGAGTATCCAGCCGCCCATGCCGGAGTTATGGAGGTCCAGTCCGGGGCGGAACGCCGTTCTCCCCACCGGTATACACTTCCCAGCGATGGGTATAGGTGTCGGTGATGATCTGTGCCTCGCGGCGTTGCTTGGTCAGCGGCCGCCGGTTCTCTAGTCCGCGCCTCGACGATTGCGTCTGCTCCGGAGTCGTTGAGGAAGATGAAGGCGACTGGGGCTGGAGCTGCGGGGTTGTGTCCTGCGCCTGCAATGGAGAAGCCATGCCGCAGAGAAACAGCGCAAGGACGCAGCATGCGGCGCTGCAGGCGGGACAAGCGGACACCTGAAGGCGAGCGGAAACCTGAAAAAGTGGCGCGGCGAAGTGACATGGATTTCAAGATGGGCAAAGGAAAGCGTTGGGCTCCCCGGGTGAACTGAGACAGCACTGTTTTCTCCTAAGTCTCCATTAAATCATTTACGAGCGATGCGTGACCTAGGTAGTCTATCTGTACCGCAATGGAAGAGGCGAAACCGGCCCTCTTTTCGTCCATCCAATTCCGCAGCCAAAAGGGGGTCTATGGCGACTTTATATGATTGGGCTGGTGATCGGGGTATTGCTGTTGCCAATCGGCGCGTTTTTCTCGCTTCACTATGGGAATCCTCCGGTCGCGGTCGCCGACGCACCCTTCCTTTCGAGAGACAGATTGTGCATGTACCGCTGCATGCCCGCATTGCCAAAGAGATGCCGAAGATCTGTCCCCATCCAGGCAACTGCGGACAATCTGACCGCGGGAGCACAAATCTATCGTCAGAATTGTGCGTTCTGCCATGGATTGAACAGCCAAAATTCCACGGTGGCTTCGCATATGTATCCGCACGCACCGCAATTGTGGCAGGCGCACGGCTCCAACAGCGTTGTGGGCGTCAGCGACGATCCGCCGGGAGAAACCTATTGGAAGGTCGCGAACGGAATTCGCCTGTCGGCAATGCCGTCGTTCGACCAGGTGCTGTCTTCGACGCAGATGTGGCAGGTAAGACCTACTGCTGGCGAATGCCAATAAGACGCTGCCGCAGCCGGCGATGGACATTCTGGCCAAGCCGCTGACGTTCTAAAGAAAGTTTTGCGATGCAATCTGAATTTTGCAAGCCTGAGACTTTTGCCAAGCGCTCAGGCTTGCTGATTCCTATGCATGGCAGTTACGTCGCTTACCTACCGCGCAATGGCGTATGTCAGTCCGGTATTGAATTGGACGGAATTCCCCTTGAAACCTGGCGGCGGATCGTTCAAGTAGCTGTCGATGAGCCCGACAGAAAAGCCAAAGTTCTTGAAGACCGGAAAAGATACCCCAATCGCGACGTTTCCGGAAAAGTCCGACGGCGAGTTCCATGCCGGATTGAAGGCGGCTATTTCGGTGAATACGATCTTCCTGGGAAATTTGCGGATGTAGTTGTCGCCGAAGCTGGAACCAATCAGGTCATTGCTATAGGCGGCCACATAGTTGGGCGGAACATTGAGCAGAGAGCCGGATGCGGCGAATGACTGTTTGGTATAGTCCACGACTCCGGACAAATCGAGATCCTGTTTGGCGTCTTTGATGACCGTGAAACCAGCGCCAACGCCATGAGACTGCTGTAAATCCAGACCCTGGGAAAAATTATGATCGTACACAGCCCTTCCAGCCGATGAAAAAGCGCGGGCTGAAAATATCATCCTCTTCAATTCCACCGTGCAGGATGCTGGTCTTTACGGTGGGGGTATTCGGCTCCGAGACCCGTCCGTAGTTATTGCTAAAGTTCAACAGCGTGCGCTGACGCGCCGGCATCCAGGTGACAGGCGGCACCGCCCGCGCGAGAACGACGGCTGTGTTGATGCTGACGCTGTTCTGGGTGGAACTCACCGTGCTGAGCCCGGCACTGACAGAGCCGGTGATCCCCTGGAGCAGGCCCTGACCATGCGCGACATTTTTATCGAAGGACGGCTGGTCCAGCAGGTATGCAATGTCCTTGACGGGAATCTGCTGGCTGCCCTGAGATGTTGTGACGGTGAGGGTATCGCCATCGACGGTGATGGTTCCGACAGGAATATCCGCGTTGGCCGCTTTGCGGTGCACCTCTGTTCCAGTCTTGATGACAGCAAACGGCCTATTGGTATGGAGACCCTTGAGCTTGGCCCAGGCGACGGTGACCATTCCGGCATTGTCACTTGCAAAGAAGACGCTGCCACCGGCCACATGATCGAGCTTGCCTGTCAGGTGGTCTCCATTCGCAAATACCAGGAGGTCAGGCTGGGGGGTATCGGCGGCGCGGATCGGAGTTGTGGGTAACAAACTACTGGCCAGTAAAAGGCAAAATGTTGTGGTCATTTTGCGTACAGTGAAGAAACTTTTCGCTTGAAATCGCATAGTTTATGGCTTTCCTGAAAAATTCGATGCCAATATGTTGGGGGGCGTTGGTCGGCACCGCAAGAATCTACGCCCGTACTACACTAATCAAACGAGAGGGCGTGAAATGTTCAATGGAATCTTCAGCAAAATAGGCCGCGCGCTTTCAATCCTCGGTGTTTCCAACCCAGACGATATTCGCAGAATGCAGGCACGAAAAATTCAGGTTTCGAAGTCGGAAGCGACGAAGTTGGGGCTTACGCAACCTCCCGCCAATAATACGCCATCGCAGGAAAAGCGAACGGAAGACGAGTAGCTTGCTAGCCCGGTTGAGGAAAGGCGACATGTTCAATCATGTTTTGAATCGACGTGGTTTCGCCATGGGCGCTATGACTGGGGCGGCTTCCCTGTTATTCGGCGCGGCAGCCTCGGCGAGTTCCGATGCTCCACAGGGAAGATTTTTTCTCGATGCACGTAAGCTTGGGGCCGTTGGAGATGGAAATACCGACGACACTGCGGCCCTGCAACGCGCTCTGAATGCTGCTGCCCAGACAAGCGGAGCGATATTTGTACCACCCGGCGTGTACCTTACCGATGAGCTCCATGTACCCTCGGGCATTGCCCTGGTGGGTATTCCGGCCTGGAATTATAGCGGGCCGGGCGGTAGTGTTTTGCGTCTTGCCAGCGGCGACGCTACTTGCCTATTGAATCTCACCAATGCGCGGGGCTCGACGATTGAAGGCCTGGCGCTGGACGGCCGGGGACTGGGCCGGAATGTTCATGGGATATTTGTCGACCGATCGAAATTCGCTGAACATGAGGACGGGTTTCGCATCGAGCAGTGTCAAATCGCGCGCTTCAGCGGAGATGGCGCTAGCTTGATGTGCGTGTGGTGTTTCAGTGTCCGTCACTCTATGCTGGCCTACAACGGGGGCGATGGCCTGAACCTGCGCGGGTGGGATGGGTTCCTGCTGGATAACTGGTTCTCCGGAAATGGGCGTGCTGGATTCGCGGCGCGCCATGAAAATGCTTCGATTACGTTTACCGGGAACCGGATCGAATGGAATCACGAAGAAAACATGTTGGTTGAGGGCGGGGATGGGTATCAGATCACGGGCAACTTCTTTGATCGTGCGGGAACCTGCGGGCTGGCCCTGCGCAAACGCGATGGAAGGCCATGCTCCCAGATGACGATCACCGGAAACTTCTTCAAACGCAGCGGCAAACTACTCGTTGCTGAAAGCCACGATTCCGCACAGGTTCTGCTGGACGGCGCACGCGGCGTGGCCTGTGTGGGGAATAATCTACAGGCGGGACGGGATGACGGAAACACGGGAAATTTCAGCCCGCTTTATGGTTTTGTATACAAGGGGCTTGAGAACTGCGTGATCAGCAATAACGTCCTGAATGATGGCTCTTTGCGACAGCTGCTGTTGGATCTGGGCGGGCAGGGCGACGGAGTGATTGTTAGAGATAACCCTGGCCGCATTTTCCAGCACAACGGGTAAACTAATGCCATGGGCATCACGCGACAGCAGGCTCTGGACGCTTTCGAGTCCGACGATTTAATCGGGCTTGGCATGGAGGCCGAATGCTGTTCGCCGCAAGCTCCATCCGGAAGGCGTTGTCACCTACATCATCGATCGCAACATCAATTACACGAATTTCTGCACGGAGTATTGCAGCTTCTGCGCGTTCTATCGTCCGCTGAAGGGAAAGCTTGCGGCGGAGGGTTACATTCTCGATTTCGACACCATTTACGACAAGATTCGCGAAACCATAGAGATGGGCGGGACCGGCGTGCTGATGCAGGGCGGTTTGCATCCCGGACCTGAAGATCGACTGGTTTGAGCGGTTGTTGACCGGGATCAAGCAGCGCTTCCCTTCCATCTGGCTGCATTGTTTTTCTGCGTCGGAGATTCTGGCGATTGCGGAATACAGCGAGCTTTCTGTGCGCGATACGATTGCGCGTTTGCGCGATGCGGGCCTTGATTCCATTCCCGGCGGCGGCGCGGAGATTCTGGACGATGAAGTGCGGCATCGCATCGCGCGCCTGAAATGCGGTACGGAGGAGTGGGTGCTGGTGCATCGCACCGCGCATCAACTGGGGATGCGCACCACCGCGACGATGATGTTCGGCGTGGGCGAGACCTTCGAGCAGCGCGTCAACCACTTTGAGACGCTGCGCCGCCTGCAGGAAGAGACGGGCGGATTTACGGCTTTTATTCCATGGAGTTTTCAGCCGCACAACACGGCGCTGGGCGGCCGCGGCTGGGACGAGGCGACGTCAGTCGAATACCTGAAGGTGCTGGCGATTTCGCGGCTCTATCTCGACAACATTGAAAACGTGCAGTCGAGCTGGGTGACGCAGGGGCTGAAAGTGCTGCAGATGGGCTTGCGATTCGGCGGCAACGATGTTGGCTCGGTGATGCTGGAAGAAAATGTGGTGAAAGCGGCGGGCACGGCGAACCACACCACGGAAGAAGAACTTCGCCGCGTGATCCGCGATGCGGGGTTCAAACCGGTGCAGCGCGACACGCTCTATCGGACGATGTTTTTGAATTAGGCGCGGCGCCAGGATGCGATCATGACAGATCAGGCTAAACGCTACTTGAGCGTCGGTATATTTTCCTTCGGCATGTGCGTCGGGCTCTGTGGCTGTGCGGTACTTCCGGTCTCGCTATTCACGATTGGGATTAACGATTCTCTGATCGCAACGCCAATTTTTGTGGGATGTTTCATGTTCTTCTTCCCTACATGCGTGCTCGCATTGTGGAGGCGAAGGCCGGCGGCATGGATACTCATGGTGATGACGGTCTCGTGGATATTTGCGGTTTTCATCCAACGGCATTACGAAGTAGCGGTCCGAGGATTTCCGCCCGAAAGTCTTTTCGATCTCTTCAGGGAGATATCACTCGCTGTTATTCCACTATCTCTCGGTGTGTTCGGCCTTTTTACAGACCGCGCCGGATGGCCTCTTTTGCTATCGAGAAAGCCAGATGCAGAGTAGTCATCTTTTTCGCGAATCCATGTTTCTGAACTAGCAAAGGGCGAGCTCCGCGCGGTTAGATGGTTTGCATTCGGGTCCAGGTGCGGCGCAGAGCTTTCACCACCCATCGCGTCATCAGAATCGCAATCAGAGTCAATACAATCGCAATGCTGGCAGCCGTCCATGGATGCCGGGTCAATAGCCAGGTAAGGCCGATGGCGATGCCATCTTCGCCGGTGCTGAGCGTGATGTTGGAAACCGGCTCGGGACTTGGAGTGACGACGGCCCGTACCGCCGTCTTCGAGCTATGCGCGACCATGGCGATGGCGGCGCCAGCCACGGTAGCCAGTAATTGCATCTCCGGCGAGAGGTGAGAACTGGCACGGTAGGCCAGCAGGCCTGCGACCGGAACGCGAATGAAGGTGTGCAGCGCGTTCCAGATCATGTCGAGGCCAGGAATTTTGTCGGCGACAAATTCGGCGGCGAACAAGGTTCCGCTGACCGCGATCACAATCCAACTGCCCAGCACTTCCAGGCCTGGGGGCAACACGACCCAGTGGGTATGGGCCAGCAGGCCCAGCGTCAGCACGGTGGCGTAGACGTTGAGTCCAGCGGCAAAACTGGCCGCGATGATGATGGCGGCAATCGTACTGGGTGTAAAGACTGTCACGTGATGCGAATTCTATCCATTCCCGTGCGGCGCGTCACGGAAAACTGAACTTGGGTAGTGGGTTAGTTTGAATCCACAGGATTAAATCATAGTTTCCGGATTGCCGGTCGTTCGCCAAGAACTCGAAAATCTGGGCGCTAGATTAATCCACGGCGTACGATGTTTAGGATGATTCCATCCCGAGATGAGTCTAGGTGAATTTCCAGGAGAACTATGCAGGGCTGAGTGACGATGAGCTTCTAATGATCGCGGCCAGCCGCGCTGATCTGGTGCAGGAGGCTGCCCTCGCACTGGATTCCGAGATGGCCCGGCGCGGGCTAAGCTACCAAGAAGCCCGCGCGAAAAAGAGGGAGATAGCACGGCTGGAAATCAAAGAGGCAAGGAGGCACCACCCATCGAGGAAGGGCTCAAAGTACTTCGTGGCAAAGATGAACGGGTGGATGTTGCTGCTGCTAGCACTTGGTGTACCCGCGCTGGTCTTAGCTTTAATGTTCTTACATCTTGTCCCGGAAGAATGGGATTTTCCTATACTTGCGGTCTGCATGGGTATTGTTGTTGCCATCTCAATTGTTCAACCATGGCTCAGGAAAACGGTAAGTTTCTGGATTTCGTTGTTTGTTTCATCTGCTGTGCAGTTGTTTGTCGGTTACTGGATCAGCCTGCACTTAGCGCCACAAACAAGGGGCGAATTAAAGGGAGCCGCGCTTCTTGCCCTCATTCCGGGATATGCGGTGGGAACGATACTATTTCTTGTGCTCCAGAAACTGGAACTAAGAGAAGACCCGCTATTGAAATCCCCGTAACGTATATATCAACGGCGCGCACCGTCGCGATCTGAGCGGGTCTGTCGGCTACT
>CAVRDB010000018.1:0-9524 GCA_963719625.1 uncultured Acidobacteriota bacterium
ATTTCGCGCAGGATTTTGCGCGGCAGGCGTGTGGAAGCGAGACGCGCCGGGATGACGCCAATCACTTGGGCAACAGGCAAATTGGAAGATACGGACATGCAAGTCTGAGTCTAAACGAGCGCGCGCGGAAACCACATCCGTTTGCGGGTGATACGACGAAGGCCCTTTCAGCTACAATATTCTTGCTGCTGACTCTGGAGCGCTTGCTCCGTCACGGCCTGCGGATGCAGCCATTCTTTTGCATCGCAATCTCGCAACATTCCCCTCTGGCGGCGTAGCTCAGACGGTTAGAGCGACGGACTCATAACCCGTAGGTCGGTGGTTCGATTCCACTCGCCGCCACCAATCAAGTCAATACGTTCCGGGGTTACATCAGACAGAATTAGATTGCAGACGCCTGACAAAATCCAGATACGCCAATGCAGTCGAAGAGTACCCCTTCTGCGCGCCGTTGCGCGTGAATTCTCCGGTCACCGGATTCATCTGCTGAAAAAACTCTCCCGTTGATTTCCCAGACGCGTTGATTGCTGCAACCCACTGCTGCATCAGATGCCTGAATTCCCGCTGCTTTCCGTAATAATCCATCCAGCGGGTGGCCCGCAGAGCCGTCAGTGCCTGGGACGCTCCGCCCCAACTATTCGCCGGAATCGAACGCACATACAGGGGATCATTCATTGCAACCGAGGTAAAGGGAAACGGTGCCCAGAATGCATTTGGATTGTGCAACTGCCGCGTCCATATCTCGTCGAAGATTTGTCGGTCTGATGCGACCTCTAGTTTGAGCACATGCTCACCCATGACACGCGAGATCACATCCGACCGCACCCGCACAAATTTCCCTTGTGCGTCCAGATCGTAGAATGCCGCATCTTCCGCGCAATAAAGCTTCTTAATAATCAACTGCCGGATCGTCTCCGCATCCTCAAGCCATTGGTCTGCTTCTTTCTTCTGCCCGAGTGCCTGGGCCATTGCCGCCAGTGCGATTCGACCACCAAATACTGTGGCCGAAAGGTCTGGACACAGCCGGGGAAGCGACGGCACCGGAGGACATTTCCGTGCGTCGTTGTCCGGGCAACTGTTCGGCATGCCGGCCCATCGCGGGCTGTTGTCCATCCCCGTATCGTAGGTGCAGAAGCCCTCAACCAGTCCGGTTTTGCGGGTATTGCGATACCGTCTAAGCCATGCATCCCACCGGCTGCACGCAGTGTATGCCGTTTTCAGCAACTCTTCGTCCTTGGTTAGCTCCACCAATTCCCAAGCGGTCGCGGCTACAGGCACTACCATCTGGATCTGACCGTAGCCAACCTCGTCCGTCCATATATATGCAGGCAACTGACCGTCCCCATGCTGTCGCGCGAAAAATGCCATGTGATTCGCACGCGCAATCTCAGCCGGGCTCGGCTTGCCTTCAACCGGAGGCACAAGCTCTGCGAGCTTCGCATACACCAGGCTTTCCGTTGGTCCGCACTCCAGCCAAATTCCCCCATATTCTGCGCCTTCAATCAGAACAGGATGGTTATAGGTGGACAACAGCTTCACATTGCCGGAGAGTGTCGTCAGCGCTGCATCCCATGTCCGTTTCCATTTAGGGTTTGCATCTGGAAATTTCGGCACCGGCTTTCCATACTCTTTCAGCGCTCCCGCGTGCAACGGTTCACACACCAGCACCATGCCCGCCATGCCTGTTATCTCGAGAAACTTGCGTCGCTCCATCTGTGTTTGACCCCTCAATAAACTAATGCCAATAGTACCCGTCGCTGGAGCGCGTAAGGCCGCTGCTTGATCTGTACTCTTGCAAAAAGATACCTCGGCTTGCATTCCATTGAAAGGTAAGCTGCGCTGATATTTTTCTTTGTCGCCGCAAGCGAGTGTAGATACGCGCACTTGAGCCAGCGCGCCACGCTATCAAGAAAGCATTTCCACCCTGGTACTAACACCTTCGTAACGGCTAATTTCCCACAAGGAAATATGTTTCTATTGACAATACTGCGCTTGGCGGTTCTTAATTGGCCCCTAATTGAAAAATCCGCAAACGTGATTTGAAACGTTTGTGGAGGGGTTATTTCTGGCTGGCACCAGAAGGATTTCAGGTAATTCACGCGATCTCTGAGTCTTCTGAATCGCGTATTTGGGCTTGCAGTAGACGATCTGTTGAGCAACGCGGGTCAAATACCCATTTAACCGCGATCGAGGGAGAGCGTGATGATAAAGCAATCCATAAAAATTCTTCTGGTTTTTTTGGCGTTGTTAACGGTGCCCTGCTGGGCACAAAGTTATCCGGCAACGGATACATTCAGTGGAACGGGCGCACTGTCTTCCAACTGGACGCAAACGGCACCCACTGGCCTGTCGTTTCCTCCTGTCGCTCTGCTGCGGTCCAGCGGCACGGTGGTGCCTGCTCCTCCTGCGCTCACTTCGAACTCGTGGGGTCTGGCGTTCTACTCAGGAGAGGCGTTTAACAACGATCAGTATGCCCAGGTCAAGTTCGTGGCCCATTCTACGGCCGGCAGCAATACGGGCCCCTGCGTTCTAATGAGTTCGGTAGGCTCCGGTTATTGTTATGCGGCGGACGACGGACAGGTTCGCGGGTTCTCTAACTCCCTTTGGGACACGACCCCCGTGACAGGCTGCCCCATCCCTGCCAGCGGCGACACAATTAAGTTGTCCACTGTGGGGTCCACTCTTACCTGCGCAGATGTAACGAAGGGAACCTCTGCATCGGGGCCGGCAAGTCCGGGATATCACACCAGTGGGATGCCAGGTGTTTGGGTAGATCAAACGAGCTCCGCAGTCTACGCCCTGACCTCCTTCCAGGCCGACTGCATACCCACGTGTTCCCTTGGCACAGTAGCTACGCCTACCGTCAGCCCGGCAGCGGGAACTTATAGTTCGGCGCAGACAGTAACCATCAGCGATGGAACAACGGGCGCGACCATCCACTACACGACGGACGGATCAACTCCGACAGCGAGTTCGACCACCTACACCGCCCCCATCAATGTTTCCGTCAGCGAGACAATCAAGGCAATCGGCGTGAAGACGGGCTGGACCAATAGTGCGGTCCGCACTGCGGCGTACGTCATCTCTTCCACGTATCCGGTAACGGATGCATTCAGCGGAACGGGCGCACTGTCTTCCAGCTGGACGAATACGACTGCTGCGGGCTACGTTGCTTTGGCGCGGGCCAGCGGTACAGTCGTGCCATCCATTTCCGGGGATGTGGGGATAGCCGATTACACCGGCGCTACCTTCACCGCCAATCAGTATTCCCAGGCCGAATATGTGACTATTTCCTCTGCTCAAAGCGCTACCGGTCCGTGCGTTCATATGAGTACTCCGGGCAACGGTTATTGCTACGTCGCCTTCGGTACCTACGCAGAGCTTGACTTGCTGACAAGTGGCGCTGGATCCCCATTGTTGAGTTGTCCAATTCCTGCATCCGGGGACACGGTCCAGCTGGCTATTTCTGGAACTACGCTTACTTGCAAAGATGTAACCACGGGCGCGAGTGCATCCGTCGGGGATTCGACGTATACCACGGGCAGTCCGGGCATAATTGTGGATCAAAGAGATTCCACCGTCTATGCCCTGGCCCAGTTCCAGGCCGACTGCGTACCGACGTGCGGCGGCGGTGGTGGCACGGTGGCAACGCCGACCTTCAGCCCAGCGGCGGGAACTTATACTTCAGCGCAGACAGTAACCATCAGCGATACTACTTCCGGCGCAACCATCCATTACACAACCAACGGGTCAACTCCGACGGCGAGTTCAACCACCTACACCGCCCTCATCACTGTTTCCACTACCGAGACGGTCAAGGCGATTGGCGTGTTGTCGGGTTGGACCAACAGCGCGGTTGGATCGGCGGCGTACACCATCAACTTAACTGTGGCAACGCCGACATTCAGTCCTGGAGCGGGAACTTATGGTTCAGCGCAGACAGTAACCATCAGCGACTCCACAACGGGCGCAACCATCCACTACACGACGAATGGGTCCACCCCGACGGCAAGTTCGGCCACCTATACCGCCCCCATCAATGTTTCCACCAGCGAGACGGTCAAGGCGATTGGCATTAAGACTGGCTATACCAATAGCGCGGTCGGCTCGGCGGCTTACGTCATCAGCTTAGTTGTGGCTACGCCGACATTCAGTCCTGGAGCGGGAACCTATACTTCGGCGCAGACGGTGACCATCAGCGACGCAACCACAGGCGCGACCATCCACTACACAACCGACGGAAGCACCCCCACAACGTCTTCGACTACATATTCCAGTCCAATCAGTGTTTCCACGAGTGAGACAGTGCAGGCGATTGGCGTGTTGTCGGGCTATACCAACAGTGCGGTCGGCTCGGCAGTCTATACCATCAACAGCGGGTCGGGACAAACCTGGTACATTCGTCATGACGGCGGGGACAACGTTGAATGTACGGGGACGACCAATGCTGCTTATCCCGGCTCTGGAACAGGGGTGGCGTGCGCCTATAACCATCCCTTCCAGATGTTGAGCTGGTCCGGCGCTTGGACAGCATTTGCCCCAGGCGACACAATCGTGTTTGCCGACCCGCCCTCAAACACAACGCCGTACTACATGGGTGAGGAAAACGGCGGCGTAGGAAGCGATTGGCAGCCTACGGTTGGCGGTATCTGCCCTGCTCCAAATTCCCCCGCTTCACAAGGGTCATCTTGCATCCTTCCAGTTCTTCCCAGTAACGTCACCATCAAGGGACAGAACTATGGAAGTTGTCATACAGCCGGACACACTGGGTTAGTCAATCCGACAATTCTCAGCGGTCTCAATGGAGTGTTCGCTGTTCTGCAAGTGGGGGGACGAGCAACGTCACCATCTCCTGCATAGAGGTCACTCAGCCGGACAACTGCACCAGCGCCGGCACCGGCTATGGCCCCGGCCAATGCACCAGCACGAGCAACTATGTCGGCTACGCGGGGCTCATGTTGGAATATCAAACTGGCCAGGGGCCAGCCAACATGACCCTGACTGACTTCGCTGTAGTAGGCACCGCGAATCGCGGGATTATGGGAAGCCATCTTAATCTTCTCAGCACAGACACGTTCACGGCTTCAGACATCTATCTCATCGGAAACGGACAAGCCGGATGGGACGGCGATGGAGGCGGGTGCAATAATTCGTGCGAGTCTGTCGGCACAATGAACGTCAGTTATGCAGATATCGAGTGGAATGGCTGCCTGGCGCTCAAGCCCTACAACATTGGAATCTCTCCGGAAACCGCGCCGAACTCTTTCAACTACTGCTATGGGCAAAATACAAGCGGTTATGGTGATGGGTTCGTACAGCTTGCCGCTGGCAACCTTACCCTGAACATGAGCCATTCGATGTTCAAATACAACACGCAGGACGGGTTCGACGGAGCGCATTTGAGCGATGACCCCACGACTTCACCTGCGACAACTGTTACTGATTCATGGTCAGAAGGCAATGCTGGACAAACATTTAAGATCGGCGCTGGCGCGAGTTCGACGGCCATCAACGACGTGTCGATCAGCAATTGCCATGTACTTTCGCAGGCAGCAACATTCCCCAATAACCCGTCCGGATGGACAACGCTCGACGGCGGCGATACTTGCCGAGCGTCAGGCGATGAATGGTCCCTCACGCTGCGACCGAGCACATCAATCGTGATTGAAAACAACACTTCGGTTGGTTATGGAACGACGATGTACGACCTAGAGTGTTCTTCGTTCTTTCCGAACTGCAATGGCGGTACGGTCGTCTTCACCAACAACATCTCCAAAGGCTATCCGGATCCCGGCAATGGCGGACAGTTAGCCTCCGGATTCTACCTGGGGGCGGAGATAAGCACTACGATGGTTACAGCGGATCATAACCTGTGGGACACCATGGCCACAGGATGCCCAGACAGCACCCTTTCAGGAGAGACCAACTACGTGTGCGCAGACCCGCTCTTAACTAGTGAATCGAACATCGATGCCATCATTCCCACCCTGACCTCTACCAGTCCGGCCATCGGCGCAGGTATACAGATTCCTGGCGTAACGAAGGACTACAACGGAACCACGCGACCCAATCCACCCAGCATCGGCACATTCGAATAAGTTAAAAGCAGAGCAGACAAGACGGCACGGCCCAGCAGAAATGTTGGGCTGTGCCGTCTTTGGCTTTGGTCGGCTCTAGATACCTTTAATCTCGCCACCGTCCATGCGAACCGAGGTGCCCGTCATCCACTTTGCGGCCGGAGAGACCATGAATCCGAGGAGGTCCGCGATCTCTTCCGGTTGTCCGTAACGGCTGATGCCGGCTTCCTCCGGAAACTTCTTCGTCGCATCCTCCACAGTCATGTTGTGCGCCGGGGCCCACTTTTCAAGGAAGGAGCGGCGGCGCCCAGTCATCACCGCACCGGGGACAATACTGTTTACCTGAACCCCATCCTGAATACCTTGCTCTGCAAAAGCTTTCGCGAGCGCTGTGATGGCAGCATTGGTCGCGGCGACAGCAGCGAAGCCAGGTTTCGGATCGAGCGCGGCACTTCCGGACATGAAAACCACGGAACCTTTGGTTTGCTTCAGGGCATCCCAGGCCTGAATCGTTAAACGACGGGCACCGTGCAATTTCAACTCCATGCCGGCTTTCCACGCCTCATCCGTCATCTCGAAGAGATCAATTTGTGGCACAGCACCAGCGATATTCAGCAGTGCGTCGATTCGCCCGAAACGCTCAAGTGCGGTGTTGACGACAATTTTGGATGCTTCGACCTGGCTCAAGTCGACCGCGAGGGGAAGCGGTTCTGCTCCAGCGTTCTTGACCGCAGTGGCAACCTCTTCAAGCGCCTCCGCATTTCGCGCAGCCAGTACGACGGCGGAGAAGTCGCGGGCCAAACGAATAGCAGTGGAGCGCCCGATACCCTGGCTGGCTCCAGTCACAATTGCGACAGAATTCTTCATGATTTCCTCTCCCTTGTGTTTGATAGCTTTTGCAATTTCGATGCCGCCTTAAGAAAGCGTTGCTTCTGCGGCTTCAAGGATGATGTCTACAACCTTGCCTGGCGCGGTCAGCAGCGGAGTGTGATCAACCGCGATGGATCTTACTATCGCATTCATACGTTTTGCCATGAAGCGCTGCGTTTTAGGATTGATCATTCGGTCCTCTTCCGCGATCAGGAACCACGAGGGCTTTGACTTCCATGCAGGTCTAGGCGCTGGTTCCTGAATACTCTTAACTGAGATCGGCCGCTGCACGGCTTTGGCCAGCGCAATCTGTTTCTCCGTCGCGTTTTGGGCAAAAGCGTTCGCGAACCCTTCGTCCGGCATCCAGATGAAACCGTCTGTGTCCGGAGCAAGTTGCGGCGCCCATGGATGAGCTTCGTCTTTGTAAAAGACCTGAGCGACGGTCTCTCCTTCGTCCGGAGCCAGCGCGGCAACATAAACCAAAGCCTTTACGCGGTCATCGTCAGCCGTGGCAATGACCGCGCCTGCGTAAGCATGCCCTGCAACGATCACTGAGCCCTGCGTTCTTGCGATCGTTCGTCTCAGAGCCGCTGCGTCGTCGCTCAAAGATGTAAGAGGAATCGGCGCGGCAATCACCTTCAAGCCGCGATCCTCCAGCGGGCCCACGACTGCCTGCCAACTCGAACCATCAGCCCATGCTCCGTGGACCACGACTACCGTAGCGTTTTCTGAAAAATGCATCATGCTCAGCCTTTCTGGTAGTTCAAATCCGAAGTAACGAAGAGACTGCGGTCTCCCGTCAGGCGAAGAACTTTACGATTTGCTGCGTAATGAATTCGCTCGAATCCTCAAGCGCAAAGTGGCCGGTATCGAGCAGGTGAAGCTCTGCTTTTGGGATATCTCGCAGGTAGGCCTGTGCACCCTCGACGGTGAAGAAGGGATCGTTCTTTCCCCAGACGATCAGCGTCTTCGGCTGCTTGCTCCGAAAGAACTCATGCCAGCCGTCGTAGAGCGCAAGATTCGATTGGTAGTCGTGAAGCAGATTCAGTTGGATAGCATCATTGCCTCGACGATCGAGGAAGAGTTGATCCACGGTGTATGAGTCGGGACTGATCCGCGAAATGTCCTTGACCCCGTGCGTGTACTGAAAGAGGGTGGTTTCTTTCTTGAGGAGCTCTCGCACCGGCTTCTCCGTCTCCGGGTTGCGATTCACCCAGAATGGTTTCATCGGATCGAAAGCCGCTCCAATACCTTCCGCATAGGCGTTCCCGTTCTGCGCGACGATGCCTTGGATCGCGTCGGGGTGCTTGGAGGCGATGCGATAGCCCACCGGTGCGCCATAATCCTGCACGTAGATGCTGAACTTCTTCAGTCCGAGGACGCCGAAGAGGAGTTCCTCGATATGAGCGGCGAGATTATCGAAGGTATAGTCGAATTTGCTTACATCTGGGGCATCGCTGTAGCCGAAACCAACGTAGTCCGGCGCGATCACATGAAAGTTGTCCGCCAATTGCGGAATCAGGTCGCGGAACATATGCGACGAACTTGGAAAACCGTGTAGCAGCACGATAGTTGGGGAAGCCTTCGAGCCGGCCTCGCGATAGAAGACTTTGAGGCCGCGAACGGTTGCATGTTGAAACGTTGTCATGGTGATTTCCTTTCGGGTGACGTAATGTCCTGCGTACAAAAAGTGAGATTACACAACACCGCTAAAAGATGCATTAACAGTGTTACAATTATTTTGCTCTATTCGTTAGAGAGGGTTTATGCGCGCTCTTTCTCAAGAGCAGGACGAATGGATCGATGGATTTCTGTTCGTGGCGAACAGGCCAATCCTGGATTTGTTGAATACAAAGCCCGTCCTGGCAGACGGTCCCACGGAACTCCTTCCGGATGTTCGCGCGCTCGAAAGGTGGCTGATCGCTTCGGGGACGGTGAGTTCGGCCAAGGCTAAGGCCACAGTACGAAGCTGGCGCAATTCCACCGACGCAGCAGCTTTCTTAGAGCAGCTAATTGCATTCAGAGAAAGATTGAGGAAGGCCGTTTTGCGGATAGAGAGCGGATCGTCGCCGACCAACGCATTCCTCGCCGAAGTGAATTCTCTGTTGCTTCAGTACCCTCGCCATACCGGGCTTCGTAAGCGAGACGGGAAGGTGACTCGGGAGACGTTGTTCGAGCCTCGTAAACCCGCCGACCTCTGGGCGCCGATCGTCGATGCCACGGCTGATCTTCTCGCGGAAACTGCGTCATCGCGCATTCGCAAATGCGAATCATGTGTCGTCCATTTCTTTGACGTGAGCAAGAAAGGCTCACGTCGATGGTGCAGCATGAATATCTGCGGTAACAAATTGAAGGTGGCTACCTACCAGAGAAGAAAACGTGGAGACAATGCGACCGCGAACTAGCCTCAGAGATCGAATCCTGGTTCGGCTTCACAGGTCGATAATGACGCCTTGAATCGCTTATGAGCAGCAAACGAGAAGACTGCCGTCCAACCGATGTCGCGCGAAGTCCGACATTAAGATCCGGTTGGGTCTATTGCCCTCTCACGTGACGATTTCCTACTGTTTGCTTGCT
>CAVRDB010000019.1:0-8016 GCA_963719625.1 uncultured Acidobacteriota bacterium
CCAGCAAGATACGGACGAGCCTTTTTGGCCCCCACATTTTTTATGGCGCAAGTGCTGCCGCTATTGCAGAGTGCCTTTCATCGGACGATGAAGATACGAAGTATGCGATTCGGTCTCTGGCAATTCCGAGGTTGATCTATCATCGTACTCAAATGCAATCTCAATGCCACGACACCCCAGGAGACACCTGTGAATTTGCGACGTAGAGACGTATTATGCGGATCGTTTCTAGCTGCGTTATCAACCACACTAAAAATTCAGGCATCGAGTTTGCATCTTGCATCTTTTTTCACTGGAAAATCCCACCCGCTACGGGCGGTAAGTGTCGGAGCACCGGTTTCGGTTTTAAGCAGCAGGGGCGATACGTGGGCGCCGACGTGGGCCAATGACGGCTATATCTACTCGCCGTCGAACCAGATAGTCGGATTCCGCGGCGCTGCCAACGCGAATATCGCCTTCAACCGCATCGATGGACATGATCCATTCCATCTTGACGGGATCACAGTCAATCCAATGCTGGAGTATGGGAAAGAGACCGAGAAAGGCCTCGATGGTTGCAGCTGGAAATCGAGCGGGTGCGCCTGCATCGATGGCGTCTTGTACTGGGTCGTCGCCCGGCATCAATACGGAGAGGAAAGCGGAGATCCTTACCGCAGGCAGACAGCGCAAAACGCGAGCATTATCAAGAGCACCGACTACGGGCGCACGTGGACGCGTCCCGCCCAAGAGAATTATGACGCGCCAATGTTTCCAGGCAGACGTTTTGCGACGCCGTACTTCATCGAATTCGGCCGCAATGAATCGAGCCCGTCGAATGTCGGCAACTACATTTACGCACTGTCGAACAATGGATTTTGGGATTGCGGCGACGACATGATCGTGGGCCGCGTTGGAGCGATCGAAGATCGGTCTTCTGGCTGCCTCCGATACGGGAGTTCTACACGGGCGGAAACGGCGACGCTGTCTCCTGGACAACAAACATGAATGAAGCAACGCCGGTTCTCAAGGATCCTGGAAAATTCGGCATGACAGGCGCCGCCTATCTGCATCATTCCCAAAGATACTTGATGATCGGCTGGTACTATCCCGCGGGGGGTGGAAGAATGAAAGGCGCGTCAACAGATACCCTATGGGACTTGGGAAATCACCGCGACCGTGGGGACCGTGGACAAAAATCGGATCGCACGAATCGACACCTCTTCCGGATATTCTCTGCCCAGGTGTGCCCGAAATTCCAAACTTCCGACAAGGTTTTGGCGTTTACCGCTGGGAACTGGAATAGCCCGAAGGACTATCGTCTTACCGTAGTCACGCTGAAGATCAGTACGTGATGCGGCAGGATTCACAACCGAGCGAACAATCATCGTGAACGATACCGGGTTCCTATCGCTGATTTGCGTGGTCTTCCGTCTTTCGCTGCATGATGCGGAGGCCATCCACATCCATTACAACCCGATAGTGGGATTCAAGATAGGGCTCCAACAGTAAGCCACCGGCGGGCCTATACATCGCTGCGGAGAAGTACGGGGCTGCTTTCGTTTCAACCTTCGTGTCCCATACGACATACCGTACCTTGTGCTGATCGAGGATTCGGATCACCTCATGAAACTCGGGGGGAGTGTTGTAGTTATCGAGCAGAAGGCTGTAGCGCGTCGGATTCGTTGTGGCGGAAAGGAAGTAGTACATGGGACAAGTTGGATACGCAAATATCTCTGTCCCAGGAGCTACATGGCTATCAAGAAACGCGAGCGCCGGATCAGGCTTAAACATGGCGACGGTTCCCACGCGGGTCGGTACAGGGTGTGCGCAAAGGACAATGAACAGGTTGAGGACAGCCGATGCACCCGCACTGATTGAAAAACGGCTGGACGCAACATAGGCAATTCTTCCCCTATATCCAGCTAAAAAATGCACGCATAGAATGATCAGCAAGGGAGAACCAGCGGTGAGATGAGCGATGTCCCGTCGGTGAATCTCGGACAGCCACCATGCCCATCCGCAAAGCCAATACAGAAGAATCTCTGGCCTCAGATTATCTTTGCCGCGGGAGATGCCGAGGATGGGGACCAGCGCGGGAAGTGCCGCTATAAGAAGGAACGGTGTTATCAGAACCACCGCCAAGGGAATCAACCACCGAACGCCATGGATCGGGATAACCCAATGAGCCCAAAACTGGAGAATACCCGTTGCATACGGGATGGCATTCACTGTGCCGTAGTTCTGGTAAGGCCATACGAAGTTCATGTACATCAGGTCCCGAAGCGCCCCA
Source organism: uncultured Acidobacteriota bacterium (assembly GCA_963719625.1). Taxonomy (GTDB): domain Bacteria; phylum Acidobacteriota; class Terriglobia; order Terriglobales; family Acidobacteriaceae; genus JAKAAZ01. The sequence continues at coordinate 2,270 of CAVRDB010000019.1, forward strand.
CGGCTCCAGAAATAGAGAAGAACGACTGCAACCACGCTACAGTAGCTAGCAACGATGACACCCAGCGCAGACAGGGACGCCGATCGCCTCCGATGCTGCATCCAAAGCCATACTACGAAAGCAAACAGTAGCAGCATTCCCTTCGGCTGCAGGATGCATGTGGTTACTCCGGCAAGAGCGCCCGCGGTGAATAAGAGAGACCTTTCCTACACGTGTCCAGCCATAAGACCATGCAAACGACAGACAGCAACGTAAAGAAATTGCTGTCCACGTGATGGTTTACCATCGGCCACATCGTGCTGAAATAAACACCCACCAAAAGGATTGGCGGGAGAATCTGGTATTTTCCGCACACCCGGCGGGACAGGAAGTACATCGCCAGAACCGTCCCTAGCGATGTCACAAAGAGCCAGCTACGATCCACCAAGAATGTTGCGCCGAACAGCTTGAGAAACCCCGCCAACACATAGAAGGTGCCTGGGCCCATCACCTCAAAGAAGTCGCGGGCGAAGACCTGGCCGTGAAGAATTCTCACCGCGCCATCGACAAGAGAACCCTCGTCGCCGCCTATAAAAATGAGCCGCATGAACGGTAGCAGATAGATGACAGCGCAAAGCGCAAAAAGGACATAGCTGATGTAGGGTCGAGCCAGCGATTTCCGGTCTGCCGGGTGCAATACTGCATCAGCAGTAACGCTTTTTTTTCGGTCACCGCGGTGTGTTTGGAGCGCTTCCTGGACGCCTAATTCCACAGTTATTCCATCCCGAAGATTCGCATGAACCCGGTTATGCCCGGACGCCCACGAAAGGTTGATAGGAGGACGAGGCGGCAGCGATGGGATCGCGGGTTCCGTGTTGTCAACCACAAACGGACCTAACGGCGAAGCGGAATCGGCCAGGATGACGGCGCGTGACAAAGTCATTTCAGTCAGACCAACGTTTCGCACTTCCGTCACGACGTAGAGAGGCCGTTTCTTCGCTTCTTCATAGCTTTTAGCGACGTAATCGCCGATGGCGCCAAGAGCGCCAACAAGATCATTCCCGAAAAGACGCATTGCATGGCGACGACTGAGGCCCATCCGGGCACAAGGGTATGGGTCCAGAGCGCCAGATACATCACTCGCAGGAGATAGAGAAAGCCAACAGCACTCAGTGCGCAGCCGGCCGCAATGCTGATGCGCAGCGGAAATGCCGAGAAGGAAGTGACGCCGGTCCAGGCGAATCGCAGCATCTTCAGCAAGGGGTAGTTTGTGTTGCCGGCAGCCCGGGCCTTGCGATCGAACGGAAGCATCGCCTCTTTCAACCCAAGCCAGGCCACCATGCCGCGCATGTACCGGTGTTGTTCTCGAAGAGAGCGAATGGCCAACACAGCCCGTCGGCTAAACAGGCGAAAATCTCCAACGTCGGGGGTCATTGGCTGGTCCGCCATGCGTGACAGTGCCCTGTAAAACATCTTCGCCGTCCAGCGTTTGAACCGCGTCTCTCCTTCGCGGGAGTTGCGCTGCGGCGATACGATGTCGTAGCCCTTTTCGAACAGATCCAGCATTCGCAGCAACAATTCCGGGGGGTCCTGGAGATCCGCATCCATTACCACGACAGCATCCCCGTTCGCGAAATCCAATCCCGCGGTGACGGCGGCCTGATGGCCAAAGTTGCGACTGAAGCGGAGCAGCTTGACGCGCTCATCTCTCAGCGCCTCGCGCGCCAGAATGTTTGGCGTCGCATCCGTGCTGCCATCGTCCACGAAAATGACTTCCCACGTCACTTCGCGAAGAGAGTCGCGCAGACGCGTGCAGCAACAGGGGGACTACCTGCGCCTCGTTCAACACCGGGATCACGATAGAAAGGATCATGGAAGCATTCCTTTAGCTTGACGGAAATACAAGGGAGAGAATGCCGGCGAGCCTGGTTTGCTCAAGCATCTCTCCCGTGAAAAGACCATGGAGTTGCTTTTGTCGTATCGACCGGCATGTTCACCGGCAATCAGGCGATGGCATTGGTCAAATCGGTGCCGATGGCTGTAAAGGCTGCGTTGATAAACTGGTGGCCAGCGACGTCATCCCTGCTGTTGCCGCAAAGGCGACAAACGCAATCACCAATGCGTACTCGATCAGGTCCTGTCCCTTTTTTCGTCCTTCAGCATCTCGATCATTACCGATAGTTTGATCAGCGAATCTTTCATGGGTATTTGTTCCCCTTTCAATGGATTGATGTTTCAGCCATAGGCAAATTGGTTTTGTGTTCAAGGCGCAAGAAAGAAGGATCCAGGGAGAGCATGCCGGTGAACTGGACCTGCTCCGGGTATCTCCCCCTAACAGAACGACAGAGTTGCATTTGTTCTACTGATCCTTCCTTCGTCGATAATTAGGCGATGGCTGCGGTCAAATCGCCGCCAAGAGTGGTAAACGCAGCGTTGATATCGGTGGCAAACACCTTCATTCCGGCTGTTGCCGCGAAGGCGACAAATGCAATCACCAGCGCGTACTCGATCAGGTCCTGGCCCCTTTCGTCGTCCTTCAGCATCTCGATCATTACCAAGAGCTTGATGTATAGATTGTTCATGTGACATTTCCCCCGTTCCGTTGGATTGATGTTCCAGCCGTGGCTGGTATTGCCTTCTCTAAAAGCAAGCAGAGAACCATTCCCTGGACTTCCACAGTTCCTGATAATGCAATCACTTGCGAAGCTTACGGCGCTCGCGGATGTGAACGTCTGTATACGGAGTCATCCAGGAAGATACGTCCGTATACATGGCGCGGATAGCGACACGCTGATTGTCGTTACGATCCTGTGTATTTTCAGGTTTCACGCAAGTTCGCCCATATGGCTTAGCGTTCAGCAGGAGGAACGCCGGGCTTAGATTCCGGATGTGGAGCGGAGGTGCAAAGGTGAATGCTTTCGCTGTTCTCGCTCAGTGAACCGACGGGAGAAAATTCGAGGATGTCACCTGGTTCCGTGTTGGACGCACGGATCGCACCGACGGCCAACTCGATGACTGAATGTGCCGAGAGACAAGCCGACAGCCGCCATGGTGGCACATCGCTCTTCACCTTTCGCACTCGCTTTTTGCTGTCCACGTAAACCAGGTCGATCGGGAACCGCATGCCGAAGGTATGCACGGCTTCACACGGAACAATCCACATACCTTCTCCAGGTTCCAAGCCATTGCGTCCCAGCAGACCTTTGCTTCGTTTGGCTCCGCGATCGGCTACTTCCACACGTTTGGCAAGTACCAGCTGACGAGTCAGATTCGAAACTTTCCACCATATATCGGGCCTTCCACGGTGCGATCCATTAAAGCGATTCAACAGCCACCGACTCCTTTCGGTCCAAGTTTGAATCCACAACTGGCCCACCTTGTCGAATAAGCTCATTGGGTCGGCACCAGTTGGATCGCGGAATTTTGACTATACGGTATGTGCAAGCGCCCACATGTAAACCAAACGACCGCCGCTGCGTAGGGCACAGCCGTGAGCAGGTCGAAGAGATAATGCTGCCCCGAACCAAGCGTCGCGAGTACAGTAAGCGCGAGGAATGCCGCCCCGAAGTACCTACCCCAGCGCCACGGTCGGAGAAACCAAAGTATGAGCAGCGCACTCGATGTATGCACGGATGGAACACCATTCGGAGCCGCTGCTATTGTCAGCAGATGCGGTGTCCCTACCAATAGTGCGTGGTCGGGAAAATTCAGAAAGGCGAACCGCGGACCGCATACGGGGAAGAGGAGGTATAACGGAACCGCAGCGAACAAGTTCAGTGCAAAGGCCCAAAGCACGCGCAGTGATTCGGCTTCTGTTCGACGCCACAAATAAGTTGCGAAGACCACAACAATGACCATCGGCAGCAAGCCGTAGGAGACGCTAACAAGCATCACGAGCGACTTATGTTGTTCGACCAATCTGCCGAGTACAAAGCTCGGCTGTCCGAACAATCCGTCTATCCGATAGACGAACTCATCGTATTTGAGAGGTCGCAAACGAGATAGTGCGCCTGCCGTTCCTTCCGCAATAACATCGGCCGGCAGTGCGATGGCCAACACAGCGAGGAGCCACTCCGTACGCTTACGGTCGGTTGGGACTAAGAACAAACGGACTGCCGTCCCCACGATGAGAACTGCTGCGACCGCGACAGATGGATAGGCAATCAGGAAGTTCATCGTGCGCCAACCAGCTGGAATCGGGTGCTCATCTGAGTTGCCCCTCTCATGCCGCCGTAGCGGCGCACCTTATTGCGCCTTTAGTTGAAGATAGCTCCCACGGTATCGTTGGTCGTCAACGTGACCGTGCAACTGTTGGGCCCGGTTGCATTGATAGGCGCTGTTGGACGTGCAGTTGTAGGACCATCCGCCGAAGGCGACTCCCGGTTCGGCGGGCGCGGTCAAGGTGACGGTGGTGCCTACCGGGTAAGTCGCCACGCAGACTGAGCCGTGACGTCGGCACCGGGGCCGCAATGGAGCACGTTCGGCGTACCCGTGGCGGAGGGAGCCGTTACCAGCCAACCGGTGGTATTCAAGCCTTCGTTATAGACAGTCAGGGTCGCCAGGAGTGCGGGTGCCTGCGAACCCTGGATAGCATGAACCCGGAGTTGATGGCGGGTTCGGGAGAACCAAGTGGACAGTTGAACGTCGCCGTGGCGGTCTGTATCGATCCCATCGCTGCCCGTTGCTTCCGCAATGATGATGGCGCTTCCATTCCCGTAGGCAGCTGACAATCCCGGCGGTGGCCCCCATATTCCCGGCGCTGTTGGTGTTGACGGGGAAGACGCTGGGCGCGGAAGAAATCCAGGTCAGCGTGGGTGAGTTTGTCAGATCCCTGACGACTGGGCGAGGTTCGAAAACGTTCCGATCGCCAGGAATTGCCCGGTATCCTGCAAATTGCCGACTGTAATCGAGCTGGGAATAATGGTGAGCGAAACTAGATTCCCCTGAGCTGCGCCTGCCGCCTGTACCTGTAACCGCGAGGGTTGCGCTGGAGGTAGTAGCACCATTGAACGCCGCTGCGCTGGCTGTGATCGTTGTTGTGCCCGCACTCACAGCCGTTGCGACCCCGGAAGCACTGACGGTTGCCACGGCAGGAGCGCTGGAGGTCCAACTCACCGCTGCTCGTTATATTTTTTGTCGAAGGGTGGTTCGCATTGCCGTATGTCCCGACTGCGGTAAATTGCGCAGTCTGACCGACCGTCAGAGACTGAGTTGCCGGTGTAACCTGAATGGAATCCAGCCCCGAGGGGTTGCCACATCCGGCAAAGAACAGAACCAGGCAACTGAACGAAAATGCTTTGAAATAACGACAATTTAACATATGTCCCTCACTGGTACTTCCAGCCTGGCGGGCGTATCCGCAATCCCATCCAGGAAATTTCTTTGCAACATTGCAAAAGCCCGACGATCTTTGCCTGCGCTTGTTTTATTCATTGCCACCTTTATTGGGGCATTGACCCTCCGGAAGCGCCTCCACCACCACCGGATCCCGTCCCGGTCTGTATGATCAGCGGCTTTTCTGGCTTCAGACTGTCCATCAACTTCTCGATGGGAATTTTTGGCGGCGACGGCGGCAGCGGCGTAGCCCCGGTCACATCCGCGCCGGGAGTAGTCATGGGTATTTTGGAGTTCGGCGGCAGAAACTCCTCGGGATAATTCAAGGCTGGCAAGGGAACACCAGCAGGGATGGGAGCCACAATCTCCGGCGTCACAATCACAATAAGTTCGGTGTTGGTTTTTGTCTTCGAGATCGACTGAAACAGCTTGCC
>CAVRDB010000020.1:0-8976 GCA_963719625.1 uncultured Acidobacteriota bacterium
CCAGTACGAAGTATGCGATTCGGACGTGGGTAATTCCAAGGTTGATCTATCATCGTATTCAAATGCCAACTAGATTCCGACGACACCTGAGGAGATCCCTGTGAACTTGCGACGTAGAGACGTATTATGCGGATCGTTTCTAACTGCATTATCAGCCGCACTAAAAATTCAAGCGTCGAGTTTAGATCTTGCATCTCTTTTCACTGGAAAATCCCACCCGCTGCGGGCGGTAAGTGTCGGAGCACCGGTTTCGGTTTTAAGCAGCAGGGGCGATACCTGGGCGCCGACGTGGGCCGATGACGGGCGTATTTATTCGCCGTCGAACGATACATCAGGATTCCACGGCGCTGCCAACGCGAATATCGCCTTCAACCGCATCGATGGACATGATCCATTCCATCTTGACGGGATCACAGTCAATCCAATGCTGGAGTATGGGAAAGAGACCGAGAAAGGCCCGGATGGTTGCAGCTGGAAATCGAGCGGGTGCGCCTGCATCGATGGCGTCTTGTACTGGGTGGTCGCCCGGCATCAATACGGAGAGGAAAGCGGAGACCCCTACCGCAGGCAGACAGCGCAAAACGCGAGCATTATCAAGAGCACCGACTACGGCCGCACGTGGACACGTCCCGCCCAAGAGAATTATGACGCGCCAATGTTTCCAGGCAGGCGTTTCGCAACGCCGTACTTCATCGAATTGGCCGCAATGAGTCGAGCCCGTCGAATGTCGGCAACTACATTTACGCACTGTCGAACAATGGATTTTGGGATTGCGGCGACAACATGATCGTAGGCCGCGTGGAGCGATCGAAGATCGGTCTTCTGGCTGCCTCCGATTGGGAGTTCTACACGGGCGGAAACGGCGATGCTGCCTCCTGGACAATAAACATGAATGAAGCAACGCCGGTTCTCAACGATCCTAGAAAATTCGGCATGACTGGCGCCGCATATCTGCATCATTCCCAAAGGTACTTGATGATCGGCTGGTACTATCCCGCGGGGGGTGGAAAGATGAAAGGCGCGTCGACAGATACCCTATGGGACTTCTATGAATCACCGCAACCGTGGGGACCGTGGACAAAAATCGGATCGCACGAATCGACACCTTCCGGATATTACTCTCCCCAGGTGTGCCCGAAATTCCAAACTTCCGATAAGGTTTTGGCGTTTACCGCGGGGAACTGGAATAGCCCGAAGGACTATCGCCTTACCCTAGTCCCTCTGAAGATCAACACGTGATGCGGCAGTTCTCCTCGAGGTATCCTATCGCTGACTTGCATGATCCTCCGTCTTTCGTTCCATGATGCGGAAGCCATCGACATCCTGCACGACTCGATAGTGCGATTCAAGATAAGGCTCCATCAGCAGACCGCCAGCGGGCTGGTTAAACGATGCGGAGAAATAGAAGCCAGATTTTTTGGCGAAGTTGGTGTTCCACACAACATAGTGGACTCGGTGCTCATCGAGCACGCGGATCACCTCACGAAACTGGCTAAGAGTGTTGTAGTTATAGATCAGTAGACTGAAGCGAGTCGGATTTGTGGTGCCAGTAGCAAAGTAGTATATCGGGCAATATGGGTAGAAGAATATTTCCTCGCCTGGAGTCGTATGCTTGTCTAGAAATGCAACCACCGCATCCGGCTTGAACATGGCTACTGTTCCAACGCGCGTGGGCACGGAATGGACGGCAAGGATCATAAACAGGTTGACAATAGCCAATGCACCCGCGCTGATTGCAAGAAGCTGCAGGGCCAAATCGGCAATTTTTCCTCGATATTCTGCTAAAAAGTGCACGCAGAGAATGATCAGCAATAGAGAGCCAGCGGTAAGATGCGCAATATCCCGGCGGTGAAACTCGGACAGCCACAATGCCCAGCCGCACAGCCAATACAGCAGAATCTCCGGTCGCAGATTATCGTTGCCACGGGGGATGCCGAGGATGGGTACCAGTGCAGGAAGCGCCGCCACAAGCAGGAAAGGTGTTATCAGAACCACCGCCAAGGGAATCAACCACCGGATGCCGTGGATCAGCATAGTCCAATGAGCCCAAAATTGGACAATACCTGTCGCGTAGGGTACGGCATTCAGTGTGCTGTAGTTCTGAGACGGCCATACGAAGTCCATGTACATCAGATCCCGCATGGCTCCCTGGCTCCAGAAGTAGAGAAGGACGACCGCGATCACGCCGCAGTAGCCAGCAAGGATAACACCCAGCGCAGACAGAGAGGCTGACCGCCGTCGATGCTGTATCCAAAGCCACGCTAAAAAAGCAAACAGAAGCAGCATGCCTTTGGGCTGCAAGATGCAAGTTGTGACTCCAGCCAGAACGCCGGCGGTGAGCAATACGATGTTTCCGAGAATGTTCCCGCGCTTGTCCTGCCAGAGCACGACACAAATCACCGACAGCAACGCGAAAAAGTTACTGTCCACATGGTGGTTCACCATCGGCCATGCTGTATTGAAATAGAGCCCCGCCAGCAGGAGTGAAGGAAGTATTCGGTATTTTTTGCACACCCGCCGCGATAGGAAGTACATCGACAAACCCGTCCCGAGGGATGTGACAAAGAGCCAAATACGAACCGCAAAAAAAGTTGGGCCGAAAACTTTGAAAAAACCGGCAAGGATGTAAAAGGTGCCCGGACCCATCACCTCAAAAAAATCACGGGCAAAGATCTGGCCGTGAAGGATTCTCACTGCCCCAGCGAGAAAGGTCCCTTCGTCGCTGTTTAAGAGGACGCGCATGAACGGGAGCACATAGATAGCGGCACAGAGAGCAAAAAGGAAATAGCTGAGGTAGGGTCGAGCCAGCGATTTCGGGTCTACCGGGTGCAATACTGCATCAGCAGTCGCACTTTTTTTCCGGTCACCACGGTGTGTTTGGAGCACTTCCTGGGCGCCTAATTTCACGGTTATTCCATCCGAAAGATTCGCATAACCCGTTATGCCCGGACGCCGACGAATGGTTGATAGGAGGAAGAGACGGCAGCGATGGGAATCGCGGGTTCCGTGTTGTCAACTACAAACGGACCTAACGGCGGAGCGGAATCGACCAGGATGACGGCGCGTGGCAAAGTCATTTGAGTTAGACCAACGTTTCGCACTTCCGTCACGACGTAGAGCGGCCGTTTCTTCGCTTCTTCATAGCTTCTAGCGACGTAATCGCCGATGGCGCCAAGCGCCAACAAGATCATTCCAGAAAAAACACACTGCAAGGCAACAACGGAGGCCCATCCGGGCACAAGGGTATGGGTCCAGAGCGCCAGATACATCACTCGCAGGAGATACAGAAAGCCGACACCACTGAGTGCGCAGCCGGCTGCGATGCTGATGCGCAGCGGAAATGCAGAGAAGGAAGTAACACCCGTCCAGGCGAATCGCAGCATCTTCAGCAAGGGGTAGTTGGTGTTGCCCGCAGCCCGGGCCTTGCGATCGAACGGAAGCATCACCTCTTTCAAGCCAAGCCAAGCCACCATGCCGCGCATGTATCGGTGTTGTTCTCGAAGCGAGCGGATGGCCAACACGGCCCTGTGGCTAAACAGACGAAAATCTCCAACGTCGGGGGTCATTGGCTGGTCCGCCATGCGTGACAAAACTCGATAATAGAGCTTCGAGGTCCAACGCTTGAACCGCGTCTCTCCTTCGCGGGCATTGCGCCGTGGCGATACGATGTCGTAGCCCTGTTCGAACAGATCCAGCATTCGCGGCAACAATTCCGGGGGGTCCTGGAGATCTGCATCCATTACCACGACAGCATCCCCGTTCGCGAAATCCAACCCGGCGGTGACGGCGGCCTGATGGCCAAAGTTGCGACTGAAGCGGAGCAGCTTGACGCGCTCATCTCTCAGCGCCTCGCGCGCCAGAATGCCCGGGGTTGCATCCGTGCTGCCATCGTCCACGAAGATGACTTCCCACACCACTTCGCGAAGAGTATCGCGCAGACGATCCAATAACAGAGGGACTACCTGCGCCTCGTTCAACACCGGAATCACGATAGAAACGAGCATGGAAGCATTCCTTCGGATTGATGGAAGATACAGGGAGAGAACGCCAGTGAGCCTGGTTTGCTCAAGCATCTCTCCCGTGAAAGAACCACAGAGTTGCTGTTTTGTATCGACTTCATTTCGGCGATAACTAGGCGAGGGCGTTGGTCAGATCGGTGCCAAGAGTTGCAAAAGCCGTGTTGATATCGCCAGCCAGCGTAGTCATGCCAGCTGTTGCCGCAAAGCATATAAACGCAACCACCAGCGCGTATTCGATTAGATCCTGACCTTTTCATCCTTCAGCATCTCGATCATCACCGACAGTTTGATAAGTAAATCTTTCATGTGAAGCTCCCCCTTTCACTGGATTGAAGATTCAGCCATAGGCTGGATTGGTTCTGTGTTCCAAGGTGCAGATAGAAATCTTGCACGACCTGTATGCCAACGTGATCAGAATCATTCAACAGAAGTACAAGGGAGAGCATGCCGGTGAACTTGGTCTACTCCGGGTATCTCCCCCAAGAACGACAGAGTTGCATTTGTTCTATTAACTTTTCTTCGTCGATACTTACGCGATCGCGTCGTTCAGATCGGTGCCAAGTGTGCGAAAGTTGCGTTGATATCTTTGGCCAGCGTAGTCATGCCTGCTGTTGCCGCGAAGCAAATGAACGCAACCACCAGCGCGTACTCGATCAGGTCCTGGCCTTGTTCGTCCTTCAGAATTGCGATCTTTACCGACCATTTGATAAGTAAATCTTTCATGAGACATGTTCCCCCGTTCCGTTGGATTGATGTTCCAGCCGTGGCTGGTATTGCCCTCTCTAAAAGCAAGCAGAGAACCATTCCTAGGACTTCCACAGTTCCCGATAATGCAATCACTTGCGAGGCTTATGGCGCTGGCGGATGTGAACGCCTGTATACGGAGTCGTCCAGGAAGATACGTCCGTATACATAGTGCGGGCACTCAGTTCGTGTCCGGACTGTTTTGGCCGTCTGCCTGAGCGTGGTCGAAATGCCGAGCCATCGGTTTGTAGAGAAGCGATTGGAAAAGAACGGCCGTGTTGAACCATGGCCGAAGTTCCTTCGCAAAAGCGCACCAAGTTTGGGCCCGCTTGGGGTATACGGCTTGCACCACCTCTGCGAGCCAAGCGGACCGCACGAAGCGCTTTGCGAGTGCAAGAGAGATCACCGCCAGAACCAAACCGCCCAAGACATCAATGAAGTAATGCCACCCAGTGGTCATCGTGGAGAGAGTGATCATCGTGGACAACACCACGACCGGCACGCGCAACGGCCGGAATCCCCATAAAGCGGCCGCACAGAGAATAGCCCATACGACATGGAAGGATGGGAAACAGACGATTCCCGATCCCTGTCCAAGGATGAGTAGACCCGGGAAGACGGAGCGCAAGTAGTTGCCTTTGACAAAAATCCTGAGCGGGATCGGCGGCCAGGCCGTAGAAATACCACGGGCCCACGGCTGGGAGGAGAGCGAAGGTGGGCACTGCGATAGCGAAAGCAACTACATTGGCAACCAGGAACTCTTTTGCCTGCTGAGCTTTGCCTGCCAGTGCGGGAGCGATAATTGCGACGAACATTAGGGGCGCGAGCAGGTCATAGGTGTGGGCGAGTACCGGTCCAATCCAGTGACCACGCGCCCATACCATAATTCCCGGCACGCTAATGCCTAGCGATCGGTCGATATGGGCAAGTAGGGTATCCCGCAGCGGCATTCGCAGTCGAGCACCAATCAAAATGGGAATTGGAAGCAGCTCGAAGAGAAGGAAGGCCCACGGAATTGTGAACGCAGCGTCACCCAACGCGCTTCGCCCTTTTTGACGCCAATAGGCGCGCCAAGGCAGAAGTATCGCAACGACTGAGAGAACAGCTACTGCGTGTCTTCCGATGCCTCTAGCCTGGATTGACGTGAGGGAGCAACCTAGAACGGAAAAGGCGAGGATTATCAGGCACGCGCACGCCATGAATACATGGAAATGACGGGAAGCCGAGCGCACTTCCACTTTCGGAGTTTCTGCTTGTGGCGCTAGGATGTTCATTTTTCCAGATCCCCAGCACGGGAGGTGCAGATGTCATCCAGCGAACCAACGGGCTCAGATTCCGGATGCGGAGCGGGTGTGCAAAGGTGAATGCCTTCGGTGTTCTCGGTCAGTGGACCGACGGGAGAAAATTCGAGGATGTCGCCTGGTTCTGTGTTTGACGCACGGATCGCGCCGACGGCCAACTCGATGACTGAATGTGCCGAAAGACAAGCCGACAACCGCCACGGCGTCACACCACTCCTCACCTTTTTCACTCGCTTTTTGCTGTCCACGTAAACCAGGTCGATCGGGAACCGCATGCCGAAGGTATGCACGGCTTCACACGGAACGATCCACATACCTTCTCCCGGTTCCAAGCCATTGCGTCCCAGCAGACCTTTGCTGCGCTTGGCTCCGCGATCAGCTACTTCCGCGCGTTCGGCCAGGGCCACGCTGCGAGTGAGATTCACAATCTTCCACCGGACTTCCGGCTCTCGACGGCGAAGGATGAGGCGATCGAGTATCCTGCGGCTGATTTTTGTCCCAGCATCGGTCATGGTCTGCGCCACCTCTTTTTGCAATGTGCTCATTGGATCGACACCGGTTGGATCGCTGGGCCGCGACTATACTCGCTCTGCAACTGTCCACTGGCTAGCCAACACACCGTTACGGCATAGGGTACAGCTGTGAGCAGATCGAAGAAATAATGCTGGCCTGAACCAAGCGTCGCCAACACAGTGAGCACGAGAAATGCCAAGCCGACATATCGACCCCAGTGCCACGGACGCAGAAACCAGAACACAAGCAGCGCGCTCGACATATGCACAGAGGGAACACCATTCGGAGCCGCCGCTATCTGCAGCAGATGCGGCGTCACGATCAATGGCACATGATCGGGGAAATGCGCAAAGGCGAATTGCGGACCACAGACGGGGAGGAGAAGATAAATCGGAACCGCAGCAAACAAATTAAGGATGAAGGTCCAAAGCACACGTAGCGATTCCGATTCTGTTCGACGCCAGAGATAAGTTGCAAAGACGAAAATAATGACCATAGGCAGCAGGCCATAGGTCACGCTCACAAGAATTACAAGAATCCTGTGGTGCTCGACCAATCTGCCGAGCACGAAGCTCGGTTGCCCGAATATCGCGTCGATCCAATAGACAAACTCATCGAATTTTAGAGGTCTTAAACGGGACAGTGCATTTGCCGTCCCTTGGGCCGCAACCTCGGCTGGCACGGCTAAGGCCGCTGCTGCTAGCAGCCATTCCGTGCGCTTGCGATCCGTGGGCACTAAACACCAACGGACGGCTGTCCCCAAGACGAGCACCAGTCCCACAACAACTGACGGATAGATAAAAATGAAGTTCATCGTACGCCCGCCCGCTGGGATGGGGTTCTCATCTGAGTCGCCCTCTCATGCCACCGGAGCGGGGCACCTTAGCGCGGCTCAATTGAAGATCGCTCCCACGGTATCGTTGGTCGTTAATGTGACAATGCAACTGTTGGGCCCGGCTGCGGTGATAGGTGCTGTTGGAAGGCAGTTGTAGGACCATCCACCGAAGGCGACACCCGGTTCGGCGGGCGCAGTCAAGGTGACGGTAGTGCCTACTGGGTAAGTCGCCGAACACACTGAGCCGGACGCCGGCACCGGGACCACAATGGAGCACATTCGGCGTGCCCGTGGCGGAAGGAGCCGTCACCAGCCAGCCGGTGGTATTCAAGCCTTCGTTATAGACGGTCAGAGTCGCCAAAAGTGCGGGCGCCTGTGAACCCGGAAAGCACGAACCCGGAGTGGAGGCGGGTTCGGGAGAACCAGCGGGCAGTTGAACGTTGCCTTGGCGGTCTGGATCGAACCCATCGTTGCCCATTGCTTCCGCAATGATGATGGCGCTTCCGGTCCCGTAGGCAGTGACAACTCCGGCGGCGGCCCCCATATTCCCGGCGCTGTTGGTGTTGACGGGGAAGACGCTGGGCGAGGAAGAAATCCAGGTCGTCGTGGGTGGGTTTGTCAGATCCCTCACGCTGGGCGGGGTCGAAAACGTTCCGATCGCCAGGAATTGCCCGGTATCCTGCAAGTTGCCAACCGTAATCGTGCTGGGAATAATGGTGATCGAAACTAGATTCCCCTGAGCTGCGCCTCCGCCTGAGCCGGTAACTACGAGGGTCGCGCTGGAGGTAGTACCACCATTGAACGCGGCTGCGCTGGCTGTAATTGTTGTTGTGCCCGCGCTCACAGCTGTTGCGACCCCGGAATCACTGACAGTTGCCACGGCGGGAATGCTTGAGGTCCAGGGCACCGTGCTCGTTATATTTTTTGTCGAAGAGTGGCTCGCATTGCCATATATCCCGACTGCGGTAAATTGCGCAGTCTGACCGACAGTTAGAGACTGAGCTGCCGGTGTAACCTGAACGGAATCCAGACCCGAGGGGTTGCCGCATCCGGCAAGAAACAGAACCACGCAGCTGAACGAAAGCACTTTAAATTGATGACAATGTAGCATATATCCCTCCCTAGTATTTCCGGCCTGGCGGGACGTATCCACAGTCCCGTCCAGGAAATTTCTTCGCAATCTTCCAAGAACTCGAGGATGAGGGGCCACTGTTTCTGCAATAGCTATCATCATTGGGGCGCTGAACCTCCCGAGACACCAACGCCGCCGCCGCTCATTGTTCCGTTCTCTGTCGGTATCACCAGCGGCTGCTCCGGGTTCATGCTATCCATTAACTTCTCGACGGTGATTTTCGCTGGGGTAGGCGGTAGCGGCTTGGCGCCGGTTACATCCGTGCCGGGAGTTGTCATCGCTATCTTGGAATTCGGTGGCAGGAACTTTTCCGGATAATTTAATTCCGGCAATGGAACACCCGCAGGCATGGGCGCCACAATTTCCGGAGTAACAATCACGATCAGCTCAGTGTTGGTTGTTGTCTTCGAGATCGACTGGAATAATTTGCCG
>CAVRDB010000021.1:0-8816 GCA_963719625.1 uncultured Acidobacteriota bacterium
CTATTTGATTCGATAGGGATAATGTGCTCTTCTGGGCTACCCGATAAAAGCACCGAGGACTGATGACGGCGACCGCACAGCCTCTCGTGTTCGTTACTGCCCTGGTGGAGAGTTCTCTCTTGGCGATTGCCCATGCTGCGAGAGCAGCATCCGGGCCGTTTGTTGCTCGCAGGGCCTGAAGGCTGTCGAGTGAATTTGTATCACCCTGCCAGGCCACGATGCGAATAGCCCGCTGGCGGACCTCTTGGTTCTCGCTATGAAGGCCCTTGCGCACATCCGGAAGAACCGCTGGACCGGCCTTCACCAGCATCCACTCCGCCCGATCTGCAACTTGCTGATCGCTTGATCCGAGTGCCTGCATAGCGGGTGTAGCATCCGCCCCGATGCGGTCCCACATTTGAAATCCGGCCACAATACCATTAATCGAGAAGCTTTTATCCGGCTGGAAGGCCATCGCCTCTAATTCGCGTGTCGCATCTTTGCCCTTAAGCATAGATATTGCGCGTACCATTTCCATCTGGCATTTGAAGGATTTCGGGATTGCATCGTTCTCCGACTGCGTAAACGTCTGAGGTGCGCCGCTCTGCTACATGGTGTTCGTAAAGAACTTTCTCAGCCGCAATTTCTTTCCGTAATTGTGCTGGGACAACCCTGACGGCGAGTTCCGGCTGGTGACGCGCGAGCGCGATGGCTGCTGCTCCTCGTACTCTGGGATCGTCATTCGATAGCAGCGGAAGCAACGCCTCTGCGCTCACGTCGCCTGGAGCGCGTCCCAACGCCAGCAAAACCGCCTGCAAGACCCCAGGATCCTTGTCTCCCAGGAGCGGCAGTAGAACGCTCGCGGGGGTATTCAGCATGCCCAGAGCCCACGCCGCATTTTCGCGCACATCGGCATGTTCCGATCGCAGAGCATTCGCAAAAACCTCAGGAGATGTCTCCGGGCGTGCCGTCACCAGAGCCAGTGCCGAGGCGCGAGAAACATGATCGTCCGAATCGAGTAACCAGTGCGCGAAATATGCCTGCAGAGGGAATCCTCGGTACAGGGACAACTCGAGGATGGCCGCGGTCCGGGCGCCACTCTGGCCAGAATCAGCCTTGAGAATCAGTTCGCGCAGCCGACGCTCCACCGGTCTGCCGACCGCGTCCGCACCAAGCCGCGGATAGTCTACATTGATGCCATCCGCTCCGGCGGCAACGGCGGCCTTCATTCCAGCCAGATCCATTTCATGACCGTTGGCCGAAAAGTTTACGACTACGGCCTTCCCCTGGCGGTGATATTGCTTCACCTGCTCTGCCGTCACTCCCGGCTGCACCCACACCGTTCCGTCGCCAACCCCCGTTGCCTTTGGATCTAGCTTCTTCACATCTGCCCATTCGCCGTTAAACTGAACCCGCTGCAACATGCCTTCGCGTTCGAGTATTTGGAGAACGTCAGCACCAATATCCTTGTCCTTGATGTCCAGAACCAGCCGGATGTCCCGTTCGCGCGCCAGGCGCAGCGCATCCTCGAACAGGACGATCCTCATTCCCGTAAATCGCTCGCCCATCCAGGAACCCATATCGCGCAATTCGAGATCGCTGTAATAGGTCTCTTCAACTTCACCGACGCCATCTGACAGCCGCTCCAGGATGCCGTCATGATTCAGGACGATCCTGCCGTCCAGAGTCCGCCGCAGATCAATCTCGACCACATTGCAGCCCAGCAACGCAGCCTGGTCCAGCGACTCCAGGGTGTTCTCTGGCACGTCTTCGTTCGCTGTGCGGTGGCACAGCAACTGTACCCCTCCGGGCAGCAACACTCCGGCATGGGCTATCTGCGCGATGAGTAACGCGAACAAAACGGCGATGATGGGCTTCACCTTGTCTCTCCTGTCATTCATTGTTGAGAGCCACACAGCCTGTCCGCATTAGCGCACTTACTACCGGGTGAATAGAAAATCGGAACAGCGGTGCACCGGAGACATCACGATCTCCGTTGCTCTACGAACGGATTATCAGGAAATCCGCGATTAGAGTTGTTAGTAACTTGTCATTCTTTTGTATCGAACTGAAGGGCCAGTCCCAGACGGATTTTCTTCTTGGCGTCGTCTTGTCTCTGCCGCCAGCAACGTTCTTTATGCTGGCTGGCGTGCCCGAGGAATGTACCAAGCAGATAGTTCGTGTCGCGGTTTGCCTGACGTGTCTTTCTATCTAAATTGAGAGGATTGGAGGCGCGGGTCGGGATCGAACCGACGCATAAAGGTTTTGCAGACCTCTCCCTTACCACTTGGGTACCGCGCCTGACGAGCTGGGTGTAACCATGAATCGCGGCTGCTGGCATGGGAAGGTTGGCAGCGACACGCCGCTGGAGCGGGAGACGGGGTCGAACCCGCGACTTCGACCTTGGCAAGGTAGCGCTCTACCACTGAGCTACTCCCGCCCTTACTGGATTGAAGTATATCGACATGCGAGGCGTCGGGTCAACGCAACCGCAGCCCCCCGAGACGGACGAGATTGTCTGTCTCGGTTTCAGAGGGATACGATACCTCGATGACTATGAGGAGACGGAAACATGGGAAAGCCGATCGATAGCGGGCGGCGTAGCGGCGGAAATCTTGGAGCAAGGATGACGTTGGGCCTTGTCGTGGCGCTGCTTGCGTGGGCTGTTACTCCGGGGATGGCAGCCAGCAGCGCCAAGCCGGATTTTGGGCCCAACGTCCTTATCTTTGCGCCATCGATGCCGGCGGCGATGATCCAAAAACAAGTCGACAAGGTGTACGCCATCCAGCGGAGAAACGAATTTGGCCCGGAGCGCAACGCCTTAATGTTCCTGCCTGGCAAGTACAACGTGGATGTCCCCATCGGGTTCTACACAGAGGTGATTGGATTGGGCGCCTCTCCCAATGATGTACAGATCAACGGCAATTTGCATTCCGATGCCAGCGAAGATAACAACAATGCGACTACGACTTTTTGGAGGGCAGCCGAAGGATTAACGATGATCCGGGGCCCATGCGATGGGCAGTTTCGCCAGCCGCACCTTTTCGCCGCATGCGCGTTCGAGGCGACGTCGTACTGCATCACATCATGGATGGGCGAGCGGTGGCTGGATGTCCGACGATCTGATTGACGGTACCGTTGACGCCGGTCCGCAGCAGCAATGAATTTCAAGAAGACGCGGAGTGGGGCCGCTCGACCGGTTCCGACTGGAACATGGTCTTCGTCGGCGTGCCTCATCCTCCGCCGGGCAAATAGCCTTCCCCGCCCTACACGAAGATTGCGCTGACTCCGGTCATTCGCGAAAAACCGTTCCTGCAATCGATGCCGCCGGGAACTATAGCGTGCGCGTCCCATCGCTGCGTATCGACAGTTCCGGCGTCACCTGGCGCAGCGGAACGACACCGGGACGGTCGATTCCTATCAGCCATTTTTATATCGCGCATCCCGGAGTCGATACTGCGGTGTGGATCAATCAGCGATTGGCCAAAGGCAAGGACCTGCTGCTGACTCCGGGCATTTATGACCTGATGGACGCGATCCGCGTGACCCGGCCCAGCACAACGGTGATGGGACTCGGCTTTGCGACGTTGCGCCCGATCAACGGTATCGCTGCCATCACAACGGCGGACGCGGACGGGATCGTCGTTGCCGGTTTGCTCTTCGACGCGGGTCCCGTCGATCGCCTGTCCTGCTGGAAGTAGGACAGGACAGCAGCAAGGCCGGTCGCGCGAAGAATCCTGTCGCTGCATGATGTCTTTTTTCGGATCGGCGGCGCTGGAGTCGGACGCAGGCCGTCAATCTGAAGATCAACAGCAACGACACCATCATCGATCACACCTGGATCTGGCGCGCGGACCATGGCTCCGGGGTGGGCTGGGACATGAATACCAGCGCCAACGGCTTGGTTGTGAACGGCAACAACGTCCCGCATATGGCCTGTTCGTCGAACATCACCAACAGTTCCAGGTCCTATGGAATGGCGAGGGCAGACAACCTCTTTTATCAGTCTGAAATTCCGTCAGATCCTCCCTTTCCCGACCAGCAAGCTCGTCGAGCGCACCGATACGAAGGGCTGGGCATCCTACAAGGTAGCCAACAATGTCACCCGGCACGAAGCGTGGGGGCTTGGAATCTACAGCGTCTTCGAGCAACCTGGCGTGGTGCTGACCCGCGCCATTGAAGTTCCCCGGCGTACGAACGTGAAGTTTCATCACATGATCACGGTAAGCTTGGGCGAACACGGAAAAATTCTTAACGTCATCAACGATGCGGGTGGCCCAACTTCCATTCACCCGCGCGTCACACCTAAAGTAACGACATACCCATGAACGAAAAAGCTTCCATTTCCAATTGAAGGGCGCGAAGTTATCGGGATTCGTGAAGTTTGTTGAGGTGAGCCGCGGCGAACACACGGCGCACTCCCGATTCGCGGCCTGAATGTGTCAGACGGCGTTGGCGGAGTTTGCTTCCAGTGCCGCGTGGGTCTCGGCATCTAGCAGTTCGCCGTCGCGCATGTGCAGGACGCGGTCGCCAACGGCCGCCGCTTCAGGATTGTGCGTAATCATCATCACCGTCTGATTCAGTTCCTGATTAGAGCGACGCAGAACCGCGAGTACCGCGTCGGAGTTCCTGGAGTCGAGATTCCCCGTCGGTTCGTCCGCCAGCACAATGGCTGGACGGCTGATCAAGGCGCGTGCGATGGCTACCCGTTGCTGCTCGCCGCCGGACAATTCTGAAGGCCGATGATGCAAGCGGTCGCGAATGCCCAGCAGGTCGGTCAGGTGATCGGAATAGGTCTGGTCCACCTTTTTCGTGCCCGATGCAATTTCATGTGCCAGCAGGATGTTGTCCATGGCGCTCAAGGTCGGCAGCAGGTTAAATTTCTGGAAGACAAAGCCGATCTTTTGCTTGCGCAGGCGCGTGCGTTGCGCATCGCTCGAGGAAGCAAAATCGACGCCATCGATCAGCAATCTGCCAGAGGTGGCCGGGTCAGACCGCCAAGCGAGTGGAACAGCGTAGACTTTCCACTTCCCGAAGGACCGACGATGCTGACAAACTCTCCCACGGCCACGGAAAGGGAAACGAAGCGCAGAGCATGGACATCCACTTTCCCTGTGCGATAAACCCTTCCAAGGTGCTCAGCGACGATAACTGGCTGCATTTCTTCTATTGTACCGGCTGGACTACAGCGCAGAAAGATTCACCGGTACACCATTCCGCCGCTACGCGACAACTTGTGCACTCGCTACATTTCGCTCGGCAGTTGATGGCGGCGCCGTCATCTTTTTTGGACCGCGTTTGCGTATCAGAAGAACCCGAACCCTCTCCAACAATTCCTGCGGCGAGCAAGCGCCTTTAGGCAGGAAGGCATCGGCGCGGGTAGTGGGATCAAATTGTTTGATGCTGCCGCTGACTAGGACTGCGGGAACCCAGGGCGCAATCTCCTTCAGCTGCAAAATCAGGTCGTTGCCATTGCAGTGCGGCATCACCAGGTCGGTGATGACCAGGTCAACTCGGCCCCGATCATATAGTTCAATGGCTTCTTCGGCGTTCTTCACACCGGGAGAAAGAGTAAACTATATGATCGGGGCCAAGTCAACCTGGTCATCACCGACCTGGTGATGCCGCACTGCAATGGCAACGACCTGATTTTGCAGCTGAAGGAGATTGCGCCCTGGGTTCCCGCAGTCCTAGTCAGCGGCAGCATCAAACAATTTGATCCCACTACCCGCGCCGATGCCTTCCTGCCTAAAGGCGCTTGCTCGCCGCAGGAGATTGTTGGAGAGGGTTGGGGTTCTTCTGATACGCAAACGCGGTCCCAAAAAGATGACGGCGCCGCCATCAACTGCCGAGCGAAATGTAGCGAGTGCACAAGTTGTCGCGTAGCGGCGGAATGGTGTACTGGGAATTTTTCTGCGCCGTAGTCCAGCCGGTACAATAGAAGAAATGCAGCCAGTTATCGTCGCCGAGCACCTTGGAAAGGTTTATCGCACAGGGAAAGTGGAGGTCCATGCTTGCGCTCCGTTTCCTTTTCCGTGGCCGCGGGAGAGTTTAGCATCGTCGGTCCTTCGGGAAGTGGAAAACCTACGCTGTTTTACTCGCTTGGCGGTCTGACCGGCCACCCTCTGGCAGATTGCTGATCGATGGCGTCGATTTTGCTTCCTTGAGCGATGCGCAACGCACACGCCTGCGCAAGCAAAAGATCGGCTTTGTCTTCCAAAAATTAAACCTGCTGCCCACCTTGAGCGCCATGGACAACATCCTGCTGGCACATGAAATTGCATCGGACGAGCCTGGTTAGAAGAACCTATTTCGATCACCTGACCGACCTGCTGGGCATTCGCCGGAGCCCACTACAAGTAGTCGGCCTTCAGAGTTGTCCGGCGGCGAGCAGCAACGGGTACCTCAGCAGGGGCCTTGATCAGCCGTCCGGCCATTGTGCTGGCAGACGAACCAACGGGGAATCTGACTCCAGGAACTGGAACAGCGGTACTCGCAGTTCTGCGCCGCTCCAATCAAGAACTGAATCAGACGGTGATGATGATTACGCACAATCCTGAAGCGGCAGACCATTGGCGATCGCGTCGGGAAACGCGACGGCGGAGCTCCTGGATGCCGAAACCCACGCAGGCACTGGAAGCAAACTCCGCCAACGCCGTCTGACGCATTGAAGCAGCGAAATCGGGAGTGCGCCGATGTGTTGCTGCAACCCACCTCAACAAACTTCACGAATCTCGATAACTTCGCGCCCCCTTCAATTGGAAATGGAAGCTTTTTCGTTCATGGGTATGTCGTTACTTTAGGTGTGACGCGCGGGTGAATGGAAGTTGGGCCACCTGCATCGTTGATGACGTTAAGAATTTTTCCGTGTTCGCCCCAGGCTTACCGTGATCATGTGATGAAACTTCACGTTCGCTACGCCGGGGAGGGGGGGAGGTCGGGTCAGCACCACGCCAGACTGCTCGAAGACACTGTAAATTCCAAGTCGCCACGCTTCGTGCCGGGTGACATTGTTGGCTACCTTGTAGGATGCCCAGCCATTCGTGCCCGGCGCGCTCATGTAGCTTGCCTGGTTGGGAGGATCGTACGGAATTTCAGATTGATAAAAGTAGGTTCGTCGCCGTTGAGGACCTGGAACTGTAAATGTTCAACGAACAGGCCATATGCGGTGACGTTGTTGCCGTTCACAACCAAGCCGTTGGCGCTGGTATTCATGTCCCAGCCCACCCCGGAGCCATGGTCCGCGCGCCCAATCCAGGTGTGATCGATGATGGTGTCGCTGCTGTTGATCTTCAGATTGACGGGCCGTGCGTCCCACTCCAGCGCCGCCCACCCGAAAAAAGACATCATGCAGCGAGACGGGATTCTTCGCGTGACTGGCCTTGCTGCCCATCCTGTCCTACTTCCAGCAGGACAGGTCATTCGGATGGGACCCGCGTCGAAGAGCAAACCGGCAATGATGATCCCGTCCGCGTCCGCCGTTGTGATGGCAGCGATATCGCTGATGGGTGGCGACGTCGCAAAGCCGAGTACATCACCACTTGTGCGGGGCCGGGTCACACAGATAAAAAACATCAGGTCATAAATGCCCCAAGTCGGCCGCAGGTCCTTGCCTTTGGCCTAGGGGAGTTTGATCGACACCGCAGTGTCGACTCCGGGATGCGCGATATAAAAATGGCTGACAGGAATCGACCGTCCCGGTGTCGTTGCCGCTGCGCCAGGTGATGCCGGAACTGTCGATACGCAGCGATGGGCAACATGAGGGCCATGGGTCCAGGCGGCATCGACTTGCAGGGAGCCGGTTTTTCGCGAATGACCGGAGTCAGCGCAATCTTCGTGTAGGGCGGGGAAGGCCATTTCCCCGCCGGAGGATGAGGCACGGGAGAGAATATTGCCAGTTGGAACCGGTCCAGCGGCCCCCTCCTTGTTTCTTGAAATCCGGTTGCTGCTGCGGGACCGGCGTCAACAGTACCGTCAATCTGATCGTCGGACATCCAGCCACCACTCGCCCATCCATGATGCTGATGCAGTACGACGTCGCCTCGAACGTGCATGCAGCAAAGGGTGCAGCTTGCGAAACCGCCCATCGCATGGAACCCCCCCTCGGGCCGCCTGGGGGCCAGCAAAAAGTCGTAGTCGCATTGTTGTTATCTTCGCTGGCATCGGAATGCAAATTGCCGTTGATATCTACGTCGTTGGGAGGCACCCAATCCGATCACCTCTGTGTAGAATTCGATGGGGACATCCACGTTGTCTCCCCACGCAGGAACATTAAGGTGTTGCGCTCCGAGACATTCGTTGGGGGGCAAGATGGCGTATACCTTGTCGACTTGTTTTTGGATCATCGCCGCCGGCATCGATGGCGCAAAGATAAGGACGTGGGGCCCAAAATCCGGCTTGGCGCTGCTGGCTGCCATCCCCGGAGTGACGGCCAGCACAAGCAGCGCCGCGACAAGGCCCAGAGTAAGTACTCCATTTTCGCCGCTGGAGCGCTGCTATGATGGAGCTGACCCATGTTTCCGTCTCCTCATAGTCATCGAGGTATCGTATCCCTCTGAAACCGAGACAGACAATCTCGTCCGCTGGGGGCTGCGGTTGCGTTGACCCGACGCCTCGCATGTCGATATACTTCAATCCAGTAAGGGCGGGAGTAGCTCAGTTGGTAGAGCGCGACCTTGCCAAGGTCGAGGTCGCGGGTTCGAACCCCGTCTTTCGCTCCGGGGCGTCTGCCCCACCCTTCCCAGTGCCAGCAGCCGCGATTCATGGTTACACCCAACTCGTCAGGCGCGGTACCCAAGTGGTAAGGGAGAGGTCTGCAAAACCTTTATGCGTCGGTT
>CAVRDB010000022.1:0-184104 GCA_963719625.1 uncultured Acidobacteriota bacterium
CTATCTGAGAGGATTGGAGGCGCGGGTCGGGATCGAACCGACGCATAAAGGTTTTGCAGACCTCTCCCTTACCACTTGGGTACCGCGCCCTGACGAGCAGGTTGAAACCATGAATCGCGGCTGCTGGCATGGGAAGGTTGGCAGCGACACGCCGCTGGAGCGGGAGACGGGGGTCGAACCCGCGACTTCGACCTTGGCAAGGTCGCGCTCTACCACTGAGCTACTCCCGCCCTTACTGGATTGAAGTATATCGACATGCGAGGCGTCGGGTCAACGCAACCGCAGCCCCCGAGACGGACGAGATTGTCTGTCTCGGTTTCACAGGGATACGATACCTCGATGACTAAGAGGAGACGGAGAAATGGGAAAGCCGATCGATAGCGGGCGGCGTAGCGGCGGAGAATCTTGGAACAAGGATGACGTTCGGCCTTGCCGTGGCGCTGCTTGCGTGGACTGTTACTCCAGGGATGGCAGCCAGCAGCGCCAAGCCGGATTTTGGACCCAACGTCCTTATTTTTGCGCCATCGATGCCGGCGGCGATGATCCAAAAACAAGTCGACAAGGTGTACGCCATCCAGCGGAGAAATGAATTTGGCCCGGAGCGCAACGCCTTGATGTTCCTGCCTGGCAAGTACAACGTGGATGTTCCCATCGGGTTCTACACAGAGGTGATTGGATTGGGCGCCTCTCCCGATGACGTACAGATCAACGGCAATTTGCACTCCGACGCCAGCGAAGATAACAACAATGCGACTACGACTTTTTGGAGGGCGGCCGAAGGATTGACGGTGGTCCCACCGGGGGGTTCCATGCGATGGGCAGTTTCGCAAGCTGCACCTTTTCGCCGCATGCACGTTCGAGGCGACATCGTACTGCATCAGCATCATGGATGGGCGAGCGGTGGCTGGATGTCCGACGATCTGATTGACGGTACCGTTGACGCCGGTCCGCAGCAGCAATGGATTTCAAGAAACACGGAGTGGGGCAGCTGGACCGGTTCCAACTGGAACATGGTCTTCGTCGGCGTGGCTCATCCTCCGCCGGGCGAGTGGCCTTCCCCGCCCTACACGAAGATTGCGCTGACTCCGGTCATTCGCGAGAAGCCGTTCCTGCAAATCGATGCCGCCGGGAACTACAGCGTACGCGTCCCATCGCTGCGCATCGACAGTTCCGGCATCACCTGGCGCAGCGGAACGACACCGGGACGGTCGATTCCTATCAGCCATTTTTATATCGCGCATCCCGGAGTCGACACTGCGGTATCGATCAATCAGCAATTGGCCAAAGGCAAGGACCTGCTGCTTGACCCCGGGCATCTATGACCTGATGGACGCGATCCGCGTGACCCGGCCCAACACCGTGGTGATGGGCCTTGGCTTTGCGACGTTGCGCCCGATCAACGGTACCGCTGCCATCACAACGGCGGACGCGGACGGAATCATCATCGCCGGTCTGCTCTTCGACGCGGGTCCCGTCGAATCACCTGTCCTACTGGAAGTAGGACAGGACGGCAGCAAGGCCAGTCACGCAAAGAATCCCATCTCGCTGCACGATGTCTTTTTTCGGGTGGGCGGCGCTGGAGTGGGACGCACGGCCGTCAATCTGAAGATCAACAGCAACGACACCATCATCGATCACACCTGGATCTGGCGCGCGGACCATGGCTCCGGGGTGGGATGGGACATGAATACCAGCGCCAACGGCCTGGTTGTGAACGGCAACAACGTCACCGCGTATGGCCTGTTCGTCGAACATCACCAGCAATTCCAGGTCCTATGGAACGGCAACAGCGGGCGAACTTACTTTTACCAATCTGAAATTCCGTACGATCCTCCCAACCAGGCAAGCTACATGAGCGCGCCGGGCACGAATGGCTGGGCATCCTACAAAGTGGCCAACAATGTCACCCGACACGAAGCCTGGGGGCTTGGAATCTACAGCGTCTTCGAGCAACCTGGCGTCGAGCTGACCCGCGCCATTGAAGTTCCCCGGCGTACGAAGGTGAAGTTTCATCACATGATCACGGTAAGCCTGGGCGAACACGGAAAAATTCTTAACGTCATCAACGATACAGGCGGAGCAACTTCCATTCACCCGCGCGTCACACCTAAAGTGACGACATACCCAGAAGAAAAACCAGCAATTTCCAATTGAAGGGCGCGAAGTTATCGAGATTCGTGAAGTTTGTTGAGGTGGGCGCAACACACGGCGCTCCGACCACGTCAAGCGTTAGGCGGAGTTTGCTTCCAGTGCCGCGTGGGTTTCGGCATCCAGCAGTTCGCCGTCGCGCATGTGCAGGACGCGATCGCCAACGGCCGCCGCTTCAGGATTGTGCGTAATCATCATCACCGTCTGATTCAGTTCCTGATTAGAGCGACGCAGAACCGCGAGCACCGCGTCGGAGTTCCTGGAGTCGAGATTCCCCGTCGGTTCGTCCGCCAGCACAATGGCCGGACGGCTAATCAAGGCGCGTGCGATGGCTACCCGTTGCTGCTCGCCGCCGGACAATTCTGAAGGCCGATGATGCAAGCGGCCGCGAATGCCCAGCAGGTCGGTCAGGTGATCGAAATAGGTCTGGTCCACCTTTTTCGTGCCCGATGCAATTTCATGCGCCAGCAGGATGTTGTCCATGGCGCTCAAGGTCGGCAGCAGGTTAAATTTCTGGAAGACAAAGCCGATCTTTTGCTTGCGCAGGCGCGTGCGTTGCGCATCGCTCAAGGAAGCAAAATCGACGCCATCGATCAGCAATCTGCCAGAGGATGGCCGGGTCAGGCCGCCAAGCGAGTAAAACAGCGTGGACTTTCCACTTCCCGAAGGGCCGACGATGCTGACAAACTCTCCCGCGGCCACGGAAAAGGAAACGGAGCGCAGAGCGTGGACCTCCACTTTCCCTGTGCGATAAACCTTTCCAAGGTGCTCGGCGACGATAACTGGCTGCATTTTTTCTATTGTACCGGCTGGACTACAGTGCAGAAAGATTCACCGGTACACCATTCCGCCGCTACGCGACAACTTGTGCGCTCGCTACATTTCGCTCGGCAGTTGATGGCGGCGCCGTCATCTTTTTTGGACCGCGTTTGCGTATCAGAAGAACCCGAACCCGCTCCAACAATTCCTGCGGCGAGCAAGCGCCTTTAGGCAGGAAAGCATCGGCGCGGGTAGTGGGATCAAATTGTTTGATGCTGCCGCTGACCAGCACTGCGGGAACCCAGGGCGCAATTTCCTTCAGCTGCAAAATCAGGTCGTTGCCATTGCAGTGCGGCATCACCAGGTCGGTAATGACCAGGTCGACTCGGCCCCGATCATATAATTCAATGGCTTCTTCGGCGTTCTTCGCCGTCAATACGCGATAACCACGGGTCTCCAATACAAACTTGCGGACCGATAGAGCTTGATCGTTGTCATCGACGCACAAAATAACTTTTTTTGGACGCATTCGTTCTCCCTGCAAGCACAACACCGCGCATTCCCCAAAAGGAAACAAGGTGGTTCAGCCGCAGTCCGCTGCAAAAAAACACAGCACGTCTCGCGAGTGCCAGGACCGTGCCTCGTGGACATTCGCGAGACGCAGGCCTGCAATTGCACCCATGCGGTCCGGGTCGCGGCGGCGACTCGGACTGCGGGGAACGGAAGATCAGACACACCTTTGCCTGCCGCGCCAGCATCCAAACCAATACCACCCACTCGATAGAGAAACTGCGAGTCAGTGGACGGCTTTCAGCGGGACCTGTCGCGTGTGTGCTGGGTCTTCCGTTCCAATTTCAAATTGTGTGAATCAAAAATAGGCGAAAGAGGTGCGTTGCTGTTTTCAGCAACGCTCGCCTAGAGTACGAACCGAATAGCCATGTGTAAATGGCGAATATTCGGTGAAATTCACGCAGTTTCAAACTAGACTTGCACCGCTCTCGCTCTACACGTAGAAAATACGCGGCGAGTCGTTCGCGATGCCTGTTGAAAGCGTGTGAATCGCATTCGGAAAAACCGGCTGGATGCACTGCAAACGAGGCTGTGCTAACCACAACTATCCGTCGAAAAAAATTCGCGCCATTTTCCTCGCCGCACATTCGGGGCCGATGCATCCCTCTGCAGGAATTTTCCATGACACCGTTATCAATCAGTGCTTCCCTTCGCAATTGTCGCGGGCGTGCTGTGGATCTTTGGCGTGGTCGATGCCTACGCGTGAGGTTGCAGGATCAGTCGAGCATGATTCACGATTTGGTGACCGGCGGTGCGGGCTCCCACAACTCCACGCGATTGCCTTCGGGGTCGACAATCCACGCAAAGCGCCCGTTTTCGTCGCTCTGCCGACGAAGATCAATCTCCACGCCCGCAGCTTCCAATTGTTGCAGGAGCCCGTCAAGATCGTCGACGCGATAATTGACCATCGCCTGCTGTTCTCCCGGTCCAAAGTATTCGGTGCCTTCAGGAAACAGGGCCCATACAGTATTCCCGGGCTTCTCCGGCGAGTCTTTTTCACGCCACTCAAAATCTACTCCGCCATACGGCGTTAGCGTCATGCCCAGATGATTCGCATACCACGCAGAAAGCAGGTCGGGTTTTTCTGCTTTCAGAAAGATTCCGCCAATCCCAGTCACACGCGCCATCACGCCACTCTTTCGACGATGACGGCGGTGCCGTAGGCCAATACTTCCGTCACTCCCTGCTGGATGTCGTTGGCGTCATAGCGGGCGCAGATGATGGCATTGGCACCGTGTTGTGCCGCATGTTGCATCATCAATTCAAAAGCGTCCTCGCGGGTTTTTTCGCAGAGCTGGGAGTAGATGGATATATTGCCGCCAGCCAGCGTTTGCAGGCCAGCGCCAATGGTTCCGAAGATCGAGCGCGAACGTACCACGATACCGCGCACCACGCCACAGTTCCGCACAACACGGAACCCAGGCAATTCCAGCGCTGTCGTGACCATACTTGCATCCAGCATAGGATTGATGGGCATCACGATCCTCCAAAGAGCGTGTAGGCGCAGTGTACGACGAAGCGGAATGTGCAAACGAGGAAAATTGCTGCACATATTCGCGGTTCCGACGGCTGCGGTGCCATACTGGAAGTTGCCATAGGAGGGCACGGTATGGAAGAGCGGGATTTTTACAATGAAAAACCAGAGCAGCGCCCCCATACCCTTACTTGTCCCCACTGCCGCCAAGCGGCGGAGTATCAGTTGAATTGGCTGGTCCGGCGCAAGAAGAACAGCCTGCCTCCACGCGCCGACGAACGGGACCGTGCACGCTTCGCCAAGGCGCAATCCTACATGGTGCTACGCGAGGACCAGGTCGCTTGCCAGAACATTCGTTGCCGTAAACGTTTTGAGTTGGCGGGCATCAAGTCGGTCGCGTTCTTAGATTCTTAATCGAGTCACCATGAGCGACCAACAAGACTCGATCAGCAATCCACAAAGTGAACGTGACCCCCGCGTGTATTTTGCTGCGGAGCGAACCTTTCTTGCATGGATTCGCACCGGCCTGGCCCTCATGGGCTTTGGCTTTGTCGTGGCCCGCTTCGGATTGTTTCTGCGCGAACTGGGCATGCAACAGTCCCAGCAGGCTAGCCGTCCGACCAGCCCTTCACTCTGGCTGGGTACAGCGCTGGTCATCGTTGGAGTCGTCGTGAACGTCAGCGCCGTCTTGACGCACATTCACGAAGTGAGACAGTTGCGAACCGGCGCGTGGGTTGCTGGACGCACTTCCAAGTCTGCGATAACGCTGGCACTCCTGCTGAGCGCTGCCGGTATTGGGTTGGCAGTGTATCTGATTTGGGTGCGGTGAAACCCGCCGATTCCAAGGGACCCTTTGAGGCGCCATGAAAGCCAAAACACATCGAAGTGGACAGCCCCCTTCATTCACCCGCACGCAACTGGTGCGGGATTTAGCTGCATTGGGTAATCCGGCGCGAGCAGCCGTCGTTGCCAAATATCAAGAGTGGAGGTGGCGAATACGGGGAAGGCGACAGGTTCCTGGGCATTCCTGTACCCGTCCAGCGAAAAGTTGTGCTGCAATATCGCATGCTTTCATTGTCAGATGTTGCGCTCCTGCTGGCTTCGCCCACACACGAACATCGCCTGGCTGCGCTCGAGATATTAGTCGCCCAATATGAATGCGGGACGGAAGCGGATCGGAAGAAAATTGTCGAAGTTTTATCTGCAGCATACGCAAGGCATCAATAACTGGGACCTGGTCGACACATCCGCGCCATACATTCTCGGCGAACATCTAAAGACCCGGTCGCGGCGCCTGCTCGTTCGGCTTGCGAAGTCGAAATCCGTGTGAACGGCGCATAGCCATCGTCTCGACCCTGACGCTGATTCGAAGCGGGGAGACTACGGACACATTCCAAATCGCAGAGATGCTGCTTTCCGATCCGCATGATTTGATCCACAAAGCCACTGGATGGGCACTGCGAGAAGCCGGCAAAATATCCAAGCCTGAACTGCTGGCTTTTCTATCGAAGCACTATGCTTCGATTTCGCGAACCACACTGCGATATGCGATAGAGCGTTTTCCGGCGCAACAGCGGAAACGAATCCTGCTTGGACAAGAGCGGGCTGGAAAGCTCTGATGCTGTCGGCTGCTATCCTTGAGTCAGACCGCCGAACCGCACTCCGCAGATCAAGGATGTACCGCACGCTTGCCCCCCATTCTCAACGGACAATCTCTTCGCAAGGCGTACGGAGCCACGCCGCTATTCGACAACATCGCCTTTACCGTTTCTGAAGGCGACCAGATCGGCGTTGTTGGGCCGAATGGTTCCGGCAAATCCACGCTGCTGGAAATTCTTGCGGGAAACATCGAACCGGATGCAGGCGAAGTCTCACGGCGAAAGCTGGCACGCGTCGGATACATCGCGCAGAACTCCGAATTTTCGCCGGAAGATACGATTCGTTCGGTGTTGCAGCAGGCGCTGAAGATCGAATCCATGCGCCACAAACAGAACGTGAGGCGCGGCTGGCGGAAACCCTGGGACGAGCCGGGTTTGAAGACTTCGATGTGCGCGCCGCGACGCTGTCTGGAGGGCGGCGCAAACGGCTGGCGATCGCTGAAGCTCTGGTCCAGCACCCTGATGTGTTGCTGCTCGATGAGCCAACGAACCACCTGACCTGGCGGGAATTGAATGGCTGGAGAAGCTGTTGCTCAACGCGCAGTTTGCCTATGTCGTGGTCAGCCATGACCGTTATTTCCTGGAAAATATCGCGCACACCATGGTGGAGTTGAACCGCATGTACGCCGAAGGCATCCTGACGGTGCAAGGAAACTACAGCGAATTCCTGGAAAAGAAAGATGAATATCTGCAGGCGCAGACCAAACGCCAGGATGCTTTGGCGAATCGCGTGCGTATCGAAATTGATTGGCTACGACGTGGACCGAAGGCGCGCACCACCAAGTCGAAAGCGCGGATTGACAGCGCCAACAGCATGATTGGAAACCTGGCGGAGATGCGGTCACGCAGCCAGACATCCACCGCCAACATCGATTTTTCCGCCACAGACAGAAAGACCAAGCGGCTGGTGGAACTGGAAGGCGTCTCCTGCAAAATGGGCGAGCAGGTTTTGTTCGACAAGCTGGATTTCATCCTGACTGCCGGCATGCGCCTAGGACTGGTCGGACCGAACGGCAGCGGTAAAACCACCTTGTTGCGGCTGCTGCGTTCGGAGCTGTCGCCTGATTCCGGCGAGATCCGCCGCGCTCAGAATTTGCGGATTGTTTACTTTGACCAAAACCGTCAGCTGGATACAAATCTGACGCTGCGCCGTGCGCTGGCACCGGACAGCGACTCCGTGGTTTATCAGGACCGCGTGCAGCATGTCGCCTCCTGGGCGGAGAGATTTTTATTTACCAGTGAGCAGTTAAATCAGCCTGTCGAGCGACTCTCTGGCGGCGAACGCGCGCGGGTGCTGATTGCGAAGCTGATGCTGCAACCGGCGGATCTGCTGCTGCTCGATGAGCCGACCAACGATCTGGATATACCCACGCTGGAAATTCTGGAAGAAAGCCTGCTGGAATTTCGCGGTGCCCTGGTACTGGTGACGCATGACCGCTTCATGCTGGACCGAGTTTCCACCACAGTGTTGGGCCTCGATGGTCGCGGCGGCGCGGAACGCTTTGCCGACTATTCGCAATGGAACGCGTGGAAGAACGAGCGAGGCCAGAAGAAAAATTCTGAACTCTCACCACGCTCCGCAGACGGCACCGAAAGCGCCGCGAAGCATACCTCGAAAACTTCTTCCAGTCAGATCAAGAAAAAACTTTCTTACATGGAAGCGCGCGAATACTCGACCATTGAGCAAGACATTGCCAATGCGGAACAGCAGCTTCAATTGGGTCGCGACGCAATGGAGGATCCCGCAATTGCAACCGATGCAACGCGGCTGGAGCAGGCGATGGCGGCGGTCACAGAAGCAGAAATCCGTGTCGATGCGCTCTATCTGCGCTGGACAGAACTGGAAGCCAAGTTGAAATAGCACGCTATAAAATCGACTTCTCTGGACCTGGAGGCTTTCCTCGCGATGAACGGTTTCAAACTCCGCAAGCGTGCGATTCTACAGATCGTTTCCATCTTCTTTTTTCTTTCTGCCGTGGCGATTCTAGCCACCGCACAGAGCACTTCGGATTCACAGAGCCCCATCCGCGTTGCCGTGGTCGGCTTGGTACATGGACACGTGGGTGGCTTCCTGCCCGAGTTGAAGAACCATCCCGAGATTCAACTGGTCGGCATTGAAGAGCCTAACAAGGCGCTGGCTGACAAATACAAAAAACAGTTCCAACTCGACCCAAAGCTTTTCTTTACAAAAATCGATCCGATGATTCAGCAGACGCATCCCCAGGCGTTGCTCGTCTACACGGCCATCAGCGATCATCGGCAGGTCATTGACATTGCCGCCGCTCACGGAGTGAGCGTGATGGTGGAAAAGCCGTTGGCTACGACGCTGGAAGATGCGCTGGCGATTCGAAAAACTGCGCGCGAACATCACATCCATGTGCTGGTAAATTACGAGACCACATGGTACTCCAGCAATCGCGCCGCATATGACGAACTGCAGCAGGGCAAGCTGGGCGAATTGCGCAAGGTGATCGTCCGCGATGGACATCAGGGACCGAAAGAAATTGGTGTCGGGCCTGAATTCTTAAGCTGGCTGACTGACCCACAGAAAAATGGAGCGGGGGCGCTGTTTGATTTTGGTTGCTATGGCGCCGATCTGGTGACCTGGCTGATGCATGGCGAAACTCCCATCAGCGTCACTGCGGTTGCGCAAACCGACAAGCCGAATCTGTATTCCCATGTCGATGACGACGCCACGATCATCCTGCGTTATCCCAGGATGCAGGCAGTCCTGATGCCTTCGTGGGATTGGTCGTTCTCCGTGAAGGATATGGCCCTCTACGGCACAAAAGGGTACGCCATCACAGTCGGTCCGGATCGGTTGAGGGTGCGCTATGCAGAACAGAACCAACCCACGCTGCTTACGCCACCGCCGCTGACGCCGCCGCAGGATAATTCACTCCACTACCTGGCCGCTGTGCTCCGCGGACAACTCGTTCCCAAGGGAGACCTGACCGCGCTCGATACAAACATCATCGCGATGCAGATACTAAGTGCGGCCCGAGAATCGGCCCGCACAGGGCGTACTATCCCATTGAAGCCGCTTCCGGAATAAAAAAACAGGGAATGCAAAATGTTCGCTGCACTCCCTGGTATCCCTACAGAAACTTTTTATTTTTCGGATCAGCCGTGTCTGCCAGCCATCATTTCGACTTAGGCTCCGTCAATTCCACTTGTTCGAGCCCGTCCGCGGAGAGAATGGCGATCTTTCCCGATAGATTTTCCATAGTTTTTCCCACTATTGAATAAGAAGGCAAAAACACAGCAATCGTTGCCGGAGGCAGAGCACAAAACGCGCAGATGTGCGAATCGGTCCGCGAGTTTATCGTTCCCACCAATATGTGTGCAGGTTTGCGCCCGTTACCTCAGTGGGATGACCAGGAGATGGAAGAAACAATTGAAGATTCTGCCTGGCGGCAGCGGTGATTAAACGCTCGATGGGCTCCCGCCAGGGATGGAACGCCAGATTGAACAGACCCCAATGGATCGGCAGCAGCAGCTTTCCTTTCAGGTCAACGTGCGCTTCCGCAGCATGGATTGGACCCATGTGGATATCGGGCCAGTCCGCATCGTACGCGCCAATTTCCAGCATGGTTAGATCGAATGGGCCGTAAGCATCGCCGATGGAACGAAATCCAGAAAACATGCCTGAATCCGCTCCGAAGAAGATGTTGTGCTGGTTTCCGCGAATCACGAACGAGGACCACAGAGTTTCATTCCTTCGCCATAATCCACGCCCAGAAAAATGGCGTGCCGGAGTGGCCGTGATGTGGCAATCCTGGCCGAGGCTGGCTGTCTGACCCCAGTTCAGCTCCGTAATCTTCTGTGGAGGAATTCCCCACGATTCCAAATATCGTCGAAGGCCGAGCGAACAAATGAAACGCGTACGCTCGCCCTTGAGCAGAGACGGCAAGCCGCTCGATCGTGGCGCGATCCAGGTGGTCGTAGTGGTCATGGGAGAGCAACACGGCGTCGAGCGGCGGCAGGTCTTGCAACACCAGCGGCGGAGGATAGAATCGTTTCGGGCCGGCAAACGAGACAAAGGAGACGCGCTCGCTCCAGACGGATCGGTAAGGATTCGCACTCCATCGATCTCAATCAGAACGGAGGAGTGTCCCATCCATGTGACGCGAAGTCCTCGAACAGGAGGCACAGTGTAGATCGATGGTTCCGTCCGGAAAGGTCCGAGCGCATGTTTCGGATCCCCTTGGCGCCTCTCGAACAGCAAGCGACGCAGCATATGGCCCGCACGTCCCGCACCGGTCACGAATGTCGGCACCGGATTAAGAAATTTGTTACCCAGCATTTCTGCTGGGCCAAAGATGTCTGCGGCAGGACTCAACGGCGCAATCACGTTCAACATAGTAGGCCATTCGGTGCATTCCATTAGATGCCTGAAATGTCTGCCTGATTCAACACTATGCGCTGAGACAAATTGCAGCGTGAATTGATTCTGCCAATCCCCAGTCTTGATTTACCGCGACACCGCAACGCGGGATTGCAGAAACTCCGCGTACGGCCCTTTGAAGTCCTGGATTTTATGGTCTTCAAAGTTCCAGATGCGTGTGGCCACCTCATCAATCAGTTCCTGATCGTGTGTGACCAGCAGGACCGTACCTTCATACTTCTGTAGTGCCTGGTTCAGCGCGTTGATTGCTTCCAGATCGAGATGGTTTGTCGGTTCGTCGAAGATAAGAAAATTCGGCTTCTGCATCATCAACCTGCAAAATAGCAACCGAGCCGCTTCGCCACCGGACAGTGCCTCTGTCGGCTTCAAGCCTTCTTCTCCGCTGAACAACATTTGGCCAAGAACGCCGCGAATATCTTCCTTGGTGGCTTTGGGATCGAACTGATGAAGCCAGTCCGCCGCGGTTGTTCCTTTTTCAATCGTCGATGTGTGGTCCTGCGCAAAGTAGCCAATCTGCGCCGCGTGTCCCCACTTCACCACGCCACTGTCAATATCGCTGCTGGGATTATCTCCCGGCATATGCTCCATCTTTGGAGCATGGGCCAACAACGCCTTGACCAGCGTGGTTTTTCCCTGGCCGTTACGACCGATCAGGCAAATCTTCTCTCCGCGCGTCACCGATGCGGTGAATCCATCGATGACGACATGGTCCCCGTATGCCTTCGAAACACCCTCCGCTTCCAAAACATGCTTGCCAGAGGGACGTAGCTGATCGAAGCGAATGTACGGCCGTGCGATGTTGGACCGTGCTAACTCGCTGGTTTGCAGGCGCTCCACTTCCTTCTTGCGAGAGGTCACCTGGCTGGAACGCGTACCAGCAGAAAAGCGGGCGATGAATTCATTCAGCTGAGCAATCTTCTTTTCGCGTTCTTCGTTCTGCGCTTCCAGGCGAGTCCGCACCTGCGTCTTCGCCAGCACCATATCGTCATAGCCGCCGGTGTAGGTGATGATGGTCTGATAGTCGATGTCGGCGATGTGGGTGCAAACATTGTTCAGAAAATAACGATCATGCGAGATCGTGATGAGTGTGCCTTCGCGGTGCGTCAGGAACTCTTCCAGCCAGTGGATGGAATCGAGATCGAGATAGTTGGTCGGCTCATCCAATAACAGGGCCTGCGGATTGCCGAACAGCGCCTGCGCCAGCAAAACCCGCATCTTCTGGCCGCCTTGCAGCTCGCCCATCTTGCGCTCATGGACATCGTTTGGAATATCGAGGCCCTGCAAGAGGATTGCGGCATCGCTTTCCGCGGTATATCCGTCCTCTTCTCCGACGATGCCTTCCAACTCGCCCAGGCGCATTCCGTCGGCGTCGTCCAATTCCG
Source organism: uncultured Acidobacteriota bacterium (assembly GCA_963719625.1). Classification (GTDB taxonomy): domain Bacteria; phylum Acidobacteriota; class Terriglobia; order Terriglobales; family Acidobacteriaceae; genus JAKAAZ01. The sequence goes on from CAVRDB010000022.1 coordinate 12,400, forward strand.
CCTTCTCATAAATCCGATCGCGCTCTTCCAGTGCCGCCCATAGAGCCTTGTTGCCCATAATAACCGTATCGATTACGCGATAGGCATCGAAGGCATACTGATCCTGACGCAGTACACCCAGCTTCTTCGGACGCACGACGACGCCCTTCTGGGGGTCGAGATCCCCACTGAGGACTTTCATGAAGGTGGTCTTGCCCGCTCCATTGGGGCCGGTCAGGCCATAGCGGCGACCGGCAGTAAAGGTGGTGGAAACATCTTCAAACAGGATCTTCGATCCATAGCGCATGCTTACATTGCTGACAGAAATCATATCTTCTATAAGTTTTTCACAAGTGCCGTCTCTATGTACGCATGAGTTGCTGCCAAAAGCTTCGTTTTATACAACTTCATTTCGTTTTCATTGGATGGTCGACTATCATGCGAGAAGCCAAATCATTCGTGGAGATCGAGTGAAGTCAACGGACCAGCTCGCCGGTCAAGGTACGGACAAACCGCCCTCTCGAGCTGCTGGACATGTGCGCTGGGTGATTTGCGCCATGCTCTTGTATGCCACCTCAAAAAATTACATGGATCGCCAGGTGCTTGGCATTCTGGCGCCGGAATTGCAGTTGAAGTTTGGCTGGACTGAAATCCAGTATGGGTACATGATCAGCGCATTCCAGATCGCATATTCGATTGGAATGATCGCTGCCGGACGATTGATTGACCGCGTAGGCACGCGCATCGGCTATGCGCTGATGATGTTGGTCTGGAGTCTTGCCTCCGCCGCACACGCCTTCGCCAGCGCTGCACTTGGATTTGGAATCTGCCGTTTTTTACTTGGGCTTGGAGAAGGGGGAAACTTTCCCGCTGCCCTGAAAACCACTGCGGAATGGTTTCCCGAGAAAGAGCGTTCCCTGGCCACCGGCATCTTCAATACCGGCGCAAATATAGGTATCATTGCTTCGGCCTTACTGGTTCCCTGGATCGATCTTCATTACGGTTGGCGGGCCACATTTCTTTCTACCGGCGTACTTGGACTGATATGGCTGGTGTGGTGGTGGACCAGCTATCAACCACCGGAAAAACATCCCAAGATTACCCCGCAGGAGTATGCCTACATCCGCGCGGGCCAGGTCGCAGACGATATGGAGTCCGGTGAATCCGCGCCCTCTTGGCGGCAGCTGCTTCGGAAGCCACAGACCTGGGCTTTCGCAGTCGCGAAATTTCTGACCGACCCAGTCTGGTGGTTTTATCTCTACTGGCTTCCCAAATTTCTAGACAGTCGATTTCATATCGGACTTAGCCGCATCGGAATTCCATTGATAACCGTTTACCTTATTTCCGATGTAGGCAGCATTGGCGGTGGCTGGCTTCCCGCGTTTCTGGTGCGCCACGGAATGGCTTTTGCGCGGGCACGATTGACGCTGATGTTATTCGGCGCATTATGCGTCGTTCCCGTGATTCTTGCCGCGTACACCCATCACGCCTGGGTTGCCATCGCTGTCGTCAGCATGGCGGCTTGTGGACACCAGATTTGGAGTACCAATCTGTTTACGACGGTGCCGGATATGTTTCCCGCCCGCGCCGTTGGCACGGTGGCAGGCGTGGGTGGAACAGCGGGTTCTGTGGGAGGAGTATTGATGGCATCGGCGGCGGGCGCGACATTGCAGTGGGTCGGAACCTATACGCCTCTATTTCTTTATGCCGCTATTGCCTACTTGATCGCATTTGCATTGATACTGATCCTTGCACCCGGGCTGCGGCGTGTCAGCTTGACCACCGGCTAGGAATCCAACGCTAAAGCCCATAGATGAATGCTGAGAAAACATGAAAGGAATTCAGGAATGAACGATACAAAGCAGCTTGACCTGAAACCGCGTGAGGCCTGCCGCTGGGACCTGGTCAGTTTGGGAGAAGTGATGTTGCGTCTCGATCCAGGCGACGAGCGGGTCGCCACGACCAGGAATTTCCGCGCCTGGGAAGGTGGCGGCGAATATAACGTTGCCCGAGGCCTGCGGCGCTGCTTTAACCTGCGCACCGCGATCGTCACCGCACTGGCCGACAATCCGGTGGGCCGCCTGATTGAGGACCTGATGTTGCAGGGCGGCGTCGATCTATCTCACCTGCTGTGGATGCCGTACGACGGCGTGGGCCGAACCGTACGCAATGGGTTGAACTTTACCGAGCGCGGCTTTGGAGTGCGCGCAGCGCTCGGTTGCTCCGACCGTGGACACACGGCCGCCTCGCAATTGAAGCCAGGGATGATCGATTGGGAGGAAATTTTCGGTCGCGAGGGGGCACGCTGGTTTCATACCGGCGGCATCTTCTGCGCGCTTTCAGAAACCGCTCCGCTGGTAGCGCGGGAAGCCATGGAGGCGGCGCATCGGCACGGCACCATCATTTCTTATGACTTAAACTATCGCGATTCGCTATGGAAATCTATTGGCGGCAAAAAACGCGCGTGCGAGGTCAATCGTGAACTGGCTGGATTGGTCGACGTGATGCTGGGCAATGAGGAAGACTTCACCGCTGCACTGGGATTTGAAATCAAAGGCGTCGACGACAACCTCGCCGACCTCGATACAGCCCAGTTTCGCGCCATGATTCACCACGCTGTCGCTGAGTATCCAAATTTCCGCGTCGTGGGAACAACTTTGCGACACGCAAAAACCGCGACCCGCAACGATTGGGGCGCCATCTGTTATTACGATGGCGAGTTTTACGAAGCGCGTCCCATGCCCGATTTGGAGGTTTTCGATCGCGTCGGTGGCGGCGATTCCTTCGCCTCCGGGTTGATCTATGGCTTGCTGAGTGGCAAAGGCCCGCAATGGGCGGTTGATTGCGGTTGCGCCCATGGAGCGCTGGCGATGACAACCCCCGGCGACACCACCATGGCAACCTTCGATGAAGTGGAGCGACTGATGCGTGGCGCCAGTGCGCGAGTGATTCGATAGTTCTGGACCCAAGCGAATGGCCAACCAAGGAGAACTTTGATGGACAAAACGAAAATCATGCAACACATGCACAAATTGGGGCTGGTCCCTGTGCTTCGCGCCTCGTCGGCGCAAGAGGCGATGACAATCGCCGATGCCATTCTGGCTGGCGGCGTCAACATTCTCGAGGTAACGATGACTGTGCCCGGCGCGATCCGCGTCATTGAACAGCTAGCCAATCACCACGGCGACAAATTGCTGCTCGGCGCGGGCACAGTTCTCGATGCCGAGACGGCTCGTAACTGCCTGCTGGCTGGCGCACAATTCATTGTCAGTCCGGCGCTTGATGTGCGAACAATCGAACTATGCCGCCGCTACAGCGTTCCGATTATGCCGGGCGCATTGACGCCGACCGAGATCGTCACCGCATGGCAAGCGGGAGCCGACGTGGTGAAGGTATTTCCATGCAGCGCCCTCGGCGGAGCGAAATATTTGAAGGCACTGCAGGGCCCGCTGCCGCAGATTCAACTGATCCCCACCGGCGGCGTTTCGCTCAGCACTGCCGAAGAATTCCTGGCAGCGGGCGCGTTCGCGCTGGGGGTTGGCGGCGATCTGGTCGATGCCAAGGCTGCCCGCGAAGGCCGCACCAGTGTCATCACAGAAAACGCGCAGAAATATATCGGCATCGTCAAAAAGTTTCGCAGCGCAAGCTAAAAATTTATCGAGTTGTGCTAAAGATTGAAGCGTGCCGCGCGCATAATGTTGGCGCGAAACAACCAGAGGACGGATATGAACTCTACAATCGCCGAGGCTACAGAAGAACTATGGGAACTTTGGCCTGCCCTTACTCACGCCGAGCGTTTGCGGAGATTTCGCGAGCTGCACACGGGCGAGAAGGCCGATTTTTTCCTCGAACTCAGCGCCCATGACCAATGCGATTTGCTCCAGCGCCTCCCGCAGGACCAGCGACATGTGTGGATACGCCTGCTCGCTCCCGACGATGCCGCGGATTTGATTCAGGAAGCCGGCCCTGAACATCGCGATGACTTGCTGGCGCTGCTCGATGAGCCTACGCGAAAAGAAGTCTGCGCTCTGCTGGCATACAAGGAGGACGAGGCGGGTGGCCTGATGAGCCCGCGCTTTGCGCGAGTGCGGCCCGAATCCACGGTTGAAGAAGCGATTTCGTATCTACGGAAACAGGCCGCAGCGGTCGAGTCCATCTACTACGCATACGTGTTAGACCATGATCAGCATTTGCTGGGAGTGATCTCCTTGCGAGAACTTTTCTCCGCCGACCCTGACAAATCCATCCGTGAAATCATGCACACAGATTTGATTGCTGTGCCGGAGGAAACTGCACAGAAAGCCGTAGCGGATGTTGTTCGCAACAGCCGACTGCTCGCGGTTCCGGTGCTCGACAAACATGCCCGCATGGTCGGCATCGTTACTGTCGATGACATTGTGGACGTGGTCGAAGAGGAGAGTGCCCGCGACATCCAGAATATGGGTGGCACGGCGGCTCTGGACGGCCCGTACCTGCACGCACCATTTTTTGAGCTGGTGCGAAAGCGCGCGGGATGGCTGATGATTCTGTTCATTGGCGAAATGTTTACTGCCACTGCGATGAGCGTCTTTGAAAATGAAATTGAAAGGGCCGTGGTGCTGGCATTGTTTCTGCCCTTGATCATCAGCAGCGGCGGAAATTCCGGATCGCAGGCCTCAACGCTGGTGATTCAGGCGATGGCGGTGGGAGATGTTCGACTCCGCGACTGGTTCCGGGTCATCCGCCGCGAGCTGTTTGTTGGGTTGGCGCTTGGCGTGATCCTGGGGTGCATCGGACTGGTGCGCATCTTTGCCTGGCATGCGCTCTTCAACATGTATGGGGCACAGACGTTTCTGCTGTCGCTGACGATCCTATGTGCATTGATAGGCGTGGTGGCTTTTGGCTCCATCGCCGGGGCGACGCTCCCGTTCGTTCTGCGGCGATGCGGACTGAACCCGGCGACTGCCTCGGCCCCCTTTGTGGCGACTCTGGTGGACGTCACCGGGCTGGTGATCTATTTCTCCATCGCCAAAGTTATCCTGCTCCACCCACATTGAACCTTGCAGTAGCTGTGCCTTTTGTGGCGGTGATGTCCGAGCCATCTGTCGGCTCGTCCCTCGACCACAGCGCAGACAGTCCGATACACTACTCAGTTGCTTTAAGCCTATGAAAATCCTCGTTTGCATCAAGCAGGTTCCGCAGAAGGACGCTCCGCTCAAGCTAAATGCGGCGGGTACCTGGATTCGCGAGGATGTCTCCTATGAAGTCAACGAGCCGGACGCCTACGCGCTGGAAGAAGCGCTGCGACAAAAGGAAAAGCATGGCGGCGAAGTGGTGGTCGTCACGGTGGGGCCGACCCGTTCGCAGCAGGTGCTGCGTGAGGCGCTGGCCAAAGGGGCCGACCGAGCTATTCATCTGGTTGATGATTCCTTCGTGACCATGGATGGCGTCAGCACTGCGCGCGCCATTCGAGCGGCTATCGGCGATGAGTCCTTTGACATGGTCTTTACCGGCCTGCAATCGGACGATTACGGTTTTGCACAAACGGGGGTCCTGCTGGCGGAAATTCTTGGTTGGCCGCACGCTACGATCATCATCGGCATCGAAAAAACTGACACCGGACTGCGTCTGAAACGTGAATTGGAAGCCGGACAGTATCAGTGGATCGACATGCCTCTGCCATGCGTCCTGACCATCCAAAGCGGAATCAATAAGTTACGCTATGCCACCTTGATTGGCATTAAGCAGGCCAGAAACAAGCCTCTGCAGCAGCTGACGCTGGCCGATCTGGAAGGCAAGCTGGGTACAAATCTCCAAACGATCGAACGGTTGTACGTTCCGACGAAACAGAAAAAAACAGAGATGTTGCAGGGGTCGTCGACTGAGATTGCGAAAAAACTGGTAGACATGCTGCGGAATGAAGCCCGCGTGATTTAATTAGTAATGATGCGTGGGATGCGGCCTCCGGAATAGCAATCGATCCGCACCATAAGTGAATTGCAAGGAGAATCGAAAACAATGCCGAATATGTTGTTGCCTCCGGAAGAACGCGACCTGACGCCAGATCAAGTAGTTGCGCTCGACAAGCGCCGTTTCCGTGGCCTGATGCTGCAAACGATGGGTGGCATTCTGGCGATCATGGCCATATTGCTGACGGTATGGGCGGGCCAGGATTTCACCTATGATCCAGGCTGGATCCACCCCATGGGCTATTACATGATTGTTGCTGGAATTCTTTCGGCCACATGCCTGACGATCGGGACCATACTGCGCAAGGGCACTCCCGAATTCGACTAGCGTTGCGCAAGAGATTTCGATGGGCTCGCCCGTTGTGAAACTTCGCGTTGCTTCATCAGCCCGTGCCTCGGCATGGGCTGAGTTTTGGAATCGAGCCCTATGCCTGAAACCATTCTGGTTCTCGTGGAACAGCAACAATCGAAGCTGAACCGTGTGTCGCTGGAAACGATTGCGGCTGCCCAGTCCATTGCGAAAGATACCGGCTGGCAGGTGGAAATTGCCGTACTGGGCAACGGCATCGGTCCCATCGCAGAGGAGTTGGCGGGCAAGAAAGCCGCCAAGGTCTACGCCATTGAATCTCCTCAACTGGCTTCGTACACATCCGATGCAACGGTCCATGTGCTGAAGGAATTTCTAGCCAGCAAACAGCCAAAGCTGGTGCTGATGCCGCATACCTACCAGGTGCGAGACTTTGCTCCTCGGCTGGCTCTGGCACTTGGCAAGACAGTCATTCCCGACGCCATTGGCTACAAATACGAGAATGGCAAACTGCTGTTTACCCGTCAGATGTTCCAGGGAAAATTTGCCGCCGATGTCTCCTTTAGTGACGACGGACCGCTTTGGATGGCGACCTTCCAGAACGCCGCTTTTCGTGGGGATATGGTCGAAACGGGGACCACGCCGATTGAAACCTTGCAAGTCACAGTGCCGGATGGCGTGATTCGCGTCCATCCGCATGAGGTATTCAAAGAAGCCAAGCAGGCTGTTGATCTTTCGCAATCTGAAACGATCGTCGCCGTCGGTCGCGGCATCAAGGAACAGAAAAATCTGGCGATGGCGGAAGAATTGGCGAAATTGCTGGGCGGCGACATCGCGGCGTCCCGGCCTATCTGCGATGCAGGCTGGCTGCCGCTTGATCGGCAGATCGGCAGCTCTGGCCAGACGATTGCGCCCAAGCTCTACATCGCACTTGGGATCAGCGGAGCAATCCAGCATATTGTCGGCATGAAAGGCTCGCGCATTATCGTCGCCATCAATAAAGATGCCGAGGCGCCCATCTTTGAGATCGCTGACATCGGCGTCGTGGCCAATCTGTTCGACGTGGTGCCGCCGCTGATCGAAGAGATCAAGAAGGCAAAAGCGGGGGCCTAGCTCCTTCCTATGATCCACTTCCGAAAGCCCATCGAAGGCATCGAGCGTCCACAGATGGAAGCCGATGTTGTCATCGTAGGCGGCGGCCCTGCTGGGATGGCCTGCGCCCTGCGCCTGGCGCAGCTGATCGACGCGCATAATGCGGCGCATCCAGAAGCTTTGCTGAGCAAAGAAAATATTTATGTGCTGGAAAAATCGCGCGAAGCGGGCCAGCATTGCCTTTCTGGCGCGCTGCTCGATCCTCGTTCCATGCGCGAGTTGTTGCCGGGATTTGAAAAAGAAGCTCCCATCGACGGCGAATGCACGAAAGAGTCCATCTATTATTTGACGCGCACCGGCAAACGCAAATTTCCATTTACGCCGCCGCCTATGCGCGACCACGGCAACTATGTCATCTCCATCAACAAATTTGTAAAGTGGATGGCGGAAAAAGTGGAAGCGGCGGGTATCACCGTTTTTACCGGATTTGCCGCCAGCGAAGTTCTTTTTGACGGCGACACTGTCATCGGTGTGCAGACGGACGATAAAGGCGTCGACAAGAATGGTCAGCCCAAAGCCAACTTTGAGCGGGGATATGATCTGCGTTCCAAAGTGACGATCTTCTCGGAGGGCTCACGCGGGTCGTGCACCAAGCAAATCGTCGAGCGCTATCGTCTCGAAGATCCGAACCATGCGCAAGTCTACGGCGTTGGCATCAAGGAACTCTGGGAGGTTCCCGCCGGACGGGTCGCGAAGGGCGAGGTCATCTACACGCTCGGCTATCCGCTGACGACAAAAGAATACGGCGGCGCGTGGATTTATGGCATCAGCGATACGTTACTTTCCGTCGGCTACGTAACCGGCCTCGACTATGAAGACCCGCGCACAGATCCGCACCATGCCTTTCAATCTTTCAAAGAGCATCCTCTCCTGCGCAGCATTCTCGACGGCGGCAAGATGATTCGCTACGGCGCGAAGAGTCTGCCCTACGGGGGATGGAACTCCATGCCACGGCTTTTCGGCAACGGCTGGATGCTCACCGGCGACTCAGCCGGATTTTTGAATTCGCAGCGTCTCAAGGGCATTCATCTCGCCATCAAAAGCGGTATGTTGGCGGCGGAGACCGCGTTTGATGCATTGCTCAGCGGCGATGCTTCTGGCGCACAACTGTCCGCCTACAAAACTCGCGTCGATGCCAGTTGGATTCGCGAGGAACTCTACCCTGTCCGCAATTTTCATCAGGCTTTCGAGCACGGGCTATGGGAAGGCATGGCAAAGGCTGGCCTGCAGCAGGTGATGGGCGGCGCAAATTTTGGGCCGGATTCCAAATCGCATCCCGGCTACGAGAAGATGCGGCATGTCGACGCGCTCAACTTTTTCAGCGAGGGTCGCATGCAATTTCTCGGTGCGGCCAAAGGCGACGGCAAGTTGACCTTCGACAAGCTTACCGACGTCTACTATTCCGGCACGCGGCATGAGGATGACCAGCCTACCCATCTCGTCATCGCCGACATGAATATTTGCAATGACCGCTGCACGAAAGAGTTTGGCAATCCCTGCCAATTTTTTTGTCCTGCGGCCGTATATGAAATGGTCGAAGAAACGAACGAGGGCGCGGCACCGCAAGAAAAATTGCATATCAATTTTGCCAATTGCGTCCACTGCAAGACTTGCGACATCATGGACCCCTACCAGATCATCAATTGGGTGCCGCCTGAGGGTGGCGGTGGGCCAAACTACGACGGCATGTAATGCACAAGCCGTCATACCTGGCGTGCCATCGCTCCCTCATATTCCGCTCCGCATGTTTGGTTGACCTCCATTGACCGGCTTCGGTGTCGGCGACATTCAGATATGGCAATCAATGTCCGTCCTCCGGCTCGATCTACGGGAGAACTCCACTTATAACTGGTTTAGTTTCTCCGCTGGCAACTCGGTCGGACCGACATGGACAATAAAACAAACTATATAATCGGCGCGAAGCAGAAATGTCCTCAATAAAATATCTCTGGGGCGATCTTGTAAATGCTGGAATGTTATAGGTAAAAGCGGTTGAGTCTGGATTGGACGAAGACTGGATGAAGCAACTTTACACAGAGGGATACTCTGATGATTCGCAGAACATTCTTAAAAACGTTCCTGGCCGGAGCGGGAGCTTCAATGATCGATTCCAACATTTTGAGAGCAAATTCCGTAACAAAAATGGCAAATACTGCCGATTCAAAACCGAAAAAAGTCATTATCGGCGGCGCAGGAATTAGCGGCCTATGTTGCGGGTATGAACTCATGAAGGCCGGCTGCGATGTCACTGTTCTTGAAGCTGCCGGAAGGTATAGCGGACATGTATTTACCGGGCGGGATGGACTATCCGACGGATTGTACGCTGATTTTGGGGCCGACCACATTACCAAACCAGGATATGAGCGACTCTTCGAATATACCGAGGAGTTCAATCTTCCGGTGCTTTCGTATCCAAATGCCGAGGGCTCTCCTTTGCCACACAATAACAGTATGCTCAAAATGATTGATGGCAAGTTTTATAGCAATGAGATGTTGGCCGATCCGCAAATACTAACAAGGTCTTGGCTTCAATCAGCCGAGAGATCAAATTTCTATCGAAGAACCCATGGTATGAACTCCCGGCACTGTATCTCCAACGCTACGTGGATAAGTTTAAAGATCCATATCAGCCTTTTGGCATAGGCTATGACCACCTCGATACAATACCCATTACCGACATTTATAAGGAACAAGGCGCCTCACAAAGGGCCATCGATTATCTCGGAGGGCAACACACCAGTGCGCTATATTATTTATGGCGACTGGCCGTCATGAAGTCCAGAGGCATTCCTCTTTCCGAAGGTGAAACATTTCGTCTTCAAGGAGGAAACGAACAACTCCCCATCGCCTTTGCCAAACGGCTTGGTTCTCGAGTAAAGCTGGCCCATCCTATCACTGCAATCAAGCACAACGATAAAGGCGTATCCGTTAGCTACCGTGAATATGGCTATGATGAGGAAAAAACTCTGGACGCGGACTATTTTGTCAACTGCATCACATTGACGGTCTTCAGAAATATTCCCATTACACCTGCCCTCTCTCCAAAAAAGAAGTATGTTGTTGATAACTTGACATATAGTTCTCATCCGTTTTATGTGTTTGAGGCCAGTTCCAAATTTTGGCTTGATGATGGCCTTAGAAGCATTAACATGGAGTTCGAGCACCCTGATATTTCATCTATTTGGGAGGTGCCGAATGAAGTGGACACGACACGAGTCATCTTAAAAGCGTATGGCCCTGGTGGACTTTCCCCACTCCGTGTGCTGGCCGCTTTTCGCGAGGTGTATCCGGGCAAGCGGGACACGATCGTCCAGGCATTGACGAAAGATTGGACGCAGGACAAGCGTGCACCGAACTGTGAAATGGAGCCTTTTCCTATCGGTGAAATGCATAAGTATTGGCCTGAAATATTGAAACCAGAAGGAAGAATATATTTTGCGGGAACATATGCGGACGCTCTCAGCCGCGGCCAGGAATCCTGTCTCCGTTCAGCGCAACGAGTGGCCAAGGAAATTACAGAGGCGTAGTTATGGCAACGATAAGACAAATCAAAGTTACTTTTATTGTATGTTCTTATGGAAGCGTTCGCCGTATTTCTCTTATTGCAACTTTCACACTAGCTCCGCAAGTGCAAAGGACCAATTCAATGACAAGCCGCCGTCGGTAAATATCATCGCCCCGAAAAATAACAGCATTTATGACTGGAATAGTTTGGTAAGTTACAATATTGTCGTCTCGGATCATGGAAAATCAACCCAATATAATGAAATCCCTTCTAATGAAGTTCTACTGAAAACAACTTATGTGCCGGACTTATCTCATATGACTGTCAATTCCGCTCAGACAGCCAAGCCTAGTCCGGCTGGTTTGGCAGACATAATAAACTCCAACTGCTTGGGCTGTCATGAATTCAAATCGAAGGCGATGGGGCCCTCGTTCTTCGCAATCAGCAAGCGGTATCCGGACACTGAATCCACGATGGACATCTTGTCGCAATATATTCGGGGTGGATCTGTGGGAGTGTGGGGACAAGCGCGTATGCCATCACACCCAGAGTTCACGGAAGAGGAGCTGCATGCTATTTCTTCCTGGATTGTCAAGGATGCAGCCGATCCAAATGTGAATTATTACGTGGGAACAGAAGGAACTTTTCAGATGGAATCGCCTGGGAAACCTGGTCCCTCGGCAGGTGTAATTCTTACAGCCAGTTACACCAGCCATGACACAAAAAATCGCCCGCACAAGCCTTGCGCGGTGAGGATACGATTATTGTAGGTGGCAAATGAAAGGCCCTTAAACCGAAGATGGCAGCACAGCGTAGTGCGGTACAGGTGACAGAAGTTATTGTGCGACGCCGTTTTTGCGCAGCGAACTATAATGAAATCGTTCCTACCCAGTCCGGGGACCCAATCTCCCGATGTTCATGGCCTGTCGGCTTCACATGCGGCTGACGGACAAGCATGGCCGCGCCATCACGGACCTGCGCGTCTCCGTCACAGACCGTTGCAACTACAAATGCGTCTACTGCCGCACGGGAACTGAGGGAGCGCAGTATTCTGAACTGCCCATTGCCGACTATCTGCGCTTGGTGCGCATCTTCGTTTTACTGGGCATCGAAAAGATCCGGTTGACGGGCGGCGAGCCGCTGCTGCGCAAGGGCCTGGTCAACATGATTTCCGAACTGGCACAGATGCGCACAGCTTTTTCCGCAGAGGGCACTCGGCTCCGGCCCGGTGCGAACCAACCTCTCGACATCGCACTGACCACCAACGGACATTTGCTGGAGGATCTGGCACAACCGTTGAAAGACGCGGGGCTGAACCGCATTACTGTCAGTATGGATGCCATCGATCACGAAAAATTTGCGCGCATCACACGCGTGCCAGACAGTTTTGATCGAGTTCTCGCGGGGGTTCGCGCAGCCAAACGCGTCGGGCTCGATCCGGTGAAAATCAATTGCGTGCTGCTGCGTGGATTCAACGAAGATCAGATCGTCGAATTTGCGAAATTTTCCCGCGACGAAGGCGTAATCGTCCGCTTCATTGAATTTATGCCACTGGAAGAAGACCGCGTCTGGACGCCGGAGGTAGTCGTCCGATTGGAAGAGATTCTGGCGGCGCTCAACACCTTCCAGCGAGTGGTGCCGCTGGCTCCCAACGCTGCCAGCGAAACCGCTCTCCGCTACACCTTTCAGGATGGCGCAGGCGAAATCGGCATCATCGCGCCAGTGTCTCACCCTTTCTGCGGACATTGCAGCCGGGTTCGTCTTACCTCCGATGGCAAACTGCGTACGTGTCTTTTTTCGCAATCCGATCACGACTTATATGGCGTTCTGCGACGCGGCGGAAACGACGCCGATCTGGCTGAATTTATCCGACGCACCGTCGACCAGAAAGAAGCTCGACACCACATCGGAGAGCCGGATTTTCTGAAGCCTTCGCGTAGCATGGTACATATCGGCGGATAGATCGAAGTTTCCGCTCGCTCGCCGGAAAAATGCCCACTAAATCCTTGTGCGGTAAAATGCTGCCATAGCTATGGATGTAGATGTTCCCTCCCCCACAGCGCGAATAATACTTGAGGCGCGCACATAGCGGGCCCACCGAATACGCTGATAGAAGGGGTTCTGCTGATGAAGACGATTCGCTTTCCCGATGGCCAGCCGGCGCTGGAGATTCAGACATTTCACGAGGTCGCCCGCGCCCTTACCTCGTCGGTCGATCTCTCCAGCATTCTGCACGGCATCATGCAGCAAATGACGAAGTTCTTCAACCCACAAGCCTGGTCACTGCTGATTGTGGACGAGAAAAACCGTCAGCTCTATTACGGCGTTATCTCCGGCGGACAAACGGAAAAATTGCGCCACAAGCGCATCCCGCTCGGCCAGGGCATCCCCGGCTGGGTCGCGCTCCACGGCGAGCCGATGATTTTGGCAAGCGTTCCTGATGACCATGAACTATCCGACGAGCTGCCAGAGAGCAGCGGTCGTGTGGAGTCCATCATCTGTTTGCCGCTGCGGGTACGAAACCATACCTACGGGGTATTGCAACTGATCAACTGCCACCCGGAGAACATGGACAATCATGAAATATTTTTTCTTCATGCTCTCTGCGACTATGCCGCCATCGCCGTGCAAAATGCGCGTGCATTCGAGCAAATCCAGCAGCTGACAGTTACCGACGATTGCACCGGGTTATTCAATGCCCGCCACCTCTATGAACGGCTCGAGCATTCTCTGGAACGGAGCCGGCGCAGCGGCAAGCCTGTGAGTTTGATTTTTTTTGATCTCGATCATTTCAAGCTGGTCAACGACACCTACGGACATTTGAAGGGCAGCCGTCTGCTGGCCGAGGTAGGTGATATGGTCAGTGACAGTCTGGGGTTGATTGAAACTGGATACCGCTACGGCGGCGATGAATTTGTCGTGTTGATGCCGCATCAATCCAAACAGCGAGCGTTGGATCTGGCCAACCGGCTGATGGAAAGGCTTCGCACCACGGATTTTCTGCCCGAGTCGGGCTTGAACCTTCGCATCCTCGCCAGCTTTGGAGTCGCCAGCTTCCCAGAGGATGGCCTGGATATCCATGCGGTGATCCGCGCCGCTGATGCCGCCATGTACCATGTCAAAAATACGACCCGCAATGGCGTCGCCGCCGCGGGACAGTTCCCCACCGGCGCAGTAGACTGAAATTCGATCAGCGATCAGATGCTACGGCGCAGTCTAGGCCTCGAACAGGCGCAATCCTCGGCTTCTACTCGTCAGAGTTTGCTCCGGCCTTGTGCAGGTTGATGTCCCCTTTTGCCGTAACGAGGTGGAGCAGCGGGCCGCCTCCGCCGACGGGACCCGACGCTGCGGCGCGATCATTTGCACTCTCTTGCGACAGCTTGAAGTCCGAATTGATCTCACCATCGTCAGCGACAGCTTGCACGGAGAATTTCGCATTCTCCGGAACCGTCACGTCCACGGACCCATTGCGGTTCTCGATGTCCATGGCGGCAACAGGATCGATCACTTTCAGTGTGATGCTGCCATTGGAGTTGTTCACCCGCGCTGCTCCCTGGATATGTTGCAACGCGATGTCCATGGCGCGGGTGCTGACCGAGATCGGGCCGATGGCGTTGTCGATCGTCAAATCGCCATCATCCAAAGAGGCCGAGCCCTGCAGCCGCCCTGCCACCTGAATCTCGGTGCGGCTGGAATGCAAGTGGACCGGTCCAAGCAAATGGTCCAGATGCACGTCCCCGAAGAAGTCGCCCGTCAAGGCGGACGCACCTGTGACCTGGGAGAGCGTGACATCATTCATTCTCCCGTTGAGAGCAAAATCTCCCTGAATATCCCTGCCAGAAAAATCGCCCTGATGCATCGCAACCTGCACTGGGCCCACAATGCTGGTCAGTTCCACATCTCCCTGATTGGAACTGATTGTGACCGCAGCCTTGCGGCCGCTGACGTTCACATCCCCGTGATCGGCACGCACCTGAACGACTGCGGTTGCAGGCAACGCGATGCTCATATCGGCCACCTGGCTGTCATTCGATGGCATGTGTACGGTTACTACGTTGCCGCTCGACGTAATCAAAGGTTCCAGCGCGTCGATTTCGCGCTGCGCTTCACGATCCGAACTGCTATATACCGTCTTGTCGAGCGTCAGATGCATCTGGTCGTCGTTGCTGGCGGTCATGATGACATCGCCATGCGGATTTTGAATCTCAACGGTCGCATCGGCCGGCAAAGCATGGACGATCTGCTCCTTGGTTTCATGTTTGTTTCCAAACATCTGGGCGAGATTCATGTTGTCGCCAAGTTGCAACTGTTCCCCAACGGATTGCCAATTGACGTGGTTATGTGAGGCGACAATCCCCAAAATCGCCAGAAGAATGATCAGAAAAACTACGGCCCCACCCATCCGTATCCGGGAGTGGTCAGCCAATATCAGCGATTCCAGCGCCAGCAATATACCAGCACCGATTAAAATCAGCGGCCACCAATGCCCATACCAATGCCAGAAAGAATCGACATTGATCCTGTGCAGGGTCATCAGCAACGCCAACACGCCAATTGCGATGAGAAATAGCGGGCCCAGAAACGATCTGCTTGCTATGCCGCGAATGGAAGCCCGATACGCGGCGCGCTGCATCCTGGCCTGCATCTTCCACTGTGCGCGTTGCGCTCTCCACTGCGCGCGCGAAGGCTGGTAAGAAGGCGGTGTCTGCGGAGGCATACCCATGGGGCTATTGGCCTTCTCTGCCGGGTTCCTCCGGCGTGGGCGGATGCGACTGAACGAATGGGCCAGATCCAACGCTGGATGACTCGGAAGCAGGCGACCACGAAGCCGATCCGGCAGGGGCACCCGGCGGCTGAATGGCACTGTAAGCCGCGTCGCTGGCAGCATATTCTTGTGCTTCTTGCCGGTCGCGGACATCCGCTGTCCATGCGGCCCGCTCCGCCAACAACAAAACGCCGTAGACGATAATAAATAGAGGCCAACTTACACGCCAGTGCAAGATGTTCCATTGGTTCAGCAACGCCAGCACTCCGACAAGAATCAGGAACACTGCGCCGCGCAAACGACGGATTTGATACCAGCGATTCATCGGACACCCCCAAACGGCGGCTTTTGGCTGTGGCGAATTACCAGCCAAACACCGAGACCAATCAGAAGGATCGGCCACCCGCGTTCCATCCAACGATCACTGAGAATCCCCAGGTTCCCCAGCAAGAAGGCAACGCCGAGCAGGATTAAAACCACCGCGCCGGTATGAATGCCGTGACTCGTACCCCACTGTCCTGGGCCAACCGGATTGAGCGGATCAGGTGGATTTGGCGGTATAGGCGGAATTGGAGGGGTACCGTATGGCGGAGGAGCGATGTACTGCGGCACAAACCCGGGTGCTGTCCCCACATCCCCCACAGAGGAAACCGGAGGGGTACCAGGATTTGGGTTCTCATTTCCGGCGTTTGGGCTCCCAGGAGATCCGGCCCAGGGATTGACGGGTGGGGGCGCAGGAGTCGTCTTTACGCCGAACCAGTGCGCAACATCATTCAAGCCCAGGGGATTGGGCAGAGGGAGCCCGTCGCGCCGCGCAACCGCGGTTTGATAGGCATCGAAGACCTGATAAAAGACCCAGGCGGCCACCAGCAGGCTTAGCACATCGTTGTAATGGGAAAAATCTATCAGGAGCGCGAAGATCACCACATGGGCCAGGGCCTTGGCAAACTGCCCGTTGTACATGGCCCCTACTCCAGGAATCCAGCCCAAGACAAAGGCAAGCCACGGCGTCGTGCCCCAACTCGGCGGCGCGTTTGAAATGTATTGGTAGCCTGGGCTCTCCGAGTTTTGGGTGTACGACGCACCAGCGCCCACGCTGGCTCCAGTGGGCGAAGACGCACCTATACGGGCCGCAAGACAAGACTCACAGCCGACGATGTTGTTGATTTTGTGAACGCATTGAGCACACAGCGGCTTTCCGCAGAACTGGCAGTAGGCTGCAACCGGTGTATCGGGATGATTTGCACAAGTCATGCCGATTTCCTTTCTTGCACAGAAAAACGAACAAAATGAGGCAAACATGGGGAAGCCTGCGAAGCAGGCCGAGATAGAAATGCGAAGAACACTGTTGAGAGGAATTTTGGCTGCACATTTTCAAGTACGTTCGGACTCGGCATCAACGGCTTTGCGTTGAAATATGCATCGACCACGGGCCCACTGAAGATCGGCTTGGGTTCAGCCGGAGCCGAACGGTTTCCCTGCGCATCCTGATCGGTGACAGGAGTGACTTCCATCCGTTCCCGATGCAGTCCGTCTTGACTGCTTTGGTTGTTCCTGTCTTCTTGATTCACCTGGCCATGGCTTGCACCCTGCTTGCCCTGCGAGTAGCCTGTCTTTTCTGAAACAGGTGCGGAATCCGCAGCTTGACGCAGCTGGTGGACACGCGACTCAACTTCATAGACGATGCGAAGATTTTCATAGTAATGCACGACATGGGCATTCGCCTGAGCATATTGGCGAGTTACGGCGCGACGCATCGACTGCGGTTCCAGATCGGCAGCACGCAACCGGGTCAGCTTGACCCCCATCAAATTCAGGGTTAAAGAGATGGAGAAAAAGGCCATGGCTGCGACCAGCGCAATGCGTGGCTCGAAGACCGTTCTCCGCAGCATCACTACGGAGGGACGTTGCCACATCGGTGTGGAGGAAACCGATGGAACGTCCTCGCGTCGAAGCAAATCGTCGTCGGTTCTTTCTGCAGAAACAAGAGCAATCTGATCGTATGCGGACGAGTAGCCAGGCAGGCTGTAGCGATCCGCGGAACGCGCATCCGCTTCCGCGGGGGTCTTCAACGTGGTCCACCTGGAAGAAAGCGTTGATACCTCGGAAGCGCCAGCGGTCCTGGCCAGAATTTTCGCGACCAGATCCGACGGTGGAATCAATGGCTCCTGCTTCAGCACCAGCATCCATTCGCGGCCACTGCGAGCCCGCAATATTTTTTCGCGGCACGACGCACACTCCGCTGTATGGATGCGCACTTGCTCGGCAACCGCGGAGGGCAATGTTCCCTCGACGGCCTCAACCCATGACAACTCAACCGCGGCGCAGTCGAGTTGGCCGAATGGACCATTCGCCGGCTTTCCTGCCGACCTGTCTCCAAATTGGCTCCGATCCTTCATTTACATCACCTGCCTTTTAGTACGTTCCAACAGCCTTGCAAGTTCCACCCGGCCGCGACTAATACGCGACTTTACAGTGCCTTCGGGAATGCGCAAGACTTCAGCAATTTCCTTATAGTCCATATCTTTGAGATCGCGAAGGATCACGGCCTCGCGCAGCTCCGGAGAGACCTGCAGCAGGGCCTGCTGGACCAGCGCTTGCAGTTCGCGGTCCATGCAATTTTGCAGCGGATCGGGCTGCTGAGTGTGGACTTTTTCTGCCGGCGACGACAGCCCTTCCGGATCGTCCCACCCGGCGTCCAGTGAATGGGTGCTCTGTTCGACCCGGGTCCGACGAAAATGGTCGACCAGCAGGTTCCGGGTGAGCGTAGTCAGCCAGGTAGAGAAGCTGCCACGTTCGACGTCAAACGCTTTCAGATTGCGATAGACCTTCAGAAATACTTCCTGCGTCAGGTCCTCCGCATCGCCAGCAGATCCTGTAAAGCGATAGCAAAGGCCGTAGACACGACGATGCTGCGACTCCACGATTTGCTGCCATGCATGGCCATCTCCCTGCAGGCAGCGACGTACCAGTGCATTGGTCTCTTCCACGGCGTCTGGGTCTGCGGGCATCCTTTGTCTGGCTGCAGGTGTCCCTTTCGATAAGGAGTGCGTTGCACGGCCCATATTGCCGCGGCGATCCCGCAGATCGAATCGGGTGATGCTATGGCACGGGTATGGCAAAGCCGACAATCCCATAACAAGGGATACGCAGGCTACCACGTTTTTGTTCCCTCACATACTACCGAAAGCAAAGAGCATGAGCGATAGGATTCTTCGATCGAACAGGCCCGCGGAACTACATGTCATGGGGGACGTAGTCCGAGGCAACGGGATTTTCGTAGAGAGAGTAATCCCTGCTCACCACCGTGATGCCACTTTCCGTAACCAGGTAGTTTTTGCGATCTTCATTCGCGTCATAGCCGATTACAGAACCTTCAGGGATCTGAACGTCGCGATCAATGATGGCGCGTCGAATTCTGCAATGGCGTCCAATCCTAACGTGTGAAAACAAAATGCTCGAATCGACTTCCCCGTAGGAATTCACTCGGACATCGTGCGATAGCACGCTATTACGCACAGTGGCGCCAGAGACGATGCATCCCGAGGAAATCACCGTGTTAATGGCCATGCCGGTACGTCCCGGCTCCCCGAACACAAATTTGGCCGGAGGATATTGCAACGGACGAGTACGCATGGGCCAGCTTTTATCGTAGAGGTTGAAGATTGGGGTGACGGATGCAACATCCATATTGGCGTCGTAGTATGCGTCGAGCGTTCCGACATCGCGCCAGTACAGGGCCTCCTGCTTGTTCTCATCGACAAAATTGAAGGCGTACATCTTGTATTGGCCAAGCATCGCGGGAAGTACATCGTGGCCAAAATCGTGCTGCGAATTTGGATCTTCGGCATCGCGAATCAGCGCGGGCAGCAGCACGTCGGTATTGAACAGATAGATGCCCATGGATGCATCTACCTTCTCCTGATTGAACGGCGAGCGCATGTTTGTTTGCTGCGGTTTCTCCTGGAAGCCTGTGACTTCGCCTGTTCGTGAGACCTCGACCACCCCGAAACGTGAAACCTCCGACGGATCGATGGGCAGCGTGGCCAGCGTAACATCAGCCCCTGAGTCCAGGTGCTGTTGGACCATGCGCCCATAGTTCATCTTGTAAATGTGATCGCCAGACAGCAGCAAAACGCGCTTTGGCTGTTCGCTACCGATGGAATAAATATTCTGATACACCGCGTCCGCTGTTCCCATGTACCAGTTGGAGCTGACGCGCTGCATGGGCGGCAGGATTTCAATGAACTCGCCCAGTTCATTGGCAACCACCGAACCCCAGCCCTCGCGGATATGCCGATTGAGCGAGAGCGCCTTATATTGCGTCAGGATATAAATCCGGCGCAGATCGGAATTGATGCAGTTCGATAGCGTGATGTCGATGATGCGATAGTTTCCGCCGAAAGGCACCGCCGGTTTGGCGCGATCACGGGTCAGCGGATAAAGCCGCTCGCCGGCCCCACCCGCCAGAAGAACTCCTAAAGTCTCTTTCATCGATGGCATGGAGTTTTGCCTATCCTGCTAAAAACAGTTCGTTGCGAGTATACCAATCCGTCCACACTTGTCGTTTCAACGCCCAGGAATATAGAGCGACCTGATCCACCAAGTGCTAGAGACACATCGCTGGTTCATAGGATGCCGCGCGGCGGGTGGAGGCTATGCCAAGCGAAATATTCAATGCGACAATAAGCCATATGCGCTTTCAAACGGTGCTTCGAGCGCGAATACGATGCTGCAACTGACCCGCGCCGGCAAGCGCTTCGGCCATAAGCTCCTCTTCGAAAAGATCGACTGGCAGATTACTCCAGGAGAACGCACCGGCTTGGTCGGTGGCAATGGCACCGGCAAGTCTACGCTGCTGCGAATTCTGGCCGGGCTTGATTCACTGGACGATGGCTCCATGGAGTCGACCGGCGGTATGACCTTCGGCTATCTTCCTCAAGATGGATTGCAATTGCATGGGCGCTCCGTTTTCGACGAATGCCTGTCCGCATTTGAGAAGACGCGCGCGCTGGAGCACAAAATTCAACGGCTGCACTCCCAGTTGGCAGACCTGTCTCCGCATTCGGCGGAGTATCTAGCGGTAACCGATCAATTGACGCGTAGTGACGCCGAGTTTCACGCACAGGATGGCTATACCATTGAGGCCCGAGTCGGCACGGTGCTGTCCGGACTTGGTTTCGCCAAAGATGACTGGGAGCGGAAGACGGAGGAGTTCTCCGGCGGCTGGCAGATGCGAATTGCGCTGGCCAAGCTGCTGCTGGAAAAGCCCGATCTGCTGCTGCTGGATGAGCCGACAAACCATCTGGATCTGGAAGCGAGGAATTGGCTGGAAGGCTATCTGCACTCCTACCCGCATGCCTATATTTTGGTTTCGCACGATCGCTTTTTCCTGGACGTTGCAACAGACAAGATTGTCGAGTTGTGGAATCGGCGCTTGTATAGCTATACCGGAAATTACGAAAAATATTTGCAGCAGAAAGCGGAGCGGCAATCCCAGTTAGAAGCCGCCTACCGTCACCAACGCGAGCACATCGAACATCTGGAAGCCTTCATCACTCGCTTTCGTGCGCAAGCCACGAAAGCGCGCCAGGTACAAAGCCGCGTCAAGGAACTGGAACGCATAGAGCGGATAGAATTGCCTCCCCAGGAGACCGAGATTCACTTCACCTTTCCGCAGCCTCCAGCCAGCGGACGTACTGTGGCCGAGGCACAGCAGATCAGTAAAAGTTATGGCGCGAAACAGGTATTTTCCGGGGTCCAGTTCACCATCGAGCGGGGCGAGCGCATCGCCCTGGTCGGGCCCAATGGCGCGGGCAAATCGACTCTGATTCGTCTGCTGGCGGCGCTCGACGTGCCGACGACTGGGGAAATTCGTTCCGGCCATAACGTGGTGCTGCAATATTTCGCGCAGGACCAATACAAAGAACTGGATGCCGATGCTCGAATGCTCGACGACATCGGTCGCAGCGCTCCCAGAATTCCGCAGACGGAGTTGCGGAGCTTGCTGGGGTGTTTTTTATTTTCAGGCGATGATGTGTTCAAGCAACTCGGGGTGCTTTCCGGCGGCGAACGAAACCGGTATGCGCTGGCGCGGCTGCTGGTTAGCCCGGCGAATTTTCTGCTGTTGGATGAGCCTACAAATCACCTGGACATGCGCGCAAAAGAAGTACTGCTGGAAGCGATCCGGAATTTCACCGGAACTGTGGTGTTTGTTTCTCATGATCGCGCCTTTATTGATGCACTGGCCACGCGGGTCGTTGAAATTCGAGATGGCGCAGTCCGCGTGTACACGGGAAATTATGAAGACTATTTATGGCAGATTTCCCGACAGACGGAAGGGCCCGCGACAACGCCTGCGCCGACGGACCTGAAAAAATCCAATGGCGATCTTTCCTCGGCGACACCGTCAGACTTGCCAGCGAATCTGCAGCAAGACGAGAACGCTGCCATCAAGCGCGTCAGCCGCATCAATCCCATCCGGCTGCGACAGATGCAAGAGCGATGCAGTGTGCTGGAAGAAGAGATTCCCCGCATGGAGGCGGCCATCCAAACGACGGAACAGCAACTGGGCGTGTTTGTCTCTCCTGAGCACTATCAGACGCAACAGCGCCAACTCGAGCAACTGCGCGCTGAACATGCCTCATTGCTGGCGGAATGGGAAGAACTGATCGTGCAACTGGAAGAGCAGGCGGCAATTTCTTCGTTCAACGCTTAGGAAACTGGCCGCTCGCTCCTGCATAATGCAGATACGTATGGACCTTTTGTGGAAACCGGAAAACTGGGCGGAACGCCTGGAAGAGCTGCAATCCTTCGATCCGGAGCGCAAGGAAGCTCCGCTGCGCCGGGACGTGCGCTCGCTGGGAACGCTGCTGGGACGCGTGCTTCGGGAGCAGGCTGGCGACGCGCTGTTTCAGGCGGTAGAGGATCTGCGTCGTCTTACGACGGAAGGCCGGGAAGCGCGCCTGCAAGGCAATACAAAAAAAGCCGATTCGCTGCTGGCTGAGGCTATTGCGCGCATTGCAACCTGCGATACAGGATTTGCCGAACAGTTGACGCGAGCCTTCGCTTTCTACTTTGAGTTGATCAACCTGGCTGAAACCAACCACCGTAAACGCCGACGCCGGGCACACCGCTTGCGCGGCAGCCAAAACCCGCCCCAACCCGGAGAGATGCGCGGCACGTTGCGGCGAATGCGTGAAGCCGGCATCACCGCCAGTGAGGCCATGGAGTTGCTGGCAAAGATTTGCGTCATTCCGGTGTTCACGGCACATCCCACGGAGGTCGCGCGACGGTCGGTGCTGTTCAAACGGCGACGTCTCGGCGAAACTCTCGAAAGCCTGAATCAGATTCCCCTACAGGACGAAGAACTAGCCAGCCGGGAAGAGGACATTCTGGCGGAGATCACGGCGTTGTGGCAGACCGATGAAGTTCGCAGCCATCGGCCCACGGTACAGAATGAAATTAAACTCGGGCTGGATTATTACGACATTGCCATCTTTGAAACGGTGCCGCAGCTGTTCGAGGAAATTGCGGGCGCGCTGCGCGACGAGTACGACCTGGAAGTGGAAGCGAATGATTTGCCGCAGGTGGTGCGATTCGGCTCCTGGATCGGCGGTGATCGCGATGGCAATCCCTTTGTTACTCCGGAGGTGACCTGGCAAGCCATCACCATGGCCCGGGGCAAATTGATCGAGCATTACTGCGCCCGAATTCAGCTGATCCTGGATCTGCTGACACCGTCCAACCAGCGCGTTGCTCTGACCCCTGCGCTCGAGAAAAAACTGCACGCATATTCATCTCAGTTGGAGCGCTCGGGAGCGGGCATCGATCAACGCTATCCCCACGAGCTGCATCGGCGCTTTGTCCTGTGCATTCGCATGCGACTGGAGGCGTCTGCGCATGAACTGCATGATTCAGCGACACCTGTCGGATTGCCGCCGTATCGTTCCCCACAGGAATTATTGGAGGACTTGCATCTGCTGCGAGACAGTCTGGCGGAAGAAAAAAGCCTTCGCCTGGCGCGTGCTTTGATTGATCCGCTGGTGCGCGAAGTTCGCACGTTCGGACTGCACCTGCACACGCTGGACATTCGCGCACATGCGCGTCAACTAACCCAGGCGTTGCGGGAGATTGAAGAAAACTGCACAGGAAATTCGTCGCAGGAAAACTTTGCCAGCCCACTTTCGCGCGAGACTGCCGACGTTCTGGCCACCTTCCGCGCCATCGCGCAGATTCAGCGCAAAGAGCCGGCGGAAACCATCCAGCAATACGTCATCAGCGGCGCCACCAGCGCGGAGGATGTGTGGCGGGTGCTGCATCTTGCGCGCACCCATGAAGTTTCCTGTATGGATGGAGAAAATCGAGCCGCGATTCGCGTGGTGCCTCTGTTTGAGTCGATTGAGGATTTGCGCGGTGCTGCCGCCATCTGTCGAGAGATATGGACCGCGCCCGCGTATCAACCGCTACTGGAATCGTGGAATCGTCGTCAGGAAGTCATGCTGGGGTATTCCGACTCCAATAAGGACGGCGGCATGCTGACTAGTACGTGGGAGCTGTATAAAACGCACCGGGCTCTCTACGAAGTCGCCCGCGAATGCAACATCGACCTGCGCCTGTTCCATGGACGTGGCGGAACAGTCGGTCGCGGCGGCGCGCCTACACATCGCGCCATCTACGCTCAGCCTATTGGGGATTTCAATGGCGAAATTCGCATCACGGAACAGGGCGAGGTGCTGCACTGGAAATACTCCGATGTGGTGCTGGCGGAATGGAATCTGGAGCTGATGGTGGCTGCGTCCCTCGATGCATTGGCGCGCCCGGAGGCGAATCGCCCTGGTGGTCATCGCACGGGAGAAATGATGCCGGGCTGGGAAGAGGTTTGCGAAGAACTTTCCACTTCCGCATACCATTTCTATCGCCGGAACATACCAGAAGACGAAGAAGTCTTGCAATATTTCGCAGAAGCCACACCAGTGAATGAGCTGGAGTATGCCCGCATTGGTTCGCGTCCCGTGCGCCGAAAGGCCAAAAGCAATTTTGCCGATCTCCGCGCCATTCCCTGGGTGTTTGGATGGATGCAGAGCCGTCATGGCGTGCCGGGATGGTTCGGTGTGGGCCATGCGTTGGAACGTTCGATTGAACAGGGAAACCTGGCCGTGCTGCAGCACATGATGCGGGAGTTCCCTATGTTTATTGACCTCATCCGCAACGTGGAACTGTCGCTGGCCAAGGCAGACTTCCACATCGCAAAACAATATTCTTTGCTGGTGAGCGACCGCGCGCTAGGGGATCGCGTCTTTGCTCGACTGGAAGCGGAATATGAAAGCACACAACGTGCTGTGCTGGCTGTGACTGGGCAAAAGGTTTTGCTGGAAACCAATCCGGTTCTATCCCGTTCCATTCGAGTACGGAATCCCTACGTCGATCCAATGAGCCTGATCCAGGTGGAATTATTGCGGCGCAAGCGTACTGGGGATTCCAGCGATTCGCTGCAGCGCGCGATTGCTGCGACCATTAATGGAATTGCGGCGGGGCTAAGAAATACCGGGTAAGGAATAGCGAAGAAAATAAAAAGCCCGAACCGCATTGCACGATCCGGGCTTTCATTCATTGAACCGAATTGTTTGCTTAATCGGTTTGTTCTTTGCGGGCCTTTTTACGATTGCGCTTGCGGGCCAGGGCCTGCTTCATGCGCATCTTCTCGCCTGGCTTCATGTAATACGAATGCCGCTTGACTTCCTTGATGATGTCTTCCTGCTGCACCTTGCGCTTAAAGCGGCGCAGTGCATTCTCAAGCGGTTCGCCTTCTTGAATCTTTACTTCTGCCAAATGAGATTCCACCCCCCAACGCTCCGGTTGGACACCCCTTAGAATACCGGAAATTAGCGGGATTCGGTACCTGGGAGAGCAACTCTCTGCTCGGCACCGTGTCTGTTGCTGTATGTTTCCGCACTATGCGAGGAACTGGCGCACCATAAAGCGCTTCTAAATCCCGTATCCATGAGGTCATCACGATGAAGAAATTATTCGCGATCGCAGGTTTGTCGCTGTTCTTGCTTCCATTCAGCGGCTGCGCTCATCCCCAACCTCCGCCGTATTATGCGCCACCGCCACCGGGCGCGGTTGCCCGTCAGGGATTTGACGCCGGTGTGGCAGCGGCACGCCGCGATATTTCAGAGGGCCGACGGCCAAACGTCAACCGCCATCCTCGCTTCCGCAATCCACCCGTACCGCCGGGTCAACCAGCCGCAATCTACCGGGACAATTTCCACCGCGGCTACGATCTTACCTACCGGGGTGGGCGCTGATCGACTCAATCTAATCCACTAGCCGGGCGATTCAATCCGGATGCTTGCAGCAAAAAATCCCCGCCTTGATCCCAATCAGGGCGGGGCGCTGCTCCATGGAACCTTCCAGACTCGTAAAATGAGGAAGGGAAACTTCCGCATCCATTTATGATCCGCTCCTATCAAGGCAAATCTCCGGCCATTCCAAAGTCCTGCTACGTGGATCTATCGGCGCAGGTGATTGGTGACGTAACGCTGGGTGAACACTCCAGCATCTGGATGAATGCCGTGGTGCGCGGCGATGTGCATTCCATTTCGATTGGCGCCAACTCCAATGTGCAGGACTGCTCTGTGCTGCATGGAATGCGCTATCGCTATCCGGTCATCGTTGGCGACTGGGTCACGATTGGCCATAACGCCACCGTCCATGGCTGCATCGTCGAAGATGCCTGCCTGATCGGCATGGGCGTGGTGATTCTGAACAATGCCCGCATCGGCGAAGGCTCCATCATTGCCGCGGGTGCGGTGATTCCAGAAAACACGATTGTGCCACCGCGCACGCTGTGGGCCGGAGTTCCAGGGAAGCAGCGACGAGAGCTTACGGATGCTGATCGCGAGATGATTTTGGTCTACGCCAAAAACTATCTGGATTACACGAAAATTTATTTGGACGAAGCGAGGGCGGGATCAGCGACCTAAGATCGCAGCCGTCATCATATTCGCCGCCAATTGTGAATCGTACAATTGAACAAAACGGCACCGTACACTAGAGGAAGAGAAATTTTTAGGGAGTGAACAAGCATGGCACACATGGTTCAATGCGCAAAGTATAAGACGCAAATGGAAGGGCTCGACGAGCCGCCTTTCGACAGCGATTTCGGCAACAAGATTTATCACAACGTATCCAAGCAGGCCTGGGGAGAGTGGCTGGAGCGGCAGAAAATGCTGCTGAATGAATACCGCCTGCAGCCCTGGACCCGCGAGGCCCAGGAGTTCCTGGTGGAGCAGATGGACCAGTTCTTCTTCGGCGAAGGTTCTGCGATGCCCAAGGAATACGTTCCTCCAACTGCGTAGAAATTTCGTTGGATATGTTTGGGGTCGAGACGCCGGTGTAAACTGTCTCAGACCCCGCGTTTTTCGAACGCGACCGTCGGGACGTGGCTCAGCCTGGTAGAGCACTCGCTTGGGGTGCGAGGGGTCGGCAGTTCAAATCTGCCCGTCCCGACCAATGATCAAATCTCTAAAATCGGTTCTCAGGAATGCGCTGCCGCATGAATCGCCAGCAGTGTTTCCAGCAGTGGCTTGAGTTGCTTCAAGTCCAGCGCATTGGCGCCGTCCGATTTTGCATGGGCCGGGTCGTCGTGGACCTCTAAAAAGAGGCCATCGACGCCTGCGGCAACAGCGGCCCGTGTCAACACTGGGATAAATTCCGGCTGACCACCGCTGACTCCATCTTGTGCAGAAGGCATTTGCACAGAATGCGTGCCATCGAACACCACCGGCGCATACTTCCGCATTACCGCCAGCGAACGCATATCGACCACAAGATTGTTATATCCAAAGCTTGCGCCGCGTTCGGTCAAAAACACGCGCGCGTTGCTGCTGGTCGCATGAATTTTCTCGACTGCGTAGCGCATATCCCATGGTGCGACGAACTGCCCTTTCTTCACATTCACCGCCCGGCCGGTCCGCGCGGCTGCCACCAGAAGATCTGTCTGGCGGCACAGGAATGCCGGGATCTGCAGCACATCTACATCCTCGGCGATCTGATCGCAATCGTGCGCGTCATGCACATCGGTCAGCACCGGTAAGCCGGTTGCTTGCGCAAGACGCCGCAAAATTTTTCCGCCTTCTTCCAGGCCTGGTCCGCGAAAACTTTTCACGGAGGTGCGGTTCGCCTTGTCATAGCTGGCTTTGAAGATGTATGGAATGCCGAGATCGCTGGTAATGCGCTGGACGGCGTCGGCCATGGTGCGCACGTGCGTTTCACTTTCAATCACACAAGGGCCGGCAATCAGAAAAAGTTTGCCGGAGCCGACTTGCACATTGCCAATTTCAAATTCGTGATGTTCGGGGTTGTCCACGGATTTATAAGAACACACTGGGAGGCAATTGTGGGATCGGGATATTGTTGCCTCGATCCTTAATTAACCGTCACTTGCTCGAATCCCAACCCTAGCAGCATGGAGGTCACCGTGGTACGAGCATTTTTACTAGCCGTCGTCAGGATGCCATCGGCCAATGCGGCCTGTTGAATTTGCTGCTGTGCCTGGGCTCGAACCTGGCTCTCAAGATTGGGATCTTCCGGAACCAACAGGCCCGTGGTGCGGGAATAAACGCGCGTTTTTGTATTGTCGAGTGCGGTGACAAAAATCTGTGCGGGCGGCAAATGAACCTGAATGGCACGTCCTTGAATTTGGACGTCGCTGGTCGTTAGTTGACTGAGGTCGATTCCCGCGATGACATTTCCGTGGACGACCAACAACAACTTGTCGCCCACCAGAAAATCCGGCAGGACCGAGCTTTGGCGGTCGCCTTCGACAATCTTGTCGAGTGAATAGTTGACCGTTTCCAGGCGTTGGAGACGTTGAATTTTGTTGACGACTGTGGGCACAGAGGTGTCGATCGTCAGGCTTCGTCCTGTCACTACGGCAGCCACACGGTCCCAGATGCCGGTTTTCGCTTCGCGCGTAAAGACGGCAAAGGCGATAATGCCCAACAGAAGTCCCAGCACCAAGACCGGAAACCTGCTTCTTCTGGGTTCGGGTTCACTGAAAAGTGTAGTGGTTCTCATGCGCATCTTACTTGGATGCCCATTCACCCCTGGCGATGCCTGGAATGAAGTCTCAATCCAAATTCAAATGACAACCGTCTCCTGATATTCGCCGAAAGTCTTGCGCAGGGTACCGGCGATTTCGCCGACTGTCGCGTAGCTTTCTACCGCTTCCAGAATCGCAGGCATCAGGTTCGCTCCACTCCTCGCCGCATCTGTTACTCCCTGGATTGCAGCCTGCCAACGAACAGGGTCGCGGCGAGCGCGCATGGCACGCAGGCGCTCCACCTGCTTGCGTTCCAGGGATTCGTCCATGTGCTGCAGCGGAATCTCAGGCTCGACTTCCTGTGCGAAGCGGTTGACACCGACGATGACGGCAGAGCCGCTGTCGACAGTCCGCTGAAATTCATAGGCAGCGTTCTGAATCTCCTGCTGCACGTATCCGCGCTCGATGGCGCGAAGCATGCCGCCCATCGCAGCAATTTTTTCGAGGTATCCCAATGCTCGACTTTCAATTTCATCTGTCAAAGCTTCGATGCAATAGGATCCGGCAAAGGGATCGACAGTCTGCGCCACACCCGATTCGTAAGCAAGAATTTGCTGCGTGCGCAGCGCTGTGCGAGCGGCCAATTCCGTGGGCAGGGCCAGCGCTTCGTCATAACCATTGGTATGCAGCGACTGCGTTCCCCCCAGTACGGCAGCCATTGCCTCCACCGCGGTACGAACGATGTTGTTCTCCGGCTGTTGCGCGGTCAGGGTGGAACCGGCGGTTTGCGTATGAAATCGCAGCATCCACGAGCGCGGATTTTTGGCGGCAAATTCTTCCCGCATGATGCGGGCCCACATGCGCCGCGCGGCGCGGAACTTCGCAATTTCTTCAAGAAAATTGCTGTGCGCGTTGAAGAAAAACGACAGCCTAGGCGCAAACAGGTCAATATCGAGACCTGCATCAATAGCGGCCTGCACGTACGTTTTGCCATTTGCCAGGGTGAATGCCACTTCCTGCACAGCGGTCGAACCGGCTTCGCGCATGTGATAGCCGGAGATAGAAATTGTGTTCCATTCCGGCACCTGCTGGTTGGCCCAGGCGAACATATCGGTGATGATTCGCATGGCATGTGCCACGGGATAAATATAGGTTCCGCGCGCGATGTATTCCTTCAAAATATCGTTCTGGACGGTGCCGGAAAGTTTCTTCGTGTCCAGCCCGTTGCGGCGCGCCACCCCGACATAAAGAGCGAGAAGAATGCTTGCCGTCGAGTTGATGGTCATCGAGGTGGAGATTTTGTCCAACGGGATATCTGCGAACAGTCGCTCCATATCTTCAATGGAATCGATCGCGACTCCCACCTTGCCCACTTCACCCAACGACATAGGGTCATCGGAATCGTAGCCGATCTGGGTGGGCAGATCGAAAGCGACCGAGAGACCGGCTGTCCCACTGGCCAGCAGGAATTTGTATCGCCGATTGCTCTCCTCGGCATCGCCCATGCCGGCATACTGGCGCATGGTCCACAACCGACCGCGATACATGGTAGGTTGAATGCCGCGGGTATAAGGGTATTCGCCGGGATAGCCGATGTTCATGTTCGTTGTCGCTGCCTCAGTTCGCTCTGTGTTCGCTATTGGCGCGTTCACCGGACCGTACACTGGCTCGATCATGAAACCGGAAGTAGCTGAAACCGGAGAAGCGCTCGTTGGATTTTTGATAGCGGAGCGGCTTGGCATTGCGCGACGACCCCTTGCTACTGCATTCATCCTGCAGTCAAGAACTCTAGTGCGGCGCGCGGCGTGCATGGACGAACGCGCTGATAGAAAAATAGAGAAACAAAGCTGTCATCACCAGATTGATCTCGAAGTGCCGATGTTCCGGTCCCAGTCTCCATGCATGACGCAGACGCCAGAGCCCTTGAGCAAAAAACAATGCAAACAACGCAAAGAAGAGCCCGGTCACTTCGTGCCAAAGAGCGCGGCCGGCAGCCGAAAATGTTTTCCAGAATGCCAGACTGAAGCCGCGACCGCCTCGTGCAGCGTTGCGCAGGATGCTGCCGCTTGAAGCCGCACTACGCGTGACTGCACGACGCGGCGCGGCGGAAGCCGGAGTTCGTGCCGCCTCGGACCCTGGCTTTGCCGAGGGCACAGAAGACGGCGCGTTGCCAGTGGAAGTCGCATTGTGCGCCTGCTCACGCAGAACCTTCGCCGCCAGACGCGTGCCAATTCCAAGCTTTCGACCTAGACGAACGTTATCCACACAGAAAAAGTGTAGCAGCCGGACAGCACCACGTTGCCCTCTTCTGGAAAGCAAAGTATGGTAAGAAAAACGCGACCATTTTGGCGCGGGGAGGCTGAATTTGAATCGCAAGATACGCAATCTCATTGAGCAGCTGGGCGAAGCCATCCACGAGACCGTTGCCGAATCCGATCAAATTGCCGGAGTGGTGCGTAATATCCGGGCGGAAGGTTTTGAGGTCATGCTGGTGCTGGAGGCGACTATTGGACTCAATGAGGCCACTCAGGAACCGGCGGAGAACATGCACACAGATACGCCTGAATCCGGACCATTCACCAAGCAGGACCTGCATTTCTTGAGCTCGCTTCGAATTCGGATCACTGAAGAGCCGAACAGCATCGACGCAACCGACAAAGCCGAGGATGAAGATTGAGCTTTGCCTTCCGACCACAGAAGCTGCCTCAGCCGCCGCGATACAACCGCTCCATGCCGCCAGTTTTGGGGCAGTCTCGCATCCACCCCGTGAATCCAGCGATCCTCCGTCTATTTGACGACTTCTTCATTCGGCAAAGGATGGGCCGCCGGTAGATATGGCCATTTCCAACGTGGTCTCAATCCCAGGGATTTACTCAGGAACTACGAGCCGGCTCTTCCCAGGATGCTGACCGCCCGAATAAAGTTGATTTACCGAATAAATAGCTATGACCCAATTCAAGCAACTCCTGAAGAAGGCGCACGATAAGGGTTTGAGCCCTGCTGCATCGGCACACCTGGATGCGATCCGCGCCATTGCGGCGGTGGCCGTACTCCTGATGCATGCGCGACATCTTTTGTTGATTGATTGGGTGGATGTAAAGCAAAAAAGCATACCCTTAGGCGTTTTGTACGGCACAAGCGATTTCGGCCATCAGGCCGTAATCGTATTCTTTGTTCTCAGCGGATTCCTAATTGGACCGGGCGTGCTTCGATCGATCCATGCAAAACGATGGTCTTCGTCTCGCTATTTCTTGCGTCGTTTTTTTCGTCTAGAAGTAGTTTTATTGCCGGCGCTTTTTTTGTGTCTCGCATGGGACTTCAGCGGCATTCATCTATTCGGGCTTGGAGGAATCTACGGCGGCCACGAAAACTATTATCCAATCGGGTACAACATTTGGGCCCGACTGTCATTTCCCATTTTCTGGGGAAACGCGGCTTTTCTTCAGACGCTCCGCGTGCCTACTTTGGGATCAGACAGCCCGTTATGGAGTTTAACGAACGAGTTCTGGTACTACATGCTGTTCCCGTCCATTGTGCTTCTCTGCAGTTCGATTCATGGAAAGCTCGCACGTTCCTTTTATGCAATTCTAGCCTTCATGATTGCATGGCTTGTTGGGACTGCGATCCTCCTCTATTTTCCGATCTGGGTGATGGGGGCGGCAGTGTTTTACGTGCCAAAATCGACTGCTTCCAATCGGCTGCGAGGCGCAATGCTTGTGATCTCCGCCGTAGTATTTGGATGTACCACAATCTTGGCACACCATTATTGGAAGAACGCCCTGGTCGCAGATTACTGCATGTCTACTGCCTTCTCTATATTTCTTTATTTCTTGATCAATCACGCATCCGAAGTTGGCAGCGTGTATTCAAAGATTTCGCACGAGATGGCCTCTTCTTCCTACACCCTTTACGTGGTGCACACTCCGTTTATTGTATTCATCGCCGTCTGGATTGGGGGCCGCTGGGTTCCAACGGCTTTGCACGCCACCTATGAAATTTTCATTCTCGTCGCCGCCTGGATCTATGCCCATCTGATTCACATGGTGTTCGAGGCACATACAGACCAAATTCGCTCCTGGGCGGAGCGAAAACTAGGGATGTTGGCTCGGTAGGCTGTCCCTTCCATGACATATAGGCCAGACGAGCGATACCGCCCATAACTAAGTGCTTTCTCGGCTGAGATGCTCACAAAAAGTCCAGTCATATTGGAAGAGAAGTTGGCACCCATCGACAGGGATTGAACTCACATCGACCATTGAATCGCGCAGTGGGCCCGCGATACACTAGCAGCCCACTGGAAGCAACCCAGCGGCTGGCGGGCGATTTCCGGGTCACACTGGAGGAAAACGAACGTTAGAATAGAGTCGGAATCTGTATTAGTTCCTTATCGAAAATTCTGCACTTGCGCATACCCTATCCAACGCGAATCAACATCAACCATGCGCTGATCGTGGTTTTGTTGCTGCTGTTCGCGCAATTACTGGACGGTACCGATCCTCTGTTCGCATTTCTGGGGTCGTTGGCCATCATTTTCAGCGTCCTCGCGTTTAACATTTTGAACGGGCTTGGGACAGCGAGTGGGGCCTTTGTGATTTTTATGGCGATTCCCACATTCGTCATCCTGATTTTCCTCAAAGTATTTACATGGGAACCTTCGGACCGCCATTTTGAACAACCGCTCATCACGATTGCAGCGACCGCGATTGGATGGGCAGGCATTCTGGCAGCAGCCGCACTGAGCCGCAGATTTTCCACCACCCACAATATTGTGCACTTCACCGCACGGGACCTGGAAAACCTGAAGAACACGTCTGCGGGCCTTTTGGTCATTGGCCTGTTCAGCCAGATCCTTTTGACAAACTACAACACTGGAGGCAGCGGAACTATTTGGACGGCGCTGAACCAGTTGAATATCTTCGTCCCTATGGCAACGATCCTCGCCACCTATTACGAAATCTGCATCAGCCGCGGCAAGCGCAGTATGAATTGGATCGTTCTCGTCAGCATCTTGTATGTCGCTGGATTTGGTTTTATTGCAGCCTCAAAGCAAGGCATGTATGCACCTTTTTTCTCCTACTTCCTGGTGTGCGCCGCTCTGGAATACCGCTTCCGTCCGCTGCAGGTGTTTGCCATTCTGGCATGGCTGGCATTTGCAGTGGGATTTTTATTCCCCTGGGCGCAATATGCGCGCTCGATGACTCGCCAGGCAACGCTGACCGGTACCGTTGATGCGACCATCAGCCTGCTGAGGAACCCTGCTACCATTCCCGCGATGTATCAGTGGTATTCCGATTCCTTAAAACTGAATGAGGACATCAACCAAGTTGCGCTCTGCTATGACCACCCGCATGGTCTATTGGATCGTGAATCCTTGATCTGCCAGGATGATCGCCTCATCCAGGTAACGCAACACACCGGGCCCGTCGGATCCAGCTATCTCGTCGACGGGTTCGAGATGGTCATTCCACATTTTCTGTGGCCTAGCCGGATAGTTCTTTCTCTCGGGAATATTTATGGCCATGAAACAGACGAAGCAAGCCAGGAAGACTTTACGACCGCTGTGGCGTTTGCGCCCATCGGCGACGCCTATCGTGAGTTAGGCTGGTCCGGCATCGTGGTTGCGATGCCAATCTTGTATTTTTTCAGCTTTATCTTTCTCAACAATGTGTTTGGCGATGCCCGCGAGAGCCCATGGGGGCTGGTGATTGTTTCCTACGCTGCCTTCGCCGCGCCTGGCCTCCTATTGCCGGTCCATCCCCAACTATGGGCGCACTACATTCCGCTCATACTTGTTGTAATGTGGACGACGCGGTATATCGCGCCGCAGGTGGCAGTTATGTTCGGATTTCGAAAGATCCAGGCCAAAATTGTCCAGCCAGGTACGGATCTGGTACCGAAGGCACGAGAAGTCCGCAACGTCTTGTAACAGGAAGGTTGAAATTTACGACATGTATGTCGTGGATTGCAGTGATGCCTTCACCCCAGAGCGACGACTCCACCGAAGACACTGGCGGAGGTACAATGATCCGGACGGTATCCGTGGATGGCCAAAATACAAGCGGCGCAAATCTCTGCTAAGAAAAGCTGCGCCTGGCGATTGTTGGCCAGGCGAGAGCGATGTGGAAATTCTCTAGAATCCCATACTGTCGTCCGCCGAAGGCCCATAGGTAGCCGGAAGCGGAACATCATTGAGCCGCAAATACACTCCCAACTGCGCGCGATGATGAATGAGATGGTTCAGGAACATACTGCGATATACCAGAAAACGCGGCTGGTCGATAATGGTGTGGCCCTGGAAGCTGAGCTTCCATTTCTGCTGCCATTGCTCGTCCGAGGCTTTCTCAATTGCTGCGCGCGCTTTCGCTGCAATCGCATCGAAGGCGGCCAGGAGCTGTTGCCTCGACTCCATGACCAGCGGCTTCATGTCCGATTTCGAGAAGTCAAGCTCCGGCAGCTCAACGATGCGAACAGCAAATTCCGGTAGCTGCGCCGTGTGCGCGGCTAACTTGCTCAGCGCCATCGACTTTTGGTGAGGCTTAAAGTCCGGCTTCCCTTCCGGCACTCGTTCCAACATCGCTCGAGTATTCTTTATTTCCTGGTCAAATTCTGGCAAAAACATCTGACGGATTTCCACGGTGCTCTCCTTTGCTATAGTTTCTGAGATTCTCAAGAATAACGAATGAAAAGATTTCCTGTTCGGTGGAATAGATACTTTTTTCTTCAGGAAATTCGCGCCGCGAATCTACGGCCTTGTCTTTGCGATTTCCGGGCGCAAAGACATTTCCGATTCCACGTCCAGCACTTCGTCGAGACTGCCAGGTTTTGGCTTTTTTCCCTGCAAGTGATTACGCGTTAGCGAATCTCTTAAAATGGCAAAGGCATCCTCCGGGGTGTCTGCAAAATGGAAGAGTTTTAAATCGTCAGGAGCGATGGTTCCCTTCTTGACCAATACGTCCAGGTTGATGACCTCGTTCCAATATTGCGATCCATAGACCACAATTGTCATCTCCTTCGCCAGTTTGTGAGTCTGGGTCAGGGTAAGCAATTCGAACATTTCATCCATCGTGCCAAATCCTCCCGGAAACACAACCAGGGCCTTCGCGAGATACGCAAACCAGAATTTGCGCATAAAAAAGTAATGAAAATCGAGACTGAGCGAGGGCGTGATGTATGGATTGGGCGCCTGCTCAAACGGCAGGCGAATGTTCAGCCCGATGGTTTTACCGCCGGCTTCGCTTGCACCGCGATTGGCCGCCTCCATGATGCCGGGACCACCTCCAGAAGTGACCACGAAGCGATGCCGTATGTATTGCAACGTCATCGACCATTCCGTCAGCAGATAGGCCAGCTTGCGAGCATCTTCGTAGTAGCGGGCCATCTCCACCGCAGCTTCGGCGTGGGCGCGACCTAGCTGACTTGCGTCTCCGCTGGCAAACTGTTCTCGCGAGGCCGGCTGTTCCTCAATACTCGCAGGCTTTGCGGAGCCAGGGGTGTCCAGCAATTCAAGGCTGCGCGAGGCTTCGTCCAGTGCGCGAAAACGCGCTGAGCCAAAGAAAACGACCGTGTCCTGAATCTTCTCCCGGCGGAACTGCGCTAAGGGCTTGATGTATTCCGCGATGATCCGCAGCAAACGGCCATCGGGACTGTTGATGAATGCGGGGTCTTCATAGGCAAGCAGTGCAGGCTTACTGGCGGTCATCTATGACCTCGTGATGAATATGTGGAAACCATGCACCCGTGAGTCTCGATGGCAAGAGCAGAGGGCCGCGAAAGATTGACGGGCGTACTCAAACTCGATGCTCATGATAATGGATGATTTCCGATATGCCGATCCACACGTCCAGCAAGCCCAGGCCGGAAACGATTCCGCGGGTGATGCCGGAACTCATTAGCCGACCGATCGGAGAAAAAGTCAGCAGGTAATGATTTTCGTTCCAATATTTCGTCCAAGGAAGAAGGAATACGAGCAGGCCAACATAGAAGCAAAACACAACCAGAGTGACGATGGATACCCGTTGAAGCCACAGAGGAGCGGGTGAATCCGACCAGCTTTCTGTCTTCGGCAAAGGGGACGCCTCGGGTTTCAAGGTTTCGGATGAGAACAAGTCCTGTTGCGACATTTTCCTTTGACCCGGATGTGGAGTCCTCGATACCGAGGCTCATCCTCCAGCCAGGGCACCATAGCGCGTTTCTCGATTTTAGACTGATGCTGGCACGGCATTCCGCTTGGGCCGACGATTGGCCTGCAATATTTTCTTGCGCAGGCGCAGACTCTTTGGCGTAACTTCTACTAACTCATCCTCATTGATAAATTCGATCGCCTGCTCCAGATTCTGCGGCTTAAAGGGCACCAGCCGGATGGCATCGTCGGCGGAAGAAGCACGCATGTTGGTCAGCTTCTTCTCGCGGACCGCATTCACGTCGAGATCGTTGTCACGCGAATGTTCGCCAACGATGATGCCTTCATACACCTCATTACCCGGTCCGAGGAATAAAACGCCGCGTTCCTGCAAACCGTCGAGCGCGTAGGTCGTGGTTGTCCCGGCGCGATCGGCAATCAAGGCGCCAGTGCTGCGCTGCGGAATCTCTCCCTGGTGCGGCATATAGCCGTCGAATAATGAGTTCATGACGATGGTGCCGCGGGTCTCCGTCAGCATTTCATTGCGCAGTCCAATCAGGCCGCGGCTCGGGATGCGAAACTCCAGCCGAACCCGTCCGTACCCGTGGTTGTGCATCTTCACCATCTCCGCTTTGCGCGGTCCCAGGCGCTCCATGACGACTCCGACGAAATTTTCCGGAATATCGATAGTCAGCAGTTCGACCGGCTCCATCAATTTGCCATCAACGGTGCGCGTTACAATTTCGGGACGCCCAACCATTAACTCATATCCCTCGCGCCGCATCATCTCAATCAAAATGGCAAGCTGCAGCTCGCCTCGACCCAGCACTTTAAAATTGTCGGCATTGCCCGCATCTTCCACGCGAATGGAGACATTCGTCAGCAATTCTTTTTCCAGTCGCTCGCGCAAATTGCGGGAGGTGACATATTGCCCTTCCCGGCCAGCGAACGGAGAATTATTGACAAAAAACTGCATGGCAATGGTGGGTTCGTCGATCGAAATTGTCGGTAGCGGTGCTGGATTCTCGAGACTGGTGATGGTTTCGCCAATGGTAATTCCGCTGATGCCGGCAACCGCGACAATGTCGCCAAGTGTCGTTTCTTCAATGTCGGTGCGCTTCAGTCCGCTAAAGCTGAAGAGCTTGGTGATCTTGGTTTTTTCCAGCGATCCGTCGCGCTTCGAAATAGCAACCTCGTCCCCGGTGTGCAGCGTGCCGTTGAACACCCGCGCGATCGCCAACCGTCCCAGATAGTCTGAATAGTCGAGATTCGTCACCAGAATTTGCAGTGGGCCAGCGGGATCGCCTGTGGCCGGTGGAATAGTCGAAACGATGGCCTCAAACAACGGCTGCAAATCGGTACCGGGGGTCTTCGCATCGGTCGACGCGGTGCCGAGCTTTGCATTGGTGTAGAGCACCGGAAAATCCAGTTGGTCTTCACCTGCGTCCAGATCGATAAACAGGTCATAAACCTCGTTTAATACTTCTTGCGGACGCGCATCCGGACGATCGATTTTATTGATGACGAGGATCGGGGGTAGTTTCGCTTCCAGTGCTTTCGATAAAACGTAGCGGGTCTGGGGCAGCGGACCTTCACTGGCGTCGACCAGCAACATCACACCGTCGACCATCTTCAATGCGCGCTCTACCTCGCCGCCAAAGTCGGCGTGCCCTGGCGTATCCACAATGTTGATCTTGGCGTCGTGAAAGACGATGGCAGTATTCTTCGCCAGGATGGTGATGCCGCGCTCACGCTCCAGGTCGTTCGAGTCCATGACGCGTTCCGCGACAGCCTCATTGGAGCGGAAAGTCCCGCTTTGACGGAGCATGGCATCGACAAGAGTGGTCTTGCCGTGATCGACGTGGGCGATGATAGCGATATTGCGGATAACGGACGACACGATGGATGAAGTTTCCTGTTCTGGTATCTAGATAGGCTGGATGATAAACGCGAGAATCTAACTAGCACGCGGATTGCGGGATTGTCCCGATCTCCTTACTAGTTTACCGCATCGCGAATGCTGGATTGCGATGGAAGTGTATGCGATCACGCCATGTGA
This sequence comes from uncultured Acidobacteriota bacterium, assembly GCA_963719625.1. GTDB lineage: Bacteria > Acidobacteriota > Terriglobia > Terriglobales > Acidobacteriaceae > JAKAAZ01. The sequence continues at coordinate 51,282 of CAVRDB010000022.1, forward strand.
CATGTTATAGCGACTGAAGTTGACAATTGAAAAGATGGTAAAGAGAGCGTAGGCGTAGGATTTATGCATCCCAAGGGGGTACGAAAAGTTGACAGCTATGCCTCTTAGCTCAAAAGAACGACTTGCATTGGGTCAGCAGCGACGCAAACAAATGCGCCGAGCGGAACATGGAGTATGGAAAGCGAAAGAGCGCCGCGAAGATCCTCTGAAGCTGATGCAGAAATCCATGCATGGCCGGGTTCCGGCGCTGGTGGCGCTGAAATACGAGCGCATGGAGGCTTCTCCTTTCGGCTTTTTTCGGGGCGCCGTCCCGGTAATGGCCTACGATTTTTCGCTGGCTGGTAACACTGGCATCATAAGCCAGCTCTGCGGAGACGCCCATGTGCGAAACCTGGGCGCGTATGCCGGACCGGATGGCAGGCTTGTCTTCGATATCAACGATTTCGACGAGACTATTGCCGCGCCGTTTGAATGGGATGTAAAGCGGATGGCGACAAGCCTGGTGTTGGCGGGACGGGAAGCTGGAACGAACGATCTGGATTGCCGTGAGGCCGCAGGCGTGTTTCTGGAGCGATATCGGCGCAGTATGGCGACATTTGCGCGCATGCCGGTGTTGGAGGTCGCACGATACCAGGTCCATCGGCTGCGTAATGTCCCCGCAGTGAAGCGGATTCTTGAAGCTGCGCAGAGGGCGACCGCCACGGATACCTTGCAAGCGTTGACAGAAGTGAAAGGGCAAACAGGAGCTCACAAAAAGCGCCCGAAAGAGCATGTCCCACAAAAGAAAAACACGGAGAAATTGCCAGAAAAACCCGCCCGCATCTTTAAGACAATGCCTCCAGTATTGAAGCGGCTGACAGGCGCCGAGGCGGAACGAATTGTCGGCTCACTCAAAAAGTATGCGGAAAGTTTGTCGCCAGAGCGAAAGAGATTCTTCTTGCAGTACCATCCCGTCGATGTCGCCTTCAAGGTGGTGGGAACAGGCTCGGTGGGCCTGCGGGATTACTGCATTTTTATGGTGGGGAACGGGCCGAAGGACCCTTTGTTTCTGCAGATTAAGGAAGAAGTCGAGTCCGGGTACGCACCGTATGTTCACCATCTGAACGGCAAAGCGCATCGCCGGCGGATCGCTCATCAGGGGCGACGGGTCGTGGAAGGAGAACGATTGATGCAACTCCAGTCCGATCCATTTCTAGGATGGACGACACTGGAAGGTCGTGACTACCTGGTACGACAGTTGAACGATCATAAGGCTTCAGTTCAGCTGGGTGACCTGAAGCAAGCAGGTCTGATTGAATATGCTCGTGTCTGTGGCGAACTGCTGGCACGTGGCCACGCGCGTTCGGGAGACAGTTGCATGCTGTCAGGATATTTAGGCGTCTCGGCAAGCTTTGACGCCGCCGTGGGTAACTTTGCGATGTCCTACGCAGACCAGACAGATCGGGACTGGCGCGAACTGGTGCGATCCAGAAAATAAGTTAGAAGCTGTTTCAGGCCTTGTGCGAATGCGGGCGAAGTACCAGTTTCTGCTAAATATGTGCTGACGCGGCGGGTAGCACCTCAAATGGCCGCATCATTTCATTGTCCTCATGCTCCAGAATGTGACAGTGCCACACGTAACGACCCGTATAGCCCTCAAATGGAACAATGATGCGCGTGACCATACCGGGATCTGTGCGCGCCGTATCTTTCCATCCCAGTTCGCCCGGCTCTGGAGCGACCGCTGGCCCGGTGTAGCGCACAACTTTTTTTGCCAGATAATCAAATGTATCGAAAGGTCGCCGATCCAGTATCTGAAAACGCACCAGATGCAGGTGGATCGGATGCGAATCCTCCGTCAGATTGATCAGCTCCCATATCTCTGTGGTATTGAGCGTAGGGTTTTCGGTAATTGGCATGTGCCACGGCGTATTGTTCAGCAGCATGCCCATGGAACGCTGGATCGGATCCATTTGCTCGTCGAGTGTCATCCGCCGCGTTCGGACAGCCTCGCTCTCCTGGAGTCGCCGCACTGGGCGCAGTGTCGACGGCAGACTGCTCCCGTCTTGTACAGCTTCGCCACTCACACGAAACTGCAGAATGGAAAACGAGTCGCTCCGCAGCTCCACTTTCTCGCCTTTCATCTTGCTGAAGTCGATGATGATGTCACCGCGTTCCGCAGGCGCCAGCGGCAATCGCGTCCGCGTAACAGGCGCGGCCAACAATCCCTGATCGGAACCGATCTGTCGAAACTCCGCTTTGTTCTGCAAGGAGAAGCGATAGAAACGGCCATTCGATCCATTCATCAAGCGGAAGCGGTATTTGCGCGGTTCCACATCGAGATATGGCAGCAGCTTTCCGTTCGCAAGAATAGCGTTGCCAAAAACCTCGGGCACCCATGGAGCTTTCGGGTTTTCGGATACGGGATAGTCCAGTTGGCCATCGGTCCGCAACAAGCGATCACAAATCATCAAGGGAATTTCATACTTTCCCTTTGGCAGATTCAGCTGTTCCTCCGCGTCATCTCGCACGATGAAAAAACCCTGCATGCCGGCATAGATATTCAGGCGGTTTATGCCCATGGTGTGGTCGTGGTAGAAAAGCAATGCCGCGTCCTGCCGCGCTGGATAAAAACATGTCTGTGTTTTGCCGGGAACAATCCAGTCCTCGGGATAGCCATCGCTCGCAGCCGGCGTTCTGCCGCCATGCAGATGGATGACGCTTCGCACCTCCGGCACACTTCGCTCCGCACCGTGCAGCATATGGTCGATCGGAAGAAAATGCTGGGAGGGAAGGTTATTTATCCAGTTCACCAGCACGGCATGACCACTTCTCGTTTCCAGCGTCACCCCTGGAAAAGAACCGCCCAGCGTCCACATGCGCGTCGGCGGCAGATCGCGATGCACTTTAACTAGCGTTTCGCGCATGGCGACGTCATAGTACGGAATATTTGTCTTGGGATTCTCCGGATTTGGCTGGGTTCCCGTAGGTTGAGCAATCGACGGAATCGGCAGCGCATCCACAAATGGCGCAAGCGTACCGGGGTCGAGAGATGCTGCGACCGACGCTTCACTTTTTTGATTGCTGACCGCGAGACCTGCGAGTGTAAGACTGCTGTGCTTCAGAAAATTGCGCCGTGTAATCAGAGCGATGTGCCTCTCGGTGTTCACTGGATAACTCGGGAGCAGCGCTGGTTTTCGCTACTCCCGAATCGCCGTAGACGTGTCCCTACCAATTATCGTTGTGCGAACTCGCGACTACTTCTCCAGTAGACCCGTCCAGAATATACGCCCCGCGATTGGGAGCATTGTTGAAATCGAACATGGTGTTCAGCGATCCAGCCAGCGCGTCAAACGAGCCATTGCCGATGCGCTGTCCCCCCAGCCAGTTGTCCTCAACAAACCGGATGATGGAACTTTGATCGGTCACGGTGTGATCGACATAGTTGCGACGCGCATAGGGTGAGATAACGAGCATCGGAAGACGCGGCCCGTAGCCGCAACGCCCTTGAGCATGCAGTGTATCCGGTCCGGCCAAGGCATTGTCAGTCCCGGTTCCGCATTGTCCGTTACCGCTCAGCATGTCGGAAGGAGTTGTCGACTGGTTCACAATCGGCCCGATCTGGTGGTCATACCAGCCATCGGAATCATCGTAGTTAATGATGACCGCCGTAGAACTCCACTGCGACTGCTGTTGTAAAAAGTTAATGATGCTTACGACAAAGGCCTGTTCATCGATCGGGTCAGAGTATCCCGCATGTGCATCCTGATAGCCGGGCGCTTTGAGGAAACTGACTGCGGGCATGTTGCCAGCGGCGACAGCAGCGTAGAAATCATCGATATCGTACTGGTGGTTGGCCGCATCGCCGGCTCGCCCAATCATCCGTGTAGAGGTCGGCCGCACATGCTTCAGATTCGCGGTAGAAGGATAGTACTGGAACGGCTCGTGGTGCGGAATGTAATCCGCCTTTGTCGTCTTCGTAATTGAAGATAACGTCGAGCGGGCGCAACCTGTGGTGCCGTTTGCATTTTTTCTGGTCAGATCAAATCCGCCTTCAAACCATCCCCACGTGACACCGCGGCTGTTCAACAGATCGCCAATGTTCTGGCCTCCCATTTGTACCTGAGCCCCCGTGGTTGTGGAGCATACATCACCAATTGGATCGGCGTCGCTAATCAGTGTCGAGGTTCCGCTGCCACCGTCGATCACATCGCCAGCGGCGTTGATCGCATCGGAGACTCCATTGGTCTGTCCAGAAATGAGATTGATTGCACCGGGCGACGACGGTCCGAACGTGGTATCGAAAGAGTTGTCATTCATCGAATACCGTTGAGCATAGTTCCACAACGCCGTCACGGTATTGCCGTCGTAATAACCCATTACCAGACCATTGGTCGTTTGACCGGTCGGCGGGGGTCCTGGAGTTCCGGTGTATTCCGGAAAGGAATCCATCAGTCCGGCGTGGAATGCTTCCTGTTCCGGCGTATAGTCATGATCCTGATCGGCGGTTGCAGCCTGGGAACGATCGAGACGAAATGGATTCATCGCTCCTGCAGCATTGCCCGTAGTGTTCAGAAAATTTGGATTGTTGTAGAGCAGTGCATCGGTGAAACCATTTACGCTGGGCGTATTGCGCGCCGCCACGAAGCGCGGTTCTCCGTGAGGATTGGTGGCATAGGGATAGGTTCCAAAATAGTGATCGAAGGAGATGTTCTCTCCAAAGATGACAACGACATGCTTAATTGGAGTTGCGGTTCTTGCCCCATCTTCCTGCGCATAGGACGCGGCAGGAACAGCAAGTTGACCCACAACAAGCAACGCAGCCAGAGACGTTGCGGCTAGCTTTTGCATTTCACTTTCCTCCAGGAACAGGCTTTCCGCCTGCATAAGGAAGGTGATACCCGCCCGAGTTGCTTCCCATTATTAGAACTTGGTTACATTTTGGAGAAAACTTTTCAGGCGGGCGGGGGTTGCATGCAATCGCGATTTATTTCGTAGATACGTATCCGAACTCGCCCACTTTCGAACCTATTCCACGGTTACGGATTTTGCCAGATTGCGCGGCTGGTCGACATCGCAACCGCGCCGCACGGCAATGTGGTACGCAAGCAATTGCAAGGGCACCACTTCCAGGATAGGAAGAAGGAGTTCCGGCGCTGGCGGAATGTAGACCACGTGGTTGACCAGTTGCGCAATTTCCTGGTCGCCTTCCATTGCCACGGCAATCACTTGTCCGGACCGTGCCGTGACTTCCTGAATATTGGAAAGTGTTTTTTCATATCGCAATTTCGAGGTCGGATCGTTGCCGTCTTTTGTCGCCAGAACTACGACGGGCAAGGATTCATCGATCAATGCGTTGGGACCATGTTTCATTTCGCCCGCCGGATAACCCTCGGCGTGGATGTAAGAAATCTCCTTGAGTTTCAACGCGCCTTCCAGCGCAATGGGATAGTGGATACCACGCCCCAGGAACAGAAAGTCACTGGCGTTGGAATATATCTTCGCCAAAGCCTCGCAAGGCGCATTGCAATGCCTCAAAATATCGCGAATCTTGTTGGGGATGCGGGCCAGTTCTTCGACCAGCGCCAGACTCTGGGCCGCATCGACCGTTCCGCGCTGCTGCGCCAAATAGAGCGCCAGAATAAATAGAGCTGTGAGCTGAGACGTAAACGCTTTGGTGGAGGCGACGCCAATTTCCGGCCCGGCATGCGTATAGATGGAGCCATTGGCTTCACGGGCAATCATTGCACCGACGACATTACAGATGGCAAGTGTCTTCGAACCCTTGGCAGCGATCTCCCGCTGCGCCGCAATAGTGTCGGCGGTCTCTCCGGACTGCGTAATCAACAGGCCGATCGATTTGGGATCGGCGATGGGATCGCGATAGCGGTATTCACTGGCATAATCAACTTCAACGGTAAGACGCGCCAGCCGCTCGATCATGTATTTCCCGACAAGCCCCGCGTGCCAGCTGGTACCGCAGGCAGCAATATTAATTTTTGTCGCAGCTCGGAATTCGGACTCGGGAATCTGCATTTCGTCCAGAAAAACTTTACCCGTGTCGAACGAGACTCGCCCCAGCGTAGTGTCGCGGACGGCTCTTCCCTGCTCAAAAATTTCCTTCAGCATGAAGTGCTTGTAGCCGCCCTTTTCCGCCTGAATCGGGTCCCACAAGATGTTCTGTACTTTCCGTTCAATCGGATTGCCATCGAAATCCGTCAGGGTGACGCCCTCGGGTGTCAAGATCGCCATGTCGCCATCTGCCAGAAAATAAAGTTTGCGCGTGTGATGCAGGATGCCAGGAACATCGGAAGCGATGAAGTATTCTCCATCTCCCAGACCAACAACGGCAGGCGGTCCGCTGCGTGCGGCGATTAGCTTTTGCGGGAAGTCGGCGGAAAGAACTCCGATGGCGAACGCTCCCGTCAGGTGCCGAACCGCGCGACGCACCGCATCTTCCAGCGAAACAACTTCACCTTTTTCTTTCGCTGCCGTCAATTCAGATTCGATGAGGTGCGCGATGATTTCTGTATCAGTTTCTGTTACGAATTTATGGCCTTGCGCCGCCAGCCCATGTTTCAGTTGCAGATAATTTTCGACAATGCCGTTATGCACCACCACCAGGCGTCCAGTACAGTCGCGGTGTGGGTGCGCATTTTCCTCAGTCGGACGGCCGTGGGTGGCCCAGCGCGTATGGCCAATGCCATAGGTCCCCTGGAGCGGTTGCTGGCGCAGGACTTCTTCCAGGTTTTTCAGTTTTCCCGGAGCGCGACGCAACTCCAGGCCGTTAGAGCCGCCGGCAACGGCAATGCCCGCAGAATCGTAGCCACGATATTCCAGTCGCCGAAGACCCTCGAGGATGACCGGGACAGGATCTTTACTGCCCACATAACCGACAATGCCGCACATAGTTTCATCATTGTACGTGGGCGAGCCATGTGGGCGGACAGGAGAATCCCTTACGTTCGGTACTTATGCTCGCGCGGAATCAGCGTATATACGGGCCTTGGTCTTTTACGGACGAGCCTCGTAAACAATGTTGAAGGGTGTTTCAGTAGCCCGTCGAAAATGGCTGAAGCCGGCTGAAACGATCACTTCCCGCATGCGCGCTTCTCCGGACTGCGCTCCCAGGCAGAGCCCGACCTCCTGCGACCGCGAACACGGCGTACAAAGCAGGGTCGAAAAGGAGTAGTAGACTCGGCCAACGGGATTCAGATTGTCCTTGAGTTCATCGTTCGCAAACGGCTCGACGATCATCCATGTTCCATCCTCGCGCAGCGATTCGCGGACGTGCTTGGCAGCCCCGACCGGGTCGCCCATGTCATGCAGGCAATCGAAAACAGTCACCAGGTCAAAATTCTTTCCGCTGTATTCCTTGGCCGTGGCTATCTCGAACGTGGCCCGGTCGGCAACGCCATCGTGCTTGGCGGTATCGCGGGCTGCCTCAATCGATTTTGCATGGGAGTCGAACCCGAAAAACCGTGAGCCAGGAAATGCTTTCGCCATCAGAATTGTGGACGCGCCTTTTCCGCAGCCTACATCCGCTACGCGGGCGCCGGCTTCCAGCTTCCGCTTCACTCCATGCAGCGCAGGAATCCACGAACTGACGAGGTTTGCCGCGTAACCGGGACGGAAGAATTTTTCGGTTCCATGAAACACGTCGTCAGTATGTTCACCCCATCCCATCCCGGCACCGGTGCGGAAACATTCCGCAATGCGCGGAACGGCGGCCAGCGCTCCAAGTGCCGCTTGGAACGCGCCCGGAATGTACGCCGGGCTGTCCTCCGTCGCGAGCGCGAACGCCTGCTCCTCGGTCAGGCTGAACTTGCCAGTCTTGTCGTCATAGGCAACGTAGCCACTTGCCGCCTGCGAAGCCAGCCATTCCCGCACATAACGTTCGTCTGTTCCGGTCTTGGCTGCAAGTTCTTTAGAGTTCATCGGCATCTCCGCGAGAGCTTTGTAAAGCCCAAGCTTTTCTCCGATGACAACCATTCCGCTATGCACGGTGGCGCCGAGGTCCTCGACGAACCGTCCTAGAAACGCATTCAATTTGTCCATGTCGATGGCCATAAACCCTCCTTACGGGGTTTCCCGGCAGAGAGAGGGGCGGCGGTGTCGTCTACAGGTGAATTTGGGAGGAGAAGGCCAGCCGGGAACGGTCGACAAACTCGTCGGGTAGAAGAGAAATTGGCAGCGCCACACTTCTCAGTGCGAAACTATACGGCTGGACGAATCGCCTGTCAACGCAGCCAAGTATGACGGTTTGCGTGCGAGAAGCGATACCCGGCGATAAGGTAGCATACGGGCATACCTCGATCTTTTTGGAACGCGTTTGCTGAGGGTGAAGTCTACAATTCCAGCCGATACGTGTACTCTTCAATCACGGGGTTAACGAGCACTTCGCGGGCAATGCGCTCCACCTCCAGCTGCGCCTCTGGCAATGCCAGCGCATCGTCGAGCGTGAGCAGGAAATACTTGCCCTGGCGGACATCTTCAACACCGCGATATTGCATCTTTCGTAAAGCTCCGTGGATGGTCTGCCCCTGGGGGTCCAGCACGGTCTTGCGAAGCATCACATAGACATGGGCCTTCATCGTTACTGAATTATACGTAGACGGCTCGCCGATTTCCCAGGAGCAACGACAGTCAAGGAAAATGAATGACGAATTATCTGGAACTTCCCGCCGGGAAAAAAGCTCCCGAAGTCATCAACGCGGTCATTGAGATCCCCTATGAGGGCGTGAACAAGTACGAATACGATAAGCAACTCCACGTCTTCCGTCTGGATCGAAACCTGCATTCTCCGGTGCATTATCCCGGCGACTACGGATTTATTCCCAGCACCCTTAGCGAAGACGGCGATCCGCTGGACGTGCTGGTGCTGGTCGATTCGCCAAGCTTCTCCGGTTGCGTGATGAGTGTCCGTCCGATTGGCCTATTGAAAATGCTGGATCAAGGCGTTCCCGACGAAAAAGTGTTGTCAGTGGGCCGCAGCAATCCCCGCTACGCGGACGTATGGAACTACACCGAGATCTATCCGCACATGCTGCGTGAGATCACGCACTTCTTTGCGATTTATAAAGATCTGGAAGGCAAGCGGGTAGAAGTGAAGGGCTGGCAGGATGCCGCATTGGCTCGCGAAGCAATCATGGCATCCATGAAGCGCTTCGAGGACGCCAAGACTGCGCAAAAATCTACGGAAGCGGAAGAGAAGAAGAAAATCCTGGTACCGTGATAGCTCCAAAAGTGGAGGCGGTCTGATTCGCGGCGGCTATTCCTTCCACAGATGAGTTGAAACCCGCCCGATGGGCGGGTTTCACGGCTAAGCCTGATAGCTTGCTTTGTAAACCTGACCTAGTCCTTGGTTGCAGTTTGCCGGGTAGATCTGGTCTCCGCGAGCGCGTTGTCATCCTGTTGTGCGCTTGCAGTTTGCGGTTCACCGGACGGTCCGTTCACCGGCAGTCCGATCGGGCGCTCCAACCCTTCAAACGTGAAGCGAATACTGGAGCCAAAACGTTTGTACTCCCCATACTTCACGATTTCTCTCAGATGGACATCGCTCGGAAGGCACTCTTTACAATTCTTGAAGTGCAGCACGCCTTCGGCCCGAGTATAGACCGGAAACCAGTATTTCCCATCGATCTGCTGACGATAGGTCGTGAATGGAATGGAAAGATCTTCCTGACCGCGCCGGGTGTCATCTGGAATGTTTTTTCCGTTGGTCACCACGATCTGAAAATCCGTTGCGTCAACCCATATGCGCCCTGAAAAATAACGCTGGTCTTTCTCCACGTGTCTGGGCGATACGTCGAATACGAAGGTGCTCACCTGATCGACCCGCTCCATGCCCACGTAGGTCACGCGATATTGCGCCACATCTTCTGTGGTCAGGGTAAACGGCAGCCGATGTTCAATGTCGTCGAAATCTGCGGGACTCAGCAATGCGCGGGTCAGGGTGTTGTCCGGGGCATAAACGACCATCTCCTGCTTGCGGCCAGACGTACTAAACACAATGTCATCGACCTGGAGATATTCTCCGTCGATGCTGTCATTGTCATCGATGGTGTCCAGCTTGACGCTGCGACGGTAGGTGTAATCCTCCAGTGCGCGTTTGAACTGGGTTTCTTTCTCCGCGAAGCGGCGGATGATCTGTTGCGGCGTGATGCCCCTGGGCTGCGAGGTATCGAGCGGACCAAAGCCCGCGTCCAGAGGTGCGGGAGTGAATCCTTGCAGGCCGCTTTGCATGGGTGTTGAAGACTGCGACTGAGATTGTGCGACCGCCGGTAGCGCAATCCCGATCGACGCGCAAAGAAAGCCAATCCCCAGGAATGCAGAAAACCATCCGCGCGGAGCTACCGCAGACAATGGGCGACGCAATTGAGCAGCACGAAAAAATGATTCAATAGACGAACGAAGAGAAATCACACCAGACCTCGGGATGCGATGCGACTGCCAAGACGCCGCGCCTTCCCTTGTTTCACAATAGACGACGACGACCAATGGGTAGGATGCTTTGTGCCCCTTTTGTGTTACCAGGGTTACCGGATAGTAAATAGGCCGGAGAACTGAGCCCCGACGCAGCCCGTTTTGGGAAATAAGCGTCATGATTGCACGTACATGCAGCAGGCTTGCAAGCCAGAGTAGGATGTCGGTCAGGAGAGATACGTGGCATTTGGCAGCTCCAATCGGTCAAAACCATCCGGGAAGCGGCAGCGAGAGCCGCTGGATGCAGCCGCGCTCTACGAATACGCCGTGCGTAGCCTGGGGCGCAAAATGCGCACCGTGGCCGAGCTGAAGAGATTGATGCGGATGCGCGTGGAACCCGGCGAATCTGGCGAGGCGAAGATGGATGCGGTCGTGATCCGGTTGAAGGAACACCGCTATCTCGATGACACTCGCTACGCCGCCGACTATACCCGGATGCGCGTGGAAAATGAACGCTTCGGACGTCGTCGCGTGCAGCAGGACCTGATCCAGCGTGGCGTCCACGAGCAAGTGATCAGCAAGACACTGGATGCCGCCTACTCTGAATTGCCGGAAGCAGAACTGGCTCGCCGTTACATTGAGCGGAAACGTCTGCGCAAGCCCACCAATGAAAAAGAGACTGCGCGCATTGTTCGCAGCCTGGTGCGCGCCGGTTTCTCCATGGGGACCATCTTCCCTTTGCTGAAAGCCTGGAAAGTGGAAGAGGCAACGCTCGAAGCGGTTGCAGAAATTGATCTGGATGCACCGGAGTAGCGTGTTGCTGTCGTGGCACTGAGGTGGGAAAATCGCCTGCTTCAATCGAGATAGCTCACCGCATTGTTAAACTTAAAGGATATGCGTACGCTGTCCGGTGCTGAAATCCGCGAGATGTTCCTTAAGTTCTTTGAAAGCAAAGGGCACACCCGCGTCCACTCCTCTTCGCTGGTGCCGCAGAACGATCCGACGCTGCTGTTTACCAACGCCGGCATGAACCAGTTCAAAGATGTTTTTCTTGGTCTGGAAAAGCGGCCCTACTCCCGCGCTACTACCGCGCAGAAGTGCGTACGTGCCGGCGGCAAGCACAACGACCTGGAAAATGTCGGCTTCACGCGCCGCCACCACACATTTTTCGAGATGCTCGGCAACTTCAGCTTTGGCGACTACTTCAAAAAAGACGCCATCGCCTACGCCTGGGAGCTGGTGACTTCCGACAAGTGGTTTGGCCTGCCGAAAGACAAGCTCTACGTCACCATCTTCAAGGGCGAGAAGGGCGTGGCCCGCGACGACGAAGCCTATCAATTCTGGCTCGATATCGGCGTTCCAAAAGAACGCATTTTTGAGTTCGGCACGAAAGACAATTTCTGGCAGATGGGCGATACCGGCCCCTGCGGCCCCTGCAGCGAAATCTTTTACGACATGGGCCAAGCCGCCTCCGAGACGCCCGAGAAGGATTTGCCGTTCGGCGAGGATGACGCCCGCTATGTAGAAATCTGGAACCTGGTCTTCATGCAGTTCGACCGCAGATCGACCAGACGGCGATGATCTGACGCCGCTGCCCAAACCTTCCGTCGATACCGGCGCTGGACTGGAACGCATCGCTGCCGTGTTGCAAGGCAAGCTGTCGAATTTCGAGACGGATTTGTTTACTCCGTTGATTGCAAAAGCAGCAGAACTAACTGGCACGAAATATGGGGATGGCGCATCGCGCAGCGATGCCAGCCTGCGCATCATCGCAGATCACGCACGGGCGGCGACCTTTCTTATTTCGGATGGAGTGCATCCTGCAAATGAAGGACGCGGTTATGTGCTGCGCAAAATTCTTCGTCGCGGCATTCGCCATGGTCGCCTGCTCGGACAAGAAAAACCTTTCATGTACCAGATGGTTTACGCCGTGCGGGATGAAATGCAGGATGCATATCCAGAATTGAAAGAAACTGCAGAACGTGTCTCAAAAGTTGTGAGCGCGGAGGAGCGGCAGTTCGCGCGAGCCGTGAGTGTCGGCCTCTCTCGGCTGGAGAGTGAGTTTTCACCCTTGATTGGAAAACAAGGCTCGATCTATCCCGGGACAGCCGCCTTCCACCTTTATGAGACCTATGGTTTGCCGCTGGACTTTATGGTGGATGCAGCGCGCGACGCGGGGATCGCCTTCGACATGGAAGGCTTTGAAAAAGCGCGCGCGGAAGAACAAGCCCGTGCCCGCGCATCATGGAAAGGCGGGTCGAAAGCAACGGCCAGCCCGGTCTATCGTGAGCTGCCGAAGACCATCTTCGAGGGCTACCGGCAATTAGTTTCCACGCATTGCGAAGTACTGGCGCTGGTGAAAGATGGCCTGGGCGCGCAGGAAGTGAAAGCAGGTGAGAGCGCGGAAGTCGTCCTCGACCACACCAGTTTCTACGCCGACTCCGGCGGTCAGGTCGGCGATCATGGCTGGCTTTATTCCGAAGATGGCAACGTGGTTGTCGCCGAGGTGCTGGGCTGCACCAAGCCGGTGCAAGGCATCTTTGCGCACAAAGTGATTGCGAAGCAGACGATAGCTCTCGGCGATAAGCTGAACACCGTCGTTGATGCAGCCTTTCGTTCTGCGACTGTGCGTAACCATACCGCAACGCACCTGCTGCACGCGGCGTTGCGCGAGACGCTGGGCACGCACGTAAAACAGGCTGGCTCGCTGAACGATCCACAGCATCTGCGCTTCGACTTTTCTCACTTCACCGCCGTGGCGGACGAAGAGTTGCAGGACGTCGAAGACAGCGATCAACAAAAATGTTCTGGTGAACACGCCAGTGGTTACACTGGAAGATGTTCCGATCGATGTCGCGGTAAACGAGTACCACGCGATGGCGCTGTTTGGAGAAAAGTATGGCGACAAGGTGCGCGTGGTGAAGATCGGCGACTTTTCGACCGAGTTGTGCGGCGGTACCCATGCAAGCGCCACCGGAGAAATCGGGCTGGTGAAATTGCTGGGCGAAAACAGCGTGTCCTCCGGCGTGCGGCGCATTGAGGCGGTCACGGGAACCGGCGCGCTGGAGGAATTTCGGCGGGGCTTCGCGGTTGCCAAAGTGGCCGAGCAGGTCGCCGGCAAAGCGGACGCATCGACTCCCGCAGATGCGCTGCGAAACAAGCTGACCGCGCAAGACGAAGAACTGAAGCGTCTGCGGCGCGAACTGGACGAAGCGCGGATGAAGTCGGCAGCAGGTCGGGTGAGCAACGCGGCGGCGGAAGCGGTTGAAGTTTCCGGAGTGAAAGTACTGGCGCAGCGCGTCGATGCGCTGGATCGCGGACAAGTCCGAACGCTGGTGGACAATCTGCGAAATAAATTAGGTTCCGGCGTGGTGGTGCTGGGCGGCGTACAGGAAGATGGCAAGGTGGCGCTGATTGTTGGCGTCACAAAAGATTTGACTGGCCGCGTGCAGGCGGGCAAAGTTGTCGCGCAATTGGCCCAGATGGTGGGCGGCTCGGGCGGTGGACGACCGGACATGGCCGAAGCGGGCGGCAAGGACGCCAGCCAGCTGGACACGGCGTTGCGCAACGCGCCGCAAGTCGTTCAAACCTTATTAGGTTAGGACGATTTCCCACACCGGGACGGCTGGGTATCGCGTCGGATTCCGCGAGCGCTTTCCGATTGCTGAGCGGAAGCTGGAAATCTATACTGGAGTTGCTCTGGCGTGTTGTCTGCTACTTGAGACGCGTGCCTCTTCTCTTCTGCCATCGATTCACTTCCCGCGCTCACGCGATCGTGTGTCTACCGACGCTGGGCCTGGGATTTCTCCTGCTCTGCCCTCACTCTGCAGAAGCCGCTTCCTCGCATCATGAGAGTGTGGCTGCCTACACGCGGGCGACTACGATCCAACGCCGCCTGGAAGCAATACCGGATGCCAAGCGAACGCGTCAGCAGTATGAACGCGCACTCGACGCTTATCGTGCCGTCTACCATGGCGATCCCGGCTCGCCGGATGCGGCACACAGCATTGCCGCGGTTGCCGATCTGCTTGCGAGTGAAGGACGCTGCTTCCACGATGCGAAGCTATCCCACGATGCGGTGGCGCAATGGGAATTTTTGCGGCGGCAATATCCGACCAGTTCGCTGCGGCAGAGAGCGCTGCTGGAACAAGGCGAGATTGAACAACATGACTTGCATGATCGGGCCGCGGCGAAAAAAAGCTATCGTCTTTTTCTAGCGCAATATCCGCAGGATTCACTTGCGGAACAGGCACGTGCAGGTTTGCGCGGCAAGCCGGTTACCGAAGGCATTCCATGAACGCGAGGCGCAGCGGGCGGAGGTTCTTTCGGCAGAAACACCTTTGCATGCGGAGAAGCCGTCTTCCACAGAAAAAAGCAATGCCCAATCGAGTGCAGAGAACCACCTAGGCGACACCCGTATCTGCACCAGATATGAGGCAAATGAACTCGTTGCCCAAGGCAACTACTTTGACAAACTCGTTGCCTAGGGCAACTACTTTACAGGATGTCCGTTACTGGACGGAAAATGACGTTACGCGGCTTGCCATCGATCTGAGCGATAGCGTCCCTTACCACATCTACTCCGACCAAAGTGGCAAGCAGATTACGGTGATTTTCTTTGGCGCGCGTTCTGCCGCCGCGTTGCTGGAGCATACGATTGCCGCGGCCCACGACGACAATCTTCGTTCCATGCGTGTGAGTATGTTGACCGCCAATCAGGTGACACTGGTACTGCAATTGAAACGTCCGGTGAGCTTTACTTCGTTTGTCCTGTCGAATCCTTCCCGGTTGATTCTGGACCTGCATCCGGCGCTCGCCACAGACTTTGCGCAAAGCGGAATAGCGTCGATCCGGCAGAGTTCAACACGGAGCTCACAGACGAGTTCGACGCAAATCAAGACTCCGCCACCATCAAAGATTCCAAACAACGTGCAAGCTGCAAATAGCGCAGAGGATGCAGATGGCGCGACGCCGGCCATGGCTCAGCCTCAATTGCCGGCATACCCCGTCGAGCCAGCGACGAACGCTCAACATTCCATGGCGCGAGTGCTGGGATTGCACGTTCGCCGCATCGTCATTGACGCCGGCCATGGCGGGCACGACTCCGGCACGATTGGACCGGATGGGCTGGAGGAAAAGGACATCGCTCTGGATGTGGCGTTGCGCCTGGGTCATCTGTTGCAGCAGCGGCTGGGCGCAGAGGTCATCTACACCCGCCGTACTGACAAATACGTTCCGCTAGAAGAACGTACGGCCATTGCCAACGAGGCGCATGCCGACCTGTTTCTGTCGATCCATGCCAACTCCAGTTCCGACCCGCAGGTTCGCGGTGTCGAAACCTATTTCTTGAACTTCACGGCGTCGCCAGACTGCGATGGCGGTCGCGGGCAGAGAGAATGCCGACTCCAATCGCTCTGTCCATGAGCTTTCTGACCTGGTGCGCAAGATCGCACTCAGCGACAAGATTGACGAATCGCGCGAGTTTGCCGGAGATGTGCAGCAACAGTTGTATGGCGGGTTGTCATCGGGCAATCCTGGACTGAAAAATCGCGGCGTGAAGCAGGCTCCATTTGTGGTGCTGATTGGAGCGCAGATGCCGTCGATCCTGGCGGAGATTTCATTCCTTACCAATCCTGACGATGCTGCGGAACTCTCCCGGCCAAGCTATCGCGAGCGGCTGGCCGAAGCTCTCTATGGAGGCGTGGCCGAATATGTACAGGGGATGAGCGGGATTCGTATCGCGAAAACAATCCCCGTCGAGGCGCTTGCCGCCCCTGCTGAATAATTAGCTGAATGATAGTCTGAGTTCGGAACCATGCTCCGGCCTTCGTCTGCACCTCGCCCGCTTTTCTCGTTGCTCCTCGTCGCGTTGGCGACTCTTTCCTTAGGTGCGCAATCGCGTCCCACAGCACATTCTGCGAAGTCGACTGCGACCAGAACCACTACGACTCGCAGACGGAAAATTTGCCCACTACGCCGCAGGCCTTATTGCCGGAAACATTTGCCGGCTGGCAGATCAGCGGCACTCCGCAACAGTCCACCCAGGCGTCGGCGACGGATGCCGGAGATGCTGTTCCGCTGGAGGAATATGGATTCACCCGCTACGAGGCCGCCAAGTATACCCGGGACGATGGCGCGCTGACCGTGAAAGCAATGGAATTCGCAGACGCGACGGGTGCCTTCGGTGCATTCACCTTCTACCGGCGGCCTACGATGTCTGCCATCGAAATCGGAGGCGGTGGAGCATTCGATGGGGAGCGTGTGCTGTTCTGGAACGGAACAATTCTTGTCGACGCGAAATTCGAACACATCACCCCCATGTCCGCCGGCGAACTGCGCGACCTGGTTACTCAGCTTCCGAAGCCGGTGGGCAATCAAGGAACGCTTCCGACACTTCCACGCTATTTACCGCCGCTACATTTGCAGCTGGAGACGATGCGTTATGCGATCGGACCGCAGTCATATCGAATGAGTGGCGGCATACTTCCCTCTGCACTGGTTGATTTTGGCCGCAGCGCGGAAGTAGTGACAGCCGACTACAACGCGCTGGGAGGCACGGGCACGCTGACCATCATCAATTACCCAACGCCGGAGATCGCCACGGACCGCGAACATGCGATTCGGGCCTACTTCTCAAGCCATGGCAGTCCACAGGATCCATGGACTCCCGCGCTAGCCAACAGCAATCATGAGGCAATCCAGTTGCGTCGCTCCGGTCCGCTATTAGCGGTGAGTTCAGGAAGCTATTCCGCCGGCGCAGCCAATGAGTTGCTGCAGAGAGTTCACTATGAAGTCATCGTGACGATGGGTCACGAGAAACAGAGACTCTCTGATCCAAGAATGGTGGCACAAATCATTTTGGATGTCGCAGTGCTGGTGGGAATTTTTGCGTTGATCGCGATTGTGCTTGGAGTTTTTCTTGGCGCGGGTCGCGCTGCCTGGCAAAGAGCGCGAAATAAATCCGGATTGCCGGGGGATGAATCTTCAGAATTTATTCGCTTGAATTTGAAGCGATGAACGAGTCGCACTTGCTTGACGATGTTTTTCAGGCATTGACAGAGCGAAACAACTGAACCTTCTCTGGTGCAACTTTCAAAATAAGCAATGGAATCAACAAGTTGTCAGACGGACGGGATCGCGATAGGCGAAAATACAGGGAAAATAGTTGTCTCGAGGGTTTTTGCTGGATTCATCGTAAACAAATGATTCTAAATGACTTATTTTCGAAGGAAATTTGAGCCTAAAATGCCTTGACACCCTCTGGTGCGGCTCATAGTATGACGCCAGAAAGTTCTGATGGCTTTGCCTCCGTTGGAACTATTCTCCCTTGAAAGAAAGACCGCCCTGTTGCCGGGCGGTCTTTCTGTTTGTAAACGGTGTCGAAACAACAGTTTATGTCTCTGCTATTGACATTTCCGATTCTCGCGGTACTTTACGCGATCCCACTCGTCTTCGGATGGGTTGGCCCCAACTCGATCTATGGTTTTCGCAACGAGCGCACACGCAGCAATCGTAATCTTTGGTATCGCGCCAATCGCATCGCTGGAATTTCGATCATCGTTGCGATGATCTTTTGCGTGGCGATTGAGTTTGCTGTTCCCGCTTTGCGACGAACCCATGCAGGACATCTCACGTCTGTCTTAATTCAGATCAGCGCACTGGTCATCGCGAACGCGTGGACGACCTTTCGTATTTTGATGAAGCGATCCTCGTGACAGTAACGGTCTGCGACGTTCATCAGTCGCTACTTTCATCGCTGACGCGATCATCGGAGGTAATGAAGTAATTGTCTTGAGGAATCAAGAACAACCAGCAACAACATTTCGCGCGTTCCATATATTTCGGTGGGATACATGGAATGCGAATGGCAGAATGTCCCGAAACTCAAATGTCACTACGAGGAATTCGGCGGTAGTCTCCACTCTTGCCGCCGGACTTCCGCTGCAACACAACCTCCCGGATGACAATTCCCTTATCCATCGCCTTACACATGTCATAGATGGTCAAAGCGGCGACGGAGGCTGCCACCATAGCTTCCATCTCGACGCCGGTGGGTCCTGCAGTAGCCGCGGTAGCGCGGATGAAAATGCCTTCGGACTGAATTTCCGCGACAACATCAATGAACGTGAGAGGAAGGGGATGGCACATCGGGATCAATTCGGAGGTTCGTTTTGCAGCCTGGATGCCAGCGAACCGCGCGACTTCCAGTGGATTGCCTTTGGGATTGGCGGGTAACGCGGCAAGCACAGCAGCGGAGAGCTCCACCATAGCTGTCGCTTCCGCCTGGCGCCGGGTGATCGGTTTTTTACTGACGTCCACCATGCGCGCTCGACCTGCGGAATCATAATGGGAAAGCTTGGTCATGACCAACAGCCTAGCAGGAGTGGACTGCAAATCGTACTCCAGCGGTGACGTACGCCAAACTGAAAGCTAGCGCAGGAGCACCCGTACAGTCTGGTCCGCGTGCATCACCTCGCAGCTATCTGGGACGATCAGATAACAATTTGCGAGCGCATTGGCGGCCAAATCGCCAGAGCCCTGCGTCCGGACCGGAGTCACTGTTGGAATTGGTTGCGAAGTATCCAGATGGGCCGGAAGAAACCTTGTAAGTCCAGGCTTCGGACGAAGCTCGCTTGCAAGGTTTGCTAAAACAATGTTCGGCTGCCAGTTTCGTTCCCCGGCCAACGCGGCCAGCAGCGGTTGAACAAAGACACGGAAGGTGACCATGGCGGAAACTGGATTCCCAGGCAGTCCGAAGAAATAACGCGCTGGTCGATCGTCTTTGGCGGGGACGCGACCGAAGACAACAGGTTTCCCCGGCTGCATTTTCACTCCGGTAAAGAAAAACTCCGCCCCCATGCTGGCGAGTACTTCCTCCACCAAATCGAATTTCCCCATGGAGACGCCGCCGGTCAGCAACAGCAGAGGCGCGGTGTTCAAGCCCAGGCGAATCGATTCCCAGAGGTCGTCAAGCCGATCCAGCGCCGGACGTTGACGCAAAGCAGTGGCGCCCGCTTGGTGAACCAACGCTGCGAGTGCGTGACTATTCGAGTCATAAATCTGATGAGATTGGATTGATACTTTCTGATCACTGAATGCAGAGTCGAAAAGAGACTGCTGCATCGATAAATCAACCAATTCGTCTCCGGTGGCTAGAATCGCGACGTGCGGCTTGGCGTAAACAGGAACGGAAAGGAAGCCGCAGGAGGCAGCCAGCGCAATTTGTTCTGGCGCAAGGCGCGAGCCTGCCTGAAGCAGAATATCCCCCTGGCGAGCTTCACTGCCCTGCGGAACGATATTTTCTCCCGCAGCCAGAGTTCGGCCAGCATGTGAGAGGACAAAACGGTGTTGCGGCACCTCGACGCTGCTGCCACCCAGTGACCCGCCATTGCTTTCCCTAGCGTGTTCGACCATCAACACGGCATCCGCTCCGGGGGGTAAAGGCGCTCCGGTCATGATTTCAATGGCTTCGCCGGCGGCAAGAGGCGGCTGTTCGGATGGCCATGACTCGCCAGCACGAAGCTGGCCAACGACACGCAACGGCATACCGGTGACCAGGTCCTGTGCGCGAACGGCGAACCCATCTCGGGTAACACGAGGAAACGGAGGCTGATCGCGATCAGCGATGAGCGGTGCGGCCAATACGCGACCCAGCGCTCCCAGCAGATCCGACTTCACCGTTTCGCATGCTTGTTTAGCAAGAATGGCCGAAGACTGCTCGGCGACTACGGAGCAAGCCTCAGCAAAGGAGATGGGAACAGAGGTCACGCGCGATGATGGGGCTAGCCGCTGATTTTTCTGCACCTGAGTTGCCTTTACTAGCAAGCATGAGCGGCTCCCGATGTAGCTGGGGAGCCGCTTGGTTCGGCGCCATGTTGCCTGGACAGCGGATCTGGATCAATGCTTCTTATAGGACGAGTGAACGGTTTCGCCAGCCTGCTGCAGGATATTTTGAGCATCCTCGGCAAGCGGTCCGGTGGGCTGCATCGAAAGAAACTTCTGATAGGCATCCGCGCAGCCCTGGGGCAACACGATTTTATTTGTCTTGGGATCGATGCTGGCATGTTGCACCAAAGACCAGCCCTTGATGTAGTAGGCAATAGCCTTGGAGGGATCCGCGGCGATGGCTTTGTCTGCCGCTGCACCCGCAGCATCGCCTTGCCCGGTCTTGAATAGAACAATAGCTTCATTGGTGTAGTACATTCCTGCCTGTGTTGGATCGGCCTTGGCGGCAGCTTCATATGCTCCTACAGCGTCGCTGACTTTGCCGGACTTTGCCAGCGCCTCTCCAAGATTATTGTCCGCAGCAGCGAGGACATCAGGTTTCGGCGTTTTTTCGGCGGCCAATAAGGTCAAAGCTTTCTTGTAGTTTGTTGCGGCATCATCGTATTTCTTCGCGGCCAATTCGCTGTCACCCAGCTCGTACCAGGTCAAACCCACGTCGGGTTTGGCCTGGGTAGCCTGGGTGTCCAGGGAGATGGCCTGATC
This sequence comes from uncultured Acidobacteriota bacterium, assembly GCA_963719625.1. GTDB lineage: Bacteria > Acidobacteriota > Terriglobia > Terriglobales > Acidobacteriaceae > JAKAAZ01. Next base: position 72,174 of record CAVRDB010000022.1, read on the forward strand.
GAAATTCCCGGCCTTGCGCGCCGTCCGCGCATCGACAATGAGTTTATTCACATTCTTGATCTGGCTGTTCTCTTGCTGCGTGGCGGCATTTGCTTTGCGCACCTCGGCAATCTGCTTCTGTACGTCGGGAGAGAGCTTGGAAATGTAGGCCTGACGGGTCATATCGAAATCGACCGGGGTATCTGCACCGGCTGTGAACTTAACGTTCTGCTGATAATCGATGATGCCCTGCGTCGTCTTGCCGTCCTTACCTTTGATGTCTCCGAACAACATGACGCTATACGTGCCCGGCTTGATGCCTGTGCCCTTGTAGTCGCCATTGGCGTCCGTCGTAAACGTAAATAACGCCGTCTTTCCATCAGTCGTAATTTCTACCTTGGTGTTTGCCATGGGTTGACTTAGTGGATCCTGCGCGTGTCCATGAATATTGGCGGTTGTCGCAGTTGCTGTTGGCGCGGCGCTTGGGGCAGCTTGTGCCCAGGCTGGCGCTGTCATCATCCAACTGCCTACCGTAATGATCAGCGCCGCACACAGCACGACACTGGATACTGCCGAAATTGCCGCAAACATTTTTGCGGACCTTGAAGATACAGCGAACCGAATCTTTTCCATTTCCTCGTCTCCTCAATACATCTCAACGCGGTGATTTTCACTCAGCGCCGCTGGAACTAATCCTCAACGTCATTCTAAAGCTACAACGGCGCGAAGGGCACCTGGGTGGTCAACTTTCCTATGACCCTTTCCGGTGACCCGAGGGTTGCTTGCGACTGCATACATTCTTGATTAAACCCGAACATACGGAATGGGATCGAGGGCGTCCGCCTCCGCAAATGCCCGTAGACGGAGAACACAGCTTTCGCACACTCCGCAGGCACGATCCTGGCTGGAGTAGCAGGACCAGGTGAGATAAAAAGGCGCTTTCAATTCCAGGCCAAGCTGGACGATCTCACTCTTTTTCAAGTGAATCAGCGGCGTGTGTATCTGAATATCTCCCTCCCGAGTCCCTATCTGGATCACTTGTTGGAAGGCGTCATAGTAGGCTGGCCGACAATCCGGATAGCCGGAACTATCCTGTTCCACCGCGCCGATGAAAATCGCTTTGGCGCCGACAACTTCAGCCCAACTGACCGCAGCAGACAGAAAATGGGCGTTGCGAAAGGGGACGTAGGTGACGGGAATGTCTTCGCCTATCTTTTTTGTGGCGGAGGCATCGGGCACGGCGATGGTCATGTCAGTCAGCGCCGAGCCGCCAATCTGGCGAAACAGGTCGATTTTCAGCGGCAGGAATTGCCGCACTCCCAGAAGCTCTGCGATGGCGCGGGCACTGGCCAACTCCCGCTGTTCCGTGCGTTGGCCATAACTGAAGTGAAGCGCGTACACATCGTAGTCGCGCGCTGCCAGGGCAAGGCAGACGGAGGAATCCATACCTCCGGAAAGCGACACTACGGCGCAGGGACGAGCGGGCGCAATCTTGTCATTTTTCACTTGCATGCTCCAACTACGCAACAGAAATCTGCTCTAACTGGCCTTGAGGGATGCCATATCGATGACGAACCGGTATCGCACATCACTCTTCAGTACGCGCTCGTAGGCCTGATTCACCTTCTGTATTGGGATGACCTCAACGTCGCTGACGATGTTATGTTGGCCGCAGAAATCCAACATTTCCTGCGTTTCCGAAATACCGCCAATCATGGAACCCGCGAGGCTTCTCCGTCCGCGCATCAGTGAAAAAGCCGCAACGGGAACCGGCTGTGCGGGAACACCGAGCACTACCAAAGAGCCGTCCATTTTCAGCAGCTCCAGATACAGATTCCAGTCCAGCTGAGCCGACACCGTGTTAACGATCAGGTCAAAGGACTCTTTCAGTTTCTGGAATGTTTCCGGATCCGACGTGGCATAGAAATGATCGGCTCCCAGACGCTTCGCATCCTGCTGTTTGCCGGACGAGTGGCTCAGAACGGTTACCTGCGCGCCCATGGCATGAGCCAGTTTGACGCCCATATGACCGATGCCGCCAAGCCCAATGATGGCGACGCTTTTTCCTGGGCCTGCCTGCCAGTGTCGAAGCGGGGAAAACAGTGTAATGCCGGCACAGAGCAGCGGAGCGCATCCGTCGAGCGGCAGGTTGTCCGGAATGCGCAGTACATAGTTTTCATCGACGACGATTTTGTCGGAGTATCCGCCCATGGTCGGCGTGCCGTCGTGTTCGCGGTTGTTGTAGGTAAAAATCGGACCTTCGCTGCAATACGACTCCAGGCCTTTTTTGCAGGCCTCGCAATGGTGACAGGAATCTACAAAACAGCCAACACCCACCTTGTCGCCGACTTTGTATTTGACGACCTTGTCGCCGACGGAGGTGACAGTGCCAACAATTTCATGGCCAGGCACCATAGGATACTTCGACCTTCCCCATTCCCCACGGACTTGATGGATGTCGGAATGGCAGATGCCGCAATATTGAATATCGATGGCAACATCGTGCGGGCGGGGATCGCGCCGCTCAAAGGAATACGGCGCCAATGGAGCCTGTGCGCTGGCAGCCGCGTACCCTCTTGTTTTAAGCATGGAATACCTTTCAGGTGAGCATTTGATAATCGAGGCGAACCTTTTTACTCTTCGATTGTCGCCGGTTCCGGACCCTGGTTCAAGATTTCCAGAGCGGCGGCTGCATCCACCTGCCGCACCTGAACTCGTATTCCGTCGATTCCCGGCACCATGCTGCCCAACATCCGGAAATAGTTTTCGCCTTCGATGCTCGCCTGAATACCGAAAGATCCCAAGAGGCTGACCAGCATCTGCGCCTCGTTCAGCGTTGGGCAATGGCTTACGGTCGTCGGAGTGAGCACGGCTTCTTCGTCGGCTGACGTTGCTGCGGCGTTTGGATCCGTTGGTTCCATGGCGATTGTGTCCTTCTCAGCGACTATACCCCTTTCTTCAGGGGCTCCCAGATGAACTTATGGATCTGCAGACTGAGGCGGGCGGGCAGTTGATCGGCGAGCATCCATTCCACCAGAAGGCGTGGATCGAGCGTGCAATTCTCTGCCGTACGCTGCGACGTAGGCATTTTGGTAAACGCCGGCGACAGCAAAATGTGACCGCAACGTGGTGCTACGTCGTGCTGCCGAATAAATTCGCGGGCAAATTCGTAGTCTGCACGATCGGAGATGACAAATTTCACTTCATCTCTCGGAGTCAATGCTTCCAGGTTCGCCAGATGGAATCTCCCATTTTCACCCGACGCGGGACATTTCACATCCATGATCTTATGGACGGCTTGAGGAACTTTGTCCAATGGCCGCTCGCCACTGGTTTCGAGCAGAAGCGTGTAGCCCTGGCTTAGCAAGCGATCCATGAACGGCAGCAGTTCTCGCTCTTGCAGCATCGGCTCGCCGCCAGTGAATTCCACCAGCTTGACAGGCGCCAGCGCGTCAATCTTCTGCTCCACCTGGTCGAGTGTGAATTTCTCGCCGCCGCTAAACGTGTATTCCGAGTCGCACCAGGAGCAGCGGAGATTGCAGCCAGCTAGGCGAACGAAAATGCACGGCAGCCCGGCAAAACTCGACTCCCCTTGAATGGATACATAGAGTTCGATCAGGACCACGGAGTCACTCGTAATAAGTTGCGGTGGTGGTGTCGGTTTCGTAAATGGTGCAATCCTTGACGGTGACGCGACCCTCAGTCATTTCGCGCAACTGCACATTGGTTTCGTCGAAGAAATAATGGGCCAGATTCTCCGCGGAGGGATTCAGCTCTGTAAATGGTGCGATGTCGTTGATCATCTGGTGATCGAGCCGATCGATGACCGGGCGCATGACCTGCTTCAACTGCTTGAAGTCCAGCAGCAGACCGGCTACATCCAATTCTCGCCCGCGCAGGGTGATTCGGACTTTGTAGTTGTGTCCGTGCGGATTTTCGCACTTGCCGCGGTAATTGCGCAGGTAATGGCCTGCGGAAAATCCCGCTTCCACGGTAACTTCGTACATGCTTTTCCTCAACCGCCGCGCGGAATTCTGCGGCAGGTTCTATTGTATCGAGCGCGAAGGCATCCGGCAGAAAACACGGCGCGGAGGTTAGCAGAATGTCTGGGCAGCGATCATGAACGATGAACAAACCACTGGCTTAGGGTAAAGCGACCGCCATCGGTGAGAAGAATCACCAGATTGATGATGACGAAAATCAACTCATAGTGCCAGCCGGAAGACTTCTCTCCCCAGAAACCGGTCTTCCACTTCACCGCCTTCATGTAGATGGCGCCAAACATGATCAGAATCAGCCCCAGTGCTGCCCATTGCGTCAGCACTCCGAACAAAATGCCGAGCGAGCCGAGCACTTCTGCACAGCCGAGGAAGACAGTGAATCCAACGCTCAGGCCCAGACTTTCTGCTCGTTTCTGTGGTGCTTTTAGGTGGCCTGTTCCGCTGGAAAAAAACACGGCTGCCGAGATAATTCTGAGCAGGAGAAAACCCCAGTCGGCATACTGCGCTGAATTCGGAAACAAAAGGAACGGCATGGATGGTCCTTTCCAAGGGGCTGGAATTGAGATGCGAACAGGTCCGCTGCCGTCGATTGCCTAACACGCAAAATGTTGTTAGAGGTGTTTGCCCTGGCGACGTTCGCGTTCTTCGTGGCGACGGCTCACCTGTTCAAACAAGCCTGTAAGGGTGCCGATGAAGCAGGAAAGAGCTCCCAGCACAAACAGGACCAGCGCCATCATGCGCCACATCTGCGCGATCCCGGGTAGACCCGGCTGGTTGGAGCTATGGGTCCAGGACATGCCGAAAGATGCGAGCGCGAAAACGATCAACGCCGCGGAGAGAATATAGAGATTGCGTGACATGAGCGTGGCTCGCGGATGCCGTGCAGGCACCCGCTGCCTTCATGGTAGCAGCAGGATTAGGCGATCAGAATGGGATGGGTCAGCGGATGCCAACCATCCCTCGAGTAGAGTCGACCAGTTTCGCCGGGTCGTAGCCCACGCCGTTTTTGAAGACGATGTCGACATGCTCGACGGCAGAAATATCTTTTTCTGGATCGCCAGTGATAACCACCAGGTCTGCCTGCTTCCCGGCAGCGATGGTACCGATGCGATCCGCGCGGCCCAGATACTTCGCGCCGTTTTCGGTGTAAATCTGAATGGCCTGGACAGGAGTGAACCCCGCCTGAACGAGCAGTTCTAAATTGCGTTGGTCGCCGAAGCCGGGCAGGATCGCGCCGTATCCAGTTGGGTCGCAGCCCGCCAGCAGCAGGCCACCCGCGGCAACAAATTCACGCTCAAACTGCATTTCCTTCTTTAGAAGAATTGGCCAGGGCGATTGGCTAGCGTGCTCGGCAATCTGGGCACGAGTGCTCAGGACACTGGCCCATGCCTCCGGCATCATCGATCCTTGTTCGCGCGCCAGGAATGAATACGGAGCGGAACCCTCAAAAACGGCAAGCGTGGAAGTGACCGCAACATGGTGCTGTGCCAGATCGTGGATCATGGCCTGAACCTGCGGGCCGGCAACATCGAGGTTGTCTGCCATATCCTTAGCGGCCGGATCGATGGCAGGACAGTCGCCGGGCTTTTTCCCGGGATAAAACTCAGTGTCCACGAACAGACCGTGTTCCAGGTTGTCAATACCCATGTCCGCGGCCTCCGTGAACCCGATGGAACAAAGATGGCCCGTGATTTTTAATCCGTGCGCGTGCGCGGCGGCAATCGCGGCCTTCAACTCATCCGGCGTGATGAACATGTAGGCCTTGAACGACGTGACACCTTCTCCCGCCCAATAGTTCACCGTGTTGGTCGCATCGGCTGCACCGGTGAGCTGATGCAGTTGGGGAATGAGTGTGTCGGGGCCATCGAGATAGGGGCCAGTGATGTCGAAATCCGGCCCAGGGATCAACCCCGCGTCGACCGCATGCTTGATGTTCAGATCGGTATACGGCTCGATACTGCCAGTGGTGCGGGCTGTGGTAATTCCAGCCGCCAGATAGAGACGAGGGGCGGTCTCCATAATCTCTCCGCCGAAAAACGCATGCAGGGTTGGACTGCCTGGCTCCGTATAAAACAGATGCTCATGCATTCCGACGAGGCCGGGGAAAACCGTGTGACCATGCAGATCTAAAATCTTGGCCTTACTGGGTATTTGCGCACTGGTGCTGGGGCCCACGAAGGCGATCTTTCCATGATCGAGTACAAGGGTCTGGTCGGGAACAGGTGCGACGCCGGTACCATCGATGACCTCGACATGGGTAAGCGCTATGACGGGATCGGAAACAGAGATATATGGCGCGAGCGGATTGGGCGGTGTGTTTTGTGCGAAGCATGCAAGCGAAAGCGTGGTCAGACCAACGGTCCCAAGGAGTGCACGTCGATGATTCATTGGCGAAGAAGCCTCAGTGCCGGGAAATCGAGGGGAACCACCATGCTCGTCGTGGAAGAAGAGCTTGTCAAGAGATTTCGTGCGCTCGAATTGCGCCTATTCGAAGAATGCTTCGACATCGCTGAGGTGTTGCGTCACGCGATAGGGAGGCAGACTTTCCATAAACACGCGGCCATATCGCTGACGCTGCAGGCGCGGGTCGAGCAGCACTAGCACGCCATGATCGTTCAAGGATCGAATCAACCGGCCAAAGCCCTGTTTCAGCGCGATTACCGCAGAAGGGATTTGATATTCGGCGAACGCGTTGCCACCTTCGGCTTCGATGGCCTTCATGCGCGCGGCAACCACAGGGTCACTCGGCACGGCGAACGGCAGCTTGTCGATGATGACGCAACTGAGTTGCTCACCTTGCACATCCACACCCTGCCAGAAGGAGGAGGTCCCAAGTAGCACGGCATTAGGCGTGATGCGAAACTCTTCCAGCAGCGCGTTGCGAGGAGCCGTGCCTTGCAGCAGCATGGGAAAGCCAATGCGCGCGATCAGTTGCTCATGCACCTGCCGCATCTGGTTGTAACTGGTGAACAGGCAGAAAGCGCGGCCGCGCGTGATTTCGAGAATTTCGCAAATTTTATTCACCGCCGCCTCGGTAAAGCCGGGTTCGCGAGGGTCGGGCATTTCCGGGGGCAGATACAAGAGTGCTTGTTCGCCATAGCGAAAATGCGAGGGCACCACGAGCTCGCGTGCGCCGGTGAGACCAAGACGACGCTCAATATGGTCGAAATTTCCCTGCACTGTCAGCGTCGCTGAAGTCAGCACCACTGACGGAATGGATTCAAACAGATCACTCGCAAGAAGGGAGCCAATCTCTATCGGCGTGGCCTGCAGCCAGGTATTGCTGCCAGCCTGCCGCATACCCGTGGAGTTGCGCCGCTCAATCCAGAAGACATATCCGCGATCCGTTGATTCCAATAGGAAGGTCAGTTGGCTGGCGAGATCGGCGGTGCGCTTTTTCAAGCCGCTCGCCTCTTCCACTCCGCGCAGGCGTTCGAGTTCTCCGGTAAGCCGTTCCAATGCATTTACCAGGCCGAGATATACGTCGCCGGATTGCTCCAGGAACTCCTCCCGATCCGTGAATGGCATGCGTCCTTCCGCGCCTTTCGGCTCTGGAAGCACAGCAAAGAACATACGCCCACGCTCGCGGACCAGTTCTGCAGCGGCAGTAAGCGAAGCGGACAAAGACTGCTTGGCGCGCAGGAGAATTTCTACATCACGGGCCAATTCTTCAAAGCGCAGATTGCTGATATTCACGCCGAAGTAGCTGGATGCAATCTCTTCCAGCTCGTGCGCTTCGTCGAAGACGACTGCGGCGGCTTCGGGCAGCACGCCCGCATCGGGCGCATTCTGGGCCTGCCTGCGAATGGATAAGTCCGCAAAGAAAAGATGGTGATTGACGATGACGATATCGCTTTCAAGCGCACGCCTACGCATCTGGGTAATGAAGCATGGCTCATAGTTCGGGCAAGTGGACCCCAGGCAAGCTTCGCCGCGCGCGTCGAGCCGACTCCAAAGCGGGCTGTTCTCCGGTATCGTTGTGAGTTCGGCGCGGTCGCCGTGTTCCGTAGTTTTCTCCCAATCGCGGATGATGTTGAATTGATCGACCATTTCGATGCCAGTCAAAATGGGTTGATCGCGCAGCGCGTAAAGCTTATGGCGGCAGAGATAATTGCCGCGTCCTTTCATGTAGCTGACATTGAGCGGGCCGAGTAGCGACTCTAGAAAAGGAATGTCTTTGAAGAAAATCTGCTCCTGCAGATTGCGTGTTCCCGTAGAGATGATGACGCGCTGGCCCAGGCGCAGCGCAGGCAAAAGATAGGCGAGCGTTTTGCCGGTGCCGGTGCCAGCCTCGACAATGAGGTGACGCTTTTCCGTGAAGGCGCGTTCCATGGCGCGCGCCATTTCCAACTGCCCGGGGCGGTATTCATACGGCAATCCAGAACGCGACAAGATACCGCCGGGAGAGAAAAATTCTTCCAGTCGAGGCAGCTTGCGATCGGTCGAGGATTCCGTCGAGGATGGTAGGGGCAAGGGTGAGAAGCACTCCAAATACTGCTTGTTCCTATAATAGGGAAGCAGCACGGTTTTCCCACCCTATGACTCCCATAAAAAAAGGCACACAATCCGGAGCGCGCGATCGCCGACGCCGGAATCCCGCCGCGGACGCACGCTGGCCGCTGGTCGCAATTGTTGGCCGTCCGAATGTGGGCAAGTCGACGCTATTCAATCGCCTGACGCGAACACGCCGTTCCATTGTCGGCGACGAACCGGGAATTACGCGGGACCGCATCTATGGCGTGGTGGACTGGGGTGGCAGACATGCGCGGCTGGTCGATACTGGAGGCGTTCTGCCTTCCGATCAGGAATTTATCCCGGCAGAAATTTTTCGCCAGGCAAAGGTTGCGTTCGATGAAGCCGCTGCCGTGGTGATGGTTGTTGACGGGCGCACGGAATTGGCTGCTCCTGACATGGAACTGGCGCGACTGCTGCTGCGCCTGGGCAAACCGCTGATTCTTGCCGTGAATAAGATGGACGTGGATGCGCTGTTGCCGCAGGCGGAAAACTATCGACGGCTCGGATTCAAGGAGATGGTGCCTGTCTCCGCCGAGCACGGCACGGGAATTGGCGATCTGTTGGACGCCATGTTCGCGGTACTGCCCGTTGACGATTTTGCTTCTGAAGAAGACGAGGCCGATGAACCTGCGGCTGTGAGGAAAGATGGGCCTGAGGAAACTTTGCCGGAAGGCGAAGAGGAAATTCCATCCATTCCTGCCAAGGCTCCCGACGAAGTCAACGTGGCGATCATCGGCAGGCCCAACGTGGGCAAAAGCACGCTATTGAATGCGTTAACGGGGACTGCGCGGGCCATCGTTTCCCCCATCGCCGGGACCACGCGCGATGCCGTGGATGAACTGGTAGAGCGCAACGGACAGAAATTTCGCTTCATCGATACCGCTGGAATTCGACGCAAGGGCAAAACGCACGAGATGGCGGAAAAGCTTTCGGTACTGATGGCGCGCAAACATCTGGAGGCTGCGGATGTATCGTTGCTGGTGGTCGATGCCACGGCGGGTGTGTTGGCGGCGGATGCAACGATTGGCGGCTATGCACATGAAAGTGGTCGGTCGATGGTGATCGTGGTAAACAAGTGGGACCTGGTAACCACGAAACGGACAGATGGCAAGCCACCCGCGGATCGCAAAGTCTTCGAGGAGCAATTGCGATATGAGCTGAAGTTTCTGTCGTATGTTCCGGTGATTTTTGTTTCCGCTGCGGAAGGCCAGAACATCGAACAGGTCTTCGCCACGGTGGTTCGCGTGGCCGCCGAACGCCAGAAACGCGTTGGAACCGGCCAGATGAATCGCTTTCTGGAACGCGTGGATTTTGAGCGTGCGCCGGTGCCGATGTCCAGGAGAATGCGCATCCTATATATGACGCAGGCGGGCGTTGCGCCGCCAACCTTCGTGCTATTTACAGATCGCGACGTGAAGCTGCATTTTTCTTACGAGCGCTTTCTGGAGAACCAGATTCGCGAGGCGTTCGGGTTTGAAGGCTCTCCTATCCGCTTCAAGATACGGGCACGAAAGCCGCGTTCGCAGCGGTGAAATGTCTTTGTCCAGCGCGAAACAAAAGCAAAGTTTTTCTGCGCAAAATCATTTCCAATCGCCGAGATATTCACATGATTGAAAGATCAGCGGCGGCAGTGAATTTGCTATCCTGAGCAGTATGCCAGACAAGAAAACACTTCTCAGTCACCCGATCGAACACATTGATATCAAGCAGCATGACGTACGCTCGCTCGTCGACGCCATGCAAGCCATGGCCTATTCTTCTCGCGACCTGGCGCGTGCAGCAGAGATTTATGAGCGGATGCTGCGTGACCAGGAATGCGGTGTGATCCTGTGCCTGGCCGGATCGCTGATCAGTGCCGGGCTGAAGCAGATCTTCGTCGACCTGGTTCGCAACAACATGGTGGACGCCATCGTTTCGACGGGCGCCAATATCGTCGATCAGGATTTTTTTGAAGCGCTCGGTTTCCGCCACTATGTCGCCGGCGATGAGTATAAGTCGGGCACGCAGGATGGTGTGCTGCGCGAGTTGATGATTGACCGCATCTATGACACCTTCATCGACGAAGAAGAGTTGCGCATCTGCGATGAAACCACGCAGAAGATTGCCGATTCCCTACCCTTGCGTCCGCATAGCTCGCGTGAGTTTATCCGTGCCATGGGCGCGTATCTGCAGAAGGAAGGAAAAACGCCGGCGCAGGGCGGTGTGGACTCAATCGTGCTGGCGGCATATCAGAAGGATGTGCCTATTTTCTGTCCTGCGTTCAGCGACTGCTCGGCTGGATTTGGCCTGGTCGCCCATCAACATGCGCGGCAGGACAAACCAAAGGTCTCGATCGACTCCGTAAAAGATTTTTACGAACTGACGCAGTTGAAGATCGCCAATCCGACGACAGGCTTGCTGATGATCGGCGGCGGCGTACCAAAGAATTTCGCGCAGGACATTGTCGTAGCGGCGGACGTTCTAGGAGCCGACGCGCCCATGCACAAATACGCGATCCAGATCACCGTGGCCGATGTGCGGGATGGCGCGCTTTCCTCCAGCACATTAAAAGAAGCCAGTTCCTGGGGCAAGGTCGACACGACCTACGAGCAGATGGTCTACAGCGAAGCGACGCTGGCGCTTCCTCTGATTGCCGGATATGCATTCCACAAGCGCGCTTTCGCGGAACGCCAAGAGCGGCACTGGGCGCGACTGCTGGAACCTGTGACGGCATAAAATCTCTGCTGGATGGCACGCGGCGGTCTTCGCCGTTTTGTCTCGGATATTCCTTGCACAAACCAGAAAAAACTCGCCGCGTGTTGGCAGTGCTGCTTTTTTTGGCTATCGCTGCCACTGCGTGGATGATGCTGCATCAGGCCCAACGCTCCGTCAGCGGAGCAACTCATCATGACCTGGTTTTCAATCCCGGATACCAGCACAGCCAACGATTGAAAGTCGCCGCCGCTCGGGCTGCAATGGATGTGCTCGGACTGGCAGGCGCAGACAAGCAGGACCCTGACGCAGCGGCCGGCTACCAGGCAGATTACCGTCTGCAAAGGATGCAGATCCAGGCAGACTCCATAGGGCTGGAGCGATGGGGTGCGCACGATAGTCAACGCCACGGTTTGTTGCTCGAAATCCACGCCAGTCTGGTTGATTTGAACGCGGCATTGGACCAGGCGGCAGGGGCCTCGGCGAGTGCCGACGGCCTGGCGAACGTTCCTCTGTTGCCCGCGCTGAACCGAGCGGAAAGCGCGTTCAGCAACTATGCGGCAAGCCTGACAGAGCCGACGCAATTGCAGACGAGGCATTATTTATTCGCCTCTCCTGTGTTGCTATGGTGGCTGTTAATTCTACTGCTGATCGAATTGGCGGCACTGGCATGGGTCGTCTTCTCGGCAAAATGTCCCACTTAGTGGATCTCGAACCACCGCACGCGCGGTCCTGAGAGAGCACACTAAAAGGAATGGCTCTCATCGGTAGCTGCGTGGGATACCGCAAGACCTTTCCTTTGATCCGTGGACAAAAGAGAAGCTTCTGTTTGCGAACGCAACCCTGTGATCGTGGTCCAATTGCTGCGCTTCCCAGCCTGAGGGTAAAACGGGGGCAGCTCCTGCATCAGCAAACGCCCCAGCTGGAAGGCCTGGGGCTCATACATCGCGCGCAAATCGCGCAGCCGCTGCAACGAAGCATCTCCCGCGCACAGAGTGAAACCGGCATCGGCCAACTGTTGACAGATGTTTTGAACGCTAGCCTGGGGCAGGCGATCCACGACCGGAGCAGCATCTTTGAGCCCAAAAATATGCGCCAGATCGAGAACGGCATGGCGCGCCATCACAAATGTCAGTTGCGCCTGCCGGGCCGCGTCCCCTTCGACGGTGGCGATCAGCACTGCACATGTATCCAGCATCGCCACCAACGCACTGAGCCAGCTTTGGTTGTCATGCTGCGAGCGGAAGAAACAGAGTTGCGGATACGAGATGTGGCTCTCCAGCAACTCAGCGCTCCAACGTTCCCATTCGACCAATAACGTTTGCAATGCCAGCTCGCCGGTGGATCCAGCGTGGCGGCGCAGCAGCTCCAGTGCGGTGGGTGGGGACCCGGCTCTAGCATCCAGCAGAATGATGCTAACCTCCCGTCGTGAAAAGGCGCCATACAGCACAGGCAAATAACCGATCACACCCGCAACAAAGGCAAGACCCATGCCGCCTTCCAACGCCACCAGAAATCGCGCGGGTACTGACAGCGGTACGACATCGCCAAGACCGATCGTGAACAGCGTGGTTCCGCTCACATATAGATCCGTTTCCCATCTGCCGATCGAATGCGCATCGGTGAAGGGCGAGCCAAGTGCGTGGTAGAGCAACCCAAAACCGAGGATTAGGCCCGACGCCCAGATCACCACCAACATCAACAACGAGAGCGGCCCAAAATAACTGAGGAAGCTTTCACGACGATTTGTCTGCCGCATCCTGTCGGCAATTGCGCGCCAACGAATCCAGGCGGCGGTCATAAAAATTCGAGACACGCGAAATCGTCCGCTTGCCCGCCGGGGCAAAATGATCGTTTGAAACGCATCCAACAAGACTTCCGCCAAACAGAGCAAGCCGAGAATGAGCGTGAATAGGTGCATAGCAGTTCTGCACAGATTCAATCACGATTGGAGTGACTCCGCAAAAACTTTAAGAGATTCCGCCGTGCCAAGCATGCCCACGATCAAATTTTCCCGCGCAAACGTGGCAAATTTGTGCCTGGGATCACAAAGATAGACGTTCGCGCTCAAGAACATTCCTGATGGGACAAATGCACAATACTTCAGTCAGGAAACAATGTGAAAATCTGCACCGATTTGACCAGATTGCAATGTAGGGTGCGACCAATTGCAATCTACCGTGCTTAGGCTTTGTCTATGAACGCGACTTGGAGTTCCCGCATTGAATGGCGTCTTCGCGAAGAGACACCACCGACAAGGAATACCAGCAGCACGATGAAATACAAGGTATTAGTTCTCGACGACGAGCGATCTGTAGCCGACACCTTGCGCATCATTTTCCAGAAGCGCGGATTTGAGTGTCGAGCCGCGTACTCGGGCGAAGAAGCCATTGCCTGTACAGATGAATTCTGCCCGGAACTTCTGCTGTACGACATATCGATGCCCAGTATCAGCGGATTGGAAGTGGTTTTGCGTGTCACCAGGAAATGCCCGAACTGTCGTGTTCTGCTTTTGACAGGGCATTACACAAATCTTGGATACGCTCGGGAATGGGCCCAGACCCACCCGGCGCCCAGCCGGATCATGATCAAACCTGTGCCACCAGCCTTGTTACTGGAAGCGGCAGGGGCTCTTCTCCAATCTCCACAATCGTAAAGGGCGATTCAAGCAGGCGTGTCCCCGTAGGCCTACACTGAACAGGATGCAGGGACTTGGACGTTTGCTGATCTACGCCGGGGTTTTCGTCGTCATCGTAGGCGTGTGCGTATTGCTGGCGGAAAAATTGGGTTTGCCTCTGGGGCGTTTGCCGGGTGATTTCGCGTGGCGCGGCAAGCGATCTTCTGTCTACTTCCCGTTGGCGACCTGTCTGCTGCTCAGCGTGATTCTTTCGTTCCTGTTATATGTTCTTGGCCGCTTGCGACGCTAGGGGAGGTTTCATCCGTCCGCAGGAGTCCCTGACGACGTGGTGCGATGGAGGGTGGACGCGATGCTAGACTCATCGTTACGACACCGAGATTTTGTGTTGCGCTTCGATCTGCTGAGGAAGCATTCGTTCGGAATCAGTTGGGAATCCATCCATGAGTCCATCGTTTAAATCGCCGTGGGAAAGGCCGCCTGTGAGTTCGCGGCAACTAGCCGCATCTGGCACGCCGCGCCCGCAGATGGACCTGTTGTTTCCAGCCAGTTCTTCCTCTTTACCGTCCAGCGATTTCGTCCGGCCTCCCTGGAAAGTGCATGAGCTGGTTACAGAAGTCCGAGGCCACGTTGAAAAGGAATATCGCGATTTGCGGGTGGAGGGAGAGATTTCGAATCTCCGCCAGGCTTCCTCCGGGCATGTCTATTTCACCTTGAAGGACGATCAGAGCCAATTGCCCGTCGTGCTGTTTCGCGGCAAAGCGCGATTGTTGAAATTCAGCCCCAAAGATGGCCTGGAGGTACAGGTACGCGGCGGCATCTCTGTATACGAAGACCGCGGACAGCTGCAACTGGTCGCGGAGTCCATGGAGCCGCGCGGCAAGGGATCGCTTCAGGTTGCATTTGAACAGCTCTACGCACTGCTAAAGGAGGAAGGGTTATTCGAGTCGGAAAGAAAACGTCCGCTTCCGATGTACCCCCGCACAATTGGCGTCATCACCTCCTCAAAGGGCGCAGTGATTCACGACATTCTGAACGTTCTCGCTCGGCGTCATTCCAGAGCTCATGTTCTGCTGTATCCGGTAGCCGTGCAGGGAGAAGCGTCGGCCAGTGAGGTTGTCGACGCTCTCGCCTGGTTCCAGAAAAATCCTTGCGTGGATGTGCTTGTTGTGGCGCGCGGCGGCGGCTCGCCGGAAGATTTGGCCGCCTTCAATAGCGAAGGTGTGGCGCGCGCAATCTCTGCGTCGGCAATTCCAGTGGTATCCGCGGTCGGCCATGAGACGGACTTTACGATTGCAGATTTTGTCGCGGATCTGCGCGCTCCCACTCCGTCCATTGCAGCGGAAATTATTACGGACGCGCAATATCGCGTGGAAGAATACCTGGAAATGTTGGCGACGCGGTTGGAAAGAGCCGTCGGCTACCAGCGGATGCATGCGCGGGAACGGTTCGCGCAACTGAATGCCGCCGCCGTCTTTGCCGGCGTCCAGCATGGTCTTGCGCGTCGCCAGCAACGCGTCGATGAACTGCGGTTTCGGCTGGAGTCATCGTGGGAAAAAACTTTCGCCACCGTCGGCCAGAGAATCAGCATGGCGCAGGCGCATTTGATGCAACAAGATGTTCGCCGCCAGATGACTCTCCACGGGGAGCGTCTTCGCGCACTTCATACGGGATTAGATCGCGCCTGGAACACGTACACGGAACGCTGCCTGACCCGTTGCAGCCGCGCCATCGACAGGCTATGGGCGCTTTCGCCGCTGGCGGTGCTGGACCGCGGCTATGCGTTGGCGTATGCCAGCAATGGCAGTCTGGTCAAGACGTCAGATAGTCTGCATACTGGCGATACGCTGCGGCTGCGATTCGCGCAAGGACAGGCGCAGGCCAAAGTCATCGATCGAGAGCCAGAGATCGGAAAGTAAATGAACAAGAATTAAACGGGAGATGATGAGAAAACTTTTTGGAACGGATGGAATTCGCGGCGTCGCCGGACAGTTCCCACTGGACAGAAAAACTGTCTGCGCGATTGGCCTTGCAGTGGCGCATTCGCTGCGCAAACAGCAGCCAAATCCGCATGTGCTGGTCGGCATGGATACCCGCGAATCAAGCAGCGAAATTGCCGCTGTGCTGATCCACGGTCTTCGCCAGGGCGGCGCGGAAGCGACCAGTGCCGGAGTGATTCCCACGCCGGGAGTGGCATACCTGGCGCGACTTCGCGGATTCGCCGCGGGCGTTGTGATTTCCGCTTCTCACAATCCATGGCAAGACAATGGGATCAAGATTTTTGGCGGGGATGGCTACAAGCTGGCAGATGCGGTGGAACTGGGCATTGAGGATGAAATCTTTGCCCGGCTTTCGCAGCCGCATGAGTCCGATGTTTCGGAGACGGTTGCACCGGAAGTGGACCCCTCTTTGCCAGCCGCGTACATCGAATTTCTGCGCCACCAGGTTCCCGATCTGCGTCTGGATGGGAAAACAATTGTGGTCGATTGCGCCAACGGCGCGGCCAGCGCGATTGCGCCTCCTCTGCTGGCGCATTTTGGCGGCAACATTCTGCTGACCCATACTTCTCCCAATGGCCGCAACATCAACGAGCATTGCGGTGCGCTCCATCCGGAGGTCGTCGCCCAGGAAGTTCTGGCCCGAAAGGCGGACTTCGGAATGACATTTGACGGAGATGCGGACCGCGCTCTTTTTGCGGACGAACATGGAAAAGTGGTGAACGGCGATGCTGTTCTGCTGATCGCGGCGCGCGACTTACTGGCTGGCAACCGGCTGACCGCGAATCTGGTGGTAGCCACGACTATGTCGAATATGGGTCTGGAAGCTGCCCTGCGGATGAACGAAATAAAAATGCTGCGCGCGCCAGTTGGCGATAAATATGTGCTGGAAGAAATGCAGAAACATGGAGCAGTTTTAGGCGGAGAACAGTCGGGCCACATGCTTTTTCTGGATCGCAGTACAACGGGAGATGGCTTGCTCACCGGCCTGATCATGCTTGATATCCTGCAACGCTCCGGGGAGCCTCTATCGAAGTTGACAAAGGATTTGAAGGTATTCCCTCAGGTGATCGTGAACGTGCGGGTGCGGGAGAAGCAACCGCTTGAAACTCTGCCCAGCGTTGTAGCGGCCATCCACGAAGCCGACACTGAACTGCACGACAACGGTCGCGTCGTGGTTCGCTATTCCGGTACCGAAGCACTGGCACGCGTCATGATTGAGGCCGAGTCGGAGAAAGTGATGCACCACCATGCCAACCGCATCGCGGAAGCGATTCGCGCTGCGTTGGGTGTCTAAATTTGCGAAAGAATTTCGCTGGAGCGGGGTGTAGAGCGCTTCGCCTTCGCAACTGATTTATTTCAGATCGCGCCAATTCGGGCCAACAGCAACGTCGGCGACAATAGGAACTTTCAGTTCGATCACCTGCTCCATTGCCTGTTGCACACGTTCCCGAACCTCATCGACTTCTTCTGCGGGAACATCGAGGACCAGCTCATCATGGACCTGTAGCACCATCCTGGTGCGCAACTTTTGTTCACGCAGTTCCCGCGCAATACGGATCATGGCCAGCTTAATCAAGTCCGCGGCAGTTCCCTGCAATGGCGTGTTGACCGCGGTGCGCTCGGAAAAACCACGCATGTTGGCATTGCGACTGGTGATGTCTGGAATAGGACGGACGCGGCCAAACATGCGTGCGGACGCTTTGGGTTTGCCTCACTTTTTCCAGTGTCTGCTCGATAAATATTTTCACACCACTATAACGCTCGAAGTAGCGCTCGATATAGGTGCGGGCTTCACTGGGTTCGATGTTCAATTGCTGCGCCAGTCCAAAAGGCGAGATGCCATAGACGATGCCGAAATTGACTGCCTTGGCGCGATTACGCGTCTCTTTATCCATTTGATCGATGGGAACGCCGAAGACCTCGGAGGCCGTGAGCGTATGGATATCGACGTTCTCACGATAGGCCTTCAGCAGCAACGGATCTTCTGAGAAGTGGGCCATCAAGCGTAATTCGATCTGCGAATAATCCGCCGAGAGCAGAACATTGCCATCCGCCGGCACGAAGGCGGCGCGAATCTCGCGCCCCAGTTCGGTGCGAATGGGAATATTTTGCAGGTTGGGATTGTTGGAAGAGAGGCGTCCAGTCGCGGTGCCAACGGCATTGAAGGTGGTGTGCACGCGATGTTGAGCATCCGCCAGCAGAGGCAAGGTGTCAGAGTAGTTCGATTTGAGTTTTGCAAGCTGGCGATATTCCAGCACCTGGCGCGGAACATCGTGGTGCTCCGCGAGTTCCTCCAGAACATCCTGCGCCGTAGAGACCACCTTGCCGCGTCCATATTTGATGGGCTTGGGCAGAGCCATCTTGTTGAACAAAACATCTCCCAGCTGCTTGGGAGAGTTGATGTTGAAACGATGGCCGCAGTTTCCATAAATGCACTCTGCCAGCGTGTGCATCTGGTCCGCCAGGCGCTCAGAGATTCGCTGCAGGTAGGCCGAATCAATGCGGACACCGGCATCCTCCATATCCAGCAGAATCGGGGTCAGCGGAAGATCGATGGTTTCGTAGACATTCCAGGTATCAGAATCCTCGACAGCGCGGCGCAGCTGGGGCGCGAGGCGCGCGATGGTGGCCGCAGCCATTGGGAGTGCTTCTTCTCCCTCCCCACGCAACGATTGATTGTCGAAGCGAGCGGCGACATCTTCCAGGCGATGGGTGCTGTGGGTTGGGTTCAGCAGATAGGAGTAGAGCATCAGATCATCGCGAACTCCGGCCAGCTGAATGCCATGCGCCTGCGTGGTGCGCAAAAGTGTTTTGAGATCATGCACGGATTTTGAAAGTGTTGCGTCTTCCAGTGCCGCGCGAAGAAGCGTTGCTGCTTCTCCCTCCCATGGCACGCGGAATGCCCTGGTATCGTCGGCGGCGAGTCCGAGTGCCAATGTTGGGACCGCAGGAATCGTTTTTGCAGCGGTGACTTGAGCCTCGTTTTCTGCAGATTCGATTGCATCGAGAAGCGACAGACTCTGCTGCATGGATTCGGGCTCCGCTGGTTCCTCCGTTTCAGGTGAGGGTTCCGGCATGGCCGTGTTTTCCGCTCCACTCGCCACGGTCAGAGTACCGGCGCGTGCCGCGGACAGCAGTTGTTCCAGATCGCTGAGCGTCGGATGCAGCACCAGTTCCGCCGTTTGTTTCGGCGTTTCCGCCAGACCCAATTCTTTGATCAACGTTGTAAATTCCAGCTCTGTAAATAAGGTTCGACTGGCAATTGGATCGGGCGATTGGGTTTGCAACTGCTGCAGATCCAGTTCAACGGGAACGCTACAGTGAATGGTCACCAGCTCCTTGCTGAGCAGGACGGTATCGCGATTGTTCATCAGAGATTCGCGATAGGTTTTGCGCTTCACTTCAGTGGCGTGATCGAGCGCAGCCTCGACACTGCCAAATTGCTGAATCAACTCTACGGAACCTTTATCTCCGATGCCAGGTGCGCCGGGAATGTTATCGATGGAATCTCCGCGCAGGGCCATCACATCGACAACCTGCTCCGGCGGTACGCCGAGCGCCGCCAGCACGCCTGCACGATCGAGGACCAGGTTATCCTTGGCAGGATTCAGCACAAAAATGTTGTCGCCGACCAACTGCATCATGTCTTTATCGTTCGACACGATGTACACCGGATGCCCTAGTTTGGATGCCTGCTGGGTGAGGGTGCCGATCACATCGTCGGCCTCAAAACCTTCCTGCTGCAACATGGGAATGCGCAATGCTTCAAGCGCGCGGCGAATATATGGAATTTGCTGTGCCAGATCCAACGGCATTTCCGAACGATTGGCTTTGTACCCTGCATACTCCACTTCGTCGAACGCCTGTGTCGCGCTATTAAATTTTCGGATCTTCAGGTCTTTGGCCCGTTCGTCGCGAAAGACCGGGGTGCTGACATCAAACACTGCGGCAAGATATTCGGGTTTGAAATCTTTCCGCAGCCGATTCAGCATGTTCACAAAGACATATACGGCTGCTGTGGGAATGCCGCTGCGCGTCGACATGGGGCGCTGCCGCTGCATGGCGTGATACGCGCGAAAGATGAACCCCATAGTATCGAGCAGAAATATAGCGGGTTTGGTTGGCTGACTGGCCATCTTTGTCGAGTCTACAGAATCCGCGAAAAATCGTTACGCCAGGAACATGCAGTCGCCGTAGGAAAAGAAGCGGTATTGCTGGGCGACGGCATGATTGTAGGCCGCGAGCACTCTTTCTGTTCCCGCAAAGGCACACACCAGCATCAACAGCGTCGACTGCGGCAGGTGGAAATTGGTCAGCATTCCGCGCACGATGCGAAATTCATACCCGGGAGAAATAAACATATTCGTTTCTCCAGAATGAGGGTGCAATTCTCCGTCGTCGGACTGGCCAGCGCAGTGCTCCAGAGTGCGGACCGTAGTGGTGCCAACAGCGATGACACGACGGCCTTCGCGCCGCGCCCGATTCACCGCCTGTGCAGTAGGTTCCGGCAGCGTATAGCGCTCCGTGTGCAAGCGAATGTCCTCCAGCCGTTCCACACGCACGGGTTGAAATGTCCCCAGCCCAACATGCAGCGTGAGGCTCACAATTTCCACTCCGCAAGTGCGGATCGCTGACAGAATCTCCGGCGTGAAGTGCAGGCCGGCTGTCGGCGCAGCCGCCGAACCGCGTTCGGCTGCGAAGACAGTCTGGTAACGTTCGCGGTCGGCGAGCTCATCCGCGCGATGAATATACGGCGGCAACGGCATATGTCCGATGCGGTCCAGGATGGCGTAGAAATCGGCGACGGGAGCGAAGCGCAAGCGCCGCTCACCAAACTCCCCGCGTCCGATGATTTCCGCAGTTAGCAACGGGTTCGCATCGAATGTCGCGTCTACTTCTTCATGCGCAAAAAAGAATAATGTCTCTCCGACCGGCAACTTACGGCCGGGATGTACCAGTGCGCTCCATTCCAGTGGCGCGTGCTGCTCTGTCAGTAGAACTTCGACGCTTCCGTGCAGGTGTTCTTTTGCCGTGGGATTGCGCGGACTGATGGGTTGGGCATGGATTCCAGCGCGACGGCCGAACAGTCTGGCCGGCAGCACGCGCGTGTCATTGAGAACAAGCAGATCGCCGGGCTGCAATAGTTCTGCAAGCTGACGAAAGAAGGTGTCCTGCACGCTTCCCGTGGTACGGTCTAAAACGAGCAAGCGGGAGGCTGCGCGATCCGGGAGCGGCTGCTGCGCGATCTGCTCCGGCGGCAACTTATAATTGAAATCGCAAACCAACACAAGAAGTATTCTAGTGGTGCCGTTCGCAGACGATATGAATCCGTGTGCAATCGCAGATCAAATGTCCGTTTTGCTGCGATCTCCACAAAGATCCTTGAGTGGGCAGAATAAGCGGCTCATCCGGTCAAATCACACATTGAACGAATATTCTGTTGCTTGCGGCCCAGGGGAGATCTAGGCACCGAAAGTGCAAGGCAGGAACGAGGATTGTCTTTTTATGTCAAATTCCAAACCAAACTTATCTATGAGCAAAGTCACTCTGATTACTAGCGGAGACTTGCGATTGTCGGCAAACCTGGTCTGCTGGCCCGCCCAGCAAGAATTGGAGCGCAAGCTCACTCGATGTTTTGAGGACGCAGGCGTCACGGTGAAGCGGGCTTTTCCGGTCGACTCTCGTAGCGGGCATGGTTTCATCTCAAGTCAGCGCATGGGGATGGATGTATTCGCGGGAATCGACCCTGAGGCCAACCTGGTGTTTGCTACGGCCGCCTGGCAATACAGCCACCACGTGCTGCCGGGGATGCGCAGCCATCGTGGGCCGATTTTGACCGTCGCGAACTGGTCGGGACAGTGGCCGGGACTGGTGGGTCTGTTAAACCTCAACGGGTCGCTAGTGAAGGCTGGTGTTCCCTTCAGCACCCTCTGGAGTCAGAATTTTACAGATGAATATTTTCTTACGCGTCTGCGGGAATGGATCCAGCGGAAAACTGTGACCCATGACCTGACCCATGTGCGGAATTTAAATGTGGACGCATTGCCAGCGAAGGCCGCAAACAGGGGTGAGCAGTTGGCCGCGACGTTGCAGAAACAAAAGGCCATCCTCGGCATTTTCGACGAAGGCTGCATGGGCATGTACAACGCCATTATCGATGACGAACTGCTCAATCCAATTGGCGTGTTCAAAGAGAGATTAAGCCAATCAGCGCTGGTAGCCAGGATGCGCACCATCACGCATGATGAAGCGCAGGGCGTTCGGCTATGGCTTGACAAAAAAGGCTTGCGATTTGTCACCGGAGAAGATGCGAACTCGGAGCTGACAGACGCGCAAATTCACGAGCAATGCAAAATGTACATCGCGGCAGCCCGCATCGCGGATGACTTCGGCTGCGACGCCATCGGCATTCAGTATCAGCAAGGCTTGAAGGACATGGTTCCAGCTTCCGATCTTGCAGAGGGACTATTCAACAACTCCGATCGTCCACCGGTGTATCAGGAAAACACCGGGAAAGAATTGTATGCTGGCCGGCCACTGCCCCACTTCAATGAAGTGGACGAGTGCGCCGGCGTGGATGCCCTGGTGACAAACCGCTGCTGGACGGCGCTGGGGCTCGATCCTTCGACAACGCTTCACGATGTGCGTTGGGGAGAGCAGTTTCAGGGCGATGGAATCGACGATTTCGTTTGGGTATTGCAGATTTCCGGAGCCGCTCCAGCGAACCATTTTGTCGGTGGGTATGCCGGTGCATCCAGCGAACGTCAACCGCCTATGTATTTTCCGCTTGGCGGAGGCACGCTGAAAGGCATTGGCAAGCCCGGCAAAATTGTTTGGAGTCGCGTGTTTGTCGAAGGCAATGCCCTGCACATGGACATGGGTCTGGGAACTGTTGTGCAGCTGCCCGAGCAGGAAACCACACGCCGCTGGAAGCATACGACCAGCCAATGGCCGCTGGTGAGCGCTATATTGGATGGCATATCCAGAGACTCCTTTATGGCTCGCCACCGGGCAAACCATGTGAATATTGCCTACGCCCCCGACGCAAAGGCCGCTGCCAACGCGCTTGCGGTGAAGGCGGCGATGTTGCACGCGCTGGGGGTTCAGGTCCATCTTTGCGGTGCGGTGAACTTTGAATAATTCTAGAAGACTTGCCTCAGCAAAAAAGACCGGGGAACTCCCTTGACCATCAACGGAAGTGTAATCAGGAGTACAGTCGTCGGCGCACTGGGAGGGCTGCTGTTCGGATTCGATACTGCTGTCATCTCCGGCACCACGCATGCTTTATCGCTGACCTACCACCTGACACCGGCATTGCTGGGCGTCACCGTCTCCAGTGCGTTGGTGGGTACGGTGGTCGGCGCCATGACCGCTGCGATCCCGGGACAGAAGTATGGGCGCAGAGACAGTCTCCGCGTGATGGCGATCTTCTATGTCGTCTCAGCGCTGGGTTGCGCATTTGCATGGAGCTGGCCGGCGCTCATCTTCTTCCGCTTTGTTGGCGGCCTCGGTATCGGCGGATCGTCGGTTCTAGGCCCGATGTACATTGCCGAAATTGCCCCGCCCAAATGGCGTGGACGCCTGGTTGGAAGTTTCCAAATCAATATTGTGGTTGGCATCCTGCTCGCCTACCTGTCGAATTTCTGGATTGCCCGCATGCAACTGGGCGCCGTCGAATGGCGATGGCAACTTGGCATTTCCGGAGTGCCAGCGATTTGTTTTCTGATCGCCCTGTTCGGGATTCCCCGCAGCCCTCGATGGCTGGCCATGCAATCGGAGCTGAAAGAGGCGCTGCAAGTCCTTCGCCTTACCGGAGTCGAGCATCCCCAACAGGAACTCGATGAGATTGTTGCGTCAATCCATCTGGAACGATCGTCGCCCACCGATCCGCTATTCTCCCGGCAATATCGTTTTCCGGTTTTTATTGCCATCACCGTTGGCATGTTCTGCCAATTGTCCGGGATCAATGCAATTCTCTATTACCTGAACGATATTTTCGCGCTGGCCGGGTCCAGCAAGATCTCCGGAGACCTGCAGGCAGTCGCGGTGGGAGCAACGAACCTGGTTGCCACTCTGATTGCGATGTCCGTAATCGATCGATTTGGCCGCAGGAAGTTGCTGCTAACCGGGACCGCGGGGCTGACGATATGCCTGACGGCGATTTCTTACGTCTTCATCACCCATCGGCATCTGCACTGGCTGGTCTGGCTGCTGATGGCATACATCGCCTGCTTCGCTATTTCACAGGGCGCTGTTCTCTGGGTCTACATCAGCGAGGTATTTCCCAATCGCGTGCGGGCGAAGGGTCAGGGCCTGGGAAGCTCTTCCCACTGGGTAACCAATGCCATCATTTCACTTGTATTCCCCATCATGGCTGGTTCTTCCGGCGCCTATCCATTCATTTTTTTCGCCGCGATGATGGTGCTCGACTTCTTTATAGTTCTGTTCTACTACCCGGAAACAACAGGTATTTCTTTAGAGAAAATGGAACACAAGCTGGGCATTGATTAACGTAACGGTGCGCTACTTCGCCGCAACGGGAACACGCGGAATGGTGCCGCAATTGCGGCAGGATCATCCTTCGGGCGCTTCGTTAGCTTGGGGATTGTGCCAGCCACCGTCTCCTGCGATGATCGCGTTCGCTGCTTTCGGCCCCCAGCTACCGCGCTTGTAGGGCAGCACCCGGTGATGCGTCTTGAGAACTGGCTCGACGACTGCCCACGCGGCTTCGACTGAGTCTTCGCGAGTGAAGAGTGCTCCATCCCCTACCATGGCCGCGCTTAACAATCGCTCGTAAGGACTTTCCGCTCCCACCTGTTCTTCGGTGAGATAAAGCTCTTTTTGTTCCCCGACAAACTCTTTGCCAGGAAATTTTACGCGTGCCGCGAGTGCAATGGCCGAAGTGGGGGAAAGCCGGAAGCGAAAATAGTTGGGCAGGCCGGACGTTGAGCCGGAATCGGCAAAAAGTTTTTGCGGCGGCAGCTTGAACTCCACCATGATTTCGGTCGCCGTATCTGCCAGATACTTTCCGGAGCGCAGGTAAAAAGGAACCCCGTCCCAACGCCACGAGTCGATCAATAACCGCAAGGCACAGAAGGTTTCGACGTCGGAGTTTTTCGCAACATCCGGCTCCTTTCGATAACCGGCGTACTGGCCACGCACCAGTTCACTGGGTCGAAGCGGTCGCATGGCTTTAAATAACTTGGCTTTCTCCGCATGTAGCGCCTCAAAGTCTCGACCGGGAGGCGCCTCGATGGCGAGCAGCGCAACGATCTGGAGCAGGTGGTTCTGGACGACGTCGCGCAGACATCCTGCGGTTTCATAAAATGCGCCGCGATCTCCCACACCGAAATCTTCAGACATGGTGATCTGCACGCTGGCGATGTAGTTGCGGTTCCAAATCGGCTCCAGAAACGAATTCGCGAAACGGAAATAGAGGATATTCATGATCGCCTCTTTTCCGAGGAAGTGGTCGATGCGAAAGATGGAATCTTCAGGGAACACAGACCGCGCAACGCGGTTCAGCTCGCGTGCCGAAGCCAGATCGCGTCCGAAAGGCTTTTCGACGATGACGCGCCCATGCTCCGCCAGATGCGCTGCCCCCAGCCCTCGGATCACCGTCTCGAACAGTGCAGGCGGGATTGCCAGATAGTGCGCGGGGCGACGGGCCTTTCCCAGTGCCGTCTTGATCGCCGTGAAGGTTGCCGGGTCGTTATAATCGCCGCTCACATACTTGATCAGAGACAGGAGATGATGCAGGGCGCGCTGATTATCGATTCCTCCGGACCGCCGGATGCTGTCTGTCACCCGCCTGTGTAGACGATCGAGGCTCCACTTGGGAAAGGCGACGCCGATCACAGGGACGTTGAGGTTGCCTCGTTTCACCATTGCATACAGTGCCGGGAAGATCATCTTGTGAGCAAGATCGCCGGTTACACCGAAGAGCACAAGCGCATCGGAACGGGAGCGGGCCATCAGGCAATTCCTTTCGGTCTCAGACCGGTGATCTAGTGGATTTCTTTATAACAATCCTGCGTGGTTCGTGCGCTCATCACCCAGCGAGTCAGCGAATCGCCGCCCTGGCAGTTCCATCGCCCAGCTGGTTGTCAGCTGGCTGCGTGGCACTCTCCGCGCTGCCAAGGTACTGGCGATATTGCCGGTCGATGATGCCGAGACTTCGCGCCAACGCAATTTTTGCGACGTTGTATTCATACAGGCTGTTCACCAGTTGTGCCTGGGCGGTGGCCAGAGCCGACTGCGCCTCGACTACAGGGAGATCGTCATCGATGCCATTGCGAAAACGATCGGTCGCGTCATTCAGCGAAGCATGACTCAGATCGACATTGCTGCGGGCCACTGCAACCAGTTGCTCCGTGGAAGCAACATCGAGCATGTTGTCTCGAATTTCCGCCTCAATCTGCTGTCTGAAGTTCGCGAGCTGCGACATTGCGTTGCTGGTGGCTGCGTCGGCAACGTCTCGATCGCCGCGAAATTTTGCTTCTCGAAACAGCGGTATATTCAGGGTGCCCTGCGCTAGAAACGTCCCGTGATATACGCTGCCAACGGTCCCCGTCACACCGTAATTACTATTGAAATCCAGCGTGGGCAGCCGCTCGTAGCGGGCGGCGCGGCTTTGATATTGCGCGGAGCGCAACTTCGCCTTGAGATACAGATATTCCTGGCGGTTGGCATAGGCCAGCGGTAGCGCCTCATCCAACGGCATGGTCGATAAGGTTGCGTACGGTGTTTCGTCGGTCAGCTGGATCTTCTGGTCAGCCGGCAGCCCAATCTCCCGATTCAGGATGATCTTGGCTTTCTCAAACTCGTTCTGCTGCGCGATGACCACTTGCTGCTGTTGCTGGTATTGCACCCGCGCACGCAGTTCATCTAGCTTGGCGACCACTCCCGCCTGGTGCTTCAGTGTTGCCTGGCGCAAAATCTCCGCATTGGTGGACAACAGTCCCTGGGCATTGGCAAGGTTTGCCGCTGCTGCTAACGCCTGCAGATAGGAGTCAGCCACGGTCTGGATGACTGCTCCGCGAGCCGACTGGTAACTGAAGTCGACAGCACTGATCTCTTCTTTGGCGGCGCGGTACAACTCGAACGAACGCAGATCAAAGAGCGATTGGTCAAAATTGGCTTGGCCGATAACTGTGTTGACCGTCACCACAGCCGGGATGGAGGGAGGAATAAATTCTGGCGGAAACCTCTTGATCAATTTCGCGCTGAAACCCTCCGCCGCCAAATTGATCTGAAGGCGCTGGCGCTCAGCCTCCCAGGTGACCGTCGGCATCAAGTAATTGATTGCCTCCAGCCGCTCACCGGAAGCGATTTGCTGATTCTGTCTGGCGAGAGTGGTCTGCAGATTCGACTGCAGCCCGCGACGGATCGCATCATCGAGCGATAGTGGCAGAACGGCTTCCACCGCCGGCCCCGTAGTCACGCTTCCATAGACAGAATTGGCCGGCAAATTAGGGCTGCTGGCCACTTGCGCGGCAGGACGTTCCTGCGAAAAGCAAAGGAATCAGCAACGCGCCCGGCAGTTTTTGTCGTCGAAAATTCTTCATCGTTATCAAGCTATTAGATTCGACCGAACCCCAGTAGTTGCCAAAGTTGCAAAAATGTCGCCGACGATACATTGACTGTCGCAATCGGTTCTCTTTTCGCAATCGGTTCTCTTTATAGACTATCGAGTTTTGCTCCGAAGCAGCCCAATTGAGGACATCCACCGCTAAAAACCACCGAATGGGTGCCTGCTGAGGCCTTGCGGCAGCTTTTTTGGTTGCCTGCAAACATAAATTTACTTGCCTATTCATAGGGTGGCATGTTAACTACATAGTCAACACAATTCCAGTCCGCAACCTCGCCTGTACGGCGTGGCTATCAGGATAAAGTTCTTCAACGAAAACTTTACATACGAGGCCACCATGGAAGCACTGAATATCGGCACCACGATTCGCGGCGTCCGTTTGCAGAAGGGCATGTCGCAAGGAGACATTGAAAAACGAACCGGTTTGCTGCGCTGTTATTTGTCGCGCGTGGAGAACGGCCATACCGTCCCGTCGCTCGATACGCTACACAAAATTGCCAGCGCGTTGGACGTCCCCATGGCGCATTTCTTTGCCGAAAATGCGCTGAGCTATGAGATGCCCGCACAGCGATTCAGCGAGGATGAATTGCGCTTTTTGACGCAAATCCGGCGCTATGCCGCCAATTTGAACGAAAGCGATCGAAGATTACTACTTGCTATGGTGAAGAAGTTTGCCGGGGCCGAAAAGAATTAGCTCAGCCTTTCCATTGACACGCCACAGCAGCAATTCCAACCCTGCCATGCGTCGCCAACAGCGACAGGCGGTCACGCGTTGGCATTTGCAGTTCGACTTCCGAATCAGACCGACCTGAAGTGAACAAACCAATTGGCAAACAATAGTAGAACGAGGGCCACGACGGAGAAGACAATTCTCTGCCGTTTGAAATAGGGCTCCCTCCCGGTCCCCAGGAGAGGTGCCAGCGGGACACCCATGGCCATGCCAGAAAGAAATCCTCCCAGGTGGGCCATGTTGTCAATCTTGATACCACCGGAATACAGCAGCGTGGATCCACCAATAACGAGATTGATGACGGCGAAATAAATGACACTGCGTCGCAGGCGGCGCAACTCCGCACGAGGAAATGGCAAGTGCGGCGAGTTCAGCAGCAGAATAAGCACTCCCGCAATCCCGAAGACCGCCCCGGATGCGCCCGCACCGATAGCTCCTGGCTTTACTGCGGAGCTAAGCAGATTTCCCGTGACTCCGGTCAGAAGATACACAGCGAACATGCCGACAGGACCCAGCAATGGCTCGCCCAGCAGGCCAAGGTTCCAAAGGCACCACATGTTTGTAGCAATATGGATGATGCCGATGTGGAGGAATGTCGCCGTCACCAAGCGCCACCATTCACCATGCAATTCAAGAATGCCGTTATTTGCGCCCCAATGCAGAATTTGTTCCGCAGTGGGGTCCCACCAGGAAACGCCGTTCAGGACCATCGCGATGTAGACCGCGCAACTGATACCAATCAAGATGTACGTGGCTGGAGCGTAGGCCCAACCGGTCAGAATCCGCGAACGAGTCTGCGACCGCGGAGGTTCCTGCGTGTAATATCCCGATTGCAAATCATAGTCGGAACGCCCGTTCTGATCAGCGTCGCGGCCACGATCCATCTCCTGAGACGCAGGAGGCAGAATCTCCGCCCCGCGAACCCCTCTGTTGTCACGATTAATCAGATCGAACTCCCAACCTTGCCTGAAAATGCTGTACCTGTTGTACAGGCTACCGAGCGTCCAGGGAGAATACAAACGACAATTTTGCATCTTTCGGCTGATGAAAGTCACACGACGCCGAATTCTGTCGCTGCCAAAATCGACGGCGCGCATGAATTAAACTTAAACTTCATTCCATTCAATCGAGGTTTGCGAGTTTCATGAAGCCAATTCGGCGTGTATTGCTGAGCGTTACAGATAAATCGGGAATCGTCGACTTTGCGCGCGTTTTAGCGCAACATGGCGCAGAGCTGGTCTCGACCGGTGGAACTGCCCGTGCGTTGCGCGACGCGGGTCTGACGGTGCTGGATATCTCGGAGCTGACGGGTTTTCCGGAGATGCTGGATGGCCGGGTAAAGACGCTGCATCCCAAGGTGCATGGCGGCATTCTCCATATTCGCTCCAACGCTGAACATCAAAAGGCAGTAGCGGCGCATGGGATTCTACCCATCGACATGGTAGTCGTGAATCTGTATGCCTTTGAAGCGACGCTGCGCAAGCCTGGTGTGCACTTTGCGGAAGTGATTGAGAACATCGATATTGGCGGCCCCTCGATGGTGCGTTCGGCGGCAAAAAACTTTGAAGATGTAGCCGTCGTTACCTCAACGGCGGACTATTCGGGGCTGATGGAAGAACTGCAGGCGAACGAAGGCAAACTCAGTCGGGCGACACGCTGGCATCTGGCACAGAAGGCATTTGCGCTGACCGCAGCCTACGATATGGCAATTGCGAACGCTCTGGAGACGCTGCCTGCCCTTCCCCCAGCCGCAGCCGCACCGGTGGTTTTGCCAAAGGCTGGCGAGGAGCCACTCCCCGCCACACTGCGTCTGGCGTATGCACAGACCATGCCGCTGCGCTATGGCGAAAACCCTCACCAGCGCGCGGCCTTGTATAGCAATGGCAGTGGAACGGGCATTGCCGGCTTGCGCCAGCTGCAGGGCAAAGAGTTGAGCTACAACAATCTGGTCGACCTGGATGCCTGCTGGGAGTTGGCGCTTGAGTTCAGCGAACCGGCGGTCGCCATCATCAAGCACACCAACCCTTGCGGAGCAGCTACGGCCACGACGATCCTGGAGGCCTACAAAAGGCGCTGGCTTGCGATCCGGTTTCGGCCTTTGGTGCGGTCATCGGCATCAATCGCGAAGTGGACGGCGAAGCGGCAGCAGAGATCGCCAAGCTATTCGTGGAGGCGATCGTCGCACCCGCATTCAGTTCCAAGGCAAAAGATATTCTTTCCGCCAAAAAGAACCTGCGACTGGTGGAGGTAAAGCCAGCCGCGAACGCGCCAGTGATGAAATACATCTCTGGCGGCCTGTTATTGCAGGATGCAGATCGCGGCCATATTGCAGTTGGCGAGTTGAAGATTGTCAGCAAACGTCCTCCGACGCAGGATGAAATCGACGCGCTGCTGTTTGCGTGGCGAGTCTCAAAACACGTCAAGTCGAATGCAATCGTCTACGCGCGAAATGGACAGACGCTCGGCATCGGCGCGGGGCAGATGAGCCGAGTGGACGCAGCGAAGTTTGGTGCGATGAAGGCCATTTTGCCGCTCGCCGGCTGCGTGGCTGCTTCGGACGCATTTTTCCCATTTCCCGACGGCCTGGAAGTGGTAGTTGCAGCGGGGGCTACGGCGGTCATCCAGCCAGGTGGCTCGATGCGAGACTCTGAAGTCATCGCTGCTGCAGACCGACTGAACACCGCGATGGTTTTTACTGGAATGAGGCATTTCCGGCACTAAATCTGTTCCATTTCCACGGCCAAGCGCAAACCTGGCGATACAAATCCGGCGTACAATCAGGGAAAAGGGGCCGAATTGCTCCATTTCCGTGCGTGTACACCGCGGCACAAGGTGCGAGGTAGTGTTTCGAATGAAGAAGGTTCGTGTCGCCGAAGGGAATCCCCTTTCTCCGTGGAGATGGCAAAAGGCAGCTGTGCTGTTGGCGGCGGTTGCGTGTTCCGCAGCCGCAGTCGCGCAGAGTAATTCCACTCCCAAAACAACGCACCCGAGCGCATCCACGGGAATCAGCGTTCCATCTTCCAATAAAACGGAAAGCACTGTCGCACAAGTTGCCACCAACGTGTCCCCGGAACCGGTGGGCGTGACCGGCAAACGTGCCCAATCCTACTATCACTTCGCGCTTGGCCATTTGTATGAGGAGTCGGCCGAACAGTATGGGCGTCCCGAGCTGGCGGTGCAGGCCATTGAGCAATACAAACTGGCGATTACGCATGATCCTGATTCCGTCTTTTTGCAGAACACACTGGCAGACACCTATTTCAAGCTGGGGCGTATCCGCGAGGCCATTGAAACCGCCCAGAGGGTACTGAAGAATGACCCTAACAATTTGCAAGCTCACAAGCTGCTGGGTCGCGTTTATTTGCGATCGCTGGGGGACACTGAGAATGGCCAGCAACCCGGTCCGATGTTGGACCTTGCCATTCAAGAATTTCAGAAGATTGTCCAGATTGAACCCAATCAAGTAGAAGATCGTCTCCTGTTGGGCCAGCTGTACACGCTGAAACACGATACAACGTCCGCTAAAGCACAGTTTGAACAGGCCCGGCGCATTGAGCCAAATTCGGAAGATGTGGTGTTGAATCTGGCGCGTCTGTATGGGGAGCAAAACAATCTGCCGCAAGCAATCAGCCTGCTTCAAAGCGTTCCTCCGGACGAGCGCACCTTCAAGATCGATCTGGCGCTGGCCGCAGCCTACGATCAGTCCTCGAACACAAAACCTGCCATCGCAGCCTATCAGGACGCGTTGAACCTGCAGCCGGATAACCTGGATGCGCAACGCGGTCTGGCGGAAGACCTATTGGCCAATGACCAGGCCGATGCTGCCCTGAAGATTTTCCAGGGTATCGCTGCGCAGGATCCGGAAGATGTTCGCTCATTTCTCAGGATTGCGGAACTGGAACGCACGCAAGGCCATTTGAAGCAAGCCGAAGCGGCCTTGGAGCATGCCAGGGCGCTCAACCCGGATTCGCCCGAGGTTCGCTACAACGAGGCATTAGTCGACGAAGCACAGGGCCATCTTGACCAAGCGGGAGAGCTACTGCAGCAACTGGCGGACAGCACACACCATGCCAGCGAGAAATACACGTCGGACGAAAAAAATAATCGCGCCATTTTCCTTGACCGCCTGGCCACGGTGTATCGGGATCAAAACAAAACCGACCAGGCACTTGCGGTCTATAAGGAAATGATCGCTCTCGGCGGGGATGACGCCGAACGAGGATATCAAGGCGAGGTGGATACCTATCGCGATGCCAAGATGCTGCCCGAGGCGACAACCGCCGCACAACAGGCCGTGCAAGCGCTGCCGAAAAACCTCGATCTGCAACTGACGCTTGCCGGACAACTGGTGGACACCGGCAAGACGAAAGAGGGAGTCGCGCTAGCCAAAGCTCAATTGAACGGCACGAAGCAGGACCGTGTAGTGTGGCTCACGCTGGCGCAAATTTTCACCCGACTGCATAAATGGAAAGATGCCTCCTCGGCCATCGATCAGGCAGAAAAGCTCAGCAGCTCCAAACAGGAGACGAGCCTGATCTATTTTCTTCGCGGAGCGCTGCAGGAAAGACAGAAGCATATTGATGCTGCCGAACAGCAATTTAGGCAGGCGCTTGCATTGGATCCAGACAACGCTTTGACGCTGAATTATCTGGGATACATGCTGGCAGACCACGATCAAAAGTTGAGTGAAGCGCTGCAACTGGTGGAGCGTGCGGTGAAACTTGATCCAGAAAATGGCGCCTATCTCGATTCCCTGGGATGGGTGCACTATAAGCTCGGCCAATATGAGCTGGCCGAAGAGGCGCTGGAAAAAGCCATCACTTTGATTCCGAAGGACCCGACGGTCCACGACCACTTGGGCGAGGTATATGCATCCACTGGTCACCTCCAGCAGGCGGTCGCGCAGTGGGAAAGCTCACTCGCGAACTATGCGAGTTCCGCTCCAGCGGACGCCGAACCGTCGGACGTGAACAAAGTGCGCAAGCGACTGGATAAGGCGAAAGTCAAGCTGGCAAAAGAAGACCCACGCGCCACCGTTCCGATCGGACATTAAAGCTCTCAATCTCTCATGCAGGCGACCTCGCTCAGCTACTGCGCAGTGATCGGCGATGCGACCGATCCTCTGACTGCGCGGGAGCATGCAGAAACCGCGCACGCGTATCGTTCCGCATTTCAGCGCGACCGCGACCGTGTGATCCACGCGCGAGCGTTTCGGCGGCTGGCCGGAAAAACACAGGTTTTTACTCATCGCGATTCCGACCACTTCCGCAGCCGCCTGACCCACACCATTGAAGTTACCCAGATCGCCCGTACGGCTGCCGCGGCGCTCGATTTGAATGAAGAGCTGGTAGAAACTCTGGCGTTGGTCCATGACATCGGACATCCCCCGTTCGGCCATGCAGGAGAGCAAGCGCTTGACCGTCAACTGCAAGCGTACGGCCTGCGCTTCGACCATAATTTGCATGCGCTTGCGCATCGTTGAATATTTTGAGCAGCGCTATGCTGCATTTCGCGGACTCAATCTAACGTTGGCGGTGCGCGAAGGCATCATTAAGCATTCGCGCGATTATTCGCTCGCCGAACATCCTGAGCTGCAGCCGTATCTGCTGGATGAATTGCCTCCCTTGGAAGCGCAACTGATCGATCTGGCCGACGAAATTGCCTATCTGACCGCAGATATGGACGATGGCGTGGAAGCGGAAATTCTCTCAGTGGAAGACCTGCGCCGCAATGTCTCTTTGTTTGAAGAGTTTTATCGCAAGATGGAAATTGGATATCCGGATGCCGCGCCGAAATTACTGTTTCATGAAGCGCTGAAGCGAATGTTGAACGCGCTGGTCAACGATCTGGTAGTGACCACGCATCGTCGGGTAGCAGAGAGTGGAATTCAATCACTGGCTGCCGTGCGTCACGCTGGGCATAGACTGGTGGCGTTTTCTGAAGAGATGGAGCAACGTCGCCATCAAGCTAAGCAGTATCTTTTGCAGGAGCTTTACCACGCGCAGTACCTGGAACGAGACCACGCCCTTGCCGAGGAAATCATTGCGGGACTCTTTCAACACTGGATGCGGAACCCGCTGCAACTGCCAGTGAATCATGAAACACAAATCGCCAGCGAAGGCGCTCCGCGCGTGATTGCCGACTACATCGCCGGGATGACGGACCAATTCATTTCTGACCAGTGGCAGCAGGTGCAGGCGTCGCAGGCAAAGTAGCACCTGACCAACTGCTCTAATCCGGCATAGTTCGCGCGCTGTCGATCCAGGCGGTATAGATCATGTCGCGCAACATGGTGGCGCCGGCGGCCAGTCGCTCCGCGGTAAAGCTGCGAGATGCTGCAGATCCATTACCGTCGAACCCACCCTGCTTCTCAAAGCGGTAGACTTGGGCGACCTGCTGGTGCGTGGTCCGCAAGTACAGCAGAAAATCCTGAAAAGGCGCATCGAGAATACGCGGAGTTGGAATCAATGGCTGGATGTCCCGCGCATGAAAATTGTCGTGCACAAATTCCGTTTCAAATTGGCTGTGGATACCGTGCCGGCGGGTAAAATCCTCAGGATTTTTCGACTCCACCCAACCGTTGTAATTGACGGTTGTGTGCAAGGGCTGGGAACCATCCGCGACATAGTGGCCAAGACATCCGATGTCGTACAAAACTGCTTGCTGGGCACCATAGCTATCCTGATGCGCGGTCTGTAGAACTCGATAGTCGCGCATGTCCACTGCGAGGCGCTCAAAGTCTTCCTCCACCTGCCAGGGCAGCAGGCCTACCTTTTGCGGAGTAAGCCCGTCGGCCAAGTCTGGATGCAAGCGCGCGGCGGTGTTTAGATCGCTGAGAAACTCGTAGCGTTGCGCGGGCAGGCCATCGGGAGCGGCTAGGTCCGCGAGTTCGAGGTCGACAAAATGCTCCGGGGCCAGCGTTGCGTCTAATTCTGGCGTTGCGGAGGAACGCCAGCGGTCCGGCTCCGGGCCCAGATATTCAATTTCATCGAACGCTTGCTTGGTGCGCAGAAATGCAGGCATATCCGCAGGCAACATCTCCATTGCCACACGGTTGATAATTTTGTGGCCATCCCGGCCCCAGCCGAAAGCAGGCTGTACAGCAAGACATAGAAATACTCCCAGAATGAACATGCATACTGCAGATGACAGGCCCGACTTAGAATTGCAGAGTATGCGACCGGAGAGGCGTTGCCACCAGGCGTCGAATTGGGCTAAGGAACGTTCGCATTGCAGTTTGTGGCGCTCGCGCTTATCGCGGACCTTGCGCCGCAACTCTTCTTCCAACGGCTCTAGCAGGTCGAAGGTAATGTTGACGGGCTGGAAGTGCGAGGGATCGGCGTGAGTAATGTAGTGCACCAGCGATCCGAGTCCGGTTGCTCTTGGAATTGGTTCAGGCTGCTCGCCGCGTGCCAGCGCCGCCACATAGAGGCCCGCAAGCATTCCTGTAGCGATCGATTCCGTGTAGCCCTCGACGCCGGAGATCTGTCCTGCGAAAAGGATTTGTGGGTGGTCGCGCAACTGCAGCGTTTCCGTCAGCAATCGAGGGGCATTGATATACGTGTTGCGATGTATCTGGCCATAGCGCAGGAATTTTGCATTCTCCAGGCCCGGGATCAGCCGCAGTATCCGCGCCTGTTCGCTGTACTTTAAATGATTCTGAAATCCAACCAGGTTATAAGAATCTACCCGCAGATTTTCACAGCGCAATTGCACCACTGCCCACGGCGTTTTCCCGGTCCTCGGATCACGCAATCCTACTGGCTTCATCGGACCGAAGCGCGGCGTATCGCGACCGCGCCGGGCAAGTTCTTCAATGGGCAAGCAGCCTTCAAAATATGTAAGCTTCTCCCACTCTTTTTCCTGCACGGATTCCGCTGTAACTAGGGCATCGTAAAAACGGTCATATTCTTCCGGTGTCATGGGGCAATTAATGTAGTCAGCGGTGCCTTTGTCCCAACGCGCTGCCATATAGACACGGTCCATATCGATCGACTCCGCATCGACGATCGGGCTAATGGAATCGTAAAACGCAAGATGCTCGCTGCCGGTGAGACGCGCAATGGCGGCGGAGAGTGCCGGCGAAGTCAACGGGCCGGAAGCAACCACAGTCCATCCATCGGCAGGGTCGAGCGAGGTAACTTCTTCGCGATGCACCGAGATGCGCGGTTCCGCTGCAATGGCCTCGGCAACAAGGCGGGAAAACTCCACGCGATCCACAGCTAATGCATGACCGGCGGGCACGGCAGCCAAGTCTGCGGCCTGCAATAGAACCGATCCTGCACGACGCATCTCCTGCTTTAGCAACCACGGTGCCGTGTATTCGCTCTCTGACTTCAGCGAATTGGAGCAAACCAACTCGGCGAAGTCTGATGTCTGGTGGGCTTCTGTCGAACGTATCGGACGCATCTCGTACAGATCGACGCAACAGCCCTGACGCGCTATCTGCAGCGCCGCCTCTGGTCCAGCAAGCCCTGCACCCAGCACGCGAATCCGTGGAATGTTTTTTGTCATTGAGAGGAAGACTTCGATCTCCCTCTATGGTAATGGCTGGGGAGTACCCGCCGTGCGAAGGAAAGGCCTTGCGCTACGATCCGAGCTTCAGCGAAGAGTAAGGTTATAGAGAGATTTGCTGTTATGTTGTCA
Source organism: uncultured Acidobacteriota bacterium (assembly GCA_963719625.1). Taxonomy (GTDB): domain Bacteria; phylum Acidobacteriota; class Terriglobia; order Terriglobales; family Acidobacteriaceae; genus JAKAAZ01. The sequence goes on from CAVRDB010000022.1 coordinate 108,961, forward strand.
GGGCACAGCACAGATTTTTGTCGGACGCTTAAGAAATTTACTTACCCATGATGCTGCTTTACAGTCTGGCCCTGGTGGCCGCCATTGTTCTCGCTTCGCCATATTGGCTGCTCCGCATGGCATGGAGTGGGCGCTATCGCCATGGTCTGGGCGAGCGGTTGGGATTTATCCACTCCGGCCTGCGTACATTTATCGGGCAGCGATCTACGGTCTGGGTCCACGCAGTTTCTGTGGGAGAAGTCATCGCCGCCAGTCGGATCGTCGAACTGCTGCAAGGTCTCGATCCAAAGTTGCCAGTGGTCATTTCGACAACAACGAAGACAGGACAAAAGCTGGCGCAGGAGCGATTCGATAACTCGTACGAACGGTTCGACAAATCAGAATCGGCGCCGACGCGCGTTTTTTATTATCCGCTGGACTTTGCGTGGATCGTCCGCCGCTATCTGCGCGTGTTACGTCCGCGTGCGATTGTGCTGATGGAAAGTGAGTTATGGCCACGGATGCTGGTGGAGGCGGAACGCGCAAACATTCCGGTCATCGTGGTCAACGGCCGCATCTCGAACAGGTCTCTGCCACGGTATCGCGCGCTGCAGTGGCTATGGCGGCCGCTACTTCGCAAGCTGACGTTGGTATTGGCGCAAAGCGAGGAAGATCGACGTCGCTTCGTTGAGCTTGGCGTTCCTCCGGGCGCGGCGCGGACCGCCGGCAACCTGAAGTACGATGTGCGCGCGGCGGGTGAATCCGCGATCACCCGAGAGCTGCGTGAACACCTTCCGCAGACCGGAAAGATCATCGTGGCAGGCAGCACGTTAGAGGGCGAGGAGCGTATTCTCCTCGACGCCTTCCGCAAATTGTTACCGGAATCTCCTCAGCTGACGATTATCCTTGCGCCGCGACATCCAGAACGTTTCCGGGCCGTGGAGCGATCGATCACAGACGCAGGCCTCCCCCTGATTCGCCGGTCAGACTGGATGCAGCTGTCGCGGCCAATCCCGGCAGGCAGCGTTTTTCTTCTCGACACCGTGGGAGAGCTAGCCTCTGTTTACTCGCTGGCATCCGTCGCATTTGTGGGAGGAAGTCTTGTGCCAGCAGGCGGGCATAATCCGCTGGAGCCGGCACAGTTCGCGGTACCGATTGTGATGGGACCGTATACAGAGAATTTTCGCGGCATGGTCGCAGCACTGCTGGAGCAGGAAGCCATCCGCGTCACTCCACCGGAAAGACTGTATCCCACACTGCTGGAACTGCTGACATCTCCAGAAGCACAGCAGATGGGGGGGCGCGCGCGACGGGTTTTCGAGGAACAGGCGGGCGCGTCTGAAGCCTGCCTCACCGCCATTCAAAAAATTTTAGCCGAGAATCATGGCGTGAAAAATCTGGATGCGCCGCAATGAAGCGCCGCGCAGGAAATCTTTTATGGTATGCGGTATCCCCGCTGCTCTGGCCCTTCGCGTTGCCCTACGCAATTGGAGTGTGGCTCAAGAACATTGGCTATGACCGGGGCTGGCTGCAACCGCAACAGCTATCGTGGCCGGTTGTCAGTGTCGGCAATCTTTCCGTTGGCGGCGCGGGGAAAACTCCTCTCGTGCTGTTGCTGACGGAACGGCTGAAGCAGCGTGGTTGGATCGTTGATGTGCTGAGCCGAGGCTATGGCCGCAGCAGCACGGAGGTGGTGCGTGTCGACCCGCTCGGCTCGCCGGAGGAATTCGGAGATGAGCCTCTTTTGATGGCTCGACATGGTCTTTCTGTTTATGTAGGAGCCAATCGCTATTTACCCGGGCAGTTGGCAGAAGCAGATGCCGAGGCTGAGTCAGCTCCCTCTCGCAGGCTGCACATTCTCGATGATGGCTTTCAACATCGCAGGCTGGCTCGTGCGATTGATATCGTCCTGATGCAGCGTGCGGATCTGGAAGGACGTTTGCTGCCAGCTGGACGCCTGCGGGAGCCGCTGCGGGAGCTGGTCCGAGCAGACATCTGCGTGTTGCGTGCGGAGGATGCTGATTTATCCAGCCGCGTGTTGCAGCAGATGCGTCGACCGGGCCAAGCTGCAGACTCTACACGTTTGTGGATCGTGGAGCGCAGGACCACGCTTCCTGAAGCTCTAGATTCTATTCCGAAAGCGCTGGCATTCTGTGCGGTGGGCGATGCGAAGGGGTTTTTCGAGGGATTGCGACAGGTCGGGATCAACCTACAGGCTACGATTGCCTTTCGCGATCACCACGTCTACACCATGAAGGATATGGAAGGTTTGAGAGTCGCTGCACGCCGTTGCGAGGCGCAATGTTTTGTGACAACAGAGAAGGACAGCGTGCGTCTGCCCGACGCACTTCGCGCCGAACTGGAGAAAAACGGTCGCCTGATCATTGCGGGTCTCGAAGTTTCCCTCCGCGAAGAAATGCAATGCATCGACATGCTGGAGGCACTTTTGAACGAACAGCTTCAACTCCGCCCACACAACGTGCGATGATGAATCGTTGCCCGATCAATTTCACAATCTGCGTATCCTGATCGTGCGTTTGGGTGCGATGGGAGATGTTCTCCACGCGCTACCAGCGGTAACAGCCCTGCGCGCTGCGCTCGATAGAACTCACCCTGCAAGTTGGATCGGCTGGGCCATCGAACCGCAATGGTCACCCCTGCTGTGCGCTGATTCCGCAGAGCAGGCGCCAAGACGTGGACCACAGATGCCCATCGTGGATCAACTGCATCGAGTCGCTGCGAAGCGTTGGGCCCGTAGACCATTCTCCATTTCGACACTCCATGAGATCCGAGGATTACGCAAGGACTTGCGGGCCCAGCACTATGATGTTTGCGTCGATCTTCAGGGTGCGATTCGGTCGGCCTGGATTGGGCGCATGGCGCGGGCGCCGCGCATGATCGGCGAAGCGATTCCACGCGAGCCTCTTGCGCGCTGGCTGTTTCGCGAGCGGATTGAAACGACCGGCGTTCACGTCGTGGAGCAGGCCATGGAAGTCATGCAGGCCGTATTGAAGGAAACTCTTCCCTACCAAGCACCAGCATTGCCCGTCGACCCTATTGCGGAAAGTTGGTACGACCGTTGGCTGGCGGAGCGAGGAGTGGAGCGATTCGTCCTGATAAATCCGGGTGCGGGTTGGGGGGCCAAGCGCTGGCCGGCCGAGCGTTATGCCGCTGTAGCCGCAGAACTGACGCGCATTGGGTACGCAACGGTAGTGAACATCGGACCGGGCGAGTCGCCATTGGCAGATGCCTTTAGCGCCAACGAAAGTGCACGCACGTTTCCGATGAGCGGCAGCATCGGGGAGTTGATTGCCTGTACCCGCCGCGCCAGTTTGTTCATTGGGGGAGATACCGGACCGCTGCATTTGGCCGCCGCACTGAAAGTTCCGGTAGTCGGCATTTATGGGCCGACCAACCCAGCCCGCAACGGTCCCTATGGGACTCGCGCGCTGGTCTTGCGACATCCAGCAAGCAAACGCGATCACACGCGGAGAAGTGAACCGGAGGCAGGACTGCTGACCATTACAGTAGATGATGTGCTGGAGGCTGCTCTGCAAGTTCTTCGTGAGCAGGAAGGTCCGCAATGAGTCGCGACATGTTCAATCGGCGATGGAAAAAAATCTCACGCCGCATTCGCGTACCGCTCGGCTTTCTTTCTGTCATTTTTTATTTTTGGCTGGCGCGGCCCTCCTACCGGTCTTTGCTGCTGAGTCTTGTCCTGGTAGTGCCAGGAATTTTTCTCCGCAGTTACGCCTCTGGCCACGTCACAAAAAATGTGCAGCTGACCACCACCGGGCCCTATGGTTATACCCGCAATCCCTTGTACTTCGGCTCTATCTTGATCGCGTTCGGATTTGCGGCGGCAGCACGCAGCCTATGGATCGCACTCGCATTCCTGGCTCTTTTTCTTGTCATCTATTGGCCAGTGATCCTGGATGAAGAGGAATATCTACGCGCTCAGTTCTCCACCTACGAGGCTTACGCAAATCGCGTGCCACGACTGATTCCGAGGTTCGGACGTCCGCAGACAGCTGCAGATGGAAAATTTTCTTTTGCGCTTTACCGCAAACATCGCGAGTACAATTCGATTTTGGGCTCCTTCTGCATGTATCTTGTTCTGGTAGCCCGCATATTTTTCTGGCGTTGATCGTCAATAATTGCAAGATGTTTTCTTGTCCTCAGCTAAGACAAATGCAACCAAGAAAAGGAATATGCAAAATTTTTTAGCTGCCTTTGTCACCGGATCGATCCTGCTGATTGCCTTGTCTCCCAGGGCGCGTGCCCAGACGCCCAGCCTTGCTCCGCCAAATCCACAGTTCCAAATACCCGTGAACGAATCCCTGACATATGCGGTGGATTGGCGCGTGTTTCCTGCTGGAACGGCCACATTCCACCTGCAAGCGCAGGGCAACAACGTACACGTGATCGCGACGGCGGCTTCCATCGGCACAGTAAATCTTCTTTTTCCGGTCAGCGACCGATACGATAGCGTCTTTGATCGACAGACCGGATGCTCGTTCGAATATCGCAAGCAGATTCAGGAGGGGCGACGACGACTTACTGGCCTGATGCAATTGGACTATGGACAACATCTGCAAAAGATAAGCGAGAAAAATCTGGTCTCCGGAATCTTCAGGCAGCACACTTCGCCGATCCCCGCCTGCGTGACCGACGTTCTCTCGGCAATCTTCTATGTCGGGTCGCAACCGCTGCAGGTCGGCCATGATCTCCATTTTCCTTTAGCCGACAGCGGCCATGTCGTCCCTGTCACCGTGAAGGTGGAGGCGAAGGAAACGGTGGTGACGCCGGCAGGGACTTTTTCTGCAATACGTGTGCAGCCTACCGCTGCTGCTGGCATCGTCAAAAACCGTGGAAATATCTGGATCTGGTATACGGACGACGAGCGCCATCTTCCAGTGCAAGTGCGGGCCCATTTGTTCTGGGGAACGATTACGATGCGTCTTACCCGCGTTGACCATCCGTAATCCAGCACGATCCCGGCTACAGCAATACCTTGTTGGTCTCTAGCGCACAGGCTGAATGTTCGTCCCATTCAGCAGAAAGCTGCTGAGTCCGAGTGTGTCCGTGCGATAGACGCGGACATGCGCCGTACCCAGCTCATCGAGCACCGACACCTTGGGATGGCCAAACGGATTATGCCGACCGGCTGAAATGACAGCGAATTCGGGATGAACTGCAGCCAGAAATGACGGAATGGTCGAGGTATTGCTGCCATGATGGCCCACCTTCAAGAGACCCGCTGTCAGTGGTGGCTCAGTCGCAACCATCTGTTCTTCCACGGGCGCTTCCGCGTCTCCTTCCAGCAACGCCGCTGTCTGCTGGTAACGAACACGCATCACCAGCGAATCGTCGTTCGATGCGCGTACCCCGGGCTGATAGATTGCAGCCGGCGCAAGAATGCGCACATGAACGTCGCCAAACAGAAAGCGTTCGCCGGCGGTCATTCGCCGGACCGGAATGTTCTGCTGCGCGGCCAGTGCCAACAGTGCGCGATATTCAGGAATCATCGGATTGTTGCCAACCCACAGTGACTTAGGGTGGAAATTCTTGAGGATTGCAGGCATGCCTCCCATATGGTCGCTGTGTGCGTGGGTTAGCGCTACAGCATCTAAATGGCGAATGTGCCGCCACCAAAGATATTGCGAGACAACGTCTTCGCCAATATCGAATTGCGAATCGTCCGTACGCGGTCCGCCAATCGGGCCGCCCGCATCCACTAGCAAAGTATGGCCGTCGGGAGTGACGATCAGTAGCGAATCTCCTTGACCAACGTCGATGGCTGTCACCTCTAACACTCCGCGGTGATGAGTCAGCGGGACCGGCCACAGCACCAGCAGCGATCCAATAAAAATTGTAGCGAGCGCAACCAGCTTCCAGCCGCGGGACATGCGGACCATCCATAGGGCTGCAATCCAGGCTGCAGCGAAACAGAGCAGAGACCAGGTTGGCGGATTAGGAGTACGAAGCGAAGACGCCGATAGATTGCCGAACAAATGGATGAGCCAGGAGATTGCGTGCAGCACCATAGCCGTCACAGCTCCACTAGGAACTGCCAACGCAGGATGAACGCAGCCAAGAAGAAACGTCATCAGCGCCAGCGGTAGCATAAACGCCAGCAATGGCAGCCCCAGCAGATTCGCGGGCAAAGCCGCCAGCGTGATGCGATGGAAATAGACGGCCATTGGCAGCACCATGGCCAGTTCCACCACCAACGACACGATGAGTGCTTCGCAAAGTCGCAATACCCAGCGCACGATTCCAAACGGCATGCGCCATGCCCAGCGCGGTCCAACAAGAATTCGCAGCCTTTCCACGTACATTCGCAGCGCCACACGCATCTGGGCAACCTGCGGCGGCAGAAACGGGTCGAGTTGGAGTTGTCTTGGCAGTCGAACCCCTCGCAGGTAGGGCGCAAGCGTGGACTCAATCACTGGCATCGCCACGCCTGCGATGGCCAACACGGCCAGGAACGTCATCTGAAAACTGGCATCAAACAGGGCTGATGGATTGTGGACGAGGACACCCACGGCGGCAATCCCAATCGCATTCAGCGCCGCTCGTTCGCGGTAGAGAATGCGACTGAAAAGATAGACAGAACTCAGCCATAATGCACGCTGTACCGGTGGCGCAAACCCCGTCAGAAAGGCATACGGCAACGCGAGCGAGATTGCCAGCAGCGTGGCGGACAACTGGCCCATATGCAGCTTGCGCGCCAGCCAGAAAATCAGGCCAATCACAATTGTGATGTGCAGGCCAGAGACGACCAATAGGTGAAATGAGCCGGTACGTTCAAACGCGCTCCGCATGGTATGTTGCAGACGGGTCCGGTCGCCAAACAGCATCGCACTCAGCACGCTGCTATCCTGCGGCGTCAAACGCATCCACTGCGGCAGCCAATGGTACGACGCACTGATCGTAGCAATCCGATCCAGCCGCGTCCCTGCCCAGGTCTGCGCAGCTGTCGCCAGGCAACCCAGCGACGGACGCCCATCCGACATGGCAACATGAACGGTGCTCGCGTCTGCGCTGCCGAGGACTGCAATGCCATGCTGGGCAAGATAGGCGGGATAGTCCCACGCTCCTGGATCAAGAAAATACTGGGGCGTATGGAAGCGCAGTGTTACATTCAGGCGCTCTCCACAGTGGAGCGGCGGCAGGATTTCTCCAGTGCGAGCGTAGATGTTCAGCCGCATGCCGCCTGCGACGGCGGTTTGCCAATCGTGGTCGGCGTTGAAGTCCTCGACATGGTCCAGCGAGAGATCGATTTGCTGTGTCTGCTCGGTTTCTTCCGGTCGACCCGAGGGATTCATTCTTGTCTCTATACGCGAGGCGTGGATAGCGGTCACCGTCCCGCTAACGTTGCGCTGCAAGCCATCCGCCAGTTGAGCAAGAGTGCGAAAAGCGGGGTGCCGAGGAGCAACGATGGCACAGAATTGTCCCGCTGCAAACCAAAGCAGCAGTAAGGGCAACCACAGAGTGCGCACCGCCAGCCGCGCTGCTAGCAACGTCAAACCCGCAGCCAGCAATACGGCCACCAGGCAGAGCAGCGGTGGATGCCAGACCCAATGGGCGTCGATGATGCCGAGCGAGAATCCACCTGCTGCCAGCAACATGGGTGCGGTCGTGAATGACAGACGCTGTCGCCGGTGTCTATACCGAGTTGCGCGCAGGGGCGCCGGTTGATACCCGCGCAATCTTCGCGTGGGCCGTACTGCCTCCGTGGGGGGGGTGGATAGAACCATGATGGAGGCCGCGGACTCAGCGCTCGAGCATTGCGATGGTTTCCATGTGGTACGTTTGCGGAAACATATCGACCAACTGCAGGCGAAGGAGGCGGTAGCCGGATTGTATCAATGCGCCAAGGTCGCGGCCCAGCGTCGCAGGATCGCACGAAACATAGACGATTCTTTGCGGCCCCACTTCGGCTAGCAATTTGCAGGTCTCCACACCCGCTCCGGCGCGAGGAGGATCAAGCAGAATGAGATTGGGTGCAGCCTGTCGCCGCACCACTGCTTGCTGAAGGAAATTGAGCGCTGTGGTCTGGACGTGTTCTGCGGCCGTATTCCGTAGGTTTACGCGCAGATCCTTGCAGGCTGCTTCGCTTGATTCGACTGCGATCACACGCTGAAACCGCTCCACCAGCGCCAGGGAAAAAAGTCCAACACCCGCGTAGAGGTCCCAGACACATTCGCCGCTTTCGTTACCCGTGACAGCGGCAACAAACTCATCCAGCAACGTGTGATTCACCTGAAAAAAAGATCCAGCGCCAACGATGTAGTCGCGCCCGGCCACACGGTAGCTCACATGCTGTCGTCCCCATTGCAATTGCAGTCTGACAGAGTGGATTTTCCCCTTCTCAGTGCCGAGCACTTGCGCGCCAATGAGTTGCGGAATTTCCTTTTGCAGTTGCGCGAAGAATTCTTTATACGCATCCTGTTGGCTGCGCACCTGCGGTCGGGTCCACACCGTCATGAAGAGTTCGGACTGATCGTGGTTGGTAAAAATTTCAATTTCTTGTGCGTCCGTAGGAAACGTGCCTCGAACCCCAAGCGAGTGCAGAACACGGATGCATTGCTCCAGCAGAGGCGCAGCAATCGGGCAACGATCAATCGCAGTCATCCGATGCGATTTCGCCTGATGATAGCCGATAGAAAACTCCGGTTGCGTCTGTACCTGGAGACGAATGCGGTTGCGATATCCAAATGGTTCCCCTGTGAGCAGCGAGACAGTCGGCAGATCACGCACTCCAGCCCGAGTAAGACTTTCTATGAGCATTTCCCGCTTCAGTTCCACCTGATAGGAATAAACGCCATGTTGCAGGTGGCAGCCACCGCAGGTTTCGAACCACGGGCAAGGCGGATCGGTGCGAAACTTGGAGGCCTGCACGATCTGCCGCGCTTCGCCTACACAATAGCCGCGGTGTTGTTGCGTAATTTCTGCTTCCACAATTTCTCCGGGCAGCGAAAAGGGTACAAATACGCTCATGCCACCGTGTGCATCGGAGTCCACTGGGATTCGCGCCAGACCCTGACCACCATAAATCACTTTGTCAATCGTCAACTTCATGTCTGGCGCATATAGAACAGGCTGAGACGAGGAACGTTGTTTTGCTGGAATAGGCAGCGGCGAAGAAATTGCTGCTCAATTTGCCGAATCTGCACGGTCTGCATGCGACTGCGATAAGGAGCCAGCTCCCGGGCTGACTGCTCACGCAGCGCTAACAAAGTTTCCGGAGGCGTGAATGCCTGCAACGCAGCAAACAGCTGGTCCTCCAACACAAGAAGCTGCTGCTCAAGAGCCTCGGTCGAGACGCCTTTCTTGTTCCCCGCGTTTTCGCTTTCCAGCGACACAGCTATCCCCACCAGCAGGCGCGATGTTTCCAAAAAAATGTGTTGCGCTTTTTCAGGATCCTTACATCCTTGAAGGTGACTCAGCATTCTGACGCAGATATGCGGCAATCCGGGAGGTTTCAAAGCCGCTTTCCTCCTGGTTGTGGGCGCCTCTTTACGAAGCGCGCCTGTCGCAGCTTCATGCATGTCTTCCACAGCGCGGAGCACTTCCTGTGCGCAATAAGCCAGTCCGTTAATGCGCCGCACGCGTCCCTTTGCCTGCCGCGCAGCATATTTTTCAAATGTCGAGTCAATTCCGGCGAGAACCGCTTCCAGAGGAAATCCGGCCTCCTGCCACATCGCGATCAGCGACCAATCCAACGTAGACAGCATCAATAGCGTGCCGCGTCTGCGTTGAAAGTGCTCTTCAATTTCCGTGTAGTAGTTGAAATAGTTCTGCAAGGGTGTCGGCTTAGGTTTTTTTCAGTTTGGAGGCATTGCGAGGACGCGCTCCAGCTACGAGATTGCGCTCGTAAATGATGCGCAACCCTTCCAGCGTAAGTGTGTCATTGACCTCGGAAATGAATCTCGACTCGCCAGCGATCAATCGTGCCAGGCCGCCGGTAGCGACACATTTCGTTTCTGGACCAAGTTCCGCGATCATTCGCTCCAGGATGCCATCGACCAGACCGATGTGGCCATAGAACAGGCCGATCTGCAGGTTATCCACGGTATTCGTACCAATTACTTTTAGCGGACGTTTGATCTCCACACGCGGCAAGCGCGCGGCGCGGGCAAACAATGCCTCAGCAGCGACATTTACTCCAGGAGCGATTGCGCCTCCAAGAAATTCTCCTTGCTTAGAAACAACATCGAAGTTTGTTGCCGTGCCGAAATCCACGACAATACAAGGCCCTCCGTATCGCTGAAAGGCTCCCACGCAATTCGCCACTCGGTCGGCGCCCACTTCTCCAGGATTGTCAGTCAGAATGGGAAGTCCGGTTTTCACTCCGGGCTCGATAAACAAAGGCTTGTGGTTGAAGTATCGTTCAGAAAATTGACGCAAGATCCAATCGATAGGCGGAACCACCGACGCGATGACAATGCCGCTGATTTCTTTGCTGTTTACACCTTCGGTTTGGAGCAGGTTGCGAATCAAAATGCCATATTCGTCTGCGGTTTGTGCCTGACGTGTACTGATACGCCATGTCGCGCGTAGTTCTCCAATACGATTATCCGACACTGGATAAATCGCGATTACCGTATTTGTATTGTTGACGTTGAGTACCAGGAGCATCTTTCTTCAACCTTTCGACGATCGGTCCCGAACTCCACCCGACAAAACAGTGCGCAGACCGTCTCCGGTTTGAACGCGGAGAAAACCGTTTCCATCTAGGCCGGCCGTGACGCCAGTGTACCCCCCGGCTTCGTCGACAAACACCTGTTTCCCACGAATCCAGCTTGATTTTTGCTCGATGCGATTCAAGATTCCAGCACAGGCATTGGCGAAGCTTTCCGGCTGCATCAGTGGATCTACCTCGCGCATGAGAGTTTCAAGAATTGCCAGCAGCAGGTCATGCCTTAAAGGAACATGATCCGTCTCAAGGCGCAACGATGTAGCCAGATCACGTAGCTCAGGCGGAAATTGTCGATGGTTCACGTTGATTCCGATCCCGATGACGGCATAGCGTACCCGCGTCGCTTCGGCATTCATTTCCATCAGGATGCCGCCAACTTTTCTGCCTTCAAACAGCAAGTCGTTCGGCCAGCGGATATCTGCAACCAATCCTGTTACATTTTCAATGGCCCGCTGCACGGCGAGCCCGGTAGCGAGCGAGAGCCATAATCCGTTTGCGGGAGTCATCTGCGGGCGTAGCAGAATACTGACGTAAAGACCAGCGTAGGGTTCAGAATGCCACGCGTGATCGCCGCGTCCCCTGCCAGAGGTCTGCTCTTCTGCAATATAAACCGAGCCGTGGGGTGCACCCTTCGCGGCTTCCTGCATGGCAAGTGTATTGGTCGACTCAATGGTAGGAAAAATATGTACTTTGCCGGAAAAGATTGTTCCCTGCAGGGCTGCCTGCAGAGCATCGAGATCGAGCGCGTCCGCCATAGATAGTAGTATCTAGAAAATTTCCGCTGTGATCTTCATGCTTAAATCGATCGCTGCAACGGAATGTGTGAGAGCGCCCACGGAAATGTACGTCACCCCGGTCTGCGCATATTTCCGAACGGTTTCTAGAGTGATCCCTCCAGAGACCTCGATGGGGATTTTCGCGATCCGTTTGCGCGCAATATCAACCGCCCGCTTGGCTTCCGCAGGAGTCATATTGTCCAGCAATAAGGAGTCGGCGCCACCCGCAAGCGCCTCCTCAAGCTCCTCTAAAGAGCGTACTTCTACCTGAATTTTCTGCCCTGATGGTCGACGTTGCAGAGCAAGCGCGAGGACCTTAGCAACCCCGCCACCCAGAGAAATATGATTGTTCTTAATCAGGACGCCATCCGCCAGGTCCATGCGGTGATTTTGTCCACCTCCACAGCTGACGGCATACTTATCCAGCAGTCGCAGCCCAGGCGCCGTCTTGCGCGTATCGAGAATCACAACGCCGGTGCCTGCCACTGCGTCGACGTATTTGCGTGTCTCCGTAGCAATGCCGCACATACGCTGCAAAAGATTCAATGTCACCCGCTCGCAGGCGAGAATCGTACGGGCGTTCCCTCGAATCACCGCGACGGCCTGCCCTTTGCGCACGCGCACGCCATCGAACATCTCTGGGTGATGGACAACCTCGAAACGTCTAGTCGAGGTTTGGTCGAGCTTGCGAAATACCTCGAGCACGCGCGGGATCGCGTCCCAGCCGGCCAGAATGCAATCCTGCTTGGCAATGATCGTGGCCGACGCGGACATTTTTGGATCGAGAGTCAGCTCCGTTGTCGCATCGTGAGTCGCGTGGTCTTCGATCAGCGCCTGCTCAAGGATTGCCGTGACTCGTTTTGTTTTCCAGTCCATAGTGTTGGCTCTTCTTGGATATTTTTTAGGTGCGCTCCAGCATCTCCAGCGACCTGAGTGCGCTGTTCGCTTTTTCAATCAATGCATTCAATTCATCCGCGCGCGTGCGCAGCCCATCTACAACTTTTGCCGGAGCTTTGGCAAGGAAAGCATCGTTTTGTAACTGTTTCTGTTTCGATTCCATTTCCTTTTCGAATTTGGCCAGATCTTTGGTCAGACGCTCACGCTCAGCAGGAATATCGAGTTGTTTTTCGTAGATGACGGTGACATCAAAATTGAATGTGGTCCGCTTATTCGCTGAATCCGCTAAGGCCTCTACAATGTGCACGTCGGATACACGCGCCATGCGCTTGATAAGTTCTTCGTGGTCCTTTAACTCTGGAGATCTGGCAATCTGAATTGGAATTGCAACCTTTTCTTCGACACCCAGATCCTTGCGCAATGCGCGAACAGTGACGATCAGCTCCTGAACCAGGGCCATGTCCGTCTCAGCCACATCATCTGTGTGTTCCAGCACTTGCGGATACCGCGATAACGCGACGGATCGCAATGGTGGCTCGCCGTCGTACAACGCGTGCCAAATCTCTTCCGTCAAAAATGGCATGAACGGCGACAGCAGACGCAACGATGCTTCAAACACGCCGAGCAATGTCGCCAGCGCGGCCGTAACGGAGGCCTTGGTCTGTCGCTTCGCTGAAATCGAGGCGTATTTTGACGATCTCAAGATACCAGTCGCAGAATTCACCCCAGAAGAATTGGTAAATGAGGCTTGCTGCATCGTCGAATCGGTACTGAGTAAGCGCCAGATGCACATCGGCGGCACACCCATTCAGCCGAGATACGATCCAGTGCGCTTCCAGCGCGCGATCGTCCGGCGGCTGCAATGACTGCTTGAGATTTTGCAAATCAACTTCAATCCCAGCTTCTTTCGCCCGCTCCATCTGCATGAAGATAAACCGGGCCGCATTCCAGATCTTGTTGGCGAAAGCGCGATAGCCTTCAGTGCGTGCCTCGCTGAAGGCAATATCTGTGCCGGGCGAAGCCATGGATGCCAATGTAAACCGCACCGCATCCGTACCGTAGCGATGGATGATGTCGATCGGGTCGATGACGTTGCCCTTGGTCTTGGACATCTTCTGGCGGTCGGCGTCACGGACGAGCGCGTGGATGTAGACCTCTTGAAACGGCACCGTGTCGGCCAATGTGCGCTTCGATCCGTCGGGCATGGGCACGTCGAGCATAAAATGACAGCCCAACATGATCATCCGCGCAACCCAGAAAAAAAGAATGTCGAAGCCCGTCACCAGCAATTGCGTAGGATAGAAGGCTGCTAAATCCGGGGTCTGCGCCGGCCAGCCAAAGACGGTAAACGGCAACAGACCCGAAGAGAACCATGTGTCGAGCACGTCCGTTTCCTGCTTCACCTTGCTGCTGCCGCAATGGGCACAGACTGCAGGTGTTTCGCGCGCAACTGTAATCTCCCGGCAATTTGCGCAATGCCACGCAGGAATGCGATGGCCCCACCAGAGCTGACGCGAGATGCACCAGTCGTGGATGTTGCGCATCCATTCAAAGTAGGTCTTCTTGTATTGCTCCGGCGTGAAACGGATGGCGCCGCTCTCAACCGCCTCGATGGCTTTATCCGCGAGCGGCTGAATCTTGATGAACCATTGCGTGGACAAGCCGCGGCTCGACCACCGTTTTGCAGCGGTCACACTTGCCAATGGAGTTCACGTGGTCCTTGACGCCAGCCAGCAGACCCTGCTGTTCCAGATCGACGAGAATCTGCTTGCGTGCTTCGTAGCGGTCGAGTCCGGCATAGATGCCCGCTTCTGCATTCATGTGCGCGGTCTCGTCCATCACTACAATCGACGCCAGTTTATGCCGCTCGGCAATCGCGAAATCATTTGGATCATGCGCAGGCGTTACCTTAACCGCGCCAGTACCAAACTCTGGATTCGCCCATTCATCTGGAAGCACAGGAATTTCGCGGCCGACTAATGGCAACCGCAGCTTTTTTCCATGGAGGTGAAGATAGCGTGCATCTGTTGGATTCACCACGACCGCGACATCACCCAGCATGGTTTCTGGCCGCGTCGTGGCGATGGTCACAAATTTTCCATCTTCACCTATCACCGGATAGCAAATTTCGTACAGCTTGCCCTGCTGCTCCTCATGCACCACTTCCAGGTCGCTGATGGCCGTCTGGCAGCGTGGACACCAGTTGACGATGTAGGCGCCGCGATAGATGAGTCCTTGCTCATAAAGGCGCACAAACGCCTCTTTGACGGCGACAGACAGACGCTCGTCCATGGTGAAGTATTCGCGCGACCAGTCCACGCTCGCACCCAGACGCTTCATCTGGTCGAGGATCGCCCCGCCGTACTCCTGCTTCCACTCCCACACACGCTCGACGAACGCTTCTCGACCCAGTTCCTGACGAGTTTTTCCTTCTTTGGCAACCTGCCGCTCAACCATCATCTGGGTGGCGATGCCGGCGTGGTCTGTGCCTGGAATCCATAACGAGAGGTCACCGCGCATACGGTGCCAACGGGTCAGGATGTCCATCTCTGTCTGGTTGAGCATGTGGCCCATGTGCAGACGGCCAGTCACATTGGGCGGAGGCAAAAGAAGCGTGAATGTGGGTGGCAGCGCAGTGGCATCCTGAGGGGTCGGCACCTCAAAGAGGCGCTCCTTCACCCAATATTCTGCCCATCGATCTTCGATGGCAGTGGGGTCGTAGGCTTTGGGGAGATCGCGAGGCATGGGTTCGGAAGGGCCGGACAGATCATCATCCAGCCAAATTTCACGATAGCACAGCGCGGATTTTCTTTACGGAACTGGCGCGGCGCGTAGAGGAAAACTATTTCGGTTGAAACAATAGCTGGGAAAATTGGATCAGATTCTTGCGCCAGACCGGCCACTCATGCATTCCCGGTGTCTCGACGAACGTTACCGGAATATTGTTCGAGCGCAGCCATGCGACCAATTGCCGATTCAGCGTAATCAACGGGGATTTGCTTACGTAGCGATCGTCCTTTCCGCACGCAATCCACAGCAGGCGCAGGCGCGCCGCGCTGCCAGCGTTCAGCGAAGGGAAATCCTCGGCAAAGTCGGGTTTCAATCCGCCTGCGCTGAAAGAGCCGACCCACGCAAAGGTATCAATATGGTTCAAACCCGTCAGCAGACTCTCTGCCCCGCCCATGGATAGACCGGCAATGGCTCGATCCTTGCGTTTGCTTGAGACGCTGTACATGGACTGCACTTGTGGGATGACCTCTGTCAACAGCGCCTGTGTAAAACGATCGAAGTTCTTCTGGCGCAATGCGGCGTGGTCAAATGACGCCCGAGGTCCGATGACGATCTCTGGCGCGCCGTAGCCGAGCGGCATGACAACGATCATCGGCTTGGCTTTGCCCTCGGCAATCAGGTTGTCCAGAATGACATTGGCGCGGCCCAGGGCGATCCAGCCGCGCGCATCGTCGGTGTAGCCGTGCAGCAGGTAGAGCACCGGGTACTTCTTGTGCGCGCGGGGATTGTACGCCGGCGGCGTATAGACAAAAAAGTCTCTCTGGTCGCCAACAATAGCGGATTTATAGAAATGATGATGAACGATCCCATGCGGAACATCCTGCACATCCCAGGGTTCGGCTTCCGTTCCGGGGACTTCGAAAACATTCGACGGGCTCCGCAGGTTCGGATTGACGACGGAATTAGAAGGGTCAAGCACGGACACGCCATCGGCGACAAAGATGTAATCGTACAAGTCCGCCTGCATGGGAGCGACGGTGATGCTCCAAACTCCCTGATCGTCCTTAGTCACGGGCAAAAGACCGGCGTGCCCATCGAGGCTGAGCCCGACTTCGTTCGCTCCAGGATCATACAAATAAAACGTGACCGAGTGGTCAGCGTGAATGTTGGGAGTCTGAGGCAACAGCGGAGCAGTCCGGTTTTTGGCAGTTTGAGCATTTACGCCAAACGCCAAACCCAACCCCAGGAGAAATATGCCACACCATCTTGGATGGAAAACCGAGGCGGAACATCTCAATCGCCGCACAGATGCCCCTTTCATATCGCAGGAAAATGGTGTCCGAGCTTAGCGAGCGGCACCGATTCCGCGATGCCGCTGCCAATCTTAACTTCTGGACTAAAACGGATTCAGCTTGTGCAGGCCCTTCTTCTTCTTGTGCGTGCTGGAAGATTCCTCGTTGCCAGAAAATTGGGGCTTGGGATTTTTCTTCTTTTTCTTGCCCGTCTGAGGTGTCGTTTGATCGACGGTGTTGACCGGATGGCCGCTCTGGGAAACATCGTTCACCTGGTCAGGCGCGGGTGCCGCTTTTTCTACCGCAGGCAGCGGTGTGCTGTTCGGAGGAGCGACGGTTGGTAAACCGCCGTTATCCTTGGTCGCAGACGGCCAGACTGCTGGCTGCCCACTTGCCGACGGGGGAACAGAGGGAGCGGCGTTACCGCCTACAGACGGCGCCGAAGATGGCGGACTGGACTGCGTACCGGCGGGAGGCCTGTACTGCGTTCTGTGGCGAATTGATAACCGTTCCGTTCACGCCGTTGTCGCCGGAGATATCGTTCATCTGCAGGCCACTGGCTGCCGGGGTTGTGGATTGGGTGTCCGACGTTCCGCCAGAGGCATTCGATGCGCCATTCTCTGCGAGAGCGGCGTTGATATTATTCGACGTGCCTGGAACACTGGGAGCAGGTTTGCCGTCCGGCTTGACCGCCCAGCGGACGTCGGACATGGCACCCTTCACAAGCTCCGGAGCCATAATTTGAGGCGGATTGGTGAGACTCGGATCGCCGACCCGCGCCGCCTGCACCGTCGAAGGACGCGCTGTGATCAGCAAAAATGCCCTGTATTTGAGGTTCACCGGCGCACGGCTTTGTTCGATCGCCGCACTGTTGGCAATTTGTTCTTGAGTTGGCTGCGGAACGGGTTGATTCATCGCCTCCAAGCGGTCCCGCGCATCATCTGCGTGCGGCGCCATCGGATACTCCAGAACCACACGGTCGTACGCGTGCGCGGCGCGGCTGGTGAACAGCGCCTTGAGACGTTCTTTCGCTGCAGGATCCAAACGCAGACTGGCGATGTTACGTGCCTGGGCGGAATATGCGTCGCCTACGTCGAGTAATGCCTCATCAACGCGGCTGTAGAGCGGATAGGTGTCGATGACAGACTGAAGCCGCGCAACGGCGGCAGCATAGTTCATCCGCGTCTCATAGAACGAGCCAATGTCGAATTCATGATCGCCGAGAACTTCCTGCACTTCCCGCAGCCGCTGTTTAGCTTGTGGAATCAGACTGGAGTCAGGATATTGCAGAATCATTGCCCGATATTCTTCCTGGGCACGAGTGGCATTCGTGGGATCGCGGTCTGGCTTTTCCATCTGCTTGTAATAGATGTCAGCCACTTTCATCTGCGCTTCCGCAGCTTCGGGCTTGTCTGGAAAGAAGGTAATGAAATCCTTGTATTCTTCTTCAGCCTGCTGCATCGCAGCTGTGCCACCCTCTTTGTACCAGGTGTCTCCGATGGCGAGTTTGGCGCGCATCTGGTATTCCGAATCCGGGTAGGTATTCAGCAACGTCTGCAGATCCAACCGGGCAATGTCATACTTGCCCTTTTTCAGAGCAATCATGGCGCGGTCGAACAGCTCTTTGTCCGGCTGGCTGGAGGTAACACTAGCCAGTGCATCGTCCTTCTGCGAAAGCGGCTTTTGCTTGCGATGGAAGATTCCCGCATGGGCCATGCTGCCGCCCATAACAACCAGCGCGCACAAAGCGGCATAGCGTTGCAGGGAACAATTCAGGAGACGATTGCTGGAACGACTGCCTAAACGACGAATGGAACGATTCATACTGTACTTCCCCTCAGCAGACTTTTTCGCTTGCCTGTGGTGCGGTGAAGCGGTCTGCCATTTTCCCGTACATTCTTTCCAAGGCCAGAATGTTTTATATCTTGCTTCGATTGTTCGCCCGCAGCGGCGCGTGCCATGCTGAGAAGCTGGCGAGCATTTTCTTCCGGATGACCATCGCCAAAGATCGCGTGCCCAGCCACCAGCAAGTCTGCTCCAGCCTCCACCACTTGTGTAATGGTATCTTGCGCAATGCCACCGTCAACTTCTACGCGATACTCCAACCCAAGTTCTGCGCGCAGGGCACATAAATACCGGATCTTCTCCAGCGAAAATGGGATGAACTGCTGCCCGCCAAAACCGGGATTCACGCTCATTACCAGAACGTGGTGCACCATGGGCAGAATATCGATGAGCAAATTGACCCGCGTGGCCGGATTGATGACAACCGCGGGCTTCATTCCGTGCTGCCCAATCAATTCCAGCGAGCGATGCAGATGGCGACATGCCTCATAGTGCACGCTCACCCAATTCGCTCCCGCCTCGGCCAGCGCTGGGATAAACTCGTCCGGGTTCTCAATCATCAGATGGCAATCGAGCGGCAACTTCGTCACTTTGCGCAGGGACGCAACGACAGGCGGACCCATCGTAATGTTGGGCACAAAATGGCCATCCATCACATCTATATGGATGACAGTTCCGCCGCCCCGCTCAGCGGCCTGAATCTGCTCGGCCAAATGGGCAAAGTCTGCGGAAAGAATTGAGGGTACCAGTTCCACCACGGTCTTTTTAGTCTATCAGCGGCGCGCGAGGTTAGGCAGAGGGGCACGCGGTTGGTCCGCCAGTTTCCAGCAAAGTCCACCCTTTGGCGATCGCCAATCCCTGCTCCCGGCAAGGCAGCAGAAAATAGACGGGATGCGGACCGAACAGGTCACCGACACCACTACCTGGCACAATGCCCAGGATGGGATAGCGGCGGTTCAGGTCTGGCGGCAGCCAGTTCTGCTGGGAAAGTGTCTGTGCTGGCGTCTCATCCAGTACAATCGCGTCAAATTTTTCTTGATCGACTTCCGCAGCGATTTCCGCCAGCACCGGCTGACGCACCTCGCCAAGTTTCGGACGCAATGCGTCGTGGAGCGCGGCATTGTCTGGATGCCATTGCTTGCCAGCCAGTACCCCTTCGTACGGATGGGAAGGCAAGAACACGTCGCCGGGAAAAATGCGCAGCCACGCGATCAATTCTTGCTGCGAAGTGATGAGATCGCGGTGAGGAATCTTATCGTGCGGATTGTAGACCCAGCTGACGAGCGGGATGGCGACTGCGGCCAACAGAAAAATACGTGCAGCCTCGTGGGAGGCCAATGCGAAGAATGCATCGAGGCGGCCAAACGAAATTCCAAAAATAACGGCAAGGATCGCATACGCAGGCATGGATGTGTTGCTGGTTGCGCCGGCATGTGCCAGCAAAAACCAGCAGAGTCAAAGAAGAGAAGCCGCGGCAAGAAGGTAAAAACGCGTCGCAGCATTGTTGAGCGCTGGACGAGTCCAAGCCCATGCTATGCCCGCAATCAACAACGCGACACCAAATGGCGCAATCAATTGCGAAGGAAAATAAAACACGGCTGAACGCAACGTCAGGTCCGCGTTGGCATGCGGGACGGTGAACGCATAAAACCAGAACCAACCATGCGTAGCGTGATCCAGAAGCCGAGTGCAGACCGCCGTCATCAGCAAAAAGCTTCCCACACCGAGCAGCAGCCTCCGCGGACGTTTCCAGTCCACACAAAGCATGATCAGTGCCACAGGAAAAATGGTTTGTTTGGCCAGAAATGCCAATGTCCATACAATTGCGGCAAAAACCGGATGCAGGCGACGCGTACTCAGCAGCGCCAGCAAAAGCAAAAGAACATAGAACGAGTCCAGCCGTCCCAGGTCGAACCACTCGCGCGTCCAGGGGTACGCTGCCGCATACAGGCCGGCTCCGACCAGCGCGGCCAGGTGCCGTCGTTTTTTGCTGCCCGGCGTGTCGAACAGAACAAGCAGGTAGATAATGGCCATCGATCCGCACGCGCTGAGCAATGAAACCAGTCGCAATGGCAGAAAGCTGGGGCCAAGCAGTCGCACCATCCATCCAGAAACGTAATAGTAGGCGGGCGCGTACATATAGGGAATGAAGCTGAAGTTTGGCCGCACATAAATGGGCAGGCCATGCGCAACACGCTCCGCTGCCAGCAGCATGGAGCCTTCCAGTTGCTCCAAAGGGAATGGATAGCACAGGCGTCGCAGGCTCGCCGCAAGAAATAGCGCGATTGGAATTAGAGCCAGGACGACCGTCAGCGTTTCCAGCCGCGGACGCCAACGTCTCCACACAACAGCAACAGCGAGAAGATTCCGGCTGAAAGGGCTGTCCAGTCACACTACGCCGCCTTCCCGCGACGGAAAACGGACGCGGCTAGAGCAAAACCAGGGAGGATGTCTCCCGGAGCCACACCACTCGAGTCGACGCGACCAACAGGAAGCGGCGACCTTGAACGGAACCAGACAGAACATAGTATCCCTGGTTTTGCTCTATTTGCCGGCATGATCATACTTCTCTAACCATAGAAGCTCGTCCCGCACTTTGATATAGCCGTGCCATGGATTGTTTGCCAGCCCATGGCCTTCACCCGGAAACACAAGGAACTCATGAGGGATATGCTGCGTTTGCAACGCTCGCTCGAACAGATACCCCTCTTCGGCGGCGACCCGGATATCAGCTCCTCCGATGACGTCGTGGACCGGCGTCTGCACCTTGTCGAACTGGAAAAGTGCCGCTTCGCTCTGATACCGCGCCGGCTGTTGCCACGGAAGGCCGCCCAGGATGTAGGCATCGTCAAAAGACATATCGTCATTGCCCCAATTGGCTGCGTGTTCCACGGCTCCCGCGCCAGAAACTGCGGAGCGGAAGCGATCGGTCTGGGTAATCAGCCAGTTCGTCATGTAACCGCCGTAGCTGTAACCGCCAACCGCAAGGTGATCTGGGTCGGCGATACCGTCGGCGACGAGTTTATCGACGCCCGCAAGGATATCTCTGCCGGGACGCGAAACAATGTCCGGGCGGATCCCCAGTTCAAATTTGTCGCCGTAGCCACTGGAGCCGCGATAGTTCGGACGGAAGACCAGCCAGTTGTTGTCTGCAGCAAGAATCGCCCAGTCGTACCAATCAGCGCCGAAGAAATCACCATCGGCGTCATCGGGACCGCCATGAATCAGCGTGAACATGCGCAGATGCTTCTGCTCGAATTTCCCTGGCGGATAGAGCAATACGCCCTCGACCAGCGTGCCGTCCGGGGCCTTCCAGTGGTACGTGGTCCATTTCGGAAGTGCGCGTTCGGTGAAAAATTTATTGAACTGCGTAATAGGTTTGGC
Source organism: uncultured Acidobacteriota bacterium (assembly GCA_963719625.1). Taxonomy (GTDB): domain Bacteria; phylum Acidobacteriota; class Terriglobia; order Terriglobales; family Acidobacteriaceae; genus JAKAAZ01. The sequence continues at coordinate 130,572 of CAVRDB010000022.1, forward strand.
CTGGGCAAGGTGCGCAGCATCCTCCGCTAAATAAACCTCCGTGGGTTCATCGATGGCCGAATGACTAAAAAGCAATCGCGGTGATTTCTGCGCCGTGTGAACATCGCCATAACTACCGGCGACACCCGCCAGTTTATTCGCCTTCGGGCCGCTCACGCGGTATATCTGTGTTTCAATCCCGGTTTGCCCTCGGCCCAGAAGGCTGCCATCCGACTGAACAGAATAACTCGACCAATTTCCGTCGTAATCGCCGCCCAGTCGGGTTAGTTTGCCGCTCGATATGTCCAACCCATACAACCGTGCCTTGCGTATGTTCATAAGCATGCTCTGCCGAGCCTGCACCAGCGGGAACGCTAAAGTATAGTGTCTTGCTGTTTTGGCTCCAGCCAAGACCGGCTTCGTATGCTTGGTTGTGCGTGAGTTGCCGCGGAGTTGCCGCCGTCGCATCCGCCGGGACAGAGAAGATTTCATAGTCGGCCGGATTTTCCTGCCGATCCAGTACCGAACGACTCTCAAACGCCAGCGTAGTGCCATCGGGAGAAGCAACCAGTTCCATAATGGCCAGCGGGCTTTGCGCGACAACCGTTGCGTCAGCGGGATACGATAGTTTTTTCTCCGCGTCGGGATTGGGCTTGCTGTCGGAAGCCAGCAGTGGCTTGGGCTGTGGGATGGCGGCCGCGATCGGCACCCGCAGTATGTCGTCTCCACGCCGCTGCTTGCGCCAGCGAACAGTATCCTTCCACGACTGTTTCTCCGCCGTTTCTGCATCTTTGGAAATGGGCTGTTGGGTCGCAACAAAAATCGACTTGCCGTCTCCCGACCATGTGTACGCATCGACGCTTAACGGCTCCACATAGAGGGGAAATGCGCTGCCTCCATGCACCGGCAAAATCCACACGCGTTCGACGGCATCTTGTGCGGATTGTCCTTCGTCGATCAGGGGACGATCGGAGAGAAACGCGATATAGTTTCCGTCCGGAGAAAAATGAGGATCGCTGTCATGCCCGGTCGTGGTCAGTGGCGCAAGTGAATTGTCGTTCGCGCGCCAAATCCATAAATCGTCGCGGAAGCGGTTGCGCTTCCAGTCGGCCCGTTCAGTGCCGATGACGGCCATGCTGCCGTCCGGAGCCAGAGCCAGGCCATGAATCTCGACGTAGCTAAAAAACTCGTCCAGGCTGATTGGCGGCTTGTCGCTGCGCGACGCACACAACGCTACCGGAGACAGTGGTATCGCACCGAAGAACGCGAGCAGGAAGCCAAAAAGACATAGAGAAGTAAACTTTTGGCAGCGATTCATGGAGTGGAAAAAATCCTATCATAGTCCGCGCAATCGCCTGAAGGATTGAAGCGCACGGTAGTGGGTCAGTTTGAAATTTAAGGCCCTTGGAAAGTCCTGAACAAAGCTTCATGGGACCGCGATCAATAGGCCGCCGCTTATGCCGACCGATTGCTCATGGCCGCGTCCAAAGTTGTAATCGTAACCCGGTTCGAGATACCAGCCATACTTATGCCTCCTGGACGGCCAAAACATAAAATCCAGCACGGCTTCACCGCCGATTGAGTTTGTTGTCATCTTGTTCTCGATCGTATGAATCCACTCTGGACCAACACCGAACATAAACTCTGCTTTGTGGGAAAGGGTCCAGGGCTTCTTGAAGAGAAGGTCGGTATCCCATTCTGTTGAGTTGGACCCAAAAAGCGGCGTAACACCTGCTTCAAGTTCTAGCCAATTCTCGATCGGTGTAACTTCAGCGGCGATGTTGGGACCGGAGCTCGATCCTCCGTCCTTGAGATTCCAGGCGGCAGCTCCCCCGAGCTCAATGACTGCGATAGGTTCCTTGTCCACCGACTGCGCCAAGACCTGCACAGAGCACAGAACCAAGGCTAGTATCAACCCGGACTTCGTCGTGTTCATGCCCCTCCACCTGCCAGACATAATCGAGAGCTCTAATATTTCGACTGGGACACAAAATCCAGAAGACTGTGCACTCAGGCTGACTCACTACTAAATGCGTTGACATTCGTTCGGTCGTCCGTCAGGTCTTTTTGTCCGCAAAAAACACGCGAGATGCCCCGCAAAATACGTGACAACGGAAATGCGCGCTCGCTCTCCGAATCGCGATGGCGCGTTTCATCGCGAAAGAAAATCTCCCCTGTGCGCCGGTTCACGGGCCGATAATACCAGCGTGCCAGCAGCGACAGATGCTCGCTCAATTGGTCTACCTGGAATTTTTCCGAATGCGCCTGCGCTTCCAGGTCATGAAGAACAGTTTGCAATCGCTGTTCGAGCTGTCCTCGTGCGCCCTTTGCCCCTGTGGAGTAGATGGCGGGATCGGAAGGCGACGGCGGAACTTCCAGCGGGGTCGGTTCCAGCAGCGTCGGGTGCGCGAAGAGCGATGTCGACCCGGCTCGTTCGTTAGGATGCCTCATGCCCTCGACGGAATAAAATCCGGGGCCAAGGATTCTGCCTCCGCGAACCAGGAAAATCGCGACGTGGCTGGCTTCTGTCCGCAGCGCGCGGTTGGAAAGCTTTTCTGGCCTGCTCGCTGCCGCAGACACCGTTTGCGCAACAGCTGGCTGGACAATCACGGCATCCAGATCAATCAGAGGATGCACCAGCGGCGCGGCCTGCTGCGCTACCGTCTTCATCTTTTGAACTTGCTGGTGCAGACGGGCGGCTTTTTCAAAATCCAACGCAGTCGACGCAGCATCTCGCTCTTTCTCCAACCGAGCAATCGTCGATGCACCGCGCGAAGCCAGATATTCGCGCACCTGCTCTGCTTCCGCAGCATACCGTTCGTCGCTACAGCCTTTGAAGCAAGGCGCCAGGCACATCTTCATCTCGGAATAGACGCACCCGGGAAATAACGGGTCCGGATGCAGTTCTTGCGTACAGCGTCGCAGTTCAAAAAAATTCAGCGAATCGTCGAGAAAACGCTCTGCCGTAACCCTGGAGGGAAAAGGCCCATACGTCGAGGCCAAGGCGCGCTGCGTCACCCGATTGGTCACGTAGACGCGGGGATAGGGATTCTCCCACGCCAGCCTTAGCAAAACTGGTGGACGCAGATGGAGATGCTTGCGAACCCGCTCGCCACAATATCGACGCACGGCTTGCAGCATTATCAGAGAGGTGGCAAATTCCGATCCTACCTCAGAGTAATCAAGCCGCACCGCTGTCCCACCCAGGTGCAGCCGCTTGCTGCCCGCAGACGATGGAGCCAACAGTCGATGCATCCGGCGGCGCAGGTTAGCTGTTTTTGAAATGTACGGCTCAGATGGCTGCGCCCCGCTGGTTGCCTCCGGACCGAACAGCGCAAAGACCGCAGGCCGCGCAGGCAGATCGTGCAGCCATGTTTCCAGGTCGTTCGCCGGGATCGGGAGGGAGTGTTCCAGCACACGCTGATTGTAGTCAATCTGTACAGCCTGTAGCTTGACTCAGCAATGACTTAGTCGCGGTTACTGCTGGAGCCGGAACTACTACTGCTGCTGGAGGAACTCGCCGAAGTATTGCTGCTTGCCGGGGTGCTGTTGGAGGAAGACGAGGAATCCGACGTCGACGCGGCAGGTTTGCTGTTGCTTGAGTCCGATTTGTTGTCTGCAGAGGCAGCCGAAATATCTGATTTTCCGTCGGATTTACTGGAGGAATCGGTGGAGGATGCAGTCTTGCTGCCCGACTTTGCGTAGTCGTTGACGTACCAGCCAGCGCCTTTGAACTGGATGGCAGGCGCGGAAATCACTCGCTCCAATTCGCCGCCACACTTCGGGCAGATCGTTTCATGCGGCGCGCTGAAGCTCTGGATCTTCTCCAGGCGCTGGTGGCACTGCTTACATTCGTATTCATATAACGGCATGAAAGAGAAATCCTCTAAGGTCTGCGCTGCAGTTGAGATGCTACCGCAGGCCACTCGATGCAGCAACATCGTCTTTGGTCCGGCGCTTTCGATCGCCCTAGCTCAGCTTTACCAGCCGGACACTGGTAATGGCTTTCAGTTTGCCCAGGGATTCCATGGCCTTCTGGATTTGAGCCGGCGTTGTCTCGACATCCATGTGGATCACAGCCAGCGCCTCCCGCACGCCATTTCTATCCTGGCCATCGGCTCGACCCAGCGCGAAATTGGCAATATTTACATCGTGATCGCCCAGCGTCGTACCGATTTTGCCGATGACGCCGGGAACGTCCTGGTTGCGCAGAAACAGCAGCGTTCCTTCCAGCGGCGCTTCGATGTCGATGCCGTCACACAACAGCAGCCGGGGAAATCTTCCATGGCGTGCTGTACCGCTGACGGTCATGCTCTGCTGCGCGGCATGCAACGTCAGCTTCAGCACGTTGCCGGCGCCACCGGTCAAAGCCTCCGTCTTTTGCTCATGCACACGGATCCCATGCTCCGCCGCAACAGACGCTGCATTGATGCGATTCACGTGCTCGGACCGGCTGAGAATTCCGCACAACGCGGCGCCCCGAACCAGCTCAGTACGCATCTCCGCCAACTGGCCGGAATAGGCAAGATCGACGCTCTCGACACTGGACCCGAAGGTTGCCGTCAAAAACTTGCCGAGACGTTCTCCCAACTCAATGTAAGGCGCCAGCGCCGTGTATTCCTCATAGGAAAGGGAAGGAAAGTTCACCGCGTTCTGCACCACGCCGGTGCTGAGGTACGCGCGAACCTGCTCCGCGATCTGGATTCCCACGGCCTCCTGCGCTTCCGCAGTTGAGCCGGCGATATGCGGCGTCAGAATCACATTATCGAGGCCAAAGAATGGCGAATCCTTCAGCGGCTCCTTGCGGAAGACATCGAGGGCAGCGCCAGCCACCTGGCCGCTTTTCAGCGCCGCCACCAGATCCTCTTCGACGATCAGTTCGCCGCGCGCACAATTGACCAGGCGAAGGCCTTTCTTGATGGTGGCGAAGGTCGCCGCGTTCAACATGCCCTCGGTGTCCGCGGTCAGCCCGACATGCAGCGTCAGATAATCTGCCTGGCGAATCACTTCCTCACGGGACGCTAGGCGCACGCCATTCTCGCGGGCAATCGCAGCGGAAACAAAGGGATCGTTGCCGACAAGTTCCATTCCAAAGCCGCGGGCGCGACGCGCTACTTCCAATCCAACTCGGCCCAGGCCGACAATGCCCAGTGTCTTGCCGCGCAATTCGGTACCCTGCAGTGATTTCTTTTCCCAGCTTCCCGCGTGCATGGTTGCATTCGCGCGCGGCACCATGCGAGCTAGATCGATCATCAGCGCCAAGGTCAGTTCCGCAACCGCGACCGCATTCGCTCCCGGAGTGTTCATCACGACAATTCCATTGCGCGTAGCGGCTTCCGCGTCGATGTTGTCCACTCCTACGCCCGCGCGCCCGATCACACGCAGCTTCGGCGCTTTTTCCAGCAGCGCCGCGTCCACCTGCACGGCGGAGCGAACGATCAAGGCATCGGCATCCGCCAGCTCGGCTGGCAGACCGTTTTTGATCTGATCGTGCGTGACCACATTCCAGTCGGCAGCATTCGCAAATACGGCAATCGTAGCTGGAGAAACCTTCTCGGCAAGAACGACTTTCATGATTGAATTCCTATCGTTAGTGTTCTGGGGCATTCTTTCCAAGGCGCAGGCATAGGGCATTCCACGCTCGCATGACGCCGTGGAACGCCCTAAATTACTAGCGGCCTACCGCGGCCGGCTCCGCGACGGCGCGGGCTGACGAGGATGCAGAGCTGAAATTATCCAGGATGCGACTCCGCTCCGCGAACACACGCTGTGCCGCGGCAAGCGCATCACCTAGCTTGAACTTGGACGCTGGGAGCGAGTCGGCCGTGACCTGTTCGAGCGCGCCAATGATTGCCAGCGTGTCCAACGGATCGAAAAAGCCAAGGTGCGCCACACGGAAGAGTTGACCCTTCATTTCTCCCTGCCCGTTGGCAACAATGGTGCCAAAGCGTGACTTCAGCTGCTTCACGATAATGCCGGAATCGACACCTTCGGGCGGCATCACGGCAGTTACGGCTGCTGCAGGGGCATCGGGAGCAAATAGGCGCATCCCCAGGGCGGGGACTGCTGCACGCACCATGGCAGCGCAGGTTTCGGCATTTTCAACCAGCAACGCCCGTCCTTTTGCCAAATCGCCGTCCGCCTGCGCAGCGATGTAATCGAACGCTGCACCCAGCGCGGCGATTAACGCAACCGCAGGGGTGTACGCAGACTCACCCTTCGCGGCCACCTTGCGTTCTTTGCGCAGGTCGAAATAGTAACGCGGATTCTTAGTCGTCTCCATCCGCTTCCATGCGCGATCGCTGACCGCAAGATAGGCGAGACCGGGCGGAATCATCACCGCTTTTTGTGAACCGCCGATCAGAACGTCCACTCCCCAGGCATCCATGTCCAGGTGAGTTGTTCCCAGGCCAGTGATGGCGTCAACTACCAGCAATGCCTCGCTGCCGGAAGAACGCAGCAACTCCGCCACTGCCTGAACGTCATGTCGAACGCCGGTCGAGGTCTCCGTCGCCTGCATTAGCACCAGGCGCGTATCGCTGCGGAGTGCGGCCTGCGCAGCTTCCAACGACAATGTCTGCCCGTACGGGGCGCTCACGACATCTGGCTGGCAGCCAAAAGCCTTGGCAAGACCGGTCCATCGTTCGCCGAATTTTCCGGCGGTCAACACCAGTACACGGTCGCCCGGCGAGGTCAGATTGGCGATCGAGGCCTCCATGGCCCCGGTACCGGAACTGGTCAATAGAACAACATCGTTCTGGGAGCCAACAAATGTCCGGAGTTGATCCAGCACGCGCTGATACAGCGCGCGGAATTCCGGAGTGCGATGGTGCAGATCGGCGGCAGCCATGGCAAACTGCGCCGCTGGCAGCAAAGGAGTGGGGCCTGGCGTAAAGAGACGCGTCTTATGGAACATGTGATCCATTCTAGTGAAAAAACAAGGGTTCTGCTGCGCGTCTATAATCAGAAGTTTAGGCTCTTTTTTTCTACAAATTGGAGAGGTGGTTTCGGTGAGCTTGACGGACAAGGTACAGCTGGACATGGTCGCGGCAATGAAAGCGCGCGAAGTGGATCGTCTCTCCACGCTTCGCATGATGAAATCTGCGCTCAAAAATAAAGAAATCGACAAGCGTGCCCCGCTCACAGACGGCGAAGCCGAGCAGGTCCTGGTCACCATGGTGAAGCAGCGACGCGATTCCATCGAGCAATTTACCAAGGGCAATCGGATGGACCTGGCGGACAAGGAAGCTGCGGAAATTCCTATTATCGAAAGCTACCTGCCTAAGGTCGCATCGGAAGCGGACATTCGCGGCATCGTCGAAGCTGTCATCACCGAGATGTCAGCGGCTGGCCAGCGGCCCACTCCAAGGGACATGGGAAGTGTGATGAAGGGCGTGCAGGCGAAAGTTCAGGCAACCGGATTGCGCGCCGACGGCAAACAGGTCAGCGAGCAAGTGAAAGCTGCCCTGGCTGGTGCATAGCGTGGAATGTGGACCATCGGAAATAGCCTTGCCGATCAAAGTTGGCTAGGATTTCGCCGCTCTTTGGCCCAGCGCCTTTTCCGGCATCACAACGACGATGGTTCCTTCCGGGAATTGAGCCTTCCAGCAGGTTGATTCTTCCTTCTTTCACGATCCCGCGCAATGGTCGTACCGGCGGCGCGGCAGGGGTTGCGGTTGAATTCGAAGGGACTGACACCGCAGCTTTCAACTCCGGTTTCCGTCGCATCCCACGATCCATGGCGATGTTCGCCAGCTCATCGGCCTTCTTATTCTTTCCTCGCAGCACGTGTTCGATCTTGAACTCTTCCAGCCGAGCGATTCTGCGCTTGGCTTCCTCGTACAGCGGACGAAGATCGGGGCTTTGCACACGGTACTGGCCGCGAATTTGCTTAACCATCAACTCCGAATCAGAAACCACGCGCAGGCGCGGATGACCGTTCGCCAGCGCAAATTCCAGCGCAGCCAGCAGACCCGAGTATTCGGCAACATTGTTGGTGTGCATCCCGAGAAATTCACTGAGTTCGCCCAGGATGGTCCCGTCTTCAGCTTGAATCACTACTCCATAGCCGGACGGCCCCGGATTGCCCCGCGAACCTCCATCGGTATACGCAATGGCCCAGTTGGCTGTTGCGGGTTTGCGTCCTGAATCATTTTGAAAAAATGAGGATTGGGCATCGGCAGCGGTTCGATTGGAAGCGGGAGTCATGTGCCTCAGTTTAATGGATTGCAGCTTAGGCGGAATCTAGCCTCCCCGAACGCAGCCGCGAAGCAAAGAAAAAGAGAAGAAAGATTGGCGCAGAGCCCACGCGAGGAGACTGGGAGCCCAAAACGCTGTATCGGCTCACCTTTGTTGAAAAATATCGTCAAAATATCTGGAGAGACACCCGATGGAGCTGGAGCGATTTGCCATCCTTCCGCAAGAGACCTTGACTTCCCCACACAGTCGATCTGCGGTCTCGCAGATACAATCAAAACCAAGGATGTACGCCGATAGCTCAGCGCGGCTGCAGGATGCCGAACTAATCCGCGAGGCGCAAAAAGGCTCCCGTGCGGCCTTTGACGTGCTGGTGCGCCAGTACGATCAGGCAGTTCTGCGTCTGGCGCTGCACCTGACCGGTTCGGAACAGGACGCTCAGGATATCCATCAGGAAGCCTTCCTGAAGGCCTATCGTCATATCGGCAGTTTTCGCTTCGAGTGCTCGTTCTATACGTGGATCTATAGGATCGTCACCAACCTTTGCCTGGATCTACTGCGCCGACGCAAGACGCGGCGGGAAGACCCTTCCGTGATCGTCGACGCCACCGGGGAAGAGCACGATACGATGATCAACGTCTCGGATGATCGCGCCATGGCAAATCCCGCGCGGGAACTCGACCGAAAAATATTGGCGGAGAAGATTCAGACAGCGTTAGCTACCTTGACGCCAAGGGAACGAACGGTTTTTGAGCTGAAGCATTACCAGGGTCTGCGATTGCGGACCATTGGAGAAATTTTGAATACCACGGAAGAAACCGCGAAAAATACGCTCTTCCGTGCCACCCGAAAATTGCGGACGCAATTAGCAGTCGTACGATAACAGACGGTAAAAAAATGATGTCTTTTCCCAACTTCAGGAGCAGGCCATGAAATGCGAACACGCACAACAATTGATTGTGCAATATATCTATGGAGAACTGTCTGACGAACACTGCCACAGCCTGGAACTGCATCTGGCCGGATGTGGATATTGCCGCAGTGAGCTGCAGGCATATCAAGAGCTTCGTCAGACTCTGTCTCTGGCGCCCGTCGAGGAACCCTCCCCCAATTTTCTAGCTCAAAGCCGCGTCCGGCTGGATGACGCGATTGATCTTTTGCCTCCTTCCAGTCTGTGGATGCGATTCGAAATCGGATGGCAGGGCTTCCTCGCCCAACTGCACGCCGCGCCCGGAATGGCGATGGCAGTCGCCGTACTGGGGCTTGGAATTGGCGCATCGGCGGGACACTATTGGAAACATGCGGTTGCGCATCGGTCAGTTGCGCAGGTCGCCGCCACCGCTGCCGCGTCTGTGGAAACGGCTGCGATCCCTTCCGTTTTCAATGTGAGCGAAATCGTGCAGCACCCAAATACCGACATGGTAGAAGTCCACTTCAACAGGATGGTGCCCGCTACAGTCGAAGGTTCCATCGACGACCCCGAGGTACAAAAACTGCTGCTGATGGCGACGCAGAATGCTGTGAATCCACGTGTGCAAAGCAATTCCGTGGCGTTGCTGGCCGCGCAATGCAAGGCCGGCCACTTCTGCGAGGATGGGCCTGTGCGGACCGCGTTAATGGTGGCCCTGCGATATGACCGCGACCCCTCTGTGCGACTCAAAGTGTTAGACGGACTGAAGCCGTATGTGGGACAGGATGTGCGAGTGCGAGATGCCGTGCTTGAATCCCTGATGCATGACCCCAGCCAGCCCGTTCGCAGCCATGCATTGCAGATGCTGGAGCCAGTCCAGGCGGACAGCAGCGTGCGGCTAGTCTTGCAGACGGTCTCCACCGGCGACGACAACCCGGACATGCGCGAGGCTTCTCTGAAAGTATTACAGGCAATTCCTCCGACGGAATAACCACGCGGGACGCGCCGGTCAGGCGCGAATGCAATGCTTCACCGGACCTAAGTCCGTGAAGACCTAAACCAGTCAGATGATGGATACGTTGATTCGCTGGATGGGAGCGTCCTGATACAGTAAGGCGCGGGAGCTGACTCGCGGATTGGATTGCAAAAAATCTGCCCAGGCTCATCTAGATAACGAAGTGAATGTATGAAACATCGATCCATTCCATGGAGTATTGCCTGCCTTGCGTTGCTGGCGTTGCCAGTGGCAGCGCGGCCCCTCGCAATGTCACCCTTGGGCGGTATGACGGGTTTTCACCATCATGGCGGATACCTCGGGGTGGATTTCGAAAACCTCACGCGTCAGCAAAGGGCAAGACTTCATCTGGCGCCGAATGAAGGTGTGGGCATCGCAGCCGTGGATCACGACGCACCCGCCGGCAAAGTGGGGCTGCGTTCAAACGATGTCATCGTAAAGTTGGGCGGCAAAAAGGCACAGAACGCGGAAGACCTGATCGCAGCGCTGCATAAAATGGATCCAGGACAAACGGTTGTGCTCGATATTGTGCGCGACGGCGAATCCGTTGAAGTCACCGTCGTATTGGCGGACCGCAACACCATAGAGCAGGAAGCATGGTCGCAGCATTACACGGTTCCTGATCCGCAGGCTCCAAGTCAGCCGCCAGCACAGACTAGCTTTCTGGGCGCGGCATCCTCGGAAATTGGCAAGACCTTCAGTTCCAATGGCGGCCTGATGAGTTACATTCCCGGCACGCCGCCCTACACCGGCATCACGGTGGACGTTTTAAACCGGCAATTGGCGCGATATTTCGGCTTGAAGAATTCGACCGGCTTGTTGGTCAAAAGCATCGATCCCAATAGCCCTGGACTACGCGCCGGAGTGCAGGCGGGTGACGTTATCTGCAAGGCCGACGAGGTGCCGATGACCTCCCACAGCAGGTGGAACCACGCGCTGCGGCGAAACAAGAATGCAGCCGTCAAGCTGCAGATTTTGCGCGATCGGCATCCGCAAACTTTGATCTTGACCTTGGCGGCAAAAAAATCCTGAACAACATAGATCGCTCGGAGTAAGCGTCGCGGGTACCTGTTGTAGTCTTACGATCGCAGTGCAGTCGGGAATGGTGCGGGTCGGCTCAGCCTAAACATGAGGGCCGCACCGAGTGCCAGCGTAATCGCTGCCGCCAGCAGGCCGGCTGAAAAAAAATGAGTGCGGTCCACCAGCCAGCCCATCCAGAATGGACCAACAAAGCCCCCTAAACAGCCAATGGCATTGATGACCGCAATGCCGGCAACTCCGTTCTCTCCGAGATGTTCCGTGGCCACAACCCAGAACAGTGGAATGGCGGAGCAGACGCCCAGGGCAGCCAGCGAAAAGCCCACCAAGCTGATCGCAACCAGATGCGTGGCCGACGCGACGTACATGCCCAACGCGGCCAGAAAAAATGCCAGGACCACATGCCAGGTCCTCTCTCCCGACTTGTCGGAATGCCTGCACCAGAGCACCATACCCACCGTTGCAACCGCGTAAGGGAGGGCGGTCATCCAGCCGGTTTGAGCAATGGGAAGTCCTTCGGAGGTGAGAATTCGCGGGATCCAGAAACCGAGGCCGTAGAGCCCGATCATCAATAGAAAATAGCCAAGTGCAAAGCCGAGAACCGTGCGGCTAAGCAATAGATGCATCCAGGAAGGATGCGCCTTCGTCTCGTGAGATTCCGAAGCGATGGCAGCAACCAGCCATGTAGATTCCTGCGGCGACAACCAGCGTGCCTTTTTTGGAGAATCCGCGAGAATCCGCGGAATCATGAGTCCGACAACGATGGCAAGGCCGCCTTCAAGAACAAACAGCCACTGCCAGCCTTTGAGACCCGCGATGCCATTCATCCCCAGGATGGCCATGGATAAAGGCGCTCCCACGACCGTGGAGAGTGGGATCGATACGATGAACAGAGCCATCAGCGCACCACGCACCGAAGCCGGCAACCAGAACGTGAGGTACAGCACCACGCCCGGAAAAAATCCGGATTCCGCCGCGCCCAGCAGAAAACGCATAACGATGTAGGAGGTGCTGGAGTGAACGAAGGCAAAACCGGCGGACACCAATCCCATAAGAACCAGAAGAACGGCGAGCCAGATCCGCGCGCCTACTTTCGCCAGCATAAAGTTACTAGGCACTTCGAACGGGACATATCCCACAAAGAAAATGCCGGCTCCGATCCCGAATAGAGTGTTGCTGAGCCCCAGATCGGTGTTCATCGTCAGCGCCGCAAAGCTGACATTGACGCGATTGAGAAACGCGATCAGGTAGAGCAACATGAGGAACGGAATCAGCCGGAGAGTAATGCGGCGATAGATTCGCTTGAGATTCAGCGCACTCTGTTCCTGATCGGCTACGGCGAGTGAGGGGTTGGATAGAGTCATGGGTCATCGCGCCGCATGGAGGTGAGGCTTCTCCAAGTATAAGCACCGATCGGTTCAACTGTGTCGTTGTCCGCGACCGGTAACCGCGACGCGTGAATCGCAACCGCACCGTACGTCAATCTTTGCTTCGCCTAGCCTCAGTAGTCCGTCACATCTTTCCTTGGTTCCTCGGGTAACCGACGCGCCAGCAATGGGGTGATAAACAGCACGGCGAACAAGGTAGTAACCATGCCGCCAACCACCACCCTGGCCAGCGGCTGCTGTGCCTGCGCGCCAATTCCATTGGAAACGGCGGCGGGAAGAAGGCCCAAAGCAGCACACATACATGCCATGATCACCGGACGCATTTCCTCCAGGCATCCTCGCATCAGGCCTGGTTCTTCACCCAATTCCGACTGAGAATGACGCACGCCTCGTAGAAAGACGACAGCACCCAAGGTATTCAGCCCCAGAACGGAGGTAAACCCAACCGCGGCTGAAATGCTGAATGGCGTGTGGGTCAGCAGCAAGGAGAAGACACCGCCAATCATTCCGAAAGGAATCACAGCCATGACGATGAGCGCATCGCGGAAGGAAAGAAACAAGATGTAGAGCAAGCCCAGAATCATGATGAGACTGATAGGCACGATAAAGGCCAGCCGATGCAGTTCTTTCTGCAGACTGTCGAATTCACCCGCCCATGTGTACTCATATCCGGTCGGCAGCTTCACCTGATGTTCCAGCCGGCCCTGCAAATCCCGAATCGTGCTGGAGAGATCGCGGCCACGAACACTGAACTTGATTGGGACATACCGTCGTCCACCTTCACGGTAAATGGTGAATGCTCCATCGCGGATAGTAACGTCGGCGATCTCTCCCAACGGAACCATATTGCCATCCGGTGTTGGCAACAGAATCTTCCGAATCGCATCCGGATCGTCGCGGTTGGCCAAAGGATAACGAACCACCAGATCGAAACGCCGATCATTCAGAATCATTTGCGTCAGAGGCGCGCCGCCCACTGCAGCCTGGACAGCGTTGTTAATGTCCTGTGCTGCGAGACCGTAGCGCGCGGCTTTAGCGCGATCGATCTGGATAATGAGGTTCGGCTGGCCGCCCACCTTGAAGATACCTGCATCCTGAACACCGGGAACAGATTTCATCACCTTGAGAATCTGCTCCGACAGCGTCGACAACGTATCGAAGTCATTGCCGAACAGCTTAAGCGAGTTTTCTCCCTTCACGCCGGACATGGCCTCTTCCACATTGTCCTGAATGTTCTGCGAGAAACCGAGCACCACGCCGGGATATTTTGCCAGCTTGGATTGCATCTCCTCAATCAGCTTGTCTTTGCTGCCATGCAGGTTCGCGGGCCACTGACCTTGGGGCTTCAGGTCTGTAAATACCTCCACGTTATTGAACGTAGTCACATCCGTGCCATCATCCGGACGTCCCACCTGGGATACCGTCTGTTTTACTTCTGGGAACTTATCCAGCGTGGCGCGCATGGAGTCCGCAATGGCAACCGCCTGCGGAAAGGAAATATCCTGCGGCAGCGTTGCGCGAATCCAGAGATTGCCTTCTTCCAGCGCGGGCATAAATTCGCCTCCAATGAAATGGAAGGCGAATACAGTTAGCAGGAGGCATGCAATCGCACCGGCCCAAACAAGCCGGGAAGATTTCAACGCAAATTTTAACGCTGGCTCATACAGGCGAAGAATGTTCCGCAGGAGCCAGGTCTCTTTCCCTGTTGTCGGTTCCTTGGATGCAGTCAGAAACCCAAGCACCGGCGCGAAAATCACTGCGTAAATCAACGCACCAATCAAGGCAAAACCGTACGTCATGGACATCGGTGCGAAAATTTTTCCCGGTACCCCTTCCATGGTGAACAAGGGGATGAAGGAGATGAGAATAATGATTGTGGCGTAAATGACCGGCTTCGCACTCTGGGTGACACCTTCCACAATCAGATCGGCAGTGTTCTCCATTTCAATCCGGCGCGACAGCTTGCGATACACATTTTCCAGTACGACGATCGATGCATCCACCAGAATGCCGAAATCGATGGCGCCGATGGAAATCAAATTCGCGGAATGTCCTGTCATCACCATCAAGGTCAAGGCGAACAGGACGGCGAACGGAATTGTCAGCACCGCTAGCAGGGTGGTGCGAAAATCTCCGATCGTAATGACCAGCACCAGCGTAACCAGGACCAGACCCGTCAAAATGATGTGCTTCACCGTATCCGTGGTGATGTTGATCAATTGGGTGCGATCGTAATACGGTTTGATCTGCATACCCGGCGGCAGCAGGTTGCCGTGGTTCAGGTGGAAAATTTTCTCTTTCAGGGAACGAAGCGCGGGCAGGGATTGGCCGTTTTTTTGCAGCAGTACGATCCCCTCGACAACGTTGCTGTCATTGTTGCGTCCCACCCGGCCCATGGGCGGCTGATGGCCTTCTTGCACCGTTGCGATATCGCGCATCAGCACGGGGACGTTATTGTGCTCAGAGACCACAATGGCTCCGATGTCATCCAGGTTTTTTAGCAACCCAATGGAACGCACGTTTACGTTCTGCGCTCCCAGGGCCAGATAGTCGCCGCCTACATTGGCATTGCTGTTCTGAATCGCATTCACTACCTGGGTGAGTGTCACGTTATGCGCCAATAGTCGGCCTGGATCGACGATGACCTGGTATTGCCGTGTTGTTCCGCCGAACGTTGTCACATCGATGATGCCGGGAACCTGCTTGATTTCCCGTGTAACTAACCAATCCTGTGTCGCTTTCAGTTCATTCAACGAGTAGCCGGGACCGGTTAGGATGTAACGGTATATTTCGCCGATCGGCGATGTGGGAGAGAGCTCCGGCTGCAGATTGTTCGGCAGGCTCAACGTCTGCAGGTGATACAAGACCTCCTCTCGATCGTGGAAGTAATCGCTGTCGAAACTGAAATAGAGCTTCACATCGCTCAGCCCAAAAATGCTGGTGGAGCGTACCTGTTCCAGGTGCGGAGAACCATAGATGGCATTCTCCACTGGGATCGTAACCTGCTGCTCCATCTCCTCAGCGGACCAGGCCGGATTCTGCGTGATGATTTCCACCAGCGGCGGTGAAGGGTCAGGATAGGCCTCAATGTCGAGTTTGGTGTAGGCAAAACAGCCCACCAAAAGAGCCGCCACAAAGACGACCAGAACGACGATGCGATATTGCAGGAGGACCCGAATGAAACTCGTCATCTCACTCTCCCGCAGGCGCGCGTAACAACGCCGCTCCGAGTGTGACGACTTGATCGCCGTCGTTCAGGCCACTAAGAACGACGACGTTCTGCTGCTGCATCTGGCCTACTTTGACGGGACGCCGTTCGTAGTTGCCTGGAGATGTCTGAACAAAGACCGAATCGAAGTTGTCCTCGTGGATCACCGCAGCGGAAGGAACGAGAAACCCTTCCATCGAGGAACGGTCGACCAGAATATTCGCAAACATCTGGGGCTTCAATTTCATCTGTGGGTTCGCAAGCACCACGCGCACTTTTACAGCCAACGTACTGGGATCGAGCGATTGAGACAGGTTGTCCACCTTGCCCGAAAGCGATAAGCCCGGATAAGCAGGAAAGTTCACCGTCACTGGACGGCCCACGCGGATGCTGGCCAGATCGTTTTGATACGCGTCTCCGAGAATCCAGACATGGTCCAAATTCGCAATAGTAGCCAGGGGGGTGGCGTTGTCCAGTGAGCGCTGCCATTCGCCGACGGCAGTACCGGTGTCGAGCACAACGCCGGCGATGGGGGCGCGGATAGGAGCTTGATCGCTATTGTTGTTCTCTGAAAATCCTAGTTCGTGAATCAGCTGCCGCGCCCGTTCCTGCTCGGAATGTGCCGCTTCATCGGCTGCAACAAGTTGTTCGTAGTCCGCCTTCGCCAGCACTTCATGCTGCAGCAGCAGCTTGCCACGGGTCAGCGCCTGATCGGCGAGCAACACCTGGATCTTCGCTTTCTCAAAATCGGAGCGTGCCTGCGCAATATCGCCGCTTTGCAGAACTGCAATCACCTGACCGGCCTGGACGGTTTGCCCTGGCAAAACGGAAAACCGTACGATGCGCCCGCTGAGTGGAGGAAAAACCTGCACCACTTTGGTTGGATTGGCAACGACGCGTGCTGGAATATTGAACTGGTCGACGACCTTTTGACTATGAACGACGATGGTTTGCACAATGGTTTTCGAAGCCGGAGGCGGTGCAGTAGAAGCGGACTCCGAACTGCAGCCTGCAGCACACAGAGCGAGAAACATTGCGACCATGGCCAGATTGAGCGATTTCATGGGAGGATCTCCGTTGCGGTTGCATCGCTGAGTTGATGAATACTCAGCCATACCTGCGCGTTGGCGTTCAAAGCATCCAAATTTGTTTGCCGGTCATCATGCAGCGCATTCAGGTAGTCGAGCAGCGTATAGGTGCCGTGGCGATATCCAAACTCCAAATTGTTCAGTATGGTTCCGGCTTCCTGCAGATAATGCGTGTTATAGCGCTCGGCCAATGTTTGCGCAGCCTGGTATGCCGCCCAGGCTTGATCGACGTCAGACAGAACCTGGTTGCGGGCCGCAATCTCTGAAAACCGGTCAGATTGCGCAGTGAATCGCGCCGCCTGCTTCTCTCCTTGATTGCGATCGAAGATGCGCAGTGGAATGCTGACATTGAAGTCGAATGAGTTGTACGTGCCGCTGCGGTTATATCCCGCATCTAGCGTGGGATCTGTCGTGCCGTTGGCGTCCGCCAGCTTGACATTGGCATCCGCCACCTGAATCGCCCGTTGCGCGGCAAGATAATCCGGTCGAGTGGCCAACGCCTTGCTTTCCAAGTCCGGCAAAGACAATGTAAGTTGCGGAGGATCTAGCGTTCCAACGATGCCAAAGCTGTGGCTCGGATTCTCAATGCCGAGTAGCTGCTGCAACTGATCGCTGTTTTGAACCAGGTTGACCTGGGCATTCTCGTAATCGGACTCAAAGCTTGCCAATTGTAAGTCGATGCGATCGAAGTCAGTTTTGCTGATAGCGCCGGCCTGAAGGCGTACTTGACTAAGATCGACGGTCTTGCGATAGCTGGCGAGGTTGTTTTCCGCCAGTTGCAAGGCTGCTTTGGCCAGCAGCATGTTAGTGAAGGCCTGCTTCACGGAAAGTACCGTTTGCCGCTCCAGATCGTGATATTGACTTTCCGTGACTTGGGTCGATGCGCGAGCGCTGTCCAAACGCCATCGACGCTTCTGTCCACGTTCGAACAGCCGCGAGATGTCTGCGGAGTAGGAGTAAGGACTGGCAGGATTATTGGCAGACAACGTAACGTCTGAACCGCTTATCCCTAAGACGGGATTTTGCCGCAGCCCTGCTGTGATCTCTTCCGCCCGAGTCGATTCCAGGTTCTGTTGCGCAGCCAGCAGCGTAGGGTTTTGGCGCAGAGCAAGCGCCACTGCTTGCTGCAGCGTTAGTGGCACGACGGGCGTGGTCGGCGTCTGCGCCGAGGCATGTTGCCAACAAAGCAACAGCAAAACGCAAACTCCCATACTGATCGTTCGGGAGAACTTCATGACGATTCCTTGAACTTCGGGGGTAACTCACAACCCGGGCGAATAGTCCCGGAAAATATCTCACACAGTCAACTATCACGAGCCTAGTCGAAACAGTGATAAGAAACTTATAAGTAAAGCGTGAGAATTCTAGGAGTAGCGCAATTCATCGGGGAAGGAGGAGCACGACCTTGAGTCGTTTGCCGGTGCGCGTAATAGGAAGGGTGGAAATCCTGGATAGGTTCTAACGGCCTGGCATCTGGAACGGGTGCGAACAACACATCCCGCACCGGAAGGAACATGGTTCCATGAAGTTGCACTGGAGAATGACCAGCGATGGATACTTCAAGCCGACGCGCGATCTGCTCACCATCTGTAAGCGTAACCATGGCCTGCAGGTCGTCGGTCATGGAAATGACCGGGAGCAACATCGCGATCAGAATAAGATACGAGATCCACGCCGTGGAGTGCGGATGAACATAGTCTGAACACGCAGCCCTGCGCCTGCCTCTGGACTCGAGCAATAAGACGCCCAAAATAACAGAAGCCGACAGCCATAAAAAATTGAGTAGTAACTCCACGGAATCATTGATTATTGTATGTCATATGCGTGTTTCCCTAAGAAATCCCTGCAAAAGATTGCTGTCTAGCCTGATTCTCTTTCGATCCGGTCAGCGACAAAAATCTTTTTGCTGCATCTGGTTTGGTTAGGCAGCACACACGCAGGAGTGGAGATACAAAATGGCATGGGACGAGTCCTTTATCTGTAACATCTGCGGAGCCACAAAACTCGAATCCAACCACTGGTGGATGGTCACGCTGGGAAACGTGTTTTGCTTTGAGGAGGGCCAGCCCGCGCGTCACTTTACCTTGTTGCCCTGGAATGAAGACGAATCCAGGGACCCAAAAGTTCACCACATTTGCGGGGAGGGCTGCGCCACCAAAGCGTTGGAACGATTCATGTCTTCCGGAACTCTTGAGGCACCTAGGGTTGGCGCGCGCACGACCTCCGGCTGACTGCCCGCTACATGACCATAGCCAGTTTTTCAAGCTCGGACTGCATACAATCGATGGAATGCGAGATGCCTTCGCCGCGCAGTACAGCGTCGCGAGCGCTCTGCCGCGAAACACCATAGCCACGGCCAGCCAGATAACTGCTGATCAGGTCAGCCGCCTGCCAGCTATCCAACCCTTGTTGCAGCAGTCCGTCGCGTAGTTCCTGCAGCTCCAGCGTGGGAAATTTCTCGATGTCTGTGCCGACAGGCATGAGGTGTCCACCCTTCCCGGTTGCGTATCCAAGTACCGCAACACATTTTCCTATCTATAAGACCCGTCTTCTCTATGTTTTGTTGCTAAGAATCTGCAAAAAAATTGCGGGTTTGCTGCAACGTCGCTGGATCTTTTATCGGCAGGCTCTGACCTCCCAAGAGAGAACTTTCGTCATCACAAGTGGTACTCCCGACCACACCTTCATGATCCAACATGCAAAGAACTGCCGTAGATGTGCACCGACCTCGACCATACGTCCCGCGCTGCATCCGGTACCATAGTTACAAGCCCATGACGACCACGACGAGCTCTCAATCACTGGACGGGAACGCAATTGCTGCCGCCATTCAAGCGGAGGTTGCGAAGGATGTGCAACAACTGCATCTTCAGGGGATTCGACCCGGCCTGACGGTCGTACTGGTCGGTAATCATCCAGCGTCAGAGGTGTATGTACGGAACAAGGTAAAAACCAGTACCGCGCTGGGAATCAATAGCGAATCCATTACGCCACCTGCGTCCGTGACCACGGAAGAAATGCTGGCTTTGATCGCGCAATTGAATGCACGCGAGGATGTGGATGGAATCCTGATTCAACTGCCGTTACCACCGCATGTCGATGCGAAGCGATTACTGGAGGCCGTCTCTCCTGAAAAAGATGTGGATGGTTTTCATCCGGTGAACGTCGGTCGGCTGCAAAGTGGCCAGCCATCCCTGGCACCTTGCACTCCCGCTGGAATCATTCAAATGCTGAAGCGCAGTGGCATTCCCATCTCCGGCCAGCATGCGGTAGTAGTGGGCCGCAGTGATATTGTTGGCAAGCCGATGGCAATGTTGCTGCTGCACGAAAATGCCACCGTCACCATTTGTCATAGCAAAACCAGGGATCTGGCCGCATTCTGCCGCTCCGCGGACATTCTTGTGGCAGCCATTGGCAAAGCTGGCATGATTACCCCAGACATGGTTCGACCCGGCGCGGTTCTAATCGACGTTGGGATGAATCGCATCACATCGCAAGAAGACTTCGACCGCTTCTTTTCCGGCAACGCAAAACGCGAAACGACCTTCAGGGAAAAAGGATCTGTCCTGATGGGAGACATCGATCCGCATGCCTTTGCGCTCGCCAGCTTTTACACACCCGTACCAGGTGGCGTTGGGCCGCTGACGATTGCCATGCTGATGGCAAATACTGTCCGCGCCGCGAAGCTCCGTCGCGGCATGCTGGCGTAATTTCAGGAGAACAAGTCATGCTGCGCGTCGGCCTTACTGGAGGACTAGCAAGCGGAAAGAGTACGGTGGCAGACCTGTTCGCTCGCCATGGCGTGCATATCCTGAATGCAGACCTGATTGGCCGCGAATTAATGCAGCCAGGCCAGCCGGTGTATGCGGCAATTCTTTCTCATTTTCGCCAATATCCGGATGTGCCGCCGTTGACGCTAGCCGATGGTCAGCTCGATCGCTCCACGTTAGCGCGCTATGTGTTGTCGACGGGTCGGCTGGACGAGTTGAGCAGAATCGTGCATCCAGCCGTGGTCGCCGAACAGGAGCGACGCATGGACACAATTTTTGGTAACGATCCTGATGCCATTGTGATGGTCGAATCCGCTCTGATTTTCGAGGCAGACCGGGCCCGAACCGCACCCGGTTTCAGCCGCAGATTTGATAAGTTAATTCTGGTAACCGCTCCGGAAGATGTCCGGCTGACTCGCTATCTGGCCCGCACCGGCAAAACGCTTTCGGCGGAGCAAAGAATTGCGGTCGAAGAAGATGGCCGAAAACGAATGGCTGCGCAGATGCCCGACCGGGAAAAAGCTCCGCTTTGCGATTTCGTCATTGAAAACTCCGGCCCGGTGGAAAAACTTGAGGCCGATGTGCAGCATATCCTGAAGAAGCTGCAACGAGAGAATGTACGCTTGAGAAATGAAGGAGCAACGCCCGCCACATGTTGAAATCGACGCAACCTGCATGCTGGATCTGAATCCAAAGAGACATGCGTGGTAAGCAAAACCGATTCCATCTATTCTGTTGCCATGACCTGTGAGGCCCATGTTTTGGCAGGGGAAGAATTGAGAGTCCTCAATCGATGAAAGCACGCTTGTTGATTTTGACCATTGCTATTCTAGGCGGGTTCTACTTCGTCACCACGCACACAATTTCGACCAGTGGCGGCCGCGGATGGTTTGCGCGGCCTGTCAACAGTCCCGCGACCCCCAAAAACAGCCCTTTGCCCGTGGACATGCGGCTCACCGATGCCGAAGCGGCTCCGGCGCTTTTGCCTGCGGAGCAGAACAACATCGCGGTCTACAAGAAGGCGCTACCGTCGGTCGTAAACATTACCTCCAACATAGTCACATTCGACTTCTTCTATGGCGCGGTCCCGGAGCAGGGCCAGGGCTCCGGTTTTATTCTCAACAAAAACGGCGATATCCTCACCAATTTTCACGTGGTCTCGAACGCGCAAACGGTAGAGGTCACGCTGTACAACAAGCACCAGTACAAAGCCCAGGTCTTGATGACCGACAAGGCCCATGACCTGGCCTTGCTGAAAATTGATGCTCCGAACCTGCAGCCTGCGACGTTGGCTACCTCGCGCGGCCTTCAGGTGGGCCAGCTGGTCTATGCCATCGGCAACCCATTCGGCCTCAGCGGAACGATGACGCGCGGAATCATCAGCTCGATCCGCTCCGTACGCGGGCCCATGGGCAATCTGATCTCCGATGCAATCCAGACCGATGCGGCGATCAATCCTGGAAACTCCGGCGGACCGCTGCTGAATTCACAGGGCGATGTGATCGGCATGAATACGATGATCGACACGGGCGGCGGCGCGGATCAAAACGCCGGAATCGGTTTTGCCATCCCCATCGATGCAGCAAGGGCCGCTTTGAATGACTTTGCCCGCTACGGCAAAGTTCTGCGACCCACGCTTGGTGCCCATTATTTGTCGATCGGTCCAGACATCGCGAGCCAGCTCGGACTCCCGGCTGTTTCCGGCGTCTTGGTCGAGCGTACCGTTCCAGGCGGCCCTGCGGATCACGCCGGAATTCACGGCGGGACGCAGCGAGCCTATCTTGGCAATACACCTATCTATATTGGCGGAGACTTGATTGTCGCCATTGACGGCGATCGAGTGACAAACGATCAGGACATTGCAGAAATTATGGACGGCCATCAAGCCGGCCAGACTGTAACGGTGACCATCTATCGCGGTCAGAAACGCATGGACATCAAAGTGGTCTTAGGAAATGCCGGAGATTCCGGCGATGTGCAAGTATAGTGCTTTGCTTGATGCCCGCGCAGTGGAACATCCGGAACGAACTCTTCCGATCCCGATATTCCGCTGCGTGGACATTTTTGATTACGAAGCCTTGCCAAGTGCTCCATGGGGATCGAGAACGAATTTCTTCGCGGCCCCTTTGTCAAAATCCTGATAGCCCTTGGGAGCATCATCCAGACGAATCACCGTCGCGTTCACGATTTTCGCAATCGGTAAACGATCATGCAGGATGGCCTGCATCAGCTGCCGGTTGTACTTCAACACCGGAGTTTGTCCGGTATAGAAGCGATGCGACTTCGCCCAACCCAGACCAAATCGCATGCGAAGATTGCCCAATTTCGACGCTTCATCCTTCGATCCTGGATCTTCTGTGACGTAGAGGCCAGGAATTCCAATAGCACCGCTGGCGCGGGTAATCGTCATCAGTGAATTCAGGACTGTGGCGGGCGCTTCGATTTCGTGCTGGGAACCATGTCCATGCGCCTCAAAGCCGACACAGTCGATGGCCGCATCCACTTCCGGCACGCCGACCACCTGCGCAATCAGGTCCTCCAGCTTGTCGCTTTTGGTTAGATCGATCGGCTCAAAGCCTACGTTCTTTGCGTGCGCCAGCCGTTCGGGATTCATGTCGCCAATCATCACCAAAGCTGCGCCCAGGATCTGGGCCGATGCAGCAGCAGCCAGGCCCACAGGCCCGGCGCCGGCGATATAGACGATCGAGCCAACCCCGACCCCTGCATTGACAGCGCCGTGAAAACCGGTGGGCAGGATATCGGAGAGCATGGTCAAATCTCGTATCTTGGCCATCGCCTGCGCTTTGTCTGGAAATTTAATCAGATTGAAGTCGGCATAAGGAACCATCACATAGTCGGCCTGCCCGCCAACCCAGCCACCCATGTCCACGTAGCCATAGGCCCCGCCGGCGCGTCCAGGATTCACGTTCAGACATACGCCAGTCTGCTGATCGCGACACGTGCGACAGCGGCCGCACGCAACATTAAATGGAACCGTAACCAGGTCCCCGATATTGAGGTACTCGACATCCTTGCCTTTTTCAATGATTTCGCCGGTAATCTCATGCCCAAGCACCAGCCCCTTTGGTGCCGTCGTGCGGCCGCGTACCATGTGCTGGTCGGAGCCGCAAATATTGGTCGAAACAATTTTTAGAATGACGCCGTGGGTGATGTCTTTGCCCGCTGGGTTCTGCATCTTCGGGTAATCGATCGACTGCACTTCGACCTTGTTAGGGCCGAGAAAAACTACTCCGCGATTTGTAGCCATAGAAATGTCCTTTCAGATCTAGTAAGCTGCTGCCCCAGCTTCAGCAACGGCGTGGTCCTGCGCGCCCAATCCACCGCTGACACCAACTGCACCGACAACTTTACCATCGCGCTTCACGGGAACGCCGCCGGCAAAAATCATGATCTTGCCATGGTTCGAAGCATGAATTCCAAAGAACTGGTCTCCAGACTGGCTGAAAGTGGCCAGGTCTTTGGTGCTGATGTCGAACGCGCGTGCTGTGTACGCTTTGTTAATCGAGATATCGATACTGCCAATCCATGCCCCGTCCATGCGGACATGGGCGACCAGATTTCCACCCGCATCGGCAACGGCAATGTTCATTGGCTGGCCGATTTCTTTGGCCTTCTTTTCCGCCGCAGCAATAATTCTGCGGGCGTCTTCGAGATGAATCATACATTCCTCCTTATAGATCACGTTGACTCATACGCTGAGTCCGACTTCGATGATCTCACGGCAGCCGGATCGAGGCATGTGCTGACAGTTTTCGGGTTGAAACTGCTGCCCCGACAGAACTATCGCCTTGCGTCAACCGGCACGGAACCAGAGCGAATCTAACGCTAATGCCGCTTGCGTGATTTTGTTCGTGATCGACTACTGCGCTTCTTATTCTTATTCTTATTCTTATTTGGATGCGCGGTTGGATGTCCAGTCGTCTTTCGACTGGAGGGCTTTTTTTCGGCGTCGGCTGGGACCTGCTCGACCAGGGCAAACTGCAGCTTGTTCTCCACCGCATCAATGCGATCCAGAATGACACGCACTGCATCGCCAACGGAAATCCGATGGCCGCTGATGCCACCAAGGATTTGACGACTGTTCTCATTGAACCGGTAATGATCTCCCTGCAACGTAGCCAGTGGCACCAGACCCTCCACGAACAAATTATCGAGTTCTACAAAAAGTCCAAACTTGGTGACGTTGAGAATGATTCCGGAAAACTCCTCACCGATATGGTCCTGCATGAAGCGAATTTTCTTCCATTCGATCAGCTCTCGCTCCGCATCCGCTGCCCTGCGCTCGCACTGGCTCACTTCTTGCGCGATGGCCGCAAGTTCCTGCTCCTCCACCGGTGGCTGAATGCTGGGCTTGACGCCGGAGTGGACATGGCCCTTCTGTCGCGTTCGATTCGCAGGCGATGAACTTTTCCGCAGGCTAGTACCCTGCGTAATTTCCCGATATCCGTCGACGCCCGTTGCCAGAAGAGATTTTGTAATCCGATGCACGATCAAGTCGGCATAGCGTCGAATCGGCGAAGTGAAATGCGTGTAGCTCGGAGTCGCCAGCGCAAAGTGGCCCTCATTCTTTTCGCTATAGCGCGCCTGCTTCAGCGAGCGCAGCATCAGATACGTAAGGATGCGCTCTTCGGGTTTGCCCGCCAGTCGCTCCGTCAGTTTCTGATACATCTGCGGCGTCACCAGAACATCTTCGGGGATTTCGCGCATGCGTTTCTCCCCCGTGCCGCGGCGCATGCGGTCCCTGCGATCTCCGCGTAATTCAACGCGTTTTACTGGCAATGCACCAATGCCGAGCGAGTAGCCGAAATGCGCGGCAATCTCTTCAAAATTCGCGACCCGTTTGGCATCCGGTTTTTCGTGGATACGGTATAGGCTGGCCACGCCTAGCGACTCAATCCAACTGGCAACGCATTCGTTGGCCGCCAGCATAAACTCTTCGATCAGCCGATTCGCCCAGGTTCGCTCGGAGCGCACAATGCCGCGCATCCGGCCTTCGGCGTCAAATTCAATGACCGGCTCCGGCAGATCGAAGTCAATCGATCCGCGCTGCTCTCGACGCGCATTCATCAACTGTGCCAGGGCATACATGCGCTCAAACTCCGGCACCAGAGGAGCGAATTGTTCTCGCGTTTCCCGGTCTCCCTCAAGAATGTTGTGGACCTGGGTATATGTCATGCGACGCGCAGAGCGGATCACGCCTTCACATACTTCGGAAGACAGGACAGCACCATCGGGCCCAAGTTGCATCACGCAGGAAAGCACCAGCCGGTCTTCATCTGGATCGCAGACTGCAAACATCGGTGGATAGCTCCATGGGCAGCATGGGAATGGCGCGATCGGGAAAGTAGACGGAATTACCGCGTAGTCGTGCTTCCAGATCAAGCGCTGTGCCCGGACGGACATAGTGAGCCACATCCGCAATATGCACCTGCAGCTCATAGCCTCCATTTTCTAGGGGGCGAACCAGCACGGCATCGTCGAAATCTTTGGCCGTCTCGCCGTCGATGGTGACAATAGGCAGGTCCCGAAAATCGCGCCGGCCCCTTTCTTCCCAGTTTTTTGTGTCGCTTGCGGGCGGAACAGCAACAGCGCGGGCCTCCTCCAGCACTCGATCTGGAAAGATATGGGGCAAATAATGCTTACGAATCAGGATTTCCACATCCACGCCAAAGGCGTCTCGATCTCCAAGCACCTCAATCACTCGGCCGCGAGCAGGCCGCGTCGCTGTCGGCCAATCCGTGATGGCAACATCAACGACAAGGCCTTCGAGGTCCTCATACTTCTCTTGCTCTGCCGCTGCCTCCGCACCCAAAACTCGATCCAGTGTTTCCGCGTGCTCCGGAATCTCCGCGCCAAAAGGAACCAGGATCGCCTCGCTGATACGCGCATTGAGCGGCGTGACAAAATTGCCAGCCATCCGTTCGCCGCGTTGTGTTCGTCTCCCATTTGCATAATGAAAAATTCCCACTACGGTTGGATTGCGGCGCTCCAGCACCCGTAGAACACGCCCAGAACGGCGACCGTCCCCACGTGCGGGCAACAGCTCCACCAGCACCAGATCGCCCTGCATGGCGCTCTCCAGGCTATCGGGAGGAATAAAGATGTCCTCTTCCCCTGTTTTTTCCCGAGTGTCCGGACGTACGAATCCGTAGCCGTCCCGATGCAGGTCCAGGCGTCCGCTAACCCAGTTATTCCGCTTGCGGGCGGCCAAGGCACCGCCCAGAGTTCACGGTCGATCTTCACCAACTGCCCGCTGGCTGTCAGACGATCCAACTGCTCCAGTAGCAACCGACGCTCTCGCCCACCACCCAGTCCAAGCTCTCGAACCAGCTGTTTATAGCCCGCGCGCTGCCCGGAGGAACGCGCCACACGCTCAAAAAGTTCCTTGTCTGTCATGCGTGTAGCCTCGGGATTTCAGGCAGTTGGGCCTCGGTAGGCATTGACCATCATGTTACCCTGCCGGGGAAGAATGCAAATTCTCTCAGGATTCATTCCCTATTTTGCGTTACAGCCATTAAAATTTGAGTAACTCGACAGGACTGTGCGGCTCGCCTGGGTAGCCATTCCCCCGCGAGATTTCAAATAAAAACGAAGCGCCGCTCTGCAAATAATGATGCCTGGGACGATCGATGGTGCGTTGGCAGACGGACGAATGCAACAATAGAAAGGATTTATGAACGCGATGTGGAAACCGAACCAGCCCGGCACCAGCCCCACCTCTCCTTCGGACCCGATACGCCCACAAACGCCTGCTCCCCTTAGCCCAGAGCCGGTGGCGCAACGTCCCAACCCAACCCCATCGAGCGCCAGCAGCGAACAGGCGTCCATTGGAAAATCCCTCACCATTAAAGGCGAAATCACCGGCAGCGAAATGCTGTACATCGACGGTCACGTTGAAGGGTCCGTCAACCTGCCGGGAAATCGCGTCGTGGTAGGGCGCAACGGCCATGTGGCCGCCAACATCTCCGCCCGCGAAGTGGTTGTCCTCGGCAAGGTCAATGGCAATATCAATGCCAGCGATCGCGTCGATATCCGCAACGAGGGTTCCTTGACTGGCGATGTGGTTGCCCAACGGATCAGCATTGAAGATGGCGCTTATTTCAAGGGTGGCATCGATATTCGCAAGCCAGCCGCTGCAGAATCCAAGGGAAACACTGTGACGACAACAACACCCGCGGTAACAACTCCCGCACACGTGTAACCCCAAGGTCGCTGTTTCAACCGCATGCGACAAGATGGCGCAACGGCTTCGCTGCCCCCGGCGAAACCGTTGCGTGCTGGCCCCGCGCCATGCATTTCAGCCCCTTCGCGCTTCGCCGCTCCTGGGCATGGAAAGAATCTTTTTCTACCTTCCTACATCTAAAGTTTCGGAAGCAGGAGGTATATTTTGATGCTTAATATTCGTTTAAACGAGGATCGTGGCCATGCCAACCATGGCTGGCTGGACACTCACTTCACTTTTTCCTTTGCCGATTATCACGACCCGGCGCACATGGGATTCCGCGCCCTACGCGTGATCAACGAAGATTCCATCGCACCCGGCATGGGCTTTGGCGCTCACCCACATCGAGACATGGAAATTCTGTCGTATGTGCTGAGCGGAGAACTCGGCCATAAGGACTCTCTCGGATCCGGTGGCGTAATACGCCATGGAGAAGTGCAGTTCATGTCCGCTGGCACCGGTATTCGCCACAGTGAGGCCAACCCGTCCGCGACAGAGCCGACGCACATGCTGCAAATCTGGCTGCTGCCGAACCAAATGGGGCTCAATCCAAAATATGAGCAGAAGGTTTTCCCCATTGAGAATGAGCCGAACCAATTGCACCTGATCGCTTCCCGCGATGGCCGCAATGGGTCGTTCTTAATTCGCAGCGACGCTGAGGTATATGCCGGCAAACTCGCCGCCGGAACAACGGTCAACGAGAAGCTAAGCGGCAATCACGGATGGCTGCAAGTGGCCGCTGGCGACATCACGGCGAATGGCAAAACGCTCCACGCTGGCGACGGACTGGCAATCGAGGACGAAGCATCCGCACGCATTACCGCGATCAACGATGCTGAAATTTTGTTGTTTGATTTAGGGTAAATGTGAGACTTACGCGATTCGAATCTTCATACGCTGACGGCAGGGGCGGGTAAAATGGCATCGACATCGACCCATTGCGTGGGATACACGCCGGTATAACAGGCGGTGCAGTAGCGATTGCCATCTGCTCCATCGCAGGCGCGAAGCAGGCCATCGAGGGAGAGATAGGCGAGAGAATCGGCCTCGATATACTCGCAAATCTCCTGGACAGACTGGTTGGCGGCAATCAACTCGCGCTTACTGGGAGTGTCTACACCATAGAAACAGGGCGACGTGGTCGGCGGACAACTGATGCGCAGATGAACTTCTGTCGCGCCTGCGCCCCGCACCATGCGCACAATCTTCCGGCTGGTCGTGCCTCGAATGATGGAATCGTCAATCAAAATGACCCGTTTGCCTTCCAGCAGATTTCGCACTGGGTTCAGTTTGAGCTTGACGCCGAAGTCGCGCACGCGCTGCTCGGGCTCGATAAACGTTCGACCCACATAGTGATTTCGAATCAGGCCGAAGCGAAACGGGATGCCGCTTTCCGCAGCATATCCAATGGCAGCGGTCACGCCGGAGTCTGGCACCGGCACAATCAGGTCCGCTTCCACGCCGGATTCGCGCGCCAGCTGACGTCCCATCTCTTCGCGACTTTCCTGCACCCAGCGGCCAAACACTTTGCTGTCAGGGCGGGAAAAATAGACATGCTCAAACACGCAGCTTGCCTGCGGAACTCCGCTGGCGAATTGGCGGCAGGTAACGCCCTCGCGTGAAACCATGACCAGCTCGCCCGGTTTCACTTCACGGTCGTAGGTGGCGCGCAACAGATCGAAGGCGCAGGTTTCCGAGGCAAATACAACAGTCTCGGTGCCATCGGCATTGGCGATGCGCCCCATGGAAAGCGGGCGAAAGCCGCGCGGATCGCGGGCAGCAAAGATGCGGTCTCGCGTCATCATGACGATGGAAAATGCTCCCTCAACCTGGCGTAAGGAATCGGCAATAGCATCGATCAGTGTGGGTTCTTTGGAATGCGCGATAAGCTGAACGATAATTTCCGAGTCGCTGGTGGTTTGGAAAATCGCTCCTTCACGTTCCAGCTGTGTGCGCAAATTACCCAGGTGGACCAGATTGCCATTGTGGGCAATTGCGATCAGTCCTTTGGTCGAATCAACGCGGATTGGCTGCGCATTCAATAGCGCCGAGTCGCCGGTAGTGGAGTAGCGCGTGTGGCCAATGGCGAGCGAACCGGGCAGCTTCCCCAGCACCTCGTCCGTAAAGATTTCGGCCACTAGGCCCATGCCCTTGATGTTCCAGAGATTTTCGTAATCAGCAGTGGCGATGCCGGCGGATTCCTGCCCGCGATGCTGCAACGAGTAGAGCGCCAAGTAGGCCTGCCGCGCGGCGTCCGGGTGGTTATGAATGGCCACCACGCCGCACTCTTCGCGTAGTTTATCTAATGGAAAGAAATCAGGATCGGCCATGGGGATTGAATTCATCGATGCGTTGTATGCGTCCATTATGCCTGACCGACAGCGGAAGATTCGCGATGAAATGTGGACTCCAGCGCATCGGGCAAGCCGCGGCGCCATGGCTCAAAAAGATTTGCAATGGTTTCAGAAATCATCTGCTGCCCGTTCGCGCTAATTTCCACGCGATCTGCGATGGTCGTGCCTAGACGAACTACGGTGACGAATCCATAATCGTCAGCAATTTTCTTGATCTCCTCTACCGATTCTGGAGCACAGGTGACAAGCACCTCACTTGCGTGTTCCGCAAACAAAATGCACGCCATCGGGTCGTCTGCAACGTCGACGGGTACTGTCACGCGAACACCAATTTGATGGGCAAAACAGCCCTCGGCTAAAGCAACGGCGATACCGCCATCAGAGGTATCGCGTGCGGAATGTAGCAGGCCGGCATCGGCCAACTTCGCGAGACATTTGTGTAGCTCTGCTTCCGCCACCAGCGAGAGCGAAGGCGGTGTACCGCAAAGTGTTCCCAGAAAATGCTTGGCATATTCTGAAGAGCCAAACTCTTTGA
The DNA here is from genome assembly GCA_963719625.1 of uncultured Acidobacteriota bacterium. Taxonomy (GTDB): domain Bacteria; phylum Acidobacteriota; class Terriglobia; order Terriglobales; family Acidobacteriaceae; genus JAKAAZ01. Next base: position 161,296 of record CAVRDB010000022.1, read on the forward strand.
GCCTACCGTCTTCCACTACCTGCGCTTTAGGGCGCAGCAGCAATACAGCATCGCCCTCCCGCTGAAAATCCGCCGGCACAACCTTCGAAACATCTTCCAAAATACCGACAATCCCAACCACCGGCGAAGGATAGATCGCTTCCCCTTTAGTCTCGTTGTAGAGCGAAACATTGCCACCGGTAATCGGCGTGCCCAACGCAGTACAGGCTTCCGCAATGCCGTCGATAGCACTGGAAAGCTGCGCCATAATCTCTGGCTTTTCCGGGTTGCCGAAGTTCAAGCAATTTGTGGCGGCAATCGGGGTCGCCCCGGTACAAGCCACTTTGCGTGCAGCTTCCGCCACTGCGTGCGCCGCGCCTAGTTTTGGATCGAGATAGCACCAGCGGCTGTTGCCATCGAGCGCCATCGCCAGACCGCGCTGCGTGGCCCCCGTTGTTCCAGGCTTGATTCGCATCACGCCGGCTTCTCCACCAGGCCCCTGGGCAGTATTGGTCTGCACCATGGTGTCGTACTGTTCAAACACCCAATGCTTGGAGCAGATATTCGACGAAGCTAACAATTTCTTCAGGTCCGCAGTGAAGTCGCGCTTCGCATTCAACTGCCGCAGAATTTCCGGCGTCGGTTCACTTGGCACCGGCGCTTTCCAGGTGCCAATCGGCCTGTGATAGCGCGGCGCTTCATCCGTCAAGGAAGCATTTGGAATGTCCGCGACCAGCTCACCATGATGCAGAATTCGCAGTCGCGATTCAGCGATGACAGTGCCAACCGTTACGGCGTCGAGTCCCCATTTGGCGAAAACACGCAGAACTTCTTGCTCTCGACCTTTGTCGGCTACCAGCAACATGCGCTCCTGCGACTCGGAAAGCATCATCTCGTAGGCAGTCATGCTAGTTTCGCGCTGTGGAACCCGATCCAGTTCCATCTCAATCCCAACCCCGCCGCGACCGCCCATCTCGCAGGAAGACGACGTCAAACCTGCCGCGCCCATGTCCTGAATGCCAACGATCGCGCCTGTTTGCATGGCCTCCAGACACGCCTCCAGTAACAGCTTCTCCATGAATGGATCGCCCATCTGAACATTGGGACGCTTCTGTTCCGAACCTTCATGGAATTCCTCACTGGCCATAGTTGCGCCATGAATTCCATCGCGGCCTGTTTTCGCACCAACATACAAGACCGGGTTGCCAACGCCGGTGGCCTTGCCATAAAAAATCTCATCCTTGCGCACCATACCGAGCGCAAAGGCATTCACCAGCGGATTACCGGAATAGCATGGCTCGAAGCGCGTTTCTCCGCCGAGGTTCGGCACGCCGAAACAATTCCCGTACCCGGCGACGCCGCTGACCACGCCTTCCAGAATCTGGTGGTTCTTATTCAGGATGGCAGTCGTCGCGAAGTTTTTCTCATCCCCCTTCGACGACCCTTCAGCAACGATCGGCCCAAAACGCAGAGAGTCCATCACCGCCAGCGGCCGCGCTCCCATTGTAAAAATGTCGCGCAGGATGCCACCCACACCGGTGGCCGCACCCTGGTACGGCTCAATATAGGACGGGTGATTGTGCGACTCAATCTTGAAAGCGCAGGCCCAGCCGTCGCCTACGTCGATGATGCCGGCATTCTCTCCGGGCCCCTGCACCACACGCTCGCTCTGGGTCGGCAGACGCTTCAGATGAACGCGCGAGGACTTGTAGGAGCAGTGTTCGCTCCACATGACGCTGTAAATGCCTAACTCTGTCAAGCTGGGGGTGCGTCCGAGCGCGCCCAGGATGCGCTGATACTCCTCAGCAGTAATACCGTGCTGCGCGAGTAATTCCGGCGTGATCTGTGCCGGTAGAGGGATCGCGGAAGAGGACGCAGATTTCATTGTTTTCCAGGTAGAGGGACACTTTTATTGTTACATGCCGCAAGTGGTTCGGGAGAGCTCCGAATCGGAGCGCGGGTGTGGCGTCACGCTACCGTCTTGAAGTTCAGATTCTGTTACACTTTGGGAAGCGCCGGGAAGCTTAGATTCACTCTACCTCCGGCTTCTGTACGGCAATCATCGCGCATTTCGGGGAGTGGCTCAGCCTGGTAGAGCACCTGGTTCGGGACCAGGGGGTCGGAGGTTCAAATCCTCTCTCCCCGACCATTCTTTCTCACCTCATATTGAGAGAGTTACGCAGCTTTCACTGCGTCATTTTTTTCTCGATTTTCGGTACATTCGGTTCAACTATGCGAAGCAGTTCCGCGCACCAAAGTGTCATTGCACTTCGATGCCGCTGATTTTAAGTTGATCCACCGAGCCGCTCGCTGGTAAGGCTGATGGCGAGCTAACAGGCAACGTTGGCTGTGGCGGCGAATAGTTCCGCCACAGCCTGATGCCGGCATTCCATTGTTGCTGCCGTTAAAGTGCGTTACGAGAATTAGTCGGCCTGAAACAAAGCCAGGGCATAGACCGCGGACTGCCGCTGATCCACCATAATGCCTGGACTTCCTGTAGCGAGCCAATACGACGAATCCGTCAAATTCGAGCTGGTGCCCTGGGTAATATCCGAGCAGGTAATGGTCGTTCCAACCGCAGAAAGCTGAATGATGTCGCCGCTGGCGGGAACGGGGCAAGTAGAGAGGAGCGTTTGATACCATACGCCGTTGCTAAAGGTAACAATGTCTCCATCATCCGCTACGTAACAATAAGCATTGCCGCCCGCGCTCATGCGAACGCATGGACCCGTGCCGCCGCCCACCGAATGGGCCACGAATTTGACCTGGGAATACTGGCTCGCGCTGAATGGGACTCCCGTGTAGAGCTCCCATCCCCACGAATTCGATGTGAGGGCAGGAGGGGTAGGCACGACCGTACCGCCGGACTGCAGCAGCGGGACGGGAGGAAACGACAAGCCGGATTGGGCTTGGGTGGACATATTCGTCCAGTTCGAGGAGAGCGGGCCCGATCCGCTGAAGGAGTCCGTCACCAGGTTTCCCCCAATGCCGATGATGTAGGCCGCCGAACCGACGACACTATTGGTATAGCCAGACTTCACTGCCAGCGCTCGGACGCTCTCGTTGGCGGCAACAGTGATTGGACTGGAGTAAACCGCCGATCCCGTCGTTGGCATTGTTCCGTCAGTCGTGTAGTAGATCGTTACGCCTGACGTCGTGTCGCCGATCGCCACTGTCTGCGCCGAAGGATAGTTTCCTGTTCCCGGGCTGAAGGCTGGCGTTGCCACAGTCAGGGTATACGTTGCCGATGCGACCGCGCTATTGGTATAGCCCGACTCTGCCGCCAGTGCCTTGACTGTCTCGGTAGCAGAAACAGTTATCGGCCCGGAGTAGACCGTCGAGGACGTGGTTGGCATTGTTCCGTCGGTTGTGTAGTGGATCGTTGCGCCCGACGTTGTGTCGCCGATCGTTACCGTCTGCGCGGAAGTATAGTTTCCCGCCGCCGGACTAAACGTCGGAGTTGCCGCAGTCAGGGTATACGTTGCCGATCCGACCGCGCTATTGGTATAGCCGGTAGCTCTGGCCATGGCCAGAATCGTCTCATTGGAAGAAACAGCAATCGGGCCGAAGTATACGGGTGAATTCGTCGTCGGCGTTTTACCGTTGGTGGTGTAGTAAATCGTGGCCATGGGAGTTGTCGTACTGATCGTCACCGTCTGCGCTGAAGTATAGTTTCCCGTTCCAGGGCTGAAGGTCGGCGTGGCCACGATCAGGGTATACTTTGCCGACCCTACCGCGCTATTGGTATAGCCGGACTCTACCGCCAGCGCCTTGACTGTCTCGCTCGCGGAAACAGGTATTGGACCGGAGTAGACCGTCGAAGATGGCAATGGCGTGCTCCCGTTGGTGGTGTAGTAGATCGTCGCGCCGGAGGTTGCCGTGCTGATGATCACCGTCTGTGCTGAGTTGTAGGTTCCCGCCACTGGGCTGAACGTCGGCGTCGCCACTTTCAGGGTGTACGTTGCCGATCCCACCGCGCTATTGGTGTAACCCGTTTCCACCGCCAACGCCTTCACTGTCTCGGTAGCAGAAACACTGATCGGAGCCGAGTAGAGGGTTGAGGATGTTGTCGGCGTTGTTCCATCGGTCGTGTAATGGATCGTCGCACCGGAGGTTGCCGTGCTGATTGTCACTGTTTGTGCGGAACTATAGCTTCCCGCCGCTGGGCTGAACGTCGGAGTTGCCACCTTCAGGGTATACGTTGCCGATTCCACCGCGCTTGTTTTGTAGCCGGTAGCTACAGCAATCGCCTTGAGTGTCTCCGAAGCGGAAACACTGATCGGGCTGGAGTAGACCGTTGAGGATGTCGTCGGCTTCGTCCCGTCCGTCGTATAGTAAATCGTTGCCGACTTAGTGGTGGTGCTGATGGTCACCGTCTGCGCGGAGTTGTAGGTCCCCGCCGCCAGACTGAACGTCGGCGTTACTGCCGTCCCGTTGATGACATAGGCGGCGGAACCGACGGCGCTGGTGGTGTAACCGGTGGCCGTCGCGATGGCTTCCACTGTCTCCGTAGCGGAGACACTGATGGGGCCGGTGTAGACCGTCGATCCGATGGTTGGGGTGGTGCTGTTGGTGGTGTAGTAGATGGTGGCGCCGGAAGTGGCGTCGCTGATCGTCACCGTCTGCGCCGAAGGATAGGTTCCCGCTATCGGGCTGAACATGGGCGTGGCCGTAGCCGCCGTGGTATAGGTGAACGATTCCGCGTTGCTGGTGCCGTTGGCTGTGGTCACGGTCACGTTCACCGTGCCGCTGCCGGATGGCGCTATCGCCGTGGCCGTGGTCGAGGTGCTGGAGGTTGGAGTCACCGGGGTCGCGCCGAACGTGACCGCTGTGGCCCCGCTCAGGTTCAGCCCCGTCAGCGTCACTGAGGTGCCGCCGGCGCCGCTCGGCGGATTGATGGAGGTCAGTTGCGGGTTGGTTCCACCTACACCTGTGCCGGTGAACGAGAGCGGCTGGGTTGCGCCGCTGGCGTTCAGGTTGTTATCGGTCAGAGTGGCGGCCTCGTTCAGCACACCTCCTAAGGTTGGCTGGAAAGCATACGCAAGGCTGCAATTCGCACTCGAAGCCAGCGTCTGTCCATTATTCGCCGTTACTGTGCAGGTGCCGCCAGTTTGCAGCGGGTAGTCCGTCGTCGCACTGACGCTGGCCAGATTCAGCGACTGGTTGCCGATGTTGGTCAGCGTGAGCGACTGCGGCACGCTGGTCGATCCCACATTGGTGAACGGGAAGTTCAACGACGCTCCCGCCGCACTCACCTTCTCCACCATGTTGTCGCCGCCGCCGATATCCTGGCCGTCGGCGATGTACACATTGCCTGCTCCATCCACCTCTACGCCTTCGATGTTGCCCAATTGCGCGCTGAGGGAAGATTGGGGAGTCGCGGTCGGAACCGTGCCGCCGCCGCCGGCCACCACCACCAGCTGCCCGGCAGTGTTGACCTGCTCGACCAGGTTGTTGGAGAAGTCGGCGATATACAGGTCGCCGGCTCCATCCACCGCCAGACCGGCCGGATTGCTGATCGCCGCGTTCAAAGCAGGCTGTGGAGTAGTGCTCGGAGCCGAGCCGCCGCCTCCGGCCACGGACACGATCTGTCCGGCCGCATTCACCCTCTCGATCACACCGATGTTCTGATCCGAGATATAGAAGTTCCCCGATCCATCCATCACCATGCCGGTCGGTCCATTCAGCGCCGCGCTGGTGGCTGCCTGCGGAGTGGTGCTGACCGGCGTGCTGCCGCCTCCGGCAAAGATTACCAGTTGCCCGGCGGGAGTCACCTGCTCCACCAGGTTGTCGAAGAAGTCGGAGATGTAGACGTTCCCAGCAGCGTCCGTCGCCAGGCTGTTGACGCCGTTTAACGTCACGCTGGTGGCTGCCTGCGGAGTGGTGCTCGGCGCGTTGCTACCGCCGCCGGCCATCACAAAGATCTCCTGCGTTGCCGCCGAGATTTCCTCCACGGCACCCGGATATTGGCCTCCTTGCACCGCAACTTGATTATTTCTCGCATCCACGATGTAGACGTTCCCGGCTCCATCGACCGCGATGCCTTGCGGGCAGGTGTTCGAACCCAGCGCCGGTTCCGGCGTGGTGCTGGGCGCCACCCCGTTGCCCGAGAAGGTATAGTCTCCGGCGATGGCCACGATCTGATTGGTCGCCGCGATGACCTTATACGCCAGGCAGTTGATGTCGTCGGCGATATACAGGTTCCCCGCGCCATCCATGGCCAGCGCAGAACCATTGTTCGACACGCTCAGGGCTGCCGTCGCCACCGATTGCGGGACGTTAGTTACACCCGAGGGTCCGCCTCCGACCGCCATGGCCAATGCTCCCGGCGTCACCGCCACTTCCGGTCCCTGTCCGATTCCCGCCAGACCCGCGGTTCCCACTACGGTGCCGGCGTTGTTGATGTTCAGCGTGCCCAAGCGGATGCCCGGATATTGCGGGTGGAAAGTAATGGGCACGGTGCAAACCGTATTGGCTGGATTGACGGTGCCACCTACGCTACAGCCACTCACGGTGCCCACCGTGAACTCCTGCACGCCGTTTTGCGCGGGAGGCACGGTGATGCTGCTGATGGCACTGGCCGACTGCAGCGTGATCGATACATTCTGCGAGGCTGAGCTCGATCCCACCGCCGTTGTCGGCAGAGTCGCGAAGCTGCCGCCCGCCACTGCCGAGGAATAAGAAAACAGATCCGCCGAGGTGGGGCTGCTGCTGTAGCTGGGAATCGTCACGGTGACATCCACCGTACCGCCGCCCGCCGGCGAGATTGCCGTGATCTGCGCAGCCGAGTTGACGGTAAAGCTGGCCGTGTTGCCGCCGAACTTGACCGATGTCGCTCCGGTGAAATCCGTTCCGGTGATGACGACCGAAGTCCCGCCCGCGGGAGGACCGCTGCGCACACTCAAGCCCGTCACTGTCACCGGCGAAAGATAGTTGTACTGGTCGGCGCCGTTGATGACGCTGGTTCCATCCGGCGTGGTCACCGTCACATCGACGACGCCGCCGCTCATGGACGAACCCTGCGGCGAGACCGCCGTGGCGCTGGTCGAGGAGTTTACTGTAACGCTCGAGGACGCGTTGGCTCCGAATTGAACCGTCATGCCGCTGACAAAACCCGTCCCGCTAATGCCCACCGAAGTGCCGCCCGCAATCGGACCGCTGCTCGGACTGACGCCCGACACCGTCGGAGGCGCCTCATAGGTATAGAGATCGGAGCTGTTGGTTGCGCTGGTCCCCTGCGACGTTGTCACCGTCACATCGACGGTGTTCGAACCCGCAGGCGCGGTCGCCGTGATGCTGGTCGACGAGTTGACCACCACATTCGTGGCTGGCTTGCTGCCGAAGAGAACCGTGGCCCCAGCGGCGAAGTCCGTTCCCGTGATGTTGACCGAAGTCCCGCCCGCAGCGACGCCCTGCGACGGACTGAGGCCGGTCACCGTGACCGGCGAGACATAGATATAGAGATCGCTGCTTGTGGGCAGGCTGCCGCCGCCCGGTCCGAAGACCTGGACATCGACCGTACCGTTGCCTGCCGGCGACACTGCAGTAATCTGCGTGGCCGAGTTGACGGTAAAGCTGGCCGCTTCCACCCCGCCGAATTGCACCTCGGTGGCGCCGCTGAAGTTGGTTCCGGTAAGGAGGACCGAAGTCCCGCCCGAATTCACACCGCTCGACGGACTCAGACCGGTCACACTGGGCGCTGTGTTGGGCGGAGCAAAACCGAGGGCTTCCGCCAACTGCACACGCGCGGCTTCATACCGGTAGGGATTGTTCGTCCACTCCCCATTGCAGCCCTGGTAGTTTGGCTGAAATCCACTGGAGGCGGATCCGGTCGGGCCATTGGGCAATCCTCCGGGAAGGCCGCCGATGCCGGGCGTGCTGTCGGTGCAGTTGCCGGTATACGCCGAGTCTTCCGGCTCGACGCCGGTGATATAGTTCGGCGCATCCACGTTTTGCCAGTTCAACGCATTCCAGGACGTTGTTCCCAGGCCGCCCGCCGTCATTCCTGCGCCGCCTAGCGTATTGATGATGGCCAGTGGCGCCGCCCGCCCGCTCTGTTTTCCCAGCAGGTACATGTATTCATAATCTTCATAGCCCCGCCGCATCGCTTCCATGCGCATCGACGCCACCGGGCCGCTGATTCCGTTGCATACGTTGTAACCGTTCGACGTGCAGCTTGTGTTGACGGCCGGGTTCGCTGTCAGCACCGCCTGGCCCACCGGGTTCGCCGAGTAGTAGCAGCCGATTTCATTGCCCGGGTAGAACAGCACACCGTCTCCGCCCGTGGCTGCGCTCACAAAAGGAGACGGCGCGTTGCTGTTGCCGCAGTTGCTCGGCGAGGAAGCGCCGCCGTAGCCGCCCCAGAAGTCACCCACCCAGACCCAGACCGCGCCCGGAGCCGGTGCCGCTGGATTCGGGTCGCCCACGCTCGGAATCGTCTCATCGAGGCCATACTTGTAGGCAATCCAGTAATTGATGCGCTGGCCCACCCCGGTCGCGGCGATGCCGTCGCCGGTGCTAACCGGGTCGCCGCCCTGATAGAACCACCGCTCCACCGGCAGCGGGGCGGTCGACAGCGCGGGAACGCCCTGCGTGAAGTCATAGGTGTACTGATAGCCCGTGCCGGCAATAATAGTGGGGGAGGGAGCGTAGCCGGAATGAAAGCCCGGCCCCGGCTGGCCCGGCATGAATACCGCCGGGTTTGAGGACCAGTTGATCACCCACGAATTGGTGTAGCCCGCGGTCGCGTTGGCGCCGCCCGGATACGACAGATTGATGTGGTCCGCGCACGCCGCATCGGTGTAGCTCGTGTTGTCGCCGTCCTCCTCACAGGCCGGCATGTCGGTCAGAAAATTATGGATCGGTTGGGTCGACGCCGCCCAGGTGGAGGACAACGCCGAATTCGACGAATTGATGGCCTCGTTGTAAGAGGAAATAATCTGATAGATCAGCGGATTGCCGCCGATATCTTTGGAATGGCCGTAGTTGTAAGTCTCGTCAAAGGTATAGGAGATCAGCTCCGGCAGTCCCCACCCTTTCGTTGCGTGGTTGGCCGCAAAATGCTGCGAGATCTGGGTTGAGTAATTGGTGACCAGCTGCATCAGCCCGGCCGGCGGCACCGGGGCGTTTCCGTTTTGTTCCGTCCAGTTCCAACCCCCACTCACCCAGGCGCCCGCGCCCGCCGTCGACAACGGCGAATCGAAGACCCGCATATACGTTCCGTCGGAGAACAACCCACCCGGCGTCAGCGCCGGTCCCACGTACGCGTCGTACGCCGTCCAGTCAAGCGAGCTGGTCGAGCCGTCGGTCGTAAAGCTGGTGCAGGACCCATAACTGGGATAGCAGCCGCTACTTGCGGGCCCATCGACATCGATCTGCACATCCATGTCGTAGTTGTGGCCCATGATCTGGTACTTCGCGAGCAGTGCCTGCTCCGTGGTGCAGCCCGGGCCGCCGCAGCTCATGCCCTCGCCATTATCAAAATTTCCCCTGTAAAACGGCAGCCACGACCGCAGCATGTCGGCATACGTGGGGTTCACCGAACCGGCATCGAACGTCGGCAGGTTCCCGTTCCACACCGTCATGTTCACCGGGATCGTCACCGTTCCAATCCCATTGCCGGTGACCGTCACGGTTCCCGCGTAAGCTCCCGCCGCCTGGTTGGCCGGGATCGAGATATTCACCCACACGCCCTGCGTCGTCCCCGACTGCACGTTGAACGGAGTCGCCACCGCCGGGTTCCCCGAATCGTAGGGATCGTAAAACGGAATCAGCGGATCCGGCATCTGCCCGTTGGCCTGCAATTGCCCGAAGCCCTGTGGGTTTACGCCGTTGTAGGGAACGTAGCCCTCCAGATACCGGGTCACATTGGAAGTCCCCGTATTGTCCGACGTCAGTGTTCCCGCGCCACTCAGCGGACTGACCGCCACCGACACGTCGCTCAGCGCCGAGTTCGATCCCACCCCCGCGCTGATGAAAACCTGGAACGAAACCGTTTCCCGCCCCGCTCCGGCCACCGTAATCACCGGCGTCCCCGACGGACATGACCACACTTCATTCAACTCCGGCATGGACTGCGGATGCTGCACAAATCCCCACGGATTGAAGTTACCGTCGTCGATGTAGGTAGGAATGGTCGGCTGGTTCGTCGTCGCGTCGTTGTTCAGCATCACCTTGATGCTCTCTCCGGCGGCCCATACGTTGGGTGTGCTCGCAGACCAGTTCTGCCCGGCGCAGGCCTGCCCCATGGCCCGCTGCGCCCCCGCGGTCAACATCAACACTACCGCCAACATCGCGAACACCGTCGAAACTACCTGCGAGACGAACTTCCCATTCCAGTTCATTGAACTTTCCCTCTGGCCAACCGATTTTTTATTTCACTTCTCAATTTTTCAAAGCCTGTTTCCAGAACCGCTTTCGGAATCGGGGACATTTCGTCGCGTGGGAATTACCTGTTCCCTTCCACACTCTGAAACCGTCCGCACACCTCTGTCCCAGCCCTCGCAACCACCGTTGCAAAGGGAGAGTGAGTCGTCATACGACTGTCAATTTTCTACAGAGAGGTATTCCACGGAAAACTAAAGATGGATATTTGTAGGCGATTTCACCGAAAGAAGGCAAGAGAAATCTTTGAGAGATTCAGAAATTTCATATAACCATCCAGAATACTTTCCCAAATCCCTGTCAAACCGGCACGCCTTGTGCTGCCGAAGAGAAATCGAGCGCCCACTCCTCGTTGGCTGCTGTTACATAGTGTGCCGGCGAGCCGCTGCACACGGAGGAACTGGGTAGGAAGTAGCATGCCGATCGCATGAGGATGTATCCTTCCGTCCGAACGTTCGAGGACATCCATTCGTTTGGTAACGAAAGCATTAATTACTTAGTTATATTATCTTTTCCTATTGAATTGTATTGACAGCTATCTATTGGGCGATGCTACATTGCAAACACTCTATGTGATGTGGTTGCGCCAGTTTCTCCATTGAATTTGGCCCTAAGGCACATAGGGCTTCACGATTCATATCGGTGGCACGTCGGCATTATTGGTGGAATGGCAGACCGCGACGGCCCGTAAGTCTTGTAGTTTCAGCCAAAAATAACCATCGAAGGCGAAGTATCCCAGTCTGGTTGAGCCACTCTTCAAGCTCGGCAGCCCTGGCTTGACGCCCATCGATTCGTCACTATTTTTGGAGGAAACGATGAAGTCTTCAATTATGAAATCCCTAATGATGTTCCTCTGTCTGTTGCTCGGAACATCGATCGGAAAGGCCGCAACCGTTACGGTTGGCCCTACCGGAACGTACGCAAGCCCATGCGCGGCATTCCCACACCTCGCTGATGGCGATACTGTGCAAGTGGACGCAAATAGCGGCACCCCATATAACGAAGGGAACTGCGTTATCAGCAACAACAATCTGACGATCACGGGCGTTAACGGTCGTCCAATCCTGGATGCGACTGGGGTCGCCATCAACAAAGCCATCTGGATCGTAGATGGGCACGATGTTGTGATCGACAACTTTGAATTCCGCAATGCCAGCATTGCGGGCGATTCGGGTAGCTCATCGGATGCAGAAGCGATCCGCGCAGAGGAGGGGAGTGGCACATCCTCCGGCGGCAACATGACCGTGCAACGATGCTTTATTCACGATAACGGTACAGGAATTCTTACCGATTCCGCGTCGGGAAGTAACGACTGGTACTCATCAAGCAATTTCTTCAAGTTTCAATACGACGAATTTGGCTTCAACGGTGCTAACGACGGGAATTCGGATACCCACAACATCTATTTGGGTAGCGATACCGTTGATAACACCACCGTCACCTTTCAGTATTCCTGGACGCATGACTCCCAGGGTGGGCAACTGTTTAAAGATCGCGCGCCCACCAGCAACGTCTACTACAACATGATCGATGACACGGATGGCCAGTCCAATTATCTGATGGACTTTCCGGACACAGGCACCACTTATATTGTCGGCAACGTCATCTATCGCACGACAACACCGAACAACCAGGTCGTGGTGAGTTATGGAAATCCTTCCGATGCTTCCGTCGGCTTCTACAGCGGGCATCAGGATCTGCACTTCGTCAACAACACTGTGATGAGCGATCCCAGCAATACCTTCCCTGGCTGGTTTGTTGCCATCGGCTGCTTCAATGAAGCTACGGGTAGTTGCCCAGCTCCAGCGGGTGGCAGCGACATCTCGACCAATGCCGTAATCGAAAACAACATCTTTCTTGGGCCGTCCGGATTTACGGCTGGCAACCAGAGCACAGCCTATGGTCTATCTGACAATGTTGTAGAAACAAATAACTCCGGCAATGTTTCAGCGATGGGCTTCAACGATGTTGCCGCGTTAGACTTCCGCTTGGTATCGAACTCTTCGCCAGCGTACGCAGCAGGTATCTGGCCTCCAACCAACAACGGTGGGTCCACCGATACGGCAGCGGAAGCGACCGAGGAATATTCCTTCCCACTCGGGGGTGTTTCACGCCCAACGCCAGGTGGCTCGACGGTGGATGACGGTGCCTATCACTACCAGACAGTCACATCGCCGGCGGGTGTCAGCATCGCCTATACGACGACCGTTGCATCGCCGAACAGCGGCACCATTACTGTATCGGGCTTGCCGACACCGGGAGCGGGCCAATACAACTATGTAGCTGCGATCAGCGGCAACAACGCCGCAATCGCTCCAGACATTCAGTCCGTGGCGACCTCAGGTACAAGCGCAACTCTAACCTTTTACGCTGTCCCTGTAACCTCAACCGTCTCCAATGCACCTATTTATGTGTATGCAGATGGGGCCGTATTTACTGCCTCGGTCACGGTCGATGTTGGTCCTCCGATCGTTACGCGGCTGACGCTGGACGATACCTATACACCCGAAATCACAGTGCACACCAGTGGTCCAGCATCGAGTCCATATAATGTCGATCTCAGCACCAGCGATTCGACCATCCTATATGTTCCGGCCACAGTCAGCATTCCAGCGTATGCAACCTCCGCAGAAATCGGATCGTACACTGGAAGTCTCTGGACTCCCGCAATCACATCAGAAGGTCCAGTGACCGTGACGGCTACCTACGAATCTTCGTCGGCACAACTCTCAACCGATATTTACTCGCCGGGGGCGCATTCCTATAACTGCGAAGAAAGCTGCACCATCGGTGGCGGAAATACGTTTGAGATGGGATTCGTTATGTCCGGACTTTCTCCGGTGGGTGGATCATATGTTTACCTTACCTCCAGCAACACCGCGGTAATCCCGAACCAGAGCGTCTTTGTCCCGGCTGGAGTTGGCCAAACCACCGGAATATATGGCCCTGGTTATTTTGATGTCACCACGAATAGCGTTTCCTCCAGCACCAATGTCACGTTGACAGTCACCTATAACGGGCAATCGGATGAACAAAGTCCAGTTGTCGAAACTGTTACGCCGGTTGGTCCGACAGTCACGTCGGTCACGCTGGACGACACCTACGGAGCAACCACCACCGTTCACCTGAGCGGGGCAGCGCCGGTTGGTGGTTCTGTGGTCTCGCTCAGTTCCAGCAATACCAGCATTCTCTACACTCCATCTACGGTAACGGTGCCGTCAGGATCGAGCACTGCGGAAACCGGGACCATGCAGGGCAGCCTCTGGTCGCCGCAGCTCTCTTCAGAAGGTCCAGTCACGCTGACGGCTACGCTGGGCAGTTCCTCAGCATATCTGACAACCAGTATTTATTCGCCGGAGATTTATAATTTCTCCTGCTATAGCTGCTCGGTTGTCGGTGGCAATTCCTATAACTATGTTGGGTTTCAATTATCCGGAGGCTCACCGTATGGCGGGTCGACGGTTTACATTACCTCTAGTAATCCTTCAGTAATTCCAAACCAGTCGTTCAACATCCCGGCGGGTTTCAACAGTACCTCAAGCGGATATCTGTCGGTATCGACCAACGCGGTCGCAACCACCACAAACGTCACCATCACAGCGACGTATGACGGCAGCCCTTACGGCACGACGCCAACTATTACCGTAACCCCTTAATCTAAAACCCTTGGCTCCGATTCAGCCGCCTGATGGGTTCAAGATTGATCTGCTTCACACGAGGGCTCGCAAGAGCCCTTTTTTTTAGAGCACGTCAGAATTAGAAGCTAACTTACAAATTGTTCCGGGCTGATTGACCGGATGACATATAGCCGCCACAGAGCGCTTGGAACGAAACTATTTACTGACAACGATCAATGTGAAGCTGCCGGGAACCATGGGCGGCCGCGAATGCGGTTGTCCCGTTGCGGCTCCGAATTTCGCGGTCACCAGGTAGACCTTGTCCCCATCGGGAGCCAGTGTCAAGGTACGCGCCCCTTTCATAGTCGGCAGATTCTGCACTGCCGAGAAATGTTCTGGAGAATCTTCATGGATCACGGTCAGCGTCCCGCTGCCGCCGTTGGAGCTGAACGCGTATCCACCGTTCTCAGAAAAGCGAGCCGCATCAGGATCGTCTCCGATGGTCGGTGTTGCAATCACTTTGCCTGTTGCCGTAGCCACAACAGCCATTTTCTGGTTGTCGCATACGCTGAAGAGTCTCCCATGAACACGATCGATCGCCAGGCCTGAAGGGCTTTCGCATGGCGCCAGCGGCCACGTAGCCAGCAGTTTGCGAGATTTCGCGTCGAAATGGACGATCTCGCTCTTGTCCTCAATATTGTCGTAGACATTGCCCTTGCCATCGGCTACAGGAAACTCCGGTTTGCCAGGAAGCGCGAGCGTCGTCAACACCGTGTCGCTATTTGTATCAATCACGGTGACATTTCCGCTGCGCCCATTGAATGCCCACACCGTCCGGGTTATCGGCTCATAAACAATTCCATCGGGATTGCTGCCTGCCGGAATCGTGCGGATGATTTTGTATGTCTTGCGGTTGAATACCGCGACCTGGTTGCCGCCGCCATCGCTGATGTATCCATTTCCGTCCGTGGCAAATACCACGCCATGCGTACGATGCAGGCCGGTGATGTCCGACACCTGCTTGCCATTCTCCCGATCGATCACCTGTACATGATCGCCACGGGTGATATAGAGCAGCCCGCTCTGCGGATCGACAGCGATATAGTCCCACCCGCCTTCGCCGCCGATCTGCCACGTATGTTCGATGTGGAATGGGCCCTCTGCCGCGAAGGTGGAACTAACCGTCGTCATCGCCAGTAAGGCACCCGCAGCCAGAAGCAGGCCCCGGCAAATCCATCCGAATGTTCGCATGTTCGTTTTCCTTTTTGTTCCCGCCCGCAGAGTTGCTTCGCCAGGCCGCCAACAACACCTTAGCGCCGCTAGCTTAAGAGTTCCTGAAGAGGACGTGCAAGCTGCTCCGCATCGGCCATCGGAAGAGTGACCCTGGCAAGCGTTCCGCGGCCCACCTCGCTGCTGATCTCGATGCCACCGCCGGCGGTTTCGGCAATCGCCCTGCAGATCGCGAGCCCCAATCCCGCTCCGCCTGTATGCCTCGATCGCGATGGATCGCCGCGATAAAATCGGTCGAAGACGTGGGGCAGGTCCTCCGCGCGAATTCCCTCGCCGTTGTCTTCCACCTCAAAAACCGTCGCGGTCTTCTGCGTTCGCACGCGCAGAATCACACTCCCTCCCGAGGGTGTATGTTGCAGTGCATTGACCACCAGGTTCGTCGCCAGCGTCGCGCACTCATCGGACGCGATACACGTGAGCGTACCCTCCTTTGGCTCCAAGACCAGGCTGACTCCACGCATTGATGCCAGAGGCTCCATCTGTTCTGCAATCTCACGCAGGCATTCGCTCAGGTCGGTCTTCGCCGGAACGACCGCCTCCTGGCGGGGTTGTTCCAGGCGTGCCAGGGTCAACAATTTCTGGACCAGATCTTCCATTCGCGCGCAGTCAGAGAGACACAGTTCCAACCCGTGTTCATACTCCGTTGCAGTTCGTTTCCGCGAGGTCAGCAACTGCAGCGAGGACTTAATAATGGTCACCGCCGTCTTCAACTCGTGCGCTGCGTCGTGCACAAATATCTGCTGCTGCAGGAAAGCCCGCTCCAGCCGAGTCATCGCTGATTCCAGCGCCTGTGCCAGCACTGCCAGTTCTTCCACCGCAAAAGCATCGGGAGGAGCACGAAACTTCAGCGAGTTCGAGGAGATCGCTGCCGCAGCACCCGCCAGCTCCTTCAGCGGAGCCATGCCCCGCCGCAAAAGTATCAACAAGGTTCCGGCGGTAAATAGCAAAATCAGCGAGTTGGAAATGAGCAGAAACTTTGCCGCATGGTTCATGGCCCGCCAGAACGGCTTCAACGAGGCCGCATACAAGATGACGACGGGACGGGCAATTCCCGGACTATTATCGGTCTGATCGATTTGCCGAACTCCGTGCAGCGCGAACCCCCGGTACCGCTTTCCGTTCCAGCGAAAATTGCGCGCACTCCCCTCTTCACCTATCTCCTGCTCAATCTGGCGGTTCCATTTCGCAGAACTACCAACGACACGCCCCGACACGTCCCGCACCTCATATAGATCGCCTCGTGGCAGGTCGAGCGCCTTCGGGTCCAGCATCACATTGTCGTTCGCGTCTTCGGCATCCTGGACCGCGCCCAGCAACGAATCCGCCCGTCCGCGCAACATCAAATCGAAGGAATGGAGGTTCTGCTGACGTTCATACAGAAGAGCCAGCCCGGTCGCGGCCGCGGCCAGCAACAGCTCCACCAGCAGCACCGTCACCACCAGCCGACGAGTCAGCGAGTATGGCTTCATGGCTGTGTCTCCCGGAACGCCGTCAAACGATATCCCCGCCCGCGCAGCGTCTCAATCCACTTTTCTTCTCCACCGCGATTCAGCTTGCGGCGCAGATTCGAAACATGGGCTTCGATCACGTTGGAATGCCGCTCCCAGTTGAAGTCATACAGATGCTCCAGCAGAGATTCTTTGGATACGATGGAGCTAGGCCGATGACTTAGATATTCCACGATTCGATACTCCGTCGGCGAAAGCTCCACTTCCACGCCTCCACATCGCACCGAGCGCTCTACTGTATCCACTTCCAGATCGCCCACCCGGATCAGCGGATGACTTACGCCCTTACCTCGACGAATCAGCGCTTTGATCCGCGCTATCAGTTCGCCCAGGTCGAACGGCTTGCCGACGTAGTCATCGGCTCCGGAATTCAGCAGTTCCACGATGGACGCTTTGGATGTGATTGCGGTCAGCACCAGCACCGGCGCTTTCTGTCCGCGTTTGCGCAACCGCTGCAACACCTGGGAGCCAGCCATTTTTGGCAACATCAGATCCAGCACGATCAAGTCGTACTCACCCATTTCTGCCAGGTAGGCACCGGTCTCGCCATCGCCGGCAGTGTCCACGGCATAGCCCGGTCCCTCTCGCAGCGCCGCCGCGATATTCTCCGCCAATCGTTCTTCATCCTCCACGATCAGGACTCGCATACGCTCCCAGATACACCCCAGATAAACCTTAGACCTTAATTTGTCGAAAGCCTTATAGTTGCAGAGCCTTCTCCGTCGCCTGCAACCGTTTTTCTAGCCCTTTCCGGTCATGGAATAGTGCACGACTGGAGTGATCACCAGCGAAAGCACCATCGAGATGAGAATGCCGCCGATGACTGCGATCGCCAGCGGCTGCAGCATCTGCGATCCGGCGCCCAGGGCCAGCGCCAACGGGAACATCCCAGCCATGGCGGCAACTGCAGTCATCACGATGGGACGCAGTCGCCTGCGGCCCGCCTGAATCATGGAATCTCGCGGAGAAAGTCCTAGCGCGCGGAACTTCACATCTGCGTCCAGCAGCAGAATGCCGTTCTTCGCAACAATACCCACCACCATGATGAGCCCCATGAAGGAGGAAATATTGAAATCTGTTCCCGTAATCATCAGCGCGAGAAAAACTCCAGAGGTAGACAGGACCGCCGACGCCAGAATCGACACAGGGGCGGAAAATGTTCTGAACTCGAACAACAGCACCAGAAAAACCAACAGCAAACCCACAAACAGTACCAGCAGTAAATCGCGGAAGGATTGTTGCTGCGTCGCATAGGTCCCGCCATATTCCACCCTGATTTGCGGTGGCAGGTTAGCCTCGGCCACAGCTTTCTTCACACCCACGATGGCCTGACCGAGACTTGTACCTTCCAGACGCGCCGAAACTTCCACCAGGCGTTGCAGATTCTCGCGCAATATCTCTGTCTGCCCAGGAAGGTTCTGGACTGTAGCCAGCGAGCCGAGGGTCGCTGTCGTTCCCGCGGAGCTGACCAGCATAGTGTCGTTCATCGCCTCCGGAGAAGCACGGTTCTGGTCCGGGAAGCGAACACGAATGTTATATGGGCGGTTGTTGACGACAAGAGGCGTCGGCGCCGTTTGACCCTGTAGCAAAGCACCCGCATCCGTCGCCACTTCTTCCGGCGTAAACCCGCTGGTCGCAGTCACCGAGGGTTGGACATGATAGATCGTCTCCGGGCTGCTGATTGTATCGTCGATTCCGTTCAGTACGCCCACCACACCGGGTACGTTTGAAATCTTATCGGCAACGATGGGCGCCCAGTGACGGAGTAGATCGGGATCCTCGCTGAACAGCTTGATGTCGACTGGTTGCGGCGCATTCGTCAGGTCGCCGATCATGTCTTCTAGTGTCTGGTGCAGGTCGATGTCCAGCGCCGGCTCCTGTTGATTCACTTTGGCCTGCACCTCATCCATGATTGCGTAAATATCACGGCTGCGGTGGCTGCTAAGGTTGACGGAAATGTCTCCCGTGTTCGCTTCGGTCACCGCCGCCAGCCCCAGTTGCAGTCCAGTGCGCCGCGATGTCGCCTTCACCTCCGGGATGGAACGAATGATCTCGACGACATGGCCCACCACACGGTCGGTCTCCGCCAGGGAACTTCCCGGGGGCATGATGTAGTCCACGGTGAAGTTGCCTTCATCCATTTTCGGCAGCAGATTGGAGCCAAGCGAGGCGTAGCACAAGTAGGAAACGGCAATCAGAACCGCGGCAAAGCCGATCAGCCACCACGGACGAGCCAGAACAAATATCAGCAGCCGCTCATAGGTCCCGATAACGCGTTTCATGAAACCGCCGATGCTGGCTTCTTCAGCCTCCATCATTCGCCGGGTCTCCTCCTCATGCGAGGCAAACACGCCGATTTGATTCTGCGGCTTCACCGTGTCCTTGCGCCGAACAAAGTACTGACTCAGCGTAGGCGTCCAGGTCAGCGCCAGCAGCAGAGAGGCAATCAGAGCCGTGGCCATCGTCACAGCCAGTGCGCGAAAAAAGGTTCCGGTAACGCCGGAGATAAGAATGAGCGGCAGGAAGATGACAACTGGCGTGAGCGTGGAGCCAACCAGCGGTACCTTCAGTTCGCTCAGTGCGCTCTGAACCGCCTGCATTCTGCCTTGGCCAGCGTCCCTGTGAAGGACAATATTCTCGACCACGACAATGGCATCGTCGATCACCAGTCCAACCGCGGCGGCCAGGCCACCCAGCGTCATCAGATTGAAGGTCTGACCTAACAGCTTCAGCACCACGAAAGTCAGCGCAATTGTCACTGGGATGACCAGCCCTGCCACTAGCGAGCTACCCCAATCCTGCAGAAAAATGACTAGGACAATGCAAGAGAGAACAATGCCGATCAGAATGGCATCGCGCACGCTGCTGATGGCTTCTTTCACCAGTTGCGCCTGATCGTAGAAAACCGAGAAATGGATTCCAGGCGGAAGGTTTTTTTTGATCTGCGCCAGCTCCGCGTACACTCCATCCGCAACCGCTACGGTGTTGGTGCCCGGTTGCCGGTTAATGCTGATCAGCACTCCAGGCTTGCCGTCAGCCGTGACCACCGTATAGACGGGCTGTACTCCAGCCGCCACAGTGGCCACGTCGCCAATGTGTACTGGAACACCGGCAGGCGTGCTCTTGATAACGATATTGGCGATCTCGCTGGGATCGTGGACCTGTCCGTCCACCAGATCGAGTACGAGGTCGTGATGCTCTGCAATCAAACCCGGCGATTGGATGAGGTTCGTCCTGCGCACCGCTTCCAGAATTTCCGTGACCGTCACCGATGTCCGCAACAGTTTTGCCGGATCGGGAACGATGTCGAACTCCGGCACCTGTCCACCCTGTACGTTCACGGTGGCCACGCCGTTCACCCGGTTGAGCCGCGGCTTTATGTCGTAGGTGGCCATCTCCCATAACTTCGTCGCGGGCATGGTGTCGGAAGTGAGGCCGAACCCGAGAATGGGAAAACTGGAAAAGCGGAGCCGGGTCGCTTCAATCTTCGCCGTGGGAGGTAACGAAGTCTGGACTTGCGACATAGCGGCGTAAACCCGCTGCAGCGTCTGGAACATGTCCACATTCCAGTCGAAGAACAGATCCACCTCCGCCGTACCCCGGCTGGTAATGGAGCGTACCGTTGTCAATCCCTGCACACTGTTGACGGCTTCTTCGATCGGTCGGGTGATGGTGACCAGCATCTGATCGATCGGCATCACGCCGTTGTCGATGGCAATCAAGACGCGGGGGAAATTCGTCGTTGGAAAGACGGCAATGGGAATACTCAACGCCATGAACACGCCCGCCAGCGTCAGCACAACAATCACCGCGATCACGGCTTTGGAATAGGTGACGAACCAGGCAGGTTTCTCCTCGATGCCGGTCATGCGCTCTTCGGTCTTCGGGTCTGCCGGAGCGCCTTTCTTCGGATCGGCCTCAAACCGGAGGTCTTCTTCTGGCCCGCTGGAGGGGATATTCGCCATAGGGGATCTATGCCTTAGCTTTCGAGCCAGGGTTCGGGCTAGCGGGTGTGGCCTTCACTTTCGTCTTGTCCGGAAGCCCATACTGTCCGCTGACAATTACCTGTTGCCCTGACTGAATACCGCTGACGATCTGTATCGTTGCGCCCTGTTGAATCCCCGTTTTCACCTTTTGCGAATACGCGCGGCTGTCCGCCTTCACCACCATCACCGATGTTTGCCCGTCCGATTCTGT
This sequence comes from uncultured Acidobacteriota bacterium, assembly GCA_963719625.1. Taxonomy (GTDB): domain Bacteria; phylum Acidobacteriota; class Terriglobia; order Terriglobales; family Acidobacteriaceae; genus JAKAAZ01. The sequence continues at coordinate 182,270 of CAVRDB010000022.1, forward strand.
CAGTACTGCCGAGGCTGGGATTGCCAGTGCATTGGGAATCGTTCTGGCGATGATGGAAACGTCCACCGTTGTGCCCGGTTTCAATTCACCCCCCGGATTGTCTGCTTCCACCCACACCTCTTCCGTCGTGCTGTTCGGATTCAGCGCCGGACTCAGTACGGTCACCTTGGCAGGGATGGAAGTCTGCAGGCCTGGGACCTGAAGACTTGCTGCCTGACCGAGCTTCAACTGCTCCGCCTGCTGTTGCGGGACATGCAGCCGGACGACCACCTTCGATGTGTCCATCACGATCAACAGCGGCGTCCCCGCCGGCGCAATGTCGCCCGGATACACCGCGCGGTCGGCAACCACACCATCCATCGGGCTGCGGATTTCTGTATACCCCATTTGCGCGGTCGCACCCAGATATTGCCCATGGGCCGATTCAAGCTGTCCCTGCGCTGCTTTCTTTTGCTGGGACACTCCCAGGGCTTGCAGGTTTTGCAAATGTTTCTCGGCCGTTTCATACGCGCTGCGCGCCGCAGTCAAGGCGACCTCTGTCGAATCCAGTTGCTTGCGCGCAATGGCGCCCTGCTGATACAGCTTCTTTTCGCTGTCGTAGAGCTTCTGCGCTGAGGCCAGGGCGGTGCGTGTGTCCACCACATTCAGATTCGCGGTTTGCACCTCTTCCGGCAGCGCGGAAGAGGTCGTCGAAGCATACGTGGCCTGGGCCTGATCGTAGCCGCCCTGCGCCGACACCACCGCTGCGGCAAGGTCCTTGTTTTCCAGCACCGCCAGCAGCTCTCCGCGATGCACCTTGTCGCCTCGTTGAACATAAAATTTGCGCACCGGCGCCGTGATCTTCGTCGAAATCGAAGCCTGTTGGATTGGAAATAACACGCCTTCCGCAGTGACAAAATCGGTAACGGTCTGCACTTTCGCCACAGCGGTCTCAACACTCACCACCGGCTCCGGAGGCGTCGCCGTGTCGCCGCTGCAGCCCGTCGCGGCCACAATTAGGACAGGCGCCATAATCGTCAACAAACACAAGGAGAAACCCGGTAGGCGCAAGCGACGCATCATCTATAAGCTCCCCGTCAACGTCGCCAGATCGGCAAGCGCAGTCGCATACCGTGCTTCTGCGTCCGCAAACGCGTTGCGCTCTACAGTCAGAAGGTCTTGTGCGTTGACTACTTCAAGCGCCGTTGCGTCGCCAGCCTTATATTGCAGCAAGGTCAGCTTCTGGCTCTCCTCCGCATTTACGACAGATGACTGGCGAATCTCCAATTCCGATTTTGCCACCTTCGCCTCCCCATAGAATTGCTCTAGATCGGCGATAAGTTTGCGCTGGGCGAACTCGCGATCCTGCACGGCCTGCTGCTTCAGCTCTTCCGCGGTCTTTACCTTACTGTGGGTCGCGCCCCAGTTCCAGATGGGCAATGTCAACGATGCCAATGCGGAATATCCAAGGTTTTGGATTGGCCTGCCATCAAGCTGGGATCAACCGAAGAGAGGATGGCGTTTCCATCGCGAAATGGTTGGCGTCTATCCCGTAAAAGTAGTCAAAAGTCATGGTCGGCAGGTATTCCGCCCGCGCAGCCGTCACATCCGAGGAAGCCATTCGTACCGCTCTGAATGCTGCATCCAATGCCGGATTGTGATGGCGGGCCACCGCCTCAGCATCATCTAATGATGGAAGCAACAGGCTCTGTGGCCGGGTCGTCAACAGCTTCAAATTTCTGGTTCACATCGGGAAACACCATCAACGCCAGCGCAACGCGGGCATTTTCAAGCCCCAGCTGCCCATCCTGCAAGGCCACCCGGCTGTCGTCGAACTGATCTGCGCCTTCACCACG
>CAVRDB010000023.1:0-48473 GCA_963719625.1 uncultured Acidobacteriota bacterium
ATGGCCACCATGACCGGCGGGCGACTGAAGCGCGCGCTTGCCTATGTGGAGAAGGATGAAGATTTCTGCTTCACCTACGGCGACGGCCTTGCGGACATCAATCTGGACAAGCTGCTGCAGTTCCATCGCAGCCGCAAAACGCTGGTCACGCTGACGGCGACCCAGTCCGTTGGAAAATTTGGTGCGCTTGAAATCAGCGACGACGCCCAGGTCACTTCGTTTTCAGAAAAACCATTGGGCGACGGACGCTGGGTCAGCGGTGGATTCTTTGTTTTGTCCTCGAAGATTGCTCCCTACCTTCAAGGCGACTCCACCATTTGGGAGCGCGATCCGCTCGAGACGCTCAGCCGCGAACACCAGGTATCCGCCTACAAACATCGTGGCTTCTGGCAGCCGATGGATACCTTGCATGACAAAAAATTCCTCGAAGATCTTTGGGACACGGGTTCAGCCCCATGGAAGATATGGTGAACACATTCTGGCAGGGCCGCAAAGTATTTCTCACCGGCCACACCGGCTTTAAGGGCAGCTGGCTTTCGCTGTGGCTGGAAAAGCTGGGCGCCCACGTCATGGGCTATGCACTGCCGCCGCCCACCACCCCCAATTTATTTACCGTTGCCGACATCGCCAGCAGCCTGACATCCGTGATTGGCGACCTTGCCGAGTTGGAACACCTGCAAGACGCCATGCTCCAGCATCAGCCGGAGATTGTCTTTCACCTGGCCGCGCAGTCTCTGGTGCGCGTCTCGTATCGAGATCCCATCCGCACCTATGAAACCAATGTCCTCGGCACCGCCCGTTTGCTGGAGGCAATCCGCGCCTGCGGCTCCGTGCGCGCCGTAGTCATCGTCACCACCGACAAATGTTATGAGAACCAGGAATGGCCCTGGGCCTATCGGGAAAATGATCCGCTCGGCGGCCACGATCCTTACAGCAACAGCAAGGCCTGCGCGGAATTTGTAACCAGCGCATACAGAAATTCCTTTTTCCCTCCGGCCAAATACTCTGAGCATCAAGTCGCTATCGCTACGGCGCGTGCCGGCAATGTCATCGGCGGCGGCGACTGGGCCCCGGACCGGCTGATCGTCGACATTGTCCGCGCCTTCAGTTCCGGAGAAACTCTTCGCATCCGCAACCCTAATGCGACACGGCCCTGGCAGCATGTGCTGGAACCACTGCGCGGCTATCTCACCCTGGCCGAAAATTTGTACCAACACGGCACGCAGTTTTCCGGCGGCTGGAACTTCGGCCCGCACTACCACGACGCCAGACCGGTGCAGTGGATTGTCGAGTACCTCGCCGCGCGGTGGGCAACGCAGCCTTCCGTCCCCGCGCCACGCTGGCAGATCGATGACGGCGTTCACCCGCACGAAGCCACCATGCTCAAGCTGGACTGGACCCAGGCATCGCAGCATCTCGGCTGGCATCCCGTGCTGCCGTTGTCGCAAGCACTCGATATCACGCTCGACTGGTACCGCGATGTGCAGGCTGGCCACGATGCGCGACAAAAATGCATTACTCAGTTGAGTGGCTATGAACAGCAATTGGCGTCCGGCTCTTAGCCCACCACTCCCAATTTTTCAGTCGCAGGACAGGCTCCTCCAGAAACCGCCAGGAAAGCCATGCCATTCCATACGAGGCGGCCGCGATCACAATCATCGCGCCAATTCCAGTCCACTTCTGTTGCGGAAAATCCTGGATATGGTGGAAGAAAACCACCGACAAATACAGCGGGACCAGATGAAACAGGTACATTGCGTAGCTGCGCGTTGCGATCGCCTTGAAAAAGGGCGCGCTCAGCCACGCGGTCATTGCGGTGCGGCGTTCCGTCATCACACATAATCCAACGATTCCTCCAAACACCAGCGCATATCCTGTGATTCCCACCGTCATAAAACGATAGTCATTGTGGGGTCCATCCACACCTCCCACATAAATCAAAATTGCGATGCCCGCCGCGATCGCCATCCAGAAGATCATCCGTCGCACGCGATGGCTGACCTGTTCACGAATCAGAACCGCAATCCCCGCACCCACTGCGAGACTGTCCATCCGGCAGAAAGGGAGCCGATAGACAACGTATTCATTCATCCCTCGATGCATCAAAGTAAACCGCAATAGCAGCGCCGTCGCAATCAGGGTTGCAACCAACGGCAGTCGTAGACGCCTCGGCCAGAAATAAACGATCAAAGGCCATACCAAATAAAATTGCTCCTCGACGCACAAGCTCCAATATTGGCCAAAATACACGTCGGAAACTCCGTCCGATGGCAGGAAATTCCGATAATAAAGCGCGAACGGCGACAGGCCCGTCACGGTGAATGCACGGGGATGGAGCAGGAACGCCGCAAAAAGAAAGGCGTAATACACCGGCCAGATTCGCAGCGCTCGCCGCCAGTAAAAGCGTGGAAAATAATCGCTGCGATGCTGCGTGTCGAGCAGAATCCCGGTAATTAGAAAACCGGAGAGAACAAAGAAGAGATCGACTCCCGATCTCCCATTCACAACAACATATTGCCAACTGGACCCGGAAGGAACGATGTCCACAAGGTAATAGAGTCCACTATGCACCAACAGAACCAGCAGAATAGCGATCGCGCGCAGCCCGTCGAGAGAATCGATGTGCTGCGAGATCACCGCTTTTCCAGACATTTCCACCTTAGAATCTGATATGTATTGCCGCGAACTGATTTCCAGCAGATTCAGTTGAAGCGGTCAATCTTCACGCAGCTTTTCCCCCAAAAAAGATGCGTATCGTTGAATGGGCAAGATAACAGGAAATCCACTCTAGGTTTGCCTGGAAAAGACAACAATCCAGCGGCACCAGCTTCTATCAGTTAAGATGCCGAACCCTGGATCGATGTTGGTCATCGATGTTGGATCGATGTTTTCTCTACGCGGAGGCAGGGAGAGTTGCGTTGAACTGGAGATGCTACTCCGGCGAGTCCATGCATTCTTCCGGCGCAACACAGTACGGAACAGACACAGCAAACGGCTCCTGCCCCACGCACCTTCATGCTGCCTCTCGGCCCTTGGAGAAACTTTCTCAACAAGATTCAGTTATTCGTAATGCAGCGACCCGTCATACAAAGGTTTCAGCCGCGTGAATTTTTCTTGGTGGATTGCTTCGTTGGTGAAGCTTTTTCGAACTCTGCTACGTCTCAACTAGTAAGACGTAGTGTTTTTGACTTCTCAAAAGGAAATGGTCAGTGGCTCATTTACGCTTTCGTTTCTATGCTTTACTTGTCGTGCCTTTTCTCTTCGTGTCGACAATTTTGGGGCAACAGGCTACCGGCAATTTACGCGGCGTAGTTGCTGATCCCACCGGAGCGATTATCCCCGGCGCTTCCATCGTTCTTTCCGGCAACGGAAAAACCGTCCGCACCACCAGCGGCGGCACCGGAAATTATCACTTCAACGCATTGCCCCCTGGGCAGTACACCATTGACACATCCATCGAAGGATTTACCCCCTACGAATCCAAATCTGTGTCGATCGTCGCCGGAACAACCAAGACACTGAACATTTCCTTGATCATTGCCGCCGAGCAGCAACAGGTCCACGTCAGTGCGGAAAGTTCCACCATCGATACATCTCCAGAGTCGAACGCCAGCGCGTTGGTCATCAAAGGAAAGGACCTCGACGCGCTCTCGGACGATCCCGATGAGCTGTCGAGTGAACTGCAGGCCCTGGCCGGCCCCTCGGCTGGTCCGAACGGCGGCCAGATTTATATCGATGGTTTTTCCGGCGGACAAATGCCGCCCAAATCCTCGATCCGCGAAATCATCATCAACCAGAATCCCTTCTCCGCGGAGTTCGACCGCCTCGGCTACGGCCGCATTGAGATCCTCACCAAAGCAGGCACCGGCGAGTTTCACGGACACGTCTATTCCCGCGGCAATTATTCCGGATTCAACTCGCAGAACCCGATTCTGAACTCCAACCTGCCGCCTGGCTCGCCGCGGTTAACGGAGCCCAGCTACTATTCCTATTTCCTCTACGGCAACGTCGGCGGCCCGATGACGAAAACTTCATCGTATTTCACCGATCTCTTTACCCGTAAGAATGTGAACGTAAATATCGTCGATGCCATCGATCCGGCAAGCGTCATCCCTTCCAATCCCAACGGAACATTTGAAAATATATCGGTCAGCAACCCCAGCACTCGCTGGGACCCCGAAGGCCGGCTCGATTTTCAGTTGGGTCAGGCGAATACACTGACCCTGCGCTATGAGTACTATCGCTCTTCGTTTACCAATGGCGAAGTCGGCGAAACAGCCCTCCCCTCGCAAGCCACCGATGGAACCAACCAGGAGAACACGCTGCAGGCCAGCGACAGCATCGTGATGAGTAAGAATTTCGTCGACAACATCCGTTTCCGCTATCGCCGCATTCGCAACGCGCAATCCTCGCAAGTCACCCTCCCCAGCGTCTCTGTCTCCAGCGCATTTACCAGTGGCGGCAACACCTCCGGCGCTACCCGCGATAATCAGGACGACTACGAGGTGCAGGATTATTTCACCGGCTCCAAGGGCCGTCATGCGCTGAACTTTGGCGGCCGTTTTCGCGCCTATCGCGACGCCAATTATGCCGATAGCGGCACCAACGGTTCCTACACTTTCGCCAGCATCGCCGACTATCTCAATCGCACCCCGCAGAAATATACAGTCACGGTCGTCAACAACAATCAATACACTGCCCGCGCCACTCCCTTTGACTTGGCGCTGTTTTATCAGGACGACTTCGCAGTCAACCCGAAACTAACGTTGAGCTATGGTCTGCGCTGGGAAACACAGAATGAAATCCACGACAAGAGTGACTTCGCGCCGCGCCTCTATATGGCCTATGGACTGGGCCACGGCAAGGACAAACCGAAGACCGTCATTCGCGCCGGCTACGGATGGTTTTACCAAAGGTTCACCATCCCGAATGGCTCGTACGGAGCGCCTTACATCACTCAGGTTCTTCGCCACAACCTGCCCACGACTCCTGGCGGGCTATCGAATCAGCAGATTTACACGATCACCGACCCCACCGGCTATACCGAGACCAGCCCCGGCAATGCCGTGAAGCCGCCAAATCCGACCTCTTCCAATTCTGCGCCCATCTATTGGACCATCGCGCCCAATTTCCACGCCGCCGTTGATATGCAGGGGGCCATCGGAGTCGATCGCCAGGTCGCAAAAGGCATCACCGGCAACGTCACCTACCTCTTTAGTCGCGGCGTCCACGAGTACTTAAGCAGCAACACCAGCGCGCCCTTCTTTGACGGCCCTTCCAATATGTATCCGACGACTCCGCTGACTCCGCCCAGCTCCAACATCTATCAATATCAATCGGGCGCGGTCTACCGGGAAAACCAGCTCATCGCCACCGTCAATGCGCGGCGGAAAAACATCAGCATTTTCAGCTTCTATACCTATAGCAACGCAAAAGCGGACAGCAATGGCGTCAGCACCTTTCCCATGAATGCGCACGATCCAGGCCAGGACTATGGGCCCACTGAGTTTGCCGTCAAAAATCGCTTCCTGATACTCGGCGACGTCACACTCCCGTATGCTTTTTCTTTCGCTCCCTTCTTTGTCTATAACTCAGGCAATGCGTACAACATCACCACCGGCACCGACTTGACCGCGAACAATCAGTTCAATGCGCGTCCAACCTTCTCCGCGCAATCGAATTGCACTGCCAATTTGGCTGGCTACTATTCGACACGTTACGGCTGCCTCGATGCCGATCCAGTCGGTACGAATGAGAAGATCATTCCCTACAACCTGGGCGTTGGCCCTTCAAATTACAGCTTGAATTTGCGAGTCAGCAAAGTGATCGGGTTTGGCCCAAAATTGTCCCACGCACAGGGTGGCGGCGATCATCATGGCGGTGGAGGCGGTCTCGGAGGACGCGGTTTAAGCGGCAATCAGGGCGGCCCGGGAAGGCTGGATGCCGCCGTCCCGCGTAAATACAGCCTGACGCTTTCAGCCTTTGCACAAAATGTACTCAACCACGAAAATCTTTCCCCTCCCAATGGCACCATCGGCGGCCCACTTTTTGGGAAGTCGCAGTCGCTCGCGGGTGGTTTTTTCGGACCATCCACCGCCGGCAATCGCAGCATCTTCTTGAACGCCGGAATCAACTTCTAATCGCTTCGCTGTGGTCGGAATATTTCAGAGTTGTTATCCCTGCCGCAGCGGAGAGACCCGCCGGAAACTCCATCCTGGCCGCATCCTTTGCGGCCAGGATGGCATGAAAAAGAGACCTCTCGGTCTCATCCATGCCAACCATTCTCGTGCTTCAACTAGGAGTTCTGCTTCGCCGTCTCCGGCGGATGCTGCGGCAGCCGAACAATAAATTCCGTCTTACCCGGCTCTGACTCGAAGCGAATGTCGCCGCCAAAATGTGTGGTCACAATTTTGTGGGAGATGCTGAGGCCGAGCCCCGTGCCCACTCCCTCCGCCTTGCTGGTATAGAAGGGTTCAAAGATCTGCGACCGATGTTCCTCCGGAATTCCCGCGCCGTCATCGCGAACGCCGACAAAAATATCCGGCCCATCCACCCAGGTACGCACCGTAATATGACCCTTCTGCGGCGCTGCATCCACGGCATTGTCCAGCAGGTTCATCCACACTTGATGCAGCCCCGTAGCCGCCGACTCAAGGATAGGAACATCGGCGCTGAATACTTTCGAAACCTGAATCTCCTTGTGCCGTATCTTGTGTCCAAGAATCATCAGTGCGCTTTGCAGACTTTTGTGGATGTCGATCGCCTGGCAGCACATTTTCTCTGCGTAGGAATAATGTTTGACCGCCATCACCAGCTCCGTCACGCGGGTGATGCTTTCCTCAATTGTGTCCAGCTGCTGCACGCTGGTTGCCAGCGCTTCTACCCAGTGGAACGCGTCGGAACGTGTCGCGGCAGGAAATTTCGCATGCAGACACTCCAGCTTTTCCGGGGTCAATCCTATCTCCGCCAATGGAGGGGCCAGCTTCCACGCGTCCTGAACCCCTACTTTGTCCAGCCATTCGCACAGCGATTCTTCCGCATCTGCCTGGTCCAGCGAATTGATGGCCGCCATTTTCTGCGGCTGCAAAATGTGGCGCTGCAAATCGGCAATGCAGTTCAGCTCCTCTGTCCCGAGGCCCATGCGGCAGGTGCGAAGGTTCAACTCCTGCAGATGGGTCAGGCTTTCGCGCAGCTGTGTGCTGGCTCGCTTGGCGGCGCTGCCCGGATTATTCAGTTCGTGCATCAAACCCGCCGCCATAGTGCCCAGGGAAGCCATCTTCTCCCGCTGCAGCATCATTCCCTGCAGGCCTTGCTGACGCGCGGTCAGATTCGCCAGGATACCTTTCCTCACGTTCGGGCACGTCGTCATCAGTTGCCAGAAGGAATCTTCTTCGACGCGCAGCAGTTGGCTGGGCTCGATCATGGTGCATTCCACTCGGCTCGCGGAACCAGTCAGCAACGGCACCTCGCCGAATGTTTCGCATCCGTGATGCGTCGCCAGCGGTCGGCGCGTGCCATCCGGCTCCACAAACTCCGCGCGCAAGCCGCCTTCCAGCAAAACCCAGAAGAAACGCTTCGTATGCTCCTGGCCCAGAACACACTCGCCCGCTTCTGTGTTGATTAGTTCCGCCCTCTGCAAACATTCCTGCGTCTTCTCATCCAGGTCCGAGAACAACGGGATGCAGCGCACCTTCGCCAGCAGAGACTGTTGCTCCGCAGCAGGGAGATCGACGAATTTTCCCAGGTTCTTCATGGCAGATTTTTCATAGCATGAAACTCAAGCTGCACTTCCTTCTCTACGGACCGGGGCCCCATCAAGCCTTCGTTTACCTGTGGGACCGCAAAATCTCCCGTCCTGGGCAACCCGACCAAAGGTCAATCGTTTCAACGCGGGGCAGCCGCTATCGAGCCATCCAAAGAATACAGGACAACAAGAAGCGATCTAGAAATTTGCTAAATACTGATGCACGAACTGTACTGCAATCGAGCCCTGCCCCACTGCCGATGCAACCCGCTTCACGCTTCCAAATCGAACATCGCCCGCCACAAAAATTCCCGGAACGCTTGTCTCTAATAAATAGGGCGACCGCTCCAGCGTCCATCGAAATTTGTCGGTCGTGTGCAGATCCGGACCAGAAAGTACAAATCCTTTCGCGTCCCGCAAAACCCCGGCAGGCAACCAGTCCGTCTTCGGCTCGCCCCCGACAAAAATAAACAAGCCCGAAGCCGGCTCTTCCACCTCGCCTGTCGGCGTCTTCAACCGAACCGCTTCCAGATGCGTATCGCCACAGGCATCTATCACCTCTGTGCATGTCCGTACTTCAATGTTCGGCATCGTAAGAATTTGCTGCACCAGGTATTGCGACATGCCCTTCTCCAGCGAATCGGCCCGCACCAGCATGATCGCTTTCTCCGCGTACTGGGAAAAATGCACCGCCGCCTGCCCTGCTGAATTCGCCCCTCCAACAATCATCACCGTTTCGTCTTTGCAGGAGATGGCCTCCGTCAACGCCGCGCCATAATAAACTCCTGCGCCCGTCAGTCGCTCCAGGCCCCCGGATTTCAGCCTGCGATAATCGACCCCAGTCGCAATCAGCACGGTATGGCAGCTTACCTCACCACCACCAGACAATTGGATGAAGTGATATTGCCCTTCGGTTCGGATTCCGGTGGCACGTTGCGATAAAAATTCTGCCCCAAACCGCGTCGCCTGGATGGTCGCCCGTCGGGCCAGGTCCTCCCCGCTCAGCCCCGCCGGAAATCCCAGATAATTCTCAATGCGGGAACTGCTTCCGGCCTGTCCGCCCGGCGCTGCCGGCTCAATGACCAGCGTTTTCAGCCCTTCAGAGGCCCCATACACAGCCGCCCCCAGACCTGCCGGCCCTGCTCCCACAATGACCAGATCGTAAAAATCGCGTTCCGCCTGGGTTCGCAGCCCCACTTTTTCCGCAAGCATGGCAATGGGCGGTTTGACCAGGCTTTCCCCGTTGGGAAACAACACTACTGGCAGTTTGCCGGGATCAAGATGGTACTCAGCCAATAATCTGGTACTTTCGCTGTTTCCCTCCCGGCTTGGCCCATGGTTTGCCTCGGGAGCGGCCCCATTGCCGGGAACAACCGGCACTGTGTCCAGCCCGGGATCGAGCCATTGGTACGGCACGTGATTGCGCGATAAAAACTCGCGGATCTCATGGCCCTCCGGCAGCCATCGCGAACCAACCACCCGCAAACCTTCAAATGGCGGCCGGTAATCCCGGCTCCAGGACTCCAGCAGATCGTCCAATACCGCATAGAGTCGTTCCTCTGGCGGGTCCCACGGCTTGGTCAGGTAATAGTGGATCTTCGCCGCATTGATGGCGCGAATCGCGGCCTCTGTGTCCGCGTACGCGGTCAACAAGACCCGCTTGGCCGCAGGCACGATCGCAATGCTTTGTTCCAGGAACTCGACTCCAGACATCCCCGGCATGCGCTGATCGGATAGCAAGAGCGCGATGGCTTCCCCTCGCCGCTTCAGCTCGCTGCAGATCTCCAGACCAGACTGGCCGGAGGTGGCCCGGATGATCCGGTAACTGCTCCCATAGTGACGGCGCAAATCCTGAACCAGCGCTTCCAACACGCTGATATCGTCATCGACTGTCAAAAGTACAGGTTTTCGCATAAATTCCTGCTTTGTGCACGATTACTAATTTCTCAAAACAAAACCAAGGGTAACAATTAGTTCCAATATGGGTTTCACGGCTCGAATTGGCGAAAATCGTCGTACGCGATCTCGTCGAAACACGTTAATCTGGTCTTGCTGCAGAGTACGTGATGCAGCGCACATTCTGAGTAGATGCAAACCCTGAATTATCGATGTAACACTGTTGCACTGGATGAGCCTTGGTTCCCCCTGCCCTCCCCCAAGGGTAGCAGGAGTCCGGACCGAAGTACGGGCAGTTGACCTTCTTAGGAATACTGCCGATACAAGAAATAGAACACGCTGATTTTTTGTTGTTCTTCTGCAGTCCGTCTTGATCGACAGGCACTCGATGCCTGCGGCAGGGCTAAGACCAGAAGAAAAGGTACTTGTGTGGAACTCATGCGATGACAAAAATTATTCTTGCTGATAATCAATCCATTTTTCGAGCTGGTGTAGCGAAAACACTTGCGCTACAAGATGATATCCGTATTGTTGCCCAATGTATGGACAGCGAGCGGCTATCGCAGGCAGTACGAACCTTTCGCTCTTCCGTCATTCTTTTCGCAGCTTCCCTGCAACTGAATTTACCCGACATGATCCAGTCTGCGCGCACGGCTACCAGCAAATTGATTGTCATCGCGGAAAATTCGGAATCACTTCATACCTACGCGGTTCCAGGGTTCGACGGCGTCGTCTTTCGCGACATCGCCGGCCCCGCCCTTCTGGAATGCATTCACTCGGTCGCTACCGGGCATACCTATCTCCAGGCAAAATCCGGGCATGGTATCGCGGAAGAAGCCGATGCGGTCGGTGCACGCGTTCGCGACCGGCTCACACCCAAGGAGATCAAGATTGTTGCTTTGATCGTTCAAGGGTTCAAGAACAAGGAAATCGCCAGCCACCTTGGCACCACCGAACAGGTGATCAAAAATTACCTGCGCAATGTCTATGACAAGACAGGTGTCTCGGATCGGCTGGAACTCGCCCTTTTTACCATCCATCATCGGACGCTTGCCGACGCCGCCGCCATAGCTGGCGGTCAGATGGACTTGCACACGGCACGCGCCTGAGGCGAATCAGCCGCAGGATACGTACCGCAGATCAGGCGGCCTCTAAAAAAAACAGAGTCGCCTGGTCTAATGCAACAGCGCGCTGATGATCGCCACCAACTCAGTCGCGTCCACTGGTTTTTCCAGATAGATGTCTGCCTGGGGCTTGGCTGCGCGGAACGCCTCTGAGCAGTAGCCGGAAACCACCACAACCGGAACCGGCACTCCCGTCTTCGCTGCCAGCAGAATTTGTCTTCCGCTCTCTTCTCCCAATTTCCAATCCGTCACTACGGCATCAAATGGTTCGCCCTGCAGCAGAGCAATCGCTTCATTGGCGGAACTGCTTGTTGTCACGGCATGACCGGCGCGTTCGAGGATGGTTTTCTTCAGTACGACGGCAGCCGGTTCATCATCAACACATAAAATCTTGGCCATCACACGTTCCTCTTTCTTCTCGATCCATTAAGTAAGAGAAGTTTTGAGAAAAATGCCAGCATGATCCATCACCAACGATACCGCGCACAACCGATCAGCTAGCCCAACTTTTCTGCAACCGATTTCGCCTGCGTGAATAGGTAGAGATAATCCGGGCCGCCCGCCTTGGAGTCCGTCCCCGACATGTTGAATCCTCCAAACGGATGGGCCCCCACCATGGCGCCCGTACATTTTCGATTGAAGTATAAATTGCCCACGTGAAAATCCTGCCGCGCCCTCGCCAGTTTCTCTCGCGAAGTGGAATAGATCGCGCCAGTCAGCCCAAATTCCGTATTGTTCGCGATCTCCAGGGCATGCTCAAAATTCCTCGATCGGATCACCGCCAGTACCGGCCCAAAAATCTCTTCCTGCGCCAGCCGGGCATTCGGTGCAATGTCAGAGAAAATCGTCGGCTCGATAAAATAGCCCTTCTCCGGCAACTCAACCGCGCTGCCGCCCGCAACCAGACGACCCTCCTGCTTGCCAATTTCGATATAACGCAGCATCGATTCGTACGCAGACTGGTTGACCACCGGCCCCATCGCAGCATTTTCCGCCGGATCGCCGACCTGCAACCGCTTCGCGCGCTCGCGCAATCTGTCCACAAAAATGTCGTAAATCTGATCGTCGACAATGGCACGCGAACACGCGGAACACTTCTGTCCGCTAAACCCGAATGCAGAATTCAAAACTCCCGTCACCGCTGCATCCAGATCGCAATCCGCTTCCACCAGGATCGAGTCTTTCCCGCCCATTTCCAGAATCGTTCGCTTGATCCAGATCTGGCCCGGCCGCGCTTGCGCCGCGCGCGCATGAATGTCCAGCCCAACTTCTTTCGATCCGGTAAACGCAATAAAGCGCGTCTTCGGATGTTCAACGATCGCATTGCCAAACGTAGCTCCCGAACCGGGGCAAAAATTCACCACGCCCGGCGGAAGTCCAGCCTCTTCCAGCAAATTGAAAAACCGCGCCGCAATCGTCGGCGAATCGCTGGACGGTTTCAGGATGACGGTATTTCCCGTCACCACAGCCGCCGCCGTCATGCCTGCCATGATCGCCAGCGGAAAATTCCACGGGGATATCACCGCACCAACCCCCAGCGGAATATACAGCAACTCATTCCGCTCACCGGGATATTGAATCGGCGTGGTCGCAGCCGCAAGACGAAGCGCTTCCCGCGCATAAAACTCCAGGAAGTCAATCGTCTCGCCAACGTCCGCGTCCGCCTCGCCCCAGTTCTTGCCCACTTCATATGTCAGCCACGCGCAAAAATCCAGCTTGCGCTGGCGCAGCAATTCCGCCGTGCGCAACAACAGCGACGTACGCTCCTCCACCGGAGCAAGCCGCCAACCTTCATACGCAGTCAGAGCCGCCTGCATCGCCATCTCGGCATGCTCGGCGCCCGCCTTCTGATGCACACCCACCACCTGCGCCGGATTGGCCGGATTCAACGACCGAATCTTGCCTTCGGTCCGAATCCTTCTTCCCCCAATCACCAGGTCGTATTCCTGGCCCAGCTGGTCGGAGACGCGGACCAACGCCTGCCGCATCGCCCGCGCCGTGTCCTCGCGCGTAAAGTCCAGAAAGGGTTCGTTACGAAATTTCCCGTTCGGTGTGCGAATGGGAATAACTGTCGATAGTTCAAGCGTCGCCATACAGCCCTAGTGTAGTCTAGGCCCGGTTTTCCTGCCCGGTTGGGTTCACGCGGCTCGCCAGGGTTTTCGTCGGAGAAACCTTGCATGCCCGGCCCGCATCCAACTCCCCCGTGCATTCGACCGCTGAACAAATTGCGCGCAGCCGCGAGCTCGCCTATTTTTTTCTACGACTGACGTTGGGCGTCAATATTCTGATGCACGGCCTGTCGCGCATCCTCTCCGGCTTGTCCCCGTTCGCGGCCTCAATGATAAAGCAATTCGCATCCACGCCATTGCCGCCGCCGCTGGTCCATGTCTTCGCATACGCGCTTCCATGGTCGGAGCTGTTCATCGGCATCGCAATCTTCCTCGGCCTGTGGACCCGGCCTGCGCTGATCCTCGGTGCACTGGAGATCGTCGTGCTTACGTTTGGAATTGGGCTGACGCAAAATTGGGCTGTGGCCGGAATCCAGATGACGTACGCCGTCGTCTACGCGATCCTATTGGCATTCGGAGAATATAACCGCTGGTCGGTCGATGGATGGCGCAAGCCTCACGCGCCGCATTAACGCGATACGGTGGAATAAAAAGTATTGGTGCCGGAGCGCAGGTCCTTGCCGTACCCAAGCACAAACTCAAAACTCCCTAGCAGTTTCACCCTGGCTTGCAACCCAGTGTCCGTCAGCCATTTCGGCGATCCGAAAAATTTCGATGGATCATAAACATCGCCTGTATCGAGAAAGGGTCCCAACTTTACCTGCACAAACGCATCGTCAAACACGACCTTATCGATGTCGGAATTGGAAAGAATATAGTTTCTTCCCAGCGGAGCATTTCCCTTCTGCCCATTCACCAATCCATCATGTCCGCGCATCCACAGATCGTTGTCCCGATCGAACCCAAGCATGAATAGATCGTCGAACGGTATCTGCCCAAAGGTTCTTCCAGCCCGCAGCCTGGTGTTCATCTCGTAATCCTCGCCGCGCGCCTCGGGCAGCCAATTCGCCGCAAGCGAGCCCTGAATCCGTCCATATTTCCCCAGCGGATTGGTAAAGAACTTCCCCGCTTCCCCGCTTGCCGATGCATCCAAGCGAAAATCTTCGTTCAGGAAACTGGATCAGCGACCGCTGAACGCTGGACCGAAAAGCGACTCCCGAGCTGTTCGTGAAAAATGGTGCAGTCTGCGCCGGAATGCCCATCAGCGTCCGAAAATCACGATACGAATATTCCGCGTCCAGGTTCCACTGCCACCGCCAGTTTTCAATCGAAGCCGCCTCCGCACCGATCACAGCCCTTCGCAGGTTGAACCCCGCAGCCGACGGCGTGGCAGGCATCAGCGTTTTCGTAACATTCCAATTCTCGTTTCGCCCATCGAAATAAAACCGGACACGCTGCTTCGGATTTTCTTCAAACGGCCACGCCAGTTCGCTGCGAATGCGGCGCTTTTCATCGTCCCATCGCACAAACGATCGCCAGTTCAGTCCCTTATTATTCAGGTTGTAGAATTCCGGATACACCGACTGGTACGGCAATCCGCGCAGCATCGATGCGGCGTTTTGCCATCGCATGTCACGCCAACTAGTTTCCTCGCTTGCATGCCAGACCAGCTTGAAGGAGCCATCCCGCTGCGCCACCAGTTCATCGAACGTATGCGGAAAAAGATCCAGCGATTTCAGCTCCGCTTGCGTGGTGAGAAATTGCTCTCTCGTCCAAACACCTCCGGGAGAAAACTTGAATGCGCGGTCCAGTATCAGCGGATCGAGCTTCGGTTGCGGATCGTAGATCAAGTCGCTTAGCTTCGGTTTGCCCACTCGATTCCAATACTTCAGCGCGGCTTCCAGATTGCCTTCAAGAAAATAAATGGAAGCGAGAAAATTGCTGGCATACGCATCTTTAGGATCGAGCGCAAGCGCGCGCCGCAATTCTTGTCTTTGCCTCTGAAAATCGCTTTTCGCGATACGCAATTCCCGCCATCTCATCGAGGAAGCGGGCATCTCGCGGATGGCCCGCAAATCCTGCTTGAAACGTCTGCTCGGCTTCGTCGAAGCGCTGTAGTTGGGCCAGCGCCAATCCGCGATCGAGTTCCAGATCGGCAGGCTCTGTTCGCGACTCCGGCACAAGACGAACAACATCATCCCATCGTCCCGCGTCGTAGAGCGCCTGCACCTTTGCCGCTTCGTCTGCAGCGGAGCGAGTCGTCTGCGCCCCGACCTGTCCTGCCGACAGAACGAAAAGTAGAAGAAGAAAAATCAATGCGCGGTTTTGGGTACAGCCAGCAGCGTCCAATTCCGCGTGGCGCGCCATTCTCGCTCGAACCCTTCCCGTGAGATTCGAAGCATTTTCTGCTGCGCCGGATCGTTGACCAGCACGTAGCCGCGCGCAGAATCCACTCCTACCACCACGACATAATGCAGCGATCCATGCGGGCCACTTGGCTGGATGCCCACAATCATCGGACGCCCCAGCGCAAGCTCGTGTTCGAAGTCGTTCCATTGGCCGGAAAATGCGAATGCTTGATACCCGGCTTGCTCGAAATAGCTCCGCATACTGCTCGAAAAAATTCCGTGCGCTGCCGGTGAAAATAGCGTCGCCTGAATGTGTTGCGGATTTTCTTCCGACTGCGATTGCGCGCCCTTGTTTTCTGTCCCAATATTGCATCACCATGGCAATCGAAGCCGACCCGCACCCATCGGTGGTTTGCACCACGAATGGAACGTCAATCCAAAGCGCGTGCATCCCCTCTGCCGGATTCGCCCAGGCAGCCAAACCTGCGCTGCTCAGCAGCAACAACCCGGCGAGGAGTCTCCCTTTCATGCTTCGATCAGGCAAACACGGCAATCAGAATGATCGCAAGTATTCCGCCTACGATCAGCAGGAATATATCGTGACCAATGAAGCCCGCCGCAAAATCGGCTTGCGCCTTCTGTGAGCGAGCAGCCAAACTCGCCAGCTCCTGGTCGCTCAATTGGCTGACGGCATTCGTCACTTGCTGCGGATTGACATTCGCCGATTTCATCGCCTGTCGTGCTTCTTTCGTCGACAAGAAGTCACGCAATTGCTGCTGGTTGCGCTGGCGTGCAGCGGAAGCAGCCGATACATCGCTCTGCATATCTCCAGGGGACACGACGTGATTCTGGGCCACAATGGTTGGGGGAGCGGCCATCATAGCGCCAACCAGCAGCGCCGCCGCATAGTTCATTGCTCGACCTTGCAACTTCTTCATCTCTTCCTCCGGGGGATTGTTCGCTCCCAACAACGAAGCGTGCCGACTATCGACTATGAAGAGTGGATGCGATTCTTGAGTGCAATGTTGCATTCTGTTGCAGCGGAAGCACTTACCTGAAACGGATTTCCTGTCGATGGAGTTGAAGTGGTAATTTTTGCGCGGCTCTCCACGGTGAGCCGCGCATCATCGAATCCAGGATGGGTATAGGAATAGAAATCCGCTCTAGCGAACAGCGACAATGATCAAAATGAGGGCTGCGATCCCGACCAGAATCAGCAGCAAATCATGATTGTCAATGTCTCCTGCGGCAAAGTCCTTCTGTGCCTTTGCCGAGCGCGCAGCCAGGCTCACCAACTCTTGATCGTTCAATTGGCTGACTGCATTCGTCACTTGCTGCGGATCGATTTTGGCCGATCTCATCGCGTCTTGCGCTTCTTTGGTCGACAGAAAATCCCGCACTTCTTTCTGATTTTTCTGGCGAGCGGCCGAGGCGGCCGTGACATCATCCTGCATCTGTCCGGGTGAAACTACGTGGTTCTGGGCTAGCATGGCCTGGGGTACAGCCACAAAAATGCCTGCCAATAGTGTCACGGCGCAATTCAATTTTCGATCCTGCAACAAATTCATCTCTACCTCCAAAACGGGGATGGATCGCTCAAAAATGCCGAGCGTTTCGAATCACTTACCAACAGTTACGAAGACCAGCAGTTACGTAAGAGTGGATGCGATTCTCGATTGCAATGTTGCATTCCGCCAGGCTTGGCATGCGTAAGATTCGCTAATGCAACAGATTGACGCGCCCATGCGAATCGAACGCGCAACCGTCCACGCATGGAAAATACCGGCTTGCACGATTGGATTGTGTCGGGGTAATCCAACGATGTCGACGTAGATGGAAGATGAAAAAAGCGGAAGGATGGCTGGCCCATCCCTCCGCTTCTAACTCTAGAATTACTGAACGTCGCTCACCTTGCCACGAACAAAGATGATCTTCATGTCAGGGTAGATGTAGATCGTCTTGGTGGGAAAAGCGACTTTGTTGGTAGGCTGGCCCTTGCTCGCAATTACCTGTTCGGGCGTTTGCCCCAGGCTGATCGTGATGGGGCCAGTAGGGCGCAGTGCTGCAGCCGGAGCAGCAGCAGCAGCATAACCGCCGCTGGCAGGGGCAGCCGCGGGAGCCGCACCCGAGTCGTCGGGAGCAGTCGCCTCCGCCACCACCTGCTGCTCTAACTGCGCGCCTTGCTGAGACTGCTGGTCAAGTTCAGCGGCGCCGTTCGGATCGGCTGCAGGCGCTGCGGCGGCGTAAGGCGCTTGTGTCGTCCCCTGAATCGCTTCAGCGGGCGGCGCAGGCAAACCGCCTTGTCCAGGATGGTCCTTCATCTGGGCCATACCGGTATCGATGTTTGCCAACAGGTGATTATGCATTTCCTGCAGATCGGTCAGCTCAACCGTGACTGTGCTCGCTTTCGCGCAATCAGCCTGTTTGCTTGCGAGCACTCGCAGGTCCGCTGTCGTTGCGTCCGCGGCTGGCGGTGTATCGAGTCCCAACACATCGCCTTCCGTTACTCCGCAATCCTGTCCCGACGAGGTAACAGTCAAGTCGGCATTGACGACGAAGACGTGCGGTTGTCCGTCCGCAAGCAACGTACCCAAGCTTGCAGCACTCCCATCCGACGGGTCCTGCGTCTTCTGTCCCGCCGCCAACTCACGTTGGATCTCCTGCGAAACCGCATCCTTCACTTCCTTCGTCATCGTTGGTGAAGTTGTCCCGGTATCTGGATCGAAGGAAGCATAAATAAGGTGCGGAGCGGAGTTCACATTTCGCAGTTGACCGGAATTCTCTGCCGCATTGGCCGCTGCATACGCGTCGGCTAAACTGGCCGCAACCATATAGTCAGCCAGCCAATAGGCAGCACTGGGATATACCGGATAAGGCGCAAAATACGCGCCGTAGTAACCGTACCAGGGATTGCCGCCCCAGCCCCACGCGTATGCCACCGGCGCCGCCCACGGATTGTAGGCCCAGCCGTAATAGACCGGCGGATAGTAATACGCGGGAATGTACCCATGCAGGTAGACGCCGTGGTAGTAGTAGGGATGGTAGTAGGCCCGGTAATAGCCGCCGTGTCGGTAGTAAGCGCGACTGTAATAGTTGTGGCCGCGATAGGAATACGGACGCGAGATATAGCCTCGCCCATGGCCGTACGCTACCATCCGGGAGTGATCAGGCCGCTCAACCTCAGTCCGCCTCATTCCTCCTGGACCGCGCCGCACCGTCATCCCATTGCCGTGGACCTCTCGCACTCTTCCATTGGAGCCAAATTTAGCCTCGTGTCCATTCGCTCCATGGTAGCTGGTCACCCTGCCGCCACGGTCTCTTGAAACTTCTCCGCCGCGTGCGTTGCGCGTGGTGGTGCCTCCGTCCCTGTTCCTTACGGTTCCACCGCCTGCCCCGCGATTCCCTGCTCCGCGATTTCCCGCTCCGGCTCCGTTGGCACGATTCCCAGTTGCACCCGGTCGACCGCCCGTTGAACGCGACGCATTCGATGGACCACGGGAAGGTGCCTTGGCTGCTGGCCTCGGCGCTGGCGCCGATGCATGCTTTTGTACACCGGCATAAGCAGGAACCACTAGATATGCAGCCCCAGCTAGCAATGCAACCACCGCAAAGCGGGCAAAGGCTGACAGAACCACATAAACTTTCTTATAGGTCATACTTCCCTCCTCGTTCTTTCGTCAGGGCAGCAACACTTCGTCTGACTGTTCAGTCCGTAATTTTCAAAAAATTATTGGACATCGGTTACTTTGTCGTCCACAAAGACAATCTTCATATTCTTGTAGACATAGGTTTTCTTCTTCCCCAGATCGATCATCTGCAGCGGCATGCCCATGGCCTGCAGCACCGCGGATGACGATTCGCCCATGGTGATCGTCGGCGGGGGTCCTGTAGGAGCCGGAGGTGGCGGGGGTGGTGCGGCAGCTACCGGCTGCACACGCGCCGGCGCAGCGGGGGCGTTCTGCTGTTCGCCTTGAGACTGGCCTCCATCCGCCGAGTTATCTCCGCCTTGCGAACTATCAGAATCCGTGTCCGGGGCCAACACCGCTTCGACTGCCTGCTCCACATCATCCGGCGCAGCCTCACTGAGATAACCCTTCTTGAATTTGAAGGAAACGTTCGCGGTATATTTTTTCTGCGATGACTGTCCACTGGCATCGAGCGAATCGACCGTGAGGATCGTAAATTGGAGCACTTCGCCGCTCGAGTCGTCCTTGCTGGCGATCTTGGTGACGTACACCTTCTCGCCGGACTGCAGCACGTGGGAGCCCATCTTCGTCCAGGTCAGCCGTACAAACATCGAGGGCGATTGAATCTTGCCTTCCGTCACTTTATTGTCAGGCACGACAATATCGCTGGTCGGTAGGCTGTAGATACCCGCCGACTTCATGCTCATGGTTGTGCCGTTCTTCGTTATCTGCTCACGGTCGGGAGTGGTCTCGGTGACGACATACTTCTTTTGAAGGGCCGACACCACTCCGCTCGAGTCAGCGGCAGACGCGCTCTGCACGGGAACGACAGCGATAAATGCTAGAGCGGCGGACGCAAGCAGGGTTGACTTGATGGTGTTTGAGATCGTCAATTTCCGTTCCACCGATAGTTGGAACGGACTGACGGAACTATCGAATCGACGACGTCTATCAACATGAATCGTTCTGATCCACATGTGAGAAAACCTCCGCGCACTTGCAGCTTAGAGCCTGTCCGAGGAATCGCTCTGCGGGGGGCATCGAGGTTCACCAAAAGCTGTCCAAAATAATCAACGGCTTCAGGTCCAAACGGGGGTGTTTGGGATACCCAGACAAACTGGAAAGAGTGTACGCCAAGTTCTTATAACTGCGAAGAATTCTTTTGACTATGTGAAATGAAACTGCCAGGATTTCCGCTGGCAGCTCATCAGACGCTGGCGGCCTTTTCTGTTCTGGCGGATAGCCTCGCGGTCCGCTCCTGTTTCTCCCACGCGAACGGGCGTCCGTCGATGGCGCGTTTGATCGTTTTCAGCAGTACCAGCGAGAAAACCTGCCGATAGGTGAACCGTTGTATCCAGATGTGGAACAGCAGCCAGCCATCGCCTTTATTGCTGGCATGGCGAGGCTCCAGCAAAAAGGCCAGCGAAGACGCAAGGAAATCCACCACCAGAAAAGCCAGAAAATAGAGGATTAATTTGTCGAAGCTGGCTGCGCTGGCCGCGACTGGATGAAAGTGCCGGTTCACGGCGTATTGCAGCACGCCCACGAGAAAAAACAGGTCGATGAACGGAGAAAACAGCGGCATAATAATCTGGAAAATAATCATGTTCGGCAACGCGAACAGACCCATGGCGCGGTGACGCAGGAAAGCGCCGCGGTGTTTCACCACCGCCTGCAAAATCCCGAAGGACCAGCGGAACCGTTGTCGCATCAGGCCGCGCATATTGTCCGGCGCCTCGGTAAATGCGAAGGCCCGGTCCTCATAGACCACCTTGCATCCCTGCTGCAGCAGGCTCATGGTCAGGTCGGCATCTTCGGCCACCGTGTTCACGTGATACCCGCCCGCCTTTTTCACCGCCGCGGTACGCCACGCCCCAATCGCACCCGGAACCACTGTAACTACGTTGAACAGATCCAGCGCGCGCCGGTCGAAATTCTGGCTGGTGATATATTCCAGCGCCTGCCATCGTGTCCAAAGATTGATGCGATTGCCCACCTTGGCATTGCCCGCCACCGCGCCCACTTTTGGATCGGCCATGCGCGGAATCAGCTTTGCAATTGCATCCGGCGCAATCACGGTGTCGGCATCGATGCCGACATACACTTCCTCATCCACATGCTCCAATCCGAAATTCAGCGCCTCCGCCTTGCCGCCATTCGGATGCGTCAACACCACCAGCCTGCCGGATTCCAGGTCCGCCGGCATCGCCGCGCGCGCCGCCGCCAGCGTGTTGTCCGTCGAGCCATCATCGATCACCACCACTCGCAGCTTGGGATATTTTGATCCCAGCACGGAGCGAATCGTCCGCGCAATCACCTTCCCTTCGTTGTATGCCGGGATCAGCACCGCTACTTCCGGAAGGTAATTTTCCGCGCCGGGATAGGGCTTGCGTTTGTGTATGCGATCGAGCACCGCGAATAGTCCCACAATCACCAGCCGGCCCGTCATCAAAACATCTCCAACAAAGAAGATCAGGACGACGGTGTGCGCGAAAAACGAAAGAAACCAGAAAGCAATGGAATCGACGCGTGCCTGCCAGCGCTGTTTATACGGGATGGGCGGCATCACCTGTTCCCGCGTCTTGTTCATCAGCGCCGATACCGGAACAATCTTGTAGCCTTTCGCGCGCAGCGTATCGATCAACAGCGGCAGTGTCGCCACCGTGACGGAACGGTCCCCGCCGCCGTCATGCATCAGGATGATGCTGCCGCGAAACTGCGGCTTGGTCTTCATGATTTCCAGCTGGTTCAAAACCGTCTGAATGATCTCCTGCGGCGTTTTTCGCGGATGCTCGTTCCAGTCGTCCGTATCGATCTTGTCCCCGACGATGATGTAGCCCATCTGCTCCACTCGGTCCACTGGAGCCGCTTGGTCGTTGGTGTCCGGTTCCTGGTCGATCGAATAGGGTGGCCGGAAAAAGAGAGGCTGCACGCCCAGTTCCGCCGCAAACAGCCGTTCCGTTCCATTCATTTCCAGATCGAGTTGACGGGCCGAAATCTGGCTGATGTCCGGATGCGTAAAGGTATGATTGCCAATTTCCTGTCCGTCCCGGTAATAGCGTTTCAGCAGCCCTACATTATTCAGCGCTTCCTCGCCAATCACCATAAAGGTCGCGGATACATTCTCGCGCTTTAAAATATCCAGAATTTTTGGTGTCCACGTCGGGTCCGGCCCATCGTCGAAGGTCAGCGCAAGCTCGTTGGGATGATACCCGTACTGCCGCAAGGTATAGGGCTCCGGAAACGCGTGGATCACCTGGCTGACGGCCAGGTTGGAGTCGGAATCGATTTGAATTGTTCGCTTGCCATCCTGCGGCCTGCCAATCACCTTCAGGATGTCGCCGTCTCCGTCCGTGTTGACATTCGCGCCCGGAAAAATCGTCGCCAACCGGTTCGCCGCATCCGGATCCAGCGGATTATCCCATATCTTCCACAGCGTGGGGTCCTCACTGCCCAGCCTCCAAAGCGCAAATGTTCGAATGCCCAATTCACGCGCCGCCCGCATTTCATTCATCGCCGTCACCGCATCCAGATACCACACCTCATGACGGGTATGCGCGTCCTCGTCCTCATAGGCAAAATGCATGTTCAGCGAGTCGGAATCCATCACCGGCGGGGCCTCGGAGTCAGAAGCCTCCTGCCACGCGTCCTGCACCGCCAGATCGTTGACATCCAGAAGCTTGTTTGCAGCGCCCTTGTGTTTCGCGTGTCCCGGCAGCGGCACCGTCCAGTCGTAGCCATAGTTGCCAATACTGCAGATCAACTTGTTTCTTGGGATCTCTTTCAGACGCGAACCGCAGGTTGCGTACGAACCACTCCTGACCCGCAACCGGTCCCGGCTTGCTCACCGGTTCGTGCTGGTCGTAATCCATCAGGATCACGCCATCTGTGTGGGCGGCATAATATTTGAAATCCCAATCATCGTCATCCACCGGCACGTTGATGTAGAGGCGCAGTTGCAGCGGATGCATCTTGGCGTACAGGTCCGCGACCATCTTCCGATATGCCGGTTGCGCGTCCGATGGAATCGCTTCCAGATCGAGCGCAATCCCGTGATAGTGAGGATTGGCGACCAGCAACGCGAGGACCTGTTTTTCAAACCTGGCTTGCGCCGTGCGACTCATCAAAAACTTTTCGACCACACCGGATTGAAAATCTCCCTTCAGTTGGTCGAAGTTGCTGACCATGGGAAAAATCTCCGTGTCTTCGTGGGCGTCAGCCACCGCGCCCGCCACCTTGCCCCGGGATCGATGGAATGCACGCCCGACGCATCGACCACGGCATACGCGTGGTTGTCGAGCGTATACGCGGTCAGCTTTCCATCCGGCGTAACCACGTGCAGCCAATCCGTAAATAACAGGTCGATATCGTGAATATGACTTTTCAGCGAGACCAGGCTGGCCGCATCGTAATCCACGTAAAAAGCCGCTCGCAGACCTTCGCCTGCGTTCAGCGGAACGTCCGATGGCCGCCGATGCCGCCTGCGCAGCAGCGCAAGCCGGCTGGAACGCGATTTCGGCGCGTAGTAAGAGTCCCGCAGCGGTCGATAATTCCGCTTCGGAGTCGGCAACAGCAATTCCGGAAGCCGTTCCCGACGCAGCACGTTGATGCCGAAAGCAACCAGCACCAACGTCGACAGGACTGCCACAGTGTCCAGGATGCGCCGCAGACGCTTCCATCTCTTCCGGCCGGGATCGTAGAAGATTGGTTTGATCATTCTGAAACAGGGTTCATAAGGCTTATCGTAGTCGGGACTGTTCCCAGCTTCAAACTATCTTAAAAGGCGCTGGCGAAGTTGTATGATTCATAGTCGATGCGGTTCCTGCTGCGCCACGCCACTAAATCCACTCTCGTCGCTCTGTTCCTCGGCCTGCTGCTGCGGCTCTGGTTCATCCATTATTATCCGGTTGTGGAAGGCGACTCGCTCGTCTACGGAGAAATTGCCCGCAACTGGTTCTGGCACGGCATCTTCGGATTCACTCGCACCACTGGAATTCATCCCACTCTGATTCGCCTTCCCGGCTATCCGCTTTTTCTCGGCATCTGTTTCCTCATCTTCGGCGTCGACCACTACACTGCCGTCTTGCTGCTGCAGGCCGTCATGGACCTGGCCACCTGCCTGCTGATTGCCGGTTTCTGCGTGCGTGTCATCTCGCGCAAAGCTGGCATCGTCGCCCTCTATCTGGCCGCGTTGTGCCCGTTTACCGCCAACTACGTCGCCTGTCCGCTCACTGAAACCCCCACACTGTTTTGCATCGCGCTCGGCCTCTACGCCCTCGCCCGCTATGTTGAGCGTCCCGGCTTCGGCTGCTGGTTCTGGGTGCTCGTTTTCAGCATCAGCTACAGCGCTTTATTGCGTCCAGACGGTCCCCTGCTGGGCCTGGTACTGGTACCCGCAATGTTCTGGTATGCCCGCCTCAAAATCACCACTCGTCGCAGCGCAAAGCTCGCCATCGCCTGTACCTTGCTGGCAATGGTTCCATTCGTTCCCTGGACCATCCGCAATGAAATTGTCATGCATGCCTTCCAGCCGCTCGCGCCGCGCTACGCCAACGATCCCACGGAATTTGTCCCACATGGCTGGATGCGCTGGGTAGAGTCCTGGGCCGGCGATTACGCCTCCACCGCCGACACCTACTGGAACGTCAACGGTTCCCCCATCGATATCACCGTGCTCCCCTCCCGCGCCTTCGACAACCCCGCCGAGAAAGCAGAAACCGCCGAGATGTTCGACGAATATAACAAGACTGAAGTCATGTCTTCAGCTCTCGATGCTCGCTTCGGCCAGTTGGCGCAGCAGCGGATCGATCGCCATCCCTTCCGCTTCTATGTCGTGCTGCCGTTGATGCGCCTGGAAGATATGTGGCTGCGCCCTCGAACTGAGCAGTTGTGGATTGAGCTGCGCTGGTGGCAGTACAAGCATCATCCCGCGGAAACCATTTTTTCCTGGGGCTACGGCGCGCTGAACCTTGCCTATCTTCTGCTGGCCGCGTGGGGACTGCGCAAACGCGTCCCGTTCACAGCCGTCATGGTTGCCTACGCCATTGTCCGTTGCCTGTTGCTGCTCACCATCGAAACGCCCGAGTCGCGCTACACCCTGGAATGTTTTCCGATGGTTTTCATCCTCGCCGCTGCCGCGCTCACGGTACGAACTCCCAAACAACAGGCTACTTCTGCACCACCTGCGTCTTCTTGTCCGTCTTGATCTTGAACACCGACGGCGAAATTTTCGTGTTGTATTGAATATTGCGGTAGTATGCCGTCCGCGAATCGCCGGAAGGCTCATACAGAATCTGCTTCAAGGAAACGGCGCGGGTCGGATCCAGCCAGATCGTCACATGCGAAAAATTCGCGCGCACGCCGGGGTCTTTGCTCACCAGGTCCAGCTTCGCAGTCTGCACTCCATCGATCGTTTCCATCCCTTGATACGTGATGTCCCAGCTTTTTTTCAGATCGCTGCCGCTGGCGCCGAAACCCAGCGCCAAATAGCTCTCGTACTGCCCCTGCTTCTCGCCCGCGTGAAACACCGTCAATTGGTCGATCTGCGGTTGAAAAAACTGCAAGACTCCGCCGCTGTACACAACGGTTTTTTTCGCCGGCTGGCCGTCCGCCGTTTCAACGTCGAACGCCACGCGAGTATTCGCGCCGGAGCCTTCGTAGTAAATCACTCCGGTCTGCGTGTCCGTGCTGCTCACCACGCGCTCAAACTGGTCCCATTGAAAATTTGCCTTCGCGGAACGAAACTTCGCCGCCGATGTGTCCAGTTGCGTCAGCACCTTATTCAAATCTCCGCTCGCAGCCTGCGCCCATCCCATCCCCGCACAAAGAAAAATCACTGTGGCAAATCCAAGCGTGTTCACAACTCCACTGCTAAATCTGGAACCATACTTCGTCAACTTCATAACTTCCTTTCCTATCGATGCGCTCGCACTCGGTACGCGATAATCTTGCCATCGGCGCCCTTCACCGGCTGATAGCTGTCGATCGTCACGTCGCCGGAAATCGGTGTGACCGCCGCGCGAATTTCACTCTTCAAATCTCCGGCATCCTGGAATGACGCGAGCGTGGCTACATCGATCTGGTACGTCAATCCGTTATGCCCATCGCTTTTCACCATCACCTGGCTCGGGGGCAGCGTCCGCTCCACCGGCCGATCGTGAAAGTCGATAAAGTGCGGCGAAACAAAGATGAACAACAGGATCAGCGTCACCATCACGTCGTAATGCGCGCTGCCCCGCTGATACGTCCAGAAAATGTAATTGCGAAAGATTCGCTTCATTCGCTGCCTCTCAATTCGCCCGGCTCAACGCGCGACGCGTTCGATCGACTGTCAGCCCACCCATATAAGGTTGCAGCGCGGTTGGGATCGCAACACTGCCGTCCGCCTGCTGATAATTTTCCATCACCGCCAGCCACGTCCGCCCCACCGCCAAGCCGCTGCCATTCAGCGTATGCACAAACTCCGCCTTCTTCTGTCCCTGCGGTCGATAACGAATGTTCGCGCGCCTCGCCTGAAACGCCTCGAAGTTCGAGCACGAAGAAATCTCGCGATACACATTCTGCCCCGGCAACCAAACCTCCAGGTCATACGTCTTGGCTGCGGAAAATCCCAGGTCCCCGGCGCACAAATTCATCACGCGATACGGCAACTCCAGCGTCTGCAGAATCGCCTCCGCATGCGCCGTCAGTCTCTCATGCTCTGCATACGACTGTTCCGGCGTCACAAACTTCACCAGTTCCACCTTCTGGAATTGATGCTGCCGGACTAATCCGCGCACATCTTTTCCATAGGTGCCAGCCTCGGCGCGAAAGCACGGCGTCCACGCCGTCACAGAAATCGGCAACTGCTTCTCCTCCAGAATGTCGTCGCGAAAAAGATTCGTCAGCGGCACTTCCGCCGTCGGAATCATCCAATGGTCACTGCCTTCGCAGTGAAAAAGATCCTCTTTAAATTTCGGCAGCTGTCCCGTCCCAAACAGCGAAGCCTCGTTCACCATGAACGGCGGCAGTACCTCCCGATACCCATGTTTCCCGGTATGCAGGTCGAGCATCAGATTCGCCAGCGCCCGCTCCAGCCGCGCCCCCGCATCCCAATACACCGCAAATCGAGCCCCGGAAATCTTCGCCGCCTGTTCAAAATTCAGAATGCCCAACTGCTCGCCCAGCTCCCAATGCGGCTTCGGCGTGAAGTCGAACGCGCGCGGCGTACCCCAGCGGCGAACTTCAACATTGTCCTCTGCGGAAGTTCCCGGCGGAACACTCTCCGCCGGCAAATTGGGAATTTGCTGCAACACGGCTTGCATCTGCTGCTCAGCAGCGGTCGCCTCGGCGGTGCAGCGCTCAATCTGCTCTTTCATGGATCGCGTTCGATCCATCAACTCCGCCGCGTCCTCGCCTTTGCGCTTGCGCTCCGCAACTTCAGCGGAAACCTGATTCCGCTCCGCGTTCAATGCCTCCGACTGGGTAATGGCGGCACGACGCTTCTTGTCCAACTCCTCAAAACCGTCGAGCAGCCCGGCAGCGTCGGGCCCGCGTCGCCCAAGGCTCTCCTTTACCTGTGCCAAATTTGCACGCACAAATCCCAAATCAAGCATAAGCATTCATTTTACAGGGACGACAAAGCGCCCACTAATCGCGAGAATGCTGGATGCATTACATCTACCCACGCCGTTTGCGGGGAATGTGGGAAGGTTGAATCCCATCGTGGCGATCTCTCCGCACGAAGGAGCCACAGACGGTTCGTCTAAGAATTCAAATCTATATGTTGGTAGCTTCCCGCGACACTTCAGTCCAGCTTGCCGGAAGCCTGCGCTTAGGATGTTTTGGATCGAACAATAGCACATAAATCTCTCGCAACCGCCCCCGGAACTGAGTTAACTGGACGTTGATGGTGCTAGCCGTCATCTACCTCTATCCATAGTTCCCCCACGGACTCCCTCATTGCACTTCGGCGAGCATTTCGGATTCTCCGGTTCGGGTGCCTGTAGAATGATGCTGATACCCTCGTGGCACGGTCCCTCGGCGACAACTTGAGTTCGATCGATGCTAGCGTCCCGCCATTCAGCATTAACCCGCAAGATATCGCGTATCCGAGCGCCACCTCGCACTTTGTCAGCGGACGGGGCTCGATAGTCCTCACCTCGTCCTCACCGGCATCATCGCTACTTCTAAAGAAGTCTAAGAGGTTTTCCCATCGCATAGCATCAGCCTATCTCTGAAGAGCGCTCCCTATGATGTTTGACATGACAATTTTTCCAGCAAGAGTCCATCCACCGGCGAACCCGATTAATGTTCCCACCGGTGCGGTCGCCGCGGAGGCAAGGGTGGGACCAAGCGAACGTCTCTAGCTCTCCAGCCCCAACTCCCGCTTGGCGTTTTCGTTATAGACCTTGCGCAAAATGGAATCCGGCAAATGTATACCCGAAATTTCCCAGCGCCCCTGCGGCGGCTTCGGCGCCGGAGCATAATCGAAGTACTCATCATTCGTCTCAAAAAACCGGTAATAGATTTCGTACAGCCGGTCGCCGAAGGTCTGTTGCGGCACATCCGTCCCGTGCGGACTCGCATCGGTCCCAAACAAAATTCTGTCCTGATATTTGTCGAAGAATTTTTGCGAAGCTCGCGGCTGTCGTCCCAACTCGCCAATACGCGCCGCCGTGTCGACCGTCATGTTCGGAAACCGGTCAAGATTTTCCGCAACGTTCTGCAGGTTCTCCGCGTAGTTCCCCACATGCAGCACAATAAAGTGCGTATTCGGGTGACGCGCCATCATCCGGTTGCGCGCCGCGATCAACTCGTCGAACTTCGGAAAATCTCTGCCATAAAAAGACCAGTCTGGATGATTATGCAATTCCTCATAGCGCTCGTTGAACCGGTCCGTCGGCGTAAAAAACGCCACCGGGTCCGCAATGTGGATTGCCACCGGCATCTTCAACTGGCCGCACGCATCCCACATCGGATCGAAGCGCCGGTCGTCAATCTTCACCAATGTGCCGGTCGTGATGTTCGATCGCAGATACAATCCCAGCGTCTTCAGAATCTTCAGCCCGCGAGCGCCATCGCGATGGGCCTGCTCGATGGCTTCCCCTTGAATCTGCGGGTAATTCGGCTCCAGAAATTTCTCATACGTCGGCTCCGTCATGGTATAAAACCGGTCGCGATATGCGCGGTCGTACCGCTGAATTGTCTCCACCAGCCCGCTGCCATATCCCCCGGTCAGGTCGACCATCGACCGGATATTCTTGCGGTCCATCACCGCCAGCAACTCCTCCGGTGTGGCGTTGTAATGACGCGCGGCGCTCAACGACACGCCGTTCTTGTTCTTGGCGGCAAACGTAATGTGCGTATGAATGTCGATCACTGGATAGCGTGCGCGCGCCACGTGCGTCTCCGGCACACGAAGCATGCTGCGCGGCTGATAATCCTCCAGGGGCAGCGACCCGCCCGCCGCCTTCTCATCTTTTTCATCCGGCGGCGCTATTCCAGCCGCGCCCGCGGCTTTGGCCATCAGGCCCATTCCAGTCCAGCAAAATAGTTGACGACGATTCATGTGCAAGTTTTCTCCCGTTCCCCATAGTCGGTTACCGCACTAGGTTTTTGCAAGGGATGCGTCTGTCCGCCGCAAAATTGCAAGAATGTTTGGTCCAGAATTTCAGCGCTCGTCACGCCCGTGCCGGTCGAATTATTGCGGCATCGACTTGAAATGTACCTGCCGTCTTTCGATGGTTTCATCTGCGGATTTGTCTCGGCCGCTCTCCGGATGGTGCGCCGCCAGCACTCCTCGCAGCACATAATAACCTTCATCCGCGCGGGTTTTTCCATCGCCGCGAACAATCGTCCCGCGAAATGAATACCAGATGCCGTGCAATACGCGGGTCTGGAAGCTGATCTCGTCGCCATCGATCGCGGACTGATCGAAGAAAAATGTCAGCGGAGTATTATTGTCCGTTTCCGCATCGCCTAGTCGCGCAATAAAGCCGTTCAACCGATTGCGGTCCAGATCCAGCTCAATCGACTCACTCGTGTGGTCGAACTCATACGAGCCCCACACGTCGCTCGGCAGGCTCGACGGTTGGTTTGCGAAATTGGTGCCGGGTGCGGCCTGGTTCCGATACCCTTGCGAACGATCGTGCAGGCTGGGCGTCGTTGTCTGCTGCGCCCAAATCGGTGCACAAGCCAGCCCTGCCAGCAGAAAACCAGGAAGAATTTTTCTCCCTAAAAACCGCTCAAAGAATCGTCTGGAGTATCGCTTCGTCCGGAAACATCGCATCGCGCGTCTCCCTCTCGACCATGCAGCGCTCCGCGCCCGCCTGCGCTGGGAGCATGAGTGATCGATCCATGGTACTCCGCAAAGCGATTGCGGGCTTCCCGAAAATAATCAAAATTCTCGCCGCGTTTTTTGATTCATGCGAAGCAATGCGCCTACAAAAAATCACCCTCGCGGCTGGGCAGCGCTTTTCCTCGGCGAACCTGACTGGGCTTGGCCATCACATCCAACCGCATCAGAATTTTTCTCGCCAAACCCGTCAATGGAATTTCGCTCAGTTTGCTGTCCACCACCCACTCATGCCGGTCCATTTTGCGCCCGGGTTGAGTGTCCTGGAATTTTTCCTTTTCCACCGCAAAAACTTCCACATAGAAATTCGTGTTGGTAATGGAATGCCGGACGCGCAACACCGGTTCGCTCGTCTCCGGTTCCCCCAGCGCGGGCAGTTCCCACATTCCCGGCATCTGCGAAGCATCGTCGGCACGCTGCAGCAACAGCACCGCAACTCGATTGCCGCCATTTCCAGCCGACTTCTTCACCAGCGCGTAATGAATCTTGCGGCTCGCCATCTGTTTGTGCGGCGCAACCACATGTTCGCCCCGGGTCTCGCAAAATTCCTGCACTGGGCACTCCGGGCATCGCGGAATATGCGGCAGGCACACCGTCGCTCCCAACTCCATCATCGCCTGATTGAATGCTCCCGGAGCTGTCGGTTCCAGCAGCAATGCCGCAGTTTGTTTTACGCGTGCGGCCGCTCCAGAGCGCCGGCCTACGGCCTTTCCCATCACCCTCGTCAGCACGCGTTCCACGTTGCCGTCGACAACCGCAACCGCCTCATTGCGGGATATGCTGGCAATCGCTGCCGCCGTATAATCTCCTACCCCTGGCAGACGTCGCAATTCCGTCGCCGTGTGCGGCAGAGAGCCGCCATGCTCATTCACCAGCAACTGCGCGGCGTTATGCAGCATGCGCGCGCGGCGATAGTAACCCAGCCCGCTCCACAGCGTCAGCACTTCGTCTTCTCTGGCCAGCGCCAGCGACACCAGCGATGGAAATCGTTCGATGAATTGCGTATAGCGGTCGATGACGGTAGCCACGCGTGTCTGTTGCAGCATCACCTCAGACACCCAGATGCGATATGGATCGCGGGTTTGGCGCCACGGCAAATCCCGTGCATTCAGCCGGAACCAGGAGAGCAATAGCAGACGGAATTGTTGTCTTTGTTCTTCCGTCAGCGCTGCGGGCTCCATGGGTTGATTCTAACGTCGAGTAACAAAAATGTATCGAAAACACAACACCTCGTGTGTATCGTTAGTGACCCCTCACGGGGCAGGCGTGTGCCTCGAGCGGTTACTTGTCTCAGTCCGCCACGGCGTAAGACGTACGCTCTTTCCGAATGCTGGTACGATAAAGGATGAGGACCTGCGTTGAGCAGTTACCACAGCGGTCTCGCAAGCAAAATTGCTCCCCAAAAAGCAGAAAGCCGTCCTCATCGGACGGCTTTCTGCGGTAGTGAAACGTTGTACGCGAGTTAGTCGCCCATCACCGGTTCTTCCGCCTTGACTTCCTTGGCGGCTTCCGCGGCCTTGGGAGCGGACGCAATCAGTGAATCGATCGCGATGAAGTTTTCCTTTGGCTTTTCGCCCAGAATCTGCTCGCGATAGAGCCGCGCCATCTGCGCATTCTCGGCATCCTGCTTCATCTTGCCTTCGCGCGCGCGAATCTTTTCCTCACGCGAGTTCTTGGCAATCCCGAGTTTGTCCAGCGTGTCGTTGGCTGCCGCATGTACATGCTCGTCGTTCAGCACCAATTTGTTCTGCGTATCGGCCATGCCCACCTTGCGGCCGCCGGCGAAAATCTCATGCCGGCCATGCTCTTCGTACCACTTGGTCAGGGTCGCGGTCATGTGCATCTTCTCAATAATGTTGCGCCAGCCCACGCCGGTGTTGTACGCGCAGAAGCTGATTTCGCCTTCCTGAGTCGCATACGGAATAATGCACTGCTCGGTCCGGCGGAAGTCGTAATTGAACAGGTCCTGGAACCACATGCCCGCAATGAACAGGAAGTTCCAGCGGTCGGCGCGCCGCTTCTTGATGTCTTCCATGGTGCGGTCGCCCGTCACCTTGCCGTAATTTCTTCCCGTCGCGCCAAAGCACTTGTCGAACTTCTGCAGCAGGTCCAGGATCCGGAAATGTGTCGGCGACTTGGTCGGATCGTAGTTCCGCAACAGCGCCAGAGACACACCTAGAATCGACAGAAACTTGCCGCGGGCCGCATCGTTGATCTTGGCAATGTCCTTCGCCAAACGATCGGCGTGGATAAACGCCGTCACCGGAACCGCTTCCTTGGTTTCCTTATCGATCATCAGCGCCATGCCGATGCCGCAGTTCGGGTGGCATCCGCAAGACAGTTGGCCCCAGTCGTTGTTCGGTCCATGCACCAGGTCCGCCCAGTCAGAAAACGTGCTCATAAAGCTGATCGGGAACCAGTCGCGCACCGGCTCGCCCAGCCCGGTCTGCGCCTTGATGTCGTGCGCCATGTGGCTCAGCGTGTAACGCTGGGCAACACGCCGTTCGTCGCTGATGTCTTCATCGCGTCCGGTAAATGAAACCGGCTGGAAGCTGAGGAAGTTGATCGTCTTCGGATTGGCAAGCGCGAACTGAATAATATGACCGACCTGCTCATTATTGATGCCGTTGATGATCGTCGTCACCGGAACAATGTCAACGCCGGCTTCATGCAGGTTGTGAATCGCCTGCAGCTTCACATCGAACAGGTTGCCGACTTTGCGATGCGAATTGGCGGCATTGCCGATGCCATCGAATTGCAGGTAGGCATAGCGCAAACCTGCTTCCGCAGCGGCGCGGCAAAATTCCTTGCTCTTCGCAAATTCAATGCCGTTGGTCGCGGCCTGCACGGAGTTGTAACCGACCTTGCGGGCGTACGCGACTGCGTCCAGAAAGTACGGCGACAGCGTCGGCTCACCGCCGGAAAACTGTACCGACATCTGACGGCGCGGCTTGATGGAAATCGCATTGTCCAGCATGGTCTTGATTTCGTCCCATGTCAGTTCATGCACAAACCCAACCTGGTTGGCATCCATGAAGCATGGATCGCACATCATGTTGCAGCGGTTGGTCAAATCGATAGTCAGCACCGAACCGCGGCCATGCGTAATCGTGGAGGTGCCATGGTCGTGCAGTTTCTCATCGTTGTGGGCGCGAATGTCGCGGCCCGGAAAAACCTCTTCCAGATGCTTGAAGAATGCCGGATCGATCGACATCACATCTTCAAAATGTCCATGCTTCGGGCAATCCTTCGACATCAGAATCTTGCCGTCGCGCTCGATAATCTGCGCCTTGATTTCGCCGACCTTTTCATTCAACAGCACTTCATGCGGCAGCTTTCCATCCACAATCTGCTGACGGATCTCCGGCACACACTTCGGACAAAGAGAGTCCGTGGTGCGCGGCCACCCTAGCGGCGGCTTCTCTTTCTGATACGACTTCAGCAGCGGCTTGTCCGACCATTTCGGCGTAAACGACGCATTTGGACGAATGCTGTTGACCTTCTCAAATACGACCCACGCACCCTTCGCAGCCCACGTGACCGTCTTTTCCGCGAATTTCATAGCTTTCGGCATTTCATCGCTCCCCTGAACCTCATAATCGAATGGATGTTTCGCGCCCCGCGCAGGATGCCCCTGCACTTTGGTACGCCCGGAGTAACTCCATACAATCAAACAACTTACAAATCGCGAGCCTGTGTTTTCATGCGCTCCGCCAAACTGCTGCCTGCGGAGGCACACAACCATCCACATACTCCTTCAACAGCTTACGCACCATAGCCGATGCATCGGAACAACTCTGCATCGAACGGCAGTTTTTTGCATTCGACGGAGACAAAACCCCCGTGAACGGAACCCGTATCTATATGTTATTGCACGCCGCTCTCCTCCAGCGTCACTGTATTCAGGACGCGCTGGAAGATCACGATTCGCAGATTGATCCGGCTGGCCACGTCCGGCACAAATTCCTCAATCAAATTGCCGGACGGACTGATCGCGAACGCCAGCCCCAGCCGCACCGCCGTATTGCCGAATCCCTGCCGGTTCGGCCCCGGAACGAACGTATTGCTTACAGCTGCCGTGGCTGCTCCGCCCACAAAGTTGGCATAGTTGAACATCGGCTGCCCGGTATAACTCTGCGTCCACACAATCTGCGTAAATGCATGCAGAATTCTGTGCTGGATCGGCATAAACGGTTCCCGATGATAATGCGGGTCCTGGTGCACCAGTGAAGGAATCAGGAACGTCCCAAAAAATTCTCCCGTCATGTCCTCGGTCAAACTCACCCCGGCATATTTTGCGAATCCGCGCATGCCCGGCCCATACGGGGAATCAGGATCGGACGCAATCCCGATCGCCGCATCACCGGCAATCGTGATCAGGTTGAACGGATCGATCACCCCTTTTACCGCCGACCGCAAATTATCGCGCGCCGTCAGCGGCACCACGTCCGGCCATTTCAAATACTGCTCAAACGGAGACGAAATTGGCCCGCAACACATGTCCACAGGAGTCGCTGGACAGGATTTCGTCGAGCACGCTGCATGCAACGCTGGGGCCGAGCCCGGAACCTCTCCCATATACGCTTGCTGGAGCAAAATGTCGGCCTCGATCTGCCCCTGGGCGAGGAAGAGAAAGATTGCTGTCCTTCAAAAGCATCCGCCATCAGCATTGCCATCTGCGCTGAATCGGTCGCACGGACTCATTGCGGAACTGGAAAATCCCGTCTCCGCCGTTTCACTCGCTTCGCCGAACGTTGGCGGGACTCGCGCCGTCACCCACTCCTGCTCCAAAGCATTCTGAAATGCGGAATCCTCATCGTCCGGATCCACCGCAGTCGATTGTTCCGCCTGCTGCGCGGCTCGTACCGCGGAAGGCGCATCGGGCAGCTGCGCCAGAATTCCCGGCGGCATCATCAACACCATCACAGCTACACCGTGGGCCGCCAGTACTCTCCGTAACATTCCTTTGTCCGTGATGGAATCTGGTTGAACCAAAGCGGAAAAGCATCTCGCTCGGGACCGTGCGTCGCCTCGGCCCTTTGCTTCTCCCATCCCAGCGCGCACGGCGCAACCGGTTAGCTTTCATTCAATTAGACAGAATGGAGCAGGAAAAGTTGCCAGCCCGTCCGACGCTCTGCATTTTCTCTTCGCAAGTTGTCCGCAGTGATTCCTAAAAACTATCCCCTTTGTTCGAAATGTTAGCGAAATCGTCTACCGTGATGGAATCCGCCGCTCGCGTTTCAGTTTGGATGCTGCCTCCGCATGTCTGCGGCGGTACACTTGCAGAAAACCTGAACGTCCCAGCTTCGATTTGTTTCTTGATGGACGTACCCGAGTACCGTTCCATCCACAACCGCTCGGGCCGAAAAGAGGGACAAGCATCGCATGAAGAAGACGCAAGCCACCCCCATTCCCCCGATGTTGCCTTGCACTTCTCCAGCGTTGCGTTGCTCTCCGGCAATCTTCGCTTGCCTGCTGACGCTCTGCCTGTTCGTGGCCGGCTGCAGCCATCGCCACGCGCAGGCCCCCGCGCCTCCGCCGCCTCCACAGGAGCAACCCTATCCGGAGCAACCCTATCCGCCTTCGCCGCCGCCCAATGCCGAACGCACTCCGCAACCCAACGGCAGAGCACTCCAGAGTGAAGTTGGAATCGCCAGTTGGTACGGCGCACCCTACCACAACGCTCGCGCAGCCAATGGCCAGATCTACGATCAGGACGCCATGACCGCCGCGCATCGCACCCTGCCCATGGGCACCGTGGTGCGCGTCACCAATCTCTCCACTGGCCAGTCTGTCGTGGTCACCATCGCCGATCGCGGACCGTTTGTCCCCGGCCGCATTTTGGATTTGTCCCGCGCCGCCGCCCTCAAAATCGGCGTGTGGCGAACAGGAACCGCACGCGTTCGCATCGACGTGTTGAGCAAGCCATCATCTTCCTCATCCGATGGCCGCTGGTGCGTGCAGATCGGCGTCTTCCATCATGAAGGGTCGGCAAAAAATCTTCGCGACCGACTGCAGCGCGAATATCCCAGCGCCAACGTCATCGAGTTTAAGGGCGCCACCGGCTACTGGGTGCGCATCCGTCCCTACGGACAATCGCACGCCGCCGCCGAACAAATCGCCCGCGTCGTCCAGCCCGAAGAAGGCGAAGCCTACGTCGTCCGCCTCGATTGAGCCTTTGTCCTTCCTCTGCAAGCGGCGTTCCATGGTTGCGATGCAAGCCGTATCAACTGCGGGCAACAATATACTTGACGCACAAGCGTTGAGAAAATGACGGCCCGCTCTGGGGTTATTTCAATGCTTCGCAATTTATTGCAGGCAAATCGGGAAGTTTCTGGGGCCGCAGGGATACTCGTTTGTATGGGACTGCTTGTCTCTGTTTGATTATATTCGGCACACTTTTTGTTGATATTTTTTTGAATTCCAGGCGAAAGCGCATGTATCCATCTGCAAAACGTGGTTCGATGCGTGCCACCAAAGATGTCTGAATAAGACATCTTCCCATATACCGCAATGTTTTCTTCGGTAAGGGGGCCATCGACGGCAGGATCAGCGCCAACGTATTTTCCATCGACGATCTTGTAAACCGGAATTTCCGGTGCGACAACATTATGTGCTTTAGCAAAGCTCTCATTTTCCCAGAAGTTAGGCGTGACTCCGTGTGTGACCGACCACGACGGGTAGACAAAATCCGGGTCCTTCCCTCTTGGAACAATTACAGCAAACATCGAATCAGTGAAATTTTTAGCGACAGTTTTCCCCGTATTCTGCAAATCAAAGGGAACACCTATGGGATTTGTCGTCAGGTCAACCGGTGAACCAGTGATGAAAAATTCCATGCGAGGACTTTCAGACTCGATTTGTGCGCGCGCTTCGTAAATACCGGCGATGGTCGCCTGACGCGCGTCGCTTTCTTGGTTCTGAAAAGCTATCAGAGTATTTCTGGCAATTTCGGCATTCTGACACGCTGCTTTAGCAGAGGCTTTGACGGCCTCGGTTTGCTTCTTGATTTGGACGTAAGTTTTATCCATAGTATTCCACTGAAAAACAGCGATCAACGCGTAAATTGCAGCTGCAATAAAAGCAAGACGCGTCCATTTTATAAGCCGTCCTTGTTGGATATAGTTGTTCTTGTTATTGGATTCAGCAGCTTCGCGATCCTTTCCAGCGCCGAGACCACTCGACGCAATGATCCTTGGTATTTCACTCCACTTTTCTTTTGCTGTTTCGGTTGCATTTCGGGCGGCGTCGTTCTGATCGGAATTCAGTTTTTGAATTGCCTGCCGAAGTGATGTGATTTCGTCTTTGACCGAATTCACGAGTGCTTTGAACTCATGAGGCTGCAGCATAGATGGCCCTCTTAACGCGAACTCAGGGGGAAGCATAACGGGTGATATGAAACACCAATACCACAAAGAAACGGTATACGGCAGCGATGAGATGGCGGCGGCTGGATCGTGTCGCTCTACGGCTGCACAGCCCAGGCTAACCCGTCGGGTCCACCCCCGGCCTGGATGTGGCCCACAACCTGAAGGGTCTTTAAATCGACGACAACCACATAGTTATCCGATGCACAGGACTCGTAAGCGCGTTTGCCATCGGGCTGGACAAGGACGCCGCCTGAATCATGGCCGGTAACCAGACGCTTGATCTCGTAGTGAGAGGCTGCGTCCAGAATCACCAGATCCGGGCCCGCGGAGACCAGAACCATCCTGCCATCCGGGGTGAACTTGAGACGGTTGGCGTCGGGGACTTCGGCAGCCAGAGTCGCTATCACTTTCTTGCTGGCGATATCGATGATGGAGATAGTGCCATCGCCGGCATTCGCCACCCAGGCCTCCTTGCCATCCGGAGAGACATCGAAGCCCTCGGAGCCGCTGCCTACGGGAACGACGGTCAACTGCCAGTTGCCCATCGGAGAATCGGAATGGGCGTCAACCTTTTCCATCATCGTGACCGTTCCTGAATCCACGTTGGTGGTGAGGATGCGCCGGGCGCTGGGGAAAACGTGCAACATATGCGTACGGTTCTGTCCCGTTCCCATGATCCAGTCAATCTTTCCTGTCGCGGGATTGTAGTTGCCGATGGCCTTGGCTGCCTCGGCAGTGAACCAGACCTTGCCCTGCACGAAGGCCAGTCCGTGCGGACCGCGCAGCGCACCCAGGTCGATGGAGGGCAGCCGCTTCTGGTGGATCAGGTCGACAACCGCAAGGGTGTGAAAGGCGCCGGAGCCGTAGTTGGAGACATAGGCAGTCGTGCCGTCGGTAGATGCGATCACTTCGTGAGGATCGTCGCCGACAGGAATGCGCGCGACAACGCCGAGGGTCGTCGGATCGACGATGGCCAGGGTGTGATCCTGCTTGGAGAGAACCAGCAGCGAGACTTTCGGCGTGGGCTGGGGCAGTGCGGTTTGAGCGCAGACTGAAGCCGTCAGAAGCGCTGCGCAGAGTGCAGACAACCAAAGGAAGTGTGGTTTCATCCGAAATTTCCTTTTTGCCTTTCGGCTGCGAACCAATGTACTCCCATTTGCCTTCGCTTGCCTTGTACCCCGCAGCCACCCGTGGCGGAAGACATGGGATTGTCCTAACGTTCGCGCAGGTGCAGCGTGTCCACCAGCAAAGCAATGGCAATCCTCGATCGCATCACGCCTGCCGAGCCATCGCAAGGTCCACGATCTCCCCGATCATTTGGGTATAGGAGAGGCCGGATTTCTTCGCGGCCATGGCAAACTCCTGTCCGCTGGAGAGCCATGGGTTCGGATTCGCTTCGATGACATAAACCTCGCCCTTGCTCGATACGCGCATGTCGATGCGGCCATAATCGCGAAGCTTGACGGCGCGATAGGCCTTGATCGCGATCTCGGTGAGCTTGGTTACGGTTTCTTCATCGAGGTCTTCGGCGATCGCCGATTTCGTCAGCTTATAGGCTTCCGTGTCTTTCTCGAATTTCACATCCTGGCTGGCGATCTTGGGCATGCCCTTGGGAAGCTTCGAAAGGTCAAGTTCCACCAGCGGAAGTGCATGTGCGTTCTCGTAACTGCCGAGGATGGAGGCGTAGATCTCGCGTCCTTCGATGTACTCCTCGATCAACGCAGGAGAATCGAATTCCGTCTGGATATAGGAGACGCGCTCCATCAACTCCTTCACGCTGGTAACTACGGCAGCGGCATCGATGCCGATGGATCCATCTTCGGAGGTGGGTTTCACGATGAGTGGGAACGAGATGTCATGTGCGTGGTCGATGGTGCCGCGATAGGCTGTCGCGAAGTAGGGCGACTGAATCCCGTAAAAAGCGAACATCTTCTTGGCGATCGATTTGTCCTGCGCAAGAATGTTCGCGTGCGGTCCCGCGCCGGTGTAGGGGATATCGAGCATATCCAGGAATGCAGTGACGTGCATCTCCTTGGTGTCATCGCCCGCATAGGATTCCGTGAGGTTGAAAATGAGATCGGCGCCGCATTTGGCGAGTCCGAGCAGTGATTGCGGGCGGCCGTCGAGAACGTAATACGACGGCTCATGACCGAGCTTCTCCAGGGCTTCGAAGATCTCTTCGCGGTCGTGCTTTACCGGCTTCTTCTTGCGTTTCTTTTGCCCCTTGCGCTTGCGCGGTGCAGGAACTTCTTCCTGCACTTCAGCAGGTTCTTCTTCCCACAAGTCGTACAGCACGGTGACTTTCAACTTCGTTCCAGTCATGCGGCCTCCAATCGGAGTGACGGCAGCTGCCGGCACGCCTCAGGGATGAATGAACTTCCCACGGATCAGGTAATTCATTGAGAGTGCGGTTGTGTACACCGTGAACTCCGTGAGGTACTCGGACTCGCGTCGAACGTCCACGCGCAGACCCAGGTCCTCAACACGCTTGCAGATGGCTTCCACGAGTCGCTTGACGATCGGACGTTGCACGCCGCTCCAATACGCGACCTTGTCGACAATGGGCTTGCGATGCTGACGCAACATCTCCTGGGCGGGCCGCACGCCCTTACGTCGCTTGGGGGAGATATTGAAGATGTCC
Source organism: uncultured Acidobacteriota bacterium (assembly GCA_963719625.1). Taxonomy (GTDB): domain Bacteria; phylum Acidobacteriota; class Terriglobia; order Terriglobales; family Acidobacteriaceae; genus JAKAAZ01. Next base: position 40,154 of record CAVRDB010000023.1, read on the forward strand.
GCCAGGTCGGCATCCAGCGCCAGTTCCTGCACCGGAATCTCCTCCGGCAGGCTGAGACGATAGAACTCGCCGACCGTCGATTCCATCTCATCGACGGTGATGTCGGTGCGGCCGCGACGCCGGATGGGTTCGACATCTCCGACTTTTCGCGCCATGCGATCGACGTATTGGAGCTTGGCCAGCGCGCCCCAGCCTTCGTAGCGCTTTCGCCATTGCGAGCGAGGCGTGAGCCAGACCGCAAACGTTTCGGCAAAATCTTCATCCGGATGCTTCTGCGCGTACCACCCGGCCATGTGGCGAACAAACTTCCGCGAGAACGGTATGGGACGGTAATTATCGCGATATGCGCGGCGAAACGGACCGAAGAGATCGCGCCACTCAGCCGACTTGTAGAGCTGGTACGCGTAATTGAATGCGTGTCCGGCCTCATGACGCATGTACATCATGATCTCGCGAGCGTCTTCCAGGTCGTTCATATCGCGCTCAAGCTGTGCCAGGTCCGGGTTGGCCAGATAGAACGGAATGCCGATGACGGGCTCGCCCGAGGGACATCCCCATTCATCGGTGAGATAACAAAGCGGACGGAACTTGTGGATGCCCTTGGCTTCCAGTTCGCGATAAAGCTGCTGAACGAATCGTTCGAGCGGAGAACCCTCGAGTTTGAGCCCGAGTTCGCGAATGGGCTTGGCGAGTATCTCCTGGAATTCCGTTCGGGTTTTCTCGAAATTGCGCACTGGGCTATTCAGAGTTCTATACCACGGAACCAGATTTGGCACGGCAAGGCGTATCGCTTATGCACATAGTCGTATCGCTTATGCACATAGTATTGTGGGCACGCCTGGCTGGAACATCAATGAAGGCAGGCCGACTTTCCATTACGGATCACACCTCAATGAGTGGCTCGGCGATTCATCTTGGATAAAAACCTCCGGACGATACTCGCGCTCAGCGCGACCAGAAGGCAAATCCTATCGCATAGAACTCGCCACAGAGCGCTTGGAACGAAACTATTTACTGACAACGATCAGTGTGAAGCTGCCGGAGACCATGGGCGGCCGCGAATGCGGTTGTTCCGTTGCGGCTGCGGGTTGCGCTCCGAATCTTGCCGTCACCAGGTAGACCTTGTCCCCATCGGGAGCCAGCGTCATGGTACGTGCGCCCTTCATGGTCGGCAGATTCTGGACTGCCAAAAAGCGTTGCGGAGAATCTTCGTAGATCACAGTCAGCGTCCCGCTGCCGCCGTTGGAACTGAACGCGTATCCACCGTTCCCAGAAAAGCGTGCCGCGTCAGGACCGTCCCCGATAGGTGGTGTCGCAATCACTTTGCCCGTCGCCGTAGCCACAACAGCCATTTTCTGGTTGTCGCATACACTGAAGAGTCTCCCGTGAACGGGATTGATCGCCAGGCCCGAAGGGCTTTCGCATGGCGCCAGCGGCCACGTAGCCAGCAGTTTGCGAGATTTCGCGTCGAAATGGACGATCTCGCTCTTGTCCTCAATATTGTCGTAGACATTCCCCTTGCCATCGGCTACAGGAAATTCCGGTTTGCCGGGAAGCGCGAGCGTCGCCAACACTGTGTCGCTATTTGTATCAATCACGGTTACATTGCTGCTGCGTCCGTTGAAAGCCCACACCGTCCGGGTCACCGGCTCATAAACAATTCCATCGGGATTGCCGCCTGCCGGAATCGTGCGGATGATTTTGTATGTCTTGCGATCGAATACCGCCACCTGGTTGCCGCCGCCATCGCTGATGTATCCATTTCCGTCCGTGGCAAATACCACGCCATGCGTACGATGCAAGCCGGTGATGTCCGCCACCTGCTTACCATTCTCCCGATCGATCACCTGCACATGATCGCCGCGGGTGATGTAGAGCAGCCCGCTCTGCGGATCGACAGCGATATAGTCCCACCCGCCTTCACCGCCGATCTGCCACGTATGTTCGATGTGAAATGGGCCCTCTGCCGCGAAGGTGGTGGAACTAACCGTCGTCATCGCCAGTAAGGTACCCGCAGCCAGAAGCAGGCCCCGGCAAATCCATCCGAATGTTCGCATGTTCGTTTTCCTTTTCGGGCCCGCCCGCAGAGTTGCTTCGCCAGGCCGCCAACAATACCTTAGCGCCGCTAGCTTAAGAGTTCCTGAAGAGGACGTGTAAATTGCTCCGCATCGGCCATCGGAAGAGTGACCCTGGCAAGCGTTCCGCGGCCCACCTCGCTGCTGATCTCGATGCCGCCGCCGGCGGTTTCGGCGATCGCCCTGCAGATCGCGAGCCCCAATCCTGCCCCGCCGGTATGCCTCGATCGCGATGGATCGCCGCGATAAAATCGGTCGAAGACATGGGGCAGGTCTTCCGCGCGAATTCCCTCGCCGTTGTCCTCTACCTCAAAACCCGTGCTGGTTTCTTGCACTCGCACACGCAAGATCACACGCCCTCCCGAGGGTGTATGCTGCAGCGCATTGACCACCAGGTTCGTCGCCAGCGTCGCGCACTCATCGTACGCGATGCGCGCCAGCGTGCCCTCCTTTGGCTCCAGGACCAGGCTGACTCCACGCATCGATGCCAGAGGCCCCATCTGTTCGGCCACCTCACGCAGGCATTCGCTCAGGTCGGTCTTCGCCGGAACGACCGCCTCCTGGCGCGGTTGTTCCAGGCGTGCCAGGGTCAACAATTTCTGGACCAGATCTTCCATTCGCGCGCAGTCGGAGAGACACAGTTCCAACCCGTGTTCATACTCCGTTGCAGTTCGTTTCCGCGAGGTCAGCAACTGCAGCGAGGACTTAATAATGGTCACCGCCGTCTTCAACTCGTGCGCTGCGTCGTGCACAAATATCTGCTGCTGCAGGAAAGCCCGCTCCAGCCGACTCATCGCTGATTCCAGCGCCTGTGCCAACGCTGCCAGTTCTTCCACCGCAAAAGCATCGGGAGGAGCGCGAAACTTCAGCGAATTCGAGGAGATCGCTGCCGCAGCACCCGCCAGTTCCTTCAGCGGAGCCATGCCTCGCCGTAAAAGTATCAACAGGGTTCCAGCGGTAAACAAGAGGATCAGCGAGTTGGAAATGAGCAGAAACTTTGCCGCGTGGTTCATGGCCCGCCAGAACGGCTTCAACGAGGCCGCATACAAGATGACTACGGGACGGGCAATTCCCGGACTATTATCGGTCTGATCGATTTGCCGAACTCCGTGCAGCGCGAACCCCCGGTACCGCTTTCCGTTCCAGCGAAAATTGCGCGCAGTCCCCTGTTCCCCTATCTCCTGCTCAATCTGACGGTTCCATTTCGCAGAACTACCGACGATACGCCCCGACACGTCCCGCACCTCATAGAGATCGCCTCGTGGCAGGTCGAGCGCCTTCGGATCCAGCGTCACATTGTCGTTCGCGTCTTCGGCATCCTGGACCGCACCCAGCAAAGAATCCGCCCGTCCGCGCAGCATCAAATCGAAGGAATGGAGGTTCTGCTGGCGTTCATACAGCAGAGCCAGCCCGGTCGCGGCCGCGGCCAGCAACAGCTCCACCAGCAGCACCGTCACCACCAGCCGACGAGTCAGCGAGTATGGCTTCATGGCTGTGTCTCCCGGAACGCCGTCAAACGATATCCCCTCCCGCGCAGCGTCTCAATCCACTTTTCTTCTCCACCGCGATTCAGCTTGCGGCGCAGATTCGAAACATGGGCTTCGATCACGTTGGAGTGCCGCTCCCAGTTGAAGTCATACAGATGTTCCAGCAGAGATTCTTTGGATACGATGGAGCTGGGACGATGACTTAGATACTCCACGATTCGATACTCCGTCGGCGAAAGCTCCACTTCCACGCCTCCACATCGCACTGAGCGCTCTACTGTATCCACTTCCAGATCGCCCACCCGGATCAGCGGATGGCTGACGCCCTTACCTCGACGAATCAGCGCCTTGATCCGCGCTATCAGTTCGCCCAGGTCGAACGGCTTGCCGACGTAGTCATCGGCTCCGGAATTCAGCAGTTCCACAATGGACGCTTTGGATGTGATTGCCGTCAGCACCAGCACCGGTGCTTTCTGCCCGCGTTTGCGCAACCGCTGCAACACCTGGGAGCCAGCCATTTTTGGCAACATCAGATCCAGCACGATCAAGTCGTACTCACCCATTTCTGCCAGGTAGGCGCCGGTCTCGCCATCGCTGGCAATGTCCACGGCATAGCCCGGTCCCTCTCGCAGCGCCGCCGCGATATTCTCCGCCAATCGCTCTTCATCCTCCACAATCAGGACTCGCATACGCTCCCAGATACACCCCAGATAAACCTTAGACCTTAATTTGCAGAAACCTTTATGGCTTTAGTACCCCGTCCGCCGCCTGCTAGCCCTTTCCGGTCATGGAATAGTGCACGACTGGAGTGATCACCAGCGAAAGCACCATCGAGACGAGAATGCCGCCGATGACTGCGATCGCCAGCGGCTGCAGCATCTGCGATCCGGCGCCCAGGGCCAGCGCCAACGGGAACATCCCAGCCACGGCGGCGACTGCAGTCATCACGATGGGACGTAGCCGTCTGCGACCGGCCTGATCATGGAATCTCGCGGAGAAAGTCCCAGCGCGCGGAATTTCACATCGGCATCCAGCAGCAGAATGCCGTTCTTCGCAACAATGCCCACCACCATGATGAGCCCCATGAACGAGGAAATATTGAAATCGGTTCCCGTAATCATCAACGCGAGAAAAACTCCGGAGGTAGAAAGTACCGCCGACGCCAGAATCGACACAGGGGCGGAAAATGTTCTGAACTCGAACAGCAGCACCAGGAAAACCAACAGCAAACCAACAAACAGCACCAGCAGCAAATCGCGGAAGGACTGCCGCTGCGTCGCATAGGTCCCGCCATATTCCACCCGGATTTGTGGAGGCAGGTTAGCCTCAGCCACGGCTTTCTTCACACCAACAATAGCCTGCCCGAGACTCGTACCTTCGAGACGCGCCGAAACTTCCACCAGACGCTGCAGGTTCTCCCGCAATATCTCTGTCTGCCCAGGAAGGTTCTGGACTGTAGCGAGCGAGCCGAGGGTCGCTGTCGTTCCCGCGGAACTGACCAGCATGGTATCGTTCATCGCCTCCGGAGAAGCACGGTTCTGGTCCGGGAAGCGAACGCGAATGTTATATGGACGGTTGTTGACGACAAGAGGCGTTGGCGCCGTTTGACCCTGCAGCAGAGCACCCGCATCCGTCGCCACTTCTTCCGGCGTAAACCCGCTGGTCGCAGTCACCGAGGGTTGGACATAATAGATCGTCTCCGGGCTGCTGATTGTGTTGTCGATTCCATTCAGCACACCCACCACGCCGGGTACGCTTGAAATCTTGTCTGCAACGATGGGCGCCCAGTGACGGAGCAGGTTCGGATCTTCGCTGAATAACTTGATGTCGACTGGCTGCGGCGCATTTGTCAGATCGCCGATCATGTCTTCCAGCGTCTGGTGCAGGTCGATGTCCATCGCCGGTTCCTGTTGACTTACTTTGGCCTGCACCTCATCCATGATTGCGTAAATGTCGCGGCTGCGGTGGCTGGTAAGTTTGACGGAAATGTCTCCCGTGTTTGCTTCGGTCACAGATGCCAACCCCAGTTGCAGTCCGGTGCGTCGCGATGTCGCCGTCACCTCTGGGATGGAGCGAATGATCTGGACGACATGGCCCACCACGCGATTGGTCTCCGCCAGTGAGCTGCCGGGCGGCATAATGTAATCGACGATGAATCCGCCTTCATCCATTTTCGGCAACAGATCGGAACCGAGGGAGGCATACGACAAGTAGGAAACGACAATCAGAACAGCGGCAAAGCCGATCAGCCACCACGGACGGGCCAGAACAAACATCAGCAGCCGCTCATAGATCTCGATAATACGTTCCATGAAACCGCCGATACTGGCTTCTTCAGCCTCCATCATTCGCCGGGTCTCCTCCTCATGCGAGGCAAACGCGCCGATTTGATTCTGAGGCTTCACCGTGTCCTTGCGCCGAACGAAGTACTGACTCAGCGTAGGCGTCCAGGTCAGCGCCAGGAGCAGAGAGGCGATCAGAGCCGAGGCCATCGTCACAGCCAATGCGCGAAAAAAGGTTCCGGTAACGCCGGAGATGAGAATAAGCGGCAGGAAGATGACGACTGGCGTGAGCGTCGAGCCAACCAGCGGTACCTTCAGTTCGCTCAGCGCGCTCTGGACCGCCTGCATTCTGCCTTGGCCGGCGTCCCGGTGCAGGACAATGTTCTCGACCACGACAATGGCATCGTCGATGACCAGCCCGACCGCGGCGGCCAGGCCGCCCAGCGTCATCAGGTTGAAGGTCTGCCCCAGCAGCTTCAGCACCACAAAGGTCAGCGCAATCGTCACTGGGATGACCAGTCCCGCCACCAAAGAGCTACCCCAGTCCTGCAGAAAAATGATCAGGACAATGCAAGAGAGAACGATGCCGATCAGAATGGCGTCGCGCACGCTGCTGATGGCTTCTTTCACCAGTTGCGCCTGATCGTAGAAAACCGAGAAATGGATTCCAGGCGGAAGGTTTTTTCTGATCTGCGCGAGTTCCGCGTACACTCCATCCGCAACCGCTACGGTGTTGGTGCCCGGTTGCCGGTTGATACTGATCAGCACTCCAGGCTTGCCGTCAGCGGTGACCACCGTGTAGACAGGCTGAACTCCAGCCGCCACTGTGGCCACGTCGCCAATGTGCACCGGAACACCGGCAGGCGTGTTCTTGATGACAATATTGGCGATCTCGCTGGGATCGTGGACCTGTCCGTCCACCAGGTCGAGTACGAGGTCGTGATGCTCGGGAATCAAACCCGGCGATTCGACGAGGTTCGTCCTGCGCACCGCTTCCAGAATTTCTGTGACCGTCACCGATGTCCGCAGCAGTTTTGCCGGATCGGGAACAATGTCAAACTCCGGCACCTGTCCGCCCTGTACGTTCACGGTCGCCACGCCGTTCACTCGGTTGAGCCGCGGCTTCATGTCATAGGTAGCCATCTCCCATAACTTCGTCGCGGGCATGGTGTCGGAAGTGAGGCCGAACCCGAGAATGGGAAAACTGGAAAAGCGAAGCCGGGTCGCCTCAATCTTCGCCGTGGGAGGCAGCGAAGTCTGGACTTGCGACATGGCGGCGTAGACCCGCTGCAGCGTCTGGAACATGTCCACATTCCAGTCGAAGAACAGGTCGACCTCCGCCGTGCCCCGGCTGGTGATGGATCGTACCGTCGTCAATCCCTGTACGCTGTTGACGGCTTCTTCGATCGGTCTGGTGATCGTGACCAGCATCTGATCGATCGGCATCACGCCGTTGTCGATGGCAATCAAAACGCGCGGAAAGTTCGTCGTTGGAAAAACCGCAATAGGAATACTCAGCGCCATGAACATGCCCGCCAGTGTCAGCACAACAATCACCGCGATCACGGCTTTGGAATAGGTGACGAACCAGGCAGGTTTCTCTTCGTGGCTGGTCAGCGCTTCGGTACGGGTCCGAAGCCTTCTTTGGCCCGGCTCAATGGTCTCTCACCAGGATATTCGCCATAGAGAATCTATCCCTCAGCTTTCGGGCCAGGGTTCTGGCTGGCAGGTGTGGCCTTCACTTTCGTCTTGTCCGGAAGTCCGTACTGTCCGCTGACAATCACCTGTTGTCCTGGCTGTAGACCGCTAACGATCTGTATCGTTGCGCCTTGCTGAATCCCGGTTTTCACCTTTTGCGAATACGCGCGGCTGTCTGCCTTCACCACCATCACCGATGTTTGCCCGTCCGATTCTGTCAGTACTGCCGAGACTGGGATTGCCAGTGCATTGGGGACTGTTCTGGCGGTGATGGAAACGTCCACCGTTGTGCCTGGCTTCAGTTCGCCTCCTTGATTCTCTGCTTCCACCCACACCTCTTCCGTCGTGCTGTTCGGATCCAGCGCCGGACTCAGTACGGTCACCTTGGCGGGGACGGAAGTCTGCAGGCCCGGGACCCGAAGACTGACTGCCTGATCCGGCTTCAACTGCTCCGCCTGCTGTTGCGGGACATGCAGCCGGACGACCACCTTGGATGTGTCCATCACGATCAACAGCGGCGTTCCCGCCGGCGCGATATCGCCCGGATACACCGCGCGGTCGGCAACCACACCATCGATCGGGCTGCGGATTTCTGTATATCCCATTTGCGCGGTGGCACCCAGATATTGCCCATGGGCCGATTCAAGTTGCCCCTGCGCTGCCTTCTTTTGCTGGGACACTCCCAGGGCTTGCAGGTTCTGCAAATGTTTCTCAGCTGTTTCATACGCGCTTTGCGCCGCAGTCAGGGCGACTTCAGTCGCGTCCAGTTGCTTACGCG
>CAVRDB010000024.1:0-6494 GCA_963719625.1 uncultured Acidobacteriota bacterium
GCTGCGTCGACTCCCTTCGCTCGCAGAAACTCTGACTGCCCGATCCACCGCGTACCCCTTGCCGACTCCGCCTGGATCCAATTCGATTCCAGTAAAGAGAAACCGCACCGTACGTCGCTCGCTGTTCAATCGAATTTTTTCCCAACCCACATCGTCCCGCGCTCTGGACAACTCTTCCGGCGACGGAAGCGCTCCTGAAGCTCCAAAGAATTTCCAGACCTTCATCAGTTTGCCGACCGAAATATCGAAAGCCCCGCGCGACCTTTTACTCCATTCAAGGCAAGTTTCAAGAAAGCGGAAGGTTTCCGGGTCTGTCGTTACCTCATGCTCGAACGCTTCACGATTGATGCGGGAAAGCTCGCTGCTCTCCTGGTAATTGCTCAGCAGCCCATCCACGCGATCGACTTCCTGAAATACTGGCCGGGCAATCGAGTCGGCCTCTTCACGCGAGCGTGCATGCAGGTAAAGAGAATATTCCGTGCCCATGGCTGGATGGGTCGTACAGTACAGCTCTGTTCTCACCCTGAAAAAATGCACGACTCATTCTTGTGCGCTCCCGGTAAAGTCTGACACCTTTTCGCCAGCTGCCAATGCTTTCGACGGAGGAGACACAGCATAGATGGCTGCCGCGCCCAGCAGGCCGGCTACTGGTTAGGATTGCCCAGGCCAATCCATAGCTATGGTAAGATTGAAGATTTTCCCCGCCATCCAGGGCGCGATCCATTGGCCAATCGTATAGCCCATGATCATCAGGGCCAGCAGCTTTCCCAGGGAAGCGAGTCCAAAACAATCCGCTGTCACCAGTGGAATCAGCATGTAGTCGGCGCCCATGGAAAATCCAAAGGTAATCGCGAACGCGAAGGCTGCAACGGGCTGGTGCGCCAGATACAGCAGCGGGATGGAAGCACCCAGCACAAGATAGAACAGCGCCATCGTATTCTTCTTGCGAAAACGGTCCTGAATGTATCCCACCAATACGCGGCCACCCAGGCTGGCAATATAATAGCTGAGAGAAAATGAGAAGCTGTTCGGGTCGAATAGCCTTACTTCCATAAAAAGAATGAAGTGTTGGATCACCGCATTGATGGAGCTCAGAATCAGTGTCGCGCCGGCCAGAATCAGCCAGAAGTTGGCCGTGCGAATCGCAGCGGAGATTCCGCTGGATGCACCCAACCCTGCATCAACTTGTTCCAGCGGAGTCACGGTCACTCCATCCGGCAGCAATCCCATCTCGGACGGAGTCCAGCGAGTTATCCAGATGCCAACCGGAAACAGCACTGCCAGAATTACAGTTCCGGAAATTTTCTGGGCAGTGCGCCAGCCAAAACTGCGGATCAAATAACTCGCCAGTGGAGGAGAAACCACGCCGCCCAATCCCAATCCAAGATACGCATATCCCATCGCCTGGCCGCGTCGCACGCGAAACCACTGCGCGATCAACACCTGGTTGGCAATCGGACCTGCTAGCGTGTAGCCGACGACTTCCATGATGCAGAGCAGCTCATACTGCCAGAAATGGGTCATCCTCCCCATCAGTGCTAGCGGCAAGCCGATCAGGGCAATTCCCGACAGAATCACACTGCGAGCGCCGACTCGATCGATGAGCGTGCCGGCAAATAGGCCAAAGGGAAGTCCAAACACCAGAGCGCCCACCAGAAATCCCTGGGTGACAAACGCCGTGCCAATCCAAGCGAAGCAACAAATGCGGGATACAAAAAACGGGAAACCCGTAATAAATCACGCCGGTGGTAAAAAAAAGATTCAGGAAGGCTGCCCCGACAATCCACCACCCATAGAAAATCCCAGCAGGCAATTGGTGCTGGAAGCGGTGCCGGCTTTACCATCATGAATGGAGACGTATCGAGATGAGTTGGAATCCAAAAGAATAGGGTCCTTCAGGCCTTGAAATTTCCAGGCTTCTTTGAACCATTTCAACACGTAAGCCGCAGCCACGATGGGATTTTTACGTGATACGAATCGAAATTTCCCGACAGGTGAAAGTTTTCTAGATTGTATCCGGTAGTTTGCTTGGAGGTGTAGGCTATTGAAGTCGAATAGGTTCCGAAAGAAAGGAACAACGAAGAGGGTGCGGCGTCTTAACCGATCCAGGTTTCTTGCGGCAGGTGCCTGCGCTTTCCTACTTTCTGCGTCGGCGGCACGCGCGACCGATCGACTCGTAGTCGCTACGGATCGTGGAAAAGTCAAAGGGACTCTCAGTTCCGACGGACAGGTCCGCGCATTTCTGGGCATTCCCTACGCCGCGCCGCCTGTAGGACCATTGCGTTGGAAGCCTCCACAACCGGCGGCAAATTGGCCCGGCATTCGATCCGCCACAAGCTTTGGTTTGCACTGTATGCAGCCGAAGCTGTATGACGACATGATCTTCCGCGATCCTGGCCAAAGTGAGGATTGTCTGACGCTCAATGTCTGGACGCCCGCCCAGGACACAGCCGCACATCTTCCAGTCATGGTTTGGATCTACGGCGGCGGATTCACTACAGGAGGCACCTCGGAACCCAGACAGGACGGCGAGCACTTGGCGCGCAAAGGCGTCGTGGTCGTATCCATGAACTATCGGCTTGGAGTGTTCGGCTTTTTTTCGCTTCCAAGTCTCGCGTCGGAATCCGCGAAGCACGCCGCCGGAAACTACGGTTTAATGGACCAGACCTATGCGCTGGAATGGGTGCGGCGCAATATCGCCGCCTTCGGTGGCGACCCAGGCCAGGTCACCATCTTCGGCGAATCCGCTGGATCGATGTCCGTCAGTGCTCAGATGGCTTCGCCTCTTTCCCAGGGATTGTTTGCCCGCGCCATCGGAGAAAGCGGAGGAGCCCTTACCAGTCCGAGATTAACCTTCCCGTCGCTGTCGGTCAGCGAACGCCGGGGAGAGGAATTTGCCCAATCGGCTTTCAAAAACGGCAATCTTGCTTTTCTGCGGTCAATCAGTGCCGCGGATCTTCTGCAGGCAGCGAACACTGCTTCGAAGGGAGACGACTCCGTCTTCTGGCCTAATATTGACGGAGATTTTCTGCCCGAAAGTGTATCGGCGATTTATGCCGGGGGAAATCAGGCACACGTCCCACTGCTTGCAGGATGGAACAAAGACGAAGGAACGCAGGAAGTCTTAGACCAGCCTGAAACGCCCACGCCCGCAACCCTGCGTGCACTCGCGCAGAAGAGGTTCGGTCCACGCGCGCAAGATTTTCTCGACGTATATACGGCCTCGAACGATACCGAGGCATTCCGAGTTGCAGCGGACTTCGCTGGCGACGCTTTCATTGCGTACTCCACTTGGGCATGGTTGGAAGCGCAGGTGAAAACGGGCGCCGCTCCGGTCTATCGCTATCGTTTCGATCTAGGCTCGCCCGGCGACCCCAATCACCCAGCTTCGATTGGCGCTTTTCACTCGGATGATATCGAGTATGTTTTCGGCACCTCGACTCGCGGCAAGGAGCGAAGTGGAGGCCAGAAGACTACAAGCTTTCTGAGTTGATGCAGAATTATTGGACCAATTTTGCCAAGACCGGTGACCCCAACAGCGCCGGACTTCCGCATTGGCCCACGTACGACCCAACAGGAAAATGGCAGGTCATGCACTTGTCGCCCAATTCCGAGGCTAGGCCGGATCGGCATCGCGACAGATACCTGTTTCTTCAGCAAATCTGGGGAGCAGATGCAACGCTCAAGCTAGGAGGCCAATAGTCGAGCGAATACCACAAACAAACCTTGCTGCCCTATGCTAGGCATGAAAGTATTCTTGTCAGGTAGGATTATTCCTTCAAATGAAGGAAAATAGCGGTATCATCTTGCGGGTACCATGAATCGGGATTGGTGAAAGTGGGAGACCGCAACCCGTAACCCGAAAGAGCAGTTACAGATCATCTCATTTAACGGCGGAATCCTGAGTGCCTATGAAAGATAATTCGGACCTGAAAAAAAGCAAGATTGGGCTGCGGGAAATTGCAGCCAAAGCTAACGTTAGCGTTGCCACCGTTTCCCGGGTATTGAATGGCAACAATCGTGTGGATCCAGCCATTCGAGAAGTAGTACTGGATGCCGCCGGTAAGCTGAATGTCGATCTGTCTCAACGGAATAAAACCAAAGCGCTGGCCTTCCTGCTGAGTAACCGTGCCATGTTGCACGCGTTTCATTCCAGAATTCTGATTGGAGCAGAGGCGTACTGTGCCGCCCATGGATGGGACATGGTTTTCCTTTCCTTTAATTATTCGCCGAATGTTCCCTGGAAAGAGCTTCACTTGCCAAAGGTCGTGCAGCGCCATGATGTGGTGCGGGCGGTCGTACTGGCCGGAACAAACTCCGCTAATCTTCTGGAACTATTGGACCACAAGGGAATCGCCTATTCCGTCCTGGGGAACAACGTAGTTGGAGAACCGAAAAGCCTGAAAGGTGACTCTGTTTTTTCCGACGATATTCAAGGCGGTCAGGAGATGACCAAATACCTGATCAGCCTTGGCCATCGCGACATCTGGTTTGTCGGCAACGTTCGACTCCCGTGGTTTGCCCGGCACTTTGAAGGATATCGCCGCGCGATGAATGAAGCCGGACTTCTTCCGCGCCTGAGTGGGCTTGAGTTCGAAGATGAAACAGAAATGGGCTATATCAACACCAAGGCTCTTGTTTCGAAAGGCGAGCCCTGCACGGCCATCCTGGCGGGCAACGATCAGACCGCGCACGGTGTTTACAGGGGACTACGCGACAGCGGTCTAAAGGTTCCGGACGACGTCAGCGTTGCCGGCTGCGACGATACAGTCAGTACGTGGCTCTACCCTGGACTGACGACGACACGGGAGTTTCCCGAGCAACTGGGCCAGCAAATGGTCAAGTTGGTGCTGAGTCGCATTGCTCAGCCAAGTCTTGACTCACAGGTGGTGACAATCCCGACAGAACTGATCAAACGAGAGTCGTGCAAGCCGCTACTTACAACGAAAGGCGTTGCCTCCAGGGAAACCAACGTCAGCTAATTGCGTGGGATGGAGAAACTTTCTCTCCCATCGGAATTCTCGGCGAGATCAAGGAAGTTCTCGGTGCTAAAGGCCGAATGGCCAAACTCTCTGTACTGTTTTGTACAGTATCTCCTTGTGATCTTCGGGCGAGAAGAAGTTCATTCGATCCCGATAAAGCTCCACAGCTTTGGCATAGGGAAGTTCCTTCAGAGTCGGCCAGTTGGTCGCCCACATCAGTCGCTTGGCCCCAAACTGCTCATAGACGCGTTTCACTTCCGCCTGCGCGTCTGGATACGGGTATGGCTGCTTCGACACCGTTGACATGTCAGAAATTTTCACAAACACAGTAGGATATCGCGCAAGATCGAGTAGGTGCTGTAGCAGGTCTGGCCGGTCGAGCGGACAGTCCGTCATGTGATCGATCACCACAGTCAAATCTGGATTCGCCTCAATGTACGGCACAAGATCAGGGAGCCTAGAGGGTGAGGTCAGGATGGTCATCGGCACCTTCAGCTCCGCGCATCGTCGCCATAGCGGAGCCATCAACGGCCCGCGAATCCAGTCGCCATCCGCAGTACTGTTGGGGCTTAGTCGCACGCCGAGAAATCCCTCCTGTGTCAGCCGACTCAAATGATCGGGAGCCGCCGGGTCTTCCGGATTGACGCGGCACACGCCGTGGAACAGCGTTGGATAGCGCTTCAACACACTGGCCAAATAGCTGTTGTCCCAGCGATAGACAATCATTTGGATCAGGACCGTCCGCGACACTCCGTTGGCCTGCATCAAATCGATCAGCATTTCCACGGGTGCGTCTTCCGAAGGAATCCGTGCGCCCTTGGCATAAGGAAATTTAGGATCGCGCTGGAATACATGTACGTGGGAGTCGATCAGGATTGGCTTCGCTTCATTCGTGTGCTTCGCTGGCGATGCCAGAAGATGGCGAAATGGAAGCGCGAGGGAACCGGCAACGGAGTTTGCAAGAAATCGGCGACGAGTAAGCATCGAGATCCTCCTGGGGAAAAAAGCCCGCAATCAAGCGGGCTTTGATCGTTGCCGGAATTTCGTGGAGGATCTTTTGGTGGAGCTAGTCGGGATCGAACCGACGACCTCGCCATTGCGAACGGCGCGCTCTCCCAAACTGAGCTATAGCCCCACGTGGCTTATCGTTCGTAGTGTATCAGCGACACGCGAAATTCGGAAAGCAGTATCACGTTTTTGGTAGTGTCTCAGTTTGAAATCATATAAAAGGTTATTCTTCTTCCCGATCGATCTTCGTCCAATATTCCTGAGAAGACAGAATCGGTATGATATTGAAGTCAATCAGGTCAGCCCAACGATTTGACCATGCCTGAAGAGCGTCTTGATCCTGTGCTTCCATTACCTGAAAACAACGGGAATTTTCTGGATTTATCCAGCTCGCATGATAAATGACACCCTCCGGCAGCATTTATCACGAACAAAGCGTTCTCGGATAAGGGCCGGATCACCGTTCTTGAAATCTTCGATAACCATGAAAAGCATGCATCGGAC
>CAVRDB010000025.1:0-378550 GCA_963719625.1 uncultured Acidobacteriota bacterium
TGCCGGTATCGATCAGGGTGACACGCCAGGGTTCGCAGTCGGCGCTATGGGTTTTAATTTTATTTTGCTGCAGGTCGATGGTGACGTCGGCGGAGTGAAGAAAATAATTCGCGAAAAACTCCTTGATCATGTAGCCCTTGTAACCCAGGCAGATGATGAAGTCATTGATGCCGTAGTGCGAATAAATCTTCATGATGTGCCAGAGGATGGGCCGGCCGCCGATTTCCACCATCGGCTTGGGGCGCGCTGAAGTCTCCTCCGCTAATCGGCTTCCAAGTCCACCTGCAAGGATGATCGCCTTCATATGTGTCTCCGGTACATCATTCTAAGGCTTGTTCCTCATTACGGTGGAAGCAGATTCTTATGTGGCGAACAGAATGGAGCCGAGGAGAATGACCAGCACCGTTGCGCTGACGATGACATACATGCGATCTCGTTCCAACGCAAACGCGCCGACCAGGAAGGCAACGCGGGCGACGGGAGTGGCAATTAACAACAGGACGCCCAACTGAATGATCGCCATGGGATTGCCACGGAAGGCATCCGGGACAAGTTCTCGCAGAGAACGGAGGCGTCCGTTGACGGAATGAAACACGTGGTAATTGGGAGTGGAAGATGCGTGGTGCAGCAGATAAAGTACCAGCCCGATGACGGTAACGAAACAGGACAGGAGTACGCCCGCTCGCAAGACCTGGCCAATCAATATTTCTACTTGCTTATCGTTTAGTCTGCGCACATTAGACCTTTCCCACCCAGCCGTTGTAGATCATTTCGACGGCCAGGAAAAAAATGACAACGGAAAAAATCAGGCGCAGAGATTTGACGTTGGACTTGACCAGCAACTTGGCGCCGATCAGGGAGCCAATCAGAACCCCGATCATGACTGGCGCCGCCAGCGCGGGATCGATGTATCCGCGACGCAGATAGATGCCTGCGCTGGCCGCAGCGGTGACGCCGATCATGAAGTTGCTGGTGGTGGTGGAGACCTTGAAGGGAATTCGCATGATGTGGTCCATCGCCAGCACCTTGACCGCGCCGGAGCCAATCCCGAGCAGGCCGGAGAGGACGCCTGCGCCGACCATGGTGACGAAGCCGCCGGAGATGTTCTTGACGGCATATTTCTGGTCGGTGCCATCGGGGCCGGGGAAAGTGCCGTTCATCTTGAGCCGATCGGACCATCGATTTGGCGCAACCATGCCACCGTCATGTTTGCGAAACGAAAGATACACGGAGTAGAGCAGGACGACACCGAAGACAATCGCGATCCCGCGGGTTGGGGTTCGAGTGGCCAGCCAGGCCCCGCCAACCGCTCCAAGGGTGGTGGCGATTTCCAGAAACATGCCGATGCGAATGTTGGAAAAGCCCTCGCGCACATAGGCGGCCGCCGAGCCGGAAGAGGTGGCAATGACGGAGATGAGCGAGGCGCCGATGGCGTAATGGATGTCTACCTTGAACAGCAGCACCAGCATGGGTACAAGGACCACTCCGCCGCCCAAGCCGGTCATGGAGCCGAGCATTCCGGCCAAAAGAGAGCCCCCCAGCGTGAACAGCGAAAAATTCAATTGATCCATTGGCAAACTCTACCATTCCTGGAATCGTCGGTTGAAGGCACCGATCTCATAGGAGATGCTATCAACTTTAGTGGGATGAAAACGCCTGGTGATAGCGACTATTCCTTCAATATGGTGTCTATATGATTTTGTTTTGTGTTTTCGCGAGATACTCATAGAATCTCGGTATTTAGACGCTCGACATTCAAACAGAAAGTTTTGATTGCAGGTACACCGATCATGGAATTGAAGCAGGGTCGAAGTATGGATGGCAAGCAGCGCTGCCCCGGCACCACCTTGGGATTGGGAATGATGGCAGCACTGCTGCTGGGCGGCATGGCCATCCCTCGAGCCAGCGCATTGGGAGCTGTACAAAACCGGATTATCGGGCCGATTCGCTCCGACCAGATGCAAGCGATGAAGGGAACCGTTCATCCTTTGGTTGCCGTTGCCCAGGACCAGGGCCAACTGAATGCTTCGACGCCGATTCAGGGCATGTCTTTGGTGTTTCGCCTGTCCCCGGCGCAACAGGCTGACCTGACCAACCTGCTGCAGCAACAGCAGACCAAGGGCTCCCCGATGTACCACCAGTGGCTGCAGCCGGGTCAGTTCGCGGCCCGCTATGGAGTCAGCCAGCAGGACCTGACCAAAGCAGCGGCGTGGCTGCGGTCGCAAGGTTTTACCGTGATGGACATTCCGGCAAGCGCGGACCGGATCAACTTCAGTGGAACGGCGGCGCAGGTGAATGCGACCTTCCAGACGCAAATGCATCGTTATCTTTTTCATGGAAGACAGAACTGGGCGAACTCGACCGACATCAGCCTGCCGCAGGCGATTGCAGGGATGGCGCTGGGCGTGGAACATTTGAATACATTTCGTCCGGAACCGCACGTGATGAAACGCCTGGTGCATGTGGCGCCGCACAGCGGAGCGGTTGCGGTGGGCCCACATTACACGCTGCAGGATGGAAGCGGGAATGAGGTCAATTTTGTCGCTCCTGCCGATTCCCAGACGATTTATGACGTCACGGGTTTATACAACAACAACATCACGGGAACCGGCCAGACCCTGGCAATTGTCGGGCAGACCGACATCGTGCAGCATGAGAGTGACATTGCCAATTTCCGCAGCCTGAGCGGGCTGGATGCAAGCAATTTGCCGAAGCAAATCGTGGTGCCAAATTCAGGACACTGAGTCAGCTGGTCTACGTAGGCGATCTGGAAGAAGCCGACATCGATACGGAATGGTCGGGCGCGATCGCGAAGAATGCGACCATTCTGTATGTGACAGTCGGGAATAGTCCGAGTTATGACGTATTCGATTCGCTGATCTATGCGATTGATACGCCGCTGGTGAACAACGAACGCAATATGTCCCGGTCATCAGCATCAGCTATGGAGGATGCGAGCAGGCATTTGCGGGTAGCGATGTGGTTCAAGTTCTGGAAGTGGCTCTGGAGCGGGCGAATGCACAGGGGCAAACCGTAGTCGCGGCGTCCGGCGATAGCGGTTCCGCCGATTGCGACCTGGGAACAAATAACAGCGGCCAGCCTCTTGCGGCCAGCCACGGACTCGCAATCGATTATCCGCCGAGCAGCCAATATGTGACGGCAGCGGGCGGTACGTCGTTCAGCGGAGACATCGGGGACCAGTCAAAGTACTGGAACAGTGGCAATACCGCGGACAATGGCTCCGCCATCAGCTACATCCCCGAAACTACGTGGAACGACACGCCAACCCATAGCGATCTGACCAGCAATGGCACGCTCAGCGCCAGCGGTGGCGGCGCAAGTTCTCTGTTTACCAAGCCCTCGTGGCAGGCGGGTCCGGGAGTGCCCAGCGATGGGAAACGCGACGTGCCGGATATTTCTCTGGCTGCGGATCCGAACCATGACGGATACGTGTTATGCACGCAGGAAGTGAATTCCGCGGGCACTGCGTTCACCGGCGTCAGCAGCTGTGCCTATCCCGTCGGCGGGAGCGAGGTACCGTATTTCGATGCCAACGAAAGTGGCTATCTCTATGGAGGCACCTCGATTGCCGCCCCGCAATTGGCCGCTATTTTTACGTTAATGAATCAGCAGGCGGGGAACACCAGCGGAGTTGGCAATGCCAATCCGATTCTGTATCAGACTGTACAAACTACGCCGGCAGCATTCCACGATGTGACCACGGGAAGTAACGCGGTGGTTTGCATCGCGGGAAGTCCGAACTGCAATGGCAATACAGGCGGTTATGGCGTGATGTCCTGCTGCAATGCCACCGCCGGATATGACAAGGCCACGGGACTCGGTTCCGTGGACGCGGCGGCGCTGGCGGCGGTGTGGCCAAGGCTGACTGAGGTGAATGGAGACTTTAGCCTGTTGCTGAATCCGGCCACAGTTTCCGTTAATCCCGGCAGTTCCGCAATGACCTCGCTGGTGTTGAGTCCAAGCGGCGCGGGCGGAAACAGTTCAGGGTTCACAGGTACGGTGAACCTGACTTGCTCCAACCTGCCGGCGGGAGTGACGTGCAGCTTCTCCAATTCGTCCGTGAGTCTAACTCCAGGCGCGGCGCAAACGGTGACTCTCACGATTTCGGCGACCTCTTCCGCGGCGGCGACAACAACCGCGCGGCTGTCGTCTACTCCCTCGCCTTTCGATTCTCAGTCGCCGATGCGGATGGCGTTTGCGGGTATTCTTGGGCTGACTTTGCTAGGCCTGGGACGGAAACGGCGCTTCTTTCCATCACGCTGGATGGCAGTGCTGCTGCTGGTGGGCGGACTGATGGCTGCGACCGCTCTTACAGCGTGTGGCGGCGGTGGCAATAGCGGAGGCGGCGGCGGTGGAGGCAGCACGCCGGTTACTCAGACGGTCACCGTTACGGGGACTTCTGGCAGCACGGTGGCATCGACCTCGATTCAGTTGACCGTGACATAGCGCAAGCGAGGGATTAGGTTATCGCTCCTAAGGGAAAGATGAACGCATTCGTCGCACTGCTGCGCGCGGTCAATGTCGGCGGCACTGGCAAGCTTCCCATGACGGAGTTGAAAGCCATGTGCGAAGCGGCTGGATTCCAATCCGTTCGCACATATATTGCCAGCGGCAACGTCGTTTTCCAGTCGGCGAAGACCGAAGCGCAGGTGAAAGGCGCGCTGGAAGCGGCGCTGGCTGCCTATGCCGGCAAACCTGTGGGCGTGCTGGTGCGCAGCGCGGCTGAAATGGCTGCTGTTCTGGCGCGCAATCCATTTCCGAAAATGCCGGGCAATCAGACGGTCGCTTATTTCCTGGAGGGCGCTCCGGGCAGCGATGCTGTGAAATCTGTCACGAACCAGAGCAGCGAGCAGCTTCGGCTGGGCCTGCGGGAAATCTATGTGTACTATCCGGACGGAATTGGAAATTCGAAACTGAAAATTCCCGCAGCGAAACATGGCACAGCCCGCAACATGAACACCATCGCCAAGCTGACTGAAATGGCTGCCAGCCTGCAGAAGCAATCTTGAGTGAGTTTCGACTTCAGCCAGCGTTGGTAAGGTCGGGATGCATTTTGGAAAAGTCCGTTTCTCGTTGATAGGCGCGCGCGAAAGCGCACAGCTTTGCGTCCTGATAGAGATTGCCGAGAAAGGTAATGCTGACGGGAGTGCCGGGGCCTCCAATGTTATCTTCGTCGCCGGTATCGACGGCGGGAGGTTTGGGCGCGTCGTTTTCGCGAATGCCGTTGGGCTGGATGACGGCGGGATGCCCGGTGAGATTGGTGGCTGTCAGTTGATCGCCGCCGCTGGGCGTGACAATAATATCGACAATTTTAAAAATGGCCGCCATCTGTTGGATGGCCAGCGATCGCGCGCGATTGGCCTGGATATATTCGACGGCGGGATAGAAGCGGGAGGCGCGGAAGTAGGTTGGGCCAGTCTTCCGGGCCCTGCTCGGTGAGCAGCTTGTCGCGTCCGGTCATGGTGAGTTCGTCGAATGCGGCGCCGCTTCGGCGGTCAGCAGATGCATCATGGAGTCCTAGGGCAGTTTGGGCAGCTCGACGGGAATCAACTTGACGCCCATGCTTCTCAGTTGATCGAGCGTGGCCAGGTCGAAGTCGCGATCGTAGATAGTGCGTGCGCGGGAGGCGCGGCGCTTCGCGTAATCTTCACGCCATTTCTTCTGCTTGTCAGGCGACAGCCCGGCGGGCATGGTTTCATCCAAGGGTTTCGGTATCTCGAAGGCGGACTGGACAATAGCCGATCCGCAGCGTCTTCCAGTCGAAGTGGGCATCCCAGTTGAACGCCGCGTTCCGTACGCTTAAATCCTTTCCATCCGGACCGTAGATGCTGCTCATCACCAGAGCGCAATCTTCTACTGAACGGCAGATTGGACCGAGTTTGTCCATGGTCCAGGAAAGCGCCATGGCTCCGGTGCGCGGCACAAAGCCAAAAGTGGGGCGCAGGCCGGTGACACCGCAGCGCGTGGAGGGCGAGGAAATGGAGCCGAGAGTTTCCGAGCCGATAGAGAACGCGACGCATCCGGCAGCAGTGGCGCACGCCGGGCCGGCGGAAGAGCCACTGGAGCCCTGGCGGCGGTTCCATGGATTGAGAGTGCGTCCGCCGAACCATTTATCGCCCATAGCGAGCGCGCCAAGACTTAATTTTGCCACCAGGACCGCGCCTGCCGCATCCAGGCGCTGGACGACGGTTGCATCGTAATCGAAGCTCTGATGCTCAAACCCGCCTGCGCCCCAGGTGGTGGGATAGCCCTTGACGGCGAGTAAATCCTTGGCGCCCCAGGGCAACCCATGCAGCGGGCCGCGATAGGTTCCGGAAGCGATCTCGGCGTCGGCGGCCTTGGCCTGAGCCATGGCGCGTTCTTCCGTCAGGGTGATGAGGAAGTGCAGCGCAGGATTGAAGCGGCGGATGCGCTCGATATACATTTCCGTCAATGCGACGGAGGACACTTTTTTTGTCCGCACATATTCGGCGAGTTTTGGAATGGTGGCAAAGGCCAGCTCCTCCAGATTGATGGGTGCCTCTCCAACGCTGGGCGGATTGCCATACCTGGGAGACTGGCGTTCCGTCTCGACGGTGGCATCCTGGGGCAGCGGATCGAAGATGTAGGCGGGGGCGACGCTGTTCGGCAGATGAAGCGCGCGGATGGCCGGATAACTGTCGCGCTGCTGGTTCAGTGCACCCAGCATCATCGCAATTTGGTCGGGGGCGATGGGAACGCCGGCAAGCGCGGCTGCCTGTTCGACCATCTCTGCCGTGATTTTTGAAAGGGATGGGCTTGCTGACGGGGCAGCATCTGTACCCGCTTGCGCCTGAGCGGCGATTGCATAGAGAGTCCCGGGCAGCAGGGTTGAAGCAAATCCAAATTGCGAACAAACAGCAAGAAAACGACGACGATCCATCATGATGCCGAACTGTATCACAGTCGGCGCTGAGTCCAAATCCTTTAGCGAGCGAACAGGAGACGGCGCGCGGATCGGATGGAGCCTGCAATTTTTTGTGCGCCAACGGCGTTAAACTCCAGCCACCACACTGGCACTGCGTAGGCAATTGCGGAAAGGATGCCGACAGCGATCAGATTTCCGACAGCGATCAGATGCGGATAGGTCGGACGCAGCCAGAACCGGGTGATGAGGTAAGGCACGATGAGGAATGCGGCGCAACGGAGTCCGGTGCGCAGATAGATCACAGCGGTATCGCGAATTTTGATATGGAGAACGCGTTGGACCACGATTGGCTGCAGGATGCCGCGAAAGACGATGCTGGGAATCAGGGTTCCTATCGCAACGCCGATCATGCCGTAGGGCCGGGCCAGCAGAATACTGAGAACGAGATTGGAGATCGCCTCGCTGATATTGAGAGCGGCATAGACCTTTTGGTGCAGGCTGGCATAGAGGGCATTGACGGACGTGGCCTGTGAAGTTTCGAGGAAGACGGCCAGCGAGAGAATGACGATGACGGGATAGACATCGGTGAACGTTGGGCCCATCCAGAGGGCGACAAAATCTCGCGACCAGGCGATCATGCCGAAGGCGATAAAGACGGAACTGGCCAGCGCTACGCGTGTTCCAGCAAAGTAGCTGCGCTCAAATCCAGCGTGATCGCTGACGCTTTTCTGCATGGTGAGCAGCGGCGTCAGCACGCCGATGATGGACGCGATTCCATCCATGTAATAGAGCACCAGCGTTGAGCCAACGGTGTAATGGGTGACCGCCGTGAGTCCTATGAAGAAGGAGACAGTCAAGGTGTCGGTCTGAAAGCGAATGCGGTCGGCAATTTGTCCAATGAGTACGGGGCCACCGAAGTTGAAAAGTTTTTTCGAAGTTTGTCGATTCCAACGGGGCCAGGAAAAAATCTTGAGGAACGGATACTTGTGGTGGACTGTCCACAGAATGATGGCGTTGGCTGGAATCGCGGTAAATACCGCAAGCCATGCCAAAGAGACGACGCCGAAACCGGCATCAAGCACCAGAACGGTACCATGGCGCGCAACGCTCCAGTGAGAATCAAAACCCACGCTGTGATGTCGAAGTGTTGTCCGGCATTCAGTGTTCCAAAGGGAACGCGCATGCCGAAGCTGATGGCGGTACTGAATCCCACGATGAGAAGGACTTCGGCCAATACGCGGCCGTGGGTGTAGTGGAGGAAATAGACGCCGCCGGCCAGCAGAATGGTGGCGAGCATCAGAACCAAACCGACACCACCAAAAATCCGCACGCCTGCGCCGTAAATGTTCCGGGCTTCTTCATGATCCTCGCGGCCAAAGGAGTAGGCCATGTGGGTGAAGACTGCGCCGGAAAGTCCCAGATCCAGGAAGCTGTAGTAACCGATAAATATCATCGCAACCGCCCAGATGCCGTATTGTTCCTCTCCAAGCTTATGCACGGTGAACGGCATGAGAAAGAAGCCGATGGCTGCGAGAAACACCATACGGAGCACGCCGCTGCTGGAGCCTCGGACCAGCTTTTTCAGCGAATACTGTATGCGATGCGGCTGATGAGAAATGGTGGATGACACTGCAGTGGAGCTCCCTGGGTGGCGTAGACGTACAAATGCCGTCTATTTCCTAGCATTTGACTGGCCAAAGCGGTAAGGCGAGACAGGGGCGTAGATTCCCGATTTCCGGGCTGACGGAAGGGCAAATTCCAGGGGCAATCCATGGCTGAAGTGTGCAAACTTTTGCACCCCGAAGAGATTGAAAAGAGGGTTTTCTCCTGAATTTTCAGGTTCCCAGGCTTTCTCGGGCCTGCAAATTGAATTCAGCAGGGTGTTTTCTGGGATGATTTGCCGCGGCAGAGAGGCCAAGGTTCTGTTTCCTGCGTGGTCACGGCCGATGGCACAACGCTTGCAAGTACTGTTGTGGACACCTTTGTGTCGATGAGGCGGGTACCGGATGGGAATTGTCGTTGTTGCAGTGTTATTCATTATGGCGATGATCGGGCTGACGCGCCCTTATATTGGAATGCTTGCGTTGTTAATCGTCATGGAATTGCAACCCGGCGAGCTGTATCCACGGGTGGCACCCTTGCATTTGGAACGGGTGGTGGCGGGAATCCTGCTGGTTTCTTTTTTGATTCACGGACAAAAATTTCGATTTCCTACGCCGATTCGCTGGTTTCTGGCGCTCTTTGGCGCAATGGTTTTGTCGGTTCCGTTGGCGTTCTGGCCTTTCAATTCAGCGTGGTCATGCCTTTCATTTTTAGAAATCGTTGTTTACGTCGTGTTTGCAACCGCCTTGATCACAACGGAATTGCGGATGCGCTGGTTCATTCTGACGTACGTTCTGCTGGTGGACTGGCTGGGCGGTAGCGCGCTGTGGAACTATGCCCATGGAATCTGGCAGGTCAGGATGAATATCGAGCGTGCCATCGGAATTACCAGTTCTGCTGGAGATCCAAATACGATGGCGACCACGGTGCTGACCGCGATGCCGCTGTCGGTGGCACTGATGACGCGATCGAATCCAACGTGGATGCGTCTTATTGGCCTGGCATCGATTGTCCTGGGGGCCGTGACGATTGTCGATACGGGATCGCGCACCGCAGGCATCGGAATCGTTTTCCTGGTCGCTCTTCTTCTATTTCGAAAGCCCAAAAATCTGATATACCTGCCGGTCCTGGTGGTGCTGGGTCCGCTGGTGTGGATGATGATTCCGCAACAGTACAAAGCGCGCTATGAGACGGTCGATCATCTGAAGAGCGATGAATCCTACCAGAATCGCATCTTGAGCTGGGAGGGTGGGGTCAGGATGTTTGAGAGCAACCCCATCACCGGGATTGGACCGGGAAATTATGCGATTGCAAACGGCGAGAAATTCTGGCCGAGCAATGGCCGGAAGGTCTGGCTACAGGCACATTCGCTTTATTTTCAGACGCTTGGGGAATTGGGCCTGGCGGGAATCATTACCTTTGGGGGCTTTATCATTTGCATTTTTCGACTGAATTTCCGAATGGGGAGGCAATTGGAGGAGAAGCACGCGTCAAAATTCCTGCAACTGCTGCCCAGCATGTTCAGCATTATCCTTTGCCAATTGCTGTTTAGTGGATATGCCGCCCATGTGCTCTACCGAAGCACCTGGTACATGGTGGGCGCCATGAGCGCCTCGCTAAGCCTGCTACCCATTCTGCAACAACCAGTTGCGGTTACGGAAACAGGCGAATCAGGGAAAATTGCGGCGCTGCCGGCAGCTGCAGAGTGGTCTCCAGCCCTTTTGCCGGTGTTGCGTAGGCAGATTCCTACCCCCGGTCCACACGCCTAGAAATCAACAACCGGACATAGGCAAACGGTTCAAGTTTGGTTATGATGCCGGTAGACCAAAATTTACATCTGCGGGTGGTTTTGACGGAGGGAAAACTTCTCTGCCAATCCCATTCTTCGACCTTTTTCTTTTCGGGCCGACACATTACCTTGGTGTCCTGATGCCGCGGAAAAGATGGGTTGGACGGTTCTCTCTTGTAATTCTGTTCCTGCCTGCACTTTTGCAGTAATTCATTAGGTTGGCGTCAGGCCATTTTTGGATGGCCGCCAAGGCTATCACTTGTGGAATATGTCGTGAACCGTCGACAAGACGGCGATATGGCAATCAGCAGGAAAGTTTTTCGGAAAGAACGGAGTCTGAATGTAATGGTGCGCAGATATTTCCTCCCCCTCGCAGTCCTAGCTCTTTTTGTCAGCGTTCAACCCGCAAACGTGCTTGCCGGCGGGGCTCCCACCAGCTGTTACCCACCCCTGAGTTTGGTGACAAACAGCATTCCTTCCGGTACGGCTGGGTCCAGCTACAGTGTTGGCCTGGCAGCCAACGGAGGACAACCGCCGTATACGTGGAGCTTTGGGCAGTCTTCGCTGCCGCAAGGCTTCTCCATCGGCTCAAACGGGACTGTAACAGGTACGCCTGCGACGGCAGGAACGTACACGTTCAACGTGGTTGTGTCGGACTCGCTGAAAAACAACGTCACAGGCGCACTGACGCTGATTGTCGTCGATAGCAGCACGCCACCGCCGCCGCCACCACCACCGCCACCACCGCCACCACCACCGCCGCCACCACCGCCACCGCCACCACCGCCACCACCACCACCGCCACCACCGCCGCCGCCGCCGCCACCACCGCCACCGCCGCCACCGCCGCCGCCGCCGCCGCCGACGCCACCGACGAGCCCGGTACCGCCGGTAACGTTGCCCCCTGGGCCCGTGACGGGAACAGCGCTGACCGCCTGCGGAGACCTTACCAGCTCCGGCGCCTACTACCTGGCGAATGACGTTTCAAGCGCGGGCGCCTGCTTTGGCATCGACGCCAATAACATTACGCTGAATTTGAATGGCCACACGATTACCTATGGCACCGGAGGCGGCGCAGTGCCAACTCCTGCCATTGAAGGGCACGATTGCTGGTCTACCACCAATCCCGGCTTTGGGGGTCCGTGCGGTACCGCACATGGCGGGCTGGAAGTCTATGGCGGGTACATCGTGCAGTCGCCGAATTCCGCGACATTCAGCCCGGTGTTCGGCTTTGGGCAAGGTAATTTCAGCACTGCGCCATATATACACAACGTGACCGCAACGTTTCAGAATACGGGCGCACAGTTCTACCGCTCCAGTTATCTGCCCGTCGGTGCGAAGATCGAGAGCAACATTATTTATGACAACGTAACGAACATTCAGCAGCCCGGACAGGGGATGCTATCTGCCCGAGCTGCTTTCCAGGGACAGGCCATCTATATCGGGCAGAATAACCAGAATCCCGGCAGCGGCGACCTGATCGCAAACAACACGATTGTCGGTTCTCCGCAGGGCGGCATTCGGACAGTCAACCAACACAGCACAATCAGTGGCAACGACATCAGCATGAACGCGACGTACTCGAACGATTTCTGTGCTGATATCCCCGCCGACTACACCTCTGTCACCAATAACAACTGCCATCCAAAGAGCGGACGTGGATTCCACATCAACTCCAACAATGTGACTATCGCTAATAACACGATCAGTGTGACGGAGCTTAGCCAGAATGCGGAGTATGGTGGCTGTGAAAACGGAGGCACGTATGCGGTCCAGCTGGAATTTGATTTAAGCTTCCTTCCATCTCCTCCGACGGGGGTCCAAGTGACGGGAAACACCATCACCGCGACCTCGGGAGCATGCCAAGCCATCGGTCTACGGGTGACCGGCATGACGCCGGCAGGGAGCGATTCCTTTACCGGAAACACGATCACCAGCACGAACAATGGCACCGCGCATGATTTCGGAATCAGTCTCGACGGCACTGACAACGCCGGGGTGACGATGACCGGCAACACATTCAACGACCAGTTTGCGTATGTTGACGGAGACTGGGACGGATACAACAATGCGACGATCGGACACAATACGTGGCTGAACACGCCCACCCATACCATGTACGCCGGGGACGGCGGTTGCGATCCAACGCAATCCGATCCAGGTGCGATGTGTCCGGTAAACATCCAATTTACCGATAGCTTGCCGAATACTGTAAGTTGCGGAGCGGAAAGCGAAGCCACGGTCACGATCGGAGGGCAAGTGACGCAGTGCAAACCGAACCAATAGAAGTCGTTTGATCCATACGAACTGGCCAGGCAGAGATGAGACCCGCTCACAAGGCGGGTCTCATGTTGTTTGTTGAAGCGGTCAGGGCATCGTAGATGCGGCCTCGCAGCGATCTCGGAAATGCATTTCCATTCCCAGCTAGATGGCTGCTTCCGGTCGTTGTTCCGGTGTCAATAAAGTATTCGCAAACGTCGATTCGGGTGGCGGCAACTCGGAAACGCAGAGGCGAATTTTGCCGGAGCGTTCGCGAGGAATGTCAGCCACTTGTTCGAGCGACCAGTTCATGGGCTGGTTCATCAATGCATCGATAGCGGTGCAGATGGAGGAAAGCTCGGACTGCTGCGATTTCTCATTTCCTTTTACCGCGTACCGCAGGTGGATGTGCTGCAGGCTCTTCTGCACAAACTGGACCTGAGCGATGGAGCGAAATGTGTGCCCCATCTGCGCCATCTGCGTACCGAGCGTGATGCCGGGAATGATGCCGCCGTCGGCCAGAACGATGCCCTCGCAGACTCGACCGAGAATCTTGCTGACCAAAGGAAACGAACGACCGCAGGCGCACTGCTGCGAGCCTAAAGTAACACAGTCGCCGGTATCGTAGCGGATGAAGGGTTGCCCATAATTCAATAGGTCGGTGATTAACAGACGGTATGCCGGTCCATCCGGAGTATCTCCAATGGGATCGAACTCCAGATACGAGGACCAGGGATGGAAGTGCAGGCCCTGATGCTGCGCACACTCGGAGGCGATCATGCCCAGCTCGCGGCTTCCATAGTGCATGGTGACGGGCACGCCAAAGGTGGACTCGATCAGGCGGCGGTTCTCGTCATTCATGACTTCGGCGGTCGCAATGATGATGGAGGGACGGTGCTTCATTCCATGCTTCACCAGATAGGCAGCAAATGCGGCCAGAACAGTGGAGTAGGCGTAGAGCACTTTCGGACGCAGGGTCTCATAGCGTTCGCGGAACCGTTCAAGAATTTCATCGTTGATCATGCCGCTGGGAGCGGGGATACGGCGCATCAAGGTTTCTTCGTAGAGTTTCCAGCGCCAACTCGGCTGCATCGACAGGTCGCGATGTGCGCCCCACATAAGCAGCACGCGATCGCCCGCTTCAAATCCCGTCCACGAATTCAGTTGCATTTGAATGGCGCTTTTATTGCGCAGACTTTCGATATCGCGATAGAACTGGATCGGCGTGCTGGTGGTGCCGCTGCTGCCGGCCTGGCGCAGATCCTGCAGCCGGTATGCGCTTGAACGCAGCGCAGCGCCGCCATCGCGGAGATCGTCGCGCTTTAATGCGGGCAAGGGCAGCGGACGGTCGACGCGTCCATCTGAAGGCTTGAAACCGGCATCGTCAAATCGCTTGCGGTAATGAGGAACGGTATCGTAGGCATGTTGCAGAATGCGCTGCAGGCGCTGCTGCTGCTGCTCCAACTGCGCCTTTTGCGGCAGGGCCTCAAAGCGCCGGATGTCGCGCATGCGGCGGGCAAGCCCGGCATGGCGCTCCCGTTCGGCCAGCGGCAATAGCAGATGGGTGTGGAAAAAGCTCATCAATCTCTCCCAAAAAGTATTACAAAATTTCCGCTAAAGCAACCGAAGAATATCTGTAATGCGAACGGAAAGCAGGTCCCTCGACTTCGCGGTCGGCGAGTCGCATCAACTTTTTTGGTCTCTATGCGGACAAGGCCCGTTTCTTCTGCCGGTTCCTGTTCAGAGGGCGTTTTCGCGGCTCTGGAATCGCAAGGACGGGCGTCTTAATCTGGTTCAGCGACTCAGTGAAGACGATATCCGGAACAATATTTCCATTGGCAACGACAGTTCCATTTTCAATCCGTCCGACAATTTTTCCGACTAATGGGAACCATCTTCCGCAACTGCAACTCTGTTCCGTCAGGGTGACGCAGTCGCCGGTGTCGAAGCGAATGAAAGGCTGCCCATAATTCAGCAGGTCCGTCACCAGCAGCCGGTACACCGGTCCATCCGGCGAATGGCCGATGGGATCGAATTCCACGAACGATCCCCAGGGATGAAAATGCAGACCCTCGTGTTCGGAACATTCCGCGGCAATCATCCCGATATCTCGCCGGCCGTAATCATTGAACGGCGCGCTTTTAAAAACGGATGAGATGAGCCTGCGGTTGGGCACGCTCAGCACTTCCGCGGTTGAGATGACCGCCTGCGGCCGATGGGTGATGCCACGCTCCCGCAGATACGCGGCGAATACGGCAAGGACAGTCGCGCGACCGCAAAGAATCTTGGGACGCTGTTTCTCATAACGCCAGCGCCATTTTTCCAGCACATCGATTCCGACGATGCCGGGAGGAGGCGGAGTCTGCCGCATGAAGACGCCTTCATACACGCGCCATCTGCAATTGAACTCCCTGGTGGGATCGGTGCTTGCCCCCCAGAGCATCATGGCGGAGTCGCCGGCTTCAAATCCTGCCCACTCATCGAGCTTCATCTTCAGGGCAACCTTGTCGCGAACGCCTTCAATATCGCGATGAAAACGAATCGGCATTCTATCGGTCCCACTGCTGAGGGCCACACGAAGCTTCTCCGCCGGGAAGGCCGTAGAGATGAGCCATGTGTCTGCGGTGCGCAGATGCTCTCGCGTCAACACCGGCAGTGGCAAAGGCCGATCGACGCGGGCCTGGCGGGGATGAAAACCCACACTATCAAATTGCTTCCGATAAAACGGAACGGTGTTGTAGGCATGTTCCAGCAATTTTCGCAGCCGATCCTGCTGGATCTTTCGCTGCTGCCGCTCCGGCAGGCGATCAAATTTCTTAATCTGACGCAGACGGCCAGGCAAACCTGCATGTCGTTCCGGTTCAACCAAAGGCAAAATTACATGTGTATAAAGTATTCCCATTCGTGCTTCCTCACTGGCTCACGGCCGTCGGGGTTTCAGTATCTTCACTTGTTTTTACGAATCTGTATTTCCCGGAAGGCTCGGAGGGAATAGAGTCAGCGGTCACAATTGTGAGGCTGCTTTCTTTTTCCAGGTAAGGCTGCATACGACGCCGCAGTTCTTCTTCAGTACGCGGGCTGTATCCATTGCCAGCGACGACTTTCAACGTCACATGCTCCGGATCGGGTTGAATGAACTGGACCTGGCGCACGTCGCGCATATCCGCGGCCAACAGCGCCAGAGAAGGACCGGCGATCATGCGACCGCTGGGAAGTCGTAAGAAGTCGGAGGTGCGGCCCTGGATATTTCCGATCAGCGGCAGCGACCGTCCGCAGGGGCAACGCATCTCGGTGTCGAGACTGGCGAAGTCGCCGATCTCATATCGGATTAAAGGCATCGAGCGATTCAACAAATCTGTGACCAGCACCCGCCCCATTCCAGCCGGCAGGTTCGGAGCGGCCTCAACTTCAACAATCAAGGCATCGGCATTGACATGCAGGCCGCTGTGATATTCGCATTCGCTGGCGATGACACTGACTTCGCGGCAGCCATAGCGATTGAATACCTTGCCACGGAAGGTTTCTTCCAGGATTTGGCGTTTGCCTGGCAGCAGCATTTCCGCGCTGACGATCATGGAGTCAAACGTAATGTCGTGAATATTGTTGGCGTTACAAAATTCGGCAAAAAGGACAGCCGACTGCGCGTACGACACCATGGCGCGCGGCCGATACTTCCGCAGAATCTCGACGTATTTCATCATCGATTCGTCGGTGACGGCGGCGGTGTGGAGAGACAAGTTTCGATACAGAAATTTCTGCCGCCAGAGCGGAGTTGGATCGGGCTCGTCGCCAAAGTCGAAGCGGGAACCCCACAGCTGGGCATGCCAATCGCCGATGCGCAAACCAGCCCATTCATTGTGCCGCACGGTACTTGCCATGCGCGAATCGAAGCGCTCGAGATCCACATAGAACTGGAGCGGGCTACCGGTAGATCCGCCGGTTTGATTCTGTTCCCGCTTGTTGGCGGGGATGTTGCTCGATACCAGCAGGTCCTGTTGGTCCTGAATGTCGCGCTTGGTCAGGACAGGCAACAGGCGCAGATCTTCATGGGTGCGAATGTCGAGCGGCGTCAGTCCTGCCAGCGTCATGCGATGCCGGTAAAAGGGAACATAGCGATAGGCATCGACCAACAGCCGGCGAAGGCGCGACAGTTGCAGCTTGCGCAAATCGTCAGGGTGCAGATACTGGTTGCGCTCAAACTCCCGCATATAGCTGGCGTAAGTGGGATGTGTGAGTTTTGCCCACAAAGGGTGGATCAAATGACGGACCAGGGCGCCGGTAAGGTCGGACTGAAGCGGCGCCGCAGGTCCCTTCGTGTTGTTTTTCATCCCGCCACCTGTGCCACTGCTTCCGCATGCTGGAAGGTGGATTTGCGGAGCGAGTATCCTTTGCCTTCAAGTACGCCTTTATGGGTATCGCGAACCGGCCCAAAGCGAAACTGGGTCAGCAATCGTTGCAGTTTGTCTTCCATCATGGTTGTTCCCCAGGTTTGGCGAACGGTGGATTGAAAGGAGAGCGGAATATACGGCTGGTACGGATCGATCTCCCAGGGGTGCAAGTACAACATCGCGGGTGTCTGCATTTCTTTTTCCCAGGTTGCCAGCCCGCGGCAAATGTATTGGTAGGGAAGCAGGCGTAAATAGGCGCCGCCTCCAACGGAAAGATTGCGTCCGGCAACTTTCCAGGTGGCAATCGGAAACTCCATGAGCCGATCGTGGGCTACCAGATAGGCGCTGCGTGGAGCTGTGGGATTGCCGTAGGTCGGGTGGTGAACGGGATGAACGCTTGAGTCATAACTGAAGCCAAGCTGGGCCAGCGCGTCAAAGGCCCACTCACAACCGGGCGTAATGGAGAAGCAGGGTGCCCGATAGCCATAGATCGGTTCCTGAATAATCGACTCGATCAAGTTTTTGGCGGTTGCGGTGGATTCGTAGAATTCGTTCGGGCTCATTCGGTTGACCAGTTGGTGGTCAAGGCTGTGGCAGCCGATTTCGTGGCCACGCAGATGGATCTCGCGGACGAGGCGCGGATAGCGCTTGGCCACCCAGCCCAGCACAAAAAACGTTGCCTGAGTTTGGTTTTGATCCAGCAGTTCTAGCAATCGATGGGTGCAGGGCTCAATTCTCGACGGCTGATGTTCCCACTGGGAAAAAGAAATTCCCTGGGAAGCCACTTCGGTGTGGAAATAATCTTCCAGATCGATGGTCAGCGCGTGGCAAGGGCGGATGGCCGCCTCAAACTCACGCCTGTGAGCGAAACCCTCGCGCACGATGATGGGGCGCCCCTCGGGTGCCTTCTTCGCTGGGGTCGCGGAAACGGTTGCGGCCTCGGTACTGCGGCGACGCGATAGAGATGGGATGACCACAGCGTAGCCAAGACAGAAAAGGCCAAAACCAGCCAGCCCCAATGGTTCAAAGTGATGCGAATGCGCGAAAGCGAGATTCAATGCAATGGCAACAATCGACACGATCATCAGAATGACCGTGGATTTGCCCAGCAAGGATGACCCTTCGTGGTTCATGACTGCCCCTTCAACGTTGAGCGGTGAGAGTGTGCTCAACGAGGTTGATTGCAACTGCGGGGCCAAACTCACTGGATCGAATAGGGCGCTAGATTTGCGGTTCTGCGAGGGTCTGTGAACAGAGAAAATCCACAGTCAAAATTTATGTGCAGGATTTTGCACTGTGGGTAGGGTCAAGGCACATAGTTTACCCATCGATCGCGCTGAGTTTGTGCAAGGAGAAAGATGAAAAAGAAGTGAATTGAGACAAAGGAAAAGGCGCAGCATTCGCCGCGCCCTTCTAAAGAACATTTGATTTGGAGAAGGAATGCCTTAGAACGTTAGGCGACTTCCCGATGGGCTACCTGGGCTTCCAAAAGGCCAATGATCTGGAAGGTGTTCAACGACGTTTTCGGAACAAACAGGCTGCGGTTGTTCGTCAACTCGTCGACGGGAAAAAGCTGGAATGCGTTCCTGGTGAGAAAATCGATATCGTTGGAAATGCGTCCTTCCATGATTTCGCCATCCTCGAACCTGATCCGGACCCATAGGAACGGGTGAATGGAAAGCGAGTCGAAGAACCGTACATCTTGCTGACTGGGGCTGCCGGTAAACGTATGGACGAAGAAAACAGCCTTGGCATCCTCGAGACGGAAGGTCACTGCAGGGCCGCCGTTTTCCGGCTCGACGGTCATGCTGACGGGAAGATCCGTGGGCACCGCGTTTGGCTCGACCGAGGCATCGTCGGTTCGATAGTAGCCGTGGAGCACTTTCGAATTCTTCAGATTGACAACAACGTTATGCTGCATGGATGAACCCCTCGATAAAATGAAACCTTTTTCAGGTTTTAAGCAGACTGCGCCGGCGCGGACAGGTTGTATTGCCGGATCTTATAGAGAAGCGCTTTGTAGCTGATGTTTAACCGCGTTGCAGCGATGCGGCGGTTCCACTTGGTCTCGGCAAGGGTGTCGCGGATTGCCTGCATTTCCGCCTGGTCCTTCAAACCACGCACCATCGATTTCAGATCGGGGCTGGTGGTTGCCGTGACCATGCTGGCCCGTTCCGGGACCGGCAGGAAGTAGCCAGGAATCTTCGATTCGAGATCAGCCAGGGCCGCCGGTTCATCTCGGATGACCAGATACCGCTTGACGAAATTTCCCAGCTCGCGCAGGTTGCCGGGCCAGTGATACGCAACGCAGGCGGCAATCATCTGGGGCGAGAAGTTGACAGGTTCCAGCTCATGATTCAGCGCCAACTGCTGGGACATCTGGGTCAGCACGTACGGAATTTCTTCTCGACGTTCCCGCAGCGGAGGAATGTGCAGAATGAATGTGCTCAAACGGTAATAGAGATCCTCACGGAACGTTTTTTCCGCCAGCGCTTTTTGGATATCTATGTTGGTGGCGGCAAGAATACGCGCGTTGGTTTGTTTTTCTCCGCGGCCTCCCAGTCTTGAAAAGGTGCCATCCTGCAGGACATGGAGCAGCTTGGCTTGCAGCTGCGGGCTCATTTCCCCGATTTCGTCCAACAGCAGCGTGCCCTTATCGCACATTTCAAACTTGCCCGGCTTGGACTTGGTGGCTCCAGTAAAGGCGCCTGCCTCGTAGCCGAACAACTCGCTCTCCAGCAGATCCACTGGGAGCGCCGCGCAATTGATTTTGAGCCACTCCTCATTTGAGCGGCGTGAAAGCCTATGAATCAGGCGAGCGACCACCTCTTTGCCGACGCCGCTTTCACCCGTAATTAAAACTGGAATATCAGCATGGGCGATGGCGGCAGCCTGATCGTAAATCTTCTTCATGGCCGGGGTCGCCGCCAGGAAAAAGGTGCCGTTGCCAAGGTCTTCTCTGATGATGGTGCTGCTGGAGGCCTGGGCCAGGGCGCTCAATACGCGATCGCGTACACGACGAAGGATCGCATCCAGCTGGTGCTTCAAAAACGGCTTGGGCAATACATCGTAGACACCTTCTCTGGCAGCCGTAAGAAATCCTGAGCGGTTGCTGGCTGGAATGAGAAGGACCAGGCTGAGATGGGGATACTGCTGACGCAACTTCACCAACATCGATTCCAGGTCAACCCCTGGCAACGTCGCATCGATCAATAGCAGGTCGGCTGCGGCCGCGGCGCGGCAAGTCTCTGCAATATCGATGGACTGCAGCGAATTCACTGTGCAGTCGAGGCACTCCAAAAGGTTTTGCACATAACCGCGTACCTGTATCTCGTCTTCGACAAGAACTACTCGCAGTTGTTGATCCACAAAGACCACCCTTTATGTTCTATGAACATCGACGCGATCAATTTGTCGCGGAATATGCGATCAATTTGTCGCGAATACATGTTGTCCGGGGGGTTTTTCCAATGCGCAGCGCAGGCGAGAGAATTGCCCGTCATCACAGTAGATCGAGAATCCCAGACAGAAAAGTCGTGCAGTCGATCAAGCCAGCTAGAGAATACAAACGCGGGAACACCTGCACCCAATAGCAACGGCTAAGTGTTTCTTGCAGTCAATACCATATGCAAAATCGTTCACTACCCCGTATAGATGTATTGACCACGCTTGTTGTTGCCTACGGAAGAACTCACCACTTGTTGCAATCAGCTTGTTCGCAGAGGGTGATGATTGTCACTTAACCGGGAGGATTTTTCCTCTCCAGCCTCGACTCTTGTCCCCGTCCTCTTTGACCAAGCTTTCGTGCTTCCGTGAGCCGTTTCTCTGACTCTTTACTTCCGTGATTCTGCATGTTTGCAAAACATTTGACAACAGACTTTTAGTAACCAATAGCAGAGTACCGAAGGGCGTAACCAAAATTCAAAGGTTACCTGGTGGTTACTCGACTGTAAAGCCCTTTGCCTGTGAATTTCCCGGCCCAATTGTCCCAATTTGGTAAGAGCGTTTCCGTGTCTTTTGGCGGGAAAAACTTGTTCCTCTGGGGGGTGTGAAAACTTTTACCTATTGCGAAGGGAACTTCCTATTCCCAAGACAGTGAACCTTGGTTGCAGGGTCAATTGCGCCATCGATCCGGCCCTTTTCAGGCACGGATGCGGTGTCATCCCAAAATAGTTTGACACTGCGGCATGCCTTTGATTCGCGGGGCTTCTGGGTGCAAGCGGTGGTGTCTGGCAGGGCAAAGAACGATGGTCCCTGCGTTTTGGCGTCGTACGTGCAAGATAGAGCGCGAGTAGAAAAATCATGCAATTGATTTCACCATCCTTCTCGTCGATGCCTGTACTGCTGGGGAACTCCCAAGCAATGTCGGCTGTGCGCCGCCAGTTACAACTGGCTGCGTCGGCAGGCATGCCGGTCCTGATTACGGGAGAAAGCGGCACCGGGAAAAACGTAGTCGCACAAAATTTGCATATGCTTTCTGCCCGGCGGGACCGGGCATTTGTGCAGGTAAATTGCCCTTCGTTGCCGCATAGCCTGATTGAAAGCGAATTATTCGGCCATGAGGCCGGCGCATTCACGGGAGCCAATCACAGCCGTAATGGCAAGGTGGACCAGGCGCAGAACGGCACGTTATTCCTGGATGAAATCGGCGACCTGGATGCATCTGTGCAAGCGAAACTGCTGCAGGTGCTACAGGATTTTCGTTTCAGCCGCCTAGGCGGCACCGAAGAGCGCGCGGTTGACATCTGGCTGATCTGCGCCACGCATCGGAACCTGCAGGCGGACATCAAAGCCGGCCGTTTCCGGTCGGATCTGTTTTATCGCATCAACGTAGTCTCAATCGAATTGCCGGCCCTGCGCGACCATCGCTCCGATGTTCCCATGCTGCTGACGCATTTCCTGCGCCACTATGAGCTGAAGTTTGGCCGTTCGCTGGCGCCGCTCTCCGGCTCGGTGCAGAAACTTCTGGAAGCCTATCACTGGCCGGGAAATGTGCGGGAGCTGGAGAACCTGGTGAAGCGCTACGTGGTGCTTGGAAACGAGCAGGCCATTGTGGAAGCGCTGAATGAAAGTGAGGCGGCCGCGGCGGATTCGCCATTCGTTCCCGACGGCCATCTTCCGCTGCGAATCCAGACCCAGCGCGCAGTGCGGATGATGGAGCGGCAGATTATTCTGCGCGCTCTCAACGAGCATCGCTGGAACCGCCGCAAGACAGCGCAATCGCTCGATATCAGCTATCGCGCATTGCTCTACAAGATCAAGGACGCCGGCTTACCCCGGTTGCGTCAAGCCCATGCTGACGCGTGTTCCCCCGAGGAGAACCAATGATGAAAGGAAAAGAAATGTTTGCTCGACTGTCCCCATTTGCCGTGACCGCCGTAATTGCGGGTCTGACGTGCTGCCTTCTGCCGGCACAGGCACAACCTACAACGACTCCGGCAACAACTTCGAGCAACAACTCCGGCTGCGACTCCGGTTGCAGGGTTCAACACCCCCTTCAGTACGCCTGAGGCGCCGGAGGGAACTTCGTTTCAGAATAGCGCCTCTGGCGATCCCGCGCTGGCGCGGCCAGAGACAAGAGTGACGACAGGCGTGGATGCTCATTATCGAATCGGCGCGGACGATGTGCTGACCGTGAATGTGTGGCATGAGCCTGAGGTTTCGCGCAACGTACCGGTTCGCCCCGATGGCAAGATTTCTTTGCCGCTGGTTGGCGATGTGCAGGCTGCCGGACTGACGCCGACGGAATTGCAGAATGAGCTGGCGGCGCGCTTCACAAAATTCCTGACCAATCCGGAGGTCAGCGTCATCGTGGCGGAGATTCGCAGCCAGCGCGTCAATGTGCTGGGCCAGGTTCTTCGTCCTGGAACGTATGCGCTGATTCCTCCCATGAGCGTGATTGACGCAGTGGCGACCGCGGGCGGGTTGAGGGAGTTTGCAAAGCCGAACAAGATTTATGTTTTGCGCACACTTCCCACCGGTCAGGTGGAACGACTCAGAGTGCAGTACAACAACGTGTTGAAGGGCAAGCATGGAAGTGAAGATGTTCTGTTGCAGACGCGCGATACCGTGGTGGTCC
Organism: uncultured Acidobacteriota bacterium; assembly: GCA_963719625.1. Lineage (GTDB taxonomy): Bacteria > Acidobacteriota > Terriglobia > Terriglobales > Acidobacteriaceae > JAKAAZ01. The sequence continues at coordinate 23,025 of CAVRDB010000025.1, forward strand.
CGTGACAAATTCTCCATTATTTTTTAGAAAAATTCGATTGTCGCTTCCCATTGCTGTGATGCTTTCGGTCGCCGCATGGCAGGTGATGATGCCGGCGGACAAGGCGGTTGCGCAGGCAGTTCCGGCCGGCGAATTGCCGCCGGGCGAAGGCAACCCGGCAGATCAAGTACTTCCCGGTCAGTCGCTGGGGTCCAACTTGTCGCTAAATCAGGGAGTGAATGCAATTAATGCGGAAAACCAATCCTTCGATCGCTTCGGATTGGGTTTGTCGGCATCGGGTGGTGAACAGACAAACTTTCTTGGCACGCAGACCAACCAGCAGATGGCGTCGTACGCGCAATTTATGGCGGATGGCGGAGTGTTATTGCGCAGCGAGAGAACCCGTTATTTTCTCTTGTACCAGCCGCAATACAACGTGTATCCGAACTTTTCGCAGTTGAACAATTTTTCCCAGACCGTGTACCAGAGCATGACCCACACCCTGACGGCGCGATCGGGGATCGAGTGGGACACAACAGGGGCACGTTATTTGAGTCTGAACCAGTATTTGCCGCAGAGTCTGGGTATAGGCGGTATCGGAGTGGTGGTGCCGACGCTGGGAACGCTATTGCGTCAAGACAGTTTTGAGCTGACAAATGCGGCCACCACGCTTAGCTTCCGATATTTGATGAGCTATCGGATGACGTTGACAGCGACGGCGACTGGGGCACTGTTCCTGGTGGTTCCATCCGATGTGACGACCGGCGGCACGACGTTCACAGAAAAATTCATCACCAGCGGCGCAGATGTGCGGCTGGACTATGAATTGAATCCCCGTGATGTGGTGGGTGGCGCGATTACACCCGTCTACGTATACGGCCTGAGCCCCGGTGGACATGAATCCGCCGAAACTCTGCAGGGCACATATGCCAGGAATTTGACGCCGACACTTACGGCAAAGGTAGGCGCAGGACCGCTGTTTATCCAATCGTCCAGCCCGCAGGCTGGCAGCTTTCAATACACCAGCTATGCGGTGAATGCGACGCTGAGCAAACAGCTGCGGCAGTCGCAATTTTCCGCCGGCTACACCCGGGCCATTTTGGTGAATCTGCTGGAGCCGGCCATCGTATCCAACTCCGTCTCTTCGAATGCGTATCTTACGTTCGGAAACAACTGGATTTTTACCGGCTCGGGATCGTATACGCATAACGGCGGCAGTGGGACGACCTATGGTCCCGGCCATGTTTTCGGCGGGTCCGGGCAAATAGCGTACCAGGTCTCAAAAACCGTACAACTTTTCGCTCTCTATTCCGTGCTCTCGGAAAGCTTTACCACTGGACTGACGCAACAGTCGCTTGGCTTCACGCGAAACCAGTTCGGCGGCGGCATCCGGTTCAACCTTGGCAATCCCATCACCCGTGGAGGTATGCAGTAATGGAACGCAAACCGCCTTCTTCTGTCGGCGATTTCGTCGCCGTCCTTCAGCGCCGCAAATATTGGATCCTGTTGCCTGCGCTCGTCGTGATCGCGGCGGGGCTGGCTCTGGGGCCGCTGGTGCCGCGCACGTATAAATCGACCAGCACCATTCTGGTGCAGGGGCAGAACGTACCTTCGGTGTATGTGAAGTCTTCGGAGAACAACGAAAGCACCAGTCGTTTAGAACAAATCAAACTGGAAGTGTTAAGCGGCAGGGGTTTTCCGCAGATCATCGACAAGTTGGGTCTTTATCCAAAATTGCGGAAGCAAGCCAGCATGACTCAATTGGTTGGTGCGATGCGCAGGGATATCGAGGTTGAGGAGGTACCGGATGCAGGCGATGAAAGAGGAGGCGTTGGAGCCTTCACCATCTCCTACATCAGCGATACGCCGCGACAGGCACGAGACGCGACCAAGGAAATTACCGCTCTGTTTCTTCAGCAGAGCGTGAATGACGGACGCCAGCAGGCGAACGGAGCCGACTCCTTTTTGACCACGCAGGTGGCCGCGGCAGGGCAGCAACTGGCAGCGGAGCAGGCCAAGATCCAGGCATTCAGAAGTTCGCATGCAAACAGTTTGCCCGAGCAGGCCCAGGCCGATATGCAGATGATCGGCCAGTATCAACAGGCGATGCAGACCAACCAGGACGCACTGACCCAGGCCAATCAACAGCGCGTGTACCTACAGTCTTTGCTGAATGTGAAACCGAATGGCGACCAGGGTGCTTCAGCGCCACCTCCTGCTACGCCGTTGCAGTTGGAACTAGCGCAGAAGCAGCAGGAACTTCGCGCCGATCTGCTGAAATACACGCCGGAGCATCCCGATGTGATTCGCCTGCAACATGACATCGCGGCATTGAAGGTGGAGATCCAGAATGCTCCTAAAGGCAGCAGCCCGGTTGCGCTAACTCAGACGCCGCTGGCGACCGGCCCCACGATGAACGATCAGCTGAGAAGCCAACTGATTGCTCTGAATGCGGACATCAAGGGGCGTCAGGAGCGTCAAGTGCAACTGGAACAGAAGGTCGCGCAGTTGCAGGGATCTGTAGGCGGACTGCCAGCCGTGCAGACGGAGTTTGCCGCTTTGAACGCCGACTACACGGAGATGCAGAAGAATTACAACGCCTTGCTGGAAAAGCAACAAGAAGCCGCCATGACTTCCGCACTGAATCAGCGCGAGCAGAGCCAGCCTTTTGTTGTGGTCCAACCAGCCAACCTGCCCTCACGTCCGTTTCGCCCGGATCCTGTGCTGTTGCATTTGGGAGCGGTACTGATGGGATTGCTGATTGGATTGCTCTGCGGACTGGTTGTGGAGCTGAACGATGACACCATGCATGATTCCGACGAAGTGGCTGCATATCTGAAGCTGCCAGTGATGGTCGCTCTGCCCAAGTGTCCTAAAGCATCCGATCAGACATGGAAGACGAGCGCTGCCAGAAGTTGAGGATTTTACCAGGGTCATGGAAAGCCAAGGATACGGAGAAGAACCGATGAAGGTCGCGAATATTCAGCAGGAAGGTGCCGCAGTGAAGCAAATGGATTCCGGAATTCAGTCTCCCACGGAGCCGGTCGTGCTTGTTCCCCGTCCCGTTACCGATTCGGATCTACCCGTACGTCATGTGGATCTGTTGCAGATCAGCCAGTCTCTGGTAACGCTGGCCCCCAACGGAGCGGAACTCACCCCCAAACAGCAGGTGATGGCAGAGCAATTTCGATTGTTGCGAACCCGAGTGAAAGCCCTTAGCAAAGACTTTCAACTGCGGACGATTCTGATTACCAGCACGTTGTCAGGAGAGGGCAAGACAACGATCGCGGCAAACCTGGCCGGCTCCCTGAGCGGCGTGGAAGGGCTGCGCGTGCTGCTGGTCGATTTTGACCTGAGACGCCCGACGCTGCATACGATCTTTGGCGTGGAACCTGAGCGGCGTCAGCAGCCTTCATGGCTGGCGGGTGAGATGCCGTGGCAGCGCGCCATTTACCAGGTGAATCAGAGACTGGATGTGCTGTTCGGTTTTTTTCCGCTGGACGAACCGGACGAGCTGCTGCAAAGCAGCCGGTTGGACAAGCTGCTGAAGGAAATGAAAGCGGAATATGACGTGATGATTCTGGATTCCGCTCCCATGATGGCAGTGGCCGATACGCACTCTCTGGTGCCGCTGGTGGATTGCAGTCTGTTTGTTTTAAACGCCGACAAAACCCCTATTTATGGCGCGCGAGAGGCCCTAAGCATGCTGCACGATAAAGTGGCCGGCTGCGTGGTGAACCGTGTCAGCCAGCTGAAGACTGAAGACTACTATCGCAATTCCGGATACGGCTACGGGTACGGATCGAAGCGTAAGGAGAATTGACATGATTCGCGTGTTCAACCTATACGTTCCCTCGAGCAAATTGCTATTGGTGTTGGGCGATGCGCTGCTGCTGGCCACAGGGTGCTTTCTTCTATTTCGACCGCTGACTCCAACGGACATGCTGGCCGATGCACAACTGTATGTGCTGGTCCTGCTGGCTGCCATGATCGGGGTCTGGTCCTTCTATTTTTCCGATCTCTACGAACATGCAACCATGCGCAGCCGACAGACGGTTTTGGTGGCCGGCCTGCGCGGGCTGGGCGTGAGTGCTCTGCTGCTGAGTCCGCTGGTATGGCTGCTGGCCGGCGACCGCAGAGTTGGAGACCACTTCATCGAGCCGGCCCTGGCACTGATTTTGATCCTGCTGTATACGCAACGGCGACTTTCCGACTGGTGGCAACGCAGAATGAGCAGCGGCGAGCGCGTCCTGCTGGTCGGCTCCGGAACTACGGTGCAGTTGCTTGCCGAACAACTGGCAGGCAAATGCGGGCTGCCTCTGAAACTGGCCGGGGTTGTGCTTGACCACAGTCGTCCGCTACCGAAAGATTTTCGATTTGCCGTGGTCGGGACCGTGGATCGTCTTCGCGAATTGGCCCGCTCGTTCCGTCCGGACCGTATTGTGATCAGTTCGGAGATTGGCATTTCGACGGTTTCCGCGGATGACCTGCTGGCGCTGCGGCGGATTGGTATCCGGGTGCAGGACGCCGGCGAGCTGTACGAATCTGTTACCGGCAGGGTTCCGGTTGAATCTGTCCGGTCAAATGGCTTGGCCTTTGGAGCCGCGCTGATTCCAACTGCAACTACGCGTTCGATTCATCGCGTCGCAAGCTTTTTGTCCGCTGTCATTTTGACCATTTTGGTGGCGCCGATCGGACTGCTGGTCGCCATTGCCGTGAAGCTGGAATCGAAAGGGCCGATTTTCTATACGCAGGAGCGGGTCGGTTTGAGCGGGCGCATCTTTCGCGTGATCAAGTTTCGCTCCATGCGCCAGGATGCCGAGAGCACCTCCGGACCGGTATGGGCCACCACGAAGGATTCGCGTGTGACCCGCGTGGGAGCGATTCTGCGGAAAGTGCGTCTGGATGAACTGCCGCAGGTGATCAATGTGCTGCGTGGCGAGATGTACCTGGTTGGGCCGCGCCCGGAGAGACCGCATTTTGTACAGATGCTGGAAGAACAAATTACTTACTACGATCTGCGGCACTGCATTCCGCCAGGAATTACCGGCTGGGCGCAGGTGTGCGCCAACTATGGATCGAACGTTGAGGAATCGCGCACCAAACTGGAATACGACCTGTTCTATGTCAAGAATGCTTCGCTGTTATTCGATCTGCTGATTCTTTTTAAAACCATCAAGATTGTCCTTTGCGGACGAGGGGCTCGCTGATTCCGGCAACTTCGCCGGGGCGTTGAGCCGCGGTAGCAAAAGGGCAACAAAGGAGAAATATCTTGTCGCGCATACTTCATTTGATTGCAAGTGATTCGATCGGCGGCCCAGAGAAGCAGCTGCTGCACCACGCGCGTGACGCGCGGGACGCAGACTACGAGGTGGTGCTGGGCAGTTTTCAGGACGATCCGCAACCATCGGAACTGCTGACGCTGGCCAGCCGTTATGGCATCGAGACAGTCTCGGTTCCAGGGGGCATCCGTCCCGGCCTGGTGGATGATTTGACGCAATATCTGCACACCGGCTACATCGACCTACTGTGCACGCACGGATACAAGGCGAATGTTGTCGGCCACTTTGCCGCCAAGCATGCCAATGTTGCGTGGGTGCCGTTTGTTCGGGATTTTACTGCGGAGACCTGGCAGGTGACGTTATACGAGCGCCTGGAGCGCAGTCTGCTGATTCGCAGTCCCTGGGTCGTTTGCATTTCACCGGCACAAGCGCGCGAACTGGGAAGGTTGCGTCGCGGGCGCCGTGCGCCACTGGTGATTCAAAATGCTGTGCTCGCTCCGCGCGAGACGGGCTTATCGCAAGAGCCGGCGCCAACCCGCGAAGATCTTGGGTTCAGTGGCCGCACATTTGTATTTGGGGCTGCGGGCCGCTTCAACCGCGAAAAGGGACATCGCGTCCTGCTCGATGCATTTGCCCTGCTACACAGGATGTTGCCGGGGCAGCCCATGGAACTGCTGTTGCTGGGCGAAGGCCGTGAGGAGTCGGCGCTGCGCGCGCAGGCCCGACGCCTGGGAATTGAGCCGCGAGTATGTTTTGCCGGTTTTCAACGCAGAGCCGCTGCCTGGATGAAAGTGATGGATTGCCTGGTGCAGCCTTCGCTGACGGACGGTACGCCGAACTCCGTATTGGAAGCGATGTTGCTGAAGGTTCCGGTAATCGCGACCGACACAGGAGGGATTCCCGATGTGATCCAGAACGGGGAGACTGGCCTTCTGGTCGAGCCCGATTCTTCGGTCGCATTGGCCGAAGCAATGAAAAAGATGGTCCGTTCCTCCGCGTTGCGCAACCAGCTGGCGTCCGAGGCAAAGTATCGCGTGGAACAGGATTTCTCGCCGACGCGTCAACGGGAGCTGCTGGAAATGCTGTACCGAACAATGATCGGGGATTCATTTCCGATGGAGGTTGAGGAACCAGCACATGGCGTTGCCTAAGATTTCCGTCATCCTGCCGGTCCGCAATGAAGTTCGCAGCCTTGGTCGCTTGTTGGATCAGCTGTTGCAGCAGGCGTATCCAGCTGACCGCTTCGAAATTCTGATTGCCGATGGACGTTCGAATGACGGAACGCGCGAACTGGTCGAGCGAAAGGCAAGCACGGCGGCGGTTGCGATCCGCGTCGTCGACAATCCTGGGATTCGTTCCGGTGCGGGCAGAAATGCTGGAGTGGCGGCTGCGACCGGAGAGATCATTTTGTTTATCGATGGACATTGTGAAATTCCATCGCCTCATCTGCTGCAAGACACGGTGAATTTACTGGAGGAAACCGGAGCGGATTGCCTCTGCCGTCCGCAGCCATTGATCGCGTTTTCTCCGCAGGGCGTGGGCAGAATCATTGCGGATGTGCGCGCTTCCGCGCTTGGGCATGGACGCGATTCGCTGATTTACAACATGAGTCATTCCGGTTTTGTGCACCCGGCAAGTTCTGGAGCAACCTATCGGCGGCCAGTGTTTGAGCGGCTGGGCATGTACGACGAAAGCTTCGATGCGTGTGAGGATGTGGAGTTCAATACTCGAGTTGCGGCGGCAGGGTACAAAGCCTATACCGATCCGCGGCTGAGCGTGTATTACGAGCCGCGCAGCAGCTTCCGCGGACTGTTTCGGCAGATGATGCGCTACGGCATCGGTCGCGTGCGCCTGGCGCGGAAGCATCCGGAATCCGCATCGCTTTCGCAGTGGGCGCCGGCAGTTTTGGTAGCGGCTCTGGCGTTGGGGATTGTCAGTTCTGTGGTTGCCATCGCGTTGGGGAACTGGATGGTGGCGATGCTGGCGTTTCCCGCAGCCATGTTTTTGCTGATTACCGTGGCGGCGTCGATGGCCTTGGGGCGGCGACATGGATGGAGACATGCCGTACTTGGCCCAATCGCGTATTGCGCAATCTATCTGGGACTTGGCACCGGCATGTGGACGGAGTTGCTGCGGCCAGTTCCCAGGCCGAAGACGGCAATGAATTTCTCTTCTTAAAGAGAGCGAAAAACTTTGGAGTGATGAAATGCCCCTGCAAATGAAGGAAGAAATTTCGAGCATGATTGATCCACAGCCGTCCACACCCGTTGCGCGTACGACTGCACGGCCCGGGATTGTGCATGCGGTGGACGAAGGATTGTCACGCGACGGATTTACCATTCTGCACACCTATCCTTCGCCTGCGTTGGAGTCGAAGTGGCTGGAGTGTCTGCGTCACACCACAGCCCCAGCGCACTACGCGTCTCCCGCATTTTTTCTGGAGCCATACTTTCGCGGGAAAAATCCTTTTGCCGTGCTTGCAATTCTGGGCGGCGAAGTGATTGGTGTGTTGACGGGTCTGCACGAGAAGGGAACCGTCGTTTCCGGGCTGGAAACCAGGGTTCACATTGCCATCGATGAGCGGCGCGATCCAAACGATGCGCTGGTTCTGCTGACGCAGGGAGTCAAGCAGGAGTCGAAGGGCGCGAAGGTGGTTCAGATTTATAGCTGGCGGCAATTGCCTCTGACGCCGTTTGTGCAAGCGGGATATCGCAAACGCGAGTTTATGGGGAATCCAATCCTGGATCTGTCGCTGGGCGCGGAAGCTCTGATCGCGAACTGTGGCAAGTCGCAGCGCCGCAACATTCGTTTTTCGACGAAGAATGGGGTTGAGATTATCAAAGGCACCACTCGAGAAGAGTTCGATGCTTTCTACAGCATTTATGAGCGATGGTGCTCGGTCAAGCAGCTCGCCCAGTACTCGAAAGAGATGGAGTGGGAGGCGTTTCAAACCACGCAAAAAAACCGCTGCCTGTTCCTGGCCCGACACGAAGGCAGGATCATTGCGGGCAGCTTTGTTCGCTTCTATGAGGGCGGTCTGGTGGAATGTTCACGGAACAGTTCTCTGCCGGAATTTCAGTATTTGAAGCCCAACGACCTGCTGATCGGCTACACCATCGAGTGGGCCTGCAAGCGCGGGTTTCGCCTGATGTCTCTGGGTGCGCATCACAAATTTCTTCGTGGATTTGGCGGCGAGATCACACCGATTGATCGCTATCGAGTGGATCGAACCTTGTTCCGGCGACACGATCTGGAAGACCTGGTCACGGACCTGTCGCGAGCCGCGTTGCATAGCCTTCCTCCTGCGTACGAGGAGAAAGTTCGCAAAATTTTACGCCGCGAAAAGCCAGCGGGTTGGTAGAGTGGACCGAATCCCATGTCTCCAGAAGCGAGACATGGGGCACCCACATTCTCTCTGATTTTTTTGGCTTACAGTAATTCTGCGTTTGCTCTAGAACGAGGCCGCTGACCTGAGTCCGGAGCTGAGGAAGTAAAACGAGGTCCGGCTTGGCGACAGCTGGAGGCCAGCATCGGTAACGGTTGTATTGTCGACGGCGATGCGGGGAATGGCCAGAGGATTGGACCGTCGGGTGAAGAAGCCCGGAAACGTCGCAAGAGCCGTTTTGAATCCCATGGAACGTACCAGGTCTTGGACCCGCCGGTTATACATGCCGTTGGGATACGCCAGGATCTCGGAGACTGCGCCGGTATGCTGCCATAGTGCGGTGCGACAGTCCTCGAGTTCCTGCCGAATATCGCGATCGGTTTCTGAGGAGAGAGTGGCGTGCCGGCTGGTGTGCGCACCCATGCGAATCAGCCCGGTGCGGGTCATGATACGAATCTGTTCCCAGGTAAGAAACCGGCGCGACTGCGCCGCCGGGATGTTATATCGCTGCTCCAGATGATCGAGCAGGAGAAGTCGGGCGCTCAGTGGCATCCGCTTCAATTCCTGCGACCAATATTGCTGGCGGGGTCGTAAATGGCGATTTTTACTCTTCCCCATTCCCCAGTGGTTCAGGTCGACTACCAGTTCCTCCAGCGTGGAACGCGAGGAACACTGCGCCCAGAGGCGGGCGAAGCGCTCCTCTGGCAGCAACTGAAGGGTATCCACCAGCCCGGTGCAGGCAAAGATGGTGGCTGGCATGTCGTGGGCGATCAGGTGAGGAAAGGCAATGCGATAGTTATCTTCCCAGCCGTCGTCAAACGTGATGGCGACCTTGGGATGTCCGCCGTTTCCGCTGGGATCGGCCAGCAAATCCTCGAGCGGAACCACCTGATAATCCTGCTGCAGCAATTGCAGCAGTGACGCGAATGCCGGTTCACTCAGCACAAGATGAGGGTTATAGCAGAGGCTCTGCTCTTCGGGGGGAAGGACGCGGTGGAATGCCAGGATCAGCCCGCCGCGGCCTGCAATGGCGCGACGGAATACGCTTGCCATCCCCGTCCGTTCCAATATTGAGCTTAAAACTTTCACTTTTTCTTGCATTGTCTCTTTCACGTTCAGATCAACAGGAATTTCAGCCAATCCAGGCGCGTTTCTTTAGTAATCAGTGCAAGTCGAATGCCAACGTGAATCCTAAAGCAAAAACAGGGGGAAAAAGTTTGGATGCGGATGGTTACGGCCGTAACGTGAAGGAAAACCAGTCGAGCAATGTGCAATCTGCTGCGCATTTTGGGCCGTAAATGCGCTGTTGAAGCCACTTCCAACCGCCGATACATAGGTTCGGGGAACGGCCTCCGAATTGCATTACCCAAGGTGCACCACAATTGACGCCGTAGTGTCCCAAGGCGCGTCTGCGTTGAAGTAGTCCCTGTTGTTCGGCCACGGTCCGCCCGTGTCTGGATGGCATGGGTCTATCGAATCGCAGGCATGTTCTGGATCCGGCACTGCTGCATTGTTCAGGGGGTTTTTGCTGAGGAAAGGAATAATTCCGTGACATTACTGCATTTGATGTTGCTTCCGTCCGCGGCTGCGGGTCTTGTATTACTTGCCAGCTTGGTTGTTCAAAGCGTACGTCGCGAATGGTAGGGTCCGCATGGGACGATAATCAATCATCGTCTCACAGTGGATACAAATACAACCGAACTGGGGTGGAAAGATTCAAGTCCACCCCAGGTCTTTTGGCGACAGCGACGGCTCACGGAAATGTAATAAGAGAAACCGCACCATCCTGAACCGGTGCATCTTATAACAACGTACCGGCTGCGACATATCGATCCAGAGAAGTATTGTTCCAGGATGCCTAAACCTCTTGAGGGCATTCGACGGCTGGAAGCCGGTCATCAAGAATTTCATCTTGGTTGCGAGGGGAACTTGGAGAAGCAAGGTTTGGCAACAACACAGATTTCTGGAATGAATGGAGTCGCGGCAGAACAAGCGATTGCGATAAAGCCGCGCATCCTCTTTTTGATCGATGAGATTGGCGGCATTGCCGAGGGAGGAACAGAGCGGCAAGTGCTGCAGTTGATCGAGCTGGCGAGCCGGCTCGGCTACGAGCCGCGGCTGGCGGTGCTGCGCGGAACAGAATGGTTGACGGAAGAACAAGCTGGATGCCCCGTCTACTGCGCCGGAGTGAACAGCCTGTTGCGTCCTTCGGGATGGCGCGCTTGCCGGGAACTGGTCCGCTGGATGCGGCGTGAGCGGATTGCGCTGGTGCAAACATTTTTTGTCGAATGCAATATTTATGGCCCTTTGCTGGCGCGGTTGGCGGGGGTGCCGGTAGTGATTGGCTCGCGACGAAATTTGAACCAATGGCATGGCCGTTCGGCCTGGATGGCGCCGGGAATCCTGCTGCTGCAAAGGTTGACGAATATATCCGCGGATTGTGTGGTCGCCAACAGCCTGGTGGTGGCGGAAGCGACAGTGAAGACCGAAGGCTTGCCGCAGCGAAAATTGCATGTTGCCTATAACGGCATCGACCTGGCCAAGTTTTCCCGATTGGATCAACTGCGGGCTCAGGCCAGGCAGATGCTGGGAGTCGCCGAGGACGAAATTCTGGTCGGCAACATCTCCTGCTTTCGGGAGGTGAAGGGTATCCCACAATTTGTGGATGCGGCACGCATTGTGCTGGAAAAAGAGCCGCGCATGCGATTTCTGGCGGTTGGAGACGGCACCCAGTATGCTCAGGTGGTAGAACGCATTCAGCAGTATGGACTAGAAGATCGAATCCACCTGGCCGGGCAACAAACAGATGTTTTGCCCTATCTGGCGGCAATGGACATTGGCGTGCTTAGCTCTCTGGCAGAGGGATTTTCCAACTCCCTGCTGGAATATATGGCAAGCGGACTGGCAGCGGTGGCGACGGATGTAGGCGGAAACCGCGAAGCCCTGGAAGATACGGGGATTCTGGTACCGCCCGATGATCCGGCGGCTCTGGCGGAAGCGATTCTTCGCCTGCGCTCGGCCGCATTGCGACAGCAACTGGGTCATGCGGCACGGCAGCGGGCCGAACGGTTTAGCCTGGCACGCGCGGAGAAGAGAATGAAAGAGATTTACGCGGAATTGCTGCAAGCAAAGGGTACTTTGCCGAAGGAAAATTGAAGGAGAAATGACTGGAATGGAACATTTGACGAAGCAAAAGAACGCTGCAGCATCCCCCAACACCGGAGCTACGGCTACCGCGGAGTCTACTGCCGAGTTCACTACGGATTCACTGATGCAGACCATTCAGAATCGGACCGGTCAGATCGGTGTGGTGGGTCTGGGCTACGTTGGCCTGCCGCTGGCGATGCTGTTTGCTCGCGCCGGTTTTCCCGTGACCGGATTCGATGTGGATCGCAGTAAAGTGAACAAGCTGAATGCGGGATCTTCGTATATCCAGCGCATTCTGCCGGAAGAGATTGCGCAGCTGCGTGAGACAGGATTCAAAGCCAGCGCCGAGTATGCGGACGTCAGCAAGATGCAGGCGATCATTATTTGCGTCCCGACACCGCTCGACGAGCACCAGGGTCCGGACCTTCGCTATATCGAAGATACCGCGCGCTCTCTTTCTCCACATCTTCGCGCCGGGCAATTGGTGATTCTGGAGAGCACGACCTATCCAGGCACAACGGAAGAAGTGCTGATTCCTTTGCTGGAAGCGAACAATCCGGAAGGACTCCGTTGTTACCGGGACGGTCTCGATCCAGCCAAGTGCTTCTATGTTGCGTATTCTCCGGAGCGGGAAGATCCGGGCAATGTCACGGTGGAACGGAGCGACATCCCCAAGGTTGTGGGAGCGTCCACGAAGGAATCTGGCGATCTGGCGGCAGCGTTTTACGGCAACATTTTCAATCGCATCGTTCGCGTCTCCAGTCCGGCAGCGGCAGAGATGACGAAGCTGCTGGAAAACATTTATCGATGCGTCAATATCGCACTGGTCAACGAGCTGAAGCTGCTGTGCCTGCGGATGAACCTCGATATCTGGGAAATCATCGAAGCGGCGGCTACCAAACCGTTTGGATTTCAGCCGTTTTATCCGGGCCCAGGTCTGGGTGGACACTGCATCCCGATCGACCCTTTTTATCTTTCCTGGAAGGCGAAGGAACTGGATTTCAGCACCCGCTTCATTGAACTTGCGGGTGAAGTGAATACCTCCATGCCCTACCATGTTGTCGAGTCGGTAGCGGCTGCGTTGAACGATCGCAGCAAGCCATTGAAGGGCAGCCGCATCCTGGTGCTGGGACTTTCCTACAAGAAAGATATCGACGACCTGCGCGAGTCTCCTTCGCTGACGTTGATCGAACAATTGCGCCGCCGGGGAGCCCTGGTAGAGTACAACGATCCTTACTTTCCTACCGTGGGACATGGGCGCCACTACGATCTGAATATGACGTCGGTGCCGCTGGATGGAATCCGGGATTACGATTGCGTGCTGATTGCCACAGACCACTCCGATTATGACTATGAGGCGATCGCGAAGGCGTCGCAGTTGCTGGTCGATACCCGCAATGCCACACGCCGTATCAAGGATGCGGAACTGCAGAAGAAAATTATTCGTTGCTAGCAACCTGCGGGATTGACAGAAAGGTTGATCCGTTGCACGAAAAGTCGAGCTGCCTTCCGCCTCGCTTAATCAGGCATCCGGGAGGCAGTTTGAGTTTTTGACGGTAATACGAATGGTTACTTTTCAAGCAACATTTTCCCCGAGCGGGGTTTTAGAATAGGAAAAACTTTTCACACATTACGTCCGAATGAGAACTCTTTTAGCAGAAAAGTCGGCTATCAGACATTTCCGCCAGCTAACTCTTTCAACCCCCACCCTTTTTTAAGTATTTGCACAGCGCATTGCAGAGTCGCCGGTTGGCATTCTACGTGCACTTCAACTTCAAGTAGCCAAAAATTAGAAGCCCAGGAAAGCGGTAACTGTGAATCCTAACGTGTTGACGATCGGTAGCTGTGAGGTGTCGCCTAAATGCGGCCTGCAGGAGCCTGCCGATTCGTCCGCGTCCAATCGCAACTTTGCGCCGATTCTGGACAAAAATCCGTGGAACAGGACGGTTCTGGAGCTTTTCTCCGAGTGTGTCCGCCGTGCCCCCAATTCAATCGCGCTGGATGACACCCAGCAAACGATGACATATGCGGAATTATGGAATTTTGCGGGTGCGTTCCGCGCTCGCCTGGTGGCCCAGGGAGTGAAGCCGGGAGATCTGGTTGGAGTTGCAGCGGGTCGATCCGTCGCTACTGTGGCTGCGATCCTGGGAATTGTAATGGCGGGCGGATGCTACGTGCCTGTCGAAATAAAGGAGTTTTCTGCCTCAATTTTAGGGCAGATTCGAGAATCAAGCGGCTTGCGAATCTGGATTGCCGATGCAAAGACCCGGCAAACTGCCGATCCGACGCTGTGGGAAGGATGCTCTGTTCTCCCTGTGGAAGAGGTTGCACGTCCCGCCGGCACAGGGCCCGTGGAGATTCCAACGGTGGCGATGATTCATGGAGAGAGCCCGCTTTACGTGATGTTCACTTCTGGCTCGACTGGATTGCCCAAGGGAGTGGTGGTACCCCACCGGGCAGTCGTTCGGCTGGTGACGGGCCAGAATTTTATCGAATTCGATTCGACGCACACATTCCTGCTGCATTCACCACTGTCCTTCGATGCCTCCACGCTGGAATTCTGGGGAAGTTGCTGCATGGCTCTCGTTTGGTTTTGGCGCCAGGCCGCTCGATGGGTCTGGACGACTACACGCAAATCATTCTGCAGCAAGGTGTGACCACGCTTTGGCTGACTGCTGCTATGTTTCATCTTGCCGCCGAGCACACGCCGGAAATGTTTGCGCCGCTGAGCCAGCTTTTATTCGGGGGCGATGTTATCTCGCCGCGCCATGTTGAACGCATGCGGAATCTGTATCCCACGTTGCGCATGGTGAACGGATATGGTCCCACGGAAAACACGACGTTTACCTGCTGCTATCAGGTGCCCAGGAATTATCGGGCAGAGGGTACGCTGCCGATCGGGTCTCCAATTGCGCACACCACCGTGCACATTCTTGACGCGGAACATAAAGCACTTTTTCCTGGACAGCCAGGGGAACTGGCCACTGGCGGCGCGGGTGTTGCGCTGGGATATCTGGGGCTACCGGAAGCGACGGCTGAACGATTTATTCCGGATACATTTTCAGGGCAAGCGGGAGCGATGATGTATTTGACCGGCGATCGCGCGCTCGAGCGGCCGGATGGAACGATTGAGTTTCTGGGCCGGATCGATCGCCAGGTGAAAATTGCCGGCCATCGTGTGGAACTCGCCGCAGTGGAGAATGCGTTGTCCGCTTCATCGCTGATAGCCGATGCAGCGGTTGTCGTGGTGACCGTACCGTCTGGAGAAAAACAATTGGTGGCGTGCGTGGCCTTGGCATCTCCGGCGCAAAACGCTGAGGCTGCATTGCGCGAGTGGCTGCAAGTGCGACTGTCTCGCACCTCGACTCCACAACATTGGATTTTTCTGGAGAGACTTCCGATCAACGCGAACGGCAAGCTCGACCGCAGTGTTTTGCAGGCGACCTGTGAAGCTCGACTGCTGAATTCTGTTGTGGGCCAGCCGATTCCTGCCGCTGCGGCAAAACAGGAAACGGTCGCGGAGACTAACGTTGCGGCGGACGAAAACAAAATCATGACGCATCTGCAGCAAATGTGGGCAACGCTGCTGGGCCGCACTACTGTTGGAGCGGATGAGAATTTCTTTGATCTGGGCGGCACGTCGCTGCTGTTGATCGAGATGCATGCCAAACTCGCGGCGCAGTTTGCCTCGACGCCGTCGTTGGTGGATATGTTCGCGTTTCCCACGTCTCGCATATTGGCGGAGCGGCTTTTCGCAGGCCAGCAGACAAGCGGAAAAACCGGTGCTGCGGAGATTCGCGGGCAACGCCAGCGCGCCGCCATGCTGGCAAGACGTCCAGCGATGAATGGAGTGAAACCTTCTCTCTCGAACGCTGCCAGAGAGGATGGACTCCGATGAGCGATCGTTTACAAAACGCGGTAGCCATCATTGGAGTTGCCGGACGTTTTCCGGGCGCGGACAATGTGGAGCAGTTCTGGCAGAACCTGTGCGCCGGTCGTGAATCGATTCGCACGATTCCGGAGCAGGAGCTGGAAGATGGATTGACGGCGGCTGAGCGGGGCAAGGGAAAATATATTGCGGCGCGAGCCGTGCTGGACAATGTGGATCTGTTCGATGCGGAGTTTTTCCGCATTTTGCCGCGTGAAGCGGAGTTGACCGATCCGCAGCAACGCGTGTTGATGGAGTGCGCGTGGGAAGCGCTGGAAGATGCCGGTTACGATCCGGCGCGGATTGCCGGCAACGTGGGCGTGTTTGCCGGATCGAGCGTTAACACTTATCTACTGCTGCATCTGGCTTCGGACCCGGCATTTCGCGAGGAATTTACACGGTCGTATCAAGTGGGTTCTTTCCCGGCACTGGTCGGCAATGGGCACGATTTTTTGGCGACACGCATCAGTTACAAACTGAATCTGCGCGGGCCGGCGATGACGGTGCAGTCCGCCTGCTCGACATCGCTGTTGGCGGTAGCGCAGGCATGGCAGAGCTTGGTGACCTATCAAGCGGATATGGCGCTGGCCGGCGGCGTGTCAATTTCCTTCCCGCAGATGCGTGGATATTTTCATCAGGACGGTGGCATGGTTTCCGCGGACGGCCACTGTCGTCCGTTCGATGCCGCGGCAGGGGGAACGGTTTTCGGCGGTGGAGCAGGAATGGTCCTGCTGAAGCGCGCCGAGGAAGCCATCGCGGACGGCGATCATATTTATGCGCTCCTGCTTGGGGCGGGGATCAATAACGACGGCGCCGACAAGTTTGGCTATGCCGCTCCCAGCCGCAAGGGACAAGCCGATGCGATCGCCATGGCCTATGCGGTTGCGGGTGTCGATCCGGCATCGATCGATTATGTCGAGTGCCATGGCACGGGCACTCCGCTGGGCGATCCTATTGAAGTCGGGGCATTGGCGGAGGCATTCGCGCTGGGTGCGCCGCGCACGTCTCCGTGCCTGATTAGCTCCGTGAAGGGAAACGTGGGGCATCTGGATGTGGCGGCGGGGGTGACCGGCCTGGTGAAGGCAGCGCTCTCGCTTGATCGCGAGCGGATTCCCGGAACGCTGCACTACAGCGAGCCGAACCCGCAACTGGATCTGCCGAATACGCCGTTTATGGTTGCCAGCAAGCCGACCGAATGGCCGCGAGGAAGAGCGATCCGGCGGGCTGGGGTCAGTGCTTTCGGCGTTGGCGGCACGAACGTTCATGTGGTGCTGGAAGAAGGCCCGCAGGCAACAACCAAGTCCACACAGCATCCGAAACAAGTACTCTGTTTGGCTGCGCGTACCACGGCGGCACTCGAAACGCAGTGTGCCCGGCTGGCCGATCATATAGAACGCGCCGATGCAGCGACATTCTCGTTGCCGGATGTAGCGTACACGCTGGCCACAGGCCGACGCGCGTTTGCGCATCGCCTGGCTGTTGCCGCCAGCACACGCGAAGACGCCATTGCGCAACTTCGGAACGCGGATACAGTGCGTTCGCACATAACGGTTGCGAGTGAAGCACCTCGCGTTGCCATGCTATTTCCCGGGCAGGGAACACAATATCCAGGCATGGCTGAAGATCTTTACAACACGGAACCGTTCTATCGGCAGATTGTGGATCACTGCTGCCAGCAGTTATTGGAGCGGACCGGTTTAGATTTGTTGCCGGTGATGTTCCCGAAAATTGCCGATCCAAACGACAGCAAAGCCTGGGATGATGCGGCGCGAACTCTGGAGCAGACTCGTTACGCGCAACCGGCATTGTTCGTCACCAGCTATGCTCTGGCGAAACTGTGGATGCACTGGGGCGTACAGCCAGCCTGCCTGGTAGGACACAGTGTTGGCGAGTTGGTTGCCGCATGCGTGGCCGGTGTATTTTCGCTTGAAGACGCGCTGCTGTTTGTTGCGCGCCGAGGCGAATGGATGCAGGAACAGCCAGCAGGAAGTATGTTGGCTGTGCGTATGCAATTGCAACAGTTACAAATGATGTTGCCAGCGAACGTCTCCATTGCTGCTATCAATTCTCCATCGTTGACAGTTGCATCCGGTCCGAATGCTGAGATTGAGCTGTTGATGCAGAAGCTGGAGCAGGAAAATATTGCATGCCGCCGTCTGCATACGTCGCACGCATTTCATTCCGCAATGGTGGAACCGGTCGTAGAGCAGACTGCGGGCCCTGCTCGATTCCATCCAGTTAAATGAACCGAAATTGAAGATCATCTCAACGGTGACTGGGAATGCATTGACGGTTGCCGAAGCCGTTTCGCCTGAGTACTGGGCGCGGCATAGCCGGGTTACGGTGAACTTCAGCGCGGCTGCGAGCACGCTGATTCAGGATGGGTATGAGGTGCTGTTGGAGACGGGAGCAGGAGACACGCTGACTACACTGGTCCGGCAGCAGATGCCTCGGGGCAGCAAGATCGGAACATTCGCTTCGCTTCCGGCAGGCGTATCGCACGCAGCAGGCTCGAATACGTCGTCGTGGGATGGATTGACGGCTTCGGTTGGAGCGCTATGGTCGCGTGGTGTTCCGGTGGACTGGAAGGCGTATTATGCCAACGAACAAAGAAACCGGGTCTCGTTGCCCACCTATCCGTTTGAGCGCAAGCGCCACTGGGTAGAGGCGAAAAGAGAAGCGACCGCGGTAAGTGTGCCGGTGGCTGCAGAAGCAACAGTTGTGCCTACATCGATAAAAGATCCAAACAGCCCGTCTTTGAACGGGAGCAAAATTGCAACAAATTTGAGTGCCTTGGAGAAAGAAATGACGCCCACTGCGAGTGCAAAGATAGACAACCCGAGCTCGACAACCAACGAAGATCGGAGCGCGCGCATCTGCCGGGAAGTGGCCGAGCTGCTGGAAGATCTTTCCGGTTTGGAGTTGGCCTCCGATCAGTATGATTCGAGCTTCCTGGAATTGGGATTCGATTCGCTTTTTCTGACGCAGGCGGCGCAGAAGATCCAGAACAAGTACGCAGTGAAGATTGCGTTTCGCCAATTGCTCGACAATCTTAGTTCTATTCGCCTGATTGCGGAATATCTTGACAAGCAGATGCCGCAGCAAGCGGAACCAGTTGCGACGAAGGAAGTCGACGAAAGCCGGCAAAGTGTAGCGCCGGTCGTCGCTGCTACGTCGTTATCCATTCCATTGCTCGAGTCTGCCTCCTATGTGCCTGCTGCTCATCCAGGCATAGCCGCGGATGGTCAAATTGCCACTCTGATGCAGCAACAATTGCAAGCGGTCACGCAATTGATACAGTCACAATTACAAATACTCAGCGGCACATCCGCGACGGGAACGCCGGGATTGCCGGCTGCTGCACCCGTACAGCCGATACCACAAAAATCTGTGGCGACACAACCGGCAACGACGGTGATCGCTGCCACATCCGCTGCGTCCGCGCCTGCTGCGGAGCATCCGCTGCATAAACAGCCAATCGTCAGTGGGCACCAAACTCTGAACGCGGAGCAGGAGCGATTCCTTGCCGAGTTGATAGCGCGTTATTGCAAAAAGACCGCGCAGTCGAAAGCCTTTACGCAGCAGCATCGCCAAACCCTCGCAGACCCCCGTGTTGTCAGCGGATTTCGGCCCGAGTGGAAGGAGATGGTCTACAGTCTTGTTTCCTCTCGCAGCAAAGGGTCGAAGTTGTGGGACATCGATGGCAATGAATATGTCGACCTGGTGAACGGTTTTGGCCCGACCATGTTTGGGCACGCGCCTGAGTTTGTTCTGAAAGCCATGCATGAGCAGATGAACGAAGGCTTCGCGATTGGCCCGCAAACTCCGCTCGCTGGGAAGGCAGCGGACCTGTTGACGCAGATGACGGGCACGGAGCGGGTGACGTTTTGCAATACGGGTTCCGAGGCGGTGATGGCAGCGATGCGCATTGCGCGTACCGTGACAGGAAAAGACAGAGTGGTCTTCTTTGCCGGCGACTATCACGGACAGTTTGACGAAGTTCTGGTGAAGCAGTTGAAACGGAAAGGCGAGATTCTATCGCAGCCCGCCGCGCCTGGAATTCCACGTGCAAATCTTGGGAACATTACCGTGCTCGACTACGGCACAGACGAGTCGCTGCGCTACATTGAGGAGCATGCAAACGAGCTGGCGGCGGTGTTGATTGAGCCCGTGCAGAGCCGCCATCCCAATGTTCAACCAAAGGAATTTCTGCTTCGCGTGCGCGAGATTACGCGTCAGTCGGGAGCCGCGTTCATTTTTGATGAAGTTGTGAACGGATTTCGAATCCATCCGCGAGGGGCGCAGGGATATTACGGCATCGACGCCGACCTGGTGACCTACGGCAAGGTGATTGGCGGCGGAATGCCAATCGGGATTCTTGCAGGAAAAGCCGCTTTTATGGATGCGTTGGACGGCGGCAAGTGGCAGTTTGGCGATTATTCCGTGCCTGAAGCTGGAGTGACCTTCTTTGCCGGGACATTCGTCCGTCATCCGTTGACAATGGCGGCGCTGTGCGCCACGCTGGAGCACATTCGAGATGCGGGCGTTGCCCTGTACGACAACCTGAATCAGCGCGCTTCGAGGTTTGTGACGCGACTGAACGAGGTATTTGCCAGCCATGGGGCTCCGCTGCATCTGGAAGCCTGCGGCAGCGTCATGTATTTTGGGATTCCGCTGGAAGCACGATTTGGCGGGCTCCTGTTCTACTTATTGCGGGAAAAAGGCGTTTTTATTCTGGAAGGATTCCCGCTGTATCTGACAACAGAGCACAGCGATGCGGACCTGGACCACATCCTGCGGGCCTTTGCCGAGAGCATTGCCGAGTTGCAGTCCTGCGGACTGCTGCCAAAGGACGGCAATGTTGGTGCAACGGGTATTGCTGGCACAAATGCAACTACGGCAGTTACAGAAATTCCATTGACGGAACCGCAACTGGAAATCATGCTTGCGGCCCAGGTTTCCGATGAAGCCAATTGTGCCTTCAATGAGTCGTTTCGGCTGAACCTGGAAGGTGCGCTCAGTCTGGATGCGCTGAAACATGCATGGCAAGCTCTGATAGATCGGCACGATGCATTGCGGATGTCCCTGGTGCCAGCGGGCGATAAAATGCGCGTCCATCGGGATCTCGCAGTCACTCTGCAGGAGGTCGACCTTACCGGGCATTCCGTCGATGCGCAGGGAAGTCTCCTCGATACGATGATCACCGCGGAAGGCAGGCAGCCGTTTGATTTGGTTCGTGGTCCGCTGCTGCGCGCCCAGTTGGTAAAGTTAGCTGCCGAAAAACATTTGCTGCTGGTCACGGGTCACCATCTGATTTGCGATGGCTGGACGGTCAACGTGATTGTGGACGAACTGGGAGAGCTGTATTCGGCGGCGATCCAGAAAGGCTCTCCGCAACTGTCTCCGGCAAAGCCGTTCTCTCAATATGCGCTGGAAATCCAACAGCTGGATTGGCGAGAGCAGGAGGGCAACGACCTCGAATATTGGAAGCAGCAGTTGACGCCAGAACCGGAAGTGCTAACGCTTCCTAGCGATCGCAGCCGACCTGCGGTGCGCAGCTTTGCAGGTTCTACCTACGTGACAGAATTTTCCAAAGACTTTGCGGCGACGCTGCGCAAGACGGGCGCGCAGGCTGGATGTACGCTGTTCACCACGTTGCTGGCGGGCTGGCAGATTTTGCTGTCGAGGCTGAGCGGCAATGCGGACCCTGTCACCATGATTCCTGCGGCGGCGCAATCGCTGATGGAGGATCAAGTCCTCGTTGGCCACTGTGTTCATCTGTTGCCAATCCGTGCGGTAGTTGATCCTGCGATGAAGGCTTCGGACTATCTGCGGACTCTGAAGCCGGTGGTCCTCGATGCCTATGAGCATCAGCATGCGACCTACGGAAGCATGGTGCGCGCACTGACTCCGCGGCGCGAGCCGGGCCGGCTGCCACTGAGCGAGATTCAATTCAACCTGGAACAAGTGGGCAGGGGCGCTTCCTTTGCGGGCCTGAAGACCGACGTGAGGGCGAACGGAAAACGGGCGGTCAACTTCGACCTGTTCCTGAACATCGTCGATACCGGAAATGGATTGCGTCTGGAGTGCGACTACAGTACTGGACTCTATGACGAGTCAACAATTGCCCGCTGGATGAGCTGCTATCACACGTTGCTGGAGGCGATCATCGCCGATCCGGCACAAAGCGTAGCTACGTTGGAAATTCTGGAACCGGCGCTGCGCCAATTTTTATTGGAATCCTGCAACCCACCCGCGACCGGACCTATGGAGGCGGAAAATGTACCAGAGCTGATTGCGGCTGCGTTTGCCGCCATGCCCAATCAACCCGCGGCGGATTTTTACGGCATGGAACTGACACGCGCACAGCTTGCCGAGCGAAGCGATCAACTGGCCGCATGGCTGATTCGCAATGGCGCCGGACCCGGTTCATCTGGTTGGCATCTATATGGACCGCTCGCTGGAAATGCTGGTGGCGATGCTGGGAGTGATGAAGGCGGGCGCAGCCTATGTTCCGCTCGATCCGATGTTTCCGCCGGTTCGCATTGCGCAGATTGTGGAAGAGACAAATGTGCCTGTGATGATTACACTTTCCGGACATTTGGACGCGTTACCCAAATCGCAGGCAAGGGTGATCGCGCTGGATGACGAATCATCTGCGCTCGCGTTGGAGCCCATCGTTGCACTGCCCGCGATCCGAAGCAACGATCGGGCGTATGTGATCTTCACGTCGGGTTCCACGGGACGTCCGAAGGGCGTGGAAGTATGTCATGGGTCGGTGGTCAATCTGCTGATCGACACGACGCAACGCCTCGACATGAAGGTGGAAGATCGGTTACTGGCCGTCACGACATTATCTTTTGATATCGCAGTGCTGGAAATGCTGTTGCCGCTTGTATCTGGAGGGACGGTTGTGATTGCGCATCGGGACGACGTTGCCGACGGCGCGCAGCTGACAGAGTTGCTACATGCGACGCGGGCGACAGCGTTGCAGGCCACTCCCGTGACGTGGAGAATGCTGCTGGAGCAGGGATTTCAGCCTGCACCGGGATTCAAAATGCTGTGCGGCGGCGAGGCCTGGACGGCTGCCATGGCGGACCAGTTGCTCGCGAATGGCGGTCGTTTGTGGAACATGTATGGACCGACCGAAACGACGGTATGGTCCTCCATTACAGAAGTGGAGCAGGGTGCGGGGCGCATGACGATTGGGCCACCCATTGCGAACACCCGATTTTATGTACTGGACACGCATTTGCAATTGACGCCTCCGGGCGTTTCCGGAGAACTGTTTATTGCCGGCGCCGGAGTTGCGCGAGGATATTTCGAGCGGCCTGAATTGACGGCGGAGAAATTTCTGGCCGATCCATTCGTTTCTGGAGAACGGATGTATCGCACCGGCGATGAAGTTCGCCAATTGTCCGATGGCCGCATTGAGTTCATGGGGCGGCTGGACCACCAGATCAAGCTGCGCGGATTCCGCATTGAGCTTGGCGACGTGGAGACTGCCATTCGCGCACTGCCTGGAGTTCGCGATGCGGTTGCGATGCTGCGGCCAGACGCAAGCGGCGAGGCCATCCTGGTGGGCTACTATACGGGCGGCGAGAATTCCACTCCCGCCGAATTGAAACGGGCGCTGGGCAGCCAGCTTCCTACTTATATGGTTCCGACGGTAATGAAGTCGCTGCCAAGTTTGCCGCTGACACCGAATGGCAAAATCGATCGCCGAGCATTGCCGGAGCCGCGAACAGGAGTGGAGGTTGAAGAGGAGGAATTCTTTGAGCCGACAACGCGGACGGAAATCATTCTGGCGGAGATTTTTTGTGAGGTGCTGGGGTGTGCGCGTATCAGTATCCGCACCAGCCTTTTGGACCAGGGAGCGGATTCGCTACGGATGTTCCAGATTGCGTCCCGGGCTCATCATCGTGGATTTGCGGTAAGTGCCAAGCAATTGATGCAGTTACACACGGTAGAAGCGGTGGCTGCAGCGGTAGATGCGGCGGAAAATAGCGCGTACAGCGTTGTTGCTTCATCGGCGCCATTACAGCGTGTTTCACGGGAGAATTATCGGGTTAGTATGTAGACTTACAAACGCTCGGTAGCGGTGGGATTTCTATTACGCGTTACTTGGCACAGACAGCAAATGATTAGCAAGAAAGTTCGTGTCGACCTTGGCTAGCTTGACAAAATCCATGAACGAAGAAGCGACGGCTGGCGCAATCTACGCGATGCCAGCCACGCCGCTCCAGGTGCGTCTGTGGAGTCTGAACGAGACGACGCCCAATCCAGCGTGGAATGTCGCGGTCCGCTTCCGGTTGGCTGGGCCGCTGGATCGTGAAAAATTCGAGAGCGCGCTGCAGTTGTTGACGACTCGCCACGAAGCTCTCCGCACGTCTTTCGCACTACATAACGGAAATGTGATCGAACGGATTGCTGCCCAGGTGACGCTGCCGTCTGAATGGTGCGACTTGCGCGCAGTTGACGCAGCCGAGCAGGCGACCGAAGTTGCGCGTCTTTCGCTGGAACATGCGCGCCAGATCATCCCGCTGGGCAGTGCTCCACTGTTCCGTGTTTGCGTACTGCAGTTGAGTGAGGACGAACACATTCTGATATGGAACGTCCATCACAGTATTTGTGACGGGTGGTCTGTAGGCCTGCTGGCAAGCGATCTGATGGATTGCTATGGCGAGCTGTTGAAGGGAAGAGAACCGGCTGCTCGCACGTCGCTCGATTATGGCGACTATGCGGTTTGGCTGGACGCACAGCGCAAGACGCCGGAATATGAGGCGCACAGAAACTATTGGAAGCAGCAGCTACAGGGTCTTCAACTGCCGGCGCTCCCTGTTTCCTGGCGCAATTCTGAAGCGACGGCGGAGGCCTCCTCCATCCAATCGATTTTGTTGCCGCGCGCGTTGACGGATCCCATTCTGTCGATGGCGCAGCGGCATCACTCCACATTTTTCCATGCTGTGCTGGCAGCGTTCGGACTTCTGATGCGGGTGCATCAATCCTTATCCGACGTAGCAGTGGAAACTCCGATAAGCGGGCGCGATCAGTCGGAGCTGGAAAGCGTGGTGGGAACGTTTGTGAACTATTTGCCGCTGCGCTTCCGAGTGGATGCAGACGTGCGGTTTAGTGGACTGCTCCATGAGGTTCGCGACCTGGTCACGGACTGCTTCGAGCATGCGCAGTTCCGGTATGAAGATATGCTGGCGGACCTGGAAAAGGACGGCAACGCTGCGTCGACAGGGAAGTTGCCAACACCGGTGGCCTTTATTTGCCAGCAGGATTTTGTCCGTCCCATCAGTGCGGGGGGAGTTGCGTTGACTGCCGTTCCGTCGGTCAGCCCCGGGGCGCTTCGTCCACTGACCGTATTTATGGTGGAGCGAGCGGATGGATGGCGTCTTTCCTGCGAAGTCGACAACGCTGTGGTGTCGCAGGCAGCAGGGTTCCGCTTGCTGGAAGATTTCCAACGGCTGCTGAAAGCGATCGCCGCACATCCGGAAGAGTTGACGGCACAGGTTGTTGCGGAGGCTGGTCTAGCGCCGATCAAGACAGGTTCCGATGAGACCGCCGGGCCAGGATTCGACGGTACGGAGAAAGCGTTGGGCGGCTTGGTAAGAATTCCGGCTACGGAGTTTCAGCGGCGCTTCTGGCGGCTGGACTCATTGAATCCTGGAGGAGTTGCGTTTCATGTGCGGATTCGTTTGCAGCTGAAGGGTCCGTTGAATGTGGACGCGCTTGCCGAAGCTGTTGCCAGGGTGGCTCGCCGGAATGAGATTTTGCGGACAATGCTGGAAGAGGAAAACGATCAAGTCTGGCAGGTAATTCATCCGGAATTGCCCATTGACTTTCGTTTCCTCGCTCCGGAGACATTGGGTTCGAAGGCAGAAGAACTCGCGAACCAGGCCGTTTTAGATCGAGAGGGACAAGAAGGATTCTCACTTACTACCGGTCCGCTGTTCCGTGTGCGCGTGCTGCGGCTTGAAGCAGATCGGCATTGGCTGGCAATCACGCTTTCCCATGGAATTGTCGATGGCTGGTCCAGCGGACTTTTCCTGCGGCAGTTGCAGGAGGCGTATGAGCAGGCTGTTGCCGGCGACAGAAAAGTGGGCAACATCTCCCCTGTGCAATTTTCCGTCTATGCGAAAACAGAACAGAAACTGCTGGCGAGCCCGGAAAAAGATCGCCGGCTGACATGGTGGCAGGAATATCTCCGCGGAGTTTGGACGCCGCTCGAGTTGCCGCAGGACACTGTGGACTCCGCTACGGATGCGAGCGACGCCCGCGCCGGACTGGTGACTGCGCTGCTGGATGCTGACACGATTGCGTTGGCGCGGCGTTTTGCCCGTGAATGCCAGGCCACGGCGTTCGCCGTTTTCGGAGGACTATTTCAGGCATTGCTCTCGCGATACAGCGGACAAGAAGACATTCTGTTTCTGACTCCACATGCCAATCGCACGGGCGATACCGAAACGATTATGGGGCCGCTGGCGGACCCGATCTGCCTGACAGGCCATATCGGCGCGGAGACAACGTTCCGCGAGCTGGTGACACGATTCAGTCAGCAGTCGATGGACGCGATGGAGCAGGCGTTGCCGCTGAACCTGGTGACGCCACTGGTCGATATGCGGGTGGGACGGCAATATCATCCGCTGAATCAAATCACATTTTTTTATCAGCGGGCATTTGTGCATGACATGCAATGGAAGAATCTCGAGATTGATTCGTTGCCCGATGTTCCGTCCGTGACCGGCAGTGAGTGGCAACTCGGCGTAGTGGAGCGGAAGGAAGGCGTGTTTCTGGAGTTTTTGTATGACGCAACGCTCTATTCGCAAGCGACGATCGAGACAATCCAGCGCCACTTTGCGCGTCTGCTTCGCGAAGCCGTGATGGCGCCCGACACTGCAGTGTCTCAGTTGAAAATTTTGACAGCCACGGAAGCGGAACAATATTCCACTGCTTCGACGCCTCCACCGCCTGTGATCCAAAGCCTGTTGCCGCGCAAGCAGGCGGTTGCTGCGCCGATAGCTGCTCCGATCGAGACTCATAAAGCTGCGCCGGCCCCGAAGGCTCCAGTGTCGCAAAGCGAGCGCGATATGCTCCGCATTTGGCGGCAGATTCTCAAAATTGAGGACCTGGATGTAGATTCGAATTTCTTCGATCTCGGCGGCCACTCGCTGCTGCTGGCAAGGCTGCAGATCGTTTTGAAACGCGAATTCAATGTGCAATTGACAGCGGCGGAAGTGTTTCGTAATCCGACGGTTGGCACTCTGGCGGCGTGGCTGGATGAAGCGAAATCAGTGACGAATCCAGCAGCGAATCGAGCTGCGCACCGCACCTGGGAGCACAACCCGCGTATCATCCCGATTCAACCTGTGGGGACAGGCCGTCCGATATTTGTGATTTCGCAAAGCATGATCTTTCGCACGCTGGCCGCAGAACTGGGTACGGGTCAGCCCGTGTACGCGATCCAAACGCTGGAGCAGGATGCCGCGGCGATGGCTTCGGCCAGTTTTGAGCAGATGATTGATTTCTATATTCGACTGATTCGCGAAGTCCAGCCGTCGGGACCCTATCGACTGGCGGGCTGGTGCGTTTCCGGCTGGATTGCGTACGGCGTGGCCCGCCGGCTGGAGCAACTGGGACAGCAGATTGAGATGGTCATGATCATTGATGCCTGGGCCCCTACATATTGGACCGGCCAGACGCCGGTGCGTCGCAGGCTGATGCTGGCCATTTATCACGCGCAGCGTTTTCGCTGGATGAAAAACAGGTCGAAAAAAAGCAATCAACCCCAGACGGGGTCCTATTTCCAGAGAAGTCTGCAGTCGTTCACGATTGCAGCGGGGAAATTTGTCGCACGCCTGGAGCGTTGGGCCAATCCTGCGGAAACTCGTCAGACAGAGGAGGAGAGGCTCAACAATCACTTGCAAGCCACGGCTCGGCATGCGTCGGAGACTGGCCCGCTGCTAGGGAGGGCGCTGTTGTTCCGCAGTGAAGAGGAGCCGACCGGCCCGCTGCTGGCCATAGACATGGGTTGGTCGCAATTGATCGGCAGGCCAGTGCAGGTTGAGGTGATGCCCGGGGACCATCACCAAATTTTTGATCTGCCTGGAGCGCGCATGATGGCGATTCGCGCGCGTGCGGCGTTAGGTCTCGACACGACTTCTTCAACTGGTGCGAAACCAGTTGAGAATTTACGCAGAAGCAATCCGCGGGTGGTGGGCTAATGCGTCCGCTCGAACTGACCGGATTTTTGCTGGCGATTGTGCCGGTGCTGGCCATCGTGGCCCTAGTACCGAGTTCTGTCGGCGTCGCATTCGCCGCTTTGTCGTGTGCGGCTTTATTGCTCGCGTCCGTGTGGCTTGGCGCATATTGGCAATTGCTTCCGCTTTATCTGGGAGTGGTCGTGAGCTTGTTGGCATTGTTGTGGATGAAGCAGGAGCGACCACGCTGGATTCGCGCAACGCTGGCGTCGGCCGTGACGTGCCTGCTGATTCTGACGGCGGCGTTCACCTATGTTCTTCCCATGTTTTCTCTGCCGAAACCGACGGGTACCTACGCGATCGGCACACGAGTTGAGCATCTGGTGGATCCGGTTCGGATGGAGACGCATGTTACCGGCCCATTGCGGCCGCGCGAAATCATGGTCCAGATCTGGTATCCCGCGGTACCGCACCATCAACATCTTGCCAGCTATCGCCGACGCAGTGAGACCACGTTGCTGTCGAGTTATATGGGCGTTTTAAGGACTCATTCGTACAAGAATGCTCCCGTTGCCACCAACGGCGCGCCGTTTCCGGTACTGCTGTTCAACCCAGCCTGGACCGGGCAGCGCACGCAGAACACCTATCAGGTGGAAGACCTGGCCAGCCACGGTTTCATCGTGGTGGGGGTCGATCATACCTACAACTCGGGTCCGGTAGCGTTTCCCGATGGTCGTGTCATCCGTACGACGGACATCCATGACATCTCCGACTTTCAACACACCACAGTCGCCCAGCAGATTGCCATTGGAGACCAGGAAGTTGCTATTGAGGCGGGAGACGATGTTCTGGTACTTAACTCGTTATCCGCTGCGAATCTTGACTCGCGCAGCCCATGGTTCCATCGTGTTGATGCGGATGATGCGGGAGCCTTCGGCCACTCTTTTGGCGGAGCGGTTGCCTCTCAGGTCTGCTATCAGGACCCCAGGGTGAAAGCGGCTCTGGACGAGGATGGATGGGTTTTCGGCGATGTTGCGACACGCGGACTCGATAAGCCTTATATGGTGATGAGCGAAGATGGGCCACCGATCACCGCGGCGCAATTGAAATCTACCAATGTGCAAACTCGCCGGGAATCTGAACTAATGAACGCCGATACCGACAACCTGAATCGCACGTTGCAGCATTTCGGCGGCTACATGCTGACGATTCGAGGATCGCGGCATTTTGATTTTGCCGATCGTTCGTTGTATTCGCCGATACGCCGGCTGACGGACGCTGGAACCATTTCTCCTGAACGGGCCCACGAGATTGTCGAAGCGTACACGCTGCAATTTTTCTCGCACTACCTGCTCGGGAAATCGGTGTCATTGCTGGCCACGAACCATAGTCCTTATAAGGAGGTGCAGTTTGAGAACTGGTTTGCTCAGAACGCATCGACTCACTAGGGGCAACTTCCTACCTGTGAAGGAAAAAACATTGGAGAGAAGTTCTCTCAAATGTTTCCGCATGGTCGCGTATGGCGAGGGTTCCAACGAAGTTTTCGGCAGGAGTCAGTTCGGCGAGCAACCAGCCGGATGCAATATTGATGTGCGGAGCTACAGCGATCAACGCCGGGGCGCGCAGCGGATGGACTTCCACATCAAAACCATCCAGGGGCAGGTTCAAGCCCAGACCTTCTCCCTTCAGCAGCGCTTCCTTGCTGGTCCAGCAGCGATAAAAGCCAGGGAGCCATTGCTCTGGAGGAAGACTGCCGAGAGTCAGCAATTCGCGCGGCGAGAAATGATGTTCCGCGACATCCGAGTCGATCGGACGAATCTGCTCAATGTCGATTCCCAACTCATATCCGCGGCTGACGGCAAGAGCTGCGACGCCAGCACTGTGGGTCAGGTTGAATTGGATTTGCTCCGTGCCTTCCTCGCATACTGCTTGCGGTTTGCCATAGGCATTGGTGGAGAAGGCGATGTTTGCTGCGCCGATGCCCAGATAGCTACTCAAAAGGGTGCGCATGATGGAGTGGGCGCGCACATATCGGTCACGATCCTGCGGATACACGAAGCGGCGCGCTCGAAGCGTTTCCTCCTCGCTGAGGATGTTCCAGTCCGACTCGAGGGACGTACGATCCAAGTCCCATGCCCACACATGGACGCTGTGCGCAGCAAGAGGTGGAGCGGGTTCGGTGTGGGGCCAGGAAAAGATTTGTGTACTCATATCAAGCTACAAGTTTCAGAGAGGACGCCGATTCCAATCGGCAGCAAGAGGTGACACTTATGTCGACAACAATAGCCGTTGCACCGCCTATCACGAAAGAAATTCCTCACACGCCCGAACGTCTTTATATGGTGGAGCAGGCGAAATTCGCAGAGAACTTCAACCGGCGTCCATTTATGCTGGACCATTCGCTCAGCAGCCATCCTGCATTCAGCATGGATCGTCTGCACACTTTGCTGGAGCGGTCTTTGCCGATCCCAAACAAAGTGTATTGGAATGCCGGGAAAAAGCGTATCGATCAACGCTGGAGCGATCAACCTGGGCGTGATTTCTCTATTGAAGAGGCATTTCGCCGCATTCGCGAGACGGACGCGTGGATCATTATTTTTGGCGCCGATCGCGATCCCGAGATCCACGATTTGCTGGAGCAGGGCCTCGCCGAAGTTCAGGAGATGACCGGCATTCCGCTGAGCCAGGAGGCGAAGAGCCGGCAGTCCATCATCTTTATTACCTCTCCGCACCGCATCACGGAGTACCACATTGACAAGGAATGCAGCCTGCTGCTGCAGGTCCACGGGAAAAAGACCATCCATGTCTTCGATCAGACGGACAGGGAAGTGCTGACGGAGCCAGAGTTGGAGCGGTTCTGGACGGTCGATAATAACGCGGCTATTTACAAGGCGAACCTGCAAAGCCGGGCTACGTCCTTTTTGCTGGAGCCGGGAAAGGCCGTGCATATTCCGATCAACGCTCCGCACTGGCTGGAAAATGGCGATGACATCTCCGTTTCCATCAATCAGAATTTTGAATACAAGAACGACAAGCTGGCAAATATTTATCGCGCGAATTATTACCTGCGCAAGATGGGTATGACGCCGCTGCCTCCGGGACGTTCGCGGCTGCAGGATCGACTGAAGGGCCAGGGGATGAGGTTGCCGGTAGCGTTGGCACGCGAGGTGCGAGAGTTGAAAGAAAAAATAAAGGGAAAAGGATGACAATTACAAATTTTTATTTCTGGGCTGCGCTGGCGGTTTCGATCCAAGCCTGCTCGAGAATTTTTGCCACGCGACCCCAGTCATACTGCAGGAGTACAAGCTCGCGACCCTTCCGTCCTAAGTTGACTGCGCGCTCGGGATCATCCAAGAGCTGAGCGACACTTTGGGAAAAATCCGCAGGGGAGTCGGCAATCAAGCAGTGGACGCCAGGGACGACATCTAAGCCCTCGGCGCCAATTCGCGTGGCAACGACCGCCTTGCCCATCGACATAGATTCCAGGATTTTAATTCTGCTTCCGCCTCCAATCCGCAGCGGAACCAGCACGACGGCAGCGCGGGCAAAATGTGGGCGGATGTCGGGGACTTCTCCCACCCACTCCACTCCGGACAAACCCTCCACCTGTTCCCGCAATTTGGAAGCGGGCTGGCGTCCCACGATGCGAAGTTTGGCTCGTGGATTTGTCGCTTGAATCTTCGGCAGGATTTCGCGCAGAAGATACTGCAGAGCATCGCGATTTGGCTGCCAATCCAATGACCCCAGAAATAGCAGCGAATCCGGCTCAGGGGTTTCGCCGGTAGGGTACAGATATTCGGTATCGACGCCGTTCGATACCAGATAAACGGCGCGCGCGCCCCACCGCCTCGCGGTCTGCAATTCTTCTTCACTGACGACTGCGACTTTTCCGGCTCGCGTAAAACATTTTTTTTCGAAACGGGCCATCTTCCACGCCTGCAATCCCATGAACAAGCGCTCCAAAAGATTCGAAGCGTGTTGTGCGCGACGGCGCCATACCGTGGCTTCAATATTGTGGGCCATGATCAGCATGGGCAATCGACCCACGGCATCGATGTAGCTCGCATAAGGGGTCCACTCGCAATGCACTAGGTCAAACGATTCCGCCGCAATGAGTGCGCGAATCGCACGAGTAAATTTGCGGGTATGATGCCGCGATACGGAATATGGCCAGATGGAAAAGATATTCGCGAGTGCGCCCGCGTAAAAACGAATCGAGTTTGATGCCGGCAAGTCCTGCACCAGGACAACTCGTATCCCCAGCCCTCGAGCTTTGGTAGCCCGGGGTTATCATGCGTCCCATAACAGAGGAACGTGATGGCATGTGCCTGGCACAGGTTGCGCAACAGGTTCCAGGTACGAATCCGTTTGCCGGAATTCAAAGGGAAGGGGATTTCTTCGTCGAGGACCAATACCTTCAGACGCTGGCCATTGTTATTTGATGGAAAGGTAGCTCGCGCCGATAGAGGATTCAGCGGCTGCGGAAGTTTCGACAACTGGGGAATTGTCACCGCCGGACGGCATATGCATGTTGCTACTTTACAGCAGAAACTTACAAAGACTTTGCGCGGGAATGCAGGCAACTTGGGTTTAAGACGAGTAAGAGGCCACCGGACGGTCGATGAACACTTCTTCGTAGACCTCAATCAATCTCTGTCGCTGATAGGCGGGAGAATACTCGTGGAGCAAGTCTTCCGAGCCTGCCGCCAATCGGCTGCACAGCTCGGGGCTGAGCCACATCTTTTTCATTGCGGCCGCCATCTGATCTACATCCTCGGCTGGAA
This sequence comes from uncultured Acidobacteriota bacterium, assembly GCA_963719625.1. Lineage (GTDB taxonomy): Bacteria > Acidobacteriota > Terriglobia > Terriglobales > Acidobacteriaceae > JAKAAZ01. The sequence continues at coordinate 55,736 of CAVRDB010000025.1, forward strand.
CCAGCAGGCCATTTCTGCCATCGACGATCAGATCTGGGATTCCGCCGACAGCGCTGGCGATCACCGGAACTTTCAGGCAGAGCGCTTCCAGCACAGTATTTGGGGTTCCTTCAGTCAGGGAAGGTTGAATCACGCAATCGAGCAGATGCATCCATTCCGCGCAGTTGCCCTGGAACCCTGCAAAGTGTACCTGTTCGCGAATCCCCAGGATTGATGCCTGTTGCTCCAGTGCCTTCTGCTCCTTTCCATCGCCAACGACAACAAGATACAACTGAGCGCCAACAGGTGCTTGCACACACAACTGGTGAAATGCGGAGACCATGAAACGGTGGCCTTTTTCTATGCTGAGCCGACCGACAGAGCCAAAGACGAAGGCTGCTTTCGGGATGCTGAGATCGTTGCGGGAGATTGGCTTGCCCTCCTGCTCGCGGGAGTAGGGTGGCAGCATTGCATTCTTGACGACAATCGGAGGTCGTCGATTGCCGCGCATGGGAGCAATCTGTTGTGCCTGGCTTTCTGAAACGCACACGACCCGGTCGGCACGCTTGAGCGCCTGGCGTTCCAACATTTCATAGAACATGACTCGTTTATTTTCCGCGGTGAATCCGCGCACAAAAGCGACGTGCGGCGTGCCAGTCTTTCGCGCAGCCAGATAGCCCACGACATTGGCTTTAAAGCCGTGGGTGCAGAGCAGCGATCCCTTCCGCTTGGTCAACATCTGCGATAGGCGATGCACCAGGTCGAGGCGCACTCCACCGGGCAGGCACAGCGTAGGAATGTTCCTTTGCTCCGCGGCAACCAGGACCTCTGGCCGACCTTTTAAGTCATGAAATGAACCGATCGAGAGCCGGTACTCGGAGTTCTGCATGTCCTCGGCATGGTGCAGGATTTGCTTTTCCGGGCCGCCAACCAGATTGCTGCCAATCAAATGGAGCACGTCATACTTCATGCTGGGGCCTATATTGGCAGAAATAGTTTTCAAGGCTGGTGCAATCCTAACTTCGAGAATAGGTGAATCCATTTTTCCTGGAACTTTTCTCGGGATGACACTTGAAGCTGCTTCATCCCCAGGAGTACCAGGTCTGGCTCATCTGTCGGCAGATCAAGGTATGAGGATTGAAACAAATCGCTCGTGGTATCCCCACGCAACGCCATTGGAAACAATGCGATGGTATCGCCAGCCAGTTGCAGAGGAGTGGTGGAGAAATTTTGTCCGGTCAATGCTGCGCATAAGGAAGAAATCAAATCGCGTCGGGGACCCAGCGGCAACGAACATGTCTGGGTTACCCTGGCGTTCATTTCAATCAGATATGCATCTCCCTTAGCAGCGTCGATCATGAAGTCAAAGCCACACAGACCTGTGAACCCGAGCCTGCGCACAATCTTCTGGACTGCTGCCAGCCGCTCGCCATCCTGACACAAACGAACAATCGTGGCAGGGCCTTTCGGTTTCCAGGTCTGCAACACTTCCACATCGATGCTTGCCAGCACTTCACCCTGCAAGCATGCCACTGCAAGGTTTGCGTCCGGACCGGCTATAAATCTTTGGATGCTAACTTCACGCTGGCGTTGCATGAGCCACGGCACAATGCAATTGGAATCGCTATCGAAAAAAGTGCGTTTTGCGGCAACCGCTGTCGCCAAAGGAGCGTGCAGCAATTTATAGGCCCGCAACGCTTGGGGCAGGGTGTCGACGATCCTTACTCCTTCTCCGCCGGAGGTGCCATCGGCCTTGAGTACGGCCGGAAATCCATATTGAGCCAGCCACTGTTCCACCTGGTCGGTGGAAGTGACGGTCTTTGTCTCTGGAATGCGAACGCCTTCCTCACGAACCAGAGCCATGAATTTGTCTCTCGACTCCGTGATGGGGTAGCTCGACGGATCGCCCATGGAGACCTGAAGAACCTGGCAAATCTCTCGCGAATCCTCGTCGTGCCCTTGCGATGCGGCGGCATAGAGGCAATGCAAATGCCGCATGGCAACGTCGTCGCATGGAATCACTATGTCTGGCTGTGACGACAGGATTGCCCTCCGGAAAGATTGCAGCGCGGTGATGCCGTGGTATTTGTAACGGTTTCGGGTTGCATGGGTCGAAAAGGCGGGATGGTCCGTTGGGCAGACGAGATCGACCTGGCAGCCGATGCCGTGGAAAGCCATGGCCAGGCGCGCAGTCGAAAACCATCGGCAAGTCGTCGCCAGTAAGACTTTCAATGCTATGTACCTACTATGCAACCCGGTCTGTTGAGGAACAGATCGTGATGAATGTATGATTACAAAAAGAATCGCTCATCAGATTTTACTGAAGACAAGCCCGGACTTGAGGGAATGTTTGAGTTCTCTGGTATGTTCAACGATACCGCACGAAAATCTTGAAACCTGCAAGACTCCGACTGGCAGCCTGAAGAAGCGCTTCCAATCCTGACAGTGGAAATTCCACTATCGATCGAGGACAATCGGCATGAATTCTGCCCTGGAAGTAGCGATTGTTGGAGCTGGTCCCTACGGGTTATCCATTGCCGCGCACCTGCGGGCTCGCAGCATCAATTGTGGCATTTTTGGGCCAGCCATGGATGTGTGGCAGCGGCATATGCCGAAAGGAATGCTGCTCAAATCCGATGGCTTTGCGTCAAATCTTTCCGAGCCAGACGGTAGTTTTACGCTGAAGTATTTCTGCAAGACGCGCGGACTGCCGTACGACGATACCCGGATGCCAGTCCCGTTGGAGACGTTTGTCGAGTACGCTCTCGCATTTCAGCAGAAATTTGTCCCCCAACTGGATCCAAGGCGCGTGGCGAGGATTGAGCGCTCCGCAGATGGCTACCATATCCAGTTGGAAGACGGTGCACGTGTCGATGCGCGGCGCGTGGTGCTGGCGGTTGGAATCAGCCATTTTGCCTATGTCCCCGACTCACTGTCTCATTTGCCGGAACAGTTACTGACGCACAGTTCCGCCCACCATGACTGTTCGGTGTTTCGCGACAAGAAAGTCACGATCGTCGGCGCCGGCGCCTCCGCAATCGATTTAGCGACGCTGATGCATGAAAGTGGAGTGGATGTTTCCATAGTCGCAAGGTCGCCGGTAGTTCGCTTTCACAACAAGCCAGGACCAGCTCCACGTTCGCTATGGCAGCGGATGCGGAATCCTTCCTCTGGGCTGGGTCCGGGCTGGAAATCCAGATTCTATACAGACGCTCCAGGGATATTCCGGTATTTTCCTGAAGAACTGCGGCTGCGCATTGTCGAAAACCACCTGGGCCCGGCGCCTGGCTGGCCGATGAAGGAACGCGTGCAGGGGAAAGTGCCCATGCTGCTGGGATTCACGATTGCGCAGGCCATCGCATCGAACGGTGGAGTGAGGTTGTCGTTACGGTCGGGAGACGGCAAGGTCCGCGAGCATGACACGGAGCACGTGGTTGCCGCTACGGGATACAAGCCGGATATACGGCGGCTGGATTTTCTGGATGAGGCGATCCGAAACGAGGTTCAAGCGGTCGCAAATGCGCCGAAACTGTCGGTGGACTTTCAATCGTCTGTGCCTGGGCTTTATCTTGTAGGGATCGCGGCGGCAAACAACTTTGGTCCCATGATGCGATTTGCCTATGGCTCCGACTACACCGCTCGTCGCATTGCCGTTCATCTTCAAAAACAATTGAACGCAAAATAGAAAGGCCCACGCCACAGGGCGCAGGCCTCTCGAAACAAAATGGACAGATCAAATGTCCAGATTCTTCACGTCGAGCGCATTGTCTTCAATAAATTTGCGGCGCGCTTCGACATCTTCTCCCATGAGCGTGGAGAAAATCTGTTCGGATTCGGCCAGGTCTTCCAGCTTGACCTGCAGCAGGGTTCGCCGTTCCGGGTCCATGGTCGTCTCCCACAGTTGCGAATCGCTCATCTCACCGAGACCCTTGTAGCGCTGGACTTGATAGTCCTTGCGTCCCTGCTCAATGACGTACTCGAACAGTTCCCGCGGAGACTGCTTCTCGACCGGATCCTGAGCTACCTTGGCGGCCCGCTTGGCAGCCGGCTTGGCGCTGGTTCCTTCCGCAGCGTCTGCGGCCTCTCCGTCGGTTTCTTCATCGGCAGGTGCAGCCTTCGACGCAGACTCGATCAGGAATGGACCTTCCAGCGGATCTTTGATCAACATATATTTCGACATCATCTGTCGATATTCCGGCGACGTTGCCAGGGTCCAGTCGATGCAGCGTTCCGCGCCCTGCGCATCGTGAAAGGACAGGGAATAGGTCTGATGCTCTTCATCGTGGACAGGTTCACCAACTGACTTGAACTGATACTTCTTCGCCATCGCTTCCAATTTTGTATGCAGCTTCATCAGCTTCGACGGCGGTGCGCCGGAGGCGCCTTCAAAATCTGTGCGCTTCACTAACTCAAGCTTCGCCAGCAGGGCCGTGACTTCTTCATTGCGGAGCCGCTTGTCAACCTTATCGAAGAAGCCGAGATACTCATTCAAATGGCCCATGAAGCGTGTCAGCGCAGCGCCTTCCAGAGTGGCCGCTGCCGAGCCGTAACGCACCAGGATTCCATCGGAGGCGCGCTTCACCATCACGTTGACAAATTCGCGGTCGTCTTTAATGTACTGCTCGAACTTGCCTTTCTTAATGCGATAGAGCGGAGGCTGCGCAATGTAGACGTGCCCGCGCTTGATCAGCTCCGTCATGTGGCGGAAAAAGAATGTGAGCAGCAGGGTGCGAATGTGGGAGCCGTCCACGTCGGCGTCCGTCATCAAGATCAGCTTGCCGTAGCGCAGCTTGCTGGCGTCGAAATCTTCTTTGCCGATCCCGCAGCCGAGTGCTGTGATCATGGCGCGGATTTCTTCGTGGCCCAGCATCTTGTCGTAGCGCGCTTTTTCTACGTTGAGGATTTTCCCCTTCAGCGGGAGAATCGCCTGGTAGCGGCGATCGCGGCCCTGTTTGGCGGTTCCGCCTGCCGACTCGCCCTCAACCAGATACAGTTCGCAGCGTTCCGGACGGCGCTCGCTGCAGTCCGCTAGTTTGCCGGGCAAACCGCCGCCATCGAGTGCGCCTTTGCGCCGGGTAAGATCGCGGGCCTTGCGCGCGGCTTCGCGAGCACGCGACGCTTCAATCGCCTTGTTGATGATGCGGCGGGTGATGGGAGGATTTTGTTCCAGGAACATTCCCAGCCGCTCGTTCAGAAAGGATTGCACGGTGCCGCTGATGTCGGAATTCAGCTTGCCCTTGGTCTGGCCTTCAAACTGCGGTTGCGGAAGCTTGACGCTGATCACAGCCACCAGGCCTTCGCGGACATCATCTCCGGAGAGATTCTCTTTCAGGTCTTTGAAGAGACCCATTTGCTGACCAGCTGCGTTGATGGTGCGCGTGAGCGCCGTGCGAAAGCCGGAAAGATGTGTTCCGCCATCGACGGTATTGATGTTGTTCGCGAAGGTGAAGACGGTCTCAGAATAGCCGTCGTTATACTGCATCGCGATTTCCATCACGACATTGTCGCGCTCCGCCTCCATATAAATCGGTTTGTCGTGGAGGGTCTGCTTGCCGCGGTTCAGATGCTTGATGAACTCCGCGATGCCGCCACTGTATTTGAACTCCGTATGCTTGGCTTCGCCGGTTTTTGGGTCCGTGGTGCGCTCATCGGTCAGCGAGATTTCCAGGCCCTTGTTCAGGAATGCCAACTCGCGCAGACGCTGCGCCAGTGTGTCGTAGTTATATTCGGTGATCGTAAAAATGGTCTTGTCGGGAAGGAAGTGGATCTTCGTCCCGCGTTTTTTGCTGGTTCCTGTCTGCTGCAGTTTGTCGAGCGGGATGCCGCGCGCATACTCCTGCTCATAGGTATGGCCGCCGCGCCAGATCTCCACTTCAAATTGCTCGCTCAAGCCATTGACGCAGGAGACGCCAACACCGTGCAGACCGCCGGAAACTTTGTAAGTGGACGCGTCGAATTTGCCGCCAGCGTGCAATTTGGTCAGCACCACCTGGCATGCCGACACCCTTTCTCCGGTTGGCAATGTCATTTCATCGACGGGAATTCCGCGACCGTCGTCGACGACGGTGATCGAGTTATCCATGTGGATGGTGACTTCAATACGCGAGGCATGGCCATCCATGGCTTCATCGACAGAATTGTCAACAACTTCATACACCAGATGGTGCAGGCCCATTTCGCCGGTCGAGCCAATATACATGGCGGGACGCAGGCGCACCGCCTCCAGGCCTTCCAGCACCTTGATATTGTCGCTGGTGTATTTATCGCTGGCACGCTGCCGAGTTGCGGATTGCGCCGCGGAATTGGCTTCCTCGCGGGTCAGTTCGAGTGGAACTCCGGTGGGGGTGTCACTGGTGATTTCTGGGACAAGCGCTTTCTCTGCCATGGGACTCCGGGAAGGTGATGGAAACAGCACCCGTTCGGAAGAGGTCCGTCGTCAGCAATTTAGGCCCAAACACGGGCAAAAGCTTGATTCAGAAAGGACTTATCCGAAGCGGAACTACTGTTTATTTTACCATGTGGCGCGGTCTTTCAGGAGTGCGTTTCAGGCCTTTTCGCGCACTTTGACTGCGGAAAAACAGGACGAATCTCGTCGGTAGATCTGATACAAGCGCAGTTCACTGAGGCAGCGTTAGATGGGGTGCGTCCGATCTTTGGATGCCGGGCGGATGGAGTCTGTAAGGAGAAATGCGGCTGCGGAGGGGAGAAAAACCAAAATGGGAACTTGATGGTGAGAAATGCGGATGCATAGAATATGCAACAAAATGCCTAAAAAATGGTGTTCAGTGGTTACTTCAGTCACACAATTAGTAAATATGCTGGTATATTATAGGGAAATATGGACTTACCCGATCAAATCAGTATACTCGGGTTTGTCAAGCGCTCCAAGCGCTATTTTTAAAAACATAGTAACTAAAGGACACCTCCCATGAAATTCGCCATTCGCGCCCTCGTTCTAGGAATGCTAATTACTGGTTTCGCCGCTGACCACATGCTAGCCTCCCAGCCTGCCACAACGAGTCCGAATACAGTCATGGTTGCCAGCAATTTGGCAGGGCCAATGCCTACATGTGAGCCCGGCACGGCTTGCGGTCTGAATCGTAAGTAAGATACTTGTTACCCGGAATTGCTTTAACTCTTTTAAAATCTAGTATCAAAGGACATCTTTCAATGAAAATCGCTATCCGCGTTCTCGTTCTCGGTATGCTGATTACTGGCTTCGCCGCTGACCACATGCTAGCCTCCCAACCTGCCGCAACAAGCACGAATACAGTCATGGTTGCCAGCAATCTGGCAGGTCCAATGCCTACCTGTGAGCCCGGCCAGACTTGTGGTCTGAATAAGTAAGAACAAGCTCTAGCGTACCAAAGTAACCTTAATGTTCGCCGGATGCAAGTTTAATATTGCGGGTTTGCTCTGCCTGGGGTATTCTTCAGGCTCACCTGGAGCAAACCCATGCACGTCTGGCTACATATCGTCCTGCCCATCTTTCTCGAGATACTGGCGCTGTCGACCGTATTGTATTGCGTACACAGAGCGCAAAAGAATCGGATTTATCCAGCGTTTTGGCAGTTCTTACTTTTCAGTGTAGCCACTGAGACGATTCAGTTTGTGGTTCTCTCGCTCAATGGTTTGCACCTCGTCGACGGCGTTCACGCCTACTACGTCTATTTCTACGTATATTGGGCATCCTTCGGCATCAGCGCGGTTCTGATTCTTCGCGTGCTGCACGAGATGTTCCGCCATGCTGTTCGTTCTATCCCAGGCGTGCAAAAGTTAGGGGAGCCGATCTTCTTCTGGGCAATCACAGTTTCTGTGATTCTTGCGTTTGCTTCTGGAATAACTCCCCACACTAGCGGCATGAGCCTTCTTTTGGCATCCGCACAAGTTCTGGCCCGTTCCCAGAGCGTCCTCTCCCTCTGCATGTTGGCCTTCCTCGCTTTTGCGTCCCAGACATTGGGTGTTCCTTTTCGCAGTCGCATCTTTGGAGTGACATTCGGATTTGGCGTGATTGCGGTCAATAACATGGTCAATTCTTTGATCATTGGCCGCAATGCGAGCCTGGCAAGTTCCATCGAACTGGTTCACGAGGGTGTCTATTTTGCGGCATTCGCGCTTTGGGCTGGGTATTTCCTGCAGCCGGAGCCTGCGCGTCGTCTGGTCACCATGCCCGTTACATCACCGCTGATGCGCTGGAATGACGTTGCCCAGACCCTGGGCAATCCAGCTGGGCAGGTTGCCGTCAGCTATCCGCCTTCGTTTATGACCGACGTGTTCGATCTGGTGGAAAACGTGATGGGGCCGACCGGCGTGCCGCAAAGGGTAACGGCAGCAAGTCGACCGGGACCGATCGCCAGCTAACTATTACTGCGTACAAGAAAATGGCTGACTCCTCGGAGTCAGCCATTTATATTTGCGGGATGTGACCATGTAGTCGATCGCTGGAAAATCGCGGGTCTACAGGCGCAGAATCGTGGGAAGGCGCTATGCTTCCGCGATAATGGGATCGACGGCGACAAAGCGTCCTGTACGTCCGCGATCTACGAAGCGAACCCGCCCATCGATCTTGGCATAGAGCGTGTCGTCGCTGCCCACACCGACATTCAGGCCCGGCTTGAGACGCGTGCCGCGCTGCCGCACAATAATCGAACCACCAGTGACAACCTCACCGCCAAACCGCTTCACTCCCAGCCGCTGCGAATTCGAATCGCGTCCATTCCGGGAACTGCCCAATCCTTTTTTATGTGCCATCGCTCAATCCTTGAATACAGCTCTTGAAGTTCAATTTTTCTTCATCCGATGTGTGAATCGGACTGCCGACACATTTAGCTTGCGGCGGTAAAGCTTTGCCCGTCGACCTGAATCTCGTGGATACGGATCTCGGTGTACGACTGGCGGTGTCCCTGCAGCTTCTTATATTGCTTCTTGCGCTTGAAGTGAAAAACCAATATCTTTTTCGAACGGCCTTCGTTAACCACCGAAGCAAGCACTTTGGCGGAGTTTGGCTTGGCCAAACCTGCGCCATCCTGGCTTCCGGTGGAAGCGGCCAGCACTTCAGTGAATTCGATGTTGCCCTCGGTCTGCGCCAGCTTTTCCACCCGCAGTACATCTCCTGGCGCCACACGGTATTGCTTTCCGCCAGTGCGAATAATTGCGTACATAACTTAAGACCCTCCGCACCATCTGGCTTGCGCCGGGTGCATCAAAATTTCAGGCGGAACATGTGTCCCTTGGAGCCGCGGCGAAGACCGCGGAAATAGGGGTAACATCCATGCGCAATGCAGAACGCAAGCGCGAGGGTAATCGCCTAACCAATTAAGAATACTGGTTATGGCCAGGGCGCGTCAACCGTTCTGTAGCTCGGGCCGGCGAGGTGGGCGCCTTTCGGCGGATTGAAATAGATACACCGCGAGAATGGCAATCAGCGGCTCCAATGGATCGCGGAACCTGGCATGGACGGTGACGAAATAATAGATCAGCGGGATCAGTAGAAAGGCCCAGGCAAACAGCCATGCGGCCGGAACCCGACGCCTCAGCGCGAGAGCCAGACCGAAAAGACCGGCAATGCTGGCGAAAGAAAAATTTGCCACTCGGACGACTTCGATATACCAGGCACCCTCTTGAGGATGAGGAACGCTGATCCAAAAAAAATACAGCCGCTTGATGGAATTGCGCAGGAACAGGTCTGGCGCGCTTTTGATGTAGTTCCACGCAAGACGCCCGCGCATCTGCGCATACGCCACCTCGCCCATTTGTTTGTAGAGATGAAGTTGGTCCGGGGCTTCATAGGGATGGTTGTATTCCATCAGAAAGCCCATCGCTCCTGGTCCATTGCCGAGATATAGCTCCGCACCGAAATTGGCACGCATGGGAATGAATTTGTGAAATACGAGAGCGTTCCGTACGATCCACGGTGAGATGCAAAGGATAAAAACCAGCGCTGCCAACGATGCGAATCCTACCTGTTTCCGAAGCTGGCGTGTTCCACGCAACAGCCATAATCCGCATGCCGGCAGGAACAGCAGCAGGGACGGATTGCTGAGAGCAAGAATTCCCCAAAGCAGACCGAAGATCAGCCAGCGCCGCAGGGTGCGACCGTCTCGCGGCGAACAGGAGTCAGCTTCGGTGGTATTGGCGGGAGTTTCTCCGATTTGCTGCATTCGCAAGGCGAGCACAAGAATGCAGGTCAGCAGCCAAGTGCTCAGCGTCATGTCCCAGACCCAACGAACGGCATATTGCATGGCTGCCGGGTACAGCGCCCAGATCCACGCCGACCATACCGCGACGCGGCGATTGAAACAGCGGGCGGCAATTTCATAGGTGGTGAGCGTTGTAAGAGCAGAGAAAAAACTGTTGATGGTGAGGAGAACCCAGGCCGACCGCAGCGTGTATATCCCAAAAACCTTGAACACAGCTGCCATCAGCAGGGGATAGAGCGGTGGTACCCAGGTGGTGGGCCCGGTGTGACCGATGAATGGGTCCGCGTATCCGTGGCCGGTCGCCAAAGCCTGGGCGATTCTTCCCATTTCGTAGCCAAACTCGAAATGGTCCTGACCGGTGCGCAGGTGATAGGTGTGGGCCAGCGTGATATACAGCACGCGAACGAGAAATGCGACCCAGAAGACAGTCCAGGTGGATCGAAATAGCGTCGATGGAAAAGGAGTCGAAGCAGTGCACGCTTTGTCTGCAGCCCGCTCGTATTGGAACAAGTTTTTCGTCCTCACAGGGCGCAATTCTTACATCGTAGGTTGCCAACCAGAGAAGCCTGGGCCATCATTGCGTCTTGAGTCCTGGGTGCCAAGTCGAGACAGGTCAAGATTGCTCACAGGGTATGTTTTCTGTACACTTATAGCTTGGGTCGAAGGGAGTTTTCTTCAAAGAGAAAATCCCTGGTGTGTCGGACTTTCCGATGCGGCGTACCTCGGTGTGCAATTCCCAAAGCCACATCCACATTTGCAGGATATAGGATACAGATCATGGCACAAGTATGTGAAATCTGCGGGAAAAAGCCGCAGTTTGGCAACAACGTTTCCCACGCGCACAACGTGACGCGTCGCCGGTGGAATGTAAACCTTCAGACCGTCAAAGCGAAGGTGAATACTGCGAGCAAGCGCATCCGCGTCTGCACCAGCTGCATCAAGGCCGGAAAAGTCGTCAAGGCGTAAAACAGCAACCAAAGCAGCCCCTCCATTTCATTGTGGCCGCCGAAAGCATCGGGGGCCAAGTGCCCCGTTTTCGCTGATCCCATTCGATTGCAATTGAAGACGTTCCTATAGCCAGCTGCATCGGTCTTCGTTCTTTTCCCTGCAATCTGCCGGTTCTTGCCGACAGAAACGATGACCGGCCAAGAATCCGCATCCCACTCCATGTGACTCGGGAAACTTGAAAGCCGACATCGCCGTCGGGAAGGGTGCTACGCGTTTGAAATCCAAGATGCTAGTGTGGATGCCGGTTTTTTTCAGCTTGTTTGTTGTCGTGCCGATGGCGAGCGCCGCTACTAGCCATTCCCATATCGCTCATCCCTCTGCGCCCGACCGGGTGACCCACATCGACATGCAACATGTTCTTTTTCGCGTGATGGATAATGTTGTGTTGCAGATCGACAGCCTGGACGGAATATTGGCGCCCACCAGAAGAAACGCCGTTGTTTCGCTGGACGACAAAAATTCATTTTCGCTAGAAATGCAGACAGCCACCACCAGCATTTCCTCGACGGACCTAGCTGCGCTGGCAAACGGTTTCATTCTGCCGCGTGCGAAGACTCCTCTCAAGAACCTGAGTCTCACCTTCAATCCGGACCAGTCGATCTCTGTCAAAGGGGACTTTCATAAAGTGATTGACGTTCCCTTTACTTCCACGGCGACCATGTATGTGACTCCAGACGGCAATATGCGGATGCACTTGGCGGATATGAAGGTCGCGGGAGCCATTCATCAAAACCTGCTCGATGCTCTGGGCATTAAGATTTCGAAAGTCGCCCAGCCGAAACGGACACAATCCTTCAAGATTGTCGGCAATGACATCATTTTTCCCATCGACCAGATGTTTCCGCCGCCGCGTGTTACGGAAAGCTTCATGCAGTCAGCATTTCCGGCAGCCAGTTGAACCTGGTGTTTGGCGCGGACAAGGAGCGAACGACCGGCAGCCGATCGGCGCAGGGAAGTCAGCCAAATCCGCCGATTGCATCCGGGAATTACATTTATTTTCGCGGGGGCACAATGAAGTTTGGGCTACTTACGATGAGCCCAGTCGATCTTGAACTGGTCCCATTGAAGCCAGAGCGAGAGAAGTCGTTCGAGTTTTCTGTCGATCAGTATTATCAACAGCTGGTCGCAGGCTATTCGAAATCGCTGGCCAACAAGGGCTTGCTGGTTTATATGGCGGATGATCGAGATCTGCAGCAATCCGCGCCACCAGCACAGAAGTAATCTAAGGAAAAAGCCCGGAAATCGCCTGTGGCGATGCGATGCCCCGGAGTGGGGGGAAAGTTCTGTGCAATCCTGCCCGAAATAATAGACAATCAATAGATAGTCTAAAGATCAGGAATCCAGTCTGCCCGGTAGATCTGCGTTTCGGCAGATTCATCCGCCACGATTCGCCTGCTATCTTTGGCTTCGACCGCGACTTCATCCTCGCGAGCAGTGTCCATAAACTCGTGGCCAGCGAACCATCGTGCTGGTAGTCTCAATAGAAGCCACTCTTCAGCGGAAAAGAAACGAGCGAAAGCGAAGTACATCGAATGAGAATTGCAAGTGTCGCTAGCGCAATGCCCAAATGGTATTACAGCCAGCAGAAAATATTTGAAACCTTGTGCCAGCACTGGAAAGACAAGCTCGACAAGCCAGACGTTTTAGAGCGGCTGCATCAGCGAGTATGCGTAGAAAAGCGTCATCTGGCTTATCCAATCGATGAATATGCCTCGATTGAGACCTGGGGCGACGCCAACAATCGCTGGATCAAAGCCGCTCTCGAGTTGGGCGAACGTGCCATTACCTGCGCGCTTGCGCGTGCTGGCCGCAAAAAAGAAGAGATTGGCGCCATCATCATCGTTTCCGTTACCGGCATCTCCGCGCCTTCGCTCGACGCTAAACTGAGCAACGTAATGGATCTGCCGCTGGACATGCGGCGTACTCCGATCTTCGGCCTGGGCTGTGTCGCGGGCGCCGCTGGCATCGGGCAGGCTGCGGACTATGTGCAAGCCTATCCGGACCGCATCGCGGTACTACTGTCGGTTGAGCTTTGTTCGCTGACCTGGCAACGGATGGACTTGTCCGTCGCCAATATGATTGCCTCCGGTCTGTTTGCCGACGGCTCTGCTGCGGTGATTGTTGCCGGCGACAACGTTGCGGCGAATGGCCCTGAGATTCTCGGACACCAGTCGAGCTTCTATCGCAATACGGAACATTTGATGGGCTGGGACATTTCGGAAGAAGGCTTCCAGATTGTTCTATCGCCCGATGTTCCGGATGCGATCCATAAAAATTTTCCTGGCGATGTCGACAAATTCCTGGCAAGGTTTGGAATGAAACGAGACGACATTGGCAGCTGGATCATGCACACGGGAGGACCCAAGGTTCTGGATGCATCGGCGGAGGCGTTGGGACTGCCTCGCGAAACCTTCGCGGCTTCTTGGGATTGTTTGCGCAACAACGGGAACATGTCCTCTGCATCTGTGCTTCTGGTTTTGGAAGACTATATGGAGAACATGCGGCCGGCTGCAGGTACGTACAGCATTCTAGCCGCTATGGGGCCCGGGTTCTGTTCAGAATTAGTGCTGCTGCGCTGGTAGCGGCGGTGTGTGGCCATTGCCGGTGTGAACCCAGCAACTCCTTTGACACTAGCCGGAGCGATTGATACGCTGAATAATGCAGGGCCTGATCTCCTCTCGATCCGGATTCGGGAGCAGTATCCTGCGCGAGAGCAATCAACTCCTCGTATTCAAACATTGTGGATCGATGAAGTAGAACGTCCGATCCGCGCCTCGTAGTACTCTACGCGTCCCCGTCGTCTAGCCCGGCCTAGGACACCGCCCTTTCACGGCGATAACACGGGTTCAAATCCCGTCGGGGACGCCAAATAAAATCAATAACTTAGTGCAAGCCATCGAGCTGGAGTTTTTCGACTGGTGACTCTGTGGTGACTAACTGCCAGTCAAGCAGACCGGATCTGGAGCAGAATTCCACCATTAGGAGGAGTCAATGCGTGTCCAAAATTCTTCGCTTACGATCAGTCATCGAACTAACTGGACTTTCTCGCAGCACAATTTACTTGCAAATCTCACAGGGTACTTTCCCCGAGCAGGTATCGCTTGGGGCACGAGCGATCGGATGGCGCGAGAGCGACATTCAGGCTTGGCTTGATCGACTTTCCGAAAAATGAACAATGGAACGCGGGTTTGTCTACAACGCGATCCAGATTACGGACGGTCTTGCTGGTATCCTGCACGTAGAAACTAGGCCGTCCCCTACGCGGAGGGATGTGTGAGTGGTTGAAACAGGCGGTCTTGAAAACCGCTTTACCCGCAAGGGTAACGGGGGTTCGAATCCCTCTCCCTCCGCCATTTACTTGTTTTAGGAAATCCAAGGAAATCCAACGAATCACATAAAACCCCAGTAAATACTGGGGTTTTCGTCTTTTTGTGTCCAAAGTGTACTATGAAAGCCAGAGCTGGCTGTGGGTATATTTGGGGGTACTATTTCATTCAAGCTGTGGGTACATTGCAAAGAGGGGGCTCAATGGCAGCTGACAGACACGCAGTATCAAGCGCATAAAGCGAAGGCGAAGGCCTACAAGTCTCAGCGATGGTGGCGGACTATATCCTTTGGATCACGCCCGCAGGTGGAAAAATCTGGCGCTGGAAATACCGCCACGAGGGAAACAAGCTCATGTCGTTTGGCAAGTACCCTGACGTGTCTTTATCTCTGGCCAGAGATCGCCATATTGAGGCGCGAAAACTCCTGGCTACAGGCGTAGACCCAATGTCACAGCGTAAAGCCGAGAAGGCTGCTGTAGAGAATTCCTTTCAGAACATCGCTACACTTTGGCGGGAGCATTGGCAGAATGGAAAGAGCCCTCGCCATGTGGACTACGTAAAGCGGCGCATGGAAGCCGATATCCTGCCTTGCCTGGGTGCGCGGCCTATCGCGGAAATCGAAGCGCCGGAACTGGTGGCGATGACCAAGGCCATTGAAAAGCGCGGCGCACGGGACATCGCCAAGCGTGCTCTGGAGACCACTGGACAGGTATTCCGCTATGCCATTGCCCACGGGTACACCAAGCGCAATCCAGCCAGCGAAATTAGACCTAGCGACATTTTGAAATCCACGCGCAAAGTTAACTATGCCCGCATCGATGCCAAGGAACTGCCGGGCTTGCTGAGGTCTATCGAAGTCTATCCCGGCACACACGTCACCCGGCTCGCCATGAAGCTAATGGCGTTTACATTTGTCCGCACCAGCGAATTGATCGGGGCAAAATGGGAAGAGTTTGATATCGAGGCTGCCCGCTGGAACATTCCCGCCGAGCGCATGAAGATGCGTACCCCGCATATCGTGCCCTTGGCGAAACAGGCAGTGGAAGTGCTGGAAATATTGCGGACACTGACGGGTGAAAGCGAATGGCTCTTTCCCGGAGACCGCAATGCAAAGAAGCCCATGAGTAACAACACGATTCTGAAAGCGTTGGAGCGTATGGGATACAAGGGCCGAATGACAGGGCACGGTTTTCGGGGACTCGCTTCCACGATCCTGCATGAGCAAGGCTATCCCGCACGAGCATATTGAATTGCAGCTTGCCCACGCACCCCGAAACGCTGTGAGCGCCGCATATAACCATGCGCTGTATCTGGAGCCACGCGCCAGAATGATGCATGACTGGGCGGATTTTCTCGAACAGACTCAACGTGGCGGCAAGGTGCTACCCTTCCGTGGCTCAGTGGCATAAACCATTTTTTGTGTTGGCAGGGATCGGGACTCAATCCACGCCTTAGGGGGATTTGTGATCGGTTGGAATATCAGTGTTTATCGGCAGAAAGACCCGATAGCGCTGCCTGCCACGGCAGCCTCGCACGCAGGGGAACGCCTCGCTGCCTGGCAGACCGATGAATACGGCTTGGCCTGGATTGACGAACTGGTGAAGGAAGGCAACGCCATCGATCTCGGTGGCGACGGCTATCCGTGCCAATACACCGCACTCTCGAAATACATCGCTGCCCAAATCACCGACGGGCCGCCAAGAGCAAACGAGGTCTGGCTTCGGGAAGATTTTGACTTTGTGACGGACAAATGGTTAGGGAAGACAACGATCGATTCTGAAGTAATTGCACGCTGCAATGACGATGAGTGGCTGATTATTGTGGCATGGGATGAGAGCTAGACTGGTGATTAGAATTGACCGCGTTCGGAATTCCGTATATTCAGGCCAGAACCGCTCAATTTTTTAAAGAGAGCCTCGGCAATTGCGTCAGCATCTGATTGTGAAGTTTTATGCGAGCTTGCCAATCCCCGGATAATCTCGCCCTGGCGGTCACATGCCACGGAGCCATAGCTTCAGAAAGGTCGTCAAAACCTTCTCATGCCCTAGGTTCTGGCTCCATGCTTTGAACTCTTCAGGCGACTTACAGACCTCCTCGCCAAGCCGCGCCAGGGTATTTCTAAAGCTGTGCGGGTTGAAATACGGCAGGCCAGCACGCTCGAATGCGTCACGAAAGACCTTGCGGATTGGCTCGGCAGTGCTCCAGTGCTTTCTCTCCAATCCAGCCGCTGCAAACTGCTGGTTGGTTCCTAGCACAATGCGCGTTGCCGGAAACAACGGGTCGTCATTGCCCCACAGCTTTTCTTCCCGCAGATACCGCACCCACTCCGCCACGATCTCCCGGATTTCCTCGCCCACAGGGAAAAAGTAAGTGGTGAAGGTCTTGCTGAATTTCGTCTTCACTTCGCGTGCATCCTGTTGGACGCAGCCTTCCTTCAGGTCCACATGTTTCAGCTTCATGGATGCAATGGCCAATCCCGCGCGCCTGTCAAGAGCGTAAAGGCCACCAAAGCGCGATTCCGGCGCTCAATCTCGTTCTGCTGGCATCGTCTGAATGGCTTGCTTCACTTGCTCTAATGTCGGCGCTTTCTGTTCCCGCTGGGCTGTGGCGATGCGCATGTCTTTTTCCGATAGGTTGAAGTAGTCGGCATCGGAATACTGAAGGCGGACCTTGTACCCCGGCTGCCCTGCAAGCCAGAAAAAGAACTGCTTCAACTGGGTAAGCGTGGCGTGCAAGGTCGCCTTGCTCAGTTTCTCGCCGGACCGCTGGGCTTTCTGCTCGGCCAGATGCCTCTTGAACGCAATCGCCTGCTCAAAGTGAAAGGCTTTGAAGTCCCGATATCTGGTGTACGTTTCAAACCGGTTCAGGGCCTTCGCGGCGGCATCCACGGTCGGTTCGCTGTGCCGTTTGGCTTCCTTCAAATAGGCAAAGTATTTCCGCTTGATTCGCTCGTTTTCCGGGTTGTGTTTCGTCATGCTTTCTCACCCCTATTCCAAGTCACGGTTTACGATGGGTTCATTACTCTCACTTACTTGTCCCTGTGCCTCCGAAAACGTGACGTTCATTTTCCCGCGAACTTGCTCCAATTTAGCCAGATTGACGCGCCGGTAGATCATCAATTCGCAGTCCGGGCAGATGCCGATGAGGTTCCCCAAACTCCCGGTAATCGGCTGATAGTCAGCCATGTCACCGGCAGGAAATTTCGGGGCAGCGGCAGCGGACGCAGTAGATTTCTCCAGGCTGACAGCGCCGCTTGTTTTTCATCCGGCGTGCCTGAAGGAATGCCGCAAGCTCCCGGCCTAAAATCAGCATCGGGCGTTTGCTGTCGCAGGTCGGCAATCCAGCTTTCACCCACTCGCGCACGGTATTTTTATGCGTGCCGAATAAGCGGGCAATTTCTTCCACCGTGTAGCTCCGATGGATTTTGACAAGCCTAGGATTGGGGCGGCGCTTGGGCATGAGAGTTGTCCGTCGCCACTCATGCCGTTGTTTTGCGGGCCGCTTCCAGTTTCACCACCAGATCGCGGATTTCCGAATTGGTTTTTCCGGCAATCCGCGCAGCGTTCAGCGCCGCAACTTCACTGGCAGGCCAGCCCACAGCGCGACCGCCCAGGCTCACTGGTTTGGTGAATTCGCCTTGCGCAATGCGCAGGTAGATGGTGCTGCGAGATAAACCAGTGTTCGTTTTGACGGATGGAAGTCGCAATATGCTATCGGTCATATTCAAACCTCGTCGAGCAATATAGGTGTGCTCAAGACAAACCGTAGCTGGGCAAATTGGGCGATAAAAGGGTAGAAGCCGAAAAAAGGGCTTAGGGGCATGTTTCTGAAAACATAGGTGCTTATCTAGTGGGGGATGGGGCCGACCTTCAGCCGCCCAACGGGATGATTCTTCGTTAGAGTGCGGATAAACACTGGGTTATTTCCGTGCGAATTGGGCAAATTCACTTGCGGCCCAACTTTTTTAGCCTCGAATGATTTTTCTGATGGTTTCCGCGTCGAGTTCGCAGGCGATTTCCGAGTTTGCTAGTTGCTTGGAATACCAGACGTTCGACATTCCCGGCCTTCGCTTCTCAAGCTTTCTGAACTCGGATCGGATTTTCCTGTTTCGCTCGTCGTTTTTGCGCTTTCGGTATTCTTGGCTGATGTTCGGCTTTGCCGAGGCATCGTGCCCTGGATTCGTCTGCGCTGAAACATCCTTACTAGCGACTTCTGCTTTTAGTTCGGGCGCTGGCTTGGGTTGTTTGGCGAGTTCCACCGTTTTCTCGCCTGCAAGCCGATCAATCTGCATCTTGACGTGAATTGTGAACATCTCAGCAAACGATTTCAGCCACCGCTTGCTTGTTTCGCGGTCCACTCTTTCCCATTGGCGCGCTGCATCGAATGGCATTGACCGGGAGGGCCGCATGACCAGCAGCATGGGCGCACACCAGGTTTTTCCCATGATAATTTCGTCTGGGTCGTTCCAATTCAGGTCAGTACCGTAATCCGGGGGATCACACACGGCTCGAATCCAGAACTTTACCCGATTTTCATAGCTCTCCGCCAGGTGTAGGGTCAGATCGTGTGCCCATTGGATGTACGGCTTCCCCAGCTGTTCTGCGTTAGCTTTGCCGATTGCAAGCAGGTCGTGGAACACCTGAATGGCCTGGGCTATCACCCCGGCTATGTAAAGCTCGTTCATCGCATGGAAAAAGGCCGGGGCTGTTCCCATCCTGATGCGGTGATGGCAGGCTTCGGTTGCGGCTGGCCCCGTTATGACCTTCAATTGAACCAAGGCGAGTTTGTATTGCTCGGTTTCCGTCAGATTCTCTCCGGGATGGAGCAGACCATAGCAGAAGACTTCCGTAATTTTTCCGCACTTAAAATGCGAGTCATCCAGCGTCTCGGTGAGGGCTTCGACAGCAGGAACAAGTTCTTCTGGGATGGTGCTTTTGATCTCTTCAGGGAGCCGATTCATCGTCACAATGCTTCCAACTTTGCTCCACGCGGGCGTCTAATTCGGTCTGCCATCCCTCGAAGTACTACGCCGGCAATGTATTCGGCATCCACCGGAAGAATTCGCGCGCGGAGTAGTTGCGGGTCATGCGTTAGCTACCGGAGGGCAAACCTCAGACATCTTTGGACTTATCTGGCTTTCACGGTACATGCAATAATGGGGATTCTTCAAGAAAATTCATGGCTCTGGCCCTTCTTATAGTTGCGGGGAAATTGCAACTTCGGAAGGCCACGCAGCGGAGACGTGGCTGGCATGTTCGAACAAGCCTTCAAAAACATCGACGACGTCCTTCGGAAAGAAGCCGGGTGTACCACCGAACTCGATTACACCGAGCAGACGTCCTGGCTGCTGTTCCTGAAATACCTCGACGATCTTGAGCTGGACAAGAGTCACCGAGGCCGCGCTGGAAGGCAAGAAATACACCTACATCCTCGACAAACCCTATCGATGGGAAAGCTGGGCCGCGCCCAAGGACAAGGACGGCAAGCTCGACCACAACAAGGCCATGACCGGCGACGATCTCCGCGATTTCGTGAACGGGAAGCTCTTTCCCTACCTGCACAGCTTCAAGCAAAAGGCGACCGGCCCGAACACCATCGAATACAAGATCGGCGAAATTTTCGGCGAGATCAAGAACAAGATTCAAAGTGGCTACAATCTGCGCGAGATTATCGACCACATTGACGAACTGCGTTTCCGCTCCCAGGCCGAGAAGCACGAGCTTTCCCACCTCTATGAAGCCAAGATCAAGAACATGGGCAATGCCGGGCGCAACGGCGGGGAGTATTACACGCCGCGCCCGCTCATCCGCGCCATCGTTCAGGTCGTTAAGACCGCACATCGGCGAACGAATCTACGATGGAGCAGTCGGCTCGGCGGGCTTCCTGTGCGAGGCGTTTGATTACCTGACTGCAAAGCCGGGCCTAACGACGAAGGAAGCAAAAACACTTCAGGAACGCACCTTTTACGGCAAGGAGAAGAAGTCTCTCGCCTACGTCATCGCGATCATGAACATGATTCTGCATGGCATCGAAGCGCCCAACATCATCCACACCAACACACTCACCGAAAACCTCGCCGACATTCAGGAAAAAGACCGCTATGACGTCGTGATGGCGAATCCACCTTTCGGCGGCAAGGAACGCAAGGAGGTGCAGCAAAACTTCCCCATCCGCACTGGCGAGACCGCATTTCTCTTCCTCCAGCATTTCATCAAAATGCTCAAGGCCGGAGGGCGCGGCGGCGTGGTCATCAAGAACACGTTCCTCTCCAACACTGACAACGCATCCGTGAGCCTGCGCAAACTGCTGCTGGAAAGCTGCAATCTCCACACCGTGCTCGACTGCCCCGGCGGCACCTTTCAGGGCGCGGGCGTGAAAACCGTGGTGCTCTTCTTTGAGAAAGGCGCACCAGACCCGGAAAATCTGGTATTACCAGCTTGATCCCGGTCGCAACCTCGGCAAGACCAACCCGCTCAACGACGAGGACCTCGCCGAGTTCGTGAAGCTGCAAAAGACCTTCGCTGACTCGCCAAAGTCCTGGAGTGTAGATGCCAAGAGCATCGACAAAACGACCTTTGACCTTTCCGTGAAGAACCCGAACGGCGGCGAAGAAATCGCGCACCGCAGCCCGCAGGAGATCATGGATGAAATCGCCGCGCTGGACTGCCGAGAGCGCGGAAGTGCTGGCGAATTATAAGGGCGATCGCTATGACGAGCGGCTGACCCAACAAAAGCGACTTGGAGACCTCTTTGTTTTTAAGAACGGGCGCTGCCTCCAAAAAGGAAGAGTGGTCAACTAAGCGGGCTTTCCGATTATCCGCTATCAGAACCTCAACAGCAAAGATGTCCAATTTAATTACTTCACTGGCGAATACAAGATGTGATATTCTTGTCGAACCAGGAGACTTGCTTTTTTCGTGGTCAGGTACTGTTGGCTCTTCGTTTGGCTCCCATCTATGGAGCGGCGACCTAGCGCTTCTGAATCGAGCACATCTTCAAGGTCAATCTCTGCGAAGCGAATCACAAAGCGATCATGGCATTCTATGCCCTGCGATACATTACTGACGAAATTGAGCTATCAGTGACTGGGGCTGTCGGCCTTGTTCACATGAACCAAGGAAAGGCTTAACGATTTCACACTCCCTGTTCCTCCGCTGCCTGAACAGAGGCGGATCGTCGGCATTCTGGATGAAGCGTTTGAGTGGCATCGCCACCGCTAAAGCCAACGCCGAAAAGAACCTCCAAAACGCCCGCGCCCTCTTCGAAAGTGAGCTGAACTTCATCTTTACTGCAAAGTGGCAAGGAGTGGGAGAAATCGACTTTAGGAGAAGTGTGCCAATTTGTTGGCGGTTCGCAGCCACCAAAATCAGTCTTCTCGAAGGTGAAGAATGCCGACAGTATTCGACTCATTCAGATACGCGATTACAAAAGTGATAATCATGTCGTATATATACCGCGTTCCCAGGCCAGACGATTCTGTAACCGCGATGATGTGATGATCGGGCGCTATGGGCCTCCGCTTTTTCAGATCTTGCGTGGGCTAGAAGGCGCATACAACGTAGCCTTAATGAAGGCAGCACCAGACGAATCAAAACTCTGCCGTGACTTTCTATTCTATTTTCTAAAACACTCCAAGATACTCCAATACGTGATCTACCATTCAGCGCGGGCAGCAGGCCAGATTGGTCTAACCAAAGAAACACTCGAACCGTACCCGATTGCCCTACCGCCTCTGCCTGACCAACAAAAAGTCGTTGAGAGAATCATGGAGCTTGAGGCTGAGACCCAACGCCTCGAATCTCTTTACAAGCAGAAGCTCGCCGCGCTTGAGGCGTTAAAAAAGTCGCTTCTCCACCTGGCTTTTACTGGAGGACTCTAATTTATGCTCTACAAGCTCGGCAAATCCGCAAAGAAATTCGATTCCATTGATCCGCTTCCATTTTCTGGGCTTCCCTTGGAGAAGGAATTAGAGGACCTGATCGCGCAGAATCTCTGGGATGTTCTCTTCGAAGACAGTCCGCTGATGCCGATTCGCCAGGAACGCTCGTGGCAGCCAGAGGCTGACATCTATGCGTTGAACGAGCACGGAGATCTGGTTATTTTTGAATTGAAGCGTGCTCATGCCGATGGCGGAGCGGTGCACCAAGCGCTGCGATATTGCGAGAAGGCTGGTCGATACAGCTACGATAAGCTCGAGGAAATGCTTCGAGCCTATCGAAAGGGGAGATCTGTCGACCTGCAGCAAGAACATCAAACCAGTTTTGATCTGGAACATCCGCTGGATCGTTCTGCCTTCAACAAAAAACAGAGTCTGGTCATTGTCGGGAACGGTGGCGATGACGAGCTAATTCGCAACGTGGATTTCTGGCAATCTAAAGGCATTTCCCTCAGCTTTATTCCGTATCGGGTGTATAAGGTCGCTGGCGAGGACTATTTTGAATTTTTCTCGCTGCCCCACGACAAGCACTCCAATCCAGACCTCACGAAAGGGGTAATTTTTGATACCAACCTCAGTTACAACGAGGAGAGTATCTGGTACATGTGCGACCGAAACCGCGTCGCGGCATTTGGCAGCATCAAGGGCATCGTGCATTCATTCAACAAAGGCGACGTTGTTTTCCTCTATCACAAAGGACACGGCATCGTCGCTGCGGGCGAGGTCAAGAGCGACGTGAAGGATGACGCGCCTGCGGACGCAATGTATCGCGACCTGAAGTGGCTGACACCGAAACCGACTAAAGGCAAACCGCTTAAATTCATGTCTGTCGCTCAAATTAAGCAGCTTACCGGACGGAATTTTTACTGGGCAAAAACGATGAAACCGCCCTTCTTGAACAAAGAAGATGCTGCACACCTTCTCGGAAAGCTAAAAACGGTATTGGCGTAATCCATCTATGAATGAAGCCGAAACCAGAGCCGACTATCTCGATCCAGCGTTGAAGGCGGCGGGCTGGGGTGTTGTCGAGGCCAGCCGCATTCGACGCGAGTACTCAATCACGCCCGGTCGCATCGAAGGCACCGGAAGGCGCGGAAAACCGCTCATCGCGGATTACGTTCTGGAGTATCGCAACACGAAGCTCGCCGTCGTCGAAGCAAAGGCCTGGGACGAAGAACTGACCGAAGGTGTAGCGCAAGCCAAGAATTACGCCGGAAAGATGGCGATTCGCTACACCTATGCCTCCAACGGCCAGGGCATCTACGGCATTGACATGGAGACCGGCAAGGAAGGCGAGATGCCGAGCTATCCGACGCCGGACGAACTGTGGAAGATGACGTTCGCCAAGGCGAATGCATGGCGCGATCGCTTCGCCGCCGTGCCCACTCCGGACAAGAGCGGCACATGGACCATCCGCTTTTACCAGGAAATTTCAGTCAATCGGGTGCTGGAGTCGATTGAAGAAGGCAAGGACCGCATTCTTCTCACGCTTGCGACCGGCACCGGAAAAACTTCGATTGCCTTCCAGATCGCATGGAAACTTTTCAATGCCCGCTGGAACCTGGCCGACTGGAAGAGCGGAGCGGAACCAACCCGCCGTCCACGCATTCTGTTCCTTGCCGACCGCAACAATCTCGCCGATCAGGCCTATAACGACTTCACCTCCTTCTCTGCGTTCCCGGAAGACGCCATGGTCCGAATCAAGCCGGAGGACATCTGCAAGAAGGGCAAGGTCCCGAAGAATGCAAGCATCTTCTTCACCATCTTCCAGACCTTCATGAGCGGTCCGCCGAAGGATGGCAATCCCTCGCCATATTTCGGAGAGTATCCGCCGGATTTCTTCGATTTCATCGTCATTGACGAGTGCCATCGCGGCGGAGCGAATGATGAAAGCAATTGGCGCGGCATCATGGAGTACTTTGCTCCCGCCGTTCAGCTCGGTCTGACCGCGACGCCAAAGCGCCAGGAGAACGCCGACACCTATGCCTACTTCGGCGAGCCGGTCTATATCTACTCGCTCAAGGAAGGCATCAACGATGGCTTCCTCACGCCGTTCCGGGTAAAGCAGATTGCCACCACGCTCGATGAGTACGTCTACACGCCCGATGACCAGGTCGTGGAGGGCGAAGTGGAGGCCGGGAAGCGCTACGACGGAAACCGACTTCAACAAGATCATCGAGATCAAGGAGCGCGAAGCGCACCGCGTGAAGCTGTTCATGGAGCAGATCAACCAGAAGGAAAAGACTCTGGTCTTCTGCGCCACACAGGACCATGCGCTGGCCGTGCGCGACCTCATCAACCAGATGAAGACGAGCACAGACCCGAACTATTGCCAGCGGGTCACTGCGAACGATGGCGAACTCGGCAACCAGCATCTGCGAGATTTTCAGGACAACGAAAAGACCATTCCGACGATTTTGACCACCTCGCAAAAGCTCTCGACCGGCGTGGACGCCCGCAACATTCGCAATATCGTCCTGATGCGCCCGATCAACACCATGATTGAGTTCAAGCAGATCATCGGTCGCGGCACGCGGCTTTACGATGGCAAGGACTACTTCACCATCTACGACTTCGTGAAGGCATACCGGCATTTCAGCGATCCGGAATGGGACGGCGAGCCGCTGGAGCCGGAACCGTGCGCGAAGTGCGGCTCGTACCCCTGCCAATGCGTAAAGCCGCCGCCGCAGCCGTGCGCCGTCTGCGGGAAGCGTCCGTGCGAGTGTCCGAAAGAGCCGTGCGAAGTTTGCGGTCAGCGGCCATGCGTGTGCAAGAAGAAGGCGAAGGTGAAGCTTGCCGACGGGAAGGAGCGTGCCATCCAGCACATGGTGTCCACCACATTCTGGCATCCCGGACGGCACACCGATGTCCGCCCAGCAGTTCATGGAGCTGCTGTTCGGCAAACTGCCGGAGTTCTTCAAGAATGAGGCCGAGTTGCGCGCAATGTGGAGCGCTCCCGATACCCGGAAGAAGCTTCTGAATGGACTCGCCGAGAAAGGTTTCGGTCACGAACAACTGGCCGAGATGCAGAAGATCATCGACGCTGAGAAGAGCGACCTCTTCGACGTGCTCGCCTATGTGGCCTATGCACTGCCGCCACTCACACGCGAAGAACGGGCCGCCAGGGCGAAGGTGGCCATCAGCAGCGCAATTCAACAGCAAGCAGCAGGCCTTCCTGGACTTCGTGCTGGCTCACTATGTGGGCGTCGGAGTCGAGGAGCTAGATCAGGAGAAGCTCACGCCGTTGCTGCGGCTGAAATATCACAACTCCATCGCCGACGCCCTGGCCGATTTAGGACGACCGGAAGAGATCGGCCAAGTTTTCGCTGGCTTCCAGAAGTACCTATATCAGCATCAGGCTGTCGCCTAACCCATCAATGTTGGTATTGGCATGACTATAAACCGAGATCACTCGATAACGGAGCGCCAAAGAAATTGGGACACAAGCACGGGCGATTCGTCGAAGCATCAACATCCAAAACACAGTCATCACACCTTCTCTTTCCCAGGCTCGGCCGCCAGTCCAAGAAGGCTAGCCGCATTCTCCCAGTACACCTTTCGGAGAATAGGCTCTGGCAGTCCCAAACCATAGATTCTCCATCTTCCCTGCGGTGGAGTCGGAGCGGGGGCATAATTGAAATATTCATCGTCCGTTTCTAGGAACCGGAAATAGATTTCATACAGTGTGTCACCAAACATCTGTTGCAGCTCGTTGGGATTGGAGCTCGCATCTGTTCCAAATAGGATGCGATCCTGGTATTTGTCAAAAAACTTGCGCGCGGTCCGCGGCTGCCGTCCCAGCTCGCCAATGCGGGCTGCGATATCGACATGCATGTTAGGGAGACTGTCGATGCATTCAGAAACGTATCCGAGATTTTCCGAATCGGCTACGTGTGCGCAGATAAACTGCGTCCCCGGGTGCCGCTTCATCACTGTGCGGCGTGCTTCCTGCAATGCCTGATTGGTTGGAAAATCCCGGCCATAAAACGACCAATCGGGGTGGGCATGCAACTCCTCCCAGCGTTCATTGAACCGGTCGATCGGGAGGAAAAAGGCTTCCGGATCGGAGCTGTGTATAAGGACCGGCATCTTCAGATCTCCGGCTGTCTCCCACATCTCATCGAATCGTGGATCATCGATGCGTACAAGTTGGTTCGTCCCGCGCTCGCGAAGATAAAGTCCTAGTGTCTTCAGAACCTTAAGACCTTTCGCACCGCTCTTGTGTGCATCCTCAATCAATTCGGCTTGTGTTTTTGAGTAGCCCGGATCTGAAGCCTTGTCCCAGGCAGGTTCGGTAAAGACGATGAATCTGTCGGAGCCGGTTTTTTGCACTTTACTGATAACTTCGCGCAGATCGTCTCCGTAGCCTCCTGTTAGATCCACCATGATTTGAATATTCTTTCGATTCATGACCGGGAGACATGCATCAGGCTCCATGTTCCATTGTGTGTGGCCATGAACTTCCTCGCTAATGTGAGTGTGGATATCAATCAGAGGAAAACGTGAACGAGGCACCTGCGTTGCTGAAAGATGAAGCATGCTTTTGGGCTGGTACGACTCTAAAGGTAGAACGGAATCCTTCTTCGCCGATCCGTCGCTCGTCAGAGCTTGATAGCCAGCCTCACTTCTGCTCTGGTCGTGCTACAGCTCGAACTCAGACCCAATGCAGCTGCGCCTTGCATTATAAAATTTCTGCGATTCATGGCTCTCTCCTCTTGGAGCTTTTTGCCGTCTCAATCAACGTTATCCGATACACATGCCGGTAATGGTCCCCAAGGATTACCATGTTCCTGAGAGATGTTTAGTACGCTCGCGCTTGTTCCCTGGGGCGACTGGATTCCTGGTGCTTGGGGATGCCGGGAATCCAGTTATGCGAGAAACATTTCCGCAATCGCGCAATGGGTAGATAGAGGATCTATTTCGCGGATTGGCCGGCTGACCGACGGTTGTGTATCTGAGAATAGGTGAGTTCCCAGTCCTTCTCTTCATCTGGAATCCCATCTCTCCAGACATTGAAGTAAAGATACTCGAGTCCTTCGTCCGAAGTGCACCGAACAAAGTGTTGTGTGGCCTGCGGAATAAAAACTAACATGGAGGGCTTAATCATCTGGACCTCTTCCCCCACAGTTACCTCACCAGTTCCTTTCAAGATGAAGAACAATTGATCAAAACTTGAGTGCTGATCTGTGGGTGTGCTCTGAGAAGGTTCCAGCCGCTCCCAAACTACTTCTACTGATCCCGTAACTTCTCTTGGGAGTAACATGCCGAATTGAACGCCCGCGCAAGTAAACAATTCCGCGTCGTCTAAATGCTTTGCAAACATACGAAGGCCTCGTTGGTCTTTGGAGAAAATACTTGCACAGTGTACAGAAAAAATGGGACGTTACGAATTCGATTCGCCGAAGCATCTCATCGCTGTAGCCGATTCTTAGGGCGTCTCCGCACTGCGCTTTCTACCTGATCGGGAGAGAGTTTTAATGAGTTGGGCTGCCAGTTTCTCAATTGCTGATGGCAACGATTCTGCATTGAGGGTTGCTAGCGCCAGTTCCCGCTCTAGAGTGAATCCCTTCACGCGTAGAACGCGCAGCCCCGGAGCCTGGAAGGTGGAACTCACACTACAAAGCGGCACGATAGATGCGCCTAAGCCGGCGGCAACCAGGCTCTTAATGGCCTCAATATTCTCGAGCTCCATCGATATTTTCGGCGAGATACCCATGCCCAGAAAGAAAGATTCAATCATGTTCTCCATGGCCGTATGTTTTTCATAAAGAATGAAAGGTAGTTTCTCAAGCTCTCCGGGAGTCAGGGCATTCCGTCGTGCAAGCGGATGTTCGGACCCGATGATAACGACTAGCTCCTCCGAACTAAGCGGTGTGATCAACACATTATTGGGAGTGTGAGGTGCCTGCATCACGATTGCAAGGTCCATTACCTGCGCCGCCACCTGCTTCAGTAGAAACTCAGTCGTTCCCGTAATCGCGATCAGTTCAATTCCTGGATATTTGCGCTTATACTCCCCAAGAACTTTAGGTAGCAGATACGTCAGAGTCGTTGCGCCGGTCCCCAAGCGGATGGTCCCGTGTTTCATGGCGCTGAGCTCACGAACAGACATTTCTGCATTCTTGAGCTCGTGAAATATACGATCGACGTAGACGAGCAACGATTTGCCTGCCTCGCTTACATAGACTTGCTTTCCTGCACGCAGAAAGAGCGAGCAGCCGAGTTCATCCTCCAGTTGCTTGATGTGCTGGCTGACAGTCGACTGCGACAAGCCAAGTTGTTCGCTGGCTCTTGTGAACCCACGAGACCTGGCCGCTACTCGAAAAACGCGAAGCTGTTGGAGATCCATCGTTATTACCGATTAGAACATATGGCGTGCCCCATGTTAAGCGATGGACTCGAATACGCTATAATCATCGTCTGAATATGGAATGGCAAAATGACCAGCAGATGTTCGATCTAGCTTTGGAGAGGCTGTATACCCCAGTGGTGGGTGACGTGCTAGATGCTATGGGTTTTTGGCATCAGTTTTTACCGCAGGAGATTCAGCCGCTGCATGCCAACATGAAATTAGCGGGTCGCGCGATGCCAGTTCGGATTGCGGACGCGTGGGGATTTCAAGAGCATCCATTTGGCCGGCTTACAGAGGCTCTCGACCAGATCAACCCGGCTGAAATTTATATCGCGACGGGAGGGCGGCTGGATTGTGCGGCATGGGGCGAGATCCTTACGGCAACGGCGCGTGTGCGAGGAGGGTCGGGAGCAGTGATCGACGGCTATCATCGGGATACCCCACGTGTTCTGGAGCAGAATTGGCCTGTCTTCAGTCGCGGCCGATATGCACAAGATGCGGCCGTCCGAAGCGTGGTAGTTGACTTTCGCTGCCACATTGAAATTGGCGGTGTCAGCATTAAGCCTGGAGACCTCATATTCGGCGACCTCGATGGGGTCGTGATCGTTCCGGAGAGTGTCGAAGAGGAAGTCATTACTCGTTCCCTCGAGAAGGTTCGCGGCGAGAAGCTGGTTCGCAAGGAGATCGAGGCTGGAAGCTCGAGCACCGAGGCTTTTGCAAAGTACGGGATCCTGTTAGGACTTGCAGATCATGAAGAAGGGTTTTCGCATTCACGAGTTGGACAACGTGGCGACATTGTTAGCCGACGCCGACGAGGAAGAGATACAGATTACCGGCGCTTCTCTTCCCGGTCCTATACATTGCTGTCAGGCAATCGGTCTCGGGCACAAAATCGCCGTTGCTGAGATCGAACCGAACGCGCCGATCATAAAATATGGTGTCATCATCGGGACGTCGACTCAACCCATACGGGTTGGTCAATGGGTTCACCTGCACAATTGCCGAAGCCGGTTCGATCAGCGTTCTAGCTCTCTGGATTTGCATACTGGTTCGTCTCAGGACATTACCTATGAGTGAGACGCCTTGGCTGGGTTATTTGCGCTCCGACGGACGCAAGGGCATTCGCAATGTCTTGCTTGTTATATATACCGTTGAATGTGCCAGCCATGTTGCACATGCCGTTGCGGATGGAGAGCCCGACGCCCACGTCATTGGATTCCCCGGATGTTACGACAACGCTTATGCCGTACGGCTGATGCTCTCGCTGGCTCGTCATCCTAATGTGGGCGCCGTTCTCGCGGTCGGTCTCGGATGCGAATACACCAGGCCTGCAGCCATTACCGAAGTGGTCCAGCGGTCAGGTCGACCGGCGGAATGGTTCTACATCCAAGAGCACGGTGGAACCAGAACGAGCATCGAATACGGGAAAAAACTGCTTCACAGCCTTCGCGTACAAAGCGCCGCGGCAGAGCAGCTTGTTCCGATGACATGGTCGGACTTAACCATTGGCGCCGAGTGCGGCGGCTCCGATGGAACCTCAGGCCTGGCAGGGAATCCGGTGGTGGGCGAGTTCTTCAATCAACTGGTGGATACTGGCGCCCGCGGCGTCTTTGAAGAGACAGTAGAGATGATTGGTTTGCGCGACGTCCTCATCTCCCGTGCGGCCACGCCCCTTGTGGCGGAAGACCTATCCCGCACTTACGAAAAAGCTGAAGCATACTGCAAAAGTGTTCGCCAGTACTCGGTTTCTCCGGGTAATTTTGCCGGTGGCCTTACGACCATTGAAGAAAAGAGCATGGGCGCTTTTGCCAAGAGCGGCAGACAGAGGATCCAAGGTATCTTGCGGGTATCCGAACAACCACGCGGTCCCGGACTGTGGCTGCTGGACTCGGTGCCGGACGAGCATTTTATGCAGTTCGGCTACACCAACCCGAACGATACTGAAGGAATCATGGATCTTATTTCGGTGGGTGCGCAGATTGTACTTTTTGTAACAGGCCGAGGTAGTGTAATCGGTAGCCCCATAGCACCCTTGATCAAGATCACTGGGAACTCTGCCACATTTAAAGCGATGGAAGAAGATATGGACTTCGACGCATCCGGTGTCTTAAGCGGGGAGTTCACATTGAAGCAGTCTGCCGAACGCCTTGGCCAATTAGTTGCGCGCATAGCCAGAGGAGAATCAAGCAAGCCGGAAAGACTTGGTCATCGCGAATACTTTGTCATGTACAAACATCAAAACACGCCATCCTTGACGGAGGGATGTCATGCTTAGCCGTTGCCTAGAGCCAGATCTCCTCGCTTCGGCCTAAGGAACAGGTCACCCTTCGTCGACTGTCTCTTTGCTCTTGTCTTACTTGCGACCGGATCGTCGCAATGAATTGCCTTCCGATGAAACGGGCCCAGCGCTCGCTGCGTATCCCTCAAGAACAATGCCAAAATTGCTATTGGTCAGAATGCCCCGTGCTGTCTCCACGTATGTCGCCAGCAACATGATGCGGAGCGGTGCCTCATGTGCAGAAGCGAAATGCATGGCGCGGAGGAGGAGATTTATGACAGCAGTAAAAGAAGGCAACATACCAGAATATTTAGGACAAAGAAAAACATCATTGTGCAATGAAGTAGCTAGCACCAAGTATCGATGATGAGGTTCAGGCGCAAATCATGCAAGTTTAAACCCGTTTATATCAATCGGTAATAACGATCATTGTTTATATAACGATTGACACTTGGCAATAGCCGATGTAACTATGTGTCAATGATTTCGGCCCCCCAGCTTAGCCATCTATTCACGGAGGCAACACATGTTCAGAGCAAGACAAATTATCTTAGCGAGTATTGCGATCTTTCTTTTGGGTGTGACCACAATGTTAGGACAGCGAACCACCGCTAGTCTGTCAGGAACAGTCGTCGACGAAAGCAATGCTGTGGTCTCCGGCGCTGTGGTTCGGGTGGTTGAAACTAATACCGGGGTGTCGACAGAAACGGAAGCAAATGACAGAGGATTCTATATTTTCCCAGCTTTAAATCCGGGTGTTTATAGCCTTCGGGTAGAAAAACCAGGTTTTCAGACTTCAGTGCAGCAAGGGCTCCTTCTTCAAGTGGACATGGCTGCAACCATCAATGTTGCTCTCAAAGTCGGAGCTTCATCGCAGGCAGTGACTGTCACGGGGCAGGGCACCCAAATTAACCTAAGGTCGTCTACCCAGAGCTACGAAATAACTGCTCAGATGATCAAGGAACTGCCACTCAACGGACGCAACGTCCTCCAGTTGATGACTCTAGCTCCTGACGTAAGCCCGACCGATCCGAGCACTGCGAACCTTGTTGTCCAGTCCGCGACCCGACCTGAGGCTGCGGCGGGACTTGTTTCCGCGAGCGGGAGCCAGGGAAACACAACAGCCTTCTATTTGGACGGTGGTCTAAATGGAGACCCCTACACCAACGTCGCCAACGTCTACCCTAACCCGGATGCGGTTCAGGAGTTTAGCTTCGAAAGCAACAACTATAGCTCCAA
Organism: uncultured Acidobacteriota bacterium; assembly: GCA_963719625.1. Classification (GTDB taxonomy): domain Bacteria; phylum Acidobacteriota; class Terriglobia; order Terriglobales; family Acidobacteriaceae; genus JAKAAZ01. The sequence continues at coordinate 88,053 of CAVRDB010000025.1, forward strand.
ATTTACAGGCTCGGGAGGAGGGGTAATGAACGTAGTTACCCGCGGCGGCACAAATCAGTTCCACGGAACGCTTTATGATTTTCTGCGAAACGGCCCCATCTTCGATGCCAAAAATTATTTTTCAACTTCTAATGACGGATTGAAGTGGAACCAGTTTGGTGGCAGTGTAGGCGGCCCAATACGGAAGGATAAAGCCTTCTTCTTTTTCTCCTACCAAGGGCTGCGTGAGCGAGTCACCCCGAGTGCAAACTTCGCAGCTACGGAGACGCAAGCAGAGTTAAATGGCGACTGGTCGGCAATCCCCACTCAGCTGGTTGATCCAAGCACGGGTCTTCCCTATGTCGACAATCAGGTGCCAACGACTAGTTACAATCCAATTTCATTGAAGCTTCTTGCCTTGGTGCCGGTTTCTTCGCCAACTACAGGACTCGTGCAATACTCAACACCTTCCGAGACGAACGACAATCAATTCGTAACACGCGTGGATTATCGTTTTGCCAGCAATTTCAGCGCTTATGGCAGCTATGTCTATGACGGTCTGGGCCAGCCTTCCCTTGAAATTCCAGGCAATTTGCTTACTGCATCACCAAATCAAAATTGGAAAAGCCAGCATGCGACAGTGAATGGCACATGGGTGGTGGGACCACATTTGTTGGCGAACTTTGCTGCTACGTTCAATCGTGCGGCGATTCTTTACACGGGAGCGCCAAGCTTTCCTGGCTGGACAGAGTTAGGGGTAAAGATTCCTAATTTGGTCACCGGCGGCACGAAGACGGCCTTAGGTACGGATATTGGTGGTTACTTTGGCGCCGGCTGGGATGGTATATATCGCGTGCCACGGCAACAATTCGATTACGTCACAAACTGGAGCTATGTTGCAGGAAATAACATAATCGAATTTGGGGCAGAAGTTCAACGGGATGCTACCACTCTAGACCAGGATTTTAATTCAGAGGGATATATTCCATTTGAAGCCGCACTCTCGGGTAATAATCTTCTCGATATGATGCTCGGGCTTCCAAGTGAGTTTAAACAGGGCACGCCACTCTACGAATCACTGCGTAGAACCGTACCAGCGCTCTATGTGAACGATACATGGAAGGCAACGCGCAGACTAGCTTTGACGTTGGGTCTTCGATGGGATCCATGGATTCCGTGGGTCGATATCATAGCCCACCAGTCGTCAATTTTTAGTCAAGCTGCTTTCAATGACGGTACACACTCAACTCTACATCCAAACCTTCCGCCCGGTTTGTTGGTCGCAGGCGACCCGGGAGTACCGCTTTCCGGTTATTCGTCGCACTACAACATATTCGATCCAAGAGTGGGTTTTGCTTATGATCTATTTGGCAATGGTAAAACGAGCCTTCGGGGAGGCTTCGGAATTTATCATGATCAACTTGAAGCACTCGTTAATAACCGGCAGCTCACTTCATCGCCTTTTAGCGTTCAGGTATTCATTCCTTTCCCGGCAAGCCTAGAGAATCCATACATAAACACGGTTGATCCCTATCCAGTGCCTAACCCCCTTCCTCCCGACTACACTTTCCCCACGCCATTTGCCGCGGTGCCATTCTATCCGGGGTCGGCTGTGCCAACAACGCAACAGTGGAACTTGGCCGTTGACCAACAACTACCTGCGGAAACAATATTCCGGCTAACTTATGAAGGTTCTCGCTCTTACCATGCATTTGGTGCAGTTGAAGGAAACGCTGGTGTGTATGATCCGAATCTCTCATTTACTGAAAACGAACTAACTCTCCAACAACGCCGTCCTATGGGGCAGTATTTCACCAACTTATCCCTGATGAAGACCGTAGGAAAATCCAACTTCAACGCCTTAGTGGTCTCTGCTGAAAAGAGGGTTTCCCATGGTTTGACGGCGCTTGGAGGTTATCGATGGTCCAAGTGCATGGATGAGGACTCTGCGACCGCATTTAACGGAGACGATTACACCAGTACCAATCCTGACTTCGATTATGCGCGTTGTAACTACAATATAACCAACCAATTCACCTTGTCCTATGTTTATAGGTTGCCTGAGGTTAGTTCTTTCGGTTTTGTTGGACGTTATCTTCTTAGTGGATGGCAAAATACAGGGATTTTGACGCTACATACTGGTTACCCTTTTTCCGTCGTCTCTGGTCTGGATCGTTCAGCGACTGGGATCGGACTTGACCGTGCGGATCTTGTAGGCAACCCGCACCTGCCGGGCAACCGCTCCACTAGTGAAAAACTTGCCGAATGGTTTAACACCGCAGGCCTTCGCTCCAAATGCTCTGGGAACGTTTGGAGACTCTGGGAGGAACTCTCAGGTGGGTCCCGGATATAAGAATTTTGATTTCTCTATGTCCAAGTCTTTCCCGATTGGTAGGCTCGAACCATCCCATCTGGATTTCCGAGCGGACTTTTTCAATGGATTTAATATTGCGAATTTCGGAAATCCGCAGGCAAACATGACGTCACCGTCATTTGGCAGTATCACCACTGCGCTAAACCCTAGGGTTATCCAACTTGCCCTAAAATATAATTTCTGAGCCACGCACGCTAAACGATACTTGCAAATAGCAGAAGGTGGATCGCCGATCGCAGCAGATGATTGGTGATCCACCCTCAGATGGTCCAGCCCGGAGTTCAGGGACAAAGCTTGCCCTTTTTAAATATGATGCTGGCCATTTCTCCCACGAGGTAGTCGCACTGGCACAGAAATGTCTCGCAGGATCCTGCACAACTTTTAGAACTTTGCAGGAACATCACTATAGTGAACACCTGAATGACCGTATCAGCGTCCATCGAGAAGTTCCGTGGAGTGAATCTGAGACGACTGCGACAGCTCACTTGCCGCCAGGTCTTGATGAAAAGAGGAGAGGCATGAAGTACAAAATCTTGGTCATCCTTGGGATCTTTTTGAGCACGGCAGCAGCCAGGGCCCAAGGAGATCCTTCAAGGATATCGTTCCCATTCTGAGCCAGCCGCTTCAATCACGGGAAGTCGTGACTTTCCAGCTACAGCAATTTCTGCTGAAAAAGACTCCGAAACTTTCAGATCCACAGAGCGCAGAGAGTTGGACTAACTCGGCGGAGCAGATTCGACAACATTTGCTAAAGGAGGTCATCTTTCATGGCTGGCCGCAGGAATGGGTGAATTCACAGCCGAGATTTGAGGACCTGGGCCGTCTTCCATCGGGGCCAGGATATCAAGTGCACAAGCTTCGGTATGAGGTAGTGCCGGGCTTCTACGCCACTGCACTTCTCTATGAACCTGAGCATCTGAGTGGGAAAAATCCAGCAGTCCTAAATGTTATGGGTCATTTCGCGGCACAGGGAAATACAGTAGAGTTCCAGCAAAAGTTCTGTATCAATCAAGCTCTCCGAGGCATGATCGCGCTCAATCTGGACTGGATAGGCATGGGCGAACTCAATGTAAAAGGAAATGAGCATTGGTTTGCCGCGCATCTCGATCTGGTTGGCGCAAATGGAGTGGGACTATTTTATTTGGCGATGCGAAGAGGGCTTGACTACCTCGCGGAAGATGCAAATGTTGATTCGAGCCGTATTGGCGTGACCGGGCTTTCCGGTGGAGGATGGCAGACCATCGTTCTCAGTAGTCTCGATCCGCGGGTTCTTGTATCTATTCCTGTCGCTGGTTATACATCACTTCAAGGAAGAGTCGAACGCTTTTCGGGAGATAGCGGAATACGAGATGCCGGAGACGGAGACGCCGGAGACATTGAACAGAATGCAACAGATTTTCTAGTAGGCCAAGATTACTCCACCCTTACGGCTATGCGTGCTCCGCGCCCGACCTTACTGATCTACAACGCGGAGGATGACAGCTGCTTCCGAGCCCCATTGGTGAAGCCTTACGTCTTTGACGCAATCAAGCCGTTCTTCACTTTATATGGGAAGGAGGATAATTTCCGATTCTACCAAAATACAACTATATCCTCACATAACTATGGAATGGATAATCGGGAGCAAGCCTATGGATTCTTCATCCAGCACTTCCATCTTCAAGGGTCAGAAGCTGAAATTCCTGTCGGCCAATATATACGAAGCTATCGTGAGTTGTATGTCGGAGTTCCCAAGGATAACCTCACTATCCTTACTCTAGCCCAGAAGATGGCCAGCCGGGATAAGCAGGCCTCAGGTTCCGTCGGATCCCGCTGGAATTGCCGGATGGTCCACTTCACAAAGAACAAGACTTCAGGATGTCGTGCGTTATCATCCCGTCACTATTTCACGCGCCTGGCTTGAATCCAATACCTATCACAACCAGGTCGAGTCGGTGTCGTATCGCTTTGAGTTAAACAATGGCCTAGGAGCCACAGGGGTATGGCTGAAAGATACAACCACCAAAGCCGATGCACCTATGACCATTGTGCTGAACGATGGTGGAAAAGCGGCATCTGCCACGCAGCATTGGGACCGAGTTCCAGAAGTCGCAGACCGGATGGAGCGCGGTGAACAGGTGCTGGTACTGGACTTGTTATTCACGGGAGATGCTTCCCCTGAGCAAGGCTCTCAATTCTTTACAGAGATGCTTGCAGCGACGGGCGAGCGCCCGCTCGGGCTGGAAGCAGCCCAACTGATCGGCATTGCGCGCTGGGCTCAAGACAAATGGAATTCCAGAACAATTCGCGTGGAAAGCACAGGGATTCGAAGCCAGGTTGTCTCGCTCGTGGCAGCTGCGCTGGAGCCGCACCTATTTTCTGAAGTCGTCACATACGGCGGGATGCGCAGCCTTAGTTATCTTTTGGACAAGCCGGTCCCCTATGAAGCTGCACCCGATCTGTTCTGTTTGGATTTGTACAAGTATTTTGATATCGATCAACTTGGATCACTTGCCAGTCCCGCACATGTCATCGGACATAACTATATCGAACTAAGTCCGGCACAGGAATGAGGTATGTGTCTGGGGACCGTTCCTGTTTTGAGGTCGACATAACAGAAGGCAGTCGTAGTATTTTTGCTATTTTCGACTTTGTTCCAGATGCGATACCGATTCGGCACATGCACCGATTGAAGAGAACAGGGAATGAATCGCTCTGACGCACTTAACCAATTGAAAGCGTGATTAATATGAATTCATTTCGCAGAGAATTTGTAAAGCTGTTGGGCATGGGGTTTGTAGCAACGGGTGCGTCAGCAATCACTAAGCCAGGCGCTAATGCGGAGACTGCACCGATGCCTTACGCCGACGCGAGCGACGTATTCGATGTAAAGACCTACGGGGCAAAGGGTGATGGTGCCACGATCGATACCCTGGCCATCAATAAAGCGATTGAGGCTGCAAATGCCAACGGCGGTGGCATAGTGCGATTCCCGCCGGGCACGTACGTGTGCTACTCGATTCACCTAAAGAGCAACGTTGCATTGTACCTTGGACAGGGTGCAACGATTCTTGCTGCAAGTGTCCCAATGGAGGGTACGACAACCGGCGGATACGACGCCGCTGAGCCAGACGAGCCGTGGTCGGCCTATCAGGAATTTGGTCATAACCACTGGCACAACAGTCTTATATGGGGGGAAAATCTCCAAAATGTGGCGGTCTACGGACCGGGCTTGATTTGGGGACGGGGTCTCAGCCGAGGTGATCGGTCGCAGCGTCCATTTGCGGAAGATCCTGGTGTCGGCAATAAGTCGATCGCCCTCAAAAGTTGTCACAACGTGCTCCTGCGAGACTTTTCCATTCTGCAAGGCGGCCACTTCGCCATTCTGGTTACAGGCGTAGATAACCTCACCATCGACAATTTGAAGATAGACACCAACCGGGATGGTATGGATATCGTCTCCTGTAAAAATGTGCGCATTTCGAACTGTAGCGTCAATTCTCCGTGGGACGACGCTATCGTCCCGAAAAGTCAACTCGCGCTCGGTTATCCCAGAGCCACCGAAAACGTGACGATTACGAATTGCTATGTTACTGGAGCGTACGAATTGGGGACGATGCTAGACGGCACATGGAAGCGTTGGCCGGAGGGATCGAAGGTAGAGCGTACTGGTCGAATCAAATGTGGCACAGAGTCTAACATCGGCGGCTTCAAAAATATCACAATATCAAATTGCGTGTTCGATGGGTGCCAGGGTTTTGCGCTGATAAGTGTGGATGGCGCACCGCTCGAAGATATTACCTTTACGGGCATCACCATGCGTGACTGCTCCAGTACGCCGCTTTTTTTGCGTCTGGGCAGTCGCATGCGCGGTCCAGAGAATGTTCCGATCGGTACGATAAAACGCATTCTTCTGAGCAACATTGTTAGCTATAACTCTGTATCCCGATTTGGGGGCGCCGGACTTATCACAGGTATTCCGGGCCATCCGATTGAGGATATTAAGCTTAACGAGATGTATTTCGAGCATCGCGGCGGTGGAACGAAGGAAATGGCGGAGATCATCGTGCCGGAGGGTGAACGCAAATACCCCGAACCGAATATGTTCGGCAGTGTCCCCGCGAGTGGTTTTTTTGTACGCCATGTGAACAACATCGAATTTACGAATGTGGAGATTGCTTGTAGTCAACCGGATGCACGTCCTGTCTTCTGGCTGGACGACGTAAATGGCGCCGAGTTCTTTCGTCTGAAGACATCGAAGACGCAAAGTGCGCCGATATTCGAACTGAATAAGGTCGAGGACTTTCGTGTAACAGCCTCTCGCAATTCTAAGGACATCTACCTGGATAGTGTAGATCGAAAGCAGATTTGAATCGGAACCTCCTTAAGATCGGGTTGACCTGGCTGAACCCTTTCACCGCAGTCCTTTTCAGTGAAGCGTGTGAGTGGAAGCCGTTGGGTCACCATTCTGGGGATGCCTTTTAATGATTGCAATTTCTAGCCCATTTAGGAGTGGTTGTTATGGCTGATAGAGTGATGACGTTGGAGAAGGCTTTTTCGCTGCGGGGAAAGATAGCGTTGGTGACCGGCGGAGGTACGGGACTCGGGTTTGCGATGAGCGAAGCCTTTCTCGCGGCTGGAGCACGTGTGGCCATCACAGGCCGCCGGCTGGATGTCCTATCGGAGGCGGTTGCCGCTTTGGGCCCAGCAGCGTCTGCTTTCGAGCACGATGTAACGGACGAGGCGAGCACCGCGATGATGTTGGAACGCGTGGAGCGCAGTGTCGGAACCCCGAACATTCTGGTGAATAATGCGGGGATGCATTTGAAACGGCCGATTTGCGAGACTTCGATTACAGACTTTCGGGAGGTGTTGGCAACCCATGTGGAGGGAGCATTTTCCGTTACCCGCGCCGTAGTGCCGGGAATGCGGCGTCAGGGGGGCGGCTGTGTGTTATTTATCGCCTCGATGACATCTCTGATCGGGATGCCGAATGTTGTTGCATATTCGGCTGCGAAGTCAGCATTTATAGGTATGGTGCGCGCTCTGGCGAGCGAACTTGGTTCCGAGAACATTCGGGTGAACGCGATAGTTCCGGGATGGATAGATACACCTATGCTGCGCAGCGCGCTAGATGGTGATCCTTCCCGCGAAGCTAAGATCCTTGCACGCACGCCGCAGGGAAGGTTTGGCGATCCGAGCGACGTAGGATGGAGCGCTGTTTATCTCAGTTCGCCCGCAGCGGCGTTCTTGAATGGCGTTATCTTACCTGTGGATGGTGGTGCGAGCATTGGATTCTGACACGCAAGGAAGGTTGTGGGAGCCGCAAAGATGGGCAATTGCCACCCTGCTTTTTGCTGCGACCCTACTGAATTATCTTGATCGTCAAGCACTCGCGCTCGTATCTCCTGTGTTGCGGCGCGACCTTGGGCTAACGGCAACCGGTTATTCGCATATCGTGATGGCGTTTCTGCTGGGATACACGGCGACCCAGTTGTTCGCAGGACGCGTCATAGATCGCATCGGACCACGGCGCTCGCTGCTGATCGCTATGCTGTGGTGGTCGGCTGCGGGAATCGCGGCGGCGACGGCACACTCGGTGACACAGCTCGGCGCCACGCTGTTGCTAATGGGAATTGGTGAGGCGGCAAATTGGCCAGCTTCGGTCAAGGCTATTCAAGAATGCTTTCCGCCGCAACAACGGGCCGTGGCGGTGGGGTACTTCAATTCGGGTTCCGCAGATGGGCGCTGTGTTGGCGCCGTTGGTGGTGACAAACCTGGCCCTCCGGTACTCCTGGCGGACAGCTTTTGTAGTATGCGGAGTGATTGGATTTCTCTGGGTGATCCCATGGCTCTTTCTTTATCCGACGCGCACCAATTCTACACAACACAAGCCGAACGAGGTCGTGGCGCCCCGGCGTACGCCACTTGCACTATTAGTCGGCGATGTGAAGATTGTGGGGCGTCGTACTGGCGCGTTTCTTTGGAGACTCGATCTGGTTCTTCTACATTTTTTGGCTGCCGGACTATTTAAGCCAGGTACGCGGATTTTCTTTGAAGATTATCGGGCTGACGGCATGGATTCCATTTCTCGCCGCAGGTCTGGGCAATGTAGCAGGGGGTTCCATTTCCGGTGCGTTGATCCACAAGGGAATTCCGGCCGCGAAGGCAAGGCTGCAAGTAATGCTGGTGAGTGCCGCCATAATGGCGATGGGTGCGGGCATATGGTACTGCAAGAGTCCCGCGTGGGCTATCGCCCTGATCAGCTTTGTAGTCTTTGCCTACAGTAGTTGGGCGGCAAACATCCTTACCTTGCACTCTGATTTGTTTGCGGCGGACGCGGTGGCGACCACGGTGGGATTCTCCGGAGCAGCGGCGGGGCTGGGTGGAATACTGACGACGCTACTGCTGGGGAGGGTGATTGATCACTACTCCTACGAGCCCGTATTTGTGGGGCTGGGATTGTTGCCGATCTGTGCGGGCACATGTGCGCTGTTAACAACCGCTCGCAGCAACAAACTTAGTTCGAAGCAAATGGCAATTGGACCTGGTAGATGAGCTGTGATCGCAAGCATCGGCGGTTCACGTTGGAAATGTCGCGCAGCGTCATCTGTGGTTCCATCATATGTCTGAGGGGTGTTGGTACAACCGCGAGAGACACTAACACCCATCCAGATATTGCGCATCTGAATATTTCAATATTTCATTTCCCCAATTTCTGCGCAAATCGTACCTTTAGGCCGTCCGATTGGGGGTACATTTGGGGGTATATTGAAGGCGATTTTTTGTAAGCCATTGATATTAGATAGTTTATTTTGAGATAGGAATCCCTCTCCCCCGTAATCCGGGGAAAGATGCGCGTAGCGCGGCGTTTCGCCTGGTTCGGTCACCATTACCTGCGGACGAGCTGGCAATGGCAACTTTAGTACCACCAGCTCCATCGGAGGATGGGTATCGCCGGGCGACGTGACTGCGCTGACTGTCGTCGCCGGAGGTACCGGCAACACAACCTGGTATGTTCGCCCGGATGGAGGCACACTCTATTCGGCAACCAATACCGGCGGCCAGTGCAGCGGCAAGACGAATGCGGCTTATACCGTCGGCATGGGACCCAATGGTGCTTGCGCTGCGGGGAATATCCGTGATCTCTGGGCTGACGGGGTCACCTATCAGCAACTGCAGTGGGTGATCTCCGGCGGTGATACAGTGATCGTCGCGCCGAATTCAGCCGGATATAACACCGGGCTGGACCAGGCGAGTCCGTACGCAAACCCCCCTGGAACTAATTGGGTTCCCTATAATTGCAGCGGCAATCCCGGTTGCAGCATGCCTCCGATTCCTTCCGGTTCGGCAACGCAACATACTCGGATTCTGGGCGCCAACTACGCGAGTTGCCATGCCGATTCCGCCAAGACCTTGCTGCATGTCTCTTACGCGGGTTCGGAAGCATTCAATGTCTGGAGTTCACAGTTCGTAGATATCGCCTGCTTTGAAATCACTGATGAAGCGGCGTGCGCCGATAACAGTAATTTCACCAATACTTGTCACACCAGTGCTTTGAATTATGGCAGTGACGGAATTGTTGAATCGGCGCTAAGCAGCAACGATACCTATACCGATTTGTTCATCCACGGTCTTGGGCAGGATGGAATCTTTGGCGCAACCGGTGTGGGTGTAGTGGCCAACTATGTCCACATCCGAGCCATGCCGGACGGCGGCATCAACATGGATGATGGTCCGTGGACGATAGAAAATATCTCGGTGGCGGGAGGGTTGACCATGACTAACTCCACCCACGGAGTGGACGGGCTGCGTGGAAGAGTATCCAGTTGTGCATAACTATCCCTACATCGAATGCAGAGACGCGGAAACTGGCGGCTATGGGGATGGCTTTGGAACCGCCAGCACAACCGGCAACTGGTACTTCGATCACGATACCTGGCAGTACAACTTCCAGGATGGTCTGGATCTGCTGCATTCCGGGATGCAGAACCTGACCGTGACCAACTCCTTGAGCCAGGCGAATATTGGCCAATCCTTCAAGATCGGCTCAGGGGACAATGTCGTCTTCCAGAACAACATCGCCATGGCGAACTGCTTCCGGGTTGGGACGCAGATCGGTGACGAGCCAGCAATCTATCCGGGAGGCTATGTCCTTTGTCGCGCCAACGGAAACCTGATCTTCAACTTCACGAATGTGGGAACCTATTCGGTTCAGGACAACACTATTGTTGAAACCAACAATGCGGATACTCCTGTAGGTCTGGAGTGCGAAGGAGGCTGGAGTTTCTGCCAGAACGCCAACGCTCAATTCCAGAACAATCTGTTGATGGGATACCTGGACAATGTAAATCCGAATTCCGATGGAGAGCTACCGGCAGTCTTCTATCTTGGAAATCCGGACCTGGTGAACCAGTCGTTTTTCGAGTCGACCTATATGCCGCAATTTAACGGATGGCGAACTCGCAACCACAACCTCTTCTACAACGTGCGGTCCGGGGACTGCCCAACGCCGCTGCAGACAGGAGAAACCTGCAACACCGCAGATCCAATGTTCGTCGGAGAGCCAGCTTCGCCAATCTCGGCAGAGTCGGACCTGGATAACTTCAACTTCAAACCCGCATCAGGCAGCCCGGCGGTTGGAGCAGGTATCGCAATTCCAGGACTCACAACCGATTACACCGGAGCGACGCGACCCAATCCGCCCAGCATTGGCGCCGTCGAGTAACTGAAAAATTGGAGAAGGCATAAGAGCTGGTCGGCGCCACCTCAGCAACTCATGCTGAGGGACGCTGATATTTGCACTCCAGCGATGCGTTCTGAACTGCGGCGGTGATGATGCCGTTACGTGGCGGCAATCTAACGAGAGTGCAAATAAACAGCCATGAATCTATCCACGGGATGACGCATTTTGAGGATGCGCTCCCCGAATCGATACCCCGTTTAAATCTACAGCGCATCCTACCTCACCGCGCCGGTACTTATATGAGAGGATCACTGTCTCATTTGTGGTCCGGCCTTGAATCCAGCCTATGTTCATTCCATTCCGCTTCCAAGAGAGCGTGAACAATGTCCCCGGCCCTAGATAACCACGCTTTTGCAAAAACCGGACATCGATTCTCTTATAGCCGCTCGTCGTGTTTTTGCCGCTCCCATATAGAGCCACATGTTCTCCTGATCCATCCGAACTCATTAGCGAAATCGAGAAAAACTATTCCTCAAAAGTTGGCCAGTATCCGCCGATCTGACTGTGCATGGTCCTCGATTGAGGACAGGCCAACGCGCTTTTTGAACTGTTATCGCTCAAAGACGCGCAACCTCCGAGTAGCCCGTTATCTGTGAATAACCGGGTTCGCTTTCCCACAAGTGGAACTTATCCGCAGCGCGAGCTGCTACTATTACCCCGTGTTCAACTTCGGAAGACCGAAAACGCCAGGCCAATGGATTGCCCATATCGCGGGAGTTATCGTGGCGCTGTTCCTCATCTGGTGGATGTTGGAGGCATTTGTTCTGTGACCTTTCCGGGTAGCTCTATTTCCAGCGGCCTCCTCGACTAAACAGGAGATCTCGTCAAAGTGCTTTGGCCGCTGTTTTCCTGTGTTCTTCGCCTGAACGACCGGAGAGACATTAGAGTCTCCTATGTTCAAAACTTGCTGGGGAGATGGGAGAAGACCTGTTACGCATCCAAAACAATGAATTCTTCCCATTTTTCCTTTAAGTAGCCGCATTCTCATAGCAAATACGGAGAGAATCGATCCTCTGAAGCCACTCTCGCATGTGGTTCCAACTTAAACACGGATGGGATGCCAAATAGCCCAAATGACTTTTGCGGTAGGAAGCTGCGGCACGGTGAAGACACTGCTATATTGGGCAGGATAAGTTTTCCGAAAGAAAATCGTTCATCAGGAGGCGAAAGATGATTTCTGCTCGCCGTTGTGTTTCCGTCGCCATCCTGGCTCTTCTGTTCCCGTTCTTTTCCGCCACGGCTCAGACAAAGACTGCGCCGATGACGCCTGACATCCCGGCGAAGTTCACACCGCCGCGCACAAATTACAACTACACGGTGCGCGACGTCATGATCCCGATGCGCGACGGGGTGAAGCTGTTTACAGTGATCGTGGTTCCCAATGGTGCACATGATGCGCCAATTCTGCTGACGCGCACGCCATACAATGCCGCGGGGCACGTGCGGCAGGACGATTCACCCTATATGGCGATGGCTCTGGGAAAGGGCGACTATGAGTTCGTGAAGGCCGGGTATATCCGTGTGTTTCAAGACACGCGAGGAAAGTTCAACTCAGAAGGTGATTATGTGATGACAACACCGCCGACCGGACCGATAAACCCGGATGGGCCGAACGACACCACCGATGCCTGGGATGCTGTCGAGTGGCTGTCGAAGAACGTGCCGGAATCGAACGGCAAGGTGGGGATGGTCGGTATTTCGTATGAGGGCTACACGGTCGTCATGGCCCTGCTCCACCCGCATCCGGCACTGAAGGTGGCTATACCCATAAATCCCATGGTCGACGGCTGGATGGGCGACGACTGGTTCCACTATGGCGCTTTCCGGCAAAAGAATTTCGACTTCTTTACCGGGCAGACGGCGGCGAAGGGTGGCGGTCCGTCAATTCCGCGTCTGAATCGCGACGACTACACAAATTTCCTGGAGTTGGGCTCAGCGGGCAACTTCGCGCGCTACGGAGGACTGGAGCAGCTTCCTTTCTGGCGCAAGATTATAGAGAATCCTAGCTACGACGCGTTTTGGCGAGAGCAGGCTCTGGACAGGTTCATCGCTAAGGTGCCGCTGACAGTGCCCACGATGTGGGTGCAGGGATTGTGGGATCAGGAAGACATGTATGGCGCAATTCACTGCTATGAAGTGGAAGAGCCCAAAGACACCCACAACGATATGAATTACCTGGTAATGGGACCGTGGAGCCACGGAGAGGGCGGCGGTGACGCTTACAATCTGGGACCTTTGGTGTGGAATGGCGACACCGGGGAGCAGTTCCGTAGCGAGATGATGCTGCCATTTCTGAATCAGTATCTAAAGGACGGAGCACCCAAAGCCAACACACCTGCGGTGGTTGTGTACAACACAGGGGAGAACCACTGGGAACACTTCTCACAGTGGCCCCTGAGCTGTGAAAAAGACTGCGCGGATCAGTCGAAGCCGCTGTATCTGCAGCCCGACGGGAAGCTGTCATTCACGGCCCCTGAGAGCGATGCGGCAAAGTACGACGAATATGTCTCCGACCCAGCGAAGCCCGTGCCGTTTTCTCCTCGGCCTTATTATGAGGACTCTGATGCGTGGAGAACCTGGTTAGTCCAGGATCAGCGTTTTGTGGATGGGCGGCCGGATGTGCTGACCTGGCAGACGGCGCCGCTGACGAAACCGCTGCGCCTGAGCGGCCAGCTGGAGGTACATCTTTACGCTTCGACAAGCGGCACCGACAGCGACTGGGCGGTGAAACTGATTGATGTCTATCCAGGCCAATACCCGCCGGATCCGTCCATGGGCGGCTATGAGTTGCCCATCTCAACGGACATCTTTCGCGGACGATACCGTACCAGCTTTGAGCATCCAGAACCGATCACTCCGAATAAGCCGCTGCTCTACCAATTTGCCTTGACCAATGTTAATCACATATTTGAGCCGGGGCACCGCATTATGGTGCAGGTGCAGTCAACGCTGTTTCCTGCCTACGACCGGAATCCGCAGACTTTCGTGCCGAACATATTCAATACCAAACCATCCGACTACCAGAAAGCAACGCAGCGCATCTGGCACGCACCAGGCGATGCGAGCTTCATCAGCCTGCCAGTGGTACCGATGAAGTAGAGACACGGCCGGTCCATTGCCAATCCGCGAACATGCTAACGACTTTCCCCGCCTTGTGATAGAAAGAGGGATGATTTTTATGAGGAAATTGACACCTGCCTTAACGGCTGCGCTGGCGATCGCGACGTTGGCAGCCGGAGCTTCTATAGTCGGCCTGCAGAGCGCCAATGCAGAGAATAACGGTCTCGAGCGCACACCCGTTCTCGGCTGGAGTAGTTGGAGCTTCCTCCGTGAGCAACCCACGGCAGCGAAGATCAAAGCCCAAGCGAAGGCACTGCAGGAGTCCGGGTTGCAGAAAATTGGTTACCAATACATAAACCTTGACGACTTTTGGTACCAGTGTCCGGGCAGTCAGGGACCCAACGTCGACACTTATGGTCGCTGGGTGATAGACCCATCAAGATTCCCGGCCCAGGGAGATACCAATGGCATACAGGTAGTCGCTGACTACGTCCACAGTCTCGGGATGAAGTTCGGAATCTACGTTACACCGGGTATTTCCAAGCAGGCAGTAAGCAAGAACACGCGGATCAAAGGTACTCCCAACACGGCTGCCCAGATTGCGGAACCGTCTGTAGTGGAGAACAACTACAACTGCAAGGGCATGGTCGGTATTAACTATGCTAAGCCCGGAGCTCAGGAGTTCATCAATTCATGGGTAGATATGCTCGCGGCATGGGGCGTCGATTACATCAAGATCGACGGCATGAAAAACAGCAACGTCCCTGACATTAAGGCATGGTCAGAAGCAATACGACAAAGCGGGCGACCGATGGTCCTCGATGTCACACAGGGGCACTTTACAAACGCCATCACCCCGACATTGATGAAGTATGCGAATCAATGGGAATTCGCGCCCGACGTTGAATGCTATGGCTGCGAGAAGAAGGGTAGCAGCTATCCACTGACAAGCTGGAAAGATGTCGAGAAACGCTTCAACTATGTTGCCGAATGGCAGTCTTACGCTGGTCCAGGAGGCTTCAACGACTATGACTCCATCGAGGTAGGGAATGGCAGCAACGACGGACTTACCCCGGTCGAACGTCAGACCCAGTTGAGTCTGTGGGCCCTCGGATCGTCATCCTTCATCCTCGGCGTCGACCTGACTCACCTCGACGAATCGGACCTCCAGTTCCTCAAGAACACCGCTGTCCTGGCTGTTGACCAGGATTCGATCGCGGCCAAGAGGGTTGTGAATACCGGCACCCAACAGGTGTTCGCGAAGAAGGAAGCAAACGGAGACGTAATTGTCGGCTTGTTCAATACCGGTAGTGAGGCGCAGACAGTCTCCGTAAGAGCATCTGCCGCGGGGCTTCCTGAGAATGGAGGCGGCTATTCGCTGGAAAACCTGTGGACAGGCAAGATGGAGAAAACAGGCAGTACCTTCAGTGCCACTGTTCCATCACATGGCGTCGTCCTATACCGTGTCAGGGTACATTGATATCTGAACTCAATTACACATGGCAGTGAAAGCTGCCGCCTCCCCATGTTGCAGCTTTTGAACAATATCTTGACGCAATGTGGTCCCCAAGCCGGGTGCCTCACCCAGAGACAGTTCGCCATCCTTGGCCGAGGGCAAACCAGAATAGATTTTCCAGAAGAGTTCATTGCCGGTGTCAGGCTCGACATCAGGGAAATACTCGACCACAGGACAGACATGGGCAGCCCGGCTGAAGATGACATGAAGATTGTGGGCTTCATTTGAGTGTGGAATGACCGGCAACCCCTCGGCTTCAGCCATGGCGCAGATTTTGATGGCTTCTGTAATGCCGCCCACGCGATTGACGTCCGGTTGCAGGATGTCCACAGCGCGGCGCGCAATCAGGTCGCGAAATTCCCATTTGCCATAAACATGCTCGCCGCAGCTCCACCGTTGTTGGGGGCAACGTCTTTTCAGTTCCAGGTATCCCTCGGTTTCGTGCGGCATTAAGGGCTCCTCAATCCAGGAGAGGTTATAGTCCTGTAGGTGCCTGGCCATTTCAATGGCATAGCCAACGTCCCACCCCATGTAGGCGTCAGCGGCAAGCTCCGCCTCGTCGCCAATCTCCTCCCGAACAGCATTGATCAAGGCGACATTCTTCCGTATTCCCGCAGGCCCATCTTTCGGTCCGAATCCGAAACGCTGCTTCAGGTGCTTAAACCCGGCTTTGACCCAGCTGCGGGCCTCCTGCTTCAGCTCCTGCAAATCTTCGAGCGCATAGAGGCGGCTCACGTAGCAAGGCACCTTTGTTTGTGACCTTCCACCCAGCAAGTCATAGACCGGCTTTCCTTCGGCTTTGCCGTGCAGGTCCCAAAGCGCGATGTCCATTGCGGAAATGCCGCACATGGCTGAGCCAGAGCGTCCAAAACGCACCGTGGTGCGGTACATGCGCTGCCACAAATATTCATGTCGCCGTGGGTCTTCGCCGAGGAGAAGCGGCGCGTAGTATTCGTCGATCAGTTGCCTGGCTCCGCCGTGGAATGCTCCGGCTGATCCAACGCCAACCACGCCGTCCTCATTCTCGACTTCAACCAGCGTGCATGCGACAGGGCCAAACCAGCCTCCAGCTCGTGTATGGAAGTCGTCGAAAATAGAAGTGTTCGTGACCAGGTTCCGTTTCAGGGTCACCGGAGAACGCGAAAAGCCAATATTCCGCGTGGTGATTTTAGAAATGATCATTGTTGTCCTTTTTCCTGATTACGCGACCGTGCCCCCAGGATAGCGGTCCAGCACTTCTGGTTCGTACAAAGGCAGGAAGATGCTTGCCTCTCGGCGGATACGGCGATAGGCTACCTCGCCTTCCAGAATGCTTTCCGCGATACCCAAAGGATGGCCATCAATGTTTCCATACTTCATGGCGCAATCCCCGGTCATCACAAGACCTGCATCGGTCTCAAAACTGTAGACAACTGAACTCCGGTGGTGCGTGCCCGCCCACCAGGTATGGATTCCGGAGCAAATTTCTTCTTCATCCTCCAAAAGTCTGACGCGGTCCCTCGCCTCAAACAGAAGATGATGCAGGACCGGATCAGGAATGCACAATGGCCTTGGTACGTGCAGGCCAGGCGGACGGGCCACGATGTCCTCAATCCATCCCCGGCGTGAACAGCAGATTTGCGCGTTTGGAAAAAGAGAAATGTTCGCAGTCGCATATGCCTGTAGAGGTGTCAAAAGAACGAAATCGACCTTTGCGGGATCAATCCCGATGCTTGCTAGCGCGTTTTCCGGTCGCTGTTCTTCAAGGCGTTTCATTTGGCAGCGTGGTCCGGCAAAGACGTTCCAGGCGCGATTCATCTCCGACAGATCGGCAGGAGGACCCGTATTGACGACAGCGGTGATTCCGTTTCCGCGTACGACAACCATATAGAAGTAGAGTCGCACCCATTCCTGCCAATGGCTCATCCAGTAAACTTCTGGTCCCGGCACTTCCGCTTCCGCCATCTTGAGAACGTGTACGGAATAACTCATCAGATGTTCCTTTCATTGGCGAAACAAAGTGACCTGGACGATTTTGCCGCTGAAGATCATTGTCAATAAGTCGCGCGGCCACCGCTTACGTCATAGCATTGCGCCGTAACAAACGAGCAATCCGGGCTGGCCAGAAAATGCACCACGGCTGCAATCTCTTCTGGCTTGCCGGTGCGCCGCATAGGGATGCGCTCAGTCATATAGTTGATTTGTTCTGGAGTGATCTGGTCGAGAATCCTGGTTCGAACGACAGCCGGACTGACCGCATTGACACAAATACCCTCGGTAGCGACTTCCTTTCCAAGCGATTTGGTAAGTCCAATGACGGCGGCCTTGGTTGCCGAATACGGCACCATGCGAGGATTTCCTTCTTTCCCCGCAATCGAGGCGATATTCACGATCCTGCCATATTTTCGCTCGCGCATGTGCGGCAGCACGGCGCGGCAAAAATAAAAAACGCCACTAAGATTGACCGCAATCGCCTTCTGCCAGTCTGCATCCGTCTGCTCCCACAAAGGCGCAGCTACTCCGGCTATGCCAGCATTATTGACGAGGATGTCGATCCTGCTTGTGCGGCCTAACACCTCTTCCACAGTCCTCCGAATCGATTCCGGATCCGTGACGTCTGTTCTCACCGCAAATGCATCCTGCGCGAGTCGACCAGCCACGGCCTTGGCCCCTTCAATATCCAAGTCTGCTACTACAACGGTTGCGCCGGCACGCGCCAATCTTTCTGCGATTGCCTCCCCGATTCCTGTTGCTGCTCCCGTTACAATCGCGGTCTGCCCCTTTAGATCAAACATGCTTACCTCCTACAACTTCATTATTGTCGTGCGTGTGTCAAATAATATGGAATCATGACCTAACCGTGGCACATAGGAAAAACGACGGTAGCTGAACGTAACCAAAAGAACAGCTAGATTGAGAATTCACGTCAAATTATAGGTTCTATCGTGCACCATTAACCAGTAGCAGTACATTTGTGGGAGGAGGCAGAGGCGCCTCAAATCAATATCTGCTCAATGGCGTCGACGACAACGACCGTATGAGGACCGACGATACGCGCCCGGAGGGAAGATGGTTATCGGTGAGCAATCACCAAGGTTTGGCTATAGGTTGAACGAGAAGGTGTTTTTGAACGCCGAGACTGTTACGCCAATTTGGTAGCGGAAATACGGCAACGCATAAATAATGGAAGGAGAACTCTTGTCTATCGCGAAACAAAAAGACGGCGGACCTACCCTAAGCGGTGTAATTCCGATTCTGCCGACTCCATTCACGTCTGAAGGCAAGGTTGATGATGAGAGTTTCATTCGTGTAGTTGAAGCCGCAATCTCCAGTGGTGTCCATGGGGTCGCGATGTTTGGCCTGGCGAGCGAGTATTACAAACTTTCTGAAGTTGAACGTTTCCACCTCACCAGCCTTCTTGTCCGGCAAGTTGCGAAGCGGTGCCCAGTCATTATTTCAATTGTTTCGCATTCCACCCTGTTGGCCAAAGTTGACGCGATCCAGGCAGTGGAAGCGGGCGCGGACGCACTTATGATACTGCCGCCATTTTTTTTAGCTCCACAAACGGATGCAATTATTCGGCATATCCGCGAGGTCGCCAGGGCTGTAACCGTGCCTGTGATCGTGCAATATGCTCCGCTTCAGACTGGGCGCATAATCGACGCGCGCAGTTTTTCGGATTTGCGCGAAGAGGCGCCAAATGTCACACATGTCAAAGTAGACGCAGTTCCATCAGGCCCGATTATTTCAGCATTGCACTCGTTGTCCGTCGATTCACTCGTAGGTTATATGGGTCTTCATCTACCGGAGGACTTTGCGCGAGGCGTTGCAGGCGTAATGCCCAGCGTATCCATTTGTCCGGCATTTGTGGAGATATGGAATTCCTTGATTCAAGGTGACGATCGGGCGCTTGAACTGCATCGGAGAATATTGCTTCTCCTTAACTTCATGATGCAATCGATCGAAGGGCTAATCGCTTGCGAAAAGGAATTGCTGCTTCTCTCAGGAGTCATTCGCTCGAATCATAGAAGGGAACCTGCAACCCACCTCGATTCCATCCAGCGAGATGAGCTTGGAAGGCTTGCGTCCAGTCTGGCGCCATTGCTAGTCAAATCTGAAGGGAGAAATAGTCCACCCAATGCCATACATATCTAACACTGAACAGACTGGGCCGGCCATTACCCCCGTGGTCGATCGTTTGGCGGGCAAGGTAGCAGTTGTCACCGGTGCCGCGCGAGGAATTGGGAAGGCAATCGCGATTCGCTTCGCGCAAGAAGGCGCAGATGTGCTGATCGCGGACAAAGACGTCCGTGCCGCACAGGAAGCTGCGTCGGAATTGCAGGGCCTGGGACGGCGGGCGATTGGACTTGGGACCGACGTGACAAGCGATGCTGCTGTTGAGGCAATGATGGAAACGGTCATTCGGGAGTTCAAGAGTCTGGATATTCTGGTCAACAATGCTGGTATGGTTGTTTTCGGCAGCCTCCTGGAATGCTCCATCAGCGACTGGGAAAAAACCATCGCAGTTGATTTGACCGGGGCGTTCCGATGCACTCAGCTGGCCGGAAAATACATGATTCAGCAGGCTCGGGGAGGGAGGCTGATTCACATCGGCTCAACTGCTTCTCTCTTTCCGGCGCCACGACAAGGAGCGTATTCCGTCGCGAAGGCTGGGTTACTCATGATGAGCAAGATTGCCGCGATGGAACTTGCCGAATATGGAATCACATCGAATCTGATTTGTCCGCACGCCGCCGTTACGGACATCAACAGGGAACTGTTAAGCGATCCGAAGGTAATGGCCCGTCTTGAAAACCATATCCCTGTAAAGAGATTGGCAACGGTTGAAGAAATCGCGGCAGTTGCTGCTTTTCTGGCATCTGAGGAATCGTCCTACATAACTGGTACTGAATTGGTGCATGATGGCGCCGCTTCCATCAGTGCCCTTTGGTGGAGATAGACCGGTTTTTCTGAAGGTGTATATCGCGGAGAAGATTTACGCGCAGTCTTTCCTCAAATAAAGACTGCAAGAAGGGCGAAGTTTTCATGGGAAGTCACATTTATCCATCAAGACATTAACTTTAGCTATTGCCCATCGTTCCTCCGCATTTTGATAATCAAGTGCCTGCCTTTGGCTTTCAAGTTGAAGAATGCGACAGGATCCGCTGAGTCTCTATTCAGAGAGGACATATTGCTGTGCCGGAAAGGCCGTGGTCTGGCATAACTCTCGATGAGGAAGTCGCACGCAAGTGCGCCCGCAATGGTGAGACTTTCATTGAATAATATTTAGAAAACAGAGAGATAACAGCCAGGAGAATTCATGGCACTTTGGAGTTCAGATGACGACCTGTTCACGATTGCTGAACGTGAATTGTTTACGTGCGTCGTCGGGGACGTGATGGATAAGCTCGACCTTGTCCATCAATTTTTGCCGCCTCAAATTCAGCCGCTTCGTCAAGATATGGTTCTGATTGGTCGTGCCATGCCAGTTCTTTCGGGCGATGTGTTCGAAGAATCGATCAAGGATACGGCAAACAATCTTAGTGCGAAGCCATTCGGGTTGATGCTTGAGGCACTGGATGATCTCAAGCGGAATGAAATCTACGTCAACACAGGCTCATCGCCACGTAATGCGTTATGGGGAGAGCTGATGAGCACACGTGCGCGTATGTTGGGCGCGCGGGGTGCCATCGTCAATGGTTACGTTCGCGATACGCGGGCGATCCTTCATCTTAATTTTCCGACGTTCGGTTTTGGATCTTATGGACAGGACGCCGCACCACGGTACAAGGTCTATGACTTTCGCGTACCGATCGAGATCGGCAACGTGCGCATTCGTCCCGGCGACATCCTCTTCGGTGACATCGATGGTGTTCTGGTCGTTCCCAAAGAGGTGGAGACGGAGATATTTATGCGAGCCCTGGAAAAGGCCCGTGGAGAAAAAACTGTGAAAAAAGATTTGGAGGCGGGCTCCAGTGCAGTCGATGCCTTTACCAGGCACGGGATCATGTAGGGAGTGTGAAGAAATCATAATGCTTCAACAGAAATACAACGTTGTGTCTTCCTGAGGAGTTGTTCGATGAAAATCGGTCTCGGGCTTTATCGCCATATGCTCACGCCGGATTATTTTTCTTTTGCGCGCCAGGCAGGATGCACAGATATTGTTGTCCATTTGACGGACTATTTTCGCGGGGAAATCCTTGACGTTCGGAATAATCAGCCGATAGGGAGCAAGTACAAAGCATGGGGATATGCCGGTGACCCAAACGCCTTATGGACGGCAGCGGAATTACGTTCCCTAAAGCAGCGGCTGGAAGAGGCGGGACTGCGATTTGCCGCTATTGAAAACCTCGATCCAGCCTTCTGGTATGACATTTTGCTCGATGGACCAAAGCGTGCGCTCCAGATTGAAAACGTCAAGACAATTCTGCGTCGTATGGGCGAGGTTGGCATTCCTGTCCTTGGTTATAATTTCAGCCTCGGTGGGGTATGCGGACGCGTCACTAGTTCGAATGGCCGTGGAGGAGCCATGATCGTCGGCATGGATGGCGCCGCAGACGACGAACCTATCCCCAATGGCATGGTCTGGAACATGATCTACGACCGAGATGCTGCGCCCGGCATATTGCCTTCTACCACTCACGAACAACTTTGGGGCAGGCTGGAACGCTTTCTTCATGAAGTTGTTCCTATTGCTGAGAAAGCAGGTGTGCGCCTCGCCGCGCATCCCGACGACCCGCCCATGCCGACAATGCGGCAACAGCCTCGTCTTGTTTATCAGCCGTACATGTATCAGCGTCTGCTCGATCTTGCGCCCAGCCATTCGAATGCGTTGGAGTTATGCGTTGGTACGATTGCCGAAATGACCGAAGGCAATGTTTACGATGCGGTTGATGCGTACAGCCGCCAAGGGAAGATCGCTTATATTCATCTGCGGAACGTGATTGGTAAAGTACCGCATTACCGCGAAACTTTTATCGACGAAGGCGATGTCGATATGGTTCGTATTCTCGACATCCTGGAGCACAACAAGTTTGACGGCGTCATCGTGCCAGACCACACGCCCCAAATGAGTTGCGCTGCGCCGTGGCACGCCGGCATGACGCATACGATTGGCTTCATCGCCGCCGTGCTGGCCGTTCAGAAAAAACGCGTCGCGGCATCGGAGCCTGAGCTTATACCGCACGCGCAACGCTGATGTATACCTCTCTCGAAATGCCCCCGCGCAAGTATCTTGCCATAGCAGCCATCGTCTCCGGTCTTGGTGGACTGCTGTTTGGCTTCGATAACATCGTGATCAGCGGAGCCATTCACGACCTAACCGAGCACTTTCATCTCGATGCGGCGGCAACAGGCTGGGCTGCTGGATGCGCACTGATTGGCTGCGTTGTTGGTGCGGCGTCGGCGGGCAGTATTGCCGATTTCTTCGGGCGAAAGAAAGCGCTCGCGGCCTGCGCCGCCTGCTTTGCCGTGTCTTCCCTGGGTATATGGTTCGCTGACAGTCTGACACAGTTCTCCATCTGGAGAATGATCGGTGGCCTGGGTATCGGTGCGGCCTCGATTATTGCACCCATGTACATCGCGGAGATTGCGCCGACCCGGCATCGCGGGAGACTGGTCACGCTGTATCAGCTAGGAATCGTGCTGGGAATCCTCGCCGCTGTATTCAGCAATATGCTGATTCAACGAATGGGAAATGAAGAATGGAATGCTGTGACCGGTTGGCGGCTGATGTTTCTCGTTGGCTTCATCCCGGCGGTGCTGTTTGCCATCATGATTCTTCCAACCCTGGAGAGTCCGCGCTGGTTGATGAAAGTGGGCAGGATACAAGATGCGAAAAGAGTCTTATATCTCATCAACGATGCCAAGGAGGCCTCCAGCGAAGCGATTGAAATTCAGGAATCACTGCAGGAGGAGGAAGGCAAACTCTCCGAACTGCTAACAACGTTTCGGCGTCCGCTACTGCTGGGTATTATGCTTGCGGGCCTGCAACAGATCAGCGGGATTACGCCGCTTTTCTCCTATCTGCCAGAGGTGTTTCGGGAGGCGGGCGCGGCGACCGGCGACGCCTTTCGCCAGACTGTTTTGGTCAGTTTCGTCATGCTTGTCTTCACGCTGTTTGCACTGTGGCTGGTCGATCAAGTGGGTCGCAAAACTCTCATCCTGTCAGGAACCGCCGTGCAATTTATTTCTTTTCTGCTGGTTGGCTGGTTTTACCACGTACACGGAAGCGTGTTGGCAATTCTGATTTTCGTGATGGCCTTCGTTTCCGGTCATTCTTTCGGCAACGGCGTTGCCATGTGGGTCATCATTTCCGAGATTTATCCCACCAAGGTGCGCGGCCGCGCCATGTCTATCGCTACAACAACACTGTGGCTGGTCTGCTATCTGCTGAATCAGATGTTTCCCATCATGCAGCAGAGCCTGGGTCCCGCTGGCACGTTTTGGTGCTTCGCCGGAGGAGCTCTACTCACGATCATTCTGGTTGCGTGGCTGGTACCAGAAACCAAAGACAAATCGCTGGAGGAAATTACACGTTTCTGGAAAGCAAATGAGCCGGCAATGCGAACGCCATAAATGGATGCTTGCTAACTGGTAAGGTGTTTTGCGCGAAGCCATAAAATACTGTCTCAGGCTACAGGGAAATCCTCATCAAAAAATTCCAGCGGCGCACGCTCGCCTGTTGTACGCCGTTGATGCTCCAGTGTCCGCAACTCTACCCGTCGTATCTTGCCCGATATCGTCTTGGGAAGGTCCATAAATTCCAGCCGACGTATGCGGTTATAGGGTGTACAAGTCTTACGAATGAATACAAATATGTCAGAAGCTAGTTCACGAGAAGGGCTGTGGCCTGACGCGAGCACAATGAAAGCTTTAGGCACCGACTGTCGAATTGAGTCGGGACTGGCCACTACAGCCGCCTCCACGATTGCAGGATATTCGATCAAAATGCTTTCCAACTCGAAAGGGCTGATCCGGTAGCCCGACGCTTTGAAAACATCATCCGAGCGGCCAATATAAGTTATATAGCCATCCGCATCACGACTCGCCAGATCACCGGTGTGATAATAACTGTCATCAGCTGCGCCTGCTGTATTTGCAGGCTGATCAGCATAGCCGCGTGTCAACCCCACAGTATGATCGTTCCGATCGATACAGATTTCTCCTTCGTCTGCAGCCTTGCCCTCGTCGTTGATTAGTGAAATGCGATATCCCGGCAGAACACGACCCATCGAGCCCGCCTTCACCGTCTGTCCTGGAGGGTTGCCAATCATTGCCGTCGTTTCCGTTTGCCCAAATCCATCCCGGATGGTGAGTCCCCAGCCTGCTTTTACCTGCTCAATAACTTCTGGATTGAGCGGCTCACCAGCCGCTGCGACCTCTCGGAGGTTTACAGGAAAATGCGTGAGCGGTTCCTGCACTAACATTCGCCATACAGTTGGAGGCGCGCATAGCGTCGTCACGCGATGGCTCACAAGGGTATCAATGACGGTTTTGGCGTGGAACCGGCTGTAGTTGTAGATGAAAACACTGGCCCCGGCATTCCATGGCGCGAAAACACTGCTCCACGCATGTTTCGCCCAGCCCGGAGAGCTGATGTTCCAATGCACATCTCCCGGCTGAATTCCGATCCAATACATTGTGGACAAATGCCCGACTGGGTAACTCTGGTGCGAATGAACAACGAGTTTCGGAACCGATGTTGTCCCGGATGTGAAGTACATCAGGAACCAATCGTCAGCGAGCGTCGGTTCACGGCTTAAAAATTCGGTGGGCGCTTCCATCGCCGACTCGAACGGCACCCAATTCGAGGGTCCTCCACCCACACTTATGAGCGTGTAATCGCCGCCAATGCCTGAGAACTTGTCAGTGTGAGTCGCACTCGTCACGACGTATTGAATCTTAGCCCGTGCTAATCGAGTGCGCAGATCGTCCGGGGTAAGCATTACGGTTGCTGGGATAATGACAATTCCGATTTTCATTGCGGCAAGGAGCGTCTCCCACAATGCAATCACATTCCCTAGCATCAGCAGGAGACGGTCTCCTTTACGAGCGCCGAGTTTTTCCAGAAAATTGGCCACCCGATTGGATTGCGCTGACAACTCTGCAAAAGACCGAACATGCTCAGTTTTATCTTCATCAACGATATGGAGCGCCACAGAGTTGTTTCCCGCAGCCATCCAATCGAAATAGTCGAGAGCCCAATTGAAATGCTTGAGCACAGGCCAGCGAAAGTCCCGTACCGCAGTGTCATAATCGGTCCTGTGGCGCAATAGAAAATCACGCGCTTCAATAAAGGCTGCAATCGAACTAGCTGGATATCTCATTATTTTTACCAGGTTGTATCTTCACTCTGGCTCCGGAGCCAAGCATTGAATCACTCCGCAGCGGTTCAAATATTCGAGCTCATCCCCCTGCACGCCCAAGCCTTTCAATACTTCTATCGAATGTTCGCCAAGCTGCGGCGCGGGAGCCGATCCATTCCGGGCTGGCGTACGACTAAGCATGGGCTGTATGCCCACATGCTTTTCACGAAACAGTCCGCTGTCGAACGCTTCGCCAAGCGTGCGTATCGGTGTAACACAGCAATCTTTATCGCGCAGTAACGCAAACCATTCCTCTGCATCCCGTGTTGTAAAAATACCAGACAGTTCGGATTTCATTTCACGCTGTCTATCGATCGGAGCGAATTGTTGTTCAATCAACTGTTCACATCCCAATTCCCGACAGAGATTACCCCAAAATTTACTCTCAAGAGCTCCCACCGCGACCCATCGACTGTTCCGTGCGGGATATATGCTGTAGCACGCATATGCGCCGGACAACAACTCACTAGCTGTGGGCCCTTTGGCTTCTTGAAAGGCCGACAAAGCAACAGCCAGCAACGAAGACAATCCGTCGGACATGGAGATGTCGATCATCTGACCTAGCCCCGTTTTATGTCGTGCTTCAAGGGCTAGCAGTATTCCAACTATGGCTTGGCACGACCCTCCAACCAGATCAGCAATTTGAATGGGCGGAATTGTCGGCGTCGCGTCCTCGTGAGAACCAATGAGCTGGAGCAATCCACTCAAGGCGATATAGTTGATGTCGTGACCGGCGATTCCCGAATAAGGGCCGCTCTGCCCGTATCCACTGATCGCTGCGTAAATCAGTCCTTTGTTGCAAAGTGAAAGAACATCGTAGCTAAGACCCAGACGAGTCATAACTCCAGGGCGAAAACTTTCGACGAGTATGTCGGTTTTCTCCGCAAGAGAAATAAAGAGTTCTTTACCCCGCTTTGCCTTGAGGTCGATTGCAACACTTTTCTTTCGGGCATTTGTGTTCGAAAAAAGCCACCCGCTCGCATCCATAGAACGCGCGGGATCTCCGTTTCCAGGTTGTTCAATCTTTATGACCTCAGCACCGAAGTTCGCAAGACATAAAGTGGTGATCGCTCCGGGAAGATGTCTCGTCATATCCAGAACGGTTAACCCATCCAACGATTTCATTGCCCACCCATCAAAGGTCTGTGAGGTAAAGGCACCATCTCTGCAGGCGGCCCTGTTGCAGCAGACGACTGCAGCTCGCCTCGCAGGATAGTTGTTTTATATTCATCTTGGCAATACCGATAGTATGAGCTTTGAGTTTGCTGGCTGGACAGACAATCGCTTCGTGCCAACTACTTTACCGGATTGGTTTTCTCATGCGGACGAACCGAAATTCCATGGGAAGTCGCAATTATCCATCAGAACATTGACTTTAGCTATTGCCCAGCGTTCTTCCGCGTTTCGATAATCATTTGCAGGTTGAAAGTATGCGCGGTCGTTACTGAAAACAACAGGCCAGATACAACCGGAGGATAGGAAAATTTATGGGGTCTGATGTTTCGCGTCGTACTGTGCTTGGCTTGATTGCAGGCCAGGTCGCCGCTGCTTCTGTAAGCCAGGCGCTTCCATTGGCCCGCAAAGGGACGCGATCTCCGAATGTGGTTTTTTTACTTGCCGATGATGTAGGCTACGGCGATTTGGCATGTCTTGGGAACCCGGTTATCAAGACGCCGAACCTCGACAGCTTGCATGAAAAAGGGATCAGGCTCACAGACTTCCATGTAAGCCCGACATGCGCTCCGAGCCGCGCCTCGCTTATGACCGGCAAGTATTCAGATGCAACTGGGGTATGGCATACGGTTATGGGCAGAAGCATTCTGGATCCGGAAGATACAACATTGGCGCAATGCTTCCAATCGTCTGGCTATAGAACTGGAATCTACGGTAAGTGGCATCTCGGTGACAATTATCCATGCCGGCCGCAGGATCTCGGGTTCGACGATGCCGTTGTCTGCGGTGGAGGAGGCATTGCTCAGACTCCAGACTACTTCGGGAATGACAATCGCGACGATAGCTATCTTCATAACGGGAAGTTCCAAAAATACACGGGATTCAGTACGGATATTTTCTTCAATCTCGCCATGGATTTCATGGCGGATGCTCGTAAGGAAGGAAAGCCATTCTTCTGCTATTTGCCCACCCCAGCGGCGCATGAGCCTTGCTGGGCCAAAGAGAAAGACGCCAAACCCTACGTGGGCGTTCCCGGACTCAGAGACCCCGGCTTTTATGGAATGATTGCAAACATCGATGAGAACCTAGGCCGCTTGTCGCGCTTTCTGGAGGATCACGGTTTACGAGACAACACAATCTTTATCTATGCCGGCGATAACGGGTCGGCGGACGGCGTAAAAGTCTATAACGCATCCATGCGTGGCGAGAAGAGTTCTCCATATGAGGGTGGACATCGTGTGCCTTTGTTTATGTATTGGCCCGCCGGAGGATTAACCGGAGGAAGGGACATCGACACCCTTACCGCTCACATCGATATTCTGCCGACTCTCGCGGAGCTTTGCCAACTTAAGAACGGCGGCAAAGCTCTGGATGGAGAGTCGCTGCGTCCTCTCCTGTATGACGATAAAGCGGAATGGAAAGATAGAACCATCATTGTGGACTCACAGCGCGAAGAGAATCTAATCAAATGGAAAGACACCGCCGTTATGACCCAGCGCTGGCGACTGGTAAACCCATCACCGGATGGAGATCTGAGCAAGATTGAGTTGTATGACCTACCGAAAGACCCTGGCGAAAAAACAAATATTGCCAACAAGCATCCCGAGGTGGTTGAGTCGCTGATGATGCAGTACGACGCATGGTGGAAAAAAGTTTCTATCGACGGCGATAGATACGTGCGTATCGTTTTGGGCAACGATCAGGAGAATCCATCGCGCCTGGATTGCATGGACTGGCATGGGGACGATGCGGAGAAGGTGTGGAACCAAACACAAATACGGACGGCGCCTATGGCCAATGGATTCTGGACAGTCGATATCAGCCATCCGGGCAACTACAGATTTGAATTACGCCGCTGGCCGAAAGAACTGGACCTTCCTATTAATGCAGCCTACCCCATAGGGCCGCCCTACAAGGATGGGAAGCCGAACCGGGATAAGACACCCGGCGCCGCGATCGCGGCTGTAAAAGCCCGCATTATGATTGGCGGCATTGACGAAGCTAAGGTCATTCGAGCCGGGGCTCACTTCGTGGAATTCACTCTGGCGCTCTCATCGGGTCCTGCAGAGCTGCGAACCATCTTCTATGACGGAGATGAAAACGCGCGCGGGGCATACTACGTTTATGTCGAGCGGATATAAGATCTGGTCTTATAGATGCTTTTGCCCACCAACGAATTGAGGCGCGGTGTCCCTACTCCGGAAGACACAATTATCCATCAAAAAGTTAACTCTAGCTATTGCTCTTCGTTCTTCGGCGTCCCGATAATCTCCGCAGATGAATAATAAGCTGTTTGAAAAAATAGGTGAAGATATATGCGATTGAAGGTGGGCATTCTTTTCTTGTGCAGAGGCTATCTGGGGCTGGGATTATCCTTGGCTGCGATGGCTGCGGCTACATCGAGCGGTCCGACGCACGTCATATTTCGGATCGGTGCCTTCGATCGCTCCTCCTTGGAATTTTCCGATGGAGCACCTTCCCAGCCTGTCAACTACGTGGTCGGCAGGAGCGATGCGAAAACGGACTGGTACGCGACGCAGCCGGCGGCTATAGAGGCTGGGGTAGGGAAGGGGACTGGCAGCGTTATCGCGGCCCCGCGTGCGATCAGCTTTTCGCTCATCGGTACTCCGGCCCGGGCCTATCGGCTGCATATTGCGTTGCTATCCGGGAGCGCCCGGATACCAGCATTGCAGGTCGGTATCAACGGCAAGCAGGGTATGTTCTATCTCCACCCAGTGTATTCACAAGCATCCCTGGCGCCTTCAAACATTTGGCCTTTTGCGTTTTCGCATGAGGACATAGTATTTACATTTCCTGGAAGCTATCTGCACGAGGGGAGCAACCAGATCACGCTGCAGGTGATCGAAAGTGCGGATTTGGGGGTGCCTGAGGTGGCGTTACTCTACGATGCAATCGAACTGGACCGGAGTGGGATGGACTGGAATGAAAAAGGTTCGTCGGCGCAGATCGAGCCGACGATTTTCTATCCGCAGGAGTCAGGGCCGCCGCGAGAACTCGTGGATGTTTTCATCCGTTACCGGGAGCCGGTGAAGCCAGACAGTCCGGTGGAATTGAGTCTGGCTGGGCAGCACTACCAGCAGGCGCTTCGTGGGAACCAGGATTTCGGCGAAGAGAAGCTCGAATTCGCTGTCACAGAATTTCCGGCAAAGACGCGAGCGCAGCTAGCCTGGACCGCGGATGGTCATCGGCAGCACAGCGAAGAATGGATCGATCCCCAGAAAAAATGGACGTTGTTTTTGGTGCCCCATATCCATCTTGATATCGGATACACGGATTATCAGGCCAAGGTGGCAGCGATCCATAGCCGTGTCATCGATGAGGCAATGGAGTTGACGACGCAGCATCCAGATTTTCGATTCAGCCTGGATGGAGAGTGGCCGCTGGAGCAGTTTCTGAAGACGCGCACGCCTGCTCAACAGCAGCGCGCAATTACCGCCATCCAGAAGCAGGAACTGTTTGTTCCGGCGAATTATGCAAATCTGCTCACCGGTTTTCCGACGGCGGAGACGCTGATCCGTTCCTTGTACGCCAGTGCCAACTTCAGCCGCACCCATGGAACGCCGTTCAACTATGCCACGATTACCGATGTTCCTTCGTATTCGTGGTCCTATGCTTCGATCCTGGCGTCGGCGGGGATAAAGGACCTACTCGCCGGCCCCAATAACTATCGCTCGCCGGTGCTGCCACTAGGACATCTCAATGAAGATTCGCCGATGTGGTGGCAAGGGCCGGACGGCCAGAAGGTCCTCTTCTGGAATTCGTTTGGCTATCAGCAAATGCGGATACTGTATGGTCAGCGCCTGCCGCCGTCAAAAGACGACACGCTGGCAATAGGCCGCGATACGCTGCCCTTATTTCTGCATCAGTATGAGCACCCTGGCTACCATGCCGATGCGGTCATTATCTACGGTACACAAGTGGAGAACACCGATCTTTTCCCGCGACAGGCCGAAGTGGCACAGCAGTGGAATAAGGTCTACGCATACCCACATCTGCAATACTCCGGCTTCCACGACGCTCTGGAGAATATCGCCAAGCAGTTCGGTAACGACATTCCTACGATGACTGGGGATGGCGGCCCGTACTGGGAGGACGGCATCGCCGCAGATGCCAAATATGCAGCGATGGAACGGCAGAGCGAAGCCCGCGGGCCGTCTGCGGAAAAGTTGGCCACGCTGACCTCGCTGGTCAATCCGCTGTTGGCTGCGGACAAGGCATCTCTGGATCGGATGTGGACGAACATGGTGCTGATGGATGAACACACCTTCGATTCCTACAACGGCGAGGGGCAGCCAACCAGCCAGGAAGCTATCCAGCAGTTGGCGGTGAAGGAGCAGTATGCAATCCAGGCGCAGGCGCAGGCAGATTTTCTGGCGCGCAACAGCATGGCGAGCATTGTGAATTCAATTCCCGCCGGCCCGAACGACCTAATCGTCTTCAATACTCTGAACTGGAAGCGCAGCGGTCCGGTGTCCATCGATCTGACCAAAGGCGATGAGATTATCGACAAATCCAATGACCAGATTGTGCCGATGGAGGTGCTTTACAATGGGAACTATTTTTGGGGGAAAGATTTCTATCATGTGCGTTTTATTGCGCAGGATATTCCCGCAGTCGGCTACAAGGTCTATCAAATGCGACCCACGGATAAACAGGTCGCAGCCGCAGAAACATCCAACACAACTATCCTGGAAAACACTTATTATCGCGTGACGCTGGATCCGGCAACCGGCGCGGTGCGCAGCATCTATGACAAGCAGTTGCAGCGCGAACTGGTGAATCCGCAAAGCCCCTACCGGTTCGGGCAGTATCTATATGTGACGGGCGGAGACCAGGCGCCCAACAGCATCCTGCAATACAACACGGCTTATCCGAAGCCGAAGCTCGAAATTCATTCCTCGCAGGATGGCAGTCTTGTCTCTGTAACGCGAACTCCCTATGGCTGGGTCGCGCGCATGAAAAGCCAGGACATGAATACGCCAGGAATCGCAACGGAGATCCGGATCTTCGATCATGAGAAGAAGATCGAATTCATTGAGGATGTGGACAAGAAAAAAGTCAACAGCAAAGAAGCTGTCTACTTTGCATTTCCCTTTGCGATGAACCAACCGCAGTTTCAGTATGAGATCCAGAACGGCGTAGTCGACCCGGCGAAGGACATGTATCCGGGAGCAGGCTATGTATGGTTCTCCATGCAGCACTGGGCATCGGTTCAGCAGGATGGGATCTCGGGAACAGTGATGCCGCTCGATGCGTCTCTGATCACGCTCGGAGATATCAACCGCGGGGCATGGCCCACGCAGTTCGGCCAGCGGCCGGGGACTATCTTCTCCTATGTGATGAATAATTACTGGGACACAGACTTCGCCGCGGGCCAGGGAGGCCATTTTCGCTTTCGCTATGTCGTCACCAGCGCTCCGTCCACCGATGCTGCCGAATTGAGCCGCATGGGGTGGGAAGAAGCAACGCCGCTGGAGAAGGATATTGTTACGACCCAGGATAGGGCGCTGAGCCAGCCATCTCCATTAGACGGGAAGCAGGCCAGTTTTCTCAATGTGCAGGACGCAAACCTGCTGCTTGAAGCCTGGAAACCGGCCGAGGATGGTAACGGCACCATTCTTCGCTTTCTCGACCTGGGGGGTACAACGCGAACCGTTACTGTGCAGACGCCTCTGTTGCATTTGAGCGAAGCGTGGCAGACAGATGCTGTCGAAAGAGATGAGAAGCAGTTATTGCTGCTTGGAAAGCAGGGCTTTCAGTTTGCCATCCATCCGCATGAAATCATCACTGTCAGAATTATTGGCAAAGACATCACTCCGGCTCCCACAATCTGAATCTATGTCGATTCATGACGCAGATAATTTGTTCTTTCGGCAAGGCAAGCAAGGAGCGCCGCTTCGCGCTGGATACTACACGAATTAGTTTTATTGGAATTTCTTTGGAGTCACGATTATCCATCAAGAAGTTGATTTTAGCTATTGTCCATCGTTACCTCCGCAGAATTGAATGCGCAATCGAATAGATCTAGTTCTTGGTGGTCTTATGAAGATACCGATTCATATTTCTTCGGCGGTGTTATTGGGATTGCTGACTTTTGGGTGCAGCTCTGGATGGTGTAACTCTGAATCCAGTGCGAGGCCTACCAGGCATTCCTGCGGCGGGGACCAGATCGCCAAGCCCGGCGGCGGCTACTGGACCTGCACCTTCGACGACGAGTTCAATGACAACAAGCTCGACATGAGCCAGTGGACACCACAGTTGACTTCGAACAGCAGTTACTACACCGGTCCCGCCGGCAGCCGAGCGTGTTACGTAAACAGCCCGAAAAATGTTTTCATATCTGGCGGCTATCTGCACCTTACCGCTCGTAAAGAACCGGCGCCGTTCACCTGCAAAGACCCGGATGGCAACTACACTACCCAATTTACCGCTGGAATGGTGACCACCGTCCACGGTTTCCACCAGACCTATGGCCGCTTTGAGGTCCGAGCCAAGCTGCCCAATACGACCCTCAACGGATTGCAGGAGACGCTATGGCTCTGGCCAGTTTCACAGACCTACGGCGCATTCCCTCATTCAGGTGAGATCGACTTCGCGGAGTTCTACAGCGAGTGGCCGACCCTCGTTATCCCCTATATCCACTACGTGTATGACCCATCGACGTTCAACCCGGCAACGCATACGAACATCGTGACCGCCCATACCTGTACAGTCGATTACACCCAGTTCAACACCTACACCGTCATCTGGAATCCCGGCAAGATCACAGTGATGTATAACGGCAAGATCTGCCTGGTCAACAACTATGTTGCTTCCGGCCTAACCAGCCACGCCCCGTTCGACCAGCCGTTCTTTATCGCACTTACTCAAGCCCTCGGCGTCACTACCAACGCATTCAATCCCGCCACCACTCCACTGCCCGCCACCTTGCAGATCGATTACGTCCGCGCCTGGAAATAATCATGACCACGTCAAACATCGATCAGATGGAGCTTCACGGGAGGTCACAATTATCCATCAAAACATTGACTTTAGCTATTGCCCATCGTTCTTCCACGTCCTCATAATCATCCGCAGGCTAGGGTTCCAATGACGATGTACGCGCTGTCTTGATGCAATATTGTGATTCGCGTTGCTCGGATCTCGACAGATAATTCGGGGATTCCACCTTACAGACGGCATTCAATTTTTGGGGGTGACACTATGGATGACAAAGCAGGAATAAAAAAGATGCATGCTACGACAGCTTACCCGGATGAGATAAGAAGAGGGTTTTTCCGTAGGAATGCGAAATCGCTATCCGGCAGTTACCTCCTGCTTGCGTTGGCTATCCTGGTATTTTATTTCGGAGGAGTATCTGCCCAGGCACAAACGACAGCAGGCACAATCGTCGGCAACCTGACCGAGCAATCAGGCGCTGTGTTGACTGGGACACAGGTTACTCTGACGAATATTAAGACTGCAGATACACGTCTGGCCGTGACCAATCAATCTGGCTTCTATCAGTTTGTCAACGTTCCGCCGGGCAGCTACCGCATTTCGGTAGACAAGCAGGGGTTCAAGCAGTTGGTGCGCGAGCCCATCGAACTCCAGGTTTCAACGACGATCCAGATCAATCTTATGATGCAGGTGGGAAGTGAAAGCCAGAAGGTGCTCGTGAATGCCAGAACTCCATTGATCGAGGCAGAAACAACATCGTTGGGAGCGGTTATCGATCAACGTGAGACGAATGAGATTCCACTCAACGGTCGCAACCCCCTGAATTTGGCCGCTCTGGTGCCTTCGGTAGTGCCTCAGGGCGGCGCTATGCAGAATCCGAATGGGACAAACATATTCGCGTGGGGGAATTATCAAATCGGCGGCGGCATGGCGAATCAAAGCGCGACCTACCTGGATGGATCGCCGCTCAACGCGACCTATGACAACCTTTTGGCCCTGGTCCCCACCCAGGATTCACTTCGAGAGTTCAAGGTAGCGACGAACAATATTTCGCCGGAGTACGGCAAACTTGCCGGAGGCGCAATCGACTTTACAACAAAGTCGGGGACCAACGACCTTCACGGAAGCCTGTGGGAGTTTCTACGGAATAAGGTGTTTAATGCCAATACCTTTTTTAGCGATCGGGCAGGACTCCCCAATCCTCCATTCACGCAGAACCAGTATGGCTTCAACATTGGAGGTCCCGTCGTTATCCCCC
This sequence comes from uncultured Acidobacteriota bacterium, assembly GCA_963719625.1. GTDB lineage: Bacteria > Acidobacteriota > Terriglobia > Terriglobales > Acidobacteriaceae > JAKAAZ01. The sequence continues at coordinate 123,444 of CAVRDB010000025.1, forward strand.
ACTTCTACGACGGCCGAAACAAAACATTCTTTTTCGTGGATTGGGAAGGATTTGGACTACGGCAGGGACAGACATTCACCGAGACGGTTCCGACAGTTGCCGAACGTGGCGGGGATCTGTCCGCTTTAGGTGTTCCAATCTATGATCCTCTCAGCACCTGCGGCGTCGCGGGAGGCCCTCCCTGCCCTCCCGGTACTCCGCTATATACCCGCCTCACGCAGTTGAATAGCGCGAACCTCACCGGCCTGAATCCTACCGCCGTGGCATATATGAACATGTTTTACCCGTTGCCCAATACCGCGGGAAACAATGGCCAGGATAACTTCATTGCCAATACCAGCACTGGCGGCAATAATTATCAAACTGTGGTGCACATAGACCAAAATGTTTCAGAAAAGCAACATATCAGTGGGCGCTATACATATTGGATCAACAAAAATCTGCCAATCAACCCGCTGGGGACCGGCATTTGCTACGACCGTTGCGGAGAAACATTCACCACGAATAACGGTGTGCTCAATGATACGTATTCCTTCAATAGCACGACGATTTTGGACGTACATCTCTCCTATCTTCGTTATGTGTATATCCGCACGGCATTGCTCAACCATTTCAACCCAACCAGCATTGGCTGGCCTGCATATAACTTTCAATATCCCGGGCCGCCTGACTTCTGGATCCCCAGCTTTGATCCAGCAGGGATATTCGCCAGTGCGGGAGTGGACAACACCATAGAAAGTACGGGGGATTCAGATCGCATCGCCGGCAACTTGACGAAATTTATCGGAAATCACACATTGCAGTTTGGCGGTGAATTCATGCGGCAAACGTTGAATGCCGTGGCCAATAGTTGGAACACCGGTATCTTCGTATGGACTGCCGGATACACTGCTCAGAATCCGTTGACCGGCGTGGGGGGATCTGACCTGGCATCGTATTTGCTGGGTTACCCTCTCGAAGCGCTTCAGGCTACTGCAAACAAACCTGCCGCGCGGCTGTTCTATCCAGGACTGTTCGCTACCGACGCCTGGCGCGCTACCAAGCGGCTTACTTTTAACCTGGGCCTGCGTTGGGAGGATGATCTTCCATTCACAGAACGGCACAATCGGCTCAGTTATTTCGATCCGACCGCAGAAAATTCCATCCTGTCGGCAGCCGGCTTGAATTATCCTGGCTCAGTCGAACTGGTTGCTTCCAGCACCCGCAGCTCTAGATATAACGTCAACAACAATTTGAAGCAGTTCTCGCCTCGAGTAGGACTTGCCTACGAAATAAATCCGACGACGGTATTTAGTATGGGTTATGGCATCTTCTGGCTGCCAATGGATGTGGGAAATCAAACTCAGCCGACGGGTGATGAAATCAACCTTGGAGCCACGCCATTTGTTGGCAGTCTCAATGGTGGACTTTCGCCGAACGGAGCCAATCTCAGCAATCCGTGGCCGGACGGGTTCGTTCCACCTCCAGGCCGCGCGAATTATAATGCAACCTTGCTGGGATCCGGACTTTCTGCATCGTTCCTTAACAATCCTTATCCCTACGCACAGCAGTGGAATGCTGGCATTCAACAGCAGATAGGCGGCAGCTTTGTATTGAAAATTGCTTACGGCGGAGCAAAGGGTACACACCTGCCCTTCTACTCACTCCAAAGGGACCAATTGCCGGACGCGGATTTGAGCCAGGGAGTCGCGCTTTTGCAACAGGTTCCAAATCCTTTTTACGGTGTCATCAATCCTACCTATGGGTTGGGATTGCCCACTATTCAGGCTGGCCAGTTGCTTCGGCCTTATCCGCAATATTCCGGTGTAGCTATGGCCACTGGAGATTTGGCTGCCTCAACTTATAATTCCCTGCAGGTTACGGCACAAAAGAGGCTTGCCGCCGGCGCGTCCCTGAATCTCGCCTATACCTGGTCGAAGCTGATCAGCAATACGGACACTTTGACAGGATGGCTGGAACCGGAAGTTGCCGGCGGGAGCGGCTCCTCCGCGCAGGACGCCAACAATCTGAAAGGTGAGAGATCGCTGTCCAGTGATGACACCACTCAGCGCCTGGTCCTTAGTTACGTCTACGATATTCCTGTGGGGCGTGGACTGAGATATCTTTCCAATGCTCCTCGCGCCTTGGACTATGTCGTTGGAGGCTGGGGTCTGGATGGAGTGACGACATTTATGCAGGGCTTTCCTCTGGGCTTCACTACCTCCCAAAATCTCACCTACTCAGGCGGTAGCTCAAGGCCGAACTACACCCCAGGATGCTCCAAGAGAGTCAGTGGGTCGGCTTATTCCAGGTTGACCAAATGGTTCAATACCAGTTGCTTTACTCAGCCTGCCGCGTTTACGTTTGGAGACGAACCTAGAAATGATCCGCAGTTGCGGGCTGCTGGACAAGCAAATTGGGACGCTGCTTTGTTCAAGAACTTTCCGATTGATTCTGCCGGTAAGAGGAATGTCCAGTTTCGTCTCGAAACTTTCAATCTCTTCAATCGCGTCCAGTTTGGGTATCCAGGCGACGTGCGGGGACTTCCCAGTTATGGCGTCGTGAGTTCTCAGGCAAACCAGCCAAGAATTCTACAATTTGCCTTGAGGGTTAATTACTAGCATGCTGCAATCTTCCGGGAAGGGCTGCGCATGATGTAACGATGATTCGAGTCGTTCATTGTGAAAAATATATGTACCTGCTGAGCCAGAAGGTTCAGTATGAGAATATATTTGCGCTCCCTTCCCAGGGTTCCGCTTCGCCCGCATAGAAAACAGAAAAGAGGTTCGCGCAATGCCGACGCACGGTCTCTTAACGGCGTGTGGTTCAGGAACCAAATCTATTCGCAGTAACAGATTATGGATACAGAAATCATTGCTGAGACGATGGCTTTTTCTGATAGCTATCGCAATTGTTTGCTCCAGCAGCACTAGATTAGCTTGGGGAAGCAATGTAGCGAATGGTAGCAAAGCTAAACCCTGGATGAATGCTCACCTCTCGCCGGATCAAAGAGCCGATCTCGTTGTCAGTAAAATGACCCTCGATGAGAAGCTCCAGTTGGTGCATGGCCTGGTGATTAAGTGGGGGCCTTATCGCGGTCTTCATCGAAGACCATTTCCTTATGCGCTTGGGGGCGATGGATTTGTACCTGGTATCCCGCGCCTTGGAATTCCCAATCTTCAGTTGATCGGTGCGGGGGTAGGAGTCACCAATCTCGGATTACGAAACAATGGCCAAGCGACTGCATTGCCATCGTCCATTGCTGAGACAGCAACGTGGGATACAAACCAGGCCCGCAATTTCGGCACCGTCATTGGCAGGGAAACTCGAGACCAGGGATTCAATGTATCTCTCGGGGGTGGTATTGACCTGACCCGTGAGCCAAGAGACGGAAGGAATTTCGAATATCACGGAGAAGACCCTCTGTTAGCAGGGGAGATGACTGGTGCAGAACTAAAGGCGATCCAGGCGCAAGGTGTAATTGCCGACATCAAGCATTACGCTGTCAATGACCAGGACTCCGGGCGCACGGGTGTAAGTTCCAACCTCGACAAACGTTCGATGCAGGAAGAGGACCTACTCGCTTTTGAAATTGCTATTGAACGCTCGAATGTTGGTACCGTGATGTGCTCCTACAACCGGGTGAACGATGTTTATGCCTGCGAAAATAAGTACCTGCTGACAGATGTCCTGAAGCGCGACTGGGGCTTCAAGGGGTGGGTAATGTCGGATTGGGGAGCGACGCGCTCCACAACGGCTGCGGCACTTGCCGGGCTAGACCAGGAATTTGAGAGCGAGTATTTTGCGGCGCCGCTGAAGGCCGCCGTTCTAAATGGTGAGGTGCCGATGTCCCGCCTGGACGATATGGTGCATCGCATCCTCCGCACTATGTTTGCCTTCGGTGTAATCGATCACCCTTCAGTCATTTCCCCTATCGATTTTCATGCCGGGGCTGTCGTCGCACAGCGAGTAGAGGAACAAGGGTGCGTTCTACTTAAGAATCGGGATCATCTTTTACCGCTACAGGCTGGAAGTCTTCATACGATTGCTGTCATAGGTTTCCACGCGGATACAGGGGTGCTATCTGGGGGCGGCTCATCGCAGGTTGAGCCAGAGGGAATGAAGCCGATACCACCATCCAATAAAAAGAGAAAGGTGCCGGTTGTATGGGACCCTTCTTCTCCATTGAAAGCGATTGCAGCAAACGCTCCGGATGCAAAGGTCATCTATAACGACGGAAAAGATACGACATCGGCTGCGAAGCTTGCCCAGACCGCGGATGTGGCGATTGTGTTCGTGAATCAGTTTGCACGTGAAGGAGCCGACCTGCCCACACTCGAATTGCCGGACAATCAGGATGATCTGGTTAGACAAGTTGCCGCAGCAAATCCGCATACCGTTATTGTGGCCGAGACAGGAGGAGCTTTTCTTATGCCCTGGATCGATCGGGTCGGTGCCGTTCTGCAGGTCTGGTATCCGGGGGTACGAGGGGGACAAGCTATCGCCGCAGTCTTGTTTGGAAAAGTAAACCCATCAGGGAAACTACCGATAACATTTCCTAAGAATGATGCCGATCTGCCACATCCAGTGCTGATTGGGCCTCCACCGGGCGGAGATATGCTTCATCCAAAGCTGTTTGATGTGAATTACACCGAAGGGCTGAAGGTTGGATATAAATGGTATGACGCGGAGAAAAAAGAGCCGCTCTTTCCCTTTGGGTTTGGCCTTTCCTATACGACCTTTGCTTATTCTCATCTGCAAGTCGCTTCCGGTAGGGAAGTCAGCGTGACGTTCAAAGTACAAAATACCGGAGGTCGATTGGGTGCAGAAGTAGCTGAGGTTTACCTTGCACTTCCCAGTAATTCCGGGGAACCTCCAAAACGGCTTGTCGGATGGGAAAAATCTGTCTACCAACCGGGAGAAACGCATTCAATCACTGTAAAAATACAGCCGAGAATGTTGGCAATTTTTGATGTTGCAAAAAATGCATGGGAAATATTGCCAGGCGATTACCGCGTCTATGTTGGCAGTTCCTCGCGCCAGCTTCCTTTGCAATCCATGTTTTCTATCCACAAAGCTGAAAATGCTCCGTAGACGAGACGGATTCTTCTAAGCTTCGAATGGAGCGACTTTTTTAGCCGCAGCCCATCCGCGCGTCAGTGATTCGCTATCTGTGCCCTCTGATGCGGAGTCTGCAGTTTTTCGGTAGATATTGTCGTAGCTGATTGAGGCACTAGAACTCGTCAAATGCAATCTGGTTCTTGGGCACATTGAGATCTTCGAGCATCCTGGTTGCAGCCTGCACCATTACAGGTGGACCGCAAAGATAATATTCGATGGCTGTCGGGTCGGGATGGCTGGCGAGATGTTGATCATGCAACACCTCGTGGATAAAACCCGTATGCGATTGCCAGTTGTCCCCCGGTTGAGGCTCTGACAGGGCGATGTGGAAACTGAAGTTGGGGAATCTTCTTGCCAGGTATTCGAAGTAATCTTGATAAAAAATCTCTTGAAGTGAGCGGGCGCCATACCAGAAACTCACGCGGCGCGTGGTTTTCAAGGTTTCAAAAAGATGCGAAAGGTGCGAGCGCAGCGGCGCCATTCCCGCACCGCCTCCTAAATAGACCATTTCCTTTTCGCTGGGCTTGATGTGAAAATCCCCGAACGGTCCGATCGCGGTGACGGTATCGCCGGGCTTGAGGCTGTAGATGTAAGCAGAGCCTGCGCCAGCGAGGCAGTCCTGGCCGCGCGGCGGAGTGGCAATGCGAACGTTGAAGCGAAGTTGTTTGTCGATCGCGGGATTGGTGGCGAACGAATAGTTGCGGCGGATGGGGATATCGTTTTGAGCGCGGAAGTCGAAAACATGTTGGCTTTTCCAGACATCGCCGAAAGGCGCACACACTGAGATTTTATGGAACGGAATTTCGCCATAGGCGGGAATGTCGATCTGGATGTAGTCGCCAGGCTTATAGTCAAAAGGCGGTGAGCCGGGTTCGGGTTCCAGAACAAGTTCTTTGATGAATGTAGCGATGTTGTCATTGCTGACAACGCGAAATTTGTAAGTGGTAGCTGGCTGGCTGATACCGCAACCGCCCGCGGAAGCGAGGTCGAGAAAGATTTTTCCATCATGCTCGCGGACCTTATAGGTTTTGAGTGCGACGCAGACCGGCAGGCGCTGTGGCGAACCGTCGGTAACGTCGAAGCGTCCGTTGTGTTTGGCGCATTCGATGAGTTTGCCTTTGACGAATCCATCGGCAAGATGGGCGTTACCATGCGTGCAAATACCGTCAGTTGAATAGAGTTGGCCGTCCGCCGTGCGATAGATGGCGTAGGTTTTCTTGTCGTAGTCGAAGCGGATGACGTCTTCCTGCTGAAGAAAAGTGCTGGCGCAGATTTCGACCCAACCATTCACAGGCTGGCCCTTGGCGGTGAAGATATGCGAAGTGGGCGGCGCATCGGCAGGAATCGTCGGCGTCGGTAGTGTGCGCTTAATGTGATACGCCGGATCTTTCAGCTGGCGGAGGATAGTAGGGATGATTTCCCGCCACGCCTCAATCAGCCCGTTGTACGGTTGGGGCATGTCGGCTTTTACCAGTTCGTGAAGCTTTGGCAGGTTATGGTAGGGCACCAGCGGAAACATGTGGTGTTCCAGATGGTAGTTCATGTTCCAGTAGATATAGCGGTTGATAGGGTTCATATACACCGTGCGGCAATTGAGACGGTGGTCGAGCACGTTCTCGGCAAGACCGGCGTGCTGCGTCTGGCTGTAAATAGGCATGAGCCACGCGCCGTAAATCGTGGGCAGGCCGATGAACATGAGGGGAAGAATGCTACGGGTATAAATCGACAGGGTGATGACGCTGACGTAAATCAGCAGATGGATGCGTGCCCGGACAATGACTTTTCCGTACTCCGATTCCGGAATGTAAGTCTTTTCTTCTGGCGTAAGCCGTCCACCGCAATGTAGGAGAAGGTGCCAGAAGTAGGTCTCGAGTCCAAGGTGGGTGCCCCTATCCTTCCCACGTCTGCTGATGTATCGGTAGACGTACCGTACGTAAGCGGGCATAGCTTGCAGATTGAAGCAGGCGAGAAACATGGCCATTAAATTTGGGGGCCGCGGGACGGCAATTTCCGGATCGCGCCCGACGATGATGGTGTCGCTGTGGTGGCGGGTGTGACTCCATCGCCAGGGAGTGGACTCACGCATGACCATGAAGGAAGCAATTTCATAGATTGCGTTGTTGAGCCAATCGGTTTTGAAGGCGGTGCCGTGGCCGCACTCGTGCCAGCGGGAATCGGAGCATGCGGTGTAAAGGACGCCGTACAGCATAAAAGGTAGGATGGCCCACCAAGTTCCCCAGAGGAAATAGCCGCACACGCCCGAACCCATCAGCAATGTGAACCAGAGGACAATGTCGCAGATGGCGGGGCCGTCCTTGCGCTCCAGGAGTTCGCGCATTTTTTCGCGCGGGACGGGCGAGGTATACCAAGTGGCTTCGGCCAGGCCCTTTTGAATGGCGAGAAGAGTGTCCTTGCCCACCAGGCTGTAATCGTTGAGTCGGATTTCATCGGTGGCTGGCATAAATCGTAGCGTATGTAAAATTCTCTTTCTAACGATGTGGAAATCGAGGTAAGTAGTTACAACGGAATCAGACCTGAGTAATTACTCCCTTCTTGAGGATGAGATTGCCGTAGATACGTAATTCACCCGTCATAACTACACAAAAAGCATCGCTTGCGCGCTCGTAGAATGCGCTTTTGTTGATGCGAATAAGTGAAGCCACATCTGGTTGATGGCGCTGTATAGCTTTCATGTAATCCTCTTCAACAGCGGGATCGAGGACGTCTCCCGGAACCGCTTGCATCATGATGAGCGAGTCGGCGTATTTGTCGAGCACAAAGTGTGGAAGGATCGCTTCGAGAATGGTCTTGATGGGTAAACCATCGGCGCGAACGAGACGCTTTCCGATCCTTGCGCCGGGGAAGTTTGAATCGGCAAGGACTATTTCATCTCCGTGACCCATCTCGCACAATAACTTCAGCAAATCTGGACTGAGAACCGGTGAGATTCCTTTGAGCATCTAGCCAATCTCCTCATCGAAACAGACGGCGACTTTGCCGCAATGGCCCGAGGCCATCAAAGCGTAGGCTTCGTCGACCCGTTGAAGCGGAAAGCGGTGGGTTATGAGGCTCGAGGGGAACAGCTGCCAGCGCACGAGGCGCTCGATGAGCTCTTCCATTCTCCAGATGGATGTGACCCAGGAGCCGTATAGGGTTTTCTGGTCATGCATGAGATCGGAAGATGGCTGGAACTGAACCGTGCCTCCTTCGCCGAGAAAGACAATGCGGCCCCAGCGGCGAGTGGCGCGAATTGCCGTGGCGCGGGCCTCGTGGTGGCCGGAGCAATCAACCGCGCGTTCGACTCCGCGCCCCGCTGTAAGCGCGAGGATTTCTGAGACGTTCTCAGGGCCGGAAGGGATCACTTCATCGCACAGGCCAAGCTCGCGCGCCAACTGCAACCGCTCCGGCAAAACGTCAATGCCAAGGATTTGCTGGGCGCCAAGCTTGCGGCAGAGCGCGGCTACGGCCATTCCCACAGGACCGAGACCGGTGATAAGCACGGCATCGTTCCCGCTGATTCCGATTTTCTCCAGTCCCTCATAAGCTGTACCGAAGCCGCACGCCACCTGCGCTCCATCGCTATACGAGAGCGTATCGGGCAGATGCAGAAGGTCTTTTTCTTCTGCGAGAAGGTAGTCGGCCATTCCGCCATCTCGCTGCCATCCATACGCACGGCGATACTGCTCGCTGGTGCAGGAGATCATGTATCCGCGACGGCAGTCATTGCAGAGGCCGCAGCCGGAAATGTGATAGACGATGACACGATCTCCGACGGTGAAACGGCGGCAGCCGGGTCCCGTCTTTACAATCTGCCCGGAAGGCTCGTGTCCTGCAATGACTCCTTGATAACCTTCCGGCCCCTTGCCAAGATGTTCATGGTAGATGGCTCGAATATCTGAGCCGCAAATGGTTGAGGACTTCATGCGGATCAGAACCTGTCCCCAACCCGGCTCCGGGACAGTGAATGAGCGAAGTTCAGTCGTGCTATTGCCGGGAAGTATTGCACCCTGCATCTCCGTCCCTGCTTGCAATTTTGTATTGTTACTCAACGTCCCTCCCAGAATAGTCATGCTGGCGTGATGACTCCGTTTTCATCCCAAAGATCTTCCCAGGGCTGGTTTTCCTTCCAAAGAAAAACTTGGCCTTTGATTAACCGGCAGCTGGCGATCGGCAGCTGCGATTCTTTCCATTTCATCCAGTGTGAGTGGGTCTTCAACAACTGCTTGGAGGTTTGCCGCGTAATTGCGTGGATTGGTAGAGAACGGAATCACGACCTCGCCCCGCTGCACCGCCCACTTGAGACAGATCTCGGCTGGATGGACGTGATGCTCATTCGCGATTGTACGGATTGCTGGATCTTCCAGCGGCGAAGTGTCAGATTCTGTGCGATCCCGTTCAGGACGATCCGGAGAACCCAGCGGGCAGAAGCCGATGGGTTGAATCTGCCGATCAAGAAGATAGGCAACGAATTCGGGCTGCTGAAAATGTGGATGCAACTCCATCTCATTACAGGCTGGGCGTATGCGTGCGTCCTTGAGAAGTAGATCGAGCTTCGGGATGGTCATATTTGAGGTTCCGATGTTACGGACCAATCCTAGTTCCACCAGCTTTTCCATCTCACCCCAGGTTTCCATGAAATCCGCATGGATGTATGGACGAGCATCAGGGCTCCGCGAATCGATGTCGCAGCCGGCCGGATGGAAGTTCGGAAACGGCCAGTGAACGAGATAGAGATCGAGATAATCCAGCTTGAGATCGTGGAGAGATTGCTTGCAAGCTGGAATGACATCTCTTGCTGCGTGCTTGTCATTCCAGAGTTTGGACGTGATCCAGAAGTCCTGGCGCGGCGCGAAGGTATTCCAGAGCGACTTGAGGGCATCTCCAATGAGCGGCTCATTATCATAGACCGCGGCACAGTCGAAGTGGCGATACCCTATCTTGGCTGCACCTAGAACAGCAGCCGCAATTTGCCGGCTGCTGACATGATCTGAACCAAAGGTGCCTAGGCCGATAACCGGGATTTGAGCACCGTCTGCAAGAGTGCGCATGGGCACAAGCGCCGGATCAATGGCTCGCTTCAACTGTGTCATCGGAAACTAACCTGTAGATGATTATCGGGAGACGAAAGAACGATGAGCAATAGCTAAAGCTAATGTTTTGATGGATAATTGTGACTTCCTATAAAACTCCAACTGCTCACTGGCAAGAAACCCAAACAGGTAAAGTATCTGGTGCAGCAGCGACATGGTCTGCTTTCTTGCCAAGCTCGTCAACGCAGTTATCCCTAGTTATTTTTTCAATCCCGATCCGCTTTCGCGGAAGACGTTTGCAATCGGGCATTCTTGACTATGCAGACCTTGGCAAATTCCTCTAAGAAGCCTCAAAGAGGGCTTACTCTCTTCACCGTGTTGGTTAATCTTCTTCAGAATCATCCGGGGGTTTCAAAGGAAGTCACAATTATCCATCAAAACGTTAGTTTTAGGCATTGCCCATCGTTCTTTGCGTCTCGATAATTATCCAAGATTATGGTTCTGGCACAGTAGCAACAGGCGGTAACTAACGCCGGTTCAGTGTGGTTACGCGTTTGCCTAGGGGAGGGCAGGGATGACCAAGGTTTATCGCTCGATCCGTTGCACGAACAAATCTGCGTTTCAGCGAACGATCATCTTTCATGTGCTCGCCCTCCTCTGTGCCGTGATTGTATTTGGGAGAAAGCCTGCCTATGCGGATGCATGTGGAAATCTGGCCGCTCTGAAACTGGCAAACACGAAGATTACTTCTGCGGAGACTATACCGGCCGGTGCGCTCTCGCTGCCGCCTGGCATCCCCCCTGAGGTGTTCCAGGGTCTACCTTCTTTCTGTCGAGTAGCAACTGAGATTCACCCGGCGAAGGATTCAGATATAAAAATGGAAGTTTGGATGCCAAGCTCTGGGTGGAATGGCATGTTAATGGGCCGCGGAAATGGCGGATTTGCGGGATCGATTCATTACTCTGAGATGAGCTACGGAGTCCGAAACGGCTATGCCACGGTCTCCACCGATACCGGTCATACCGGGGACTCTTCAAACGCCGATTGGGCAATGGGCCACCCAGAAAAAATCATCGACTTTGGATACCGTGCCATTCACGAGATGACCGTAAAAGCGAAGTTGATCGTGAATGCCTTTTATGCAAAGTCGCCCCAATACTCGTATTTCGATAGCTGCTCGAACGGCGGCCGCCAGGCCTTGATGGAGGCCCAGCGTTTCCCCAAAGACTACAACGGCATTATTGCGGGCGCCCCCGCAAACAATTGGACGCATGACGTCGCGGGATTTATGTGGAATATGCAGGCGATGTACGCTAATCCAGCGAGTCAGATCCCGCCGTCGAAACTGCCCTTGATCAATTCCGCGTTCTTAAACGCTTGTGATGGCCAGGATGGTGTGAAGGATGGGGTAATTACCGATCCAAGAGCCTGCCATTTTGACCCGGCAGTGCTTGTATGCAAGGGTGCCGATTCCGATGCGTGTCTTACTACTCCCCAGATTGAAGCTTTAAAAAAGGTGTATTCAGGGATAAAGGATACGCATGGCAATGTAGTTTATCCCGGCTACTTTCCTGGCGGCGAACTGGGACCTTGGGGGTGGGCCTTGTGGATTGATGCGCCAACTATCGAGAAGAGCGTGCAATATTCCCTCGGAGTGGCTTTTTATAGGAACATGGTCTACGACGATCCTAAGTGGGACTATCGCAGCTTCCAGGTAGATCGCGATATGAAGGTCACTGACGACAAGCTGGCAAAAGTCCTGAATGCCACAAATCCTAATTTGAAGCCATTCGCGAATCGAGGAGGCAAACTCATCCTGTACCAAGGCTGGGACGATGCGGCGATCGCGCCGTTAAACATGGTCAACTACTACAACAGCGTCGTTGCAGTTATGCCAGCTAAGAATGATTCCTTTATCCGGTTATATATGATTCCAGGAATGCAGCATTGCTGGGGTGGCTCAGGCCCCGTCGACTTTAACGTTTTTAGCAGTTTGAAGGATTGGGTAGAGTCTGGCGTGGAGCCCTCAAGTATTATCGCCAAGCAGCACAAGAATCCTGCCGATGTCTCGAGCGAGGTTATTATGACGCGGCCTCTTTGTCCTTACCCTCAAAAGCCACACTACAAGGGTACTGGCGACACCAAGGATGCTGCGAGCTTCGAGTGCAAGCAGTAAGCAGGAAGTGGAATAAATACTTCCCGTCAGAGCAGAGTTTTATTAGGTAAGCCGTTCCTAAGATTCAGCTTTGAAAAAATTCAACGTCGAGAAAGCAACGATGAAACAGCGAATTGTCAACGCCATAGCGTTGATCGCAGTCCTCGCCGTGGGGCTTCCTTGCCTTCGCGCCGCCGTCCAAACCCAGCCCCAACCCGAGCAAACCGAGTGGACCTGGAATGTACGGCCGCTGCATCCGGAGGCGCAACTGCCGAACGTCCTTCTAGTAGGAGACTCGCTCTCGCGCAACTACTTTCCCATCGTGCAACAGCAGCTTGCGGGCAAGGCAAACGTATACCTGATGGCGAACTCCCTCTGTGTCGGCAACCCGGTCCTGCCTGAAGAAATTGCGATGTTTGGGAAGATGGAGGGCGTGCGCTTCCGCGTCGTTCACTTCAACAACGGCGCGCATGGAATAGATTACTCGGACGCGCAATATAAGGCTGGCTTCCCAGCTTATCTGGCCGCGCTTCACTCCATCGCTCCGGGAGCCACGTTTATCTGGGCGACAACGACGCCACTCAAGTCGGATGCTGGGCTAGGGGTGCCGAACCCGCGCATTGACGCGCGCAACGCGATTGCACTGGGTTTTGTGAGCGGCATGATGGTAGACGACCAGCATGCTCTGATGGAGAAGCGCCAGGATCTGTACCTGGACAATGTACATTTCAACACAACGGGCTCGAACATTATGGGCATGCAGGTTGCGGACATGGTTCTTCGCGTGCTGAACGAACCCGCTCCCCCGGAACACTAACTTTGAGCTTTAATAGTTGTCGATTGAATCGAGACCGGAAAGCTGATTGTTAGAGCAATCTAACCGCAACGCCTAATAATGCGGTAAACAATACGGGCGGCATCGTGCGTCATTCCGTTTCGCCTCGTTGATGGGTGATTTTCAATGGGTACTGTCAATCGCAGAAAATTTTGTATGGGTCTTGGAGCTGCATCAGCTATGCTGAGCCTCCCTGGGGTTGCTAAACAAGTCGAAAAAAAGCGACCAAATATCGTCTTCGTTTTGGCGGACGATCTGGGCTGGGGAGATTTGGATTCCTACAATTCCTATTCTGCCGTTCCAACCCCCAACGCAAATCGGTTGGCGCGTGAAGGGATGCGCTTCACCGACATGCATGCCTCGTCAGCCGTATGCACTCCTAGCCGCTACAGCATACTCACCGGGCGCTATTGCTGGCGCACAAAGTTAAACGGTTTAGGCGGAGTGCTCTGGGGCTACTCTCCCAATTTAATCGAACCAGGCCGCATGACAGTAGCATCGATGCTGAAGGCGGATGGCTACTACACGGCGGGCGTGGGCAAGTGGCATCTGGGACTGGGAGACAAACAAAAAACCGATTACACCAAACCACTAGATCCCGGCCCGGTGGATCACGGATTCGATTACTATTTTGGGATTCCAGCGTCGCTCGATATGGAGCCCTATCTCTATTTTGAAAATAACCATGTTGTGGAACAGTCGACGTCGTCAACCGCGGGAAGCAAATCTCTCCGAGGTGTTTTTTGGAGACCCGGTCCCATAGCCCCGGATTTTGTAATGGATCAAGTGCTGCCAACAGTGACTGAAAAAGCAGTGAACATTATCCATAATCGTGCAGCTAACCCAAGTCAGCCTTTTTTTCTCTACGTTGCCCTTCCTTCACCACATACGCCGTGGCTGCCGCTGAAGCAATACCAGGGAAAATCAAGAGCTGGCAGATACGGTGATTATGTTGTGGAAACAGATGCCATGTTGGGAAAAATTATGCAGGCATTAAAAGAGACTGGTGTGGCTGATAATACTTTGCTTATTTTCACCAGCGATAACGGCGCGGACTGGAAGCCGCAGGATATTGCCCAGTTCGAGCATCGCGCAAATGCCGAGTGGCGGGGAGAGAAAGCTGACATTTGGGAAGCTGGACACCGTATTCCGTTTATCGCCCGTTGGCCAGGTCATATCAAGCCTAACTCCATCAGTAACGAATTAGGCAGTCTTACAGATTTTACGGCCACCGTTGCAGCAATTGATGGTATATCACTGCCACATAATGCTGCGGAGGATAGCTTTGACTTGCTGCCGGCCCTCTTAGGAAAGAACAATAAGCCCATACGGGACGCCATTGTTGATGAGTCGTCAGATGGGATGCTCACGATTCGACAAGGTAACTGGAAGCTTGAAGAGGGTCTGGGCTCTGGCGGATTCTCATTTCCAGTCCACGTCGAACCCGCACCTGGTGGACCCGCCGGACAGCTCTATGACCTGGCATCGGATCCCCATGAAATGCATAATCTCTATCAGGAAAGGCCGGAGATTGTTCACCGGCTTTCGAAACTCCTGGAGAGCTATCAGAAGCAAGGCTATACTCGGCCCATGTAGCGCTGTATGGTACAGAGCGTTAGTCATTGCCTCAGCGAGCTACCTTAATTTAACTAATACCGACCTTATAGCGGGGCCACTGAGGAACCATCCCCAATGCATCAATAATGGGTTCGCCTTCGCACTCCACTTCGATCACGGTGGACAAGGAATCCGGTGCTTCGACCGTTAGCCCCGTCAGCCGCAAATAGAATGAACCATTCTGCGTAAAAGACACGTTCTGTCCCGTCTTTAGGAGACGCGCCGACTTAACCCTCGTCTGCAGGCCGCCAATTGCAAGGACAGCACCCGGCTTAAAGAAAGAGAGCCATTGTGCTGCGGGCGTTTGCCCAGGCCAATATTTCTGGTGCACATAGAGGGTGTTGCCACGACGTGTGAAGTGCGCATTTGGGTTGTAGCTAAAGGATCCGCGTTCGGTCGGATAAATCGCCTTGCCGTTAGTATCGAGCCATTTGCCAACAGTTTCCAGAATCTCCACGGATTCCGCTGGTACCGATCCATCAGGCTTGGGACCGATATTCAGCAGATAATTTCCACCGTCGGATGCGCACGTGGCCAGATTACTCACAATTGTCTTCGGCGTCTTCCAGGAGTCGTCGCCCCGGTTATAGCCCCAGCTCTCATTCAGCGTCATGCATGTTTCCCATGCCCGTCCCACCTGTGCCGCCTCGATGCGTTGTTCTGGTGTAGAAAAATCCCCTTCTAGGCCGTTGCGATTATTCACGATGATCTCGGGCTGCAGTTCGAACACCATCTGGTTCATTCGCTCGGATTCCCATTGCTTCGGGGTCAACGGCAAGTCCTGGTCATACCAAAGAATATCGATCCTGCCATAGTTACTCATCAACTCACGAATCAACCCATGTGTGTAGGCCACAAAACGCTTGCGCGCCGCCTCATCTGTTTTGCAGCGGAAGCCGTCCGGATGATGCCAGTCCATCAGCGAGTAGTAAAAACCAACTTGAAGGCCCTCCGCACGCGCTGCATCTACATACTCTCTCACCAGGTCTCGCCCCGGGCCTTGCTGGGGCGCGCAATAATTCGTCAGCTTTGTGTCGAACATGCAAAAGCCTTCATGGTGCTTGGTAGTCATCACCATATATTTCTGCCCTGAGCTCTTAGCGAGCCTTGCCCACTCTCGCGCCGCGTTTGGCTTGGGCTTGAAATGCTTGGCCATTAACTCGTATTGCGGAATCGGGATTCCTTCTGATTCCATCGCCCACTCATGCTGACCCAGCACACTATATAGCCCCCAATGGATACACATCCCGAACTTCGCCGCATGCCACCATGCCATTCTCTGTGCCCGGGTTGTCGCTTGCGTGCTTTCTGCTGCTGAACCTACATCGTTGTTGCTCTCGGGCCACTTCGCAGCTATCGCGGGAATCCCTGCACCGGTTGAGTACGCCAGCGCACCCGCTGCGCCTATGTTTTTCAAAAATAGGCGTCTGGAAATTGCATCTACGTTCATATCGTTTTGTCTCCTTCATCGTTGTAGCGTTGCGTACCTTGTGAAGGCTCTTTTATCGGCTAAGGATTTTGGGTTAACAAAAATCATTCGTGCTCCGGGGTCGCTCCAGCATTTTGCATACCGTTTCTCAGTAATGGCTGTGCATATTTCAATCTGCGGATGATTATCGAAACGCGGAAGAACGACGAGCAATAGCTAAAGTTAACGTTTTGATGGATAATTATGACTTCGCATGAAACCTCGGCCCATCTCTCGTGAGAAAAAGCAGCCCGGTGAAGTGACTGGCACAATAGCGCGGCCTGCCTTTCTTGCCGAACGCGTCACACGGTGTCGTTACTTCTTTTTCAATCTCGATCCGCCTCCGCGGACGGCGCTGGCAATTACCTGCGGTGGATGGGAGTGCTGCTCGCCGAACTACGTAGTACGCCGGGAGAGCTTCCGGTATTTCGCTCTGGAGTATGTGGCTGAAGGGCATGGATACTTCACATGCGATGGACGGACAACAGAACTGGAGCCGGGCATCTTGTTCGGCTATGCGCCGGGAAGCGCCCACCTTATACGCACGAGTGCCGATCAGCCGTTGCTGAAATACTTTTTAGATTTTTCCGGCTCACACGCGGGGAGCATTTTTCGCAGCCTGCCGCTGAATCCAGGCTTTACGGCCTGGATACGCCAGCCCCATGTAATTCGTGACCTGTTCCAACAGATCGTAGATGCCGGACAGGAGCCACGATCTCTATCGCAGAAGCTGTGCTCTTCTCTCTTCGACGTACTTCTGCTGCGCATTGAGCAGAATGCGATGCGACCGGAAGAGGCAAAGTGTCGCGCCTTTGAAACCTATGCCCGGGCGTCCTATGAACTCAGTACTAGCTTCCGTACTCTGCAATCAACTGCGGACCTTGCCCGGAAACTGAAAATAACACCGGCTTATCTCGCGCGGCTGTTCCAGCGCTATTCGACCACCAGCCCCCATAAGGCTCTAATCGGCAATAAGATGGCGGAGGCAGCATCCCTGCTGGTTGGGACAGGCGCGAGCGTGGCGCATGCCGCTGAACGCGTTGGCTTCTCCGATCCATATCACTTCTCACGAGTGTTCAAAAGCTACTATGGCAGCGCACCAACTCACTTTCGCGCGCACCCGCGCAGCTCCGCAGGCCACGAGAGGCCAGTGCCATCCGCCGAGACGACCGGAACTCCTCGCCGAAAATAAAGGCACTGTAGGGCTTGGATCCGGCGCGAAAAGATTGATGAATGCAAGAAGGCAGGCCGCGCCGCGGTCGTGCCGGGCAATTCACTGGGTTGGTTTTTCCTGGGTGATCTGGCGTTTTTATAGGGAGTCACAATTATCCATCTAAACGTTACCTTTAGCTATTGCCCGTCGTTCTTTCGCATCGCGATAATCATCTATAGGTTAGGCTTCCGATGACACAGTTGCAGCAAGCCATTGGTTCGATCCTTGTACCCAGGCGCACTCCTGCAGCCAGCGCTCGAATCCCGGCGAAAAGGCATGCACGCAATCATCAAGAAAGCGATTGAGCAGAGCTTATGAGTCTGACACGACGCAGCTTTCTTCTTAGTACCGCATATGTTGGCGCGGGGATCGCCGTGACAGACGCAATCTCGCCTTTGCAGGTCTTGGCCGCCGGGCCCGAGGAGTTGGCGCCTTATCTGACCGGGTTGAGAATGGCCGCGACGCCCGCCACGCGCTATCGTGCATACCGGTCGAAGGTCGTTGCAAATCCTGAAACCGCCACCTGGATCCAGGTGGATCTTGGCAAGAGTCTTCCTATTCAAGCCATTCAATTGTTTCCCGCCGCAGAGCGCGGGTATCCGGGAGGTGGGGTTTATGCGGGCGAGGGCTTTCCGCTTCGATTCCGGATCGAAGCCGCGGACGATGCGAGTTTCAGCGCTCCTTTCGCCATAGCCGATTTTACGCATTCGGATTTTCCAGACCCTACAGATAACATCACTCAATACACGGCGCATGGGGTTCACGGCCGTTATATAAGGTTGACCGCAACGCGTCTCCGAGCCGTCAAGGTTCCGGCTCGGGTCGAAACTGTTGCGATAAATACTCCGTCTATCGATGTGGGGACCAAAGACAGCCCCGATTTCACCCTGACGGTCGCCAAGATGGCGGTGCTTTCCGAGGGTCGCGATGTTGCAGTGGGTTGCAAGGTGTCTGTCGATGAAGAGCACGGAGACACCGATCTTGCCGGTCAATTGACGCGTCCGGCCCGCGAGGATGGAGAAGGCATCCGCTCCGACAATCCTCGTGCGGTCACCGATCCTTCAATTTGGAGGCCCGCGAAATCTAAGGCGCAAGTGCCGAAAACCGGTGTGACGCTAAACGGGGGTGTTTTCCAGACTGCGATGCAGAACAACATCGAGTATCTGTTGAGCTATTACTCAACAGACGATCTCTTGCGCCAGTTTTACGAGCGGGCTGGGAAAATAAAGGACTTCAAGCCCACTGGCACGCAGATTTTTTGGGAAGAACGTCTTGCCGGTTCCAATGCAGCTCGCTTCCTGATGGGCGCGGGAAACACGTTACGCTGGGTGGACCATCCTGAATTGCGCCGTCGATTGAATGTTGTGGTCGATGGCATCGAAGAGTGCCGTCAGTCTAATGGGTACATCATGGGCTATCCGGAGGATAAAATCTTCCACGGCGATAATGCGGATTACGTGCGTGTGTGGGTTACGCTAGGGCTGCTTGAAGCAGCGCACAGCGGTAATGCCAAGGCTTTGCCGCTGCTGCGTGGCTACTATGACTGGTTCAACCAGCAGGCATTCCTGCCGTATATGGATCGCGGGGTAAGCTTCGGCAGCATGGGCGCAACAGGCAATACACGCGTTTGCTTGAGCCCGGTAGGCAAGCCGTCCGATGCCCAGGTGGTCCAGCGCTACTTTCAGGAGAGCGCCTGGCTGAAAGGTCTGGCAAAGCATGAGAAGGAGCGCGTCTGGCAATATCCATACAATCGTCCCCATTGTTATTTGCTGATAACTCTTGAAGCCTACCTTGACATGTATCTCATCACAGGCGATCCGTTCTATTACGATGCCGTTCTTGGTGCGTGGGAGCTTTATCGTGCCCATTGGCAGCAAGCGGGGGGGAGCATCTCGATTATCGAGTTCGAGGTAGATCCTCCGGATAGCAACTATCTCAGTCAAAAGCTCGGAGAACTCTGCGGGAGTAGCTTCTGGGTTTTTATGAGTCAACATTTTCAATTGCTGCACCCTGATGAAGAGCACTATGCAACTGAAATTGAAAAGTCTATTTACAACGTCGGAATGGCCAATCAAGATGGGAAGAATGGCTTCCGCTATCACACGGTCCTTGAGGGCGTGAAGGAGAGGTCGACACACCACAATACATGTTGCGAAGGACAGGGAACGCGGCTGCTTGGTTCTCTTCCAGAACATATTTATTCGATCGCGCCAGACGGAGTGTATGTGCATCTGTACGAGCCATCGACGATTCGCTGGCAGCAGGATGGGCAACCGATTGAGCTAACACTGGAGACACGCTTTCCCTTTGAAACGGCGGTCCATGGGACGGTGAAAGTCGCACGGCCCACGGGCGCCAACCTACGGATACGGGTGCCTTCCTGGGCGGCGGGGGAGATGGAGATTTCAGTCAACGGCAAACCAGCGGGCGCGGGCCAGCCGGGGACATATCTGCCGATTCAGCGCCAATGGTCCAACGGCGACACCATAGAGTTCACACTTCCGGCGACCATCCAAGTCAGGCGCTACAACGGAGCCGATCAGATTGCGGGCAAGACAAGATACTCCGTTGAATATGGTCCTATACTTCTAGCTGCCGTGGGCTCCTCAAAAGTGGATCTCACTGTGGACAGCGGGTACGATGCAGATTATTTAGCCAACCACCTGGAGCCGATTGCGGGCTCGCCATTGCACTTCACGGTTCGCGGCAACCCTGGCCAAAAGTTCATACCCTACTGGCAGGTGTCAGAAGAGGAATTCACGTGCTATCCGACGATACACTCGTTGCCTGACCCGTATGGATAAGTATGGGTCTGCAAGCTCGGTCCCGAGATTTCTCCTCGCATACCGTCGCATGAATGTATATGTGGGGTTCTTTGTGGGACTTTGGATCTCCACTTTTGGATTCTCAGTCCGCCACCTTGGGATCGCTTTCGAGATCTCCGGCCGACATGTGTTGCCAGACATTCAAAATCTGTGCAGCGTAAATTATCTGAAGAAGGCGACATGAATCGTCGTAAATTTATTGGTTTAATGACGTCGGGTGTTGCTGCGAGTAATGCGGTTCCCTTTATGGGATTTGCTCAAAACCATTCGAGTCGCCCGAATTTCCTCTTTATCATCGCCGATGACCTGATGTACCGCACTGTTCACGCGTTGAACAATGAGGAAATTCACACGCCGAACTTTGATCGGTTGGCAGCTTCCGGATGCGCTTTCACGCATTGCTTTCATCAGGGAGCATGGACGGGCGCTGTTTGTATCCCCAGTCGCACCATGCTCACCAGCGGGCTGACGGCATTCCACGCCGAGGTGGGCGTGAATAAGGTCCACACCTGGGGTCAGACGATGGGTCACGCCGGATACGACACCTATATCTGCGGGAAATGGCATTTGGATCCTACTGTTCTGCAGCGCAGCTTTAAAGAGATGGGACCTGTCGCGCCTGGCTTCTTGGCTCCAGGCGCGGACTTCTACACCGATTGCTTCAGTGACTGGGATGACGATCACAAAAATCCTCCCTTTGTAGATGATCCGGCTTATTTTCGGCCAAGGGCTGGAGACAGCTGGGATCCATCGGATAAATCTTTGAGAGGACATTGGCTGCACACAAATATCGTGGATATTCAAAGGCCTGACGCGATTGAGCATTCGAGTGTGATCTACGCGGATAGTGTCATTGACCATTTGATGAATAAAGCAGGGAAGCGCGATACGCCATTCTTTATCTATCTCGGATTTAACGCGCCCCATGATCCACGGCAGTCGCCCAAAGAGTATCTTGACCTCTATCCACAAGACAAGATCCAGATTCCCCCAAACTTTCTTCCCGAGCATCCATTCAGCATAGGCTCGGACACTTTCGGGCGGGATGAATCGCTTGCCCCGTTTCCTCGCACAAGAGAAGCAGTCCAGCTTCACCGGCGCGAATACTACGCAATTATCACGCACATGGATCACCAAATTGGACGGGTTCTAGCTGCCTTGGAGAAATCGGGAATGGCATCGAACACGTATGTCATTCTGACAGCGGACCATGGTTTGGCCGTCGGCGAGCATGGGCTGTTGGGCAAACAAAATCTGTACGACTGTAGCATACGGATGCCGCTGTTGATCTCCGGCCCGGGGATTCCCGCTGGGAAGAGAGTGGATGAGTTGGTGTATCAGCACAACATGTACGCTACGACATGCGACCTGGCCGGCATACCCGTCCCGAGCCATGTCGAATTTCCCAGTCTCGCGCCACTGCTTCGTGGAGAACAACGCCCACTGTACGATGCTGTCTTTAGTTATCACAGGCATTACCAGCGGACCATACGAACCAAAACGCACAAGCTCATCGTGTACCCAGAAGCTCGGCGAATACAGTTATTCGATCTCGAAAAGGACCCTTGGGAGATGCATAATTTATCGGACGATCCTGCGATGGCATCAGTCAAAACGGAACTGATGCGAGACTTGAAGCATTTTCAGCACGAACTTGAAGACCCATTGAATCTGGAAGACCCGCTACGTACGGCGAGATTGTAGCATCGTGCGATGCAGCCGAGCGCTGTTCACTCTACGAGAAAATTTGCTATTTCCGGAGTTTACAGCTGGATTTTGCTGTTGCACGCCTCACGCTATGCATCCTGGGGCAGGGAGGACGCCATGAAGTTATTCGCCGCAGTATTTCTCCTTATAGCGACTTGTCTACCATTGGCTGCAGTTACCACAGGCAATGCACCAGATCAGTCTGCGGCGTCGCCATCAAAATGTGCAGGATTGAAGAATCTTACGATAGCCAACACGGAAATTACTTCCGCAATCGATGTTGCAGCCGGCTCTTTCAAAGTTCCTCCACAGGAAAAGGTTTCTTATCCAATCAGTCTTCCAGCTTTTTGTCGAGTACAAGGGATTCTCAGGCCAACGAAAGACTCGAGTATCAGATTTGAAGTGTGGATGCCAATTTCAGGATGGAACGGTAGGTTTGAGCAAATCGGTAATGGCGGATTTGCCGGTAAATTTTTCTACAGGTTTATGACGCCGGAACTACCGCGCGGATTTGCAATAGCCGCTACAGACGACGGGCACATAGACGGAAGCGACCAAAGCTGGGCAATCGGCCATCCTGAAAAAGTCATCGATTTCGGCTATCGGGCCGTCCACACAACCAGCGAAAGTGCCAAAACGATCGTTGCGGCTTTCTACGGTCAAGCCCCTGTCTACTCCTACTTCAATGGCTGCTCCGATGGTGGTCGAGAGGCGCTGATGGAGGCGCAACGCTTCCCTCAGGACTTCAATGGCATTATTGCGGGCGCTCCGGCCAATTTCTGGACACATCTGATGGTCGGAGTTGTGTGGACTGAACAGGCTCTCCTGAACAAGCCGGCTAGTTATATTCCCGCAAGTAAGTTGCCGGCAATCCAGGCTGCTGCGCTTGCTGCTTGTGATGGATTGGATGGAGTCAAAGATGGCCTTGTCGAAGATCCGCGGATATGCCATTTCAACCCGACGGTACTGTTGTGCAAAGGCGCCGACAATCCAAATTGCCTGACGGCAGCCCAGGTAGAAACAGCCCGAAAAATCTATTCTGGACCCCGGAATCCCCGCACAGGGAAACAGATATTTCCAGGTTATGCGCCTGGAGCCGAAGCAGCTATCACCGACTGGCCTGCAAGATATTATCGGTAGTTGGCCCAATGGAGGTTGGGATTTTCTTTTAGTGAGTATGTTCTATTCCGACATGGTATTCGAAAAGCCAGCATGGAACTTTCGTACCTTCAATTTTGACAGTGATGTCGCACTGACCGATGCGAAAATATCATCTATTCTCAACGCCACCAATCCAGACTTGCGGCAGTTTAAGTCTCATGGGGGAAAATTGATCCAGTACCACGGCTGGGCTGACGCTGTAATTGCACCGCTCAATAGCGTCAATTACTACCAGAGTGTGGTGCGTGAAATGGGTGGCTTGAAAAAAACCCAGGATTTCTACCGTCTATACATGGTACCCGGCATGTCACACTGTACTGACGGCCCGGGTCCTTATAACTTTGGGGGGATCCTTCAGTACCATTCTCCACAAGCTGACGCGGAAAACGACGTTGTCGATGCGTTGATGCAATGGGTTGAGCATGACGTCGCGCCCGACAAGATTGTCGCCACAAAATACAGGGATGACAATCCATCCAAGGGGACACTAATGACCCGCCCACTTTGTCCATTTCCTGCACACGCCAGGTGGATTGGAAAGGGAAGCACAAATGACGCCGCTAATTTTATTTGCAAATAACGATACGATCAGTCATCGAACTAATTGGGCTGTCACACAGCACAATCTATGTGCAAATCTCACAGAGCAATTTCCCCAAGCAGGTATTGCTTGGGCACGAGTTGTCGGATGGCGCGAGGGCGACATTCAGGCCTGGCTTGATCGATTTTCTGAAAAATGAGTAATTAGATGCGGGTCAGCTCACGGAAATATGACGAGACTCTGATACAGACGGTCATGCTGATATCCTTCAGGTAAGAAGTATGGCCGTGCTCTGCGCGGAGGGATGTGTGAGTGGTTGAAACAGGCGGTCTTGAAAACCGCTTTACCCGCAAGGGTAACGGGGGTTCGAATCCCTCTCCCGGCAATACGGGAGCATAATGCTCTTTCGCAAAGCATTCGGACCTTCGGCTTTAATGTGCCGATCCTTGTCGATCAAGATCTGAATGTCATCGCGGGCCATGGACGACTGCTTGCCTCGCAGCTCCTCCAGATTGATGAGATTCCGATCATTCGCCTGGAACACCTCAGCGAACATCAGCGCCGCGCATTCATGATTGCGGACAATCGGCTGACGGAAAATGCCCTTTGGGACGACCGGCTGCTCGGTGAGCAACTGAAGGCGCTTTCGGAAGCAGAGATCGACTTCAGTCTGGAGATAACAGGCTTCGAAATGGCGGAAATAGACATCTTCATCGAGGGTGTGAGTGGCGAGTCGGACGCCGACTGTGAGGCTGCCGACATCATTCCGGAAGTACCAGTTGGTCCTCTGGTAAGCCGCACGGGAGACTGTTGGCTGCTTGGAAAGCATCGTGTTTTCTGTGGCAATGCTCTCGACCTTGGCAATTACTCCAAGCTGATGGCCGGCAGGAAGGCAGCGTTGGTCTTTACCGACCCACCCTACAACGTCCCAATGGATGGACATGCCGGTGGATTGGGAAAGACCCATCATGCGGATTTCGCTATGGCTTCCGGTGAAATGAATTCGGCGGAATTCACCGATTTTCTTCGCCGTTCGCTCGGAACGATTGCCTCCAATTCTCACAACGGATCGATACATTTCATTTGCATGGATTGGCGGCATCTCGGCGAGCTGCTCGCTGCGGGCAATGCAGTGTATGGTGAACTGAAGAATCTGTGTGTGTGGGCCAAGGATAACGCCGGGATGGGCTCTCTTTATCGCAGTCAGCACGAGCTCGTCTTGGTGTTCAAACACGGAGAGAACCCCCACCGCAACAATATCCAGCTCGGCGCCCTGGGCCGCTATCGTACCAATGTCTGGCACTACCCCGGAATAGGTTCCTTTGGTCGATCCACCTCAGAGGGAAATCTCTTGGAACTCCATCCGACGGTAAAGCCGGTCGCGCTGGTGGCAGACGCGATTCTGGATTGTTCGGCTCGAGGTGAAATTGTGCTCGATCCATTCCTGGGCAGCGGAACAACAGTGATTGCCGCGGAACGCACGGGGAGAATTTGCTACGGAATGGAAATCGATCCGCGATACGTTGATACGATCGTTCGTCGCTGGCAAGCCTTCACCGGAAAGTCAGCAGAGCATGAAGCGTCGGGCCGCAGCTTCCGACAAGTGGAGGAAACTTTCGATGCCACGTAGACAACGAACGAAATCCGACAGCTATGCTGTTGGATTTGCAAAGCCTCCGGAAGACCACAGATTCAAGTCCGGGGTTTCCGGCAACCCCAAGGGACGTCCGAAGGGCGCTCACAATGTCGGAAAGGTTCTGGAACGTACTTTGCTCGAAACCGTCGTAATCAACGAAGGTGGTCGACGAAAAACCATCACGAAATTGGAAGCGACGGTCAAGCAGCTGACCAACAAGGCGGCCTCGGGTGACTGGGCGCAGTAAAATTTTTGCTCGACTGGGCCCGCTCCGCAGAACAACACGCCGAGAATACGATGCCTGCGAATTCCACGCTGGGTGAGACAGATCAAAACGTAATGCAAGGAATACTAAAGCGACTCACCGAGTCATTTAACAGGAGGCAGTCCAATGAAATTGAATAGAAACGAGTATAACGCCCTTCTTAGGCACGACTTCTCGGCTTTACCGAGCGTAGTTTTGCTCGAACTCAATCCTCAATCCAAGTTCAAGCGCAATTGGCATCTCGAGTTGATGGCCGCGGAGCTGGAGAAATGTCGGCTGGGACAGAACACACGGCTGATCATCAACGTGCCGCCACGCTCCCTGAAATCTCACTGCGCCTCCGTTGCCTTTCCCGGCCTGGCTTCTCGGCCACAATCCGAGTGCCCAAGATTATTTGCGTAAGCTACGCTCAGGATCTTGCGGACAAACATGCGCTCGACACGCGATCCTGATGACCAGTCCTTTCTATCGGGAGTTCTTTCCCACCCGATCTCCCGAATGAAGCAAGCGGTGAGCGAATTCACCACGACAAGGGCGGTTTGCGATTCGCTACCTCTGTCGGGGGTGCCTGACTGGCCGCGGAGCGGATTTCATCATCATCGATGATCCATTGAAGCCAGAGGAAGCTCTCTCCGACACCCAGAGAAAGTCGACCAACGACTGGTATGACCACACTCTCGTCAGCCGAATCAATGATAAGCGGACGGGCTGCATTATCCTCATCATGCAACGATTAAATGAGGATGATCTTGTCGGCCATGTCCTCCAGACGGGATGGCTGGAGGAAGCTAAGCTTCCCGCAATTGCGGAAGTGGAAGAAGAGCACAGAATCCAAGTCCCATTCGGACGAGCAAGAATCCACGTTCGTCATATTGGCGAGGCACTCCATCCGGAAAGGGAACCACTGGAGATGCTTCAAGAAATCCGGGAAACAGTCGGTGAATACAATTTCGCCGGCCAATACCAGCAGGCCCCAGCTCCCCTCGAAGGCGGGATGATCAAGATGGGTTGGTTCAAGACCTATAAGGATGCAGAGTTGCCATATGCCTTTTGAATTTGTCTTTCAGAGCTGGGACACGGCGAATAAGGTAACGGAGTTAAGCGATTACAGCGTCTGTACGACTTGGGGAGTGAGCAAGGGAAGGCTGTACTTGCTGCACGTTTTTCGCAAGCGGCTGGAATACCCGGAGCTGAAACGGGCAGTTCGGACGCAGGCCGAGGCATTTTCTGCCAGAAATGTTCTGATCGAGGACAAGGCATCCGGCACGCAACTGATCCAGGAGTTAATGGAGAGAGGATTCCATCCCGTTACGCGCTACTCGACCACGATGGACAAGATCATGCGAATGCATTCCGTCACCGGAACCATCGAGAATGGTCTGGTTTATCTGCCTGAGCCTGACATACCAAGAAGTAAGTCGTTGCTTCGACATCAGTCAGATGACTGTTCTGCCCCGAATGGGATGGCGTGATCTATCAGCGGGCAAACATCTGGTCCTGACATCTCGAGACAACGGACTGACCCCTTGCTAAACAAAAATGCCATAACAGGGAAATATCATTCCCTGATACCGGGGTGATAATTCCCTGTTCGGTTGCGGAGGAATATTGGCGCGCGTGACGGCAACTGCCATAGATTCGGTAGGATAGCGGAGTTCGAAGCGGAGTTTCTTCGGCCAAATTCGCGAAATTCCCTGTTAATTTCCCTGTTAGCAGGGAATTCGGTCCGGAGCTTGGCTGTCGACAGACTACCTACACCGCCATCTAGTCAGCAATGTCAGCTTCTCCTGCGGCTGTAGCCCAGCCACATCGTTTATGCGGTTTGATGCGAATTCGGTTCTGAAGACCACTGAAAGCTGACAAAGAGACCAATGCAAATGCCGAGAGGTCTGCCAGCTATTGAGTGTGTGTTTTGCTGCTCAGATCAAGGGCATCGTAGTTCAGAATGGCATTAAACAAGAGCATGAAGCTGCCCTCAGTTTCCTGGCGCCACATGGGGTTGTTTGCAAAGAGTAAAACGTTGCCGCGTCCTTCCGGTACATTCACAATGGCTGGCGCGTTTTCCAGGCTTTCTTCGCCGGTCAGCATGCCGCTGATTAATAAGTTGTTTCCGGCAAAGCGCAAAATCACGTGGGGCCACAAGGATCTTGGCGCTACAAAATCTCCCGAATCAAGGATAGTTTCCGGGTCGACATAGGTTTCTTTTTCGATGCGCGTAAGCGGATGCGGAAATTGCTGCGCAATCCAAGGACGCCCTTGAGGAATGTCTGGATCTGTCAACGAGCCGCGGCCGCTGGTCCGCTCCGTAATCTTATCGGAAGAAAAATAGCCGCCAGTAAAACTGTTGGAGGGAACGGAGACTTCAAATACAGGCGATTGGTTGAAATATACCGGCATCTCGGAACCATATCCATAGGTGACAGCATTATCCTTATCTTCAACATGGCTACGAAGGACCGATCCATGAGCATGAAGCTGCGGCGTTGGAACGATTCTTACTCCTGGAGCGAGGCCGAATTCGGTGGCGAGCTGCGAGCTGGAACCGATGGTGATGAGAAGGCCTCCCTGATCGATGAAGTTCTTGAGATGGGAAAGGCCTTCGAATCCCAGGCCACCGCGGATGTCTTCGCTGTGGTCGATTAGGCCGAGGTTAGGTGTCAAAGCGGTTTTCTCCCATGGAATTGGGCCGCCGAAATCAGAGCCGTCTGCGAGTGTTCGTTTTGGAATTCCATTCAGGATGGCCGCCGCCCCACCTTCTACCGGCGGTATCAGAATCACATCGTACTTGCTTCGCAGATCGGAAGTATCGCGCACTACCAATGTGGAGATGTACTGGTAATTGATTCCGGATCGATCGAATGCGAGGCGAAACCAGCCTTCATTTTGCGTGTCTGTCCAGGTATGAACCAGGGCGATGCGCGCCACTGGAACAGGATGTTGAGCTACCGTCGGTTTTGCACTGCCGGAATATATTTTCAGCTCGAGGTCTTTTGCGGCTTGATCGAGCGTCAGCTGAAGGTTCGATGGATTTCCTTCTTTAGGAATAATGAAAGAACCCGCGTTAAATTTCGTACCTTCATACGTGAAGGCCGCGTTGGAAGAAAAGAAGTGTACGTTTTGCAATCGAAAGCGAAGGGAAGCAAGCGCCGGTTCGCCATTTGCATTGATCAGGAAAAAATTGCCATCCTTTCCCTGATCGCTGTGACCGCTGGCTGAGACAATGCCTCCACCCGTCCACATGGACGCGGGCTGCAGCTTCGTCATGGGTGCCTGCAGGATCTTCGAGTCGACGATGCGATCCGTTTGTACATTGAAGAGTGGGCCGAGCGACCAGCCCGTATCGTCGTACGGAGCCGGGTCATGGATGGAGTAGTACTGCTTGTCGAGCAACATATCCGCAATGCGACTATAAGGTTGATCCATGCGGATAATATAGGTCCCGGCAGCAAGCGTCCTGGATTGAGGATTGCTTTCGTTTGGATTTGGCACCGCTCCCGCTTGTGGTTGCGCGGCTGCTTTTGCAGGGGTGCTGGAAGAACCAGCCTCGACAGTTACGTCCGCATTAAGCCGATCTACTTCTACCGCTTGCTTTTGTAAAAGATGCACGAGTTTGGCAGCGAGTTCTGGCCGCGGTTGATCTTCAATGGCCCATGCCGATGGACCTTCTGTCGCCGCTTTGGCAACCGCTCGCTTGCTCTTCAAGTAGAAATCAGTGAGAACTTCTTGACGATGGTTCGCGGTATAGTCCAGCGCGAAGAGTAGGCCGCTTTCCTGCAAGTTAATATTGTCCCGAAACGACCACAAAACTTCCGGCAAAGGAGGATTCGGACGGAACCAGGTACGAAAAGGTCTGTCTCCTTCCGCAGCACGCATCCTAGTATCTGGATACATGTTGCCGAATGTCTCATAGAAGCGTCCGATTGAGTTATGCCCGTTGGCGATGTAAAACATGTAATTCGGGGCCCATCCATCGTAATATCCATGGGTCCAGACTCCGAATACTCCCTGCTCGGAGAACTTTTCTACTTCATTTGAAGCATATTTTTCCCATTCGCTGATCACCATCGGATCCAGCCACGCATTGTAAGGTCCTGTACCAGTCGAAATATATAAGTACGGGACCGACTCATGTAGATCGTGAAGGACCTGCGGGTGGAAGGCAATAAATTCACGCATCATCATCTGGGTAAGGTCTAGTCCCATTCCAATTGCATCGCGATTATTGTCGTGCGCCACATAGTGACCCCAGTAGATCAGGTTGGGGGTCGGCGTTTTTGGATTTGCCTGATGGTAGTGAAATACGTCCACCATGCGATCATGGCCATCGACTTCTACTATGGGACTAATGAGAAAAATAGTGTTCTCTCGTATATTGCGAATGAATGGCGTGTCCTCGACGGCTAACCGATAGGCCAACTCCATCAACATTTCTGGAGAGCCTGTCTCAGGCGAATGAATGGATGCTGACGCCCAGTAAAACGGCTTGCCTTCCTGTTCAAGCGCATGGGCCTGATCGTCGGAAATGGTGCGCGGGTCAGCCAGCTTTGCAGTGATCGCTTGATAGCGATCCAACTGATCTATGTTCGATTGGCTGCTAACCGCAACCATCAAAAATTCGCGGCCTTCTTCTGTCTTGCCCGCAGAGAATACTTTGACGCGAGGGGATGCCTTGGCCAAGGCACGATAATATGCATAGATATCCTTGGAATACGTAAGGTGACCGGGAGCGCCGATAATATAGCCGAGGAACTGCTGCGGTGTAGGGACCGTGGACGATTTTGGCAGATGATTCACCAGACCCGTGCTCAAATAAGGCTCAGTAGTATTGGCGCGAATTTGCGCTGAATAGCTCTTGTCATCTACATTCTGGCCGACAGCTGCTTGCAGACAAACTATGGCGCAGAGAAATGCTGCGACGATTCCGGGCAGCCAGTATCTTTCCGTAACACTCTTGCCGGAGCGGATTGGAGTCTGCATGGTCGCTGGTCTGTTCATCTGTTTTCTCAGTACCTCCTGATTGCCGAGCGGGGCGCGGTACCGGCACATTGAAAACATACAGAAAACTGCTGTATTATCGGCCGCTACGCGTTGATTACGAGGTGCGTGCTTTCTCTGTCGAGCTGAATTGACATGCATTGTTCGCGCTTGACACTCGCTAAGTTTAGCAGTACATTCCTCAGAACAAGACAATCGTTTCATAAAATAAAGCTAAATGAAACAACTGTGGCGCGCCTGATATTAGGTGATGTGTATTTACAAAGCGTTGTATACAACGGAGGTCTCGTGCAGACGAAACTCGAGCGCGACGTAAGGTTTCTGAAAATTTATGCCGTTTGCCTGACGATTCTAGTAGCGTGTCTGGCAGCCTTTGGGCTTTGTAGTTCACGGAAGCGCCACTTTAAAGAGATGGATGTGGAACGAATCAACGTCCGCGAGAAGAGTGGCAAGCTCGATCTGGTGATCTCGAATGCGGAGAGGATGCCTCCTGCCATCATCAATGGGAAAGAGTACAAAAACGGTATGCGTTCACCGGGCATGCTGTTCTATAACGGCAAGGGCGACGAAGATGGGGGCATGGGCTTCAGCAGCGAAACTACTCCCGACGGTAAATACCATGCAGATGGGCAGTTGATGTTCGATCAATACAATCAGGACCAGGCTGTTGGCATTCAATACAACGACAATAATGGCAAACGTTCTGCCGGATTGCGGGTGTGGGACAGGCCCGATGTTCCCATCGATAAGGTAATGAATCAACTGGAAGGTTTGCATGGCGCGGAGCGACAAGCGACGATAAAAAAACTTGCGGACGATGGAATGCTCGGGAACCAGCCGGGTTTTCGTCGGCAAGCTTCCCGATAAGAGCGCGCAGGTAGTGTTGGCGGACACAAAGAGCCGTCCGCGCCTGGTGATGAGCGTCGATGCGTCGGGCGCCGCGACGATCAACTTCCTGGATGAGAATGGCAAAGTGACCTACTCGCTGCCTTCCTCATCTCCTTCGCAGCATCGACCGTAAAGTTTTTATCAACGAATGGCCGATTGTGGGTTCAATCAAGGTTTTTTCAGCACAGGTCGAGGAAGCGAAAATTCATGAAGACGATATGGGCTACCTTTCTTGCTGTTGCTGTTTTTGCTGCGAGAGCGGCAGGAATCATGCTGCCAACAAACTCACCGCCAATTACCGATCCGCAATCGATTGCATCTACGCCCAATCCTCGCAGCCGCGCCAATTCCGATCGACGATTTGCTATTTAGCAGGGAAGTCATGGGCCCGCATGGTCTCCAGATGGAGAACAAATTGTCTTCACAACCAATCTGACGGGACGGCAGAATCTGTGGAAGGTGAATGGAGAGGGAGGATGGCCCATTCAGCTGGTGCAATCGGACGACCGGCAGCTGGACGCGATATGGTCTCCCGATGGGAAGTGGGTATTTTACGAACAGGACACCGGCGGCAATGAGCAATACCAAGTCTATAAAGTTTCGTCCGATGGCGGCGAGCCGTCCGATTTCAGTAAAAATCCGGAAATCCGCTTCACCGATTTCCATTTTTCTCCCGATGGCCAATTCCTCGCAGTGAACATAAAGCACAAGTCCTCTCCTTCGACAGACGTAGCGGTGTACGATTTGGCGACCGAAAAACTTCGCAATCTCACGCAAGAAAAAACTCCCAATCACTGGTGGACAATTTCCACCTGGAGTCCGGATGGCCGGGCTATTTTTGCGACGCGTCAAAACACATCCTTCACGGACTCGAGCGTCTACCGTATCGATATTGGCTCAGGTGCGATTGACGAGTTGACGCCTCATGCGGGACAAACGGTCATCTCCGCAAGTTCTGTTTCGCCGGATGGCCACATGCTGCTGGTAACGTCCAATGAAAAGGGCGGTCGAGGAAATGTTGCACTGCTCGATTTGGCGACCAGGAAGCTGCAATGGATGACAGATTCAAGCGGCGACGCTGCCGGAGCATACTTCTCGCCAGACAATCGGCACTTCACGTATGTGGTGAGTGCGGACGGTCGCACGGAAACGTTTATTGACGATCGCGAAGGCCGCACACAGAAACTTACATTTCAGGCGGGTATCACAGAACCGGAAGGCAATCCTAATGCCTACGCTGACGGCGGGCAGCGTCTTCTGTTGAGTCATCAGGACGCGAAGCATCCTGGTGATCTCTGGGTATACAACACTGGTACGCGCAAAGCTAAGCAAATTAGCTATTCTGCGATTGCGAGTTTGAATCCAGCCATGCTTCCGGCTTCGCAAATCATCCACTATAAGACCTTTGATGGCAAGACTATCAGCGCGATTCTATGGATGCCTTTTAACCTGAAACGTGACGGCTCAAATCCAGCGGTGGTGATTGCGCATGGCGGCCCCACCTATCAGACAAGCGATGCATTCAATCCGACGGCAGCGGCACTTGCCTCGCGCGGTTTTATTTGCATTGCGCCCAATGTCCGCGGATCCACTGGTTTTGGCATCGACTTCCAGAAAGCAAACTATCAGGATCTTGGCGGCGGCGATTTACAGGATGAGGTCTACGCCACCAAGTTTCTGCTAGCAACCGGCTACGTGGATGGCAAGAAAATAGGCATTACGGGCGGGTCTTATGGTGGCTACATGACACTGATGGCGCTAGGGAAAACTCCCGATGTATGGGCTGCGGGTGTCGAGGAATATGGGGTTGTGAGTTGGAAAACGATGATGGAGCATTCCGACCCATTCCTACAGTCGTATATTCGCTCGCTTCTGGGCGATCCGGCGAAAGACAGCGCAGTGTATGATTCGACCTCGTCGCTCAAGTATCTGCCGAATGCCAAAGCGCCCCTGCTTGTATTGCAGGGCGCGAATGACGTTCGCGTGCCCAAAGAGGAAGCCGAACAGGTGGTTGACATCTACAAGAAAGATGGCAAGACGGTGGCGGCGAAATTCTACCCCCAGGAAGGGCACGGTTTTTCCAAGCGCGAGGATCAGGTGGACGCACTGTATCGCCTGGTGGACTGGTTCCAGCGTTATTTAAAGGGCGGTGCTACGGAAACAATTCAATGATTCGGATCCTTGCGTAATCCTGGAAACTTATTCCACCAATGACGCACAAATAATCCATTTGGACGGGCTGGAGGTTTTAAGATTTGGCATTCTCTCGCCGTTTGTCGTTTGCACTTTCGCTGACCTTTCTTCCTGCAACCGTGTTGTGCGCCGCCAACGGGCCCGCAGTTCGAATCCCTCTCGCGATGCACACACTTAAAAATGGCCTGAAAATTGTAGTTTCGGAGGACCATTCCGCGCCCATTTTTGGTGCTTGCGTGGCATATGGGGTTGGTTTCCGCATCGAACCGGAAGGGCGCACCGGCTTCGCACATCTCTTTGAGCACATGATGTTCGAGGGCACTCCCGACGTGCCCAAGGGGGTTTTCAATTCGGTGATTGAGGGAGCAGGAGGATCGTTCAGCGCCGATACGCGCTATGACCGCACACAATTTGTGGAGGCTGCTCCGGTCGCCGCGCTTGATGATGTGCTTTGGCTGGAAGCAGACCGGATGAAGACGCTGGCCTTCTCTACCAAGACGCTGGAGAACCAGCGAAACGTGGTGAAGGAAGAAGTGCGCTCCAACGTTCTGAATAAGCCCTACGGCCTTTTTTACGCCATCGATCTTCCTGGGAAAGCCTACGACCGTTTCCCGAACAATCACAATTTTTACGGAGATTTTCACGACCTGGACACAGCGACCGTAAGCGATGTTCGAAATTTTTACGACAAATATTATGCCCCGAACAACGCGGTCGTCGTCATCGTTGGAGATGTGAATGCGAAAGAGATATTTGCCAAGGCGGAGAAATATTTCGGCGGCATTCCCAGGCGCGATGTTCCTCCGCATCCGGATGTCAGCGAATCGCCGCAGCAGAGTGAACGGCGCTCCGTCGAGCAAGATCCTTTGGCGAAGCTACCTGCCTATGCAATTGGCTATCGAATGCCCCCGCATGGTTCACACACCGCAATCGTTGCCGCGGTGGCAGGCGAGATGCTGCACAATGGAAAAGCTTCTTTGCTCTACCAGGCTTTGGTGAGGCAAAAGAAAGTTGCGATCCTTGTTTCCGGAGGCTTGGATTGGCCGCTGGGCAACCCGTATGAGTACAACGGGCCGACGTTGATGACGACGCTGATTATATCTCCTCCGGGCACCAGTGAGACGTCGGTGTTGTCCGCATACGACCAGGTCATCGAGCAACTTGCTACCGGCGGACCAACCCCGGACGAACTGCAAAGAGTGGTGAACAAGATGCGTTCCGATCTCATCGATCAGCTTGGCCAGCCCGAGGAACGCGCGTCTCTGCTGGCGGAAGCGACCCTGTACGACGGAAAGCCGGACCTGATCAATGACATTCCTGGCGAGTTGCAAAAAGTGACGCCGGTTGAGGTAAAGAATTTTGCGCGGGAGTTCCTGGTGGCGCGGAATCGCACAATCATTGAACGAATCCCAGCACCTCAGTCAGCCTCTCAGCCGCTGATTCCGGCGAAAGGAAAGTAGGCCATCCATGAGGATCGTTCTTTCTATCTGCGCAGCGATTCTGCTGATTGCTGGCGCGTGGGGGCAATCGACAACAGTCCCGTCCAATTTGCCGCCGGGGTTGCCGCCTCTGGGCCCACTCCAAACTGTCACCTCGCCCAAGGTGGAAGAATACCGGCTGCCGAATGGAATGCAAATATGGCTGGTCCGCAGGCCCGCTCTGCCAAAAGTCGCGCTTACATTGTTATTGCGCGGAGGCGATTCAGCAGACCCTTCGGCCATGCCGGGGCTGGCGCAGGTTTTGGCAGCAGCTGTGACTCAGGGGACAACGACGCGTTCCGCCAAGCAGATTGCCGATAGCGCGGAATTCATCGGCGGAGATCTTTCCGCCAGCGCCGATGTGGACAGCATCCAGCTTTCAATCGACCCGCTCTCGGAATATGTGAACAACGCGCTTGCGCTATTCAAAGATGTTTCGCAAAATGCTGCGTTCGCTCCAGAAGAAGTAGCATTGGTGACGTCGAATTTGAACAATGCGCGAATGGGTCAACAGGCTGATCCACTCTTTATGGCGCGGCGGGCTACTGCCGGTATTTTTTATCCTCAACATCCTTATCGAATCCTATCGCCAAGCGCAGCCACTCTGCGGAATGCGACTCCGGATAGTTTAAGAGCGCTGTATCGGCAGACATTTCGTCCAGACGGCGCGCTTTTGATTGCCGTAGGCGAGTTCGATCCAAAGTCGATGCGGGCGCAGATTGAGAAGGAGTTTGGAGCCTGGAAAGCGATTGGGCCACCTTTCCCAACAATAGCGCCGCCGCAAACTCAAGTGGATCACCGAGTCTATGTTGTCGATCGGCCGCACTCCGTGCAGACGACCATGCTGATCTCTGCCCCTTCGCCCACACTGCACGATGCTGGAGAATCAGTGTTGGAGCTCGCAGATGCTATTTACGGTTCCGGGTTCAGTTCGCGGTTGAGAAAAAATATTCGCGAGGACAAGGGCTACTCGTATCATCCATTTTCCGATGTGGAGACCCACCGCCTGGCAGCCACGGTGCAGACGGGAGAAGATGTTCGCAACGCGGTTACCGGCGCAAGCCTGAAAGAAACTTTTTTTGAACTGGATCGCATGGCAAGCGATCCGCCGTCGGCTCAGGAATTGTTGAATGGCAAGCGATATCTAATGGGGAACACCGCGGTCGATCTTGGTTCCCGGCGTATCCTCGCCTTTACTTTGGGAGCGTTCTGGGTGCAGGATATGCCTGCCGATTTTCTCACCGCGCAGATGAAGGCCGTCTATGGAGCAACGGCTTCGGACGTGCAGCAGGCCGCCCTAAAATATCTGGCGTCCCATCGTATGACTGTTGTTGCAGTCGGGGAAAAGAGTGTCATCGAAGAGCAGCTTCGTCCCTTCGGCATGCAGATCGTGGATGCGCCGCATCCTGAGTAAATGCCGAATTTCACGAACCGACAAAATCGATGAATGAAAAATGAGCTTATTGAGACGGCGGCAATGCGAGCCGGCTCTTATCTCGCATCCACGCCCGATAAAAGAACAAGCCGGATAGCACCAAGATCAATCCAATGGTCGAGCGGATAAGGCGCACCTTCAATCCATATTCGATCTTTCACCGGAGCGCCGCTTCTCTACTCGGGCAAAACTGTCAAGCAGCGCATCCAGATCAGATTGAGTATTGTAAAAGTGCGGCGCAATTCTCACGACGTCATTCCGCGTGCAAGTAACGATGTGGTGGGCTTCCAGAAGGCTGCAAATTTCCTGCGCAGGATAGCGGTCGTGTTGGCACGTCACAATGGCCGACAGTTCCGATGGTTTCTGCGAACTGGTCACACGATATCCACGATCCTGCAGGCCCTGCGCGAGATAGCGGTTCAGCGAAAGCAGGTGCTGTTCGATCTTCGCCGGCCCGGTCGTCAAAAATAGGTCGATGGATTCACCAAGACCGCAGATTCCGACAACATTGGGCGTACCACCTTCAAAGCGCGTCGCGCCTTCCCTGAAGTCGATATCGTGTACCAGATAATCGGAATAGTCTTTTACTGCGGTCCATCCCAACACGGTGGGGTGAACCATTTCCAGAGCACCATCGGACAAGTAGAGCAGCGCAACTCCCTTGGGCCCAAGTAGAAATTTTTGCGCGCCTGCAGCGAAGGCGTCGATATAGTCCCGCTCAACATCCAGCTGCAACGCACCCAGGCCCTGGATAGCATCCACAAAAAAAAGAATGCCGCGCTCACGGCAAAACTTACCGATTCTTTGAATGTCGAGGCGTTGGCCGGTGGCGAATTCCACCCAACTCACCGATACGACCCGGGTGCGGTCATCCACAAGCTCCAGCAGTTCATCTACGCTGATCAGGCCGCGGTCTCCAGGTTTTGTGATTCGCGTTTCCACTTCAAATTCGGTGGCGACGCGTAACCAGGGATAAACATTTGCCGGGAATTCGCCTGCGGCGGTCACAAAATTATCTCCCCGGCGCCAGGAAACCCCATTGGCAATCGCAGAGATGGCATCGGAAGTATTGCGAAGGAATGCAATCTGGTGAGTCTTGGCGTTTACCAGTTGGGCGGCGCGCTGTTGCGCGGTCAACTGCATCTGCTCCAGGTCTTCGAACGCATGGGGACCCAGATACATGGCCCTATCCAATACGTTCGCCATGCAATCACGGGTTAAACGGGAGAGCGGCCCCGCGCTGGCATGATTCAAATAGACGAACTTCTCAGTAATGGGGAAGAGCGAGCGCAATTTGTCTGGGAATTGGTCCATCGGAGTTTGATCCTGGATTGAAATCGGAACGATTTCGCGCGCGTCTCTTAGGACTGTTCCGCGTCCTTTTTTTTCAGATAAAAGCGGTCGCCCGTACTCTGTTCCTCTGAGATTTCCTGTAGCACCGGGTAGAGCGATTGCTTTTTATAGCTTGTAATCACCACCAGAATGGCGTTGATCAGGGCCATAGCGCTGGTATAGGAGATGGCGAAGGAGACGCGATCAGTGGGAGTGATGAAGAACTCATGACACATGTCAACAATCGGAGAGAGATAGCTGTCGCTGATTCCAATACAGTATGCGCCCTTATGCGACGCTTGCGCGAGCGCCGCAACCGTATAGGTGTGGCCGCGGCCGTAGGTGATCGCAACCACTACATCGTTTTCCCGGACGGAACGTGTCCGATGGATCATCTCGCCCGGCGTGGCTGCATTCACCGTGTCCAGGCCGATCATCGAGAGGGCATATTCAAAGTACAGGCCCAGGCTGGCGCACATATCGCCGGCCAGAATGATAATTCGGCGGGCTTTCCAAACCTTTTTGGCTGCCGTCACCAGTCGAACAGGATCGACAGCGCCCCGCAGCGCATTCAGATTCTTCAGATCGCATTCAATGGAATTTCCGACCTGGCCGGCAAGTCCCGTATGCCGAGAGTCCTTCTCAACCGCGTCGAGAGATGTGGCCTGGGTAATTGCCCGCTCATGCAGGTAGGTGCGAAAGTCGGCATACTGGCGAAAGCCGAGTGCATGTAACCAGCGCAACAGTGTCGATGGGTCTACCCCCAATTTGCGTGCTACCTGGCGAAGGCTTAGCAGTACATAATCGCGGGGTCGATCAAAGATCTTTTGAATAAATTCCTGCTGCTGCGTGGAAAGAGAGTCTAGTTTTTTGGTGATTTCGGCGTCAGCCTTCACCGACGTGTTGATGGCCCGTATGGTCTTCATAAATGTGATTTTTACTGGATCGCTCAGAGTATCGCATAAAAAAGGCAACTGCGGACCACTATCCAAGTACGTCGGAGAGGCGACTTTCCTGGTGGAATCATATGAATCATATGTATCAAAATATGATGAGACAATGATACAAAAGATGTGGTAGCGTACTCGCTGTGCGGTGTCTACGATCGTTTTGGAGGGGTTCTCACGCAATCCCGTTTTTTTGGCCTTTGGAGAAACGTTTATGACGAAAGTATTCGCAAACCAGCGCTTTTTGGCGATCTATTCTGGAGTCCTGACCGCAGCTTTTGCCATCACCGTCTTTTGTGCCTTCAGCGCGCCGGAGAAGACCTCTAATTTCGATCAGATCACTGTGCATCGGATCAACATCGTTGAGCCGGACGGGACGTTGCGTGTGGTCATCTCCGACAAGGCATCCTTTCCAGGTCTGATCGTGAAGAACAAGGAAGCGTACGCACACAAAGATCGCACCACAGCCGGAATGCTTTTCTTCAACGATGAAGGTACGGAAAATGGCGGCCTGATTTTCGGCGGAATGAAAGACAAAGACGGCAAAATGTCGAGCTATGGCCATTTAAGTTTTGACCGTTATTTGCAAGACCAGGTGTTCACGATTCAGGCCTCTGAAGATGGAACGCATAAGGCGGTGGGCCTGAGTATTGATGATCGACCCGATTGGCCGATCACGGACGTTTTGAGTCTGCCGCAGAGCGAATGGCAGAAATTCATTACCACTCATCCGCAACCCCATCAACGGATTCATTTGGGTAGAAACGACGACCGGTCGGCTTCCTTAGTGCTGAAGGATCCCGATGGCCGTCCGCGCATCGTGATTGAGGTGGCAGCAGACGGCTCACCTTCGCTGCAGTTCCTGGACGCCAACGGCAAGGTTGTCAGCCAGCTGCCGAATGTCGGATCGGACGGCGCGAACAAAAAGTAAGGTCACGGTGATTGTCGAGCGGACAGATCGTTAGCCACGGTTCAGATTGCATCGGATGCAAAGGAACGGAAATGTACACGGATATGCGGGGCCTGGCGGTCCATGCGACCGGCCAAAGATCGGTGGATCAACTCGACGACGCAGTCCACGCTTATTTAGGTGCGCGGCGCGACACGCCCGACCGCGTTCGAAAATTGCTTGCTGACGATCCGGATTGCCCGCTTGGGCATTGCCTTGCGGGATATCTGCAGATGCACAGCGGCAAGCCTGCGATGGTCGCCTCTGCGCAGGAGTCCCTGGCTCAAGCCGCGCGCGAGTCCTTGCAATCGTCGCTAAGTTCTCGGGAAAAACTGCACATCGCCGCGCTGCAGGCCTGGATTCAAGGGGATCATATTGGAGCGCTGCAGCGATGGGAGGCAATTCTCGAAGAACATCCGCGAGACATCCTTGCCATTCGCCTGGCGCAGTTCATGACCTCCTATCTCGGCAACAGTCGGGGCATCTGCGATTCCATCGAACGTGTTTTTCCCAGGTGGGACAAGAAAGTTCCCGGCTACAGCTACCTGCTCGGCTGCTATGCCTACGGGCTGGAAGAGGACAACCATTACAGCCAGGCGGAGCGCATGGGTCGCGTGGCGATTGAGATGGACCCGCACGATCTGTGGGCCGCCCATGCGGTGACCCACGTGATGGAGATGGAAGGCAGACCGCGCGACGGCATTGCCTGGGTAACAGAGCTCGAGGACCAATGGAGTCAGTGCAACAACTTTGTTTTTCACTTGAAATGGCATTGCGCGTTGTTTCATCTGTCTCTTCAGGATTTCGATCGCGTGTTGGCTGTTTACGACCGTGAAGTTCGCGCGGAATCCACCGATGAATATCTGGACATCGCAAATGCAGCCAGCGTGCTGTGGAGGCTGGAACAGGCCAATGTTGACGTTGGGCAGCGATGGCTGGAATTGGCCGAGCGGGCCTCTACCCACATGCAGGACCATCTGTTCGTATTTGCGGATTTGCACTACATGATGGCGATGGCAGCAAATCCCATCCTCCGATGCCGCCGCGCAATTTCTTGAGTCTTGCCGGGACTTTGCGAAGACCGGCAGCGGAACGCAAGCGCACGCGATGGATGACGTTGGACTGGCAATTGCCCAGGCGATTGTCGCCAACCGGCAGGGCGCGTATGCAGAGGCCGCGGACCATTTACTCTCTCGGCGCAAACTTATCTACCGTGTGGGCGGTAGCCGCGCGCAACGCGATACCTTCGAGCAGCTACTCATCGATTCTGTAATTCGAGCAGGACGTCCGCACGCTGCCCGGATGCTGCTTGTCGAGCGAACGACTTCCAGGCCGCACGATCTTTGGTCGTGGCAAACCTGGGCAACTCTGGCCGATGCCGTTGGCAACCGGGAGGATGCTGTGATGTCACGCAACCATCTGAACAAGTTGCTTGAGCATGATGATGTAGAAAAACCGCACGCCAATCGATAAGTCAGCATTCCGCAAGATATTGGAAAGGAAATATCCTGATGCACGCTGTAAGCACGACAAACATGGAAAACATATTGGCACGTAGATCAACCCGATTGACCGTCGCTGGAACTGCCTCCGCGCCCGCGCATCCCATTTCTTTCGACTCAGGACATGCCTTTCCTGGGCTACTTCCGGATTTAACCCCTGAAGCAGAGATTGCGCTGCAAAAGTACCGTCCTGAAACTCTGCAATACGCTCCCCGTCCAGGCCTTCTCGATTTACGCGAATGGATTGTGGACTACATGCGAAGGGACGGCATCAGCCAAGCCTCCGTGGAGGAAGTGCTAGTCACCAACGGAGCAAAACACGCACTGGAGCTGGTTTGTCGCCTGCTATTGGATGAGGGAGACGCGATTGTTGTTACAGCGCCCACCTACTTCACAGCCATTCCGATTTTCAAAAGTTTTGATGTCGAATTCATCGAAATCCGTCAGGACATCGAAGGTCTCGATGTAAGCGAACTCGCACAGGCAATAGCCGACCGCAAACGAAAAAACCTCAGTCTGCCCAAGTTCATCTACGATGTTCCCGACTTTCACAATCCGACTGGCGTGACCATGTCGCGCAGGCGTCGGGAAGCGCTGATCGATCTTGCAGAGGCCAATGGCATTTTTATTGTGGAAGACAGCCCGTATCGGAGGGTAATTTTTGAAGGCGAGTCGGAGCCGCCCTTGAAGGCGCTGGATCGGTCCGACACGGTGCTGCTGCTGGGCACATTCTCAAAGATCATGGCGCCGGGACTGCGAATCGGTTGGGTCCATGGCGCAGCCGACCTGATCCAACGCATGATTCAGTTGAAAACCGATGGCGGCTCATGTCCTCTGACGCAACGCATGATCGTCGAATTTTGCAATGGCGGACGTTTGAGTGGCCATCTTGAAGGAGTGCAAGCCGCCTATCGCCAGCATCGTGACCACATGGTCGTCGCGATTCGACGAGAGCTGCCGGATGCTGCATTTAGCGTTCCGCACGGCGGATATTATGTCTGGCTCACCTTGCCCCACGCTTTCGATGGAAACGATTTTGCCGTTCGCGCTGCGAAAGAAGATGTCATTCTTATCCCCGGCAGCAAGTTCTTCGCGATGAACGGCGGCCGGCCATTTGGAGAAGCGGCTCCCATGAATGCCATTCGCCTCGCCTACAGCCACGCCACTCCCGAGGAAATCGACGAAGGCCTCTGTCGGCTAGGGCAAATCTATCGTGCGATTTCCGGTTGAAGCTGCTTCAGACAAAAATTGACGGACGAGGAATGAATCGATGATCGACAATGGGGCGATTGCAATTGGAGAGGTGCGTGCGGAAAAGGGCCAGATCGCTCGCGGATATTTGCCTATTGGCGAAACCGCCACAGGTCCTGTTGCCATTCCGATTGTCATTATCAATGGCAAAGCCGAGGGTCCGACACTTTGCCTGACTGCCGGAGTTCATGCGACGGAATATGCGCCGATCGAAACTGTCTTCCGTTTGATTCATGAGTCTGGACCCGCAAACATTACGCGGTGCCGTTGTTGCGGTTCCTATTGTGAACATGCATATGTTCGCGGCGCGCAACGGTTTTGTTTCGCCGATCGATGGCCTGAACCTGAATAAGGTCGCCCCTGGCGGGGATGGGTCCATGACCGAAATTCTGGCAAGGATACTGCTCGAGCAAGTAATTACCCGTGCCAAGTACTATGTGGATTTGCACGGCGGCGATCTGGGGGAAATGCTGCTGCCGTTTGCGGGATATAGCCTGACGGGAGACCCAGTGCTGGATCATGAAGGCGAGACGCTGGCTCGTTTATTTACGCCAGGCCTAATTTCTTTGGCGCAAGAGGGAAGCACATTGTCACCTTTTGCGGGGTCTCTGGTGCATGCAGCTACTCGACGAGGTGTGGTTGCGATTCTGGCCGAGGCGGGTGGCAACGGCACTCTGGAAGAAGCGGACGTGCAAATCCATGTCAAGGGCGTTCGGAACATTATGCGCTATCTTGGGATGATAGAGGGCACGCCTTCGATGCGCGGGCCGCAGACCCGAGCTACAGACCGCGCGGTGACACGTGCTACACGTTCCGGGTTACTCCATCTGAAGGTTGGTATTGGAGATATAGTTTCTGTCGGCGATGTGGTTGCTGAAATTTGCGATGTGTTTGGACGAATCGTTGAAACCGTTCGAGTGAATCGCGCCGGAGTTGCAGGATTAGTGTGGGCCCACAAAGCAGTTAGCACGG
Source organism: uncultured Acidobacteriota bacterium (assembly GCA_963719625.1). Taxonomy (GTDB): domain Bacteria; phylum Acidobacteriota; class Terriglobia; order Terriglobales; family Acidobacteriaceae; genus JAKAAZ01. Next base: position 166,939 of record CAVRDB010000025.1, read on the forward strand.
GTGATCCGATTGTCCGCTGCTGGTACACTGAACCGGCTGCTCCCTTTGCCGCGACCGATAAATTTCTGCACGAATAATTGCTTGCCATGAAGGCCGCCATCCAATGCCGGGTGCTTGCAGGACTCGTTCTCTTCTCTATAGCCGCATTGTGCCTTCCTCGTTGCGCGGTCGCACAAGTACCGCAGCGTTCTGTCGATTCTTTGCGGCAGATTGATCGACGGGAAGCATGACCAGCCGCTCAAGAATGCCTTGATTCTCATCGAAGGGGACAAGATTGTCTCTGTAACAACCGGCCGCACGCCTCCGCCCGGGGTTCCAGTAATCGATCTATCCCATGCAACAGTACTTCCTGGTCTGATTGATGCGCATACCCATGTCCTGTTTTCCGGCTTGAATTATGACGATCAACTGCTCAAAGAATCCATCCCCTACCGAACGATCCTGGCGACGCGCAATGTGAACACCGCGCTGCAAAACGGCTTTACCACCATCCGCGATCTGGAAACTGAAGGCGCTATGTATGCGGATGTGGACATCAGAGACTGCGATCGATCGCGGCGTGATTCCTGGGCCGCGGATGCAAGTGGCCACGCGTGCCATGGCTCCGACGGGGATGTATCCCTTACTTGGATATTCCTGGGAATTGAATTTGCCGCATGGTGTCGAGGTCGTCGATGGTGTGGAGAATGCAAGGCAGGCGGTACGAGACCAGATTGGGCACGGTGCGGACTGGATCAAGTTCTACGCCGACCACGGCTACAGTTTTTCACCGGACGGCAACCTGCACGGCATCGTGAATTACACCGATGCGGAAGCGCACGCGATTGTGGATGAAGCACACCGCCTGGGCAAGTCCGTCGCCGCTCATGCCGTCAGCCAGGAGGGGATTGCCGCCGCTCTCCGCGCCGGTGTGGACAGCATTGAGCATGGCCAGGGACTGACAGACGACGAGATGGACCTGATGGTGCAAAAGGGCGTGTATTGGGTGCCGACGATTGTGGCTTCAGCCTATGAACCGCCCGGACGCACAGTGAACGCAAAGCTCGTCGAAAGAGAGCGCGCGGTGTTCGCTCTCGCTTTGAAGAAAGGTGTCAAAATCGCGTGCGGCACGGATGCCAGCGGATTCATGTGGACGGCATTTTCTGAAGCGAGAGAACTTCGCTTCTATGTGGATTACGGAATGACTCCAATGCAGGCGATTCGCTCTGCTACTGTAGTTCCGGCGCAGCTTTTGGGTTGGAGCGATCGCATCGGCACCGTCGAAGCCGGAAAATTCGCTGACATCGTGGCCGTATCCGGAGATCCGCTCACCGATATTTCTCAACTTGAGCATATCGAGTTTGTCATGAAGGGCGGAACCGTTTACAAGAATGATTTTCGCTAACCGCCCCTAGGCACAATTGTCATCGGGGATACGCGCCTGCGACCGCCTGCTCCGGCTTCACAACGCGTATCCCGGTTATCGGTTGTCCTTCATAACTGGCACCCGGCTCCGGTTTCTTTCCGTCAATTTGCCACTCCCAGCTATATTGGCCGTTCGTCATCGGAAGGTCGAGCGTCCAATTGTCCCCGGTGCGGGTAGCCGGAACTGGTTTGAGAACAAAGTTGCCAGCCAGAGTGACAGTTTTTGCCGAAGGCGCGTGCAGTTGAAAGTGGACATTTTCTCCCAGGTGACGACGCAGCAGGTATTGATGATCGGGATCGATTCTTACCTGCTGGATTGGCCCTTCTCTATCTGTTTCTAGAGTAGTTGTCTTGCCGGTGATGTGAATCGGGCGTTCGACGACGGCTCCGGATGCAGTCTCGTAAGTCAAATGGAGCGGCAGATCTGAAAAGAGATCCGGCTGTTTCTGCGTGATGACTATTTTCGAACCTTCTACCTGCGTATCCAGGTCAGGAATGTATTTACTCGTCAACCAGGGCATGACAAACGGAGACATGTCATGGCCCGCTGCCTGGGACATGGCTGCGATGAATTCCTGATAGCCGGCAGCCTGATCGCGAGGCAGCTGAATATAGGCCCGCATCCCTTGATCGAAAGCCGACTGCCCCATGGTTTCTTCCAGCATGTGCAGGACCCAGGCGCCCTTCACATAGTGGATGCTGCCATTATCCGGATTGCCCAGAATGCTTCGTACACCGTTGTGGCCACCCAGGATGTAATAGTTGTAGGCCGTCTGCCATATCCCACGTTTGACGTCCGCACCATATTGCGTGCCAACGAAAAGCCACTCGCAGTAGGTGGCCCATCCTTCTCGCAGGAAGTTGGCCCCTGGCCCGGTGGCTTGCATAGTCCAGCCGTGAGACACTTCATGCGCAAGTGGCGCATTCGGCGCGGAAGGGGAAACGCTGGCAGAGGTCATCAGTTCCTTGCCGCCGCCCTGCGCTGCGACTACCAGATCGTTTGTACGGTAGCGAAATCCCCCCTCGCCCAGATCGCGCTGTTCTGCAACTGCAATATAAGGTGCCTGGGGCGGTCCGAATCTGCTGCTCAGCAGCGTATCCACCTCGCGTACTTGTTGACCCATGACTTCAGAAGACCAGCGGAAATCCGGCGTAAGGAACGTGCCGAATTGTACGTTGCCAATCTTCGTGTCGGTTGGATGCCAACCGCGGTCATAGATCAGAGACAGGATGAACTCGGGTTCGCTGGTATGCCCATGGACGATTCGCATGCCATTTTGCACGGTATCTGTTTGCGGAACACTGGTGGTTAAAAAGTAAGCTTCCGGTAGCCGGACAGTAATGTCGAGCACGCCCGTATCGTTGGCACTGTCGAAATCGAAAACCGGAGCCCACACCGTTTCGTTCACAAAGGAGCCGTAATCTAGCACACCATTTGTACTCGGCGTAGCCTTCGGCTGACTCTTGGCAGGCGGATGATACTCAGCCAGAGTGTAGGCCAGAAAAAGTTCAGCGTTCGGCTTTCGTGGAGTTTTCGTCCAGAAAACGCCTCCTCCAAATTCATACTTGACCGACTTGCCGTTCATCCTGACTTCGCTCAACTGTGCCTGGTCGTTCAACCGCACGGCAAAACCATATTGACTTCCGATGACGATTTTCACGGTGTCCTTGACATCAATACTGTGTCCTGGCGAGATGATGGCATTGATTGTGTGAACTAGGATGTGGTTGTCGGCATCGAAAGGCAACTGACGCGCAATGGACCAACTATCTCCCGACTTGACCGCTTCATATAAGCCGGAGAAATGGCGTGACCGAATGGTTTCAACAGCGGAATCTTCGTCAACCACTGTTCCTGTCAGCAACAAAACTGCGCGTTGCGAATCGCTCCACACAACTTGACCCAAATTGGGCTTACGAATCGCTTTTCGTTGGATTGCCGCTGCGACGACAGCCCTGCCACCAGGATCTGGGTCAACACTCTCAAATTCCTGTAGAGATCCAGTGGAGAATCGTTGCAGAACAAGCTGGGCAAGTTCTTGCGGAGTGGCCGCTGTCGAAGTTGCAGCGGCGGCGGTTTGCGCTCGCCCCGAGGTGGCAGTGCTGACGGTTAGAAAACTTAGAGCCAGGATCAAGAAAAACTGTGTTCGATCTATACGTGAAAGACGCATCCGTCGTTTCTCCTCGAGACAATCCGCTGTCGTTTATTGCTGTGTCGCGCGATCGATAAAGCTGGCAATATTGTTGTGAAGTTGCCGCCGCGCCTCATCCTGCAGATAAATCATGTGGCCGGTGTTGTAGTACTTCAATGTGATGTTCTTCTGCAGTTGGGAAGGAATTCCAAGATGATTCATGGTGGACTCAGTCGCGAAAAATGGAGTCGCGAGATCGAAATATCCGTTTTCAACTTCGACTTGCAGATTGGGATTGGAAATCATCGTCAGGGCCAGGTCGGTCACAGTCTGGGGCGCGCTTGGAAATCCATGGTCGCTTGGCCGTTTCCACTCCCAACCGTGGCCTTCTATACGGGAGTTGTAATAATTTTTGTCCAGGCCGAATTTCAGTTCGTTGTGGTTGTATTGATTCAACAATGATGTAAACGCGCTCTCTATGCCATCTTCCATAGGATCGCTTTCGCCTTCTTCCGTCAGCAAGTCGTAGTCATAGCCGGAAAAACGAGGGTCCAAACTTGCCATAGTCAGACCTTGTGCGCGCAGCAATTCGGCATCAAACTTTTCTTCTGACACACAAAGGTTTGCTTTCGTCCAATAATCCTCATCGATCCCCGTGAAATAAGAAAGCTTCTTTGCAACGGCAGCCTTTTCGTCCTGGGGAAGTTTTGCCCCTTGAAACAATGCTGCTGCATATTCGCTTTTCGCATAGCTTCGTGCCTCGTCGATAAATGCGGGCAAATTCTCTGGCTGCGGCTTGAGAGTCTTGTGATACCAGGCAACGGCCGCGTAACTGGGAAGATAGAAAATGCAGGGACTGTCATTGGCTGGCGAAAAGCTTATCGTTGCCAGGTTGAGGACGGAAGAAATCAGGACGATTCCATTCAAATCGATCGAATAATGGGATTTAAGATAATGAGCCACGGCTGCCGAACGAAACGTGCCATAGCTTTCACCTATCAGAAATTTCGGGGAATTCCATCGGTTATAGCGGCTAAGATACGTATGGATGAACTGAGCGAAGGATGTTGTATCCCTCTCGGTCCCATAGAAATCCTGGTTGTGGGCCTTCCCTACGGAGTGGCTGTAGCCTGTGCCAATGGCATCGATAAAGACCAGGTCGGTTGTATCCAACAAGCTGTCGGCGTTGTCGACCAGTTTGTAAGGCGCCGGTGGAATAGCACTGGTTCCATTCAATAGAACTCGTTTCGGTCCAAAGGCACCCATGTGGAGCCACAGAGACGCAGCTCCCGGTCCTCCGTTATATAAAAAAGCAATCGGACGGCGACTTGGGTCGCTGACATCGCTGCGCGTGTACGCGACTGAGTACATCAGCGCGATCGGTTCGCCTTTGTCGTTTTTCAATAACAAAGTGCTCGCGGTGGCCCGATATGGAATGGTTCGTCCGTCGAGGATGATGCTGTGTTCGGTTACAGAAGACTCTTCCTGAGGCGAGTTTGGGCTGGATGCCTCGGCGGCTTTCGCCTGTTCCGACGAAGGCCCTTGGGCATTTGCTTGATCCGCCGGATCTAATTGGACGCCCGCTGACAAAATGGGACGCAAGCCTTTTCCATGCAGAGAGATATTTGCGGCCGGCAAGTTAGGAAGGAAGCAGGCCATTCCTAGCGAAATCGCAAGGCAGACGAACCGCCTCTCCAGAGGATTACCTGCGCGCAATCGAACTCCATCGTCGAACTTCATTGAGGTTCGTCCTTTCCGGCGGAGGAATGTATATCAAATGTGTCACATAATTCATAAACTATGCAACGTATGATTCACGAGGAAAAAGAACGCCAGTTGCGTCTGCCGAAAACGAAGGCGTGCAGGGTGGGATGGAATGTGGGTTGCCGTCATTGCTCTGGGGTGTCCCTTCAAATATCGGTGCCGCAGGATCGCGGCTTTCCGGAAGCGTTCCCTCCTCTGCGCCCATGCAAATCTGGCTTTGCAGTCTGACGATAACAGCGAAGTATGTAGATGCTGCGCCCCATCTATAGAGGATTGCAGCACAAAAATAAATAAAATATATGTTGCATGGGAATTAAATTATGCGATACAAGTGTTGCTATCCATACCCGGACAGAAAATGGGCTTGAGAAGCTGTAGACCGCTGACACCCACCTAAAAATCGGAACAGGAATCAAGGTTCAGCTATGAATCAACATCGCGTCCAATCTACATTGCGGGTCATTTTGCCGCAGGTCCTAGTGTTGCTGTTTGGTCTTTCGCTGGCCGCAGCTGCGGGTGCAAGCTCGTCTACCCGTTTTGAGATCTCATTTCCGACGACCGCTCACTCAGAACCCGTTACTGGACGGGTTTTCGTCATCATCACGCGAACGAATGAAGTTGATCCTCGCGTGCAATTGCTTTCAGAAGCGGCGCCTCCGTTCTTCGGCAAAGACATTTACGCGCTTGGACCTGATCAGGCTGTCACCATCGATGAAACCACCCCAGGCTATCCTTTGAGCAGCTTGAAGAGCCTGCCTGTCGGGGACTATTACGTCGAGGCATTTCTGAATATGTATACGGAATTTCATCGGTCCGACGGGCATACTATCTGGGCGCATTTGGATTGGGTCGGGGAGCTTCCGTCACTGGCTCCAGGCAATCTGCACAGCGATGTTCAAAAAATTCATCTCGATCCGGCGACTGGTTTCGTCGTCCGGCTGTCTATGGACAAAACAATATCGACAGATGAATTCAGCAAGAGCAAACTGCTCGCGTCGTTGGCCCCGCCAAAAGAAACTGAGTGGATCAAGACGGTCAAATTCCAAAGCCCACTGCTGACAAAATTCTGGGGCCATCCGATGTACATGGGAGCAACCGTATTATTGCCGAAAGGCTACGCCACACATCCAAACGCGCATTATCCGGTGGTTTACAACCAGGGACATTTCTATCAACCCATCCCCTGGGAATTCGATCCAGATGCGACGAAGGAAACCCCGGAAGCGGCAGCCGAAGGCAAACAGTCCGGCCTCGGGACCGGGTATGAGTTTTACCAGGCGTGGAATTCCGACCATTTCCCTCGTTTCATCATGGTCACGTTTCAGCATCCATGTCCGTACTTTGACGATTCCTACGCTGTTAATTCTCCCAACTGCGGTCCTTTCGGCGACGCCATCATGAACGAGTTGATCCCTTATGTGGAGTCGCATTTTCGCATTCTGCGGGAACCCTACGCGCGCATCCTGGAAGGTGGATCGACAGGAGGCTGGGAGTCCCTGGCACTGCAGGTTTTCCATCCGAAATTCTTCGGAGGAGCCTGGGTATTCGACCCGGATCCGATCGATTTCCGAAGCTTTCAGTTAGTGAATGTATATAAGGACAAAAATGCATTCGTGGATGAGCATCCGGGAGCATGGCTGACGAATCCTCGCCCTTGGAGCCGGACTCCTGCAGGCCAGGTTCGATCAACTATCGAAGATGTCAGCCACTTTGAAGACATGTTAGGTCCGAAGAGCCGATCCGATTATCAGCTCGACGGTTGGTGGGCCGTCTTTGGACCCACGGACCATGACGGCTATCCCGCGCCGCTGTGGGATATGCAAAATGGAACCATCGATCACTCGGTTGCGAATTATATGCGTGAACATGGTCTCGATCTGACGTATTACACCAGTACGCATTGGCAGGAGATTGGACCTGACCTGGTGGGCAAGCTTCATTTCTTTGTTGGCGATATGGATAGCTACTATCTGAACCTCGCCGTATACAGGATGGAAGATTTTATGAAGACCACGAAGGGCCCTTATTATGGCGGGTCGTTCGCGTACGGCCGTCCGATGAAGGGGCACGGATGGCATCCGATGACATGGGCCGATCTATTGCGGGACATTGCTGCCCAGGTTGCAAAGAATGCTCCAAAAAGCGCCGACACTTCTTCATGGAATTATTAGCGCGATAGGTGGAACTTGGAATTACGAGAAATAGACCGTGTTCGCACTCAGGGAGTGATCGACGATTCGCAAGGCGACTGCTCAAGCCTAGTTAAAACAGCTCGATCGAGACAGGATCGAAGGTTGCCATGGTCAACGGTTGTGCGAAGCATATTTTGTCTGGCAGCGCTCGTTTTTGCTGTGCGACCTCTACACAGCCAGATTCAGAGTACTAGCTTCGAAATTTCATTCCCGGCATCGACGCATGCGCAGCCAATTACCGGCCGCGTTTTTGTCTTCCTCACTCGCGACGGCAGCCGAGAGCCTCGTTTTCAGTCCGGCGGCACCGGGACCGATGCTCCCTTTTTCGGCAAAGATGTCAGCCAGTTGCCTCCGGGAGAAGTGGCGCGTATCGATGATGCAACGTTAGGGTATCCGGTGCGCAGCTTGGCGGAACTACCTGCTGGCGATTACTACGTACAGGCATTGCTGAATGTTTATACCAAGTTTCCGCGTGTGGATGGCCACACGATTTGGGCGCACATGGATCAATGGGAGGGTCAGGAATTTACCGTCTCCCCTGGCAATCTTGTCAGCGCCGTGCAACGCATCCATATCGATCCATCCCAGTCCAATGCAGTTCATCTTGTATTGAGCCGGGTATTGCCGCCGGTTGCAGTTCCTCCTGACACGGAATGGGTGAAGCACGTGAAGATTCAAAGCCGGCTGTTATCGAAATTCTGGGGACATCCAATGTACCTGGGTGCGGTTGTGCTGCTGCCGAAAGGATATGCCGAACATCCGCACACGTATTATCCCGTCGATTACGAACAGGACCACTTCAGTCTGGCCGCGCCGTATCATTTTCAGTCTGAACCGGTGTTTCCAGTCGATGAAAGCAAGGTGGGCCATCGCGCGGCCATCATCAATATGCGGCGGGGAGAAGGGTATCGGCTGTATCAGGATTGGACTTCCAATAACTTTCCGCGAATGTTGATGGTCACCTTTCTGCATCCCACGCCCTATTACGACGACTCCTATGCCGTGAATTCCGCAAACAATGGGCCGTACGGCGACGCCATCATGGCGGAACTCATCCCCTACATCGAGACGCATTTCAGAATTATTCGCGCGCCGTATGCACGGGTCCTGTCCGGAGGCTCAACAGGCGGTTGGGAGTCGCTGGCGTTGCAGGCGTATCATCCGGATTTTTTTGGCGGCGCCTGGGTGTACTACCCGGATCCTGTGGATTTTCATCGCTGGGGGTTGACCGACATCTATTCAGACCCGAATGCTTACACTCCGCCCGGTTCGCGTTGGCTGGATGTAGAGCGTCCATTCCTGCGTACCGCAGAAGGGCAGGTCAGGGTCACTGCACGCCAGCAGGGTCAGTTGGAAGAAGTGCTGGGCTCCTATGGCCGCTCAGCAGAACAGCAGGAGGCCTGGGAGGCCGTCTACGGGCCTGTCGATGCGGATGGCTATCCGAAACCTCTCTGGAACAAATTGACCGGCGAGATCGACCGCACCGTCGCCGAGTCCATGCAGGCCCACGGTTATGACCTCACAAATTATCTCCAGACCCATTGGCAGGCGATCGGGCCAAGTCTTGTGGGGAAACTGCATTTCTATTGTGGGGACATGGACAGTTTTTATTTGAACCTTGCCATGTATCGTCTCCAGGATTTTCTGGAGTCTACGAAACAGCCGTCCTATCAAGGTTCATTTGAATTTGGACGCCCGATGAAAGGCCACGGCATCCGGCCTACCTCTACCGGCGACATGCTACGCGCAATGGCCCGCGAGATCGAGAAGAACGCGCCCGCCAATGCCAGCGTGCAGGCCTGGCACTACAACTAAATTTCTAACGTTTTCGGTAAGACGATGCGCAGCTTCTCCGGACGGAAAAGCTGCGCATCAACTACTTGCTATTTCGCAATCAACAGATGAAGCCCGGTCTAAAACAAATATTTCAGCGAAAGCTGGATCACCCTGGGGTTGGAAACGGTGCCACTCACCGTTCCCGTTGCACCGCCACTCTCATAATCCGTGCTGGGGTCTGCGAAAACAGGATGATTGAAGATGTTGAAAAAATCGGCTTTGAAATTGAGCTGGGCCGCTTCCTTCGGCCACCGGATCGGAATGTCCTTGCCTAGTGAGACGTCGCTGACAAACTGCCCCGGACCTTTAATATTGCCGAAGGGAGCGTTTCCAAAGCCTGTGCCAACCCCGTCGTCTCCGATCACCGCAGGCTCGGTAAAGCAACTGGTGTTGAAATATTCGTTGATTCGGCTCTCTACCGAACCGGTTTTACGTACTGTGCAGCCCGGGGTATAGTCGGGACGATTCTGGTAAATGCCGTATATATTGCTGACATCTTTTCCATTTAGGGCAAACAAAGGGTGTCCCGACTGGGCCGTTGTCACCCCGGCGAGATACCAGCCGCCCAGGATTTTTCCCCCTGCGGACGACGCATTGCCGGGATAGGGAATGTCATATATATAGCTCAAGACAAAGCGCTGTGGACGAATGAAAATGTCCGGACCGTAATTGGAGTTGAGGTTATGCTGATCGCCGAAGATGCCGCCGCCAAACCCACCCCCGACGACTTGTCCCGGAACGTTTGTCAGATCTCGCGCCCAGGTATAGGCGGCGATGAATTGCAGGCCGTGGCTGAAACGCTTGGTTACACTGGCCTGCAAAGAGTTGTACCAGGCCCGTCCGTCCGATTTAACTATATAGAGAGTATTGCTCCCCCAGCCCTCGTAGGGGACGCGCAGTGCAATGTTGTTCACCGTGTTGGTCGTTTCCCCACGGATGGGGTTCGCCGGACTGGCCAGCGATGCCTGGTTCACCTGGTTCGCCTCGATCAATCTGGTAGAAGCCGCCCCGGCATACGCAAGGTCAAACACAAAATCTCTCGCTAGTTGCGTCTGCAGGTCGAGGCTGAAATGCTGCGAAAAAGGAGGTTTGATATTTTGTGCGAGGCTTTCGAACGTCTGGGGGGACGACGCACAGGATGGTGACGCGTCGGTTGGTGAACAATATACCGCGCCCGTCCAGGAAGGGAACGTGGGAATTGGCTGCCACAGCGGATTCTGCAGCGTCGCTGGAGCGTTCGATGTCAGTACCCCCTCAATAACACCGGCGAAGGGGGGAGAAGCGATACTTTGGGCCAGGCCATTCGCTCCATAAAGACCGCGATAGGTACCATAGCCGCCACGCAACACCACTCTGTCGGAGCCAGGAAGCTGCCAGGCAAAACCGATGCGCGGCTCCCACGCGTTCTGGGCCAGACCTTCGATGCCCAGATTATTGCCGAGTTTCGTGACCCCCGGCGGCGGCGTTCCCGGATAGTTCGACGGGACCACGTAGCCCTGCAGGCTTCCTCCCACCGGTGGATTTGGATTCAGCCTGGCTGGATCGACCTGCGTATTGCGGCCTCCTAACGCCGAAAAATCCCCCAGGTGTTCAAAGCGAAGACCCGCGTTGAATGTAAATCGCGGCGTTACTTTGATGTCGTCCTGTACATACGCGGCGGCATCGTAAAAACGATAGTACCGCGACAGGTCTCCTGGAACCATGGCGTCGAGATATTCATTGCTGGCTGGAAGACCGGCGGCGGCCGTTCCATTATCCGTCGCGTTCAGGCCCAGTAGAAAATCCGCAAACGTGATGAAATCAGCTGCGCCAAAGTCCTGAAGATACGGTGAATTGATCTGACCCCGCTCGTAGTCGCCGCCAAAACGAAGGTTATGGATGCCATGCGTCCAGGCCAGAGAGTCCTGCCCGGAAAATGTATTTTGCACCTCGATGGTGTTTTCCGCGTCTCCTCCCAGACCCACAGCATCGATCCCAATCTCCGGAACGTGATTCACAAAATCAGGCACAGTGGAACCGATATCGGACCAGGAGAATTGTTCCCCCTGAGTGTTTAACGAAGACGACCGGTTAAAACCCACGACGAACTGATTGACCAACTGCGGCGTGAACGTATAGGTATGCGTAATCGAAGCATTTTTGAAATCCACGGGATTCGAGAACGGGAAACCCGGGAGTCCACCAGCCAGCCTGTTAGCGGGAATAGTTTGGGTCGCGTCGGTATTCGCCATAAAATAGCGGAACTGGAAACTGCTTTTGTCGCTCTGAACGTAATCCCCGTTGGCCATGTACTGGTCCTCGGTATAAGGACATGCAACGCTGAACGAGGAGGTGCCTTCCGTGTCGAAAGGCGCCGATGGATTGATGGTCTGGGGCGTGGGGACCAAATAGCTCCCATCCGGCAATTTCCGCTGTAACACATTCAACGCAACGGGATTGATGTTCGACCCATCCGGTGCGACGGCCGGCCCTACATCTCCCAACAAATCCTGAACGTATCCGCGCTGCCCACCAAAAACCGCGCCCAGCCCAGCGGGAGAACGGTCGTTGGTCAATGGCGGCAGAAAGGCGGTTGTGGCACAGCCGCCGCTCAGTCCATTTCGCTGGCGCGTGCCCTGATAGGAGCCAAAATAAAATATTTTGTTGCGGACAAGGTGCCCGCCAACGGTGCCGCCAAACTGGTTCTGTTTCAAGATCGCTCTCGGCTGGCCGTTGGTATTCAGGAACCAGGTGTTCGCGTTCATGTCGTTGTTGCGGAAAAACTCGAACAACGTGACATGCAGGTCATTGGAACCCGTCTTAGTCACCACGTCCACACTCGCACCCCCATTGCGGCCATAGGAGGCATCGTAGGGGCCGGTCACCACGTTGAATTCCTGCAGCGTATCGGGGTTTGGAATCGGAATGCCTCCGGTAAATTGCCCCTCGCTGGCATTGTCGTTCACCCCTACACCGTTCATCTGGAAATTGTTGTCCTGAGTTGCAGCCCCGTTGGAGGAAAATCCACTGGAACCTGTGGCCAGGCTGCCGGTCCCCGATCCCAGAGCGCCTGCGTCCGTAACCTCCGCGGAGACGCCTGGATTCAAGCCGATGATTTGCAGATAATTGCGCGATGCCAGCGGGAGGGTGCTGATAAACCGGCTATCGATTACATTTCCCAACTGTGCATCGGTCGTATCCAATTGCTGGGCATTTGAAGTGACCTGTACTTTCTCCGAGACTGCGCCAACTTCAAGTGGCATGTTCAACGTCGACGTTTCGGTCACCTTCACAGTGACATGATCGAAATCCAAAGCCTTGAAGCCGCTCTTGGTGGCTTCAACATGATAGTTTCCGGGCGGCAGCAGCGGCACCAGATAAAATCCGCGCGTTCCTGATGTCGTGGTGATCGCCTGGCCCGTGGCCTCATTGGTGACCACAACCTGAGCGCCCGTGACGAGAGCGCCGGATGGGTCCGTTATCGTTCCGACCAAAGCGCCTGTGTTCGCAGTTTGCGCATGACCCGTCAGCCCGGCAACAAGAAACAGTGTCACTGCCCCGAAAATGAGAATCGTTTGTTTCGCCATCATTAGTATGTCTCCCGTTGCGCGATCAATTTGCCAATCCATAAAGGGGGCGAACCTGTTCCAACACGGAAATCCGCTACACGAACCGACAACAGATGGTACTTTTCTCGATCTAACGAGCCGCATCTATTTCCTTGATATGTTTCATTGCGTTGGAGATAAATTGCAACGAATGTTTTATTGGCGAAGTGTATTGGCAGGGCAATGCTTTGTCAACAGGTTTTTGAGTGTGGGCTTCCTATCTTTCCCGAAATGTCAGGACTGTTGAAAGCCTGGCCAGCACTTCTCATTCATCGGTGTATTTCTAATTCAGTCGGTTGCCGTAGAGTAATGAGGATTGAAGAGCAGATTGTGTCGCTTCTGGATGCGGATTGGAGTGCATCAAATGTCCGAAAAATTGTGAGATTTAGCCAGTCTAGTGACGGGATTTGCTGTAGCTCAATAAATTGGTTCGGAATGAAGCTTTGAGCCATTACTCTCTTTCAAATTTTCATTGCTAAGGTTGTCGGTACGGTGAAGGTACCGCGTGAAGTTAACACCTGGCATCCGGCAATTGATCGGCTCCTGAAAGAAGATGAGAGACGCCGTGAAAAGCAGAGAACCGCGAGCTACCCGATGTCCTGGGATAACCCACGGTTCGATTCGCCATTAGAACGCCGCCGACTACGCATTCTGAATAGCCTTTTCCTCGCAGCAGGTAGGTTCAACGGCAAGCCGACCCTAACCGGTCACGAAGCGACAGACATCCATTTGAGCTTCTACCAACAGTACGTCCCCATCCGTCTATGCCAACCAAAACAATCGAGCCGTCGTGGCCAAACCTTGACGATGCAGCCTCGGCCCAATGACACGAAGCTATCGCTATCTATTTTCGAGAGTTCCAACTCTGACAAAGATCAAATCACCTGGCAAGATGATGACGACGGCAAACTTGAAGCGCGGATGACGGAGATCACAATTCAAATAGTCTTGACGGCTGAAGTTCGGCACCGCGAAAGCGCTATCCGCAGCCGTCAATGGCGGATCGAACGGAAGGCCGAACTCGAGGAGGAAGAACGGCAGAGAATACTTGCAGCTGAACGCGTGGAGCGCGAACGCCAACAGCGCCTCGCGCAAGCGCGAATTGACCGTCTCCTTAGAGATGCTGAGGCTTTTCAGCAAGCCGCAGACATAAGAAAATACATCGACGCAATCCGCTTGGCCCACAATGAGGCTGCCTCAAAGGAAGAATTAGAAATCTGGACGAAATGGGCGTTAGCGCAAGCAGATCGGATCGATCCAGCGATCGGTAGTGGATTCTTGACGGCGATGCAAGACGAGAACGATACAAAGAAGTAAGTCGTTGCTTCGACATCAGTCAGATGACTGTTCTGCCCCGAATGGGATGGCGTGATCTATCAGCGGGCAAACATCTGGTCCTGACATCTCGAGACAACGGACTGACCCCTTGCTAAACAAAAATGCCATAACAGGGAAATATCATTCCCTGATACCGGGGTGATAATTCCCTGTTCGGTTGAGGAGGAATATTGGCGCGCGTGACGGCAACTGCCATGGATTCGGTAGGATAGCCGGGCCCGAAGCGGAGTTTCTTCGGCCAAATTCGTAAAATTCCCTGTTAATTTCCCTGTTAGCAGGGAATTCAGTCTGGAGCTTGGCTGTCGACAGACTACCTACACCGCCATCTAGTCAGTCGTGTTGGCATCTCTCAGCTGACCTGACAATAAAATCGCCAATTCTGGCCAATTGCGGCGACATTCCCTCGTGAAAGCGAACCAGAGATCGCGCTGCAGAGCCGAGTTCGACCGAAAACCCCCGCTCTTCTCCGGACAGATATAGCGGAGTCCCTTTTTCGGACCAAAATTTAGGTTTTTCCTAAGACCGAGCATGCCGCGTTATTGATGTCTGTGGCGCGGGATTTCGCATTCTCGTTCTGAACGAAGCATCCGATGCTTTCGGCAACCGGGAGATCCAGACGCCGAGCGGAACCCATATGCAAAATCTCGTATCAAGGGAATGCATTTCCCCTGATATCGGGGGGATAATCACGTGTTCCGTTGAGCGGCTAAGAACGGATTACCAGCTCACTGCCACCATGCAGTACGCCTCAAGCCTGGGAACGGTAAATACTGCCTGTTGGCCCTGCATCCGGAATTTCAGTGTGCTGTCGGTGTCTAAGTCGGTCGAGTAAAGCCGGACCGAGCTGGCCGAGTTTCCTTCCGGCATCACGCACTTGACTTCAATATTCTCGATCGACGGAACCTGCTTGCCGTTGTAATTCACCAGATGCACCAGTCTCCGCCGCTTGTCAGCCTGCTCCACCAGATTCGCGGCCAGATAATCCGGGCCGGAGACCTGGAGCGGAACATCGCCTCGGGAAGTCCACTCAACCTCACCAATTAGCTGCTCCCAGTTCTTCGGACGTTTCCAGAACGCTGGGCCGATGCTGAAATACGGCTCGGCTGGCGGCAGCGGGCCATCGAACTCCATTCCCGGAAGGTAGACCACCCGCCCCCGGCCAAACTCCTTTCGCGCGGCGGCGCCCGCGACAACCGGCAAACTTGCCACTCTTTCCTGATAAGGAGCAGCCGCAGGTTGATCGTCGACCAGTCCCTCTAATCCTGGTTTGATTCTCAGGCGGCGCCACGGATCATAGAGGCCCGCATCTTCCGTGGCGATCAGCCCGCCGCCAGCCTCGACAAATCGGCGAATCAAGGCGAGCTGCTCATCGGAAAGGCATTCCGAATCCGGCAGGATAAGCACCTTGCACGTGGCGGGGGAGAGGTCACGGAGGTGCTCATCGAAGATAAGGTGAAAGGGAACCTTCGCCTGGATCAGGGCCTGTTCCACAAGAATCGCGCTCAAACCGGCGCGGGAATTATGGTAGGTGATGGACGGATGGGAACGGAAAACGGCCACCGACGCCACGTCCTTTGTCCCAACATACAAATCACGGTTCTTTCGATAGAACGAAATGTACTTCAGCATCTCTGGGGTAAGTGGATCGTCCCCTGTAGTGCCAATCGTCTGATTGAACGCCAGGTTTTCCCCGTTCGCCAGATCGTCGGCCAAAGTGTCGATCAAGACAATATTGTTATAGGTCCGGGCCATTTTATAGGTGCGGATGGTCGTAATCAGCCTTCCGTCCGGAAGGTATTCTGGCTTCGTGTCCTGTTCATCACAGAAGACCTGCGTCAGCGGCAAAAGCCGCGAGTGATCATTGCCGCGCGTCCAGGGGTTGTTGTGACCCACGACGCCGCCGAAATTAATTTCCACGACAACTTCGGGGTTTAAGGACCGGATCAGATCGGCCATCTGACCTAAGGCGTCGGCCATCGACTGACAGCGGTATTCGATCCATTCCTGGAAACCCGGGTCAAAGATGACATTCAGCTTTTCCGGAGGGTTCGACCGGTTCCACAACGGAGGGTTTACAAAATCGACGTTCTCGAATCCAAATCTGTCTTTCCGCTGCTGCGGTGAATACTTCGTTCGCAGGTATTTGCGAAACCCGGTTTTGCAACCATTGCAATGACACGAGTCGGGCTCGGGACTCAAATCGAAGTTATCGAAATGAATGAAATCCGTCTTCGCCTCCACCACCGCAAAGCGCACAACTTTCTTGAGGTAATCGATATATTCCTGATTCGAGAAGCAGGGCCGGTACCGGAACGACTGCTGAAACCCATACTCCGTCATGATGGGCTGCCCCCACTGATCGCACTGTATCCACCCGGCAGCGCGTGGTTCTTCCGCGAAGAAGGTCTCGTACATCATCGTGTCCCACTGAACGTAGGTGGCTACTCTCATCCCGAGGCGGTGCGCAATGGCTGCGGTCCGTATCGTGACTTCCATATCCGGCTTCTCGGCTGCCATGCCGAAGCCTTTATACAAATGAGTTAAGAAGACATCAACCCCCTGGCTCTTGAGTTTGCGAATCAGCTTTTCGCTCTGCTCATATTCGTAATGCTCACGGGCGTTGAGCTTCTGCCCACCCCGGCGCACCACGAACAGATATGGCTCCTGGTCGCCACCAGCAAGAATCAGTCCATCTTTGATCCACGAGCTTTTCGCCGCTGTTCTCGTCACTGCGGGTTTATCCGCCGTCTCCGCTCCATACCCATACACGGCCGCCGCTCCCAGCCTGGCCACGGCAATACCCCCGACTACATTGCCCATAAAATCTCTGCGGTTCATAATCTTGTCATTCTCCTTGTCATTGCCATGGATAGAAAAGATAGACCTTTGAAATGCGCTCGCCCTCGCCGAAGTAGACTATGCCGTGGCGGCCCATATCCGTGCAGGGGAATCAGTAGGTCTTAATCTGCCTTCGGATGGTAGATAAACAAAGCTAAACGGTAAGGAGTACCTTGAATTTTTCCACCGTAGTTCTGGTCGCCCGGAGCCGCCTTGACGCTGACCGCCCCGACAAAGTAGATCGTACCGTCCGGTCCCGTGTCAGCAGAGTTGGTGCCGAGGACAGGCCGTCCATCCGGCAGGTGCATTTCACCAAGATCCTCAGTTTTGCCGCTGTTCAGATCGTATGTAATTAGGTGGGAGGCGGCCACGCCCGCGCTTCCACCGTAATCAAATTCCGCCCCTGCGGCCGCATAGTAAAGCTTCCGATCTTTTCCCATCGTCAGGCTCAAGGTCGCGTAAGGCACATCGCGTCGCGACTCAAACGCAGGAATGGACATCTGCCCCAGTCGCTGTACCTGGCTGTCAGCAGGTGCCGCCGGGTCGAACGAAAATAGAGTGCTCGCACTCTCTTCGACACCATAAAACTTCTTTGTCTGTTGGTCCCACACCACCACACGCCACGCAGTTTCCGCCTTGTTGTAATCCCGGCCCAGCGATATGCCCTTCGGGCGTATTGGTAACTGTGCGGAAAGCTCAGAAATGCTGTCGGTTCGGGGATCGTACTTAAAAATTTTTCCGGTGCCGTAACTGCCATAGACATTCCCCTCGTCATCGATGCCCAGCGTGCGGCAAACGGAGTCATTATTGTTAATCCTGCCCTTGTCGACCTTGGCACCTGTGGCCACGTCATAATAGACAAAGTGTCCAAGAGAATCCGTCAGTCCATATATGCGGTTGAACTGCGGATCGTAGGCTCCAGTGTTTGTACCTTCGAACCTGGGACCGATACCGAAATCCTGCACCTGCCCGGTCTTGGGATCGTAGGCCATGTAATGAGAGCCAGGGTATCCCTCCCCGGTGGCGAAGCGTGCATAGTTAAACCGTTCTTCCGCGTGGGTCGCGAAATAGATGCGGCCGTCCTTGCCCTCCCCAAACTTGGTGTGAATCTTCGACTGTGGTCCCAAGCCCAGCCCGTTCTCCCCCGCCAGCCGGGTCACATCTCCAACATCGACCATCCGGTCTTTTTTCGAATCGAAAAAGACCAGATGCCCATCGCAACCGTTACAGGCGAGTCCGACGTATACCTTTCCATCACTCGCTGCCTTCAACGCCGCCCAATTGCCGGTCATCTTAGCCAAGCCGGGAAAGAAACGGTACTCGACAGTCACGTTTTTTGGCGCTGCATCGGCCTGCACACCAAGTGCAAGAATCACTGCGATGGATAAGCTTTTGACGGCCCAACGGGTGCGCAGACTGCGTATTTGCATGCTTAATCTATAGCATTATTTTTGACACTTCGCGGGATCTCGACCATGCGGAGTGGGCGGAGCGGCTGACAGCTGGCGCCCCCGATTCCGGTTCCAAAGACGGCGGGATTCGCGTGCGGGTCGCGGTCGCGAATGTGGCGGCCGCAGTGGGGAAGGGCTCGCCGATCGACCGCCATGCGTCGGACCAGACGAAGACGGTGTATACGGCAACGCGGAACTTTCCCATGCTGCCGAACCAGCTTTCGACCGACCTGACTTCGTTGAACCAGAATGAAGATCGCGCGGCGGTGGTGATAGAGTACGTCGTCGATGCACAGGGCGGGTTGAGCGGGCAGAACATCTACCGGGCGATGGTGCATAACCGCGCGCAACTGGCTTGGCTATCACTTAGAGAATGAGAATCTTGCAGTTGAGCGGGTTCATGCGGGTGGTTGTGATCGACCGAGAAGATCGCGGGCGTCGATAATGTGCTCGTGCATGGCGCGTCTAGCTCCGTCCTGATTTCGCTCCCGGATCGCAGCATATATTTTTTTATGGAACATCAGTGGCTGATCCATGGAGACGCGGCCGGAAAGCCGGCCCATGCTAATGAGTAAAGTACGATGGATCCCTTTAAAAAGGAGATGACAGATCCGGTTACCACTGGCTCGGAAGATTGCTTCGTGAAAAGCCAAATCCGCGTTCAGACGATCGCGAGTTGTCTTGCTGCGCTCCATTGAAAAGATGGCATTGCGCAGAGCGGATAAGTCTTCTGCTGTGGCTCGTTCGGCGGCCCGCGCTGCAAGTTCAGGCTCCATCATCAAACGTGTTTCGAATAGCTCATGCTGCGAAAGGTCATCGAGAAGAACTAGAAAATCAATCGGTTCATTGAGAATGGTCTCGGCGCTGTCGCTCAAATAGGTCCCGTCGCCAACATGTTGCGAGAGAACGCCCATGATTTCTAGCACCTTCAGAGCTTGACGAACTGAGGCGCGATTGACGCCAAACCCTTTGGCCAATTCGCGTTCCGGAGGGAATTTCGAGCCAGGCGAAATTTTGCCCGTGGCAATCATTTCTTTAATGCGGCCGATTAGCTTCGCGGTGATTCGCGTATCCGGTTCAGGAGACGTTTCAGCAGATTTACGTGGCATTGGCAGGTCCTAGTTGGCGAACGTGGCCAGCATTTCGATCTATTTTACCTCGTAAGAGGGAACACAAGCTTGTGGTCGATTGGCGCAGCATTTGTCGAATTCCATAGGACTACATACACCTACAAGCGTCAGTATCCATTGACTCCTAAGAAGGGATCTTCATATAATCCAATCTTCAAGTTGGACGGACCAATGTACCATTTTTATCTTTCAGTCGGGCGCGAAGAACCCAAATTGATACAAGAAACCAAGACCCTCGTGCGGAGGCATGGATGAATCGAAGAAGGTTTTTGCATCTATCCTCAGGTGTCCTGGGTTCCTCATTGATGCCGGTTGTCTTAGGTGCCGAGGTCGCCGAAAGGGTACTTTCGCACGGTCCAGTAATTCCGACTTCTCCCACCGCATCGGAGACCCCTCAGGGTCTCGATGACATTTGGCAAAAGGCAAGCGCGAAGTACGGTACGGTCCGCAGTGCTCTGCTTAAGAAGATCGATCAGCGCGGTCCATTTCGCTCCGATTGGGAATCGCTGGCGACCTATCAAGCGCCAGGATGGTACAAGGATGCAAAATTTGGCATCTTCGTTCACTGGGGCGTGTATTCCGTACCCGCGTTCGGCAGCGAGTGGTATCCGCGTGACATGTACATCAAGGGCACGGATGAATACAAGCACCAAATCGCTACTTATGGGCCTCTTACCAGATTCGGTTATAAGGATTTCATTCCCATGTTCACGGCTGAACGCTACGATCCACAGGCGTGGGCACGTTTGTTTAAAGACTCAGGAGCAAGATATGTAGTCCCTGTTTTTGAGCACCACGACGGCTTCGCCATGTATGATTCGGATCTTTCTGACTGGACTGCGGTCAAGATGGGACCTCAGCGCGACCTGGTCGGGGATTTGGCAAAAGCTGTTCGTGCGGAGAACCTGCGCCTCGGCGCTTCCTCGCACCGCATCGAACATGACTGGTTTATGGACGGTGGACGGAAAATAGATTCTGACGTCAACGATCCCCGGTATGCCGCTTTCTACGGACCTGCGCACGCACGCGTCCAGGATGGCAACAGCGACGATTCTCTCCTGACAGATTTCACATATGTGAGTCCCGAATATGCGAGCGACTGGTTAGCCAGAGATGTCGAGATTGTAGAGAAATACCACCCTGACCTTATTTGGTTCGACTGGTGGATCGGGCAGCCCTCCGTTCGGCCCTTCCTGGCTCGTTTTGCGGCCTTCTACTACAACGAATCCGCAAAGAATGGCGAAGTTGGTGTCATCAATTACAAATATGACGCTTTGGAGAAACATTCAGCGGTGCTCGACGTGGAGAGGGGTGAGCTAGCGGATATTCGGCCACTCTATTGGCAAACAGATACCTCCGTTAGTAACAAATCCTGGGGCTATATTCAAAATGACACTTTCAAAACGCCCGAATTTATCGTTCACCAGCTTATCGACATTGTGAGTAAGAATGGGAATCTACTCCTGAATGTTGGTCCGCGCTCCGACGGAACGATTCCATCCGAAGTTCAGCAGGTGCTGCGAGAAATCGGTTCCTGGCTTCAGGTCAACGGAGAAGCTATCTATGGCACGCGACCTTGGCGAGTCTATGGCGAAGGTCCCACCGCAGTGGTAGCAGGTCCTTTCCATGACACCGGGACACACGGCTATACGGAACGAGATTTTCGATTTACGACCAAAGGTGGAACTCTGTACGCAATTCAATTGGGTTGGCCTCGCAATCAAAAGACAGTGATCCAATCGCTCGGAGCGAACGGTGTCGGGGGAAAACAAAAGGTTCTGTCAGTCGGTCTACTTGGCTCCGATGCAAAGCTCCAGTTTGAACAGCAAGGCGACGGGCTGCACATTCGAGTTCCTGCGCAGGCTCCTTCTAATTATGCGAACGCATTTCGAATCAGTTTCGAAGAGTGAAAATGTTGAAGCCGAATCTTTTTGTCGACTACCTTACCTCACGAGTACGGAGGAATTAATAAGAAGAGGGAGGCGATTCGCGAATGTCTAAGAGATCTCATCTCACGTTGATATCAGAAGTGCTTCTGCCCGTTCTTCTCTTCTGCATAGCGGTTGCCGCAGGCGTTGCTGACCAGACAATATATGAAATGGCAGACGGCATCCTTCGCGCGTCGCGCTTTGACGGAGCCAAGCAGGCGTATTTACCGATTATCGGTAAAAGAAGCCACGCCGCCAATCTGCTATCGCTGCCGAACGGCGACCTTCTATGCTTTTGGTTCACAGGGCGGGAAGGAAGCTCGGGCGTGTCCATCGCAATGTCGCGATTGGGTCTTGGTTCATCTCAATGGAGCAGTCCCGTGATCCTCGCGCAACACCCAGGCTGGTCGGATCAAAATCCGGTACCGTTCCGAGCTCCAAACGGAAAACTCTGGCTGTTTCATACATCGCAGCAGGCCGGAAAGGGTCAAACGACGGCCATCGTGTATGATCTCACCTCGAATGATCAGGGCCATACATGGACCATACCCAAAATCCTATTTTCGGAGCAAGGTACTTTCATCCGCCAACATCTGGTCGTCTTCCATCACGCATGGCTTTTTCCGACCTACCATTCGGCAAGCTTTGGGATTACCACGAATGCACAAAACGACGTTTCCGTTGTGAGAATTTCAAAGGACAACGGGAAAACGTGGAGCGGGTGCGAAGTGCCGGGTTCAGGCGGCTTAGTACAAATGAATATCGTCAAGCTTTCCGGGGATCAACTGGTTGCATTCTTCCGTAGCCGTTACGCAGATTGGATCTATAAAAGCCGGTCCACAGATGGATGCCATTGGAGAACTCCCGTCGCCACTCAATTGCCGAACAACAATGCCTCCATTCAGGCCGTGCGACTTAAGGATGGTCACTTAGTTATGGCTTTCAACAACGCACAGGCGGCCACCACGCGTGGCAAGCCCCGCGCAGCTGCGCGCAAGATCCTCTCGGTAGCGCTCTCTGAGGACGAGGGGAAAACCTGGCCATGGGTGAGGGATGTGCAGAACGGAGACGAACCTCCGACTAGTCGGCCTGGGGAAGACTCCGAATATTCCTATCCTTCGGTGACGCAATCGCCAAACGGAATGGTCCAGCTGGCTTTCACCTTCCGTCGCGAAACCATTAAGTATATGACCTTCGATGAGCACTGGATCGAGCAGGGAGCTACCAAGGGAGCGTTCACCGGCGATCCTAGACCATAACGGTACCAAACGAGATCTCTCGATGTGCACATCGCTTCAACGGAGCATCGGCGTCAATTCAATATTGAATAGCGTGGTCGATTGCCTCTGGATCCAAATGACCAAGTCAGTACTTTCGAGCCGCCGAATATATCCGAGCCGGAAAGCTTTTCCCCAGGCTACGGATTTTCCATCGATCTTTAGCTGCGCTCCTCCCTCTCCCCAGTCTTTGATCACGATTGCGGGATCGAGAACGGGCGAAGCATCACTCCCATCCAACGTTAGTTGTAGCGTCGCAGGGCTCTCACTTTTTGTCCTCGTCAACACATAAGCCCGTTGGGTTGGGTCGTACCCATCGTCGTGGTAATCGGCGCCTTTCACCTGCATATTGGGAGGTGAAAGCCATGACTTCGCCAGCGTAAGCAGATCGGCGGGCGACTTCGTCGTCAATCCGCTCATCAGTATCTTCGTTTCGGTATTTTCGCCCTTTGAATAGGCTTTCCAGTGGAGATGAGAGAGGGAGGTATGAGAGGCGCGGTCGGCGGCCACACACGGTCTGCCGCTCGAGGCAATCTGCGCCACTGGCCAATGGTTCCAGCATTCAAAGTTGAAATACGTGTTTTCGCCGTTGTAGATATCGGCCCTCGCCCCGCTTGGCGCTACGATCTGAAACGGCTTCCACTGAGACTTCAGATTCACCATCTGGATATTAGGGGCCGGGGGACCAGTAACTCCCGTAGGACCATTGGGCTTGATAAAACTTCCTGCAGGCTTTGGCTGCCATGTATAGGTCTTCACTGTGCCTTGCATGTTTTCTAACGTAATAGCATCCCAATTGATATCGTTATCCGGTGTGCTCCCCGGCTGGTTGAGCACAATCGTTTCCTGCCATTCATGCGGTCGGCTTGTGTCCGTGGTATGCAGAACCTGCTTACGGACAGCCACACCATCCGGATACACAGTCCAATATTCGTCCGTCCAATCGAACCATCCCGTTCGTGGATCTGGCCACGCGCCCAAATATTTTTCTACTTCGATCAGCGCATAACGCCAGTGCACCACGACCCGAGCATCGTCGTTTTCAAGAATGTCGACGTGCGAATAGCGATTCTGCTTGTCGGACATGGGTTCGCAATCGCCTCCGAGCGGGCAGCCAGTACCCCACGTTTCGAGGAATTCGTCGGTATACCACTTGTCGTTCTCGGTCACCCATGCAGGAACATAATCGGTGCCCTGCCAGAAGACCAGGCGAATTGGGGACTCGTCAAACCGCACCACCACATCTGAGTCGGTACCGACTTCTTCGCAAACGATCCCAGGTGTCCTGATAATGCAGCGTAGTGTAATAGGCTCCAAATGGTCCCGCTCCCGGCGGCCCAGACGGCATCTTGGGCCAAGGGAGGACGTCATTGTTCGTGACCTTTGCCGCCGCGTAAGTATTCGCGATTTCTTTCTGACTTAGGTTCCTGTTATAGATCTCCACTTCATCCAGAATTCCATCGAGCGAGAACCATATCGGATAACTTGGATGAATTGCGGCCTCAGGGAAGGGAAGTGTCGGTTGACGCACTCGTCCGATCAAAATGTCCGAGTCGGCGGGGGTCAGTTCGCCCTGAACTGCTAGCTGCCCCACCTCTGTACCGTTTACATAAATCTTCAGCAATCCTTGGTCGGCGTTGTTTTCATAAGTACCTGCAATATGTGCCCACTTCTTTAGGGGAAGTGTGGCCTTTGAGGTGAGTGCATGCCATTGCCCGTCTATTGACGCCTGTAGACCGATATGCCCGAAGGCATCAATCCCAAAAGAGAAACCTTCCTGTCGCTCTTCCTCCTGGTCCACAACGGGAACCCAATTCCATGGATAGGTATTCAGCGCAACCCATGCTTCAACCGTAAATCCCTTCTGGCCCGCAATGGTCGCGTCGTCAGAAGGGATCGTCAGGCTTGTCGTGTAACCATCAAACCGCAGGGCATCTCCAGAAACACCAGGAACATACTTGTAGTAACCGTCAAGTTTGCCCTTCACTCCACGGATACTATCGGTGGGGGTTGCACCCTGTTTGCTAGCAAAAGACCACTGCGCCACTAGCCCTTGTTCTTGGCCGTACAAAATACTCCCGAAGAGAGAGCAAACGGAAAACACAAATACCATGCGGCACATATACACGCGCTTGAGCATAAAGAATTTCTCCGAGCAAAAATTCCTTTTGACCTTAGCCGTAGTCAGAAATAAAATTTCAAAGCTACCTGCAGCTGCCGCGCTGTATTTGCTGTACTGGTTACCACGCCGAAGAAACCCGGGCCATCCGGAAGAAAGTTATCGGGAGCCGCGAATACTGGCGTATTGGTTACATTAAATGCCTCCGCTCTGAATTCAAACCGCTTGGTATTGGTCACCTTGAATGTTCGGAAAAAGGACAGGTCCAGGTTTCTGCCCCAATCGGCACGCAGGCTGTTGCGACCCATAGTTCCGAAAGTACCAGGTGGTGGATCGGCAAAAGCATTGATGTTGATTGGATGTAACTTATCCAATGGATATGCGGAAGTGCTTTGGTGAGGATCTCCTACAAGATTGGCGCGCTCGATGCCATAGAAGTTATTGATGTTAGAAATTCCGTTATCATCCTGGACGTCATAACGCGGCCCATTGTTCAAGGTGACGATTCCATTCAGTTGCCATCCGCCGATGACATAATTTACGAAGCCGCTGTTCGCACTGAACCGCGTTCCTTCGCCAAACGGCAGCGGAAGTATAAAGCTGCCGGCGAAAATCTGGGGCAGATCATAGGCCGCCGGTCCTCGATCCAGGCCCAAATCGTACGGGTTTTGGATTTCGCAGCCGGAGAAGGCCCCGTCACAACCGGTCGTAAGCGCCCTCGACCATGTATATGCAAGTGTGGAAGAGATCCCGGAGTGCAACCTGATTTGCGACGAAACTTGGAGAGAGTTGTAGTCCGTGTGGGACTGACTCACGGTGTAGGGCGTTGGAGGAATATATGAGTAAGGTGGATTTCCCCCGGGGCTGGTGAGCGCATTGGCAGTTATTTCGGTGGCGATTCGCGCGTTCCGTGAGCCTACGTAGTTGACGGTTGTTACCACCCCAGGAGTTATCTCGCGCTGGAACCCAAAATTCCATTGATCCGAATACCCATTCTTTAGGTGGGGATCAGTGTAAAAATTGGTGTTTAGAGGGGAAAACGGCGATGGTGCCGGGGGTATTCCAGATGCAGAGACGTTTCCAAAGTTGAAGGGATCCTGGGCCAGCCCGGTGGGTGGTCCGAAGAGATTGAAGCCACCAGGCGCACCCACAAACGCAATATTTGGCCAAGCCTGAGTGTAATTGGATAGATTCTCCGTGACACCAGCCCAGTTATCGAAAAACCTGCCATATCCGCCATGCAACACTGTTTTTGTGGTCAGGAGATAGGCAAATCCAATTCTTGGCTGAACATTATCGTAGTTGTCGTGAATGATCTTTCCGTTTTTCGCAATCGTGACATCCGAGGGCAGAACACCCCCGGGAATACAGGGCGCTCCCTGGGTAGGCGAGCATGCAGGAGCGGGGTTTTGGAGAATGTAGGTTCCATTGGAGAAATCGAAATCTCCTGTTATGTCGCTCTTGTTGGATGCCTTACCTTGACGCGGGTTAACGGTAAGGTCGTAGCGCAAGCCCAAGTTGACAGTCAGTTTGTCGGTCGCGCGCCATTGATCCTGAAAATAGGCTCCAATGATTTTTCCGCCATGGAGCAGCGAATACACATTGTCCACTTCGGAATAGCCTGGGACACCCAACACCATGGACGCCATGCCGTCACCGGTGTTGGAGTCCAGGTTTCCATCCTGTGTCTGCGTCTGAGAAAAATCATTTTCGGAGCCAAAAAACGGTTGCTCCCATCCATCGGTAGCCAGGCTCGCGCCCGTGCGGAAACTGTGGCGCCCAATGGTCTTGGAAAAATCACCACGGTACTCCCAGATATTTGAGTAGTGCAGCCTGCCGATGTAGTTTTCAGCGCCCAGGTAGTTGTCGATAACCGCCGACGGAACCTGGAGACCACCGAAAGGCTCGTGATTGTAGAGATAGGTGGCAAACCCGGATTGTTGATAGAAGTTCGACGGCGTGTTCTTGAAATATGGTGTGCGGTTGTTTTGCGCCGAAACACGGCCGAGGGTAAGTTGAAGCACCGAACTGCTGCCAAAAGTGTGAGTCCAGTTCGCCGCTACATTGTAATTTGAATTATTAATCACGCTAACTGCGCCAGGATAGCCGTTCGATCCCATGATTGGCTCCCAGGCAGATGTCCAGCGCACAAAGAAGCGATTCGCCGGGTTGAGCTGCTCGTCAATGCGGACAGAGGCCTGATCCTGGCGGGTAATGTTAGGGGTCGTATCAAGCCCGTTGAACTGGGGTTGGTTCGGTATCGTCTGCGGCGCGGGAAAAAATGTCGTCGCATAATTCACCATCGTTTGGTTGATCATGCTGGATGGAATGATGTTGCACGGCGGTCCAGTTCCTAGCTGGATACCGCTAGAATTCGCCGGCAGCGGAGCTCCGGACGCGTCGCACATAAATGGTTGGAGAGTAAATCCAGTTGCGTTCGGCGGTTCGGCCGGGTC
The DNA here is from genome assembly GCA_963719625.1 of uncultured Acidobacteriota bacterium. Lineage (GTDB taxonomy): Bacteria > Acidobacteriota > Terriglobia > Terriglobales > Acidobacteriaceae > JAKAAZ01. Next base: position 194,391 of record CAVRDB010000025.1, read on the forward strand.
TTGAGGTACCGAACTGAATGGGTTATAGAGTTGTATGCCCTGTGCATCGAGATTGCTAAAATCGCCACCCAATTGTGTCGCGGTTGGAGTTCGGTAAAAATTGCTCGATGCAGTGTTGTTGCGGTATCCCTCATAGGAACCGTAGAAGAATGTCTTATCGTGCCCGTTATAGTGCGGCAGAAGCACTGGGCCTCCGACGCCTACGCCAAATTGGTTTTGCTTAAGGGGGGTTTTGATTGGGTTGAAATAGTTTGCCGCGTCCATTGCGTCGTTTCGCAAATATTCCCAGGCGTCGCCGTGAAACTGATTGGTGCCTGATTTTGTGACCACGTTGACGATTCCGCCCAGCACCTGTCCGAACTGCGCTTCGTCATTGTGAGATTGGACTTTAAACTCCTCGATATCATCGAGCGTTGGCTGCACCGCATACGTGTCTCGGATTGATCCATAGTCGTTGATGCCATCCAGCAGAAACATATTGCTGCGGTTATTTTGACCATTCACCGCAGGGAGGACAACGGTTCCGACTGGATTCCCGATGCCACCGAAGCCGGCATTCTCAGTTACGTTTACGGAGCTAACTCCGGGTGCGAGCAACAGTAGCTCTGTGAAATTGCGACCGTTCAGCGGTAGGGCATTTACCTCAGTGCGGCCAATAACGGTTCCAAGCTCGGCCGTAGAGCTTTCTATCTGGACGGCGCCCGCAGAGACCTCAACAGTGCTATTCACAGAGCCAATTTTCATAGCGAAATTGATGGTCCCAGTCTGATTCACAGAAAGTTTAAAAACGGGTGATTTCGCAGTGGAAAAGCCCTGCATCGAAACCGTCGCCGTATAGCTTCCTGGGCTTATGTTCACCAGGGAATAGTTTCCCGTGTTGTTACTCTTCGTCACTTGTTCAAAGCCGGTCTCGGTATTTTTTAGGGTTATCGTCGCATCCGGGACCACAGCGCCCGAAGCGTCACGCACAGTGCCGTTGAGAGCGGCGGACGCAGTGCCGATTTGGGCTGATGACTCTTGCGACATTGCGAGACACAGCGTCGCAGTCAATACCGCCAGGCTGAAAATTCTCAAATACGGCTTGATCCGGTCGTTCATAGGAGCCTCCGGCCGAAATACTACTAAAATGGACGAACCAATCGCACGGCGAGGATGCTAGCAAAAGCGAAATACGACTGTCAAGACGTTTCTGTGTTCGCAACTTGGAGAAGCGGCCGGAAAATAAAGGCAGTAGGGCATCCATTGGCTGGAGCATGCGAAACGGCGTCTAAAGTTGCCTGTGTCTTTCATCTGACTCGGTGAGACAGAACAACCAAATCCGTCGTTGACGCCCGCGAAGCGATTTCATATAATCCGTATTCGATGTGGCTGGACCAATGTAATCGCTCAACTGGACAAGTCAAATGAAGCAAATTGTTTTGGAAGCACCGGGAAAATTTGTAGAACGGGAAGCGCCAATTCCGAGCGTGCCTGAAGGGCACGCTCTGGTTCGTATGGAGAAGGTAGGTGTATGTGGGAGCGACTTTCACGCATTTGCAGGTCACCAGCCAATCTACACTTACCCTCGGATCATCGGCCATGAACTTTCGGGAGTCGTGGTCGAAGCACCGGCCAACGACCACGGTATCCGTCCGGGAGATCACTGCGCCATCGAACCCTATATGAGCTGCGGTAAGTGCCGGGCATGCGCCATGGGCCGGAACAATTGCTGCGAAAACATCCGGCTCTTTGGAATCCACGTGGACGGGGGTATGCAGGAATTTCTTTCCGTACCCGTTGTTCTGTTGCACAAATCCGATCGATTATCGCTCGATCAACTGGCACTCGTGGAGACGCTCGGTATCGGCGCTCATGCGGTCAAGCGAAGTGGAATGAAAAAGGGCGAAGAGGCTCTCATTGTGGGCGCTGGACCGATCGGAATTGCTGTGGCGCAGTTTGCTTCCGCACTGGGTGCCACTGTTCACATGGTGGAGAAGAGCGAATGGCGCAGAGCATTTGTAGAACGTATGGGCTACACGTCATCCTCGACGGCAGCAGGGCAGCAGGCCGATGTTGTATTCGATGCTACCGGAAACGCCGTTGCGATGAGCAACAGCTTGGCTAGTGTGGCGACGGGAGGCTCGCTTGTATTTGTCGGGCTGACACATGATCCAGTCTGCCTTGACGACGTGCTCTTTCATCGGAAAGAGGTGACACTGCTGGCCAGTCGCAACAGTGTTGGGCTGTTTCCACAGATTATTCGATTGATTGAAGAGGGTAAGATCGACACCTCGCATTGGATCACCGATCGCCTGAAGCTTTCCGAGGTAGCTTCGCAATTTCAATATCTACCTACCCGCCAGACGCTCGTTAAGGCCATCGTTGATGTGAATCAGCTCAAATAATCGGTACCAGTTTTCGACGAAGTTTCTCAAAAGGGCTTCTTTAGAGTGATCCGATAGACGAAAGCGTTATCGCATGGCTTCACCTTCGGTGCCGTGAGCACCAGAGCCTCTTTCGTGAACTCCCATTTGATCGGCTCGTCGCTGCCGAGCATCTTGATCGACTGAATCTCCGACGGATATAATCCGGCCCAATCCGCACCCTTCGGCACTAAGCTCGTGATGGATGCTCTGTCTCCAGGCCAAGCAAGAACCGTTGCATAAAGATATTCATCCTTGCAGGTGAAACGAATGTCCTGAGGCGTGTATTGCAAGGCATTATCTTCGTTGAAAGCCCCACTTTTCTTCAGTTGTGTGGGCCCTTCGGCGGCGACCAGCCACGGGCTGGTACCGTAGATCGCTTCGCCATTAATCCGCAGCCAGTTTCCGATTCCCTGGAGCCGTTCCTTCGCCGGATCGGGAATTGTGCCATCGGGCTTCGGTCCTACATTCAGCAGCAGAAATCCATTCTTGCTAACGCGGTCCACAAGGCCGGTCACTAATTCGTTGACGGATTTAAATCCGATGGCTTTCACATAACCCCACGCGCTGCCAGCATCTATGGTCGTGTCGGTAATCCATTCGGCATAGGTCATATTCAGCTCTTGGCCAAGCTCCAGATCGTTAATGCCGACTCCCGGCGTCAGATCGTGCCATTTATAGGTGACTGTCACTTCCTTGCCGTTCGCGGCTGCGCGATTGAAGTAATAGGCGAGGAACTGCTTCTTGTACCATTCCTGAATCAACTTCAAACCAAAGTCGAACCAGATAACGTCGGGACTATAGTGATCCACCACCTCAATCAGCTTTCCCTGCCACACATCGAGAAATTTCTTATCTGGCAACGCACCAGGCGCATGACTCTCCCCATATAGCCCCGCATACTTTGGATCGCCAACGTCGTACCGAGTGTCCCAGGTAGGAAAATAGAACCAATGTGCCCCGTGATGGAACGCAGTCAGAAATTTCATGTCGTGCTGCTTGATGGACTTTGCGAGTTCGCCAACCACATCCCGTTTAGGTCCCATCTTCGCGGCATTCCATTGCGAGTATTTGGTATTCCACATCGCAAAACCGTCATGATGCTCGGCAACCGGGCCGGCAAAACGCGCGCCTGCGTTCTTAAACAGCTCCGCCCACTCGTCAGGATCAAAGTGACTCCCCGTGAACATCGGAATGAAATCTTTATATCCAAATTTCTCCAGCGGTCCGTAGGTGGCAATCTGATGCTTTGCGTTGTCAGAGTCTGGATTGGTGTACATGTCATGGGCATACCATGTTCCGTTCTTTCCGTAAGCGGGAACGGAGTAGACGCCCCAATGCGTGTAGATGCCGAACTTTCCGTCCCGCAGCCACTGAGGAACTGCGATGTTCCGCAACGAGTTCCATGTAGGCAGGAACGGTCCGTTTCCATTGGTAGAATGGCTGCGCTTTTGTGCTGACGCGACTGCCATGGGGCTGAGCAAAGAGCCTGCGGATAGAGCGACGCCGCCCTTCAGAAGATCCCGTCGATTGTAAGAAATAGTCATCGTATCCTCGTGACTGATGATTGGTGTTCTGCATTGCGCGCCGGAACCACTCTGAATAACTGGAGCGGCGTTCGCTGAAGCCGGTTTGACATTTGCATCTGAACGCACCGGCGTCCGTTACAGGTTGTGGTAGACCTCGCGCATCAGTGTCCAGGAGTGCTTGCCGGGCAACGGGATCTGCATGGGATCGGTCGAGTTCAGCCACTCTTGATTGCGCGGCTCGGCGGCAAGTTTCTCCATGTCCGTCTTATAGTTGTTGCCGGTGTACTCGTAGTAGCCAAACAGGTAATACTGGTCATTCTCAAGCTTCTCCAGAAATATGGAGAAGTTATGCATGTTGTACTTAGCCAGTAAGTCGCGCACACCTTGGTTGGAAGCGGCGTGCAATGCCTCGTACGCGCGGATGCGATCCGGTTTGATGCCGATCACCATTCCGATTCTCCGGACTGGCTTGCGGCGAATGCGTTTTACCAAAGCGAAAGCCGGAACCGCGATCCCGGCTGCGAGCAAAGGTATAGAGACGCGCTTCATATTCATGTCCTCCCATGCGGTGGAATGCCCGAATCCTTCGGGAGCCATTTTTCAGGAAACTCTCTGGTAAGTCCCCACGTGCCCATCTCGAAATTGACAAAACCTAGTTTGAGCGCCGGCGATTCCGGCCGCACCCGAAAGTCGTAATTCGCAGCGTCGACAAAAAGAGGGTCGGCAAAAACAGAATTTCGATCAAATCCAAGATCTTGCCACTCCTTAAGGTTGTAGCGGCGCGGATTTCGCTTGCCGTCTTCCGAGCGCAGTTGATCCACGACCGCCTGGAACTCTCCTTTGGTGGAATAGAAACAATTCCGATCCACTTCCTGAAACCAAGGCCCAGTCGCAGGCGGAGCAATCACCGAATGAAACATCTGCGGCCACCATGGCCATCCGGACGGCCATTCCGTATCTCCTGGATCCATGACCGTGATGTTGGAGTAATAACGATCATGATTGAAGTTGTTTCCTACGTGAAAGCAGGGAGCTGCTTTGGACATATACCAAATGTTGTTATAGACCTCGCGATAGGCGCCTTCACGCCATTTCATGCTGACGCCACCAACAGAAATGTTGTTATAGATTTTGTAGTTTGAGGCGCCGTCGTCGAGATCTAACCCCCATCCAGACTTCTCGTTGAAGAAGTTGTTGCGGACGATCACCGGTTCCATCGCATCCACTAGAACATCCCACGCGTCGAGGCTGCGATCAGCAGTGTACGGGCCGTGGGACTGCGCCAGGCTCCAGGCGCGATCTCGCCCCCATGCATTGAACGGACCATGGTCGCTCGTCTCGCGAACTGTATCGTGGGTTTGATTGAACTCGATGACATGGCCGCCCCATGTGCCATCGCCAATGCAGATTCCCGCGCGGGGCATGTTGTAAATCAAATTATGGCTGACGGTGATCCGTTTGGCCCGTGAGATATAGACAGCGGCAATCTGCTTGCCGTAGAAACCGCAGTCGTGAACAAGATTGTTGCTGGCCCGACATTCGAATGGAAACGCCCGCTGAGTGCCGTTGGTTTTTTCAAGGTCGCCAACGAAGCACATCGCGCTATCTCCGGTCTCGGTGAACTTACATCCGGTGACGGAAAACTCGCGGTTGTAATTATTGACGAACACTCCGTTTCCGCCCACTGCGTCGAACCAGCAATCCTGAATGGAGCACTGTCGCGTGCCTTCGGCAAGGACTGCCCCGCCTCGATGGATGGACCAGTCGCTGAGAGATGGCACGTCGTACCGGCACAGATATGTGCTCAAGGTATGTGCAAAACGCACGCCTTTAACCTCGATATTTCGCACCGGCGCAGCCTGCGTACCTGCAAAGTGGATGACAGACTCCAGTTGCGGCACCTCGATTAGCGCACTCTGGAGGTTAATCCCAGGTGCCGGGTAGTAATAGAGAATATTCGCCCGATGATCGAGGAACCATTCTCCAGGCGAATCAAGCTCCTCAAAAACGTTTTCGATGAAATAGCGTGACCGGCCACCCACTACGGCTGGATTCTTATCCCACTTTGCACCAATCTGCTGGCCGCCCTCGCCAAACCAAATGGAATGCGTTGTGGAATCGATGCCTTTCAGTCGCCATTGCAAATTTCCCCAGTAGGCTTCCTGAAAAATGTTGATCTCCGCATCCGTGGGATTCGACCAGCGCTTGGTGGTAAATGTGGCAGGATCGAATCGCACACCACGCGGGGCCTGTCCAGAGAAAGTCATGTCCGCATCGGATCCTGCGTAAGGGTCCGGTGTGTCATGTGGGATTGACCCTTCAGCCTGCAGGTAACCAGACTTGCCAGGCTGGGACGGATCATAGTTTGGATAGCGCGCGCGAATCTGGCGCTTACCGTTAACAAACATTTGGGTGAAGTTCAGCCCCGTAGGGACCGAGGCTTTCATAATTTCATTTTTGTAAGGTATCCATCGGAGAGACAACGAACGGCCACCACTGATGACAACGTCTTCCCCAGGCTGAGCTGCATATATAACCGGAGCAGTGGGAGTACCAGAATCCTGCGATTCAAAAGTAAGAGGCGACTGGAGGTAATATGACCCTCCGCGAATCCTGACATAAATAGGCCCACTATTGCGATGCTTGGCTTCTCGCGCAGCTCGTTGCGCTCGCGAAAGCGTTGCAAAAGGTTGTGTCTCCGTTCCCGGACCTCGGTCATTTCCTGCGGGCGACACATAGAACTCATTATTATCGGGTGCTGGTGGCTCGCCAGCTTCCGTTTCCGCGTGCGATTCCTGAAGCTCGGGAAGAATGCCGCCGGCCGTGATGGCCGCGCCGCCTGTCAATTTGAGAAATTCACGTCTGCGCATAAGCCTCAGTATTGGACGTACCAATTGTACCCGGCACAGACAACTGTCCGCACGGCGCTCGCAGGAGAATTGGCGAGTCCTTTGTGATTACTCCTTCCGAATATGTAAGGACGGTCTGTCCTCGGGTCTAGATCTGACTGCTTTACAGCCGGTAGGCAGCGCTTGCTGTACCTCGGTAGATGCTCTCCTGCTCATCCGGCGATAATTCGCAGACGAAGGAGCGGAACGTATTCATCCAGGTTTTGTAATTCCCTGCAAGCGTCAGCACCGGCCAATCGGAGCCAAACATAAGCCGCTTCGGTCCGAAAGCGGACAATACAACATCGAAATAAGGCCGCAGGAGGTCGGTGGTCCAGGTTTTCCAGTCGGCTTCCGTCGCCATGCCGGAAACCTTGCAATAGACATTTTCGCGTTTTGCGAGCTCTCTAATTCGCTCCTGCCACGGCGAAAGCATCCCATCCCGAATCCTCGGTTTTGCGATGTGATCGACCACGAAGATCTGCTCGGGGTGACGATCCACAAATTCGATAGTCTGCGGCAAGTGGCGCTCGAATATCAGAATGTCATAAGCCAATCCATAGCCGTGAAGCATCCTTACGCCGCGGTTGAAATCCGCGCGCAGCATATAGAAATCGTCGGGTTCATCGTGCAGAACGTGCCTCACCGCCTTGAGTCTGGGGTGCTGCGCGAAGCGCTCCAGAATAGGGGCAGCATCGAGTTCGCCGAGCGGCACCCATCCAACCACTCCGAGGATGAACGGATGGCGTGCGGCAAGATCCAGCAGCCATTCCGTCTCCTCTGTTGTCTGCCGCGCCTGTACCGCTACCGTCCCTTCCACGCCCGACTCGCGCATGACATGCTCAAGCTCTGGAACAAGGAAATTGCGACGGAGCCCGGTCATAGCGTCGCTCATCCACACGTAGTCGCGGTCGTTGTACTTCCAGAGATGGTGGTGCGCGTCGATCACCACTTAATAACTCCATTCCTTATCCAGGACTGGTTTCAGAATCTTTTGCACTTCCGCCACCAGATTCGTGTCATATGGTTCCTCGTGGCTTTCGACGTTGCTGCGGACCGTTTCGGGTTTGGAGGTGCTGAACAGGGTGGTGGGGATTTCCGGATTCTGGCTCGAAAACTGCAATGCGAGCCGACTGATCGAAGTTCCCTGGCTGCGGCAGAATTCGGCAGCGACCTGGAAGAGACTTCGATCTTCGGCACTGGCAGGATGCCATGCGGCCGGTCCCCGGTCGGTCAGCAGGCCCGATGCAAATGGTGATCCATTCACAATGCCGATGTCCTTCTGCTTTGCTACAGGCAGCAGATCGAGCAACTGCGTATCGTTGAGACAATAGTGGTTGTGGACTAACGCAGCATCGATGTCAAAGGATGCGAAGATCCGCTTCCACAAATCCATCGGATAGATGCCAAAGCTCACGTTGCCGATCCGACCCTCTCGCTTCAATTCCTGAACCGCATCGTACCCTTCACTCAAAGCCCACTCGGTGTGTTTTCTGTTCTGGTACTCAATGTCGTGGATGTGGATGATGTCGAAATACTCAACCCCCAATCGTGCAGCGCTTTCATCGAGCGAAGCCCGGATGCGCGCTCGCGAATAGTCCAATGTGTCGCTGCCATATTTGTTTGGGTCTGTGTATTTGCCAACTTTAGTGGAGAGGAAATAGCGGTCGCGAGAGACACCGCGCAGAGCCTTGCCTAGAACCGTTTCCGACCGCGTGCCTCCATAGGCCGGCGCGACATCGAAATAGTTGATGCCGTAATCGAGCGCAGCATGGACCGCTGCGATCGCCTCAGTCTCATCGACGGGATGGAACACGGCTCCGAGTGACGATGCTCCGAAGCTGAGGCGGGATACTTGCAATCCCGTTTTGCCGAGAAAGTTGTATTGCATCGATGTCCTACCGTTCTTGGAGTTTTTAATACCCTGTCATGGAATTCCCAATAGCGAGCACCACGATGGCGGCAACGAGAACTGAGAGGCCGGCGTAAAGCGTCTTCCGAGAACGCGCCGGCGCGCCCGTCCATTCATGGGTGATAAAGCCGAATATGTTGGCAACGAGGAGCGTGAAGGCCATGTACACGGCCCATCCGACAGAGGTGCCGAGGCGGCCAAGGTAGTATGTGCCCATTCCATAGGGAATCGTGGCAACAAACCAGATGACCCCCATGAGCACGCCATTGAGCCAGTCATGAACGGCATCGGGGCCGAGATTGTTTCGCCAGGTTCCTCGCCTGATTTGCAATCCGCCGAACCACAATAAAAGCGCTGCTGTCGCTCCCCAGAAGACGGGCAACCAACTGGCTAACGTGGAGAAGACCGGACTCACACCGAGCCTCTGGGCTTCCTCGCCGACGCGGCTGGTAAACGCGAAACCAAGATTCGCGCAAGCGCTCAGCAGTCCTGATGCTACGCAAACCAACAGGGCTCTGCCGAATCCATGCTGTTGGCCACTGACACTTGCGTGGCGTTCCCGCAGAAAGCCTCCCCTGCCGCAGATCACCACACCGGCGACGCATCCTGCGATGCCGACCAGAATTACCCGACCTCCTAACGTGAGAAGATCGGCGCGCGATTTCACCAGAAAGGGAAGGAGTGAACCAACCGCGGTGTTGATCCCCATGATGGTCGCAAAGCCCACCGACATTCCCGCCATGGTAACTCCGTAGCCAAACATGATGGAGCCAACGCCCCAGCCGAATCCGTATGCGGCGCCTTTCCAAACCGCTCCTGCGCCCGCCGCGTGCATAGCCTCCAGCCAGTTCGGCGTAACGACCGCGGCCATGACAAATGGAAGGATCAGCATCATGACAACGGTGCAGGGTATGTAAATGTTTTCCAGTTCAAATTTCCGGCGCTTCTTCAACGGAACAGCAAGTCCTCCGCCAGCGATTGCGGCGATCAATACCAATGCGAATCCCAAAACTGATGAATGCACGCGGATACGCCTACCCTTCGTTATGCCGCCGTCTATCAAAATTGCACGTGGCAGTAAGCAAAATTGGTCCAGCCATATTTACATGCGGATTCTAAGAGGCGGTTGCCCATCTCGTCAAGCGCTCTTGGGAAAGCGCTGTTCCGAGGCGTCCTGCACGAAACGGAACGCCGAACCTCGTCGGGCACTCCTGTCATGGCGAGACGGCCAACACTTCCATGTGAGAGCGGCACGGAAGATCCGCTCTCGGATTCGCTGGAAGACCGTTTCCAACGACTGGAGCAAGACGAGCGAATCGAGTCAATGCTGAGCCAGCTTAAGTTGCTTACTGATAAGTGATATAGCGCTTTCCCTAGGAGTTGCGAGCGGTAGTGCATCCTTCGTCGAGTTGCTCTTGGCCGAAGGTGCATCCTTGGACTGATATCCATTTGGAGAGTCGTTGGATAGTTACCTAGATTGGCTCGCGGGGTTCCATCCAGAACGCATGCGGCGAATCAGAAAAGCGTTTGACGCTGAACGCGAGGCTAGAGCGAAGAAAGACATCGGTTGTTGACTGCATAGGCTGTTTCGATAAGGTTTTGTTTTCAGCAATTGCTGTTTCCTTCATGGCCGAAGTTGCCCAAAAGGTCAGGAGTTCGAGGCTCTTCGTGCCGGCTATTAGCCTTGGAAGTTACTACGTGAAAACCGAGAGTCGAGTCCAATTTACGATCCAGATAGGAACATCGAACTGGAAGAAGCCTTGACTATGATTAACCTTTCGCCGTCGGATGATGCGGATCTTCGGAGTGCCGTGACAAAGCTGGAAACGCAGAGCTTTGCGATGACTGTCGCCTCAAAGGTCGGCGTGCCCGTAGAAGTGCTGCTGCGGATGCTACCGAATGGTGCGCATGAAGTGATCGAGGTTGCGACCAACAAGGCGCTGGAGCAATGTTTGCGGGTGGCTATCAAGGTCGGGCAATCCAACTCCGCTGTAGTTCGCCATAAACACAGTCACACCGTTGCGGTGGCCATCACGGGCGCGGCCGGAGGTTTTTTCGGACTTCCCGGTCTCCTTGTCGAGCTTCCCATAACAACCACTGTCATGCTGCACTCCATCGTGGAGATTGCCCGCAGTCAGGGTGAAAAGGAATGACTCCGGCGCAGCCGATCAGACCGAACGTGATGACCCACTTGTTTCTGACAGGATCGATATAGGGGCCAACGAACGCAATCGCGATAACCAGATGAGCAAAAGCCAGCCAGTCCGTGCCATACGCCAGGAAGGGGAACTGAGTGTTCGTGACACGCACCCCCTCGTTGACTCGTTCGATCCAGGGGAAGCAAGTGAATCGATTTGGCCATCGGCTGCAACGCGGCGGAGTTCAGGATGGAAACTAACCAACCGAGTTCAGATTGGAGAGGAAAAGCTGTGATGCCACTCAACACCAGTCCGGTGATGAAGATCGCGAGCCAAAAACGAATGCGGCGTAGATGATCTGGTTGCGTCATAGATGTGAAAAGACTATCGAGTCTTGGTCGGCGCGTCGATTGCTGTTGCGTATAGTTACGTCGAATTGAAAACGGTGTCGAACTTCGTAGCTGAAAGTGATCATCAGGCGCTGCTCCCGATGCAGCAGCCGGCACGACCATTGGCGGCACTGCACCGAAGCGGCGTTTCCGCGCGTGGAATTCCTGGAGCGCGAGTGCGAAGGCGGTTTCATCGAAGTCGGGCCACATGCGATCGGTAAAAAAGAGTTTCGGCGTAGGCGCATTCCCATAGGAGAAAGTCGGGAGAAGCGTTTGACATCTTTTGCCCGCATCATGGAGTCATCTCGCACAAAAGCTCTGCTGCCTACCGCATGTTGGTGGCACACGATCTGCTCCGTCGCCTGCCGTGGACAATAGAAGTCTGCCGGGTAAGGGAAGTCGCGTTAATTCCTGAACACCCTCCGTAATTTTGTTCGGATGGTTGCTCCCTCAGGCGCCACAGATAGCAGAGCCTCACGTCTCGTGAGGCCCTGGCTCGGGAAGCGAGCTATACCAATCGATGCTTCGTGTGTAATACATCGCAATTGCCAAGGTCAGGAAGCTCGCGATTGCGCCGACCAGCAACGCGTTGTCTTCCAGGCGCAGCAACATATAGATCAGGGCATATAGCAGTGTGAAGATGGCCAGAGCCCGCACGCCCTGTCCTCGGCTTGCGAAAACCCACTCCGCGTTGGCTGATAGGAGCAGAACCGTAGCGGCGCCTGCAATCAAAAAACCAAAATCGAAGCCAATCCTTTCGGACAGGGGTAGCAAGAGCAGATAGAAGATGATTTGAGCTATGCCGACCAGAATGTACTGCGCAGGGTGGACTCGCTTGCCGGTTGTAACCTCAAAGACGAAGTAAGAAAGGAAAAGCAGTCCCAGGAAAAGAAGGACATATTTGAGGGAACGGCTGACGGACTGGTACGGATCCGCTACCTCAATGAATGAAACGCCGAGAGATGTTGCTTCGAGTCCAGTGACGGAATCCGCCGTTCCTTCGGCGCGAACACCGCGGGCAATGAAAGGTACGGTCCACTCCGCAGAGAAGCCCTGTGTCGACACATTTCGCTTGACCGGCAAGAAACCCCCGTCGAATCCCGGGCTTGGCCAATCGCCCTGCGCGAAGACTTGGGTGGTTTTGCCATAGGAAAGCACGGCGATCCGCTGAGCCCCAGAAAACCGTAGCGCCGACGTCACATTGAATTCCGCGCCTGGCTTTGCGAAGTCTGCGGCTGGCGCTCCAATCAGCGTTAGATTGATCGGCTGCCCCTTGTCTGCGCCAATCGAAATACTCGGAGCAATCTGCGCTGGAACCAGCGTCGAGCTCTTGCCGTCAACCGTCAATGTTGCGTTCGACAATGCTCCTCTCGTATCGCTGACTCCAACGATGATCTCGGCGCGGTTCCAATCGAGGTCGGCGCCTTGCGGCAAAGCGGAGGGTACGCCGGTCAAGTTGAAGGTCGCGTCAAGACTGACGTCGGCCTGAAATACCGGAACCTTGAAAAGGGAACGGCGGCGCTCTCCAGTTGTTGTCTTGAGCACGGCGTTGGCTCGTGTAGGGAACACAAGATACATTCCGTGCTCTGCCGGGTCACTAGGATTCTTCGGCGCAATGCTGTAAGGAATTGCGAGGGTTGGCCCCAAAAAGGTTTGCTGCCCGCCCACCTGTGCACTGATGTCTCGGACTACATCGGCGGCGCGGTTGGTCCTGTCTTGAACCAGTTCTCTGACAAATAGCGCTGGAATCATCATGAGCAACGCCAACCCACACACTACGATGAGTTTCATGCCCATCGACCGAGATCTGATCCTGGCCTGAAGGCCCGATTGCAATGTCGACGAATCGTTCACTTGAATTTTCTCCATTCTGAGTTACCTTTGCAATGCAAAGTAATAAGACCAAATAACAGATAGCTGAAACGATTGCACATGCGACATATACTTTGTAATGCAAAGTATATGGATAAAAAAATTAGGCCCGCGACGGCGTCAGTGCACGAACCAACTTCGACGCAGGCTCATCTTTGTTTACTTTCGCGGCATCGCGAACCACTTGTTCCAGGGTAGACAGATACTCGAGATAGCGTTTGCGGCCCGAAGCAGTGATGCGGCAGAGCGTCTGGGGACGATTGCGATCATGCCCTTTGATGATCTCTACCATCTTTGATTTCTCCAATACCTGCAGATGCCGGCTCAAATTCCCGTCCGTGAGAGCGCAAAGCTGTTTTAGATCACCGAAGGTTAGTCCTTTTGGATTGGAGATCAGCGACGTAAGCACGCTCAAACGGGCACGCTCATGAATCACGCGATCCAGTCCTTCATACGCGAATGGCGCCTCAGTGGGTCTAGATTTCGCTTTCATCTCTACTCTCTTCCGACGCGAAGTACATAATGCCTGCAACCAAGAATTGCCCGATTCCATAGGCAATGCCCATAGTCCAAGGTGAGAGCGCGTGGCCAGGTCCGAGCGCAATACAAGCGAGCCCGGTGGAAAGATACCAGACGCCGGCTGCAACCATGGGGTGCGGTAAAAAACGGCACGATGAAAACACGCCGAGGCTGAAGATGATTTGCCAAAGTCCGGGAAGCATCCATAAAACGGAAGGGAAAGAATGCAGCAATAAGAGTGTTAGAAGAGCGCCTGCAGCGACGGAGGGAAAAAACTGTTCGACGGCCATGTGGATCATCTCATCGGCCAAACCTGAATGCATTCGATGGGTGCGTGTCACCGTTTGCACGCCGATAAATGCAGCCGATGTAACGGCGGTTGCAATCCAGATGCTCACGTAGATGAGAATGTGCTTGGCCGGATCAGGGAGCCAAAGCGCCTGCACACTTGCGGCAACCAGAGCAAGAACACCAGTGGCGGCAAGCGTCACAGGGCCATAGCCATGGAATTCCGTAGTCTGCGCCATCTGCTGGCGTATGCTCCGGATGTCTCCCAGCGCTCTGTTTAGGTCATTCATACGCAAATCACTTTACAATGCAAAGTAAACCGGAGACCAGCAATTGTCAAGCGCTGATTTCGCAAACGCTTATCCACACAAGGCTGGAGCACATGGTTCCTTTAGATCTCGTGCTCTCGGGGTTTCCACGATCCCATTTATTCGGAGATCTCATTTAGTTGAAGTGGAAGCGGAGGTGACTATGGGAAAGATAGAAGGGCCAAAGACTAACATTGCGTCATGCGTGGCGTTTTGGGGCCCAACAACTGTTCTGCTGCGTACAGATCGACGCCCTGCATGATAGGCTTCCTTTTGCATGTCTAAGCCTACGTTTGACCTTGGTGCCTCGGCCTATGCCGAGATGATTAAAAACGGGTTCCATGCGGATTTTCCAGCGGGCAGCGATGCCCAGGTTGCTGCGATTCGCGCTGCGGCGGATGCGCGCGCCGAGTCGAATGAGCCACCTGATGCAGATGTGCGTGATCTGCGTGGGCTGTACTGGTCTTCGATCGACAACGACACTTCGCGGGATCTCGACCAGGCGGAGTGGGCGGAGCGGCTGACGGCTGGCGGCCCTGATTCCGGTTCCAAAGACGGTGGGATTCGCGTGCGGGTCGCGGTCGCGAATGTCGCGGCCGCAGTGGGGAAGGGCTCGCCGATCGACCGCCATGCGTCGGACCAGACGAAGACGGTGTATACGGCAACGCGGAACTTTCCCATGCTGCCGAACCAGCTTTCGACCGACCTGACTTCGTTGAACCAGAATGAAGATCGCGCGGCGGTGGTGATAGAGTACGTCGTCGATGCGCAGGGCGGGTTGAGCGGGCAGAACATCTACCGGGCGATGGTGCATAACCGCGCGCAACTGGCATACAGCCGGGTGGGTGCGTGGCTTGAGGGCAAGAATCCCTTAGACCTCAAAATCGCAGGATCAGTAGAGCTGCAGGCGCAACTGCGACTGCAGGACGAGGCGGCACAGGCGATGCGGGCGCATCGAGTGGCCGATGGAGCGCTGGAGTTTTACCGGATAGAGGCGGATCCGCTGGTGGTCGATGGACAGATCAAGGCGATCCACGAAGCCGTGCATAATCGGGCGACGGAGTTGATTGAAGATTTCATGATCGGCGCGAACGAGACGATGGCGGAGACGTTGCGCAATGCGGGGCGGAGCTGCATTCGGCGGATCGTGCGGACACCGCAACGATGGGACAGGATTGTGGAGCTGGCAGGGCGATACGGAACGAAGCTGCCGGGGGAGGCGGATTCGGGTGCACTGAATCTGTTTTTGCAGGCGCAGAGGAAGCAGGACCCCGTGCACTATCCGGATCTTTCTCTGGCCGTCATCAAGCTGATGGGACCGGGGGAGTATGTGGTGATCGAGGGCGACGACAAGGAGCCGTTGGGGCACTTTGGTCTGGCGGCACGCGACTATGCGCACTCGACGGCGCCGAACCGGCGGTTTGCGGACCTGGTGACGCAAAGGCTGATCGAGGCGATGATAGATGGGCTGCCTGCTCCGTATACCGATGCCGAGCTGCGCTCGATTGCGGTGCAGTGCAATGTGCAGGAGAAGGCTGGGCACAAGGTGGAGCGCACCATGCAGAAGCGGGTGGCGGCGGTGGCGCTGGCGGATGAGATTGGGCGGAAGTTTCGCGGCGTGGTTACGGGAGCAAGCGAGAAGGGAACGTATGTGCGCGTGTTCGATCCGCCGGTGGAGGGTCGTGTGATTAAGGGCGAGAAGGGGCTGGACGTGGGGGACACCGTGGATGTGAAGCTGCTGCATACGAACCCGCAAATGGCTTTTATCGATTTTGCACGGGCTTAGGCGAAAGGCTTAACAGCAAGCGTCTTCGATTCTCTGCGTACCGAACAGTGGCAATATCATCGTGCTACTTTACTTAGGTAGTTCCAGCACACTCGGTTGCCTTTACGGCGGCGACCTGTATCAAACTTCACAGTACTTTCAGCCAAGTGCTATCTCAGCCGGATTCGACACTTGGCGATAGAGGCATCCTATGGCTACTTCGCGACGTAAGTTCCTGGGGACGACTATCGGCGCCGCGGCGCTGACGATGGTTCGACCCTCTTGCGGATGCAGTCGGTTCTAGCGGATCAAAATGCAACTTCGTCTGCAGCGGCTCCCGCGCTCCTCCGCGTGCACGCGGCGCCCGACCAGGTCGTCAACTCCTTCGATCCCGACACAAGCCTTGCGACCTCGATGGACATTCAGTCACGCGAGGCAATCAACAGGATCTATACGCCCGAAACCGTAAAGCTCTGTCTATCCGCAGGCTGGGGACCGATCAGCTATCGCCTGCATACTCCGGAGACCATCGACTATTGGCACTGGAATCCCAACGGCCGGTGGACCGACGAAGCAAACCAACGCGGATACTTCGTGGGTAGTTCGGAATTAGGTGAACCTATTCGCGATTCATTCGGCTACAGTCTTCCCCACCGCGGCTGCACCCACAATGGCGGTACCGAAGGTGGCTATTCTCGCCTCACTGATGGTGATCCCAGCACTTTCTGGAAGAGCAATCCTTACCTGACCAAAGCCTTCACCCACGAAGACGACTCCCTGCATCCGCAATGGATCATCGTTGACCTAGACGAATACTATGACGTGAATGCTATCCGCATCGACTGGTGCGAACCACGCGCCAGCGAGTATGAAGTGCAGTACTGGGTCGGCGCCGATCCCATGAACTGGGAAGAGCCGGCTATGGATTCCACGGGTCAGGGCGGCGAGTATCTTCCTGTCGCCAATCAGGCGATGGGCAACTGGATTCGCTTCCCCAACGGCGTCGTTCGCGATGGCAAAGGTGGCAGCGTCACGCTAAAGCTTGCGGACAATCTGATTTCAACGCGTTGGGTTCGCGTCGTGATGACGCAGTCGTCCAATCAGCCAGGGCCGCACGGAACCGACGATCTGCGCCACCGCGTGGGATACGCAATCTACGAAGTTTACGTGGGCAGATTGGAGGCTGATGGAAAGTTTGCGGATTTTGTGAAACACGCAGCGGACGGTCGCCAGCAAACCGCTACGTATTGCTCTTCCACAGACCCGTGGCATACCGTCCAAGACCTCAATCCGCGCGGAGACCAGACCGGCTGGGACATCTTCTTCACCAGCGGCATCACCAACGGCTTGCCCGCCCTGATAACCGTTCCGCTGATTTACAGCGTTCCCGAAGACGCCGCCGCCATGGTCGCTTATCTGAAAAAGCGCGGCTATCCCATCAGCTGGGTCGAAATGGACGAGGAAGCCGATGGCCAATACTACATGCCGGAGGACTACGCCTCGCTCTATATTCAATTTGCGGACGCAATTCACAAAGTCGATCCGACCCTCAAGTTGGGCGGACCCGTGTACCAGGGCATTAATCAGGACGTCTCGGTCTGGCCCGATGCGCGCGGAGACAAATCTTGGTT
This sequence comes from uncultured Acidobacteriota bacterium, assembly GCA_963719625.1. Lineage (GTDB taxonomy): Bacteria > Acidobacteriota > Terriglobia > Terriglobales > Acidobacteriaceae > JAKAAZ01. Next base: position 212,032 of record CAVRDB010000025.1, read on the forward strand.
CGGCCGCTTTTACGACTATCTGAAAGCGCGAAATCGCGAGGGAGATTTGACGTTCGCTTCTTTCGAAATTTATCCTTTCGACGCCTGCACTATGAAGTGGGACGATCTGTACCGTAACCGCGAGCTGACGCGGAAGACTCTGCAAGCCTTTCGCGATGACGGATTGCCTGCTGCAATTCCGCTCATGAACACCGAAAGCAATCTCTGCGGTTCGCTTTCGGTCTACATGTCCGATATTTTTTCGGCCCTGTGGCTCGCCGACAATGTCGGCAGCTTTTTCGCCGAGGGCGGCGCGCTTTATGTTCACTCGCCGATCGAACCCAGCAGCATCGAGCATGGTTGCCAGGGCTACGCAATCTGGGGAAACGTGCTTACGGATCGCGAAGGAAAGATCATGAACTATATGGCCTTTTACCACGCCGGTCGGATGATCAATGAAGAATGGGTCACGCATCGCACCGGCATGCATCATCTCTATTCCGTCGACGTCGGAATCGAAGACGCCGCCGGAAACGCTCTTGTCACGAGCTATGCTGTTCGGCGCCCAGACGGCCATTGGGCCTTGATGCTTATCAACAAAGATAGAGATAATGCGCATCCCGTTCGAGTCGCCTTTGAAACCGGTGGCGGGACTGGACATTTTTCCGGCGCGACTCGCGTAGTCACATTTGGCAGCGAGCAATACGTTTGGCATGGGTCGGACGCCAGCGCTCACGCCGATCCGGAATTGCCGCCTGTGGTTTCATCAGTCGACGCCTCCGCACAAACGGTGTTCACGCTCCCCAAAGCTTCCGTCACTGTTTTGCGCGGCGAAATCGCAGGCCTCACGACTTAGCAAGAATTCATCGAGATGAAAAATTCCAAGCGTCCTGATAACCAGCCGACTTACTCTCGTCGTACGACTTACTTCGAAGGAACCGAATGATCAAGGCAGGTTCGTGCAGCAGGGTGGACATGAATCAGCAAACGCTCGAGAATAACTGCTCGCTAGGTATGTGATGCCGACAATTACTCCAGTGAGCTACTGATAGAATGCACACAATACGGAGGAGGCTCATCAGTGCGGTTCATCTCTTCTTCTCGTTCGCGTTCTCAGGTGCTGATTATCGCCCCCATAATTGTCATTGCTGTCCTGGCACTTGCAATTACGCAAATCGTGCGCGCAGATACCCCGATGACCGCCGCTGCTTATGCTGCCGATCCGGCGGCGATGGTAGATGCTTTTCGGCATGTGGAGGCGGCGTCTGTATCCGATGCTATTGAACAGCTATTGCATGAGAAGCGCTACATGTCGCATCGCATGCAGTCCATTTTCCCTACTAAATTTGCGGGTCCGGCAGTGACAGTCACCCTTGTGAAAGAGGAGAACCATGACCCCAATGCGCTTTCGGGGATGCTTAGGGCCATCGACTCGGGTGGCCCTGGTTCTGTCTTTGTGATGACGGTCCAGGACGGTGCGGATATTGCCGGAATGGGTGGCCTTATGGGCACAGCAATGCAAGCGCGCAACTTTTCCGGCGCCGTGATTGATGGGGGCGTACGCGACCTGCCGCAGCTGAAGAAAATTGGTTTTCCAGTCTATGCGCTTGGACCGGTACCATCTACTTCCGTTGGACATTACCGCTTTGCCGGTATGAATGTGCCCATTGTCTGCGATGGTGTGCCTGTTGATCCCGGCGACATTATCGTGGCTGACCAGGACGGCGTTGTTGTGGTTCCTCGAGCTCACGCTGCCGATGTGCTGGTTCTAGCGCAAAAGCTGGATTTCAGCGAACATTCCATGTATCCCTACATTGAGAAATTTCACTCCATCGAAGACGCGGTCAAGCGGTTTGGAAGACTCTGATTCGGAATATGGTCACTGAACATATCTCACGTACGCAGAAACTGTTAAAGAGAAAATCCGCAATCAACTGTTTGCATTCTGTTGTTACACATCATCTACAGGAGAATATGTGAAATGAAAGAACCATCAAGAAGATCACTCATCAAGAATGCTGCCAAAGTCGCAGCTGCGGTGACAGGTGGCTCCATGTTGACCAGAGCTGCAACTGCGCAAACTACAGGGAAACTCGAAAAGAAGGGCTATCCTGCCAGCCAGCCGGGCAAAAAGCGTCTCTTTTCAAGCGCTGTTTCCTACGGCAACCTTCTCTTTCTTGCCGGTGTGGGTGCTCATTTTAAAGGCACGATTGAAGAGCATACGCAACATGTCCTCGACGAAATACAGAAGAATCTTGTCAGTGCTGGATCGTCTATGGAGAAGGTGCTTAAGGTGAGTGTTTTTCTTAATGACCTGAAAGATTATGACGCCATGAACAAGGTCTACGGGGGCGCGCCCTGGGGCGATACTCCACCTGTAAGGACGACAGTTGCTCCTGCAGGAGGCATTCCTGGCAACTCTCTGGTTGAGATAGATGTAATCGCCTACATCTGAGACGTGTTGCATATGGAGACGCGATGCGGCGGTAGGAACAATCGCACCCTCTCCATATGCAATGCATTGTCTTCACTGGACCCTCATCAAGCGCATTCCATATTGTGTTCTATGTTGCGCGGCCCTGTTCTGTGTTGCGGCATAATTGCTAGTGGTCCTCTGGCCGTAAGAACGTATCAAAATAGTCTCATCAATCGTTTGCAGGCAAACTAACAGTACCTGATCCCTTGAAAACCTTGCACAGCAATGCGTTGTGGATAGGTTGTGCCGGTTCAAACAGCCTTTTCCCTTTGTGCCCTTGTATGCTGGACGCGGTTGTGGGCTGGGAGCGATAGATAGATGTTGAAAGAGCGGGGCATACGAGTCCGATACGTGCTGGCGTTCTGGCTATTTATATTGAGCGCGGTGGCGTACTTAGACCGCACAAATATATCGATTGCTGGACTGGCTATCAGCCGGGAGTACGGATTAGGGAACCAGCGGCTGGGGTGGATCTTCAGTTCGTTTTTGATTGGCTATGCTGTATTTCAATTGCCGGCAGGATGGTTGTCATCACGGTTCGGACCGCGTCGAGTATTGACCGTGGGAGTGCTGTTATGGGGAGTGATGACAGCGCTGACGGCAATGCTGCCGACGACGATCGAGCATGCAGTGCTGCTGTTAATTGGGGTGCGCTTTGTGCTGGGGGTGGGAGAGTCGGTAATCTATCCGGCGGCCAACCAGTTTGTGGCGTGATGGGTGCCACTGAAGGAGCGAGGCGTCATCAATGGGCTGATCTTCGCCGGAGTGGGAGCGGGCAGTGGACTGACGCCGCCGATGCTGAGCTGGCTGATCAGTCACCACGGCTGGCGCTCCGCGTTCTGGTTCAGCGCGATAGTTGGATTTGTTGTCGGGATTGTGTGGTGGCTGATTGCGCGGGATACCCCGGAGGAGCATCCGGCCGTACAGTCGGCGGAGTTGCAGGAGATCCGAGAAGGCCTGAACTTTCATGCGGGCGCTGGTGAGAAAGAGAGAAGCGGACGATCTCGCTGGCGTGCGATTTTCCATCGTCGCGATCTGCTGGCATTGATGGCGGGATACTTCAGCTTCGGCTATATCGCATGGATATACTTCAGCTGGTTTTTTCTGTACATGGCGCAGGTGCGGGGATTTGATCTTCGATCGAGCGCTTATTATGCGATGCTGCCGTTTCTGTCGATGACGGTGTGCTGTCTGGCGGGGGGAGTGCTGAGCGACAGATTGACCGTGCGGTATGGGTTGCGAGTCGGGCGGTGCGGCTGGCGGCGGCCTCGATGGCGGCGACGGCAGCTGTTTCTGGTGATCGGCTCGCAGGCGGAAAGCCCGCAACTGGCGGGGTTGATTCTAGCGGGAGGAGCGGGGGCGCTGTATATTTCGCAGAGCTCGTTCTGGTCGGTCTCCGTGGATATCGCCGGGCGATAGTTCCGGTATCTTTTCCAGCATTATGAACATGGGAGGACAGATCGGAGGAGCGGTCACCGCTTCGCTGACTCCCTGGATTGCTCAGCGTTATGGCTGGACGACTTCCTTTGCGATTGCTGCTGCGCTGGCACTGTTCAGCGCTGCCTGCTGGATGACCGTACATCCGGAACGTCCTCTCGAAGGGAGATCAGCAATATAGCTGTGTGTCGGTTCACCAGGGTGTTCAAGCTGGCCGCAATTCGGCGGCTGGAAGCCGGTGGGTTTCGCTGGGCTTTGAATTGGTTTTCTTAAGTTATGACTTTTTTCTACATATTCCGTTATGTATATTTAGGGCGTTACAGGACGGAACAAAATGTCTGTGTTCTATTTCACGGCTACTTTCACCAGCGGTTTTGCCAGGCACATTCAGGAATACATGTCATTCCATTGAAAGCAAGCTTGCAATGGCCACTTAGAGAACCAGGATGGTTCCCGAAATCGCCTGCAACAGTTGCCGATCGTAAAAATGTTCTTTGATATTGTTTTTTCTCGCAATAGAGAAGGAGCACAATGTTACCCACAGATGAGATTCAAAGTAATGTGAATGACCGCAGGTCTTTTCTCAAGTTGCTGGCAGCAGCCCCTCTGTTTGCCACGATTGGCACCCGCAGCCTGGCCTCTACTGTAGCCGCCGCTGGCAGAAGTACGTTCTCTAACAACGTTTACACTCGACTGGGTGTTCGCCCGCTGATTAATGCGCGTGGCACCTGGACCTATCTTTGTGGTTCGCTGGAGCTGCCGGAGACGAAACGCGCCACGGAAGAGGCGTCTCATTATTTTGTCGACATGTTTGAGCTGCAGCAAGGAGTTGGGCGGTATCTCGCGAAGCTCTCCGGTGCCGAGTCCGGAATGGTGACCTCTGGTTCGGCCGGTGCGATGGCTTCGGCGACAGCAGCCTGTATCGCAGGATCGGATCCAAAAAATGTCTGGCAATTACCCGATACTACGGGCCTGAAAAATGAAGTCGTGATGATGGAAGGCCGGAGCCCATTCGACAGCGCCATCCGTCTTGCCGGAGTCAAACTGGTGATTGCCAAGACAGTGGAAGATCTGCCGTCGGCCATTACTTCGCAAACCGCTATGGTATACACCACCTTGCGCGACGAACGGCTTGAGCGCATCCTGAAGATCACCAAGCCTGCTGGCGTCCCTGTTTTGGTAGACGACGCAGCCGGAATTCCACCGTTTCACTGGTTCACGCATTACGCAAAAATTGGCGTCGACCTGTATTGCTTCAGCGGCGGAAAAGGACTGTCTGGCCCGCAATGTTCTGGAGTGTTATTGGGCCGCAAGGACCTGATCGATGCAGCCTTGTACAACACCAATCCCTGGGAAGGCGCTGTTTGCCGTCCCATGAAGGTCGGCAAGGAAGAGATCATGGGCATCCTCGCCGCGATCGAATATTGGTCGCGTGCCGATCTCGGGGGTTTAACAAAAGAGTGGCAGAGCCGGGTCGAACGCATTCAGAAGCTGGTGGACACGGTTCCCGGGGTCACGACGAACATCATGACCCCCGACGACGGGAACAGTTACCCAACCTTGTCGGTGATGTGGGACGAAGCGAAGTTTGGCTTGACAGTGGCTCAATGTGCCCAGCAGTTATCCGATGGTGAGCCTCGGATTGAGGTGCTGACGGACAGCAATCCCAGCGGAGTTCTGGCACGCATCAAGGATAATCCACACAGGCACCACAGATCCCATCCGAATCCTTTGCAAATCATCTCCATGACCCTACAACCCGGTGAGGATCTGATCGTTGGCAGTCGCCTCCGCCAGGTTCTCAACAAGGCGCGCAAACAATCTGCGTGAAGTGGTTTCTTCTACCGAGAAAAAGACACTCAGAATGTTGGCGGGTTGCACATGCACGTAAAAACACGGTAGATAGATCCGACAGAGAGAAGACAGAGAAAAAGACAAATAGTCGAGGTTCGAGAAAACTTCTTCGATCGCGCTGCAAGAGAGGTGGAATCTCATGCATCCCAGTAGACGGCACACCGTCGCATTCATCGCCCTGCTAGCAGGTGCCTCTTGTGCGCTTCCTCTGCATGCAGACGATCGCCAGATCGATCCCACCTACCTGTATCGCGATACCTTAACCGCCCCGGACAAACCGTCGGACATCACAACGGCGACGTGTCATTACAAACCCTTGTTCGGCCAGGGAGACTCGGATACGTCCGTGGTGGTGGGCGTCGCTCGATTTGGGGAAGCGGTCATTGATCCCAATGGCGCGTGCGCCAGCGTCCAATATCCGCAGGAAGATCAGGTGTACGTTGTTCTCGACGGCAGTGGCTCCGCAAAATATGGAGATGAAGATGTGCCCTTGAAGACCGAAGACTATCTCTATATCCCGTCGACAGTTCCGCATACTTTAAGGAATCAATCCGCGGTGCCGCTGACCGTGGTTGTTATGGGTTTTTATACGAAACGATTTGAGAAGACTCAACCACCTCCACGCCCATTAAAAGCAAATATTGAAGACGTGCCCACGACTCTGGTCAGTGGCCATCCTGATTCCACACGCTACCGTCTGCTGATGGGAGATGCCGATAGCAAGCGCGACCGCATTGCAGCTGGCCGCGTCCTGACCAGCCTGTTCCTAATGGAAATAGCCCCCAACGGCACGAACTTTCCTCATCATCACCAGCGTGAGGAGGAGATCTACCTGGTGTTGAGCGGTCACGGCGTCATGGTGGCTGGCGGAGGAATGGACGGAATTGCAGGGCGACATCCGGCCAAAGCCGGGGATGCCTATTTTTTCCGGCTCAACGCTACTGTCGGATACTACAGTGCACCCGACGTTGGATCGCGACTACTCTGCGTACGCTCCTGGTATCCCGGCATGCAACAAAAAGGTGCACGCCACTAAGCTTTAAGGAATATTTCATAGGCCCGATCATGGATTGCTGGTCCGCTAGTATTTTTGTGAATAAAGAACAGATGGAGATGGAGTAGGTTTCCAGGAGGACAAATGCGTGATCCGTTAAGGCGCTGCCCACATTTTGTTTTATGTTTCTTGCTTGCTGCTTGGGGTACGCAGCTCCTTGCGCAGACCGGCGGCGCGATCAAGGTCATCAAGGTGGACAGCAAAGATGCTGGTTCGGCATCGAGTGCCGGCATTCTCGTCAATCGGACGCTCTACGTTGCTGGTCAGGATGGACGGAATTCGAGCGGCGAAGTTCCAAAGGATTTTCAGCAGGAGGTGCGCCAATCGTTGGACAATGTGCAAGGCGTGCTGCGCGCGGCAGGAATGGACTTTGGCAATGTAGTGTGGATGAACATCTATCTGACCCATCTCTCGGACATCGATGGGATGAATAAGGTCTATTGGAAGATGATCGGAGCGGACCCGCCTGCCCGCACGGTGCTCGGGGTAGCGAATCTGCTGAGCGGAGAAAATATCGAAATCAACTGTATCGCCGTGAGCAGTGCCGCCCGTCGACGCGTGATCCATCCACAGGGATGGCCAGAGGGACGACACATCGATCCCGCCGGAATCGAGGCCGACGACATTCTCTACATGTCGGCACAGGGAGGCGTCGATCCGCTGACGGGAAAGGTGGCCGCGGATTATGCCGGAGAAGTAAAGCAGGCTCTCGATAACGTCGCTGCGGTTGCAAAGGCTGCCAACATGAGCATGGCGAATGTACTCTGGGTGAATCCCTATCTCGGCAGCAATGGTGGTCCAGAACGTGTGATGAACAAGATTTATGCGTCGTATTTCGAATTTGGGAATACGCCTGGACGGGGAACAATCCAGGTGGTGGAACTTCCGAACCAGGCCCATATCGTATTCAGTTGCATTGCCGGTGCCGATCTGTCCAAACGAAAGGCGATTCGTCCCAGAAATGAGAAGCCCAGCCCAACCGCAAGCCCCGGCATCCTGTATGGAGATACTCTTTATCTCTCGGCAAAGGACGCATACGTTCCGGCTCTGGGACTCTTTTCGCCGGAGCTGGGCATTCAGGTGCGAATGTCCATGCGCAACCTGCTGGATGGGTTGCAGGAGGCGGATATGGATTTCTCGAATGTCGTCTCTTCGACCGTCTATCTGCGCGACATGAAGGACGAAAACCAGGTCGTGCCTCTCTACAGCACGTTTTTCAAGGACCATTTTCCCGCACGCACGACGTTGCAACAGAATTTTGATATGAAGTCGGAGGATGTTGAGCAGATTTCATTTATCGCGGTGCGACAGCCGCTTCACTGAGGAGAGAGTGTGCAGTTCGCTTCCGTCAGAACCAAAGCATGGTTTTCAACGTTGTTTTCTGTGATTGCGCTGCCGGCTCTGCTGAGTTTGCCGTCACAGTGCCGTGCCGCTTCCGCGCCCGGCTGCAAGGTGCAGGCAACAAATTACCTGGGATGGAAGGCCGAGGAGATATCCAATCCATGGGTGAAGCTGGAGATTGTTCCGCAGATCGGTGGGCGGCTGATACAGGTCACCTTCGGCGGGCATGATTTCCTCTATGTCAACCCGTTGCTTCAGGGACAGGTGATTCCGCTTGATAGCAAAGGTTATGGAGATCGCAACTACGGCGGAGATAAGATCTGGCCTCTGCCGGAGGGCAATCGGGACGAGCAGCATTGGTCCGGCGGCGGCAACTTGGACGGCGCCCCTTTTACCCTGCAGGTGCTGTCCACCGGACCCAGGTGTGCGGTGCGTTTGACCGGTCCGGTCAACCCGGAGATCGGGCAGCGGTATATCCGCGATATCAGTATCGGCGCGGACACGCCGGTGATCTCGTTTCACGTGGTGATGCAGAACATGAGCGGTTATCCGCAGACATGGTCGGAGCAGACGATCACCGAGTACCCTACCTCCCATCCCGCCGGCTCGGACAATTTCAACACGAAGTTCTGGGGTGTGACAGCACTAAACTCCGCAAGCGCATATCTTAACGGCTACCACGTGCGCACTGGCCCGGCGGAGAATCCGGCTTTCTCGGTCAGCGACGGTACATTACGCGTGCATTGGAATGACATCATGCAAGAGGTATGGATAGACTCTCCTACGGGGTGGCTGGCGGCTATGGATGGTTCGACCGGATACACGATGGTCGAGCGCCACCATGTTGATCCCACTGCGGTGTATCCCGGAAAAGCCACGATCATCTTCTATTCGTCCGGTGAACCAGACCGCTCACCGACGACCGGGCAGAACACAGAACCCCGCGAGGGGCCGTTTATGGAGGCGGAGATGAACAGCCCGATGGTCGAACTCGCACCGGGCGAAAGCTACGCGATGGATACGCAGTGGTATCCGACGCGCATGGCAGAGGACTTCAAGTCGACGACGTACAGTGGTGTTATCGGAACACCACTTACCGCTACCGCGAGCCCCGCCGGCCTGGTACTCTCCGGCAGCTTCGGGGTGTTCTATGCCGGCGACCTGGTGGTTCATTTTTACGGAAGGGGCAGTGGAGGCACCTCGAAGCTTATGTCTGTAATTCCCACTGAGCCCGTGCATTTGCAGACCACCATACAGGCGCCGCCCAACACTACCAGAGTCTCAGTGCATCTGGTGGATTCTGATGGACTGGATCGCGGGCCACTGGGAGAAGTTCTCGTGCAGCCGGCGCCTCCGCGTGATGTGACGAATGCTAAGTAGCAGATTTTGGTCACGGAGAAAATGTGCTACATACAAGCCATGCCTTAGCTGATCTTCATCGAGAGATTTGAAGTAATGACACAGAACCGGCTTACAGTGATGTTGATGTGGTTCGCCCTGGTGCTATTTGGAAGGATGTTCGTGTTCGGGCAGGACGATCAGAGGGACGCTTCCAATCAAGGACAGGGAGCGCAATTGTTTGGATCGAACTGCGCATTCTGCCACGGTGCGGATGGCAAGGGCGGCAGGGGCCCGGCCATTGCGACGATGCCCAAAGTGATCGCACTCTCCGACCAGGCCCTGATTGGGATCGTGCATAATGGCGAGGCAGACCAGGGTATGCCGGGGTTTCCTGATCTCGACGATGAGAATACACAAGTGGTGGTGCAATATCTGCGCACGCTGCAGGGAGTGACCGGGGCTGCGTCTACGGCCAAGCTGAAGGGCGATCCGAATGCGGGTCAGCAACTTTTCTTCAGCAAGGGGCAGTGCTCAACCTGCCACATGGTTGGCGGCAAAGGCGGTTTTATGGCGCCCGAGTTGACCTCCTACGCCAAGAACCGCACGACGGACGACATCCTGCAGGCGATTGTGAATCCGGATACGAATCTACAGCCGACATCGCGCATGGCAGAAGTGCAGACCAATGCCGGAGAGAGCCTGACTGGCGTGGTGCGCGCGGAAGACAACCTAAACATAACGCTGCAGACTAAGGACGGGCGGTATCACTTTCTATCGCGGAGCAGCCTGGCGAAGTTGAACTACACCAATCACTCGCTGATGCCGCACGATTATGGGACCCGGTTGACGTCCAGCGAACTGGATGACCTCGTAAGCTTTCTGATCGTTACCGGTAGGAATGCCCCAAGCGAGCCAGCGCCCGTAAGGTCCGAACGGCACCATTGGTAACTAGCTGCGGGCGACATTCCAACACGATTGAAGGGACCTGACGATGACGAGATTCTGCAGGAGCATGTTTGGGCTTGCCGCAGCAGCCTCGCTGGCGATGGCGACAGTTGCCGTGCAGGGACAGTCCGCAGCGAAGCCGACGACGAATGCACTCGTCGCAGTCAAGGGGTCGGAACACGCATCAGTGTCCGGGACCAAACTGGGCCTGATTGATGTGCGGTCGAGTGATCTGTTGCAGAAGACAATCAAAAACAACTGGGTCTCGTACAACGGCGACTATACCGGACGGCGCTTCAGCAGCCTCGCCCAGGTTACGCCGGCGAACGTCAGCCGCCTGGCGGCAAAGTGGGTTTTCCACACGCAGAATGAGGGCGTGCTGGAGGTAACGCCGGTGGTGGTGGCTGGGGTGATGTTCATTACCGGCTCAAACGATGCCTATGCTCTGGATGCAAGAACGGGTACGCTGCTGTGGCACCATGCGCGCGGCGTTTCGTCAGGATTGATCGACGATGCCTCCGGCCATATTAACCGCGGCGTTGCGGTGCTGGGAACCCGTGTCTATATGGAGACGGACAATGCGCACCTGCTGTGCCTGGATGCGCGGTCGGGCAACTTGATCTGGGATGTGGCCTATGCGAACAACAACAAGAACTATGGCGCTACCAGCGCTCCGCTGATCGTGAAGGACAAAGTGCTGGTGGGCACATCGGGCGGCGACGATGGCGTGCGCGGCTTTGTGGCGGCTTACGACGCGCAGACGGGCAAACAGGTGTGGCGCTTCTGGACAATTCCTGCCCCGGGCGAGAAGGGATCGGAGAGCTGGCCGGCTGGCGAAGCGTATTTGCATGGCGGCGGAACTACATGGATGCCGGGCACCTACGATCCTGAACTGAACACGCTTTACTGGGGAACGAGCAATCCCTCTCCGGACTATGACGGCAGCGTACGGCCGGGCGACAACCTCTATACAAGCTCCCTTGTGGCGCTGGATCCGGATACAGGGAAAATGAAATGGTATTTCCAGTTCAATCCACATGATCTATACGATTACGACTCTGTGCAGACGCCGGTACTGGTTGACGCAAAGTTCAAAAACAAGCCGCGCAAGCTGGTTGTGACGGCAAACCGCAATGGCTTTCTCTACATCCTGGACCGTATGACTGGACAATATCTCTATTCCACGCAGTTCTCCCCGAGTATGAACTGGGCCAAAGGCATTGATGAGAACGGCCGACCGGTCTCCAACAACCTGATTCCCGATGCGAAGGGCGTGACCGTTTGTCCCGGTATAGTCGGAGCGACCAACTGGTACTCACCCAGCTACGACCCGCAGACAAACATGTTCTACTTCCGGTCGCGGGAGGCATGCAGTTTCATCTTTGTAAAGACGGAACCGTTCGAGGAGGGGCATCCGTATTATTCGACCGGCGCGAGCAGGCCACCAGGCAATTCCCCCAACGCTGGATACATCAACGCCTTTGACCTGAATAAGCTCGACTTTGCGTGGCGCGACAAACAGATTGGCGGAAGAGAGGCATGGGCGGGTGTGATGACGACGGCGGGCGGTTTGGTGGCCTTCGGCAACGACGCCAATCAGTTCGAGATTGACGACGCCCTCACCGGCAAGCCGCTCTGGGCATTCAACCTTGGGCAGGCAATGCATGCCTCGCCAATGTCTTACGGCATCGAGGGCAAGCAGTACTTTTCCGTGGCGGCCGGGGATGATGTGTTCGCTTTTGCGTTGCCGTAGGGAATGTCTTCGAAAAAAAAGAGCAATCGCGTGCGCTACTTCTTCAGATAGCCCAGAATCCCGTGCGTTTTTGTCTGCAGGATGTAAACCGTGTCGCTGGCGGTGATGTACAGCTTGGAGTAATCCGGACCGCCCCACGTAAGGTTGGCCATGCTTTTTGGCATCTGTACCGTGCCGATGTGCACCCCTTTGCTATTCCATACCCAGATGCCGTTCGGGCCCGAGACAAACAAGTGGCCCTTCTTGTCGACTTTCATTCCGTCCGGAACACCGCGATTCACGGGGTCATGCATGTCGCCAAAATCCATCCCGTCGGAGATGGTTCCGTCCTTGTGAAACTTGTAGCGCCGAATGTTCTTCGCGTCATCGTCATCGATGTAGAGGTACTTGCCATTCGGTGAGAATGCCAGACCGTTCGGCGCTTTCATTTCCGTCGTCAACGGTGTCATGCTGTCGTTGGCGCCAAGACGGTAGACAGTCTGGGGCAGTTCCTGCTGCTGGTCATGCGTCATGTCGATGGTCGGATCGGTGAAGTAGATTGCGCCATCCGGGCCGATGATAATGTCGTTTGGCGTGTTCAGCTTCTTGCCCTGGTAATGATCGACGACCGTCTCGAAGCTTTTGCCGTCTGCCGAGAGCCGAATGATCGCTCGCAACCCGCTCGCTGTACTCAACAGCCGATGCTGCCGGTCATAGGTGCTGCCGTCGGGATCTACAAGCGAGACCATGTTCTCGATGTGGCCGTCCTCATAGAGCTTGTCGATTTCGTTCTTCGACTCGTCACTCACCCACAGGAATCCGGCAGGGTCCCACACGGGGCCCTCGGTAAAGCCGAAGCCGGTCCCCATCGTCTCAAGCGTCGCCTTCTTGTCGAACAGCGTCCAGAATTCCGGCGTCAGTGCATGGAGTTCGAAGGGCTTGTCCGTCTTGGGAGCCCCTCGACGATGCGCTGGCTTTTGGGATACCGGAGCCGGGGGTGTGGCAGACTGCTGTGCCATTGCAGCGTAAACGCAAACACAGAGAAACACTGCGAGCGTGGAGAGAAGGGAACGGGAAGTTTTCATCATTGTGTGCTGCTCACCATAATTAGATATTCACGACTCAATCAAAATACTTGCAAATCCATCGGACCGCAATTGCATTATTCAGCACGCACCGGCGGCACGGACGCTGAGAGTGGTGGGCAGACGTTCTTTAACTGGATCAAGGCGCTCCGTGAAGAAAATCCGACCGTAGCAGCGCAGCAGATTCCTTATCCAGGTAGATGGTGGCGTTGGCGTGTGTTTGCAAGATGGATGCCGGCGCCAGCGGGCTTACTGGCCCTTCGAAGCAATTCTTGATGGCGCGCGCTTTTTTGGGGCCCGGCACTACCGCAAGGATTTCCTTCGCCTTAAGAACTTGTTTTACAGACATCGAGACAGCTCTCTTCGGCACCGCCTCCAATTCCTTGAACCATCCTTCACCTACTTGCTGCCTTCGGCAAGCCTCGTCTAAATTCACCGTAATGTATGGCTCTTCAGTCTCGAAATCTGCCGGGGGATCGTTAAAAGCCAAGTGGCCGTTTTCTCCTATACCCACGAAAGCCACATCGATCGGTGCGGCGGTGATGGCTTCGTTGGCGTCACGAATCACTTCTGCGGGATCTTTTTTGCCGTTGAGCAAATGAAAGTTGACAATTCCTGTCTTGGCGATCAGACGATCCTGCAGGAATTTGCAGAAGCTCGCGGGGTGTGTCATCGGCAGGCCGATGTATTCGTCCAGGTGAAATAGTTCGACGCGTTTCCAATCGATGCCTGGCATGCCCGTTAACGCCGCCAGGAACTCAACCTGGGAAGCTGCGCTCGCCCCGATAATGCGAGCCTTTCCGTGTTCCACAATCGCGTGCTGGATCGCCTCCGAAGCCTGCGCTGCCGCCGCCCACCCCAACGAAGTTCTGTCGTCAAACACTCGCAGACGCATCCTTTACCTCCTCTCTATGTGAGCCCGCAGACCCGCGCCCGCTGTGTTTCCCGATTGCCTTGTCGGCAAACTTTACATCGTCAGAACAACGCGGAACTCTGCTTTGCCGCTCAGCATGCGCGCGTACGCCTCCGCCGCCTTTTCGAGCGGATACGTTTCAATCATGGGACGCACGCCGCTCAGTTCGGCAAAGCGCAGCGTGTCCTCGGAATCGGCTGGTGTTCCCGCGGCCCAGCCTTGAATCGATTTGCTGCCGCCGATCAGCTGGACCGGTGCGACCTCAATCGGATCGAAAGTCGCGCCAATCACGATGAGCTTGCCGTTCGGCCCCAGGCCGTTGATCAGCTCCGACATCGCTTTCGAGCTGGGGGCTGTCGCCAGAATGACCTTAGCGCCGCCCAGCTTTTGCAAGGCCTCGGCTGCGTTCGTTGCGTTGCTGTCGATGTACACGCTTGCTCCCAGCTTCTTTGCGAGCGCCGCATTTTCCGGCCCGCGCCCGACCGCCGCGACCTTATAACCAAACTTGTTCGCGAATTGAATCCCGAGGTGACCCAGACCGCCGATACCCTGGACTGCAACCAGGTCGCCGGGGAACGCACCACTGTGCCGCAGCGCGTTGTAGGTGGTAATTCCGGCGCACAGCAGCGGCGCTGCATCCACGTCATTCAGGCTCTCCGGTATTGACACCAGCGCCTCCACCGGAGCCACCATGTATTGCTGGTATCCACCGTCATAGCTGATGCCCGTAATTTTCAGATTCTGGCAATTGCGAAAGTCTCCCCGCCGGCACTCGCGACAAGTGTTGTCCTGGCCGCCGTGCCAGCCGACACCGACGCGTTGTCCCTTCTTCCACGCGGAAACACCGGCGCCCACTGCGTCGACGATGCCCGCCACTTCATGTCCTGGAACACGGGGATACTGAATTCCGGGCCAGGAGCCATCCACGGTGAGTACGTCACTGTGACAAACCCCACAGGCCTGCACTTTGATCCGCACCTGACCCGCACCCGGCTGGGGGATCTCCCGCTCGACGATCTGGAAACCCTCTCCCGGCTTTGCTATCTGTGCCACTTTCATCGTTGCGATTGCGATTGCCGTTGCCATATACCCTCCTGTGTGTTGCAGGTGAATGTTGTAGGTGAGTGTGGAAGTCGCCTGAACCTTGCTGGCCTTACTCTGCGACTTCGAAGATGACTTCGAGCTCTATCGGCATCCCAAGCGGAAGGCTGGCCACGCCCATCACCAGACGTACCCCTGTCTTCTCCGTGCCAAAGACATCCCGAAACAGATCCGAGACAGCGTCCGCGACTCTGGGCTGGTCGAAGAAGTCTCCGGAGGTTGCCATGAACACTCCGAGCCGGACTACGCGCGTGACCCTGTCGAGCGAGCCCAGATGCTTTTTGGCCGCAGCCAGGACGCTCAATGCTGCCGTGTATGCGGCATCTCGTCCAGCCTCCGCGTCCAGCTCTTTTCCAAGCCGGCCAACATACTTCGGCTTGTGGTCCACAACTGGAAGCATCCCGCTAAAGAACAGCAGGTTGCCCGTCTGCACCGTCTCGACGTACGTGCCAAACGGCGTCGGGGCAGCTGGGAGCTGGATGCCAAGTTCCTGCAGACGGCGCTCTGCGCCGCCATCGGCGAACCTTTACCGCTTACCATCGGCCCACGTGCGCACCGTCGTCCACGTGCAGCACCTCCCCGGTCACATGACCGGCTTCCGCCAAATAAACAACAGCGTCCGCAATGTCCTTCGGATCAGAAATCGTCCCCATCGGGTGTCCGCTTCTCCAGAGCGTCCTTCGCGGTGCCCTGATGCAGCGGCGTGTCGACAACTCCCGGCGCGACCGCGTTGAAGCGGATATTGCTCCTTCGCGTATTCGCTCGCGAGACTCAGGGTAATCGCGTTCAGTCCGCCCTTGGTGATCATCGGAATCGACGCCGGAATGCCCGCAATGGGATTGTCGGCCAGCGCCGCCGTAATCGTCGTCACGCTGCCGCCATTGCCCTGCGCCAGCATCTGCCTGCACCGCGCGCTGTGTCACGAAGATGAACCCTTCCAGGTTGACGGAAACGAAGCGGCGGAACTCGTCAATGGTGTAATCGGTGAACGGCTTGACGGAGAAGATGCCTGCGTTATTCACCACATGATCGATGGAGCCGAACGTCGCCATCGCAGTCTGCGTAATTTTTTCAGCGGTCGCTTCGGCACTGATGTCTCCCTCCACCAAAGCGAGACTCGGCGAAGTCGCGAAGCCCGTCCCGGAAAATCTCTGCGAAGTTGCAACGACGTTATACCCGCGATCCAGAAAGGCGTGGGTAACGGCGGCTCCGATGCCTTGCGAGGCGCCCGTTACGATGACCGTCTTTTTGTCTGCCATAGTTGGCTCCTTAGCTCCAGTTCTGGCAGAGCCCTCAGAGAATCCTGTCTTGTGCTTGTTTGACCCAGTAACCACCAGAGTACGTTTACAGTTACACACGGACAGATTCTTATAACGTCCGTAGGGTTTCTTAAGACGTTGGATTTTAATTGTGGAAAAGTTCGGACACGCGCGTTTGCTGACGGATCGAGTCAGCGTCGCGCTTGCTCAGTGTTTCCAGCCGTGGCTGATCGTTCCCTCGGAGTTTATCCTATCTCCAGGCTGCATTCCTGCCGGGCAGCCACTGATGTACTTCGAGTCACTGATCATGATCGTTTCACTATTGCCGTTCATTGCAGGGTGTAGGTGGTATGGCTCTCCGCGTGAGCGGAGGTACCGCCCACCATCGTAGTTCTGCTCCTGGTATCGAGGACCGTTTTTCCGACGACGCACCTCATCTCAACAACATACTCATTGCCCTGGTTGCTTTCGCTGAGGATGGAACAGCCGGGTATATTTTTCGCAAGTCCGAGTACATATTGGTTGTAGGCATGACTGAGGCATACCTTGATGGGGACCCATACGTCCTTCTTATTTCCGGGCATGTCGGTTGTCTGACGGTTGAGTGACCAAAGACCTTCCTTCCCCTCTGGCGGTCCGCTTGCGTGAGCTATGCCGATTGGAATTAAGAGAGCGGCTGTTATACAGAGCAGTTTTTTCTTCATGGGATTCCTCCGACGCATCGTCTATAACGTTCGGATTCTTTCATACATTGCGACCTGATACGCAGATACGCGCCGCTCGAAAAAATTGGCTAACTCCTGCACATCCTGCAGCTCCATGAATACAAACGGATTCTTCGACCGCATATCCTCGAATTCCTGGAAATCAAGCCAACCGTTTTAAAACGATTTGCAGAGCTAGCCAGTTTAAAGTATTTTTGAAAGATTAATTGTTTATTCATCTTTCCTGGGGGTCCCCTATGATCCGACTCAGCCACTTCCTGCTTACAGTCTTCTGTCTGGCCAGCCTGCTTTTGGCATTCCAGGGAACCGCGCACGCATATGCTGATCCGGGGTCGGGGCTGTTGGCGCTTCAGATCATCGGATCGACTCTTGCAGGGGTCGGATTCTATTTCCGTCAAAAAGTTGGCAAGTTCTTTATGCGCCGTCGACATGCAGTTGAAACTGCCGCAATCGAACCAAACGGCAACGACCATTCGTCTGAGCCGACACCAGAATGACGGCTGTTCTGCGACCAATCTTTCGCGGCCCGTCCGGTTGTGTTGAATTCACGCAAGAGAAAGTGCTCAGCCACGTCTATTCGCAAGCCGCCGAGCGCGCAATGCACTTTCTCTTCTGCTCATTGGCGAAAAAATGGCAGTCGTCCAGCCAAATGATTGCCGGAGAGATAGAACAGAGACCGCAAAGGGAATGGGTGATCCACCACCCGTGCTTGTTCTTCCCCTCGTGCCCATGGGAGTGGTCTATTGCACAATGGCAGGCCACTTTCTCTCCACATTTCACGGGTATCGGGGAACGCCACCTTGCAAGTAGCCGCACATTGTTTCTGATGGAGAAGCGATGAAACTATATGCATGGCTGCAGAGTGCAGGAGTGGCCGCATTGGTTCTGTTCCCTTTTTATCGAAGTTTGCTCGACAGGGTAGATGACCTGCACATGCACGCACCTGTATCGGTCACCATCTTGGCCCTTTCACTCGTCGCCAACCTAGTTCTGGTCTCTTTGGTATCTGTGGTCGTGGGGACATGGTTACGCAGCACATCCGGATGGGCGTGGGTGCGATTTCTTGTACCCGCTTTTGTTCTGGCCTCACTTGCCGAAATGGTCCATATCGCCAGCACGGGCTGGGAATCAACCCGTCTATGGCTTATTGTGTTGACCGTTATCACACTTCTTACTCTCTTGCTGTACTGGCGCTGGCGGCGGGGAGAAAAATTGCTGGTGCAATTGGCCGGCGCGGTTCTCATCGGTGTTGGCTTCTTTTGCGTCTTTGCCGTAGTGCAACTACTCCATTTGGCCATGTGGCATCAGGCACCAAACTCCACCAGCGAATCGACCACAGAGACAATGAGCCGCCCTGATCGACCCAGGGTCGTCTGGATATTATTTGACGAACTGTCCTACCAGCAGGTGTTTGGAAGCCGCTATCCGAACCTGGAATTACCGAATTTCGATGACCTCAGAAAATCTTCGACTCTTTTCACCGATATGCAGCCTGTGGCCGATTCCACTGAAGTTGCGATTCCTTCCATCCTTCTTGGTCAGGCGATAGTGAACGAGAACTTCACGACCCGGAATAAGCTGCGGGTAGGCACTGAAACTGATCCGCTACATCCCTTCAATGCTGGACGAACACCCTTCGCTTTGGCCCGTCAATATGGACTGACCACGGGCGTGGTCGGCTGGTACAACCCCTATTGTGGCATCTTGGCTCCCTACCTCAATCAGTGCTATTGGGCCGATGAATTGCTGATGCCTGCGGTTTCAGCGCAGAAAATTTTTTGGCAGAGTCTTTTGCGTCCATGGGTTCTCTATGGCACGATTTTCATCCATTTCAGACAGATGTTCTCCGAAAACTATCGGAAATTCTTAGTAGAGGATTTCATGTTGCCCACGGGGAGTACCATGATACTCAACGCAGAAGACCGGATATACATCTATCAGGATTTAATGCGGCATGCGACCCGCATGCTGGAACCATCCGGACCTGACTTTGTATTTCTTCATCTTCCCCTGCCTCATACTCCAGGTTTCTACAATCGGAAAACCTCGCAATTTAATACTTTTGGAGACGGCTCCTACATTGACAACCTTGCCTTGACAGACAAAACGCTTGGTCAATTCTTGGACATTCTTAGACAATCTCCACGATGGAAGGACACCAGCGTGATTGTCTGCGGCGACCATTCGTGGCGGGTATATTTATCGACAGGCAGTAAATATTGGACGCCGGAAGATGAAGCAGCTTCGCACGGAGGAGTCTTCGATTCCAGACCCATGTTGATGGTCCACCTGGCTGGTCAAACAACACCGGCGACAGTGAGCGAGCCCTTCCCGCTCCTGAAGGTGCATGACATTCTCAATGACTTGGCGGCAGGGAAGCCCTCGACCTTTCCTTCGCACTAGCTTGAGGTCGTTTTTGACCGCCTGCAATAACAGCGTACCTACCGAAAGGCAAGGAGGGGTCAATGGTAAACATGGATCGAAGAGCTTTTTTACAAAGCGCTGCCGCCACCGCCCTTACTGCAACAATCACCGAGGCTGGGGCTATCGCTCTGCCTGCGGCACCGAAAGAGAAGATGATTGGTATCCAGGTTGGGGCTGTTTCCTTTGTCGATGAGGGGACGGAGAAAGTGCTGGATGAATTTCAGCAGGATGCTCTCATCAATACGCTTTTCCTGGCGACGTTCACCTATGGACGCGGTATCGCCGGACGGCAGATACCGGGTCAGCCCTTGCCAGACCACGGGAAACAGGAATACGACACGAACACTTTTTCCGGCGGAAATTACGCCACGATCCATCCTCAGTACTATAAAAATACGGTCTTCAAGGGCACGCATGCGACCGATCTTGGCAACTATGACGTGCTCGAAGCAGTTCTGCCATCTGCCAGGAAACGCGGCATCAAGACAATCTGCTGGTTTGAAGATGCATTCCGCGAAGGTCTTCCAAATATCGACCAGCTCCAGGAAAAAGAGTTGTCCGGTAAAAACGCGAGCACTCTTTGTTTCAACAATCCGAATTACCGGAACTTTCTTTTGGGCCTGGTGGAAGATTGGTCGCGATCGTATGACATCGATGGCATTATGTGGTGCTCGGAGCGTCAAGGCGCTTTTTCAGAGGCGCTCGGCGCCAGTCAAGACGGCCGCGACTCGAACCCCCACGAGGTAACCTGTTTTTGTCAATTCTGCGAGGCGAAAGCGAAAGAGCGCGGCATCAATCCTCAGCGGGCAAGACAAGGGTTTCTTGAACTGGCGAAGTTTGTGGATGCAGGTCGTCAAGGTCATCGGCCTGTGGATGGTTATTACGTCGAGCTTTGGCGTCTAATGTTGCGCTACCCGGAACTTCTCGCATGGGAGATGCTTTGGACGGACAGCCTTCGCGAAACCTACGCGGCCATCTACAAGCATGTAAAAGAAATGAAGCCGTCTCTGGGTGTGGGATGGCATATTTGTTCGACCAACTCTTTCAACCCGATCTATCGCGCGGAACAAGATCTGGCTGCGATTGCACCCGTCTCCGATTTCTTGAAGATTGTGATGTATAACAATTGCGCCGGCGAACGGATGGCCGGCTACATCGAGAGCGTCCACCAGACGTTGTACGGCGATGTGCCGCCGCAGGAACTTCTGGATTTCCATTACCGAGTGCTGAATTACAACGAAAAGAGCTTGGCGGAAATACCATTTACAGGATTCTCGGCGGATTATGTATACCGAGAAACCAAACGCGCACGCGCCGGGCTCGAAGGTACGAAGACTCTGTTATGGCCGGGAATTGACATCGATATTCCAACGGAACCGGGTCACAGTAAATGCACTCCTGCGGGGGTAAAGGACGCCGTGATGGCAGCATTCCATGGCGGAGCCGATGGCGTTATCTTATCGCGCAAATACTCCGAGATGAAGCTTGCGGATCTAAGGGGTGCTCGCGCCGCGCTTCAAGATCTTGGCTTGGCCTAATAGACCGAATAAATCTTAGACGCGCTGAATCTGCCACGAACAACGACGCATTGCCGGTCGCACTCGTGCAGCATCCGGCTTTCCATCAGGGGCTATCCATCGTGCTCAGACACCACCGATTCGAACCAACTCAATGAATAGGAGACATTGGGGGATTTCCCAGAATACCGGGAAACCAATGCACGGCGTTGTCGTGATATAGCTTACGTAGAATTGCCTGAGGTAGATTCAGCCCTTGTATCTTGTGACCCCGGTAGTCGACGGTATCGTTGGTAGCCAGAAAACGCCAATCCTTCGCGTAGCCGTCTTCCCAAATCTCAACCTGTTCCGAACTTTCCTTCTTACCCGGCTCAAGTTCATTATCCGTACCGTAGATCAAACGATCCTGATATTTAGTGATGAAAGCGATCATGTCGGCACGAGGCTGCAACATGATGTAAGGCATGCGTGCAGCTAGATCTACTGCAAAATTGGGATAGTGGTCGAAGTCCTGACCCAGTTGGTTGAAATTAGCCTCCAGACTGCCAAGATGCGCTCCCACTACACGAAGATTTGGATTCTCCGCCACCAGATGATCACGCGCTTGCAGGATTTGTTCCTTAGACGCAGGATGAGATTGCGCATACATGTACCATTGTGGATTATTTTTGTAGTAGTTGTAGTCGGGCGAAGCGGGATTTGGCGGCTCCCACGAGCTGCTCGGCTCAGCGAGATGGGCAATTAGCGTTTTGTTGTGAGCGGCAATGTCTTTATAGATCGGCTCAAACACAGGATTGTCCGGCAGAATGTAATTGCCTTTGGCGTCCTTGATTTCCATGCCGATGTTTTTCCATATCTTCACTGCGATAGCACCTGCAGCGAACTCTTGGTTGATCTGGTGAATTGCCGCAGCAGCAAAGCCCGGCTGGTTGAATTTATATGGATCAAAGGTTGTACATAATGAGGCTCGACCATTACTCCCGTGAATGAACTTCCAGGCCGCTTGGCTCTCCATGGAAACATTGTTCATGTTCGGGTTTGTGTCATCGACAACTAGAATGTCCACAACGTGCAAGTTAAGCCTGTCGAGCATGGCATAAATCGCTGAATTGCTTTGAAAGAAGTGTGTGTGCGTGTCAATGGGATTGAGCGCAGTGAACTGACTTAGCTCCTGGTCAGAAAAAGGATGATAGTGCGGGGTAGCTGCGGCGACAGCGGACGAAGCAGGCGACGATGACTGTACTCTCTGCTGCTTGTTACACCCTGCAACTGTGCCTATCAGCATCAATGACAAAACAAATCTCTTCACAATTCACCTCATAAAGATAATTACATTCACGGTAGCTGGGATCGTCATCATCTCCTGTGCATCGGAACATACATACGACCTTACGCGGTTCTGGGCGGCCCTGTCTTTCGAGTCCAAGCAACGAGCGATACAATTCGGACAACCCTATATACGGTAAAGGAGTGCAGCTTATTTCTTTCTCACGCCGCAAATTTCTCGGAACATCGCTCACTGCCGGCGCAGCGGGATTGCTTGGAAACATCGCGTCGCCCAGCTCTGCCGAAGTCTCTCCGGATATGGTGATTCTGCAAAACGATCAGATCCGCGTCTCGATTCTTTCCGAAAGCGGGTGTGTGCAGGAGCTGGCTACGAAGGATGGGGCCTGGAAGCTTCAGGGTGCCGGGTTGCGGTTGCATGTGCCGGCTCCGGACCACCGCTTTCACTATCTCAGCGAACGCAGTACCAGCAAACCGCTAATTGAGGCCGATGACAAGCAAGCCCTCATCACCTGGGCAGGCTTTGAGAGCGACCGGATGGGCAAACTTGATATTGAGGTGAAGCAGTCGATTCAGCTTGTCGGAAATAGCGTCCATTTTCGCTACGAGATTCGCAACGGAAGTCAGGCGACGATTGAAAGCTACACCTATCCTCGTCTGAAGGGACTCAGGCCCCCCAGCGGAGAGAAGGAGATGCGCCAGGTCGCGTGGAACTATAGCGGGATGAGTTCCACCGACCTGTGGCCTTCCTTCGGAAATCAAGTCGGCTACTACGGGTATGACACGCCGGCTCAGCTGCGCCCGTTAGGCACGGACAAACAATTCTGTCTGATTCTCAGCGACTCTCGCGGGCTCTATATTGGCTACCACGATCCGCATCAGAAACAAGAGGTTCAAATCTGCTTTTTCTTGTCTCCCGCGTGGGTGGATTCGTTCAACGGCAGCGATATCGATCCCTCCGGTAAAGTCGGCGATTCAGCCATTGGCATCGATCCCAATTACTTGTGCTTCGTGCAACCGGGTGCCAGCCAGCAATCGGAGGCGTTGGTGCTGCAACCTTTCGCAGGCGATTGGCATGTCGGAGCCGACATCTACAAAGAATGGCGCCGCACCTGGTACAAGCCTCCGGTTTCTCCAGCCTGGGTGCGAGATGTGCACTCCTGGCAGCAGATTCAGATCAACTCGGCCGAAGACAGGTTGTCATTTCCCTACAAGGATCTGACCGAGTACGCCGAAGCATGCAAGCGCTGGGGCGTCAAAGCCATCCAGTTGACTGGATGGCAAAACGGGGGCCAGGACCGGAACTTTCCGCTCCATGACATCGATCCCAGGCTGGGCACTGCGCAGGAATTCAAAGATGCGATCGCCGCCAGCAGAAAGATGGGCGTTGAAATCATCCTCTTCAATAAATACGCGTGGGCAGACGTGACGGCTCCGGACTACGCGAAAGAGTTCCGTAAATTTGCCATTGAGGATCCTTACGGTGATCCATACATGTTCAATGGCTACAACTACGACACTCCCACGCAGATCGCCGGAATTAACGCGAGACACGGAGTGGGGATGTGTATGGCCAGTCCGTTGTGGAGAAAACGCGCGCTTGAAGAGTTTCGCAAGAGCGTCGACTTAGGTGCAAGCGGAATTCTTTTTGACGAATGTTTTTGGCATATGAGCCCCTATTGCTTCTCCAAGAGCCACGGCCATGCCGTTCCAGGAGCCGTCTTTTCCGGAGATGTGCCGCTGATTGAAGGGTTCCGGACTATCGTCGACTCGCAGGAATTTCTCTTCGCGGGCGAATCGCCTTACGATATCGAGCTGCAAACCTATAACATGTCCTACTTCAGAATCAACCACGGATTTATTCCGTTCGGCAGGTACATCGATCCGTTCGCGCCGATGTCCGTCGCCATTACCGGATGGAACGATCGGCAGATGATCAATGCGTGCCTGCTATACCGTTTTGTCATGAGTTATGAGCCGCGCGATTTCCATGGGAAGCTCGACGAGATGCCGGCTACGATGAGCTACGGACGCACAGTGGACGATCTCCGGCGTCGACATCGATCCTGGATCTGGGACGCAGAGTTTCGCGATACTCTTGGCGCGCGCGTGCTTGCCAATGGCGCCCCGCTGGACACCTACAGTGTGTTCAGACGCAACGACGGACGTCGCGCTGTGGCCTTTGCCAACATGAGCGATACAGATTCTATCGCTTGTGAAGTTCATCTCGACGACGCAAAGTCAGTGAACTTGAAGTTGATTTCACCGGAACAGCCAGACCCGATCCGTTGGCCCGGCAAGCTCGAAATTGCTCCAGGGTGTGTTTGTGTCGTTCTGGAAGACTGAGTGGTGATGCGCTTAGGCATTCGGTGACTAACTTTGATTTGGACAAGAGCAAGCCATCCTTCTTGTCCGGAATCTCCCTCGCTACTTTTTCCATCAGAACGCATTTTCCGCTTGTGTCCAGCAGCGCCAATCCATGCGACAAGAACACCAGCAATATGTCATAGGTCTGATTAGACCAGCCTGTTCAGACACTCAACAGGTGATGGATGCTGGCCGGATCGGACTCCCTGGGATTTCCCTCCTGCACAATATGTCCGCGGCGCATTACGTAAAATCTGTCCGCAATCGACCATGCAAAATCGAGATATTGTTCCACCAGAAGAATGGCTACCTTCAACCTGCCCCGGATTTCCCGGAGAGTTTCTTCAATCTGCTGGACAATCGATGGCTGAATCCCTTCCGTCGGCTCATCAAGGATGAGCAGCTTCGGCTGCGAGACCATCGCCCTGGCAATGGCCAGTTGTTGCTGCTCTCCTCCACTGAGCACCCCGCCTTTGCGCTGGGAGACGCGGCGCAGAACAGGGAACAGCTCAAAAATGTGGGCGGGGATGGAATCTTCACCTCGCGCTTTTCCAGATGCCGCGGTGCCAAGACGAAGGTTCTCCTCCACGGTGAGATGGGGAAAGATGCCGCGTCCCTGGGGAACGTAGCCGATGCCGTTGCGTGCGCGCAGGTATGCGGGACTGCCGGTTACATCCTCTCCTAAAAATGTGATCGTGCCCTCGGAAACCGGATGCAGTCCGACAATCGTTCGGAGCAGCGTAGTTTTCCCCACGCCGTTACGCCCCAACAGCGTGACGGATTCTCCTTCGGAGATCGACAAATGGATCGACTCCAGGACGCGGCTTTTGCCGTAGGCAGCGGAAACATCTCTTACTTCAAGCAACGGAAACCTCCTTTTCGCGTCCCAGGTAGACGGCGGCAATCTGCGGATCGCTCCTGATCTCATCCAGCGTTCCTTCCGCCAGTAGTCGTCCCATATGCATCACGCTTACGGGTGCATCCAGTTGCGCGACAAATGTCATATCGTGATCGATTACCAGAATGCTGTGCTTTTTTGAAAGCTCCCGTATCAGCCCGGCTGTCTGGTCCGATTCATCCTGCGACATTCCCGCCGCCGGCTCGTCGAGCAGAAGCAGGTCCGCATCCGAGGCAACAACCATGCCAATCTCAAGCCACTGCTTCTGCCCGTGAGATAACTGGCCGGCAGGCGCTCTCCTTTTATCCTTCAGCCCGATCATTTCCAGCACCTGTTCTACCCGCGTGCGCACTTCTCTGGAAAGCCCCACGGCGAAGGACCGCCAGCATTCCCGTCGCTGCCGCGCAGCCAGGTTAATGTTTTCCTCCACCGTCAGGTTGTCGAGGATTCCCGGCGTCTGAAATTTTCTGCAGATGCCTTTACGCACAATCCTGTATTCATTCATGCGCGTAATCTCACGGCCTTTGAACATCACTTTACCCGCGGATGGACGCACGTGGCCGATGATCGTGTCGAGCAGCGTGGATTTGCCGGCTCCATTCGGGCCAATCAGCACCCGAATCGAGGTTGGCATGAGATGAAGACTCATGCCATCGAGCGCATTGAATCCATCAAAGCTGACGGTTACGTTTTCGACAGAGAGAAGTGGAGATTCCATGTGTCACCTCAAACATCAGTTTTTTCAGAAAGCGTTAGGTTGGGTCGATCCACAATTTGCGGCGCTGGGAGCTTTTTGTTTCGCGATGGAATTCGCGCACGCAGCTCCGGAATGCCCGCCAGCCCTTGCGGAAGAATAGTGACGACCAGGATGAAAAGCAGGCCCATTCCGAACTGCCACATCTCCGGCATGGCGCTGCTGATCCAGTCCTTGCCAAAATTTACGAGCAGCGTTCCCAGGATCACTCCGGTGAAGCTGGAGCGTCCGCCCACAGCTACGGCCACCACCATTTCAATGGAAGGCACAACGCCAACCATCGCCGGAGAGATGACTCCAACATGCAGGACATATAAGGCTCCTGAGACACCGGCGAATGCGCCGCCGATGGCGAAAGCGATCGTTTTGTAAGCTGCCGGATTATAACCAAGAAACCGAGTACGGCTCTCACCATCGCGAATGGCAAGCAGAACCTTTCCAAAGCTGGTATGGGAGATCCATCGGCAGAACAGAAAGGCGAGCGCGAGCACCGCCAGCGTGATCCAGTAGATCGCGCGCTGAAACCCGGGATCAACGATATAGTGCCCGAGCACCGTACTGAAACCTGTCAATCCATTGAAGCCGCCAGTATAGGCCTGCTCGCTGATCAAAAGAGTAGAGAAAGCCAGCGCAAGCGCCTGTGTAATCAAAGCGAAGTAAACGCCGCTTACGCGCCGATTGAACACAAGCCACGCCAGCCCGGCGGCTGCGATAGTGGGAACGACGATGACGCCGGCGAAAGTAACAGCAGGATGACGGAAGATACCCCACCAGCCCGGCAGGCGATCTAGGCCGCTCCACATCATGAAGTCCGGTATGTCTCCCGGAGCAAGATCGACCAGCTTGAGATGCATTGCCAGAATGTAGGCGCCAAGCCCCCAGAAAACGCCCTGCCCAAGACTGAGGATTCCACCCCATCCCCACACGAGAGACAGGCCCAGGGAAAGAATCGCCATGGCCAGAAACCGGCCCAGCAAAGAAAGATGATACGAAGACAGGCACATCGGAGCCAGCAACAGCGCAACCAGCAGGACAACATCGAACGATATCTTGAGCCACTTGTTCAAAGTCAAGCCTCTTTCATAACCCTGCTGCGCTTAAAAATGATTCCCCTTGGCCGGAACTGGATAAAAACAATCACTAGAACCAGAAGCAGAACGTCCGCCAGACTTATGCTGATAAACATCTGCGCTCCGGCGGAGATTAGGCCGATGAACAAGGCCGCCAGAGCAGTTCCCAACAGGCTGCCGAGTCCGCCCACAATCACGACCAGAAATGCGTAGACCACATAGCTCTGGCCTACGGTCGGCGTTACAGGAGCGATCAGAGCAAGCGCAGCACCCGCCAGCCCGGCCACGCCGGTGCCTACGGAGAACACTAGAAGATCAATCCATTTGGTGTTGACTCCCAGCGCCTGCGCCATCTCTCTGTCCTGATGTACCGCGCGCAGGTAAAGCCCCCAGCGCGTGCGCGCGATGAACACAACAAGCAATCCAAGAACCGCGATTGTAAGCAGGATGATGAAGATACGCACATAAGGCAGCGTCAGCCCAGCCAGGAAACCATGGTTCAGGGAAACGGACCCATTCAACCAGTGGGGCGCAACCACCTCAACCCCGATCGCTCCGAACAGACTGCGCGCGCCTTGTTGCAGAATCAGGCTTACGCCCCAGGTGGCGAGCAGGGTATCGAGCGGCCTGCCATATAACCAGCGAATCACTGTGACCTCAAGCAGCGCGCCCAACAATGCCGACCCCGCGAAAGAAACAAGTAAAGCAAGCAGATAACCTGCAGAGCCGTGCACGACCCTGCAGGTCAGATACGTCAGATAACCGCCCACCATGAGCATTTCGCCGTGAGCCATATTGATCACGTCCATCAATCCAAAGCTCAGAGCAAGGCCCAGTGCCGTCAGCAGCAGAATAGAAGCGACGCTGATACCGTTGAATATCTGACCTGCAATGATTGCGGAATGCCCCATGTTTATTTCATCCATTCATGGTCTTGTTCGTTTGAGAGTTCTTACTTTATAACGCAACTCCTGCCCGGGAACGCGAGAGCATCATAGGGTTCCGGGCGCAGCGGCTCCTTGGACTGCCAGAGAATCTTGAACTGGCCATCAGGCTGTAATTGGCCGACATAGGCTGTCTGGTACAGGCTCTGGTTATCGGCGAATTTGATTTGTCCCATCGGAGAACTCGTCCAACCCAGCTGCGTGGCCGCTTTCCGCACCGCCTGCGGGTTAAAGCTGCCCGCCTTCTTTACTGCGGCTGCCCAGATGTATACATCGATATATCCATGCACCATCGGATCGTCGAGTACCGCATTGCTGCCAAACTTCGCCTTATAGGCCGCGATAAATTTTTTGTTCGCGGGGTTGTTTAGGCTCTGAAAATAATTCCAGGCCGCATAGCTTGCGTTGACAAGAGACGGTCCCATCGCCTTGGCTTCCTGCTCCGCAATGCTGAAAGACATCACCGGCAACTGCGCCTGCGTAATTCCGGCGGCGGCGAGTTGTTTGAAGAAGGAAACGTTGCTGTCGCCGTTCAGAGTGCTGAAAATTACATCCGGATGGGCAATTTTGATCTTGGTAATGATCGAGCTGAAGTCCGTTCCGCCCAGTGGAACATACTCTTCCCCAGCCACAACGCCACCGTTGTGCAGGATGTGCTTCTTCAGAATCAGATTCGCCGTCCGCGGAAACACATAGTCCGATCCCAACAGAAAGACTCTCTTTTTCCCCTTTTCAAAGGCCCAGTCCAATGCCGGAAGGATCTGCTGATTGGGTTGCGCGCCGGAGTACATGATGTCCGGCGAGCATTCATTGCCCTCGAACTGCACGGGATACCAGAGCAGCGAGTGAAAGCGCTCGAAGACCGGCAGCATGGCTTTCCTGCTGGCCGAGGTCCATCCGCCGAACACCGTGACGACCTCATCCTGCTGAATCAGTTTTTGCGCTTTCTGCGAGAAGATCGCCGGATCCGACGCCCCGTCTTCAATGACCGGCTGAATTTTCTTCCCCAGCACGCCGCCTGAGGCGTTGATCTGGTCGATTGCCAGCAGGGTCGCGTTCTTCACCGTGACCTCGCTGATTGCCATGGTTCCTGACAGCGAGTGCAGGACTCCAACTTTGACCGTACCGTTCTGCGCCAAGATTGGAGTCGAGTCCGCTACGGAAAACATAACCGCCAGGATAGTTATGACGACGCCGACCGCTTTTATTCTTGAAAGCGTTACACCAGTTGATGAAAGCTTCATAAAATTTCCTCCTTCAAGCCTCTCTTTGTAAGTTGACTAAAAACCGGACCCGTCCGTTACAACGTCCGGGAGCGCGATAGCGAATCGCTACTCGCTTAGATATTTCCGACCGCATACATCTGACTCGAACTCACTTGGCGTTCAAACTGAACGTCTTGGACAGTTGAATCTGTAGGCCAACGCCTGCCTGCCAGTTATTAGCGGTTACAGCGCTGTAGCTAGCGTTCCGATAGAAGCTCATGATGCGAGCATCAAACTGTTTGAGGATGTAGTTGAAGTTAACTTCGGCGGTGTTTTGACGGTAACTTGACGGGCCGTTGTATCTCCCCGTGTACTCCGCGATCGCGTATTTCCCGAGGAGTTCAAATTTCCCAGTTCCGACATGTTTGGGGATCAGGAAAGAGGCGAGGCCGTACGCGCCTTCGCTCTTGGGATAGTTCGCGTCATATCCACCGAGACCGTTGTAACGGGAGTACTCGCTTTCGATGGTGAAGGCGCCTCCTCCAGGAACCTTTCTCTCCATTAGGAAGTCGGCAGTTGTCGCTGTCTTACCAGACTGCACCTGAGTTGCGCCCGCTATCGCCAGCAGGTTTTTGTCGCCGTAATATGTGCCATTCAGGTAGTAGCCGTTCTCCGGGTCCCATAAGTCAATCTGGACACGGCTTGCCCAAATTAGACTGTTCTTATCATCTGCGGATGTGCCGTCGAACGCGCCTGCCGACGCTTTGATTTTGGCTGGACCCGCTTTAAAGTCTCCCCAATATGCCGCGCCATTGTCGCGCCCCTGAAAGACAAAGGGATAACCGTCTTGAATACCGTCTGTAAAAACGTCCCATTCGTTCGAGTAGAACGGCCCGTGCAAATTCGCACGGTCGCTGGGCGGCAGGAAACGGCCTAACCAGACATTCACTTTTGGCGACCCGTGAAGCTCTACAACCCCATCGAGGATTTCCATTGAGTTAGTGCTGCTTTGGTAATCCGTGTTAAGCATGGCGCTGATGTGGTTGGTTACATCGCCGCTAAAATAAAGCCGAGCATGGCCAAGCTGGAATTGATCGACTGACTGGGCTCCGTCAGTTGCAGAGTGGTCATAGTTGGTTTGTATTCCAGCCCCAACTGTAAACGTGGGTTCGAACGCTTGCGCATGCAAAGGCGAGACCGCCCAGACCAGCAGCCATAGCGGCCAATATCGTATAAATGCTCTTGTGGTTCTGAGACGATTTCTCCGGACTATTTCGGAAAATAACTCTCTCATCAGGAAAGACATGGCGCTCCTTAAAAAGTATTGAAGTTAAATTGTTCTCTAGATCCCTAATATTCCCGTGCGGATAGCTCCGGACCAAAACCACTGCGCAAGCCGCAGAAAAAGTAGATTTCTCTACTTCACTCCTCACCTAACAAGCTTTGCCTTGCTGGGGATTTCGGCTCGCGCTCCGGGTCAGAATGGATGGGAACTACGTTTATTAGCAGCGCAGTCGAAAATGGCTTTCCTTTTGTGCGGTAAGCCTTGGAGCTTTTATGGGCAACTCCAAACGCTAAGCTTCTCGGCACGAGAAGCTCATAAAGATTTTGGCTTTTGTACAAAATAGATTGCTGTGACATAGTTCTCCCCTCATCTCAATTGGTAGATTGTCTGGCGACAGCGGAGAGGCGTCGGGGCCTGCTAACAGAGGGGCGTCATGGCCTGTCTGATATGAACAACAGCATCAGTTACAGAGAACCTTGTGAAGCGATAGAGTCCGCCTCTACTTAGAGAACGGTCTAAGGTGTCATAAGAATCTGGTAAAAGGAACTATCCGAGCGACGCGGTCAGATAGTTTTACAGTACAGAAGAAATGCTTTCAGTGTACGGTATACAAGAGAGTATCCAAATGACCCCGACATGTAAAGAGATTTTTTCAGGCTGGACTTTGGCTGAGTGGAAAAATGGCTATCGCAGCGGATCTCTGCATCCGCGCAGCTTATTCGAAGCACTCGACCTTAAGGCGGACGACACTGCGTGGATTACACGGGTGGATGAAGCCAGGTTCAACACGCAGCTCGACGATCTGGCCGCAAGGCTGGAGGAGGCAGGCGGCAATTTCGCAAAATTGCCGCTCTACGGTATTCCCTTTGCTGTGAAGGACAATATAGATGTTGCGGGATGGCCTACGACTGCGGGCTGTCCGGAGTTTGCCTATATCGCGAGCTCTGATGCCACGGTTGTGCAGCGTCTGCGCCAGGCAGGCGCCATTGTGATTGGAAAAACCAATCTCGATCAGTTTGCCACGGGCCTGGTGGGTACTCGTTCTCCCTATGGAGCAGTGCCGAATACCTTTCGTCCTGAATACATCAGCGGCGGCTCTAGTTCTGGGTCAGCATCTGCCGTCGCGCGCGGAATCATTCCTTTTGCGCTGGGAACCGATACGGCCGGATCAGGGCGCGTGCCGGCGGGGATGAATAATATTGTTGGCCTGAAACCCACGCGCGGCTGGCTTTCAACTACAGGGGTGGTTCCAGCCTGCCGCACCCTGGATTGCGTTTCAGTCCTGGCGCTCACTGTAGAAGACGCCGAATTGGTTGCAAGCATCGCTGCCGGTTTCGATGCCAGTGATGCCTATTCGCGCATATGGCCCGCATCCGCGCCAGTAGAATTTGTGGATCGTCCACGGCTTGGCGTGCCACAGAAGCTGGAATTTTATGGCGATGTTGAAGCCGCCAGGATTTACGAGCGCGTCCTCAGCATGATGCGGGATATGGGCGCAGAAATTGTTCCCATCGACTTCACGCACTTCCTGGAACTTTCTGCTCTACTATATGAAGGTCCATGGGTGGCGGAGCGATTTGCGGCAATTGAGCCGCTATGGCAACACAATCCCGACGCCATTCATCCGGTTGTACGTGCCATTGTGGAGAAAGCGTCTAACTTTTCTGCGACCGACACTTTCAGAGCGGAATACCGCCGCGCCGAGCTGACTCGCCTGATCGAAATAGCCATGGCCAACGTGGATGCGCTGCTTGTGCCTACTGTGCCTACTGTATTCACGATTGAGGAAGTTCTTGCTGACCCTATCACGCTAAATGCCAAACTCGGAATCTATACTAACTTCGTCAATTTTGCAGATATGTGCTCGCTGGCTCTTCCTGCTGGAATGCGCGGAGACGGATTGCCGGCGGGAATCACTCTGCTGGCTCCGGCGTGGCATGACCGGGCGCTTGCCGGCTTTGGCATTCGCTGGCAGCGTCATCTCGGCGAAACTGGTGATGGATGCAACTCTGGGCGCAACCGGGCGGAGTTACTTCATGCCGCTGGAAACTACGCGTACTTCACCCCTCAACACGATCCGGCTGGCGGTCGTGGGAGCACATCTGCGGGGGATGCCGCTGAACCATCAGCTCACTTCTCGCGGAGCCGCCTTTGTGGAAGCGACAGAAACCGCGAACGAATATTGTCTGTTCGCGCTCAGCTAACAGCGTACCTCCCAAACCCGGACTGGTGCGCGTCACAGCTGGAGAACATGGGGCATCGATTGCGGTCGAACTGTGGGATGTGCCGCTAGACAACTTCGGCTCGTTCACCGCAGAGGTGCCGCCGCCGCTCGGGATCGGCAACGTAACGTTAATCGATGGACGCACGGTAAAAGGGTTCATCTGCGAACCGTATGGACTTGTTGGAGCGCAGGACATTACCTCGTTCGGCGGCTGGAGTGCGTATCTCGACAGCCTGTAACTCACGATCTAAGTACCGGAGACAACGATGTTTTCTACTGTCCTCATTGCCAATCGCGGGGAAATTGCTCTTCGTGCCATGCGAACCCTTCAGCGGATGGGCATTCGGAGCGTTGCGGTCTATGCGGAGTCTGACCGTGACTCCGCGCACGTGCGCGCCGCCGATATGGCAATTGCGCTTGGCGGTCTGCGGCCTGCGGAGAGCTACCTGCGCATCGATAAGCTGATCGATGCGTGCCGTCAGTCGGGCGCGGAAGCAGTTTTTCCAGGCTACGGATTTCTCTCCGAGAGCGCGGAGTTTGCCGAGGCGTGTGAGGCGGCGGGGATGGTATTCATTGGCCCCACGCCCACACAAATGCGCGACTTCGGCTTGAAGCACCGGTCCCGCGAACTGGCGGCCAAGGCAGGCGTGCCACTTGCGCCCGGCACGGAGCTTCTGTCCTGCCTGGACGAAGCCCTCCAGGCAGCGAAGCGCCTCGGCTATCCCGTAATGCTGAAGAGCACAGCGGGCGGCGGCGGCATCGGCCTGTCGCGGTGCGCGACGCCGGAGGAACTGATAGCGGCCTATGAGAGCGTGCAACGGCTCGGCCTCCAGTATTTTCGCGATGGGGGTCTGTTCCTTGAGCGTTACATCGATCGCGCGCGCCACATCGAGGTGCAAATTTTTGGCGACGGTGAAGGTCAGGTCGTTGCGTTGGGAGAGCGCGATTGCTCCATCCAACGGCGCAACCAGAAAGTAGTGGAAGAAACTCCCGCGCCGAATCTGAGCGACGCGACGCGTGCGGTGTTGCTGGATGCCGCCGTGAAACTCGGCAAATCCGTTAACTATCGCTCGGCCGGCACGGTTGAATTCATCTACGACACGTCGGATCAGAATTTTTATTTTCTCGAAGTCAACACCCGTCTACAGGTTGAGCATCCTGTAACGGAGATGGTCACCGGTCACGATCTGGTCGAGTGTATGGTGCGCGTCGCCGCTCGCGAACCTCTCGATTGGGACGCGCTGCGACGTAAACCGCAAGGTGCGGCGATGGAGGTGCGTGTCTATGCGGAAGACCCGGCAAGAAATTTCCAGCCGTCACCGGGAACATTGACAGAAGTGCATTTCCCCGAAGGTGTCCGCGTGGACGGCTGGGTCGAGACCGGCACGGAAGTTT
The DNA here is from genome assembly GCA_963719625.1 of uncultured Acidobacteriota bacterium. Classification (GTDB taxonomy): domain Bacteria; phylum Acidobacteriota; class Terriglobia; order Terriglobales; family Acidobacteriaceae; genus JAKAAZ01. The sequence goes on from CAVRDB010000025.1 coordinate 246,641, forward strand.
CTCCTTACTATGATCCGATGCTGGCAAAGCTGATCGTGCATGGCGCAACACGAGAAGAGGCACGCGACAGACTCGCTGCTGCGCTCGATGCGACACGGCTGCACGGAATTGAAACAAACCTCGATTGTCTGCGCCAGAAGTCATCGCCAGCCGGAGCTTTGTCTCTGGAGAGATGACAACGCGTTTTCTCGACAGCTTTAATATCATGCGCCTCGCGATCGAAGTGCTGGAGCCGGGCACGTATACAACCGTGCAGGACTATCCCGGCCGCACGGGATACTGGGACGTGGGAGTTCCTCCTTCCGGCCCGATGGATGATTATGCATTTCGTCTGGCGAATCGCATCGTCGGCAACCCCATCCAGGCCGCGGGAATGGAATGCACTCTGGCAGGCCCCACACTGCATTTTCATAGCGATTCCGTGATTGCTTTGACTGGTGCGGAAACCCTGTGACGCTGGACGGAAAACCCGTAGCCATGTGGGCGCCCGTAAATGTGCGGGCTGGGCAAGTGCTTGCCGTGGGCCGCGCCATCAGCGGATGCCGAACATATATAGCGATACGCAACGGGCTGGATGTTCCTGTGTATTTGGGCAGCCGGTCCACATTCGTGCTGGGCCAAGTTTGGCGGTCATGCTGGACGCATTCTGCGCACCGGCGATATGTTGCGGATCAGCAACCCGCAGCTTGCCTCCTGCACTACGCTTGCACCCACTGATCTCCCCGTGCGCTGCCCGCGGAGATGATTCCCAGGTATTTCAGAACCTGGCAGATTGGAGTGCTCAATGGACCCCACGGCGCACCAGACTATTTCACTCTCAAAGCCATGGATGCGTTTTTTGCCGCCGACTGGGAGGTTCATTACAACTCGAACCGGCTTGGCGTGCGGTTGATCGGCCCAAAGCCTGATTGGGACGCGCAGCAGCGGAGGAGAAGCCGGCTTGCACCCGTCGAATGTGCATGACTGCGAGTATGCGTTGGGCAGCATTAACTTCACTGGCGATATCCCGTCATCCTCACCCGCGACGGCCCCAGCCTGGGCGGCTTCGTCTGTCCGGTGACTATCGTCAAAGCGGAATTGTGGAAGGTTGGCCAGGTTAAGCCGGGCGACCGTATCCGCTTTGTGCCGCTGCAGTATAAAGATGCGCTCGCTCTCGACCACGCGCAGGAAAGGCGCATTCAGACTCTCGAACCGGAGCCGACCCTGCCGTTGTTTGCTTCTCTTGCACACTGTCCGGCAACGCATCTGCAACGCTTCTCGCGGAGCGCTGCGCCGATGGCCATCATCCGAAGGCGCAGTGGCGCCAGGCAGGCGACAATTACATTCTGCTTGAGTATGGCGAGGATGTGCTGGATCTCGCGCTTCGTCTGCGCGTGCATCTGTTGATGGAGTCCATCCGCATGGAGAAACTTCCTGTCGAGGAGCTTTCGCCCGGCGTGCGTTCTCTTCAGATCCGTTACGACAGCAGTCGCATGAACAGTCTGACCTGATGCGCCATCTGCTGCGAATGGAAGAGACGCTTCCGGATGTGGCCGGCCTAAAAATTCCCACCCGCGTCGTGCATCTGCCAATCGCCTTTGAGGATTCAGCAACATTGGGAGCGATCCAGCGGTATCGGGAGACGGTGCGGGCAGATGCGCCGTGGCTGCCCAGTAATCTCGAATTTCTGCGGCGTATCAACGGCCTGAAAACGATAGCCGATGTGTTGGAGATCGTTCACGCCAGCCCGCTACATGGTGCTTGGTCTGGGAGATGTCTATCTCGGCGCGCCCTGCGCGGTGCCTGTCGATCCGCGTCACCGCCTGCTCAGTTCCAAGTACAATCCGGCGCGCACCTATACCGCGGAGGGCACGGTGGGCATCGGCGGCATGTACATGTGCATTTACGGCATGGACTCGCCTGGAGGCTATCAGCTTGTTGGCCGCACCCTGCCGATATGGAATAAGTTTCTGAAAAACGCACAATTCGAGACGGGAAAACCCTGGCTGCTGCGCTTCTTCGATCAGGTATGTTTCTATCCCGTCGAAGAAGCGGAGCTGACAGAGCAGCGTGAGGCATTCCGCGCGGGACGGCATCGTATTCGCGTCGAGGAAGAAATCTTTGACTACGGCGCCTACCGGCAATTTCTGGAACTTCACGCCATCAGCATCGCCGCCTTCCGGGAGCGTCAGCAAGCCGCCTTCACGACCGAGATCGCCCACTGGAAAGACCACGAGGCTGCCATTGCGTCAAACCGGCGTCAATCGCCGCACAGGGGAGCAGACCGTTCCCGATGGACACCGAGTGCATGCGCCTATGCACGGCAGCGTCTGGAAATTACTGGCCCAGGCCGGAGAAAGAGTGGAAGTCAACCAGGCCATTCTTGTTGTTGAGGCAATGAAAATGGAATTGACTGTTTCGGCTCCCGAGGCTGGTGTGATCAAAGCCATCTGCTGCTCGGTTGGTCACTCCGTCGCAACAGGTGATATTTTGGCAGTAATTGAAATCTGACAGGACATCTCAAACCACTATGTCGTCACATCTACGTCCGCAAAACCTGGCTGATTCAGTTTACGAGCAACTCAAATCTGAACTCTTTGAGTTTCAGCTATTGCCTGGAGATAGGTTTACCGAAGCAGAAGTTGCAGATCGTACTGGAGCCAGCCGGACGCCGGTGCGTCAGGCGCTTTATCGCCTGCAGCGGGAGGGTTTTCTCGATATAAACTTCCGCAACGGCTGGGAGGTGCGCGCGCTCGATTTCGATCAGCTCGACGCGCTCTATGAGTTGAGAACCCTTCTGGAGCAAACCTCGGTGCGTCGCATGAAGAATCTTAGTTCGAAAGAGTTGGACGCGATCCTGCTGCCGCTGGAAGCCATATGGCAGGTTCGTCCGACGGACCGGAGCAGCGACGTCCTGCAGGTTGCGGCGTGGGATGAAGAATTCCATTGCAGCCTGGTTGCTGCGTCGAAAAATGGCGAGTTCGCGCGCGTTCACATGGAAGTGACAGAGCGAATCCGGATCGTACGGCGCCTTGATTTCACCCAGCGCCCACGTATCACTGCCACATATCAGGAACACGCATCCATGCTTGAGGCTCTGCGCAAGCGGGCTTTTGGCGCAGTTGCAGAGCAACTGGCAACGCATATTGAAGTCTCACGTGTCGAAGCGCGCAAGCTCACATTGCTGAAGCTGCAAAATGCGCGCAGGAACTTTCTGCCGCATGAGACGGCTGCAAGGCAGCCTCATGCCTCCTAGTAAGAAACAAGCTTCCTGCACCTGCGAGTGACGCACGTTGAGACACTGACTGCCACGAGGAGGATCGCTTTTGGACCAGACAGCAAAAAAGCCGGAAGAGGTCAGCGATATTGACCTTTTGCATGACATCGGAAGCAGAATAGCCGCGGCCGATCCCTTCCATGCGGTGCTGGATCGCGTCATTGAGGTAGTTACCGCGGCAGTCCACTGCGATTCATGCTTCATCTACGTGCTCGAAAAGAATCATCTGGTGCTGCGCGCCTCGAAAAATCCTCATGCCGATGTGGTGGATCGTGTCGGTCTGGCGCTGGGAGAGGGAATCACCGGATGGGTCGCCGCCCACAATGAGCCGGTCGCTATTTCTGCCAAGGCCTCCGACGACCGCCGCTTCACAAAGCTCGGAAATCTCCCCGAAGACCGCTTTGAAGCTTTTCTCTCCGTACCTGTGCTATGCCGCGGAAAGCTCGTGGGCGTCATCAACGTACAGCATCGCGCGCCGCACGCGTACACCCGTCGCGAGATCAGGCTGATTACTATGCTTGGCTATTTGGTGGGTGCGGAGATTGAGCTTGCACGCATGGAATTTGAAAAATCGCAGCTCAATGATCAGCTTGAAACCCGCAAAGTGATGGAGCGGGCCAAAGGAATTTTGCAGCGTGATATGGGACTAGATGAAGAGGCCGCGTATATCGCTTTGCAGAAGCAAAGCCGTCAGCGGCGCAAGCCACTGCGAGAGATAGCTGAGGCCATCATCCTCACTGATGACTTGCGCTGCGGCAAAAAATAAGGGCCATGGTATCGCTGGCTGCGGGCAAGGTCGCGAGCTATGGAGACGGCGGCACCGCAAGTCGGCTCTTATCTTGCATCCAGGCCCGATAAAAGAACAAGCCGGATAGCACCAATACCAATCCAATGGTCGAGCGGATCGGACGCGCCACCCATAAGCTGGAGGCTAAAGCGAACGCGCCAATAATAAAGATCACCGGCGTCACTGGATAGCCCCAGGTGCGGTACGGTCGGGGCATGTTCGGGTACGTCCGGCGCATGTGAAGCATGGAAAGTACAGCCAGACCGTAGAAGATCCAACTGCCAAACATGACCAGGGAGGTGAGGTCCTCGAAAGATCCAGTAAGCGCCATCAAGCTGGCGATCGCCCCTTGAAAAATCAAAGCGTTTCCGGGTGTGTGGAATTTTGGATGAACGTTTGCCGCATACCGGAAGAAAATCCCGTCTCGTGCCATGGCATAATCGACACGCGCTCCGCTGAGGATAGATGAGTTCAGTGTGCCTAAGGCCGAGATCACCATGGCGGCTGTGATCCACAGGGCAGCATTGTGGCCTGCGACCTCACTGAAAATATCGGAAGCGACATCTCGCGATAGCTGGATGGTGTGAAAGGGCAGCGCGTACAAGCAGGCCAGATTGAATAGCAGGAACAGGACCACGACGAAAAGAACTCCACGAACAATGGCTCGCGGAAAATTACGCTGCGGGTCTTCCACCTCAGAACCTACCAGGTTCAGATCATTCCAACCGTCGTAGGCCCAGGCGGCTGCCGCCAAGGCTGTTAAAAATCCCTCCAGCGTTCCCCAACCGAGGGAGGTCTGGCCATAAAAAATGAAGGTTGGCTTTCAGGTGAGGTTCCCGAATAAAAAGGAAAACACACGCGATGATCACGACCACGGAAGCAACTTTCAGAACCGTGAGTGCAACCTGGACCTGACCACCCAGTCGCACACCCAGGTAGTTGACGACGGTTATGGCCAGAAGAGCTACTACAGCAAGAGGCTGCGCCCATGTAAAGGTAAAGGATGGGCCAGTCAATCCGAGCAGTGGAACGTGAAGATGCACCACATATAAGGGAGATTCGATTGCCGGAAAGAAAAAGCCGCAGAACCGCATCAGTCCGGCTGATATGGCCGCGACCGAAGCCGGCCTGGCGATAGTGGAATGCATCCAGCCGAAGAGAAACGCCGATGTTGTGCCGAAGCCATGACGCAGATACGCATATTCGCCGCCTGCTTCGGGGATGGATGCGCCCAGCTCCGCATAGCAGAGCGCGCCAAACAGCGACAGAACTCCAGCAGCGATCCAGGCCGCCGCTACCACACCTACAGACATCGCGTCGTAGGCCACTTCGCTCGGCTTCAGGAAAATGCCTGTGCCGATCATGGTGCCTATAACAATGGCCGCCGCGGCCGCTGGGCCGAGCGCCCGCTCTAGCCCTGGCTGCTGCTCCGGCTTTGTCGATTGTCCCGTGAATGCGGCTTTTATTCCCATCGCTGAAAAATGAAAGCTCCATCCGCTGTTCAGCTTTGCTCAAAATAATTTCAGGAAAGGCTGCTGCGCCGATGTTCTTTCACAATACAGAAAATTGTCTGCCGTGCCGAGTGCAGAGCAATCAATCCAGGTTCGAGCATCCAGTAAAAGGGTCGCTTCTACTCGGGCAAAACTGTCAGCAGAGCATCCAGATCAGATTGAGTATTGTAAAAGTGCGGCGCAATTCTCACGACGTCATTCCGCGTGCAAGTAACGATGTGGTGGGCTTCCAGAAGGCTGCAAATTTCCTGCGCAGGATAGCGGTCGTGTTGGCACGTCACAATGGCCGACAGTTCCGATGGTTTCTGCGAACTGGTCACACGATATCCACGATCCTGCAGGCCCTGCGCGAGATAGCGGTTCAGCGAAAGCAGGTGCTGTTCGATCTTCGCCGGCCCGGTCGTCAAAAATAGATCGATGGATTCACCAAGACCGCAGATTCCGACAACATTGGGCGTACCACCTTCAAAGCGCGCAGCGCCTTCCCTGAAGTCGATATCGTGTACCAGATAATCGGAATAGTCTTTTACTGCGGTCCATCCCAACACGGTGGGGCGAACCATTTCCAGAGCACCATCGGACAAGTAGAGCAGCGCAACTCCCTTGGGCCCAAGTAGAAATTTTTGCGCGCCTGCGGCGAAGGCGTCGATATAGTCCCGCTCAACATCCAGCTGCAACGCACCCAGGCCCTGGATAGCATCCACAAAAAAAAGAATGCCGCGCTCACGGCAAAACTTACCGATTCTTTGAATGTCGAGGCGTTGGCCGGTGGCGAATTCCACCCAACTCACCGATACGACCCGGGTGCGGTCATCCACAAGCTCCAGCAGTTCATCTACGCTGATCAGGCCGCGGTCTCCAGGTTTTGTGATTCGCGTTTCCACTTCAAATTCGGCGGCGACGCGTAACCAGGGATAAACATTTGCCGGGAATTCGCCTGCGGCGGTCACAAAATTATCTCCCCGGCGCCAGGAAACCCCATTGGCAATCGCAGAGATGGCATCGGAAGTATTGCGAAGGAATGCAATCTGGTGAGTCTTGGCGTTTACCAGTTGGGCGGCGCGCTGTTGCGCGGTCAACTGCATCTGCTCCAGGTCTTCGAACGCATGGGGATCCAGATACATGGCCCTATCCAATACGTTCGCCATGCAATCACGGGTTAAACGGGAGAGCGGCCCTGCGCTGGCATGATTCAAATAGACGAACTTCTCAGTAATGGGGAAGAGCGAGCGCAATTTGTCTGGGAATTGGTCCATTGACATAGCGGGATGTAGGCCCTGCTCCTCTCAAAATATCGGACGGTGCGCAGTGAGTCCAGCTACGTTGCAGCTCTGCGGGAAGATCGCCGCAATTCGAAACAGATGTTGTGACGATGACCAATGGTGCGGCGCAAATGTTATGGATGTCAACCCATTGACTCACTACGAGAATGGCATTGATCAGCGCATGGCGCTGATATCGGAGAGCTGTTGCATCATCTGCGGTTTTATACTCAAAAGACGACTGAATGGAAATGTGGTTGCCCGTCACTTTCAATATCGTTGTGCGTGTGCCGCTTATTTATTGAAAGTAAGGAGACAAGGTATGGATAGATCAGCTAGACCCAGCCGTGCGCTGTTCAGACGACCCACGTTTACCGCTGGCGGTTTCGCACGGAGTCCATCCACGAGCTAGGCACTTTTGTGGTGCGCCGGTCTGGTCAACGATCAAGCTGTGGGTGAAACTGAGAAGGGATGAAGATCACGAGCGACAATCCAGGTGGTAAGGACGACACGTCTGAGGAAGCCCGGCATCCGAAGACGAACATTGTTCGCTCATCGAGGCCCATGAATGCGGAGACACCGGGTTTTCTGCGCGGGGCGATCAGCATTTTTATTCTGTTTAACCTGATCGCGATTACCAGCTGGGCCGTTCCATTAAACTATCCGCCTCTGCGCGAGATCAAAGAACTGGTTCGTCCGTATCTGCTGTGGACGGGACTCTTTCAATCATGGGATTTCTTCGCTCCAAATCCGAAGCCGGTGAACTCCTATATTGAAGCGGTCGCGGTCACGCAGAATCGCCACATGCGCGTCTTTGACTTTCCCCGGATGGAACAACTTAGTTTCAGTAAGCGATATCGCGAAGAGAGGTATCGAAAATTTGCTGAAGTCCTGTGCGACCCGACATATGCGGCTCTATGGCCGGACGTTGCGAAACACGTTGCGCGGTCTTTGAACAGCGCGGCCGATCCTCCGCAGATGATCATCCTGATGAAATTTCAGACCCCGATCAAATATGGAGTGAAGCAGGCACCGCCGGTACCCAAGCCGGAATTTTTCTATGAGTATTATGTGAGCGGCGAGGACCTTCAATGACTCTGGCTAGGTTTCGAGAGGCCTGGGAGCGGTTCTTCTTTGCTCCGCAGTCTCCCACGCCGATGGCTGTGTTTCGCATTCTGTACGGCACCTGCGTCACGGCTACGCTGATCCTGCTGCACGCAGAATGGCTGGATTGGTTCGGCGTCCATAGTTGGGTGACTCTTTCGACGATGACAAGAGTCGAGCCAGGTGTCCGGCTGAATCTGTTCACAGTGATGCCGCAGAATGATCAGTGGATCACCGCATTTTTCTGGATTTTTCTTTGCTTCGCGGTGCTGCTGACGATTGGATTATGGACTCGTCTGAGCAGCATCGTTGTGTTCGCCTGCCTCGCCTCCATGCAACAGAGAAATCTTTATATTCTCCACGGTGGGGACGTGTTTTTGCGTGTCTCCGGATTCTTCCTCATGTTTGCTCCAGCGGGAGCGGCGTTGTCGCTGGATCGTCTGATACGGGTGCGCAGGAAGTTGGAAGGTCCCGAGATACAACCGAGAGCTCCGTGGGCGCAACGCATGATTCAGTTCGAGCTAGCATTGCTGTATTTCGCTTCCTTTTTGTGGAAAATGAAGGGTGCTCCGTGGCTGAATGGAACTGCACTGTTTTATGTACTTCAGATTCACGCCATCCAGCGCTTTCCGCTACCCGGTTGGATTCAGCATCCGTGGATTTTGAAACTTGGAACCTGGTTCACTCTAGTCCTTGAGTTCTGCCTGGGAGTTTTTATCTGGTTCCGGCCGCTTCGATATCCATTGCTGATGCTGGGACTGCTGTTCCATTTGTGTTTGGAATATTCGCTGAATATTCCGATGTTTCAATGGGACGTGTTGACGGCTTATGTGCTGTTTATTGAGCCGGCAGATTTAGAACGGATAGGTCGTGCCGCTCGCCAATATTTTCTGCGACCACGCCGCGTGCGCGTAACTTCCACCTAGCGAACATGCGGATCGTCGCTCTTCCCGTTCGATCCTCGATACTCCTCGCGACAATCTAATTCCTGCCACGAAGTTCAGCGGATGCCCCGGTTGCCAAGTCGGCGCCGATGCATTCCCAACCTCTGTTACTTTTCTATTTCCAAAATTATCGCGTAGCGAGCTAAACCACGGTCAACGGTACCCGATGGTAACTAGCCTGACCCTCAGTTTTGTTATTCCGACCTGGCAGAGCAGCCGATGAAATTTGAGAAACGAATCGCAGAGCTATTCGCTCGTAAGAGTTTTTTCAGACTTTTCGAGCGTCCACTTTTACCGTTCGTGCGAACTGACGACTGAGCATTTCAGGTGATCCTCGATGGCTTCGCAAAGCTGTCGCAGAACGCCCTCACCTGACGTGTGTCTGCAGTATCCACGGCCTGAACCCATTGAACATGGAGAGTTTATGCCAACCCGATGCATGCAGAGCGCGACAGGCGTGCCAACCCCATCCCTTATCGAACAGGCGATCCATTCCAACTGCGTGGCGTTATTTCCAGCGTTCCTTGGTAGAGTGGCATTCTTCACTCTTTTTTGTTTGTTCCCCGTGTGGGCATTCGGACAGACAGTGACTGTAACAGTTGGATCCAACGGTACCGCGACGATCATTTACACACCACCAACGGCTTCTACGGCAGTCCCCGCTGTTGTAACCAGCACTCCTCCGACGGTCACAATCGCGGCCAGTTCTACGGCTATCGCTCCTGGGGGCAGCACAACGATCAGCTATACGATGGCCAATGCCACCACCGCTTCATTCGCCGTGGGCTCGGTTTCAGGATCCGTGGCTGCCACCTCGAACAGCGTGGCTGTAACTCCGACGGCGACAACGACGTACACCGTGACCGGAACCAACAGTCAGGGAAGCACCAGCAAGAGCGTCACCGTGACTGTGGCTTCAACCGGAGTAGCTCTGACTTCATGCGGCGACATCACGCAGTCCGGGACATATTATTTGGAAAATGATGTATCGAGCGCGGGCACCTGCTTCGGCATCGACGCCAACAACATTACCTTGAATCTGAATAATCACACCATCACGTACGGGACTGGCGGCGGGAACGCTCCAACCCCTGCGATTGAAGGGCACGATTGCTGGTCCACCTCCAATCCCACGAATAGCGGTCCATGCGGTACCGCACATGGCGGTTTGGAAGTCTACGGCGGAAACATTGTTCAGTCTCCAAACTCTGCGACGTTCAGTCCGGTCTTTAGCTTTGGACAATCTAACGGTTTCACAACCGCACCTTACATTCACAACATCACGGCGACTTTCCAGAACACCGGTGCTCAGTTCTATTACTCCAATTACATTCCAACGGGCGCGAAGATTGAGAACAACACAATCTACGACAACGTGACCAACATCGATAAGCCGGGTCAGGCTGACTTGTCGGCGCGATCTGCTTTTCAGGGGCAGGCCATTTATATCGGACAGAACAATGAAAATCCGGGTAGCGGCGACCTGATTGAAAACAACACGATTGTCGGTTCTCCGCAAGGCGGCATCCGTACGGTCAACCAACATAGCGTGATCAGCGGCAACGATATCAGCATGAATGCAACGTATGCGAATGACTTCTGCGCCGATATCCCCGCGGACTATACTGCCGTAACCAACAACAACTGCCATCCGAAGAGCGGGCGGGGATTTCATGTCAACGCAAATAATGTGACGATCGCGAATAACAAGATCAATGTGATCGAGCTTGCGCAGGATGCAGAATATGCGGGTTGCGAAGTCGGTGGCACGTATGGAGTGCAACTGGAGTTTGACAACAGCTTTCTGCCATCCCCTCCCACGGGGGTCCAGGTGACGGGCAACTCCATCACCGCGACTTCGGCAGCTTGCGAGGCCATCGGTCTGCGAGTAACCGGCATGACGCCCGCAGGGAATGCGACGTTTACCGGAAACACGATCACGACTACGAATAACGGCACCGCGCAGGATTTCGGCATCAGTACAGACGGCAGCGACAACGAGGGAGTCGCCTTTACAGGCAACACATTCAACGACAAGTTGGCCTATGTCGATGGAGACTGGGACGGATATAACAACACTCTCATCGGCCATAACACATGGCTTGGCACGCCCACCGAGACCTTCTACGCTGGGGACGGCGGCTGTGATCCCAGTCAGAAAGAATCTGGCGCTGCATGTCCGGCCAACATTCAATTCACAGATAGCCTGCCGAACACAGTGAAGTGTGGAACATATAGCGAAGCCACCGTCACCATCGATGGTCAGGCGACGCAATGTAAGGCGAAAGAGTAAGGGCCGGCAATAGCCGCAAAAACAAAGAGCAATCAGATCAGTCGTTCCTGGCCTGATTGCTCTTTTGTTTTGTAACTTCGTCCTTCGCGCAGGCCTAACGAGTCATCGCATAGTGGACCTGTTCCTCAATGGCAGAAATCTCTAAGGGAGCCTGATGAGCTTGTTGCAGCTCCGCATTCACTTTGGCAAGTTCGCTTACCTTGAAGTGCTGCCACGCTGCAATTTGTTCGTTGGCCGCTCGCTTCATATCATCGAAGATCACCAAAGCCTGAGCAGGCGCGGGTCTGTCCCCACTTTCGACGACGCGCAGAACGACCCCGAGACCGGTGTTCGCTTCGGCAAGTCCAATCTCTTTTTGTGGTTGATTGAGGTCGGGATGGTCATCGCCCCGGATAGTCTGCAATTTTGTCAGAGCAGTGCGCAAGGTTCTTTGCAGGTCCGTTGAGTTGCCACTGGTAGACTCCAGTTTTTTCAGCTGGCTTTCCACACTCTCCAGTTCCGCCATGGCCTTGCGGCTGGACAACGTTTCCGAATAAATCGAGTCCGCAAGGGTGAATTGCTGATCGAGCACCTGGCCTGTTGCCGCACTGCGCGGGTCCATGGTTACATGCAGCGGCTGAGTGAAAGTCTTGCCATCTACGGAGAGCTTGAGGGTATAGGTGCCGGGAGGCACGCGCGGTCCGGCAGGCATGCTGGTGGAATCATCATCGTCATCGTCGATGCCGGTGCCGGAACCTCCGGCAGCGAGATCCCAGATAAAGCGATGTTCGCCAGAACTGGCCTCAAGGATTTGAGGCACTGGAAACCAGCGTTCCGCAATGGGCAGCAGCGGCCGGTTGATGGTCTGCGTGTCGGCGCTGGAGAAATGGCGCAACACTCGACCATTGTCGTCGAGGATTTGCAAAGAAACTTTGCTGGCGTCGTTGCCAAGATAGTAGTCGATGATTGCGCCGTTGGGTGGGTTGCTGGCCTGTGGCTCTTCCGGCGGAAGTGGCGTGCCAAGGAAGCTATCGTTGTCCACACGTATTGCGGTCGGAGGCATGTAGAGATAAGGATTCGACGCATTGATAGCCGCTGCCTGGCGCAGGGGTGCAATATCATCCAGTATCCAAAAAGATCGTCCATGCGTCGCGATCACCAGATCACTGCCATGAATCGTCAAGTCGCGCACCGAGCTTACCGGCAGGTTGAGCTGCAAGGGTTGCCAGTGGTCGCCACCGTTAAATGAGACATAGATGCCGTACTCCGTTCCAGCGAAAAGAAGATTGCGCTGTTCTGGATCCTGACGAACGGCTCGAAGAAAATGCGTCGGCGCGATTCCATCGACGGAAAGCTTCCAGGTTTTTCCGTAGTCGTGGGTGATGTAGAGATAGGGCTTCTGATCATCGAGTCGGCGCCTGTCGATCGCGGCATACGCGGTTGCAGGATCGAAGTGTGAGGCTTCGAGGAGCGAAATCTTACTCCACACGGATAGGTCCGGCGGCGTGACATCGCGCCAGGTCTTTCCGGCATCGGTAGTGAGATGAATTCGTCCAGTATCGCTCCCAGCCCAGATTTCACTGGCATTCAGCGGCGATGGTGCAATGGTAAAGACGACGCCATAGCCGCGCTGTTCTGCATTGTCAGTTGTAACGTCGCCCGCGTTATCAGCGCCCTGCACGGCCCCCGTGAGGTCAGGGCTGATCTGCTGCCAATGGAGTCCGCCGTCGACGGTCTTCAGTACATACTGTGTTCCAAGGTAGAGCGAACGCTGATCTGCAGGAGAGAAAACTAATACTGGCGTCCACGGATCGCGATAGCGCCGCTTGTTGATCGGCTGGTCGAAGCCGCCGAGAGGCCACGGAGTGACGGTTTGACTGAATGAAGTTCTGCGATCGAACCGCTTCACCTCTCCATACGTGTCTGTTTCATAAATGATGTTTTCATCTTTAGGATCGATCGCGATGTAGCCGCTCTCACTGCCGCCGGGCAAGAACCAGTCACGCGTGTCGATGTGTCCGTGGTCGGTGCGGCTGGCTATGGCAATGGAGCCGCTGTCCTGCTGCGCGCCATAGACGGAATAGGGGAACTTGTGATCGGTAGTGACGTGGTACATCTGTGCAGTGGGTTGGTTGTACCAGGTTGTCCAGGTCTTGCCACGGTCCAGACTCAACGTTGCGCCCTGATCCACACCCAGCATCAGGTCATCGGAATTTTTTGGATCGACCCAGATCTGGTGATAATCGTCGCCTCCCGGCGCGCCGCGCACAATCTGGATGGTCTTCCCTCCATCTTCTGTTCGGTACAGAGCGACGTTGGGAATGTAAAGCACATCCGCGTTGTTTGGGTCGATAGCCAGCGAGCTGAAATACCAGGCGCGGTCGGTCAAGCGCGAATCGGCATTGGCTAAGGTCCAATTGTCACCACTGTCGTCGGAACGGTAGAGGCCAGAATGGCCGGGCGAATCGATGGTCGCGTAGACGCGGTTGCCATCGGCGCTGACAGCAATACCAGTGCGCCCCCATGCTGTTTGCGGCAGGCCATGGCCGGCAATCTGCGTCCAGTTCGCGCCGCCATCCGTGGAGCGATAGAGAGCGTTGCCGGGTCCTTCGAGTGGTGGATACGTGCTCCACGGAGGACGATGGGCATTCCACGTCGCTGCGAACAAGATGTTCGGCTTGTCTGTTGCCATCGCGAGATCGGCGATGCCGACATCCGGCCCCTTGTCGAGCACGCGCTGCCAATGTTCTCCAGCGTCGGTGGATTTGTAGACACCGCGCTCGTCGCTAGGGCCGTATGCGTGGTCCCAGAACACCGACATAGACCGTGTTGGCATCGCTCGGGTCAACAAGGATGCGGCTGATCTGTCGCGAGTCATCAAGGCCAATATGCTTCCATGTCGAGCCGCCATCGTCACTGCGATACATGCCATCGCCGGAAGCAAGATCAGAGCGGATGTCGGATTCACCCGTTCCGGCGTAGATAATTTTCGGATCAGAAGGAGCAACCGCGAGCGCGCCAATGGAGGCTACCGTCACATGATCGAAGATCGGCTGCCATACCGTTCCGGCACTGGTGGTTTTCCAGATGCCGCCGTCGACGCCGCCAAAAAAGAAATCTCGATGGCTTCCCGGTACACCGGTGACCGCAACAACGCGTCCTGCTCGGAACGGACCGATGAGCCGCCACTGCAATCCGCTGAAAAGAGTGGACGGCAGCGATTGCGCGGACATCGACAGCGCAGCCGCCAGTGAGAAGAGCACTGTTGCGCAGGAGAATGCGAAGATGCGTAGGCGGACAGACGACACAGAACCAGAGAAGTTCATCACTGCTGAGATTGTGAATGCCAAATGGCCACGGGATCAAGCGGGAACGCAAGAAAAACGAAGTAAAGATAGGACGCGAGGACGGAAAATCGAGCATGCTGCAGCAAGGAACACCTTGATCGGCTATCCTGACGCATTGAAAGAACCTGCAACGAACAGCGGACGCGAAAAGGTCCAGTTCTACGCGGGTGTTCTCCTAATTGCCGATTCAAGCGCGCATCGCACCGCCAACCGAAGGGATTGAAATGAAGGAAACACGTTCTGCCTCTCGCTATCTACTGTTTGTGTTGCTGATGACTAGCATGCTGAAGCCTACCGCAGTTTGCGTGGCGGCAGAGCACGCGACACCCATGCCAAACATGCATTGGCGCATGATTGGACCATTTCGCGGAGGCCGCACGCGCGCAGCGGCGGGTGTCCCGGATCAGCCGAATGTGTTTTATGTCGGTCAGGTGGATGGCGGCGTGTGGAAGTCGACGGATTACGGACGCACCTGGAGCCCGATTTTCGATGGCCAGGATACGCAATCGATTGGCGCGATCGCGGTGGCGCCGTCGGACAGCAACGTGGTCTATGTCGCCAGCGGCGAAGGACTGCACCGGCCCGATCTTTCTGTCGGCGATGGTATCTATCGCTCTGCCGATGCGGGGAAGACGTGGACCCATCTCGGGCTGCACGATGGTCAGCAGATACCGGCAATTGCCGTTGATCCAACCAACGCGAACCGAATTTTCGCGGCAGTCCTCGGCCATCCCTACGGGCCCAATGCGGAACGCGGAATTTTCCGTTCCCAGAGACGGCGGCAAGACCTGGGACAAAGTCCTATACAAGGATGAAAACACCGGTGGCTCTGACATCGTCATCGATCCCAAGAATCCGCAGGTCGTGTATGCCTCGCTATGGAATGAGCGCCTGGGACCCTGGGAAGATGACAACAGCTACGAGGGTACGAGCGGCGGCCTTTTCAAGTCGACCGATGGTGGCACAACGTGGAAACAACTGACGAATGGTCTTCCCAGGGACCTGGTGCAGATCAACGTCGCAATCTCAGCGAGTGATCCGCAACGATTGTATGCGACGTTGTCTACCAAGGAAGAGGGCAGCGGATATGCCTCGGACACGGGGTTGGGAGTGTACCGTTCCGATGATGGTGGGATGAGTTGGCGGAAGATCACCGACGATCCGCGCCCAGCGATGAAGATTGGAGGCGGCGATCTGCCCGTGCCGGTGGTCGATCCCCAGAATCCCGATATCGTCTATAGCACCAGCATTGTCACGTGTCGCTCAGAAGATGGCGGCAAGACATGGATCAGCTTGCGCGGAGCACCCGGCGGCGACGATTACCAGAACCTGTGGATCAATCCGCGCAATCCGAAGATCCTGCTACTGGTCAGCGATCAGGGCGCTCTTGTCAGCGTGAACGGCGGCGAAAGCTGGAGCTCCTGGTACAACCAGCCGACGGCGCAGCTGTACCATGTCGCGGCAACCAACAGCTTTCCTTACCAGGTGTGCGCCGGGCAGCAGGAGAGCGGTTCAGTCTGCACCTCGACGCGCGGCAACGATGGCGAAATTACATTTCGCGACTGGCATCCAGCCGGCATCATTGAGTATGGCTATGCCGCACCTGATCCATTGCATCCCGACATCATCTACGGAGCGGGGCGGACGGAGGTCTCGCGCTATGACATGGTGACCGGCCAGGTGCAGAATGTGACCCCGCTGCCAATGAACAAGCGCGGTTTTCGCGCCGACAGGACGCAGCCGATCCAGTTTTCTCCTGTCGACCCGCACACGCTGTACTACGCGGCGAACCATCTTTTTGAGACGACGGATGATGGTCATACCTGGAAGACGATCAGTCCGGACCTGAGCCAGGAGAAGACGGGCCAGCCGCCGTCTGTACCGGTACTGACTGCTGCGCAACAGGACGAACGCCGCGGCGTCATCTATTCGATCGCAGCTTCCTATAAGACGACGCAGACAATCTGGGCGGGAACTGACGATGGACTGGTTTGGATCACGCGCGACGGCGGAGCAAACTGGACGAACATCACGCCGCCCGGCGTTGCTCCCTGGAGCAAGATTGCGCAGATCGACGCTTCGCATTTCGACGACGATTCTGCGTATGTGGCAGTGAGCCGCTTCCGCGTCGACGATCTGCATCCGTATATCTTCCGCACTCACGATGGAGGCAAGACATGGGTATCCATCAGCACGGGTCTGCCGGACGATGCGCCTGTGAATGCGGTGCGCGCCGATCCGGTGCAGCCAGGATTGTTGTACGCGGCGACGGAACATGCGATCTGGACATCCTTCGACGATGGCGAACACTGGCGGCCACTGCAATATAACCTTCCCCACACCTCTATGCGTGACCTGCTGGTGAAGGATGATGACCTGATTGTCGCAACCCATGGCCGTTCCTTTTGGGTACTCGATGATGTGAGCCCACTGCGCCAGCTCGCAGCCAATTCAGGAAAAAAGAAAGTGATGCTGTTTCGACCAGCCGCAGCATGGCGCGTGCGTCGTGACACCAATACCGATACGCCGTTGCCCGCGGATGAGCCTGCGGGAGAGAATCCGCCGGATGGCGCGATCCTCGATTACGATTTACCCCACGATGCGCAGGGCACTGTGACACTGGAAATTCTGGACACCAATGGCAATGTGTTGCGTAAATATAGTAGCGACGATCCGGTTTCTCCCACACCGGAAGAGTTGCGCACGGAATTGATTCCCGCCTACTGGCCTCAGATGCATGGCCCGCTGCCAACGACTGCCGGGATGCATCGCTGGATTTGGGACCTTCGCTCAACCGCACCTACGGCGACGAACTATGAGTATCCGATCGCTGCCGTGCCGCATCGCACTCCGCTGGTTCCGCAAGGACCGCTGGTTATACCGGGAACCTACACAGTTCGTCTGACAGTAGACGGCAAAAGCGAATCGGAGCCCTTGCTGGTGAAGATGGATCCGCGGGTGCACATGTCGCAGGAGGAGTTGGAGGCGTTACACACGGCGCAGATCACAATGGCCGATTCCCTGGATGCACTTGCCAAGGCAGACCTGCAGGCACATTCGGTAATGGAGCAGATGGCGACCGTTCAGGATCGCGCTCTCGCCACACAGCTCGCGCCATTCAATGCTGCGTTGAAAGTAATTGTGGAGGGTACGGGGCCGGGTGCGGCGAAGCGGCTGCCCGGCATCGACAAAGTGACCGCCGAGGCCACACAGTTGTATGGAGAATTGGAGCAGGCCGATGCGAATCCAACAGAGGCCTTGTTAGCCGCGGCTGCGCATGTAGAAATGGAAGGTAAGGAAGTACTGCCGGGCTGGGAAGAATTCCAGCGGAACCAGTTGCCAGAGATGAACCAGCAGATGAAAAATGCCCATCATCCTGCAATCAATCCTGACCGCAAGCCCAGCAATATGCCGGAAGCAGGGGATGAGGATTGACGGGATTCTTCGCAACTCAGTTGCTCATCGGAGCTTCTTCAACCAGACGTTGCGGACGGAGACTTTGCTGGGCGTGCCTTCGATTTCGATTCCGATGATGCCTGGTTGATTGTTTGACGAGTTCGGGTCGTCATCGACAAGGACGGCCATGAGTTGTCCATTGAGAATGTGGATGAAGGTACCGCCGCGGGCCATGATCAAGTACTGATTCCAATCGTTGACGCGCACGTAGCCACCCAGAGCGGTGCGATCGGCGATGTTGCCGACCAGGCGAGGCGGTTTGCTGGGCGAGGAATTTACCACCTGGCCGCGCCAGGCGAGGATGCCGAGCGGGGTGTTCTCCGAGTAGAACTGGCCGGTCCATTCAGCCGTCATCGGGCTCACCGGAAACCAGAAATCAGCCTGCGGCCCAGTCATCATCCAGTTCAGATTAGGGGTGGGCTCGCCCGGACGCTGACGCAGCCACGGCAGTCCCGTCTGGCTGCGATACTGGATTCCGCTTCCGCCGCCGTTCTCGACCTTGATCTCAAGCTTGAGGTCGAAATCTTTCCCTTTGAAGCCGCGGTATGCAATGTAGCTGTTGCCGACTGGCTTCTCTTTAGTAGATTCGCCAACGATGGCGCCGTTCTCGACATGCCAAATGGAGGGATCGCCATCCCAGCTTTTGAGATCGACTCCATCGAAAATTTGAACGTAGCCGGAGTGGTTATCGAAGTCGATAGGGTCAGGCTCATGGAACCCAGACGAAATTTTCTTTGGATGGGCAGGAGCGGTGCTGACGCCGTTTGTGGTGGCGGGCGACGTTTGCTGGGCAGCGAGCGACGTGGAGGTCCACATTGCCGTACAGAGAAACAAGGCGAGAGCTGCAGTGATGTACGCGTTGTTAAGATTAGCGCGGAACTTTGTTGTGAGCGCAGGTGTTTTCATCGTCCTCCGATTGAAATTCGTCGTATTTTCGTTTCGAATATCGATCGAGTCCCAGTGTACTCGCCCGTGTTAAAAGGATTTGTTGTCGACAACCGCAACTTAAATTTGGAACCAGCCGTCTTTAGAATCGAGATCGCGCCCCAGATCGAAGTGCATTCGGTTGGAGTCCGTCCGCTTCATCAGAACTTTTTTTCGAGGTGAATCATTATGTCCCAAGCTTCGTTACTTCGCAGAGTATGCTCATGTTCTCCAGCAGCCATGCTCTTTTGTTTGATACTCGGTTTGGCCACAGGGGCGGCGCCAGGTCTTGCACAGGGGGCGCAGCCAGTCGGGGGATCGAGTGCAGCGGGGAACAGCATGTCAGGGGGCGACATGGGGCACATGGCGGGCCACATGTATCTGACGACTCTTCGACCGTCCCAGCCCGGCGATCAACAGAAGGCCGATGCGATTGTTGCTGCTGCGAAATTGGCGATGGCGCCGTATCAGGATTATCATAAGGCTCTGTCCGACGGATACGAGATTTTTCTTCCCAATGTCCCGCAACCGATCTATCACTTTACGAAGCGTGAATACGCATTTCGAGCCAGACGGCACTTCGATCCTTCGAAACCGACCTCGCTGCTCTACAAGAAAACGACGGACGGCGGCTATCAACTCGTGGGAGTCATGTACACAGATCGGATGCGCGCTACTGAGGACGAGTTGAATGATCGGATTCCGCTGAGTATCGCGCGCTGGCACCAGCACATAAATTTCTGCAAAGCGCCCAGCGAAGAGAAAGCAGCATATTTTGGCCCCGATGCGAAGTTTGGATTGAGAGGCTCGATCACTACCGAGCAAGCTTGCGATGCGGCAGGCGGGAAGTTTTACCCCCACATCTTTGGATGGATGGTCCACGTCTACCCGTATGAGGCCGACTCGAAAAATATCTGGTCCACCCAGGATGACGACCATGGGCACGATAACATGGACCACTCGGCGATGCCGGGGATGCAGATGAATTAGCAGCAACGGCCAAATGGCGGTAATGCGAAATTGAAGATGAGAGAATTTCAGTCGCGGTTGATGCAGCCGAAGCAATGCGACCTCATCCAAGATTGCATCGACGCATAGCCAGGGGGATACCGATGAAGGCGATTTGGAAACAGAGCGCGATTGCAATAGCCATCTTGTCCGCAGGCGCATTCGCCACGGCAACGGACGTAACGATTCACTTGAAGGGTTCCCAGGCCATCTCGCGATCAACCGTGCAATATCAATGCGATGCTCAGGGCGCGAAAATGGGGCTGCCCGCGGGAACATTTTCTGTGGAGTATCTTAACGGTGCATGCAACAGTCTCGCGATTCTTCCTGTCAGCGGAACCTCGCTGATTTTTGCCAATATATTTTCCGGCTCTGGCGCACGCTATGCGGCACAGCAGTACATCTGGTGGGATGCGGCGGGCCGCTCGGTCAGCTTCTCGTCGGATTCACTCGCAGGCAAGATGCGATCCGAATGTCATCGCGTGGATTCCAAGTAGTGCGCGAGCGAAAACTCAACGAATGCCAACCGCATGCACATAGTGCAACCAGGATTGTGGGAACCAACCCGGCTGCTGCGGATGGTTTTGATGGTCGGCAATTTCGCATTCCATATGCACTGGATTAGGGATAGGCGATGCGAACATGAAGTCGAGCCATTCGCTATCCGCGTCGGGGCTGTTGTTGTGCCGCGATTCGCGCACACCCTTCAGCCACCGGTCAATGACAAAATTCTCCAAATTCTTCTCCATCTCCTGCTGCGCAGAAAGCACCTTTGTCATGGCCGATGCGGGCGTCATCTCGCCGGTCAGAAACTGGAACGAGAGGAGAGAGGGAAGTGCAAACGTCCTCTTCAGCAGCAGGTCTCGCGCAGCGTCAATCAAGGTGCGGTCCACTTTTGCCGTTTCGACGTTGTCGGTCGGAATCGGTCTCTCGACTTCAGGGCTTGGCAACGCGTCCTGCAGCAACTCTGGATAACGCAGCGGCTGGATGTCGGTAAGAATCCGTTCCAGGGCAGCGGCAAAAATCGGATGATGCGGCAAATCCTGCTTGGTCTTTGTCTTTCCTGATCCACTCAGCGCCAGCTGGAGCTGCTGCTCTGCAGGCGCGGCGGCGGGTTTGAATAACAGGTAACAGGCCGCTGCCGAAACTGTCATCAACAGAACACTCAATCCGGAATATGCTGGCTTCGGTTTTCCGTCCGGCGCAGTCCCGCCGGGAGCCAGCAAGCTCAAACGTTTAGGCTTGGCCGTCTCCCGCTTCAAATATTTCAGGCAGTCCAGCCAGCTCTCCACGTTTGGGCTATGCGACGCGAGCGCATCCAGCAACTCCGGAACATAATCCCGGACATATTTCCCGACCAACTCCAGCCCTTCCGGCGTGAAAGGGTCCAGGTCGGCCTGGCTGTCGAAGTCTGGAATCTTTTCCCGCACAAGATTGGCAAGCGTGGGAGCGCTCAACGGCTGGCCGGTGAAGCATTGGGCAATCAGCTCACGCGCGGCCAGAAACAACGCGCACTTTCCTGCCTCAGAATGACCCTTCAGCCGATACGCTTCAATGCCGATCGCCCACGCGCTTTTATTGCGCGCGATTTCCGCGATCATGGGCAACGATGCCTCTGTGTCCGACTTCAACAACAGGACCGTCAGTCTTTCCAGGATTGCCGACGTATCGTCGGGATCGAGATTACTGCCGCGCCAGAAGGGAAGAACATGAAATAGGGTTACGGATTCATTTCCGCCGAAGTCGGCGAAAAGTTTCTGCTGGGTCTCTTGCAGATTTTCAATCTTTTGCTGCTCCAGCAACACCACCCAGAAAATGCGATTCAGAAACGGCGTCGCCTCAAGAGAAACTTCTAACTGGCGGCGTGCAGTGCGAATCCAGTCTTGGTCCTCCGACAGACAGACGATCAAGGTGCGGAACTCCTGCAACCTGTAGTTCTTCGGGACATAGCCGCCCCGGATCAGTTCGGAAAGCAGTTTCGCCGAACGCAATTCGTGTACGGCGACGGGAATGGCGTGTTCCATTTCCTCTGCTTCGTTGATGTGCGCGAAATAAAAGGCATGACGCTCGTCTTCGCTGATCCAGCGAACGACCTGTTCTTTCAGCTGCTCGGCTCCCGAACCGCAGAGCAATACCAATGTAGGCTGTAAGATCACGTTATTCTCCAGCCCGCATATATTGCGGCACGCCGAGGGATCGCAGATACGACATCATTTCAACGCGAACCTCCGACAGCTGCCGTTCATATTCGCCTAGATCGCGAAATTCATTGCGCGGGTAATGCTTTTCCACCTGATCGTGGATGAATTGTGCCCAGCCTTGATTTCCGCCTAATTCCAGAATCATCTTGTCGCGTTTTTTCTCGATGATCTCCTGGAAATCGGGATCGACCATCCGCATGCGAGCATGCAAATGACGTTCGACCGGATCGGCAATCTGCGTTCGCAGGGGCTTTCCATTGAATTCCAGGTCCTGTCCAAAGTCCCGAAGCAGGCCAAGAATGGTGGCCAGTCCAAACCACTTGCACTGTTCTTCCGTCTCGTCGTCGCCGGCAATGCTGCGCCGCTTATGGGTCGGAAGATCGAGGAACATTTTTTCTACAGGGTCTTTTCTCTTTGCCTCGTACGCCTGCCGCATCAGTTGCACCTCATGGATGTCGGCCAGACCAAACCGGCCGATCACGCGCATGAACGACAGCACGGAATCGTCGACGGAATCGCTGATGTTGCATAGAGGAGAGGATTCAGACCCTTTCCACTCATCGAAAACTTGCTGCAATTGTTTGCGTAGCTCAGGATCGCGCGGTGCGAAAAGATTGTTCGTCGTGGCCTGATGCCGGCGCGGTCCATTCTGAAGATTCAGGTTCGACCAGGCCTGCATCATGCCGTTATGGAGTAGTCCGTCGTCCAGCAACTGAGATCGCGTGATCTGCTCGGAAACATACAGCGATGTCTCTTGATACAACTTGTCGATGTAGTGGTCGCCTTGAAATTTCCATCCGTCATCCACCACGTCCTGCAGCGAAAACTTTGCGCGGTAACGCTGCAGCAGTCCCACCCGGTCCAGTTGATACTGTTCCTGGGGAATATTGGCAGCGCCGATGCCTGTGTTGGAAAAGTTCACGCTACGCGAGGCGGCGCGGCGGTTGGAAAGAAATTGTTCCGCTTTTCCCTGCAGTTCGCTGGCAATAAAATCCGCATTCGCAATCAACGCTCCCAACGCCGTTGCTTCATCGCTGAATCGCGTTCGCAGCTTGCCCACCATGGATCGCACCTGTCCACGAAGTTCGCTCGCAATCTGTGCCTGCGCGGCCTGCGGCAGCTGTTCGCGAAAACCGGCCATGCGTTCGCTGGCAGATTTGCCTCCAAGGAATCTTTCTTCGCGATATGTCTTCAGTACTTCTGCTTCCGTCATCCTCGCGGGGACTACTGAGTCGGTATCGAGGACCTGCTGCAACTGGATCAAGACGGTTTTGCAAATTTCGAACTGGCTTGCCAGCACTCCCTTATCCAGGGCGGTCTGTCGTTTGCGCTCTCCTAGAATTTCCCTCTCGATCGAATCCACGATGGAGGTGATTTCTGCCGTGGTTTGCTGCACAACCCGCGGCCGTATGTTCATCCAGATTTCATATTCCTTGGTGATGTTGTCGGTGGTTTGCCGCTGACCTCCGCCTTCGCCGTGGAGAAATACCTCCGTATGCATCAGGCTCTCAATCTGTCGCAGCGACGCCAACGATTCAAGATTCCTCAGCTCGGAGATTCTTGTTCCGCTTAGAAGGTCCTTTGCTCGTGCATCGTACCCAGACGCGATGGGAGCAAAAATATCCTCCAGCAGTTCGCGTCCGATATGGAGAACATATTTCTCTACGTAGCGAGCCTTCGGCAGTGGGACAGAAAAAGATCCAAAGGACGCGTAGCTGAGGCGTGCGTTGGTGACGTGATAATCGACAATGTGTTCCTGGATCTGCGGAATCGCGACGGCGGAAAACAGAAATTCCGCGGTCCGCTGATACAAATCTTCTGACGAAGAGAGCTGCCTTCCAATCTCGTCGGTGCCGCCCAGCATGAAGCACATATCAAACGGGCTGGGACAGATGGGAATTTCTCCGGACACTAGGTCCGCTGGAGAGGAAAGACTTGTTTGCGAAAATGAGTCGGCCATGTAGTAGTTCAGCTCCTGCAAGGCTGCGTAGCCATTCGCTTCCAAAGTCGCGTATTGCGCGCTTTGACCCAGTTGGCGAAATGTCGACGGCAGAAACAACATGCCGAAGCGGACCGTTTCATAGTTGTGCCGGGTGAACAGATGATTCACCAGGAAAGCGATGTCTAAAAACATTCCCGTGCCGGTGCCGCCGCATACGGAACTGATAATGAATACGCGGGTCTGTGCGCCGTCGACAACATTGGCAAATTCACCGCTGACTTCCGCGTGGTTCAGCGTATGCATTGCCCGTTCAATATGCGCGGCGATATCGCCGCCACGCCAGAAATAGGCGACATGGCCGACCAGCCTCCGCATGCCGGCGCCGGTCGCGACGGAAAATGCAGGAAGATCGTCCGGCAGCCAGCGAAACTGGTTCCGCTTGCGGAACTGCATCACATTGGCTGAGGTGATGACTGGGTTGCCCAGATGCAGGAACTCGTGGTTCTCAAGGAACGGGTCTGAACTGTCAGTCCGTTGATTGGTGGTATCAATCCCCAGGATCTGAATGTACTTCTGTTCCTTGTCGTAATACTTGCCGTAGTGGGTCTTGAACTTTCGAAGCAAGTCGATTCCCGTTCCACCAAGGCCGATCAGCAATGTTCGGTGAAGCATGGCGCACCTTCTATCATTTGGTCTAGCTGTACAGCACGTTGATCTGGATGGTTCCGTCTTCTGTAACGAAGACTGGAACATGGATGGCCCGTAAATCGATCTCTGCCGACTTGTGGGCCTGCGGCGCAGGGGCATGTGCAGCGCGTGGACGAGCTACGATGGTCCATCTGCCGCGCCTGCGCGTACTTTGAAGCGAAAGCAATTCTCGTGATTGAGGACCGGCAATGATGGCGCGGCTCTCTCCGGCACTGTTGCCGATCTGCCCTTCAGAAACATGCAGCATGCGTGTGCGCAGTTGCGAAGGCAGCCGGAGCCGCAGCACCTGAGTACCGTTCTGCCGCACAATCAAGTCGGCCTGCAGAGGACGTGGCCAGAAATTCCACACTGCGCTGATGAATCCGCAGATTAGCAATAGCAACGCCGCCGTCCACGGCCACTTGTTTCGTACCAACTCTGCGACCGACATCTGGTGAGCGAAAATGCGCAATGCGCCGTGGCGCGTGACTTCAGTTTGCCCATCGCTCCACGTAGCGGAGTAGTCCACCACATGCATCAGATTAGGATCGCCGCCGAGCATCATCTTGAATTGCGAGTTCTGCCCCGGCGCAACCCGCAGACTGGCAGGCACTCGGTCCGACGGTCCATTTGCCTGCGGTGAGAACTGGAGATTCACCGTGCCCACCGGCAGCAGCGACCGGATCGCCAGCTGCTTTTGGAACCAGATGCGGGGCAGGGGATCGAAGACGCCAGCCGATACTTGCCGCGGGATCGCAACCGGTGTCACGACGGAGTCCAGATCCCCCAGGAATGTTTCTACCTCGCCATAGGGCGAATCCAGGTAGGCCCATGCCCGGAAGCTGCCGGCGCTGCGCACCTCCAATTCTCCCGTGAAACGGCTGGCATCCGCCTGCTGGGTCAGCGGAACTGCCTCGCTGTCGCGGCCCGCAAGTTCAAGATGGGCGCTTGCGCTCCGCAGAAAAAAGGCATTCTTCACCGAGCCATGTGGGCTTTCCAGGTTCAGCGTGACAGGGTGCGGCACATCGGTCAGCAGGGCCGAAGGAAATTCGCCTTCCGGCGACAGCCGCAGCGGCTCCTGCACGCAGAGAAATGCCAGTCCGTGTCCTGACCATGCAAGCTTGGCGCTGTCTGCCGCCGAGTCTTCCTCGGCAACAGCCACATTTGTTGAGCGATACAGCACGTGTCCCGGCAACTGCACCGAAGCCGCATGTTCACCGGTAAAGACCACGACCACGCGTTCCGGTGTCCCGGTCCACGTCAGGTTCTGTGTGGAGGAACTGCGAACATAGACGGGCAGTGCAGCGGTCCGCGCCGCGACACGAAGAAATGCATCCGGCAGGTCCGATGCCGATGCCGCGTGGATTGAGAATCCACCGGATGTGCGCGCCAGCTGATCCAGGAAGTCAAGGTCGAGATCGTTTCCCAGGCCGATGGTGTAAACCTTCAGCCGCCAGGAGTTCTTTCCGGCAATCGAAAGCGCTCGTGAGCGGTCCGCATCGGCTAGTTTGTCGGCGGGATCGCTGCGGCCATCCGTCAGCAGCACCAGGGAAATGTCGTTATCCTGAAAGAAAGAGGAGGGTTGACTAATCAGGTACTCTTCAAGGGTGCTGAAGACAGGCGAGAAGGAAGTATGCGCGTCCGAGGCCCCAATTTTATCGAGAAGGGCAAAGTCGAACCGGTTGCGCTCGATTGGTTTCTGCAGCCAGTGGGCGTCATCGCCGAAAGCAATCAGGCCAACCTGGTCGTTTGGGTTTTCCGTCGCAGCCAACAATCCGGCTGCTTCCACTCGGAGTCTGGCAGGATCGCTTTGAACCATGCTCCCAGACTGATCGAGGGCAATAATGATCGTCCGCTGCTTATGCGATGCCAAGGCACCGGGCACAAACACAAACGGCAGAAAAAAAAGCGCGACAAAAGTTAACTCGATCGTACGGCTTCGCATGGGGGATTTGAAGGTCCGTTGAACAAGAGTTCGGGTTAAGTTAAAGGTTCGGTCAGTGTAGCAGTTTCAGACATAATGTCAAGTAGACAAAGGGGTTTGGATCGTATGACGCAGAAAATCGTAACCATCTCAGCTGCAGCCGCCGGAACCGTCCAATTAGGGGATCTTTCCGTTCATCGCCTCGGGTTCGGCGCTATGCGACTCACGGGTAAAGGAATCTGGGGCCCGCCGGCGGATCGCAACGCGGCCCTGGCGACTCTGCGCCGCGCGGTGGAGTTGGGAGTCAACTTTATCGACACCGCCGATTCCTACGGTCCTGGCATCTCGGAAGAGTTGATTGCAGAGGCTTTATCTCCCTATCCCCGCGGCTTGGTGATCGCCACCAAAGGCGGATGGCAGCGAGTCGGCCCCGCCCAGTGGATTCACAATGCCAGCCCGAAGCATCTGCAGGAGGCGCTCGAAGGTAGCTTGAAACGCCTGCGCCTGGATCGAATCGATGTCTATTACCTGCACATTCCCGACGCGGCCGTATCCTTCGATGCCTCCGTGGGTGCATTGGCGCGCCTGCGCGAGCAGGGAAAGATCCGCCATGTGGCGCTTTCGAACGTTACTTTGGAACATCTGGAGCGGGCGAGGAAGATCGTTCCTATCGTCGCGGTTCAAAACCGCTACGGTTTCGCCGACCGCGAATGGGACTATCTGCTGAACCATTGCGAACAGCATGGCATTGCGTTCGTGCCGTGGGCTCCGCTGGGTCAGAATCGGAAAGCCAACGAGACGCTGGAAGAAGTCGCCAGAAAACTTGGCGCGACTCCCTTGCAGGTCGCTCTGGCATGGCTGCTGCGACGCTCACCCGTCATGGTGCCGATTCCTGGAACCTCCTCCGTCGCTCACGTAGAGGAAAATATTGCCGCCGCCGGGCTCAAGCTACCGGACGAAGACTTCAAAACGCTGTCGGAAGTCAGTTCAGCACCTGCGAATCTACGGGATTGAAGCAATTTCTAATCCAGTCAACCTCGCCTTGGGGCCTCGCACTTGTCCTCAAGCTCTCATAAGAATGGAACCTGAATCGAGACCGTTTTGCTGAAATCGCCTGCTAACCTTGATCAACGTATTGCGCAGGACGGCTCGGTTCGCGTGGAATTCTGCCTGG
Organism: uncultured Acidobacteriota bacterium; assembly: GCA_963719625.1. GTDB lineage: Bacteria > Acidobacteriota > Terriglobia > Terriglobales > Acidobacteriaceae > JAKAAZ01. The sequence continues at coordinate 274,440 of CAVRDB010000025.1, forward strand.
CGCATGATAAACGTCGAATGTCCCAGCATTGCCGTCGGCCGCGCCGAGAAACAACTTACCCAGCCTGAATTGCGTCCCATCCGCTGACGATTCACATTTCTTTCACCGGCGGGCAGCGAATGAAAAAGAAACAGGTCCACGCGCGATCCCGTATCGGTCCGCTATCCAAGGATGCAGAACAAGGCATCGAACAGTCGACTTCCAGTTACGAGCGATGGATGCGAAGCTGCACAGCGATTGTTCCCTCCGATCTACGGTTGAAGCACGAACAGATGAAACTGAGCTCGTTCCTGTTCCTGCGTGGCACGTTCTATCGCTGGGCGCAACTGTGGCCGTCTATCTGTTCGGACCTATGCGGCGCACCCAAAGTGCTCGCCGTGGGGGACCTGCACGTCAACAGTTTTGGCACGTGGCGAGATGCCGAGGGACGTCTTTGCTGGGGTGTCGATGACTTCGACGAGTCGTACCCTTTGCCATATACGAATGATCTGGTCCGTCTGGCTGTAAGTCTTAAGATTGTCCTCGATGCTGAGGGCCTTTCGATCAAGTTGAGAGACGGGTGCGACGCCATTCTGGAGGGATATAAGGAGTCGCTTAGAGGGGGCGGTCGTCCCATCGTTCTGGCTGAGCGAGAGCAAAAACTTGGCCAATTGGGAGTGGATAGTTTCAAGCCCCCCACCGATTTCTGGGGCAAACTGAACCGCTTGCCGTCCGTCCGCCAACCACCTGCCAGAGACCTGCGGCGGGCGTTGGAAAAAACGCTGCCCGACCCCAGAATGGAATATAAAGTTGTCCGCCGTCAGGCAGGCTTGGGAAGTCTGGGCCAGCAGCGATTTGTGGCGATTGCAGTCTGGGAAGGTGGTTGCATCGCCCGTGAAGCGAAGTCGATGCTGCCTTCCGCATGCTCGTGGCTTCAAGATAAAGTTGGGCATCGGCAATCTTACTATCAGCGGACGATCGGCTATGCTGTGCGTTCGCGCGATCCCTTCCAACTGATTCAAGGGGCTTGGCTGATTCGCCGCCTCTCGCCGGACTCCAACCCAATCGATATTCAAAACCTGCCCAAACATCGAGATGAGCACTTGCTGTTGCATGCCATGGGAGCGGAAGCTGCCAACGTCCATTTGGGCACAAAACGGCAGACGGTCAACATTTTGCACGATCTACGCCGCAGAAAATCGGACTGGCTGCAAGACGCGGCAGTCCAAATGGCTCGCGTTGTGGAAAAAGAATGGAAACGCTACCGCAAAGCGTGAGAGGGTATCTCTTGAAGAAACTTCTATTCTGAATGGGAGATTGAAGCAACTTTTCACTCTCATCCGCGTCTGCATAGAGGGAGAAATATCTCCAATGAGGGACAGTTTCGTGACAATTCAGGCCTCTACACTTCATAAACTGTTTCAGCACAAGAGGACGCATCTAAATCGCGGACTCGCGATCTGCGTCGTGCTATCTGGCGTTGCCATGTTGAGCGTGGGCGCTTCGGCACAAGCCGCCGATCCGTCACCGTCAGCTGCCCCAACGCAAACAGCGGCCCCGACAGACACGCAACAACGGCCCGACAGCGCAATCGCCGAGGACATCAATAAGAGTTTGATGGCTTCCGATACCTTGCGTCCCCTGAATTTAGGTATTTGGGTACATGACGGCACCGCGACCCTGACCGGTACCGTCCCCACACAGGAATTGCGCACAGACGCCGAAAACATGGTGAAGGCCGTCGCTGGCGTGAAGAACGTGGAAGATAAAATCGCAATCGGAGCCGAGCCCGAAACTGAGCCAGGTTCCGCTGGCGACCAGAATGCCGCCCATCCGGGCGACGCGCAGGGCCCACCACCGCCTCCTCCGCCCGACGACAACGACAATCAGCAGAATGGGCCGCCTCCACCGGACTATGGCGGGCATTCCGACATGCTCACCATTGCAACTGGAACGCCGGCGTACGTGATGGTGATGCGGACAATCGATAGCAAACATACGAAGGTGGGCACTCAGTTTCACGGCATTCTGGTGCAGGACATCGTGGTGCAGAATGGTGTGATCGCGATTCCTCGCGGAGCGGATGTGACCGGAACTGTTGTTGATGCGCGCGGCCCTGGACACCTGAAGGGAAGGCCTCAACTTGCGCTGCAATTGACAGGTCTCAATGTCGCCAACACCCCCTACCCGCTGACCAGCTACGTCTGGGCCCGCGGAGGACCGGGTAAGGGCGGGCAATCGGCGGCGAACATTGGCGGCAGCGCGGCAGCCGGAGCCATCGTAGGCGGCGCAGTCGGCGGAGGTGGCACGGCTTTGCTGGGCGGATTGCTTGGCGGCCTGGGGGGCGCCGGACTTTCGGCTTTATCTTCCGGCCCGCGGCTGATCGTGCCCGCCGAATCGGTTGTCACGTTTTATCTGAATGCGCCGGTGACGGTCCACGAACCCAGCATGGGTGAAATTCGAGAACTCGGTTCACGCGTTCCTCCATCGGCCTACGGTCGACCAGGGTATGGGCCAGGCTATCCACCGCCGCCTGGGTATTATCCACCTCCTCCCGGCGGCCCTCCGGGTGGTTATCCGTATTGATGGAGTGTCACGCGGAGCCGTTTCGCAGAGCAACTCGTTCGGTGAAAGCGGCAGTCCATTTATACTGAAAGGACGATGTCCCTTTGAAAGTGGGACTGAGTCAATTCCCGTCCGAGGTGCCACTTCGGATGTAAGGTCGTTGCCCGCACATGATTCGTTTCCTTCAGCAGGACAGCCGCTTAGTCAAAGGCATTTTTATTGCTCTCATCTCCATCACCGCCATTTTGATGGTGATTACCCTGGTTCCCGGAATCTTCCAGGACGCTGCCTCCGGCAATGACACGTATGCCATCGTCCATAGCGACAGCATTTTTGGACGCATGCTCGGCTCTTCGACCGACGTGCATCTGGCTCAGGTGCAGCAGGTCGCGCAGCGCATGCAGCAACAAAATCATTATCCGGATTTTGTAATGCCGTTCCTGATGCAGCGCGCGGGCCAGGCCCTGGTGCAGCGAGCTGTGTTGGTGGAGGAAGCTGGACGTCTTGGCTTGACCGTGACCGACAGCGACGTACAGAACGAGTTGATGCATGGGCCATTTGCGCCCGCATTGTTTCCTGAGGGCAAGTTCATCGGCGAAGATCGCTACGACGACTTTGTGCAGAACAACTTCAACATGTCTCGCACAGAGTTTGAACAGCAATTGAAAGAGGAGATCCTGATCAACCGGCTGGAGGCGTATATCACCGGTGGGTTGTCAGTGTCCGACGCGTCGGTCCGCGACGCCTATCTGAAGCAGGCCACCAAGGTAAAGTTCCAGTACGCGGTACTGGCGGACGCCGATTTGCGCAAGCAGATCAATCCTTCCGATGCCGAGCTGAAGACTTTCTTTCAACAGAATGCAGCGCGCTACGCCAACGCGATTCCTGAGACTCGCAAAGTTCAGTATGTAGCCTTCGCGTTAAACCAGGTTCCCGGCGGAGTGCCGCAGGTTTCTGGTGCCGACGTGCAGCAGTATTACAACACGCATCAGCAGCAGTTTCAGGTGCCGGAAAGCGTTCGCGTTCGCCACATCCTGATTAAAGTGCCGCCGAAAGCCGACGCGCAGACCACAGCGGCCGCCCAGGCCAAGGCACAGGACATTCTGAAGCAGTTGAAAGCGGGTGGCAATTTCGCCGAACTCGCGAAAAAGTATTCTGACGATCCAGGTAGCAAAGCGCAGGGCGGGGAACTCGGATTCATTCAACATGGGGCCACCGTCCCGGAATTCGATCAAACCGCATTTTCTCTGCAACCCGGTCAGCTTTCCTCGGTAATTCACACGCAATTTGGTTTTCATATTCTGCAGGTGGAAGAAAAACAGCCGGCGCACTTGAAAACCGTCGATGAAGTCCACGATTTGATTCTCGCGAATCTGACCCAGCAGGCGCAGTCTCAGGCGGCCCAGCAATATGCTGCGAAGTTGCAGGCTGCAGCACAGCAGGGTGGTTTGCAAAAGATGGCGGAGCAGAACCATCTGCAAGTGGTTACCACCGATCCGCTGCAGCAGGGCGGTGTAGTTCCCGGTCTGGCAGATGGCACGCAGTTGCTGAAAGGCGCGTTTGCCACGAAACCGGGCGCAGCTCCGCAAAGCGCATCCACCGGAGAAGGGTACGCAGTCTTCACCGTGTTGAATGTAGTGCCCGCGCATGCTCCCACGTTCGACGCCTACAAGACGCATGTGCTGGAGGATTTCCGCGATCAACAAATCTCACCCATGATGCACAGTCGCACGCAGCAGCTGGCAATCAAGGCTCACGAAGAAGGATTGGACAAGGCAGCCAAAGAAGTGGGCGCCACGCTGTTGACCAGCGACCTGGTGGATGGCACTGGCCAGGTTCCCCAACTGGGCGACATGGCGACGCAGGGAGCGGTTGCGTTTAACCTGCAGCCCGGTCAGGTTAGCGGCCCCATCTTCACGGATCGCACCGGCGTTGTATTGAAGCTTCTTGATAAGCAGATGCCTACCGACGCACAGATCCAGCAGAACCTGGATGCGACCCGCGACAAGCTGGTGCAGCAACGCCGCGAGACTGCATTCGCTGTGTTCGCCAGTTCGCTGCAGCAGCGTTTTCTTGATCGCGGCCTGATCCACTACAACAAGAAGGCTCTGTCCAACACTCAGGCCGGCATCTAGTCTTCGTTGATTACGAAGTGAATATATTTTTGCGCGTCGCGATGACATCGCTGGTGGAATGCGTCTTATAAGGTAGGCAAGTTTTCTTGCAGGGTCAGGTGCGGCCTTTCGCTGTCCAAATACGGAGAAGCAATGCTTACCGAACGCGCGTCCGGCGTCCTTCTACATCTGTCTTCTCTGCCTTCCCGCGGTGGCATTGGCGATTTGGGACCGGCAGCCTACGCCTTCGCGGATTTTCTCGCGGCCGCTAAACAGCAATATTGGCAGGTCTTGCCGCTCAGTCCCACAGGCTTTGGTAATTCTCCGTATTCTGCGCTTTCCGCTTTCGCGGGCAACCCCTTGTTCATCAGCCTGGAAAAACTTGTCGCAGAAGGATGGCTTGCGAGCGATTGTCTGGCCACTCTGGCCAGCGCCGAAGGTCATGTCAACTTTGAACAAGCTGCCGCATGCAAGCGCCCGCTGCTGGAAAAAGCCGCGGCGAATTTTCTGGACCACGCGCCAGCCGAATTAAAGGACCGCTTCGACCATTTCTGCCGCGACAATCAGTATTGGCTGGACGACTATGCCAGCTTTAGCGTGCTGCGAACGATATTTGCCGGCGCCACCTGGTCCGCATGGCCGGCGGACTATGTTCATCGCACGCCGGAAGTCATGGATCGTCTTTGCACGGAACGCGATCGCGAGAGGATGGTCCAGAAAGTCATTCAATACTTCTTCCAGAAACAATGGATGGAGCTACGTGTTTACTGCTGCCAGCGGAAGATTCGTTTCATTGGCGACATGGCCATCTTCGTCAACTACGACAGCTCCGATGTCTGGATGCATCCGGAAATCTTTCAACTAGACGACGCGAAAAATGCTATCCATGTTGCCGGTGTTCCACCGGATTATTTCAGTCCGACCGGGCAGCGATGGGGCAACCCTCTCTATCGGTGGGACGTGCTGGCCAGCAGCAATTTCGACTGGTGGGTTGCGCGCATCCGCCGCGCGCTTGCCCTCTGCGATCTATTGCGCCTCGATCATTTCCGCGGCTTCGAATCCTACTGGGCCATCCCCGCGGAAGACCAAACCGCGATCCGCGGCCAATGGATGAAGGCGCTGGGCACCGAGCTGTTCTCACATCTGTACAAGGAACTGGGCGACCTGCCATTGATTGCGGAAGACCTCGGCGTCATCACGCCGGAGGTGGAGCGGATGCGCAAAAGCTTCGGCATGCCGGGAATGCGAGTTATGCAATTCGGCTTCAGCGATCGCGGCGCGCATCTGCATTTGCCTCATCGCTGCGAAGAAAACATGGTCATCTATACCGGCACGCATGACAACAACACCACGCTGGGATGGTGGCACCAGACCAACAGCGTGGAGCGGGAGGCCATCGCCGCGTATTTTCATCCCGGCGATGACGGCATTGTCTGGGCGATGATGCGTGGTGCTGCCACTTCCGTTGCGCGCCTGTGCCTGTTCCCCATGCAGGATGTGCTGCAGTTGGATAGCGATGCGCGCATGAATACTCCGGCGCAATCGGACGGAAACTGGGGCTGGCGCTATCAGCCGGATGCGTTGCAGCCGTGGATTACGGAAAAGCTGGCGGCGCTGACCGAGGTAACGGATCGCGATTGGACCGATCCTTCAAGCCCTTGCGGTGACATGACTGCCAGAGCAGATTTCCTGTCGATATAGTCGAAGCGATACGTCTTCGCGTAGCTCACCGCGACGAACTGCACCGCGTGATTTGTGGCCGCATATAGGGACAGCGGAACTGCTCTACAATATCTAATATCCATCCGTGGTTTGAGGAGAATCGATGCCCCTTTCTGGAGAAGCCATCCGCATGATGAATTACGCCGACGATATCGGCACCACGCTGCGCCGCCTGCTGGTGGTCCTACCCTCGCTTGCACCGGAAGAACGGACGCGCGTTCGCGAGTACATGCTGCAGGTCGAGCCCACAGTGGCTGACGTGCTGGCTGCGCTCGAAGACAAGAAATAATTTTTTCGGCGCGATGCGGCCTAATGTAAGGCAGCGCCCGACGGCGCGTACGGATGTTTTAGATAGTCGCCAGCCAGCGTGACTGCGCCGGAGGCGTCGTCCTGGGTTTCCAGCGCCTCGCGATACTGGTTCACGGCGCGGTCTCGTTGCCCAGAGGCATCGAAGATTTTTCCTAGCTGCAAGTCGCTCCACACTTCCGTCCACTTTGGAAGCCCATCGCCGTTCAGCGCGGCTCGAAACGCATCCTCCGCCGCCTGATAGTTACGCTGACGAAAATACACCTCACCTAGCCGATAGCTGGCCAGCGAACTCGTGGCATCGAGCGCCAGCGCCGCTCGATATTCCTGGATCGCGCCAGCGTCATCATTCTCGGCGACCTTCACCAGCCCGCGCAGGATGTGCACCCGCACTTGCATGTCGCTGCCGTTTCTCAGCAGCCAGCGCTCCGGATCGAGAGAAACCTTACGCGGAATCCCAAACGTGTCGATCACAAACTGCGTCTGCGGACCCATTACTTCGACGCGCTGATTCACCGTTTTGCCTTCCGTCTCCACGCGCACATCGACCGGCATTTGGAATAAATCCAGGTCCTGGTCGATTTCGCCCACGGTTCGGAACCCCTGATTATTTCCCAGCCGGTAGAGTGTCCATTTGTCCTGCAAGGTGGGCGCGCCAGTGTTGTTCAACCATTGCGTAAAGAAGGGTCGCAGATTCTGGTGGGACGCAGCTTCGGCGATCTGTTCTACCTCTGCCGAGGAGATGGATTTGTCAGCCTGCGACAAAATGCCGTGCAGTGTCTGCTGGAAAGCCGCATCGCCGATCTGCCATCGCAGCATACGAAAGATCATGGCGCCCTTGTCATAGGTCATCGCCTCAAACTCAGGAGAAAATTTTGGGTAGCGTGCAGCGTCTGCCAAAGGAACACTATCGTAGGTCAGTGCGCTGGCGGACACATTGAAGATGGCGTCGGCAGTCACGTCGGGTTGGGCCGTGCGACTGAGATACTCAAGCTCCGCGTACCGGCACATCCCGTTCGTGATCCATGCATCGTTCCGCGTCGCGGCGTTCACGTGGTTTCCCCACCACTGATGGGCGATGGTATTGGCCAGCAACCGGGAAAAGTCCGGCTTGCCCAGCTGCCGCCCGCAATGGCCGCGATCTCCGGCGCCGACGCTGCTGGGAGCGTATCGTCTGGCAGTTCGACGATATTCAATTGACCCGATTCTGTCGGACCAAATTGCTGGGTGAACTGGAGATATTGACGGTTCGCTGTTGCGGCGATGCTCTTACCCAGGAGTTGTTGCGCGTCGCTCTTCAGGCCGGCTCCGCGATCGACCAGATAAACGCGCACATGGGAGTCAGTATCGGCAGCGAACGGTTCCTGAAATTTTCCTGCGACAATGGTCCCCGGAAATCCGGGGCGTGACCAGTCAAAATCAAATACTGTCTGGCCATTGGCATCCAGGTGCGGCGTCCCCCGCCGGCTGATTTATCGCCCCGCTGCCCAGCACGCGCTCTCCCACGGGCACATGAACATGCATCTCCGCCGTGAAGCGGTCCGTCCCATCGCCAACCACGGGGAACCAATCTGCGCTGTAGAGCAGATAGCTGACTGGATCGCCAACGAAAGCGAACCGGACTGCGTACCCGGAATTTGCCGAGTCCGTGTTATTCGTCGCGCGTCCGGCTGCCCGTTCGCGTCGAATACGCCGTAGTAGGTGAAGGTCCACGCAGCCTTGCTCCCTTGAGCCAGGGAACTCTCAGGTGTCGACGACGACCTTTCCGTTATCCTGCGTCGCGCTCAACCTATTTCCTGAGCCATCCGTCACACTGACGACGTGCAGTGCGGGGTTCAATTGGAACGAGACCGTTGCCAGATTTTCGAGCGCCGTGAAATCTACGCGCGTCTGCGCGCTCATGGAATGTCGTGCGGGATCGAGAGTTAGATCAATCGAGTAGCCACGAATATGAATGGGAACTGGCGCAGCTTCAGCCGCCTGTGCTGGCCGAGAAACTTGCGCTGCCGCTTGTGCCGCCCAGACCGGCAGAACCATCCAGCACAGGAGCAATCCCATCCTCCGACAGAAATGCAGGCGAGATTTCCACGCGATCCGCAATGTTCTCATCCATGAATCTGCAAGTCGGTTTTGGTGGGCAAGGAATCGAGACTGAGGGCCATTCAAAAAATGCAGAACCCAGGCCGCCGCGCGATCGATTGCGGTTCGTTTAGAGCTGGATGCATCGCTCGTACCGGCTGGGTTGGTTGACGGAGCGCCGCTCGAACCTGCCTGCAAGTGCAGCATCCAACGAACCTTTGCAAGATCATTCATCATGTTCAATCTAGAAGTGGTTTCTTCAAGTAACGGTTGAAGTACGCCGGTAACGTTTTCGGCCGTGAATTCTTCCTGGATCAGCTCTGGAACAATGCGTTTGTCGGCAATCAAATTCACCATGGCAACATGCGGCAAGTCCACCAGTCGGCTCGCAACGGCGTAGCTGAATTTTGACAGCCGATAGACCGCGATGAATGGATTGCCCATCAGCGCGGCTTCCACCGTTGCCGTCCCGCTGGCCACCACGCTGGCGCGTGCATGGTAGAGCGTCGCCCGCGCATCCTCGACCACGCGAATGGGGACTTCAATACAATTCGGCGCAGCATGGCATTGCGCAACCATGGTTCGAATCCATTCTGGATCGAGCGTGGCTGCCACAGGCAACAGAAATTCATACGACGGCCCCAGCAGGTTCGCGGCAGCGACCATCACGGGAAGATTATGGCGCACTTCCTTCGTGCGGCTGCCTGGCAGTAGCCCGATCCACTCCTTCGATGCATCAAGTCCATATTGATTCGCATAGTCCTGACGTGACACCGTTGGCAGCGGCAGATCGGCGAGCGGATGGCCGACAAATTCCGCATCGACGCCGTGATCGCGATAATATTTTTCCTCAAACGGAAAAATGACGAGCATCTTGGTGACCCGCTCCCGCACCCAGCGGACACGGTGCTGTTTCCAGGCCCAGAGTTGCGGGCTGACAAAATAGATGACAGGAACGCCCGCTTTTTTCAACTCCTTCGCCAGCCGAAAATTCACGTCGGGGAAGTCGATCAGCACGGCAACATCCGGCTTGCGGGCCCGAATACTGCGCACCAGGCGCCGGTACTCCGCATAAATGTGCGGCATGTGGCGCAGCACTTCTGTGATGCCCATCACGGCAATGTCTTCGGCGCGCACGATGCGCTCGCAGCCCGCGGCTTCCATAGCTGTCCCGCCCAGTCCGAAGAACTCGGCATCTGGCCGCGCGGCGCGTACGGCCTCGATCAGCATAGCGCCGTATCGTTCTCCACTGGCCTCGCCGGCGGAGAGAAAAATCTGTGGAGTGGATGGCATGGTGGGTTGGTTCGAACTCAATCGCCGGGTACGGCAAGTTGATCGCTCGAATGAATTGCCGCGTCTGGAATCTCCTGATCCTTATATTGCAGCCGGTAAAGCTTCCAATATAGTCCCCGCTGCGCCAGCAGTTCCTGATGCGTGCCAATCTCGCGCAACTGGCCTTTGTGCATCACCAGAATGCGGTTGGCAGTTTGGATAGTAGAGAGCCGGTGGGCGACCACAACCGACGTCCGTCCAGAGACCAGCCGCGTCAACGCCGAGCGTACCCGCAACTCCGTTTCTGTGTCGACGCTGGAGGTGGCCTCATCCAGAATCAATATCCGTGGATCGTGCGCTAGCGCGCGGGCGAAGTTGATCAGCTGCTTCTGTCCCGTTGAAAGCGTGCTGCCACCTTCACGCACGGGTTCCTGAAAGCCCCCGGGCAGCGACCGGATGTAGTCGCCGACATTCACCTGGTCGGCCGCATTTTCAATCTGTTCGTCCGTGATTCGTTCCGTGCCCAACCGGATATTGCTGGTCACGGTTCCGGTAAACAGCACTGGGTCCTGCAACACCACCGCAAAGCGACGGCGCAGCGCCTGCACATCCCAATCGCGCACGTCGAGTCCCTCCACCAGGATGGCGCCTCGTTGCACATCGTAGAAGCGCATCATCAGGCTGCTCAGCGTGGTTTTTCCGGCGCCCGTATGTCCCACAATCGCCGCTGTCTCCCCCGGCTCAATGGTGAAGCTGACATCGCGCAGCACCCACTCAACATTTTCTTTTCCTGGCGTCGCGCTTTCCCGCAGGCGCTCTTTCATCGCGTCATCGAGCCGCTGATAGGTGAACCACACATGCCGAAATTCAATGCGCCCGGAACCATCTCCAGTACCGGCATTCACCGGCGACACAATTTCCGGCGGAGTATCGAGCAGCTTGAAGACGCGCTCGCTGGCGGCCATGGCGGCTTGCAGGATGTTGTATTTGTCGCTGAGGTCCTGAATCGGACGGAAGAAGCGCTGCGAATACTGGATGAAGGCCACCAGCACGCCCAGCGTGACCGTGCCGCGTAGCACGCCGCCTCCGCCCAGCCAGATAATGATGGCGACTGCAATCGAGCTGAGAATTTCCACCACCGGATAATAGAGCGCGTAGGCGAGGATGGCATCCTTGAACGCCACCATATGCTGGCGATTGACTTTTTCAAAGTCCTGGAAGGCACGCTCTTCGCGGTTGAATAGCTGCACCACGCTCATCCCGCTGACATGCTCCTGCAGATAAGAATTGATCCGCGCAATGGCAGTGCGAATGCGGCGGTAGGACTCGCGCACATATTTGCGAAAGATCTGCGTCGCGATCAGGATCAGCGGAAGGACGGAAAACGCCAGCAGCGCCAGCCACCAGCTCATCCGCAGCATCACGAACACAATGCCGGCCAGCACCAGCACATCTTCAAAAATGGAGACCACGCCGGAGGTGAACATTTCGTTCAGCGCGTCCACGTCGTACGTCACGCGCGTCACCAGGCGCCCGGTCGGGTTACGATCAAAAAATGCCACGTGCATGCGCTGGATGTGGCGAAAGATCTGGCTGCGCAGGTCATACATCACCTTTTGCCCGGTCCATTGCATCAGGTAGGTCTGGACAAATTCCAGCAGGTAGCAGAATCCCAGCGAGGCAAGATAAATGCCGGCAATCTCCGTGATGCCGGTAATGGCATTGCGACTCAGATGACGTGCCAGCAGGGAATGATGCGACCCAGCTGGCTGACTCATATACAGGTCGATTGCGACCTTGGTCAGGTACGGGCCCAGCACGTCCGACCCCGCCTTCAACAGGATGGCAACCAGCGAGACGCCGACCTGCAGGCGGTACGGTCGCAGATAGACCAGCAACCTCCGCATCAGGCGACTGTCGTATGCTTTGCCAATGACGTCGTCGTCTTGTTGTTGCGTGCTCTGTTGTGCGTCTGCCATGCGACACTGCTATTGTACGAAGTTTCCTTCATTTCTCCGCATGGGCGAAGAACGATGCCTGTATATCTCTCGATGAGCAAGAAGCCGCCAACGATTCCAATTCTTGCGCCCGTGCTCGGCGTCTATGTCTCAATCCCGTTCTGTCGCGCCAAGTGCAGCTACTGCAACTTTGCCTCTGGTGTTTTTGGCAGCGAGCGCATGGCTACATACGTGGAGAAGCTTGCAGCGGAGATTCGCAATATTCCAGATCGCGTGGCTACATGGGGCAGTAAGCTGCCGACAAATATCGGCTCCCTATACTTCGGCGGCGGTACTCCAAGTCTTTTATCTATAAATCAGATAGAGAAAATACTTCAATCATTGCAAGAAGTATTTTCTTTCGAATCCTCTGCGGAAATTACTCTCGAATGCGCCCCTGGTCAATTGAGTGACGACCTGCTGCAGCCTTGCCGGGCCTGGGGTTCAACCGTGTCAGCCTCGGCGTGCAATCGTTTGTGGATCACGAAGCCGCCGCGGTCGGTCGGCTGCATACGCGAGCGATTACCCTGAAGGAAATTGAACGGCTGCGACGCGTCGGGATCGACGACATCAACGTGGATCTGATCGCCGGCTTGCCGCACCAGACTCGGGAGAGCTGGAATTTCTCGCTTGCCGAAGCCATTGCGACCGGCGTGTCACACCTGAGCGTGTACATGCTGGACGTAGATGAAGATTCTCGGCTGGGCCGCGAAATCATCGCCGGAGGCACGCGCTATGGCGTCGGGATGGTGCCGAATGAGCAGACGATTGCCGACCTGTATACCGAGGCTTGCGAGCAATTCGGCGCAGCCGGGATCGCGCAGTATGAGATTTCGAATTTTGCACGCGCCGGGCATCGGTCGCAGCACAACCTGAAATACTGGACGCGTCAGCCGTATCTTGGCTTCGGCCTGGATGCGCATTCCTTTTTGCCGACGACCAATGGCGACGCGATTCGCGTGGGCACAACAGACGATCTCGCGGTCTATTTGGATACGAATGCACGCAGCGGCGAACTGGAAACAATAACGCCTGTCTCCGCTGCGCAGGCGTTAGAAGAAGCGTGGTTCCTGGGTCTGCGATTGACCGAGGGTGTATCGCTGGCGGCCATCGAGCGCGAATTTGGCGAACCAGCGATACACGCGTACCAGCCAATCCTGGTAGAAGCCCAGCAGCAGGGGCTCATCGAATACGATGAATATCGCGCCCGTTTAACTCAGCGCGGACGGCTTTTCGCCAATGATGTCTTCGAGCGCTTCTTGGGTGTGGTGCCGGAGCACGAACCAGTAGGCGAGCGACTGGAAGAACAAGGAGCATGGGTGTGAGTATCGAGACTGCCGAAAAAACAGCAACAATTTCATCGAGGCCAATCGGTGCTATCGATTTGCGCAGCGACACCGTGACCCAACCGACGCCAGCCATGCGTGCGGCCATGGCCGCAGCGGAAGTGGGCGACGATGTATACGGCGAAGACCCCACGGTCAACCGGCTGGAGCAGCGTGCAGCAGAAATCTTCGAGCGCGAAGCCGCCGTTTTTGTGCCCACCGGCACGATGGGCAATCAGATCGCGATTCGTCTGCATACGCAGCATGGCCAGGAAGTGATCTGTGAGGCGCGTTCCCACGTTGTGGAGTGGGAGATGGCGATGATCTCCGCGTTTTCCGGATGTATGCCGCGGACCATCGTCGGAGATCGCGGGGTGCTGACCTGGAAGCAGATTCAGGCGGCGATTGCGCCCAGTCTTTACTATCGTGCGCAAACCGGGCTGATTACGCTGGAAAATACGCACAACATGGCTGGGGGCACGGTGACGCCTCTAGCAGTGCTGCAGGAAATCTGGGCGGGCGCGAAAGATGCTGGTCTGCCGCTGCATCTGGATGGCGCGCGAATTTTCAATGCGGCCACCTATCTCCGTGCCGGCGTTGCAGACCTGACCCGAGGCTTCGATACGGTCATGTTCTGCTTGTCGAAGGGACTGTGCGCACCGGTAGGCTCCATGCTGGTGGGCTCCCAAAAACTGATGCATCGCGCAAGAATTATTCGCAAGTCGCTCGGCGGAGGCATGCGACAGGTGGGCGTGTTGGCGGCGGCGGGTCTGGTGTCGCTGGAAACCATGACGACGCGATTGGAAGAAGACCATCGCAATGCTCGATTGTTGGCGGAATCGCTGGCCAAGATTCCTGGGGTGACGGTCGATCTCGAAGGCGTGCAGACCAATATTGTTCGGTTCCATCTAACCGGCGGCAAGGGCGCGCCGGAGTTGGTGTCCAGATTGAAGAGGCGTGGAATTCTTGCCGGGAATACGGGGCCGGACGCCATTCGCCTGGTGACGCATCACGATGTGGATCGCGCGCAGTGCGAGCAGGCTGCGGCGCAGATTGCGGCGGAGTTGGCACAAGCGTAATCCTGCGCGATTGGCAGCACGCATTCACGCAATCGTCACACGGCATTCACGGTTCTTTTGCAGAAAATTCGCCTGATTGCGATACTCTTGCCTCGACAGAGGAGTAGGCGCACCATGGAAACTGCTGCACCCGAGACAGGAACGATCGAGAGGATACCAGGTTTGAGTCAAACGATTTTCGTTCTGGAAGACGATCAGGACATTTCCCGGCTGGTGCAGCATAGCCTGGAAATCGCAGGCTTCTCCGTACGAACCTTCGTCAGCCCAGCCGCCGTGCTGGCCGACGCCGAACGCAAAACACCCGACCTGTTTGTGCTGGACATTATGGTTCCAGGTGGGGATGGGCTGGATCTTTGCCGCCGTATTCGCAAAAGCCCCGCGCTTGCGGTGACGCCGGTTATTTTTCTGACGGCGCGGACCAGCGAAAGCGATCGCGTGCTCGGACTGGAACTAGGCGCGGACGACTACATCACCAAGCCTTTCTCGCCACGGGAATTGATTGCGCGGATCAAGGCCGTGCTGCGGCGTTTTGAGCGTCCCACCGCTCCCACGGCGCTGCATTTTGGGCAGGTAGAAATCGATGCCAGCGCCATGCAGTTGAAAGTTGCCGGCGAGTTGACAGCCACCACAGCAACGGAATTTCGTCTGCTGGAATATCTCGCCCGTCATCCGGGACGCGTCTTCAGCCGCGATCATCTGCTGGATGCGGTCTGGGGCGATGCACGTTTTGTTACTCCACGCTCCGTGGATGTGTATGTGCGGCGCATTCGTGAAAAAATTGAGTCGGATGCGGAGAATCCGCAGTATCTTAAAACCGTGCGCGGCGCTGGCTATCGCTTTGAGATGCCAAAAGAAGCGTAAGCCATTCTGCAGTTGCGCAATGGGTTCTGTATAGAAGCGATGCTTTGTCTCGGTTGGAACCGAGGCATTCCTGCGATAGCGGCGGATTGTTGAATGAGGCAGAGAGTTTTCTTCAAGCTTCTTGCGTCCATGGTGCTGGTGGTGCTGGCCGCCGCCGCCATGCTCGACATCTCGCAGCAGAACATCCTGGAATCGTCTTTACAAAATCAACTGGCGCGGAGCCTGGCGGAGAGTGCACAGGCATTGTCGCAACGCGTTGTGACTAGCGCTCCAACCAATTTGTCGGCGCTGGCGCAGGAAGAATCGCGCGCCATCAACGGACGCGTCACCATCGTCAACAAAGATGGAAGCGTGATTGCCGACTTCGCCGCCGGTGGACACGATATAGCCGGAACCGCCGTTCCCGCGATTCGGCTGGAGTCTCCGGAGTTTCGCTCCATCCTCGTGCAGCATCGCTCATCTGGAAAGGCCATCGTCCAGGACATCCTCTATGTCACCGCCCCCGCAGGCGCATACATCGTGCGGCTTGGTTACCCGCTGCACGATATTCATGACACCCTGCATGTGGTGCGGCGAAGTTTGCTGTGGGCGACTCTGCTTGGATTGTTGCTGGCAATCCTGCTGGCTGCGCTGCTGGCGCATACCGTGTCTCGCCGCCTGGCGCGAATTGTCGAATTTGCTCGCCGCCTTGCTAGAGGCGACTTTGGCGCCCGCATCGATGAGAGCGGTGGGGATGAAATTGCGGCGGTCGCGAATGCATTGGACGCGACAGCCGTCCGCGTAGAAACGGTTTTTCGCACGTTGCAGGATAGCCGCAAAGAGATGGAGACCGTGCTCGACAGCATGGAAGAAGCGGTGATCGCCGTCGATGCACAAAGCAGGATTCACTGGACCAATCGCGTGATGGAGCGCTTGCTGAACGGCTCCGTACGGCCTGGAAATGCGCTGGTGCAAACAGTTCGCGATCCGGATTTGCTCGCTTGCGTAGAGCAGGCGCTGAGTCGGCGAGTCACATCGCACGTGCGAGCGCGGACCGTGCTGCCGGGCCGAATCTTTGACGTGAGTGCTGCGCCCATGCCGGGTGGCAGCGCCGTGGTGGTGCTGCACGACGTAACGGAGATTGATCGGGTGGAAAAAACCCGCCGCGATTTCATTGCGAATGTTTCCCATGAGCTGCGCACACCGCTCACTTCCATCTCCGGCTACGCCGAGACGATGTTGGAAGAAAATGATGGGCTGACGTCGCAGGCTCGGGATTTTCTGTCGATCATCTGCCGCAATGCTGCGCGGATGACGCGGCTGACAGAAGATTTGCTGGCTCTGGCGCGGATTGAATCCGGCGAGTACAAGCTGAATCGCAGGCCTGTCGAAGCGGAGTTGCTGATCGATGAGGCCGCCGCCATCTTGACCGGTCTGCTGATGGATCGAAATGTGGTGCTGAAAAAGGGAGAGATTGCACGCGAGCGCGTGTTGGCGGATACCGACGCCATCCTGCAAGTTCTGTCGAACCTGCTGGAAAACGCGGTGAAGTACGGGGGCGGAGAATGCGTCGTGATCGGATCGCGGTCCGTCCCAGGCGCGGTGGAGTTCTATGTCCAGGACTTCGGTGCCGGCATCGCATCGGAACATTTAGGTCGGATATTCGAGCGCTTTTACCGCGTCGATAAAGCCCGCTCGCGAGAATCGGGTGGCACGGGCCTGGGTCTCTCGATTGCGAAGCACATCATTCTCGCGCACGGTGGGACCATCCGCGCCGAGAGTGAGCTGAACCGTGGCAGCACTTTTTTCTTCACTCTGCCCATCGCTCCGCAGAGTGAAGTGATGGAAGAGGACGAGGAAAACGTCGAGGCAAATTAGTTAGCGGATTTCACTATACGCGACGCGATACCCAGTCAGGATTCCAGCTTCAGCAAATCTTCCGGCGAGTCAATGTCCAATTCTCCCTGGGCAAATTCAATGGGATGAATGGTCAATCCAGACTTCTGCAGAATCGCACGCGCCCCCTGGTCGCCTTTCAGTTCCAGCAACGCGGGAAATAATGCGCGAGGGAACACCGCGGGTACGCCGAGACGTCCGGCATAGCGCGATGCGGCGATGCTCTCTGGATCGTCCCGGTGGGTAGCGAGCAGTTGGCGCAAATGTTCCACCGATAATGCCGGTTGATCGCATACCAGAACAATCGCCCCAGATGCATCCGGCGCAGCGTCGATGACCGCGAAAATACCCATCCGCAGAGAGCTGGCTATGCCCTCCGCCCATCCCCGGTTCCGCAACACCACGCAATCGCGGAGTCGAGACTGGCGCCGTATTTCCCCCGCGTGTGCGCCAAGCACCACGAAGATTGGCGCGGCCTCTGCTGCTCGCGCCAGACCAACCGCGTGTTCGACCAATGTCTCCCCGCCGAAGGCAGGCAGTTTCAGCAATTGTTTCGGCTCGCCAAGACGCACGGAGGCGCCGGCAGCGAGAACAATCGCCGGGACCTGCGAGAAATCAATGCGTCGTTTGCGCAGCATCGGGCGGTTGTCGGGGCTCGTCGAGTGGGCACTGCGCGGGAATATAGGGGCGATCCGGTGCGGCAACCAATATCTCTTCCGACATGCCGCGAGAGACAGATGTTTTCTGATGCAGCGCGGACTGAATTTCCGCAACGATTGCCAGCGCAACTGCCTCGGGACTATCGCCGCCCAGGTCAAGACCAATCGGCGTATGCACACGCCGCAAGCATTGTTCCGGAGTCCAGCCGAGTTTTTGTCCCGTTTCCGTCAGCAGGAGTCGGCTGCGATGCCGAGCACCCAGTAAACCGAGGTAGCGTAGTTCCAACGGCAACAACTTGTGCAGCAGGTTTTTGTCCTGGTCAAAGCTGTGCGTCAGAATGGCGACAGCATCGTGTTTGGTGATGTGTAGCTGTTCGAAGTTGCCGGCATGCTCGTTCAGCGCGAGCACTTGCGCAGCGCCAGGGAAGCGCGCCGCCTGTGCCAGCCACGCTCGTCCATCGGCCACAACCACATTCCATCCCAGCAAATGTGCCATCCGCACCAGTGGACGGGCATCGTCGCCTGCGCCAAAAATCACCAGCCGTTGCGGCGGCAGGATCGGCTCAAGAAAAACATCCCGCTCTTCGTTGGCGAGCGAAATGGAGACGGTCTTCGCCTCATTCCCGATACGTGCCATCGATGCCAGATGCGCCCGCGTTTCCGCATCGAGATGGGAACTGGCGAAAACAATCGCTCCGTCTTCGCGCACAGTCACTCGCGCCAATCGCAGCCCGTTGCGTGCAGAGGAGGGAAGCACGGTGGCGGAAAACAGTGTTTCTCCGCGTTGTGCGGCCTCCAGCGCCCGCAGCATCGCGCTCGCTTCCGACGACACAACCGGCTCCAGCAGCACATCGAGTACGCCGCCGCAGCCCAGTCCGTAGGGAATGTCCCTGGCTTCCAGAGAGGTAGTATCGTCCAATGTTTCATCGAACAGGGTGGAATATCTCTCGATCGCGGGTCCGTTCCGCGTGTTCCAGGCCGCCTTGTGTGCGACCTCACCCTCCAGGCAACCACCGCTGATGGCGCCGACGAAGCCGGTGGAGTGAATGTACATGTGCGCGCCCGGTCTGCGGTAGGAGGATCCTTCAACCCGCACTAGGGTAGCCAGCACAGCCGAGTCATCCTGCCGGCTCCGCCATTGTTCGACAATTGCGTTGCGTTCCACCATAGATAGTTTGTAGACGATTGCGGGCGAAAAAAAGCCTCCGCTTGCCTATAGATGCTACAAGTTTCCCCCCGGCTTCGCACGCAGATGTCCTTTCATCCAGGGAGAATAGAATGGTTGTGTTATGGGCAACACTCTGAAAACCGCGTTTCTGCTTACGCTGCTGACCGTGCTGCTGGTCCTGATAGGCCAGCATTTTGGTGGACGGGACGGCCTGATCCTCGGCTTCCTGTTCGCAGCCGGAATGAATTTCTTCACCTACTTCTACTCCGACAAGTTGGCGCTGAAAATGTATAAGGCGCAGCCGGTCACGCGGGAGCAGCTGCCGCGCGCCTATGAAGTGGTGGAGCGGATGACGCAGCGGATGGGCATTCCCATGCCGAAGATGTACGTGATTCCAACTGAATCTCCCAATGCGTTCGCGACCGGACGAAATCCAAAGCATGCCTCCGTCGCGATGACCCACGGAATTTTGACCCTGCTGAATGACGAAGAGCTGGAAGGCGTGCTGGCGCACGAACTAGGCCATGTGCAGAACCGCGATATTCTAACCAGCTCGATTGCGGCAACGCTGGCGGGCGCCATTACGTTGATCGCAAGAATGGGCTACTGGGCGGAAATTTTTGGCGGGCGGGGCGGTGGAAGGCAACGCGGCGGCGGAGGGATCAGCGGACTGTTCATGCTGATCTTGGCGCCCTTTGCCGCGATGCTGATCCAACTGGCTGTTTCCCGCTCACGGGAATATGAGGCCGACGCCACAGGCGCGAAGACCACCGGCAATCCCTACGCGCTGGCCAGTGCTCTGGAAAAGATCGATGCGTATTCAAAGCGCGTGCCCATGGTTGCATCGCCCTCCAGCGCGCATCTGTTTATTGCCCAGCCGCTGGTCGGCGGCGGCATGTTTACCAATCTTTTCTCCACCCATCCGCCGATGCAGAAGCGCATCGAGCGCCTGATTGGCCGCAGCTCCGTCAGCGGACTGAAATAGTGCCGGGTGCCCTGACATCTCGATCTGAGATGTGGGATGGTAGCAACAGCGACCCCGAACCCAGTACGGCAGTAAGGAGAGGTCATGAGCAGATGGATTCAAGTGGCGTTGGGACTGTTGCTGGCCGTTCCAATGTTCGGGCAGAATACTTCGACAGCACACGTTCCGGCGGTCCCGATCCTGCTGGGGGCCGATCTGCCGACCTATCCACCTGTGTGGCGTACAGCACACCTAACCGGCAAGGTGGTTGTGCTCGTAACGGTCAAGGAGGGCCGAGTGGTTGAGACCGAGGTGAAGTCAGGTGAACCTCACTTACAGGTGCCGACAGTTTCAAACCTCAAGACTTGGCGGTTCGACAACACGGTGAACGATGAATTCACAGTGACCTACACTTACCAAATCTCTGGGAGAGCCGACTGATGACCCAAGCAACCCCAAAGTCGAAGTGCTGCCGTCTCTGGACGTAAACATCACTGCGCGTCTCGTACAAACCTAGCTGCTCAGACTGTGGCGCGCCACCAATGAAGGTTCTCCCGCATTAGTCTTCAAAACATCTGAAGCTCTCCGCAGACCGGGTTCTTTCTACACAGTAGATAAAATTGATCCAACAGTGGTGAAAGGATTCAATCAATGAGAACGTTCCTCCGCAGTCTGATTCTGCTCGCCTTGGTGGTGTGGGTCGGTGGCTTGTTGTTCTTCGGCATGGTGGTGGCGCCGGTCGCTTTCGGATCGCTGATGCCGATGTTTCCGGACTCGGCGCTTGGTCTGCACGTAGCTGGCACCATGGTTCGCGATTCCTTGCTGCATCTTCATGACATTGGCATGGCCTGCGCTATCATTTTGTTGTTTCTATGCGTAGCGGAACGAGTCATGCGCGCCACGCGGCGTTCCATTGGTCCACAGTTATTGCTGATTGTCGTCATGTTGGGACTGACGGTGTATTCGCAATTTTCCATCATCCCGCGCATGGAATCGCTGCGCATCCAGGCAGGCCCAGCCATAGCGGATCCAGCTTCGACCAATCCCGCCCGGGTGGACTTCAACCGCCTGCACAATCTCTCCACCTCGCTGGAAGGAATAGTGCTGTTATGTGGGAGTGGGGCTGATTGTCTTATACGCGCGGCCGGAACCGGTAAGCTGACCAGCACAATCCCTTATAGGAAATGAAGGATTTTTGCTTGGAAAGAAAGTACCGTGATTCCGATCGCTGCCTGAATCAGCGAAGCAATATACAAATCGCGCAGAATGCCTTTGTCTCGAACCTGTTTCCGGACGATCGGCAGATTGACAAGGAGACTTGCGATCGACGTAAGCACGGTGGCTATTCCTGCATCGTGTGCCAAAATTTTCCCATGCATCACCAGATTTGCGGCGGCAGCCGTGGTGCTGGCGCTGCTGATCAATCCGCCCAGCACGCTGATCACCTGCAATCCAGAAGAGCCAAACATTCTTTGCGCCAGCGTGCCTAGAATCTGGATGCCAAGGAAGAGCCCCGCGAACTTCAAAACCTTTTTCAACGAAACCGGGGATGCGAGGGCCAGCTTGGGATCAGTTGGACCGTTCTCGGAGTTTTTGCGCTCGCGGTACGCCCAGGCTGCGGCAATCGTCGCCATTGCCAGCAAAGGCAACATCGCAAAGCGCACCGAGCTTGGCGAGAAGATGGCGAGAATCAATAAGTTTCTTGAAAACATGGCGACCGAGGTCAGCAATACGATGGCCACCGTAGGCTTTAAGAATCCCGCAACCGACAACGTTGAAATCATCTCCGCAACAGTCGCCGTCGAGTTGATAAGACCGCCCAGAATGGCAGTGGGATACAGTCCTTTCGATCCGTAGACACGCAGCAGAACATAATTCACGAAGCCCAGAGACGCAACCACAATCACAATCACCCATGCGCCTCGCGGTTCAATCAGGTTCCAGGGATCAATGAAGCGGTTTGGCAACAGAGGCCAAATCACAAATCCCAGCAAGCCAAGCAGAATGGCGCTGCGGACTTCCTCCGGGCGCAACCCACCCGCAAAAGCGTGGAACTGCGGTTTCAGTGAAAGCAACATCGTCACCACGATGGCGCAGGCAACGGGAGTAAACAGGTGGCCGTCACCCACCAGCACTCCCAGCGCAAAGACAATGAAAAGCGCCACGGATGTGGTGGCTTCCAGCCTGTGCATTGTTTGCACGCTATGAAAATTGAGGAAAACGATGAGCAATAAAATCGACGCGCCGGCCAGGATGCCGAAGTGAATATCAACCAGAGAAGCCAGCAGTCCCAGCAGCGAGGTCAGGGCAAACGTGCGAACGCCAATATCTTTGTTGGCCCACTCGCGCTCAAACCCGACCAGTAAGCCAACCGAAAGCGCAATCGTCGCTTTCACCGCGATATCGGTCGGCGGAAAGGCGCTGTGACCGCTGTGAAACATCTTCAGCCAATCATGCATCAAGGGCTCGCTCATTTCGTATGGCCTGCTGGTTTGCTGATTTCATTTGCATGAAGCAGACGGCTTTTCCTCGAACCGCAGCAGCGTTCGCCCTTCTACCGGTATCATCTAGGATTGATGTAACGGTTCCTACGATCGCTTAGGCGAAATCCGCAACCTTCACTCTATCTATTTAGGACAAGCATGAAAACTGGAATTATTGGCCTGCCGCAAGTAGGCAAAACTTCGCTGTTCAAGATTCTGACCAAGGCTAGGCTGGAAGACCGCGGATATTCGAATCCGAAGGAAGTTCATCTTGGTATGGCGCGGGTTCCCGATGGGCGGCTGGAGAAGCTGGCAGCGCTGTATCAACCGAAGAAAACCGTTTTTGCTACCGTCGAATACGCCGACGTAGGCGCGATTGGCCAGGAAGCGCTGAAGGAGCCAGGTTTGCTGGCCAGCCTGCGCAACGTGGACGCTTTGATCCACGTGCTGCGCGTGTTCGACGATCCTTCCGTTCCGCTTGCCGCGCCCATCGATCCGTTAAAAGAAATCCAGGATGTCGAGTTTGACCTGATGCTGAGCGATCTGACGCAGATTGAAAAGCGTATGGAGCGCCTGGAAAAAGATTTGAAAAAGGGACGCACTCCAGAATTGGAAGCAGAGCAGGCGCTTCTGCTGCGCGCCAAGCCGCATCTGGAGGCGGAGCAGCCGCTGCGCGCGATGGAAATGACGGCGGATGAGAAGAAGTTGATTCGCGGATATATGTTCCTCAGTCAAAAGCCGGTGCTGTACGTCCTGAATATTTCTGAGAGCACCACGCTCGGCGCCGATCTGGAAGCGGCGGTCGAAAAATATGGTCTGGCAACCATCGCAACGCGGCCCGGCACGGGAGCGACGGCGATCTGCGGCAAGGTCGAGGCAGAGCTGGCAGAGATGCCGGACGAGGAAGCGGAAGAATTTTTGTCGAGCTATGGATTGGGCGAGAGCGGCCTGCGCCGTCTGATTCGCAAAAGTTATGAGCTGCTGGGATTGATCGCTTTTTTCACGGTGGGCGAAGACGAGTGCCGCGCCTGGACGATTCCGGTCAACTCCCGTGCGCAGCAGGCCGCGGGGGCCATCCATTCCGACCTGGAAAAACATTTCATCCGCGCCGAAACCATTCACTGGGATACGTTGCTGGATGCCGGCTCGGAAGCAGTGGCACGGTCGCGCGGCACATTGCGGCTTGAGGGCAAGGACTACATCGTGCAAGATGGTGACGTGATGCACATCCGTCACAGCGGCTAGAGAAAATATGACGCACGTTTCCACACCGTTCTGGACTGTGCTTTTGCTGGGCCTCGTAGCGGGCATGGCCGATGTCGTCGGCGGCCTGCTGCTGCTGCGCGTGCGGGCCGAGCGGTTTCTCCACGGCTTTGTCGCCTTTGGCGCTGGATTCCTGATTGCCGTGGCGCTGGTGGAAATGATGCCGGAGAGTTTTCGCGTCTCGCCAGTTTCCGCGCCGCTGTGGATTCTCGCCGGTTTCTGTGGCGTGCATCTGCTGGAACATACCTTGGTCGCGCACTTTCATTTTGGAGAAGAAACCCACGCCGAGGAGTTCCTTCACCGCTCCACCGCCTACTCGGTGACGTTCGGTTTGGCGGCGCACACTTTTTTCGACGGCATTGCCATCGCCAGCGGATTTGCGTTTTCCAGCGCGCTTGGCTGGCTGATCTTTACCGGAATGCTACTGCATAAATTGCCCGAGGGTTTTACCGTGGGCAGCGTAATGCTGGCTAGCGGCCGCAGTGCTCGCGTTGCTTTTTCGGCGGCTTGCGTGTTGGGCGCGGCCACTGTTGCTGGCGTGGCTGCGATCCATTTTCTGCCTGCTCTGGCCGGCGTCGGCCTTCCTCTCTCTGCGGGTGTAGCGTTGTATGTGGCCGGAACAGACCTGTTGCCGGAAGTCAATCGCGCCCACGGAATTCGCTATCGCGTGCTGTTTTTCCTTGGCGTTGGGGCTTTTCTTTTGGCGCGGTTGATTTCCTAGTTACGGCGGGTGAAGACGAGCCTGGAAAGTTGTTCGTGGCGAACATGAATGACACCCGGCGCATCAAAGGGGATAAAACATCATGGTTTCACCGCAGGGATATGCTCTCATCACCGGAGCCAGCTATGGAATTGGCGAAGAGTTTGCCCGTCAATTGGCGGCGCGCGGATGGTCTTTGATCTTGGTCGCTCGTTCGCAGGATCGACTGGAAAAGTTGCGAAGTGAATTGATGTCCGCGCACATGGGCATCGACGTTCTGGCGATTACGTTGGACCTGACCGCACCGGACGCGCCCGTCGATCTATTTCAAAGAACGCAGGCTGCAAATCTCGATGTGGAACTGCTGATCAATAATGCAGGATTTGGCGCCTTCGGAGAATTCGCATCGATCGATCGCAAGCGCCAGCGCCGGATGATTGATCTGAATATTGTCGCGTTAGTCGAGTTGGCGCATCTCTATCTGCAGCCGATGACGGCGCGCCATCGCGGGGGTGTGATCAACATTGCGTCCGTTGCGGGATTTGCTCCTCTTCCATATACCGCGCTGTATGCGGCAACCAAGGCATTCGTGCTCAGCTTCTCGCAGGCCCTGTATGAGGAAGCCCGTCAACAGGGAGTGCATGTCATGGTCGTGAACCCTGGATCGACAGAAACGAATTTCTTTCAGGTTGCTGGCAGAAGCCCTTTCAGCGATCCTTCGCGCATGCAGACATCGGCCCAGGTGGTGGGCGAATCGTTACGAGCATTCGATCGCCACAAGGCATCAATTGTCACCGGCACATCGAATCGAATGCTTACGATGATCATGACGCTGCTGCCGCGCCGATGGATTACCACCGTGGTGGGAAGGGTAATGCGCCGCGCCAGGGTGTTGGCGCCTCCAACCGAGTGAAACGTTTTGCTGCCAGGTTGGGCCATGGTTGTCAAACGAGTGTCCCGGTATCTACTTTGCTATCTTTAACTTGCGATTCCTTCTTGACCAAAGCAACTTTTTCATAGAAAACAACATCAGTTCCTTTAGTTCAGGAAAGAATTCCAGAGTTCTTTTAGAGTAGGAAAGAAATCCAGTGATCCTTGTCGTCGATGACAATACCAGTGCAGGCGCTCACGCGCAAAGCCATCCTCAATCGCGCCGGACTTGAGGTTCAAACAGCCTACTCCGCGGACGCTGCCTTTCAGGCCCTCGATGGCGACGCGAATCGTGAAATCAACTTGGTGATTACCGACCACATTATGCCCGGCGAGTCCGGGTGTCATTTTGTGTCGCGACTATGGGAGCGTAGAGCTGGCCTCTCTGTCATGGTGTTAAGCGGTCTGGCAGAGGCGGAATGCGAGTACGAAGGGTTGAATATTACTTTCCGCGCCAAGCCGATTCTTCCATCTGAGCTGGTGGCGCTCGCCAACCAGTTGAGCGGAACCGTCCCGACCAAGCAGCAGCCAATCGTGTAGGTACTGCTCCCTTCGCACTCCCATCTTCCTCATCACAACTTCCAATCCATCGCGAAAGCCCCGTCATTGCAGTCGTCTGGTCGCTCTGCGACAATTGAAGCAGCGACAGATTGATTTTTTATGAGTACATCCAGCCTGGAATCGACCCAGATCCAATCCAATCCAGAATCCCGCGAGCAGGTTTTTGATGCCTTCCGTCGTTGGGGATATCTGCAGGCGCAGCTCGATCCACTGCGGCAATATCTTCCGGCAGAATCGCTGCCAGAGTTGACTGTAACGGGGAAGTTTGCGGACCAGGCCCGCGCCATCTATTGCGGCACCATAGGCGCGGAGTTCATGCACATCGCCGATCCAGAGCGCAGACGCTGGATTCAGGAACGAATGGAGACGCCCGCGAATGCCGGTGACGCGCAGCGCAGTCTCGATTTACTGATTGAGGCCGACATCTTTGAGCAGGTCATCCAGAAGCGTTATCTGGGAACAAAGCGCTTCTCGCTCGAAGGCGTCACGGCACTGATCCCGTTTCTGGATGTCGCGCTGAACCGCGCCGGCGAACTGGGCGCGGAAAAAGTAGTGATGGCGATGAGTCATCGCGGTCGCCTGAACGTCATGGTGAATACGCTGGGCAAATCTGCCGCCGACATTTTTTCGAAGTTTGAGGATGCCGATCCGCGCAGCAGCCTGGGCAGCGGCGACGTCAAATATCACGTGGGCGCTACCGGCATCTTCACGACCCGGAAGAGTAAGGAACTGGCGCTGCATCTGGTCTCCAATCCCAGCCATTTGGAGGCAGTCGATCCGGTGGCCATGGGCCGCGCGTATGCCAAGCAATTGCGGTACGGTGCGGAGGGCCGCGAGCGCGTTCTGCCCGTTGTCATCCATGGAGACGCGGCGTTTGCAGGGCAGGGAATTTTGGCGGAGACCATCAACCTCGGCTCCCTCGAAGGCTACTCTGTCGGCGGTAGTATTCAGATCATCGCCAACAATCTGATCGGGTTTACAGCGGAGCCGGATGAGTACAATTCTTCCCGTTTTTCTTCCGATATTGCGCGGCGCCTGCCCGTGCCCATTTTTCACGTCAATGCGGAGGATGTGGATGCAGTCGTCCGCGTCGCCGCGCTGGCCGTCGAATATCGCTATCAGTTCCACACGGATGTCGTGATCGACTTGATCGGCTATCGCCGCCACGGTCACAGCGAAGTGGATGACCCGACCATTACTCAGCCGCTACGGTATGCAAAGATTGAAAGCCATCCGCCTCTGTATGAAATCTTCGCGCGAAAACTGGGCGTTGATCCTGCAGAGCGCGTGTGCCAGTCGGAGCTAAAGTTCGAGCAGGAGTTGAAGCAGGCCCGGCAGATGAAGAAGAAGGCTGTGCTGGCGGATCTGCCGGAGTATTGGTCGCCATACAAAGGTGGACCGCATCACGCGAAATATGAAGTGGACACCGGGATTTCCGCGGAAGAAATTCGCAAGATCTCGGATGGGTTGACCGCGTATCCGAAGGACTTTCACATCCATCCGAAAATCAAGAAGCTGTTGGAGCAGCGTGCGGAGATGGGTCGCGGCGAACGCCCGTTCGACTACGGCATGGCGGAAGCAGTTGCCTTCGGGTCGCTGCTGACCCGCGGGACGCCGGTGCGGCTCAGCGGCCAGGACAGTCAGCGGGGCACCTTCAACCAGCGCCACAGTGTGCTCATCGATGTGGAAAATGAAACAAAATTTGTGCCGCTGAATCATCTCGCGCCGCAGCAAGCGCGCTTCGATGTGTACAACTCCATGTTGTCGGAGGCGGGCGTGATGGGGTTTGAGTACGGTTTCAGCCGCGATACCCCGGAGGCACTGGCGATGTGGGAAGCGCAGTTTGGCGATTTCGCCAACGGCGCGCAGATCATCACCGACCAGTTTCTGACATCGGCGGAAGACAAGTGGGGATTGCTCAGCGGACTGGTTCTGTTGTTGCCGCATGGGTATGAAGGGCAGGGGCCGGAACATTCCAGCGCACGCATGGAGCGGTTTCTGCAGATGACGGCGCGCGACAATATCCAGGTTTGCCAGCCATCCACGGCGGCGCAATATTTTCATTTGCTGCGCCGGCAGGCGCTCCGGTCGTGGCGCAAGCCGCTGGTCGTGTTCACTCCGAAGAGTATGCTGCGACATCCGGATGCAGTATCGCCGCTCGATGACCTGACCAGGCCGCGTTTTCTGAATGTTTTGCCGGAAACAGAATTTCAGGGCGTCACGCGCCTATTGATTTGCACCGGCAAAATCGGGCACGAGCTGCGGGTGGAACGCGAAAAGCGGAAAGAATCCACCACCGGCATTGTTTTCATTGAGCAGCTGTATCCGTGGCCGGAAGAAGAATTGCGCGCAGCAATTGATGCTCAGCCGAATGCGAACGATCTGGTCTGGGTGCAGGAAGAACCGGAGAACATGGGCGCGTACTCGTTTGTACTGCCGCGTCTTCGCGAGCTGGCATTCGATCGTCAGGTGCGCAGCGTGAAACGATCGGCTGCCGCTAGTCCTGCAACGGGTTCGGCGAAGGCGCATGCGATGGAACAAAAAACTCTGATCGACCTGGCGCTCAGTCGCGCTTGACCGGATAGCCGGCCGGCGCCCATTTTTGCAACATTTCCAGTGCAAAAATACCCTTTGGAGATAGTTGCCTAGGCAACTACTTCGGCAATATGGTTGCCTAAGCAACCATATTTGCTGAGAGCCGTTTTGACCCTTGAATGGAAGTTTTTTTACTGCGTGACGACGCTGGGCTTGGCGCAGATTTCGTCGTATGCCTGGGTCAGATATTGCGCGATTTGCGGCGCGGTGGAACTTTCAATGACCGAGCGCTGCATCAGGAATTTCAACTCGCCATCGCGAAAAATCGCGATCGCAGGCGAACTGGGCGGATGACCCGCCAGATGGCTGCGGACCTTGTCCGTGGCTTCGCGGTCCTGACCGGCAAACACCGTAATCTTTTGATCGGGCAGCGTGGCGTGCTGCAGCGACATGCGTAGTCCCGGGCGCATTTTTCCCGCTGCACAGCCGCAGATGGAGTTGACGACGACCATGGTCGTACCGGGTTTGGCCAGCGCCTGTTCGACTTCCTCCGCCGTGCGTGTTTCCTGAATTCCCGCGCGGGACAATTCCTCGCGCATCGGAATCACCATGATCTCTGGATACATATTGTCTGCTCTCCCATGCCGCTATCGCGACCATCTCCAGTATATCGTTCCTGTGGTCGTGACGGTGTTCAATCGAATCGAGAAGCTGTTGTTCATGAGTTCCCGCGCAAACATCGCGATGGCAAGAGGTACAGTAGACGGGAAAGGTTCTGATGGAAATTTCTGCGTCTACCTCTGCTGAAGAAAACACGCTGCCCGAAGGGTCGACACCTTCGGGAGCACCCGCGGCTTCTGAAAAAGACGGACCTGCTGCAGAATACCGCCGGAGGCTGGAGGCTCGGCAGTGGGAAATTCGTCGCTTGAACAAGCTGCATATTCGGTTTGGCAATGTTCGCCTGCTGCTGGCAATCATCGCGGTAGTGATGGCGTGGTGCGGATTTCGATTGCATTGGATTTCGCCGTGGTGGCTGGCGATTCCGATTGCGGCGTTTGCGGTGGTTGCCGTCTACCATGCGCGCGTGCTGCGCGCGCGGAAATGCGCACAGCGCGCGGTTGAAGTTTACCAGCGTGGACTGGCGAGGATCGAAGATCGATGGATGGGAGGCGGGCAGCAGGGAGAGCGGTTCCGCAGCCCGAACCACATGTATGCCGCCGACCTGGATCTGTTTGGCGCGGGCAGCCTGTTTGAACTGCTGTCGACGGCGCGCACGCGGATGGGGGAGGATGCGTTGGCCGCGTGGCTGCTGTCGGGTTCGCCGGTAGAAGAAATCAAGGCGCGGCAGACAGCGGTTGCGGAGCTTCGCGGCAATCTGGATCTGCGGGAGGACCTGGCGGTGTTGGGGGAGGAGGCCGGAGCGGGTGTTGCTCCGGAGGCGTTGTTGCAGTGGGCGGAAGCGCCGGAGGAAATGGGGCAGACGTGGTTGCGCTGGCTGGCTCCCTTGCTGATGGTGTTGGCCGTTGGTGCGGCGATAGTGTGGGCGGTGTGGGGAATGTTTCTGCCGTTTGTGGCGGTGCTGGTGGTGGAAAGAAGTCTCATGTATAGCAGGAGGAAACAGCTGCAAGCTGTTCTTATCTGCGACAGAAGGCGCGTTTGAAAATCTTGACTTGCTTTCCGGTATCCTGGCGCGGCTGGAGCGGGAAGAGTTTCGCTCGACGCGACTGCGGACAGTGCAGCAGGCGCTGACAAGCCACGCTGTGGAAGGGTTCGCGAGGCGATTGCGCGGCTGCGCACGCTGGTGGATTTCATCGATTCGCGGGACAACCTGTTTGTGAAGATTCTGGATGTGCCGCTGATGTATTCGGTGCAAGTGGCGCTGGCATCGGAGCGCTGGCGCGCCCGGCATGGCAAGGCGGTGCGGAGTTGGCTGCAAGCTACCGGGGAGATGGAGGCGCTGCTTTCGCTGGCGGCGTACCACTATGAACATCCGGACGATCCATTTCCGGAGCTCGTGGCCGTTCCGGAGTTTGTGGAGGGTGCGACGTGTCTCCAGGGAGAAGCGTTGGGACATCCTTTGATTCCGGCGACGAAGTGCGTTCGCAATGATGTGAGACTGGACGCCGAGACGCGGGCGATGTTGGTGAGCGGTTCGAACATGTCCGGCAAGAGCACGTATCTGCGCACGGTGGGAGTCAACACGGTACTGGCGATGGCAGGTGCGCCGGTCCGGGCGCAGCGGTTGCGGCTGACGCCGCTGCAGATAGGCGCGAGCATCCAGGTCAACGATTCGCTGCAGGAAGGAAGCTCGCGATTCTATGCAGAGATTACGCGGCTGCGGCGGATTTACGATCTGGCGGCGGAAAGACCGCCGTTGCTGTTTCTGCTGGATGAGCTGCTGCAGGGGACGAACTCGAAAGACCGACGCATTGGCGCGGAGGGAGTGCTTCGCGGGTTGCTGGAGCGCGGAGCGATTGGCATTCTGACGACGCACGACCTGGCGCTGACCGAGATGGGCGGGCTATCGGAGGGCGTGTTGAGGAACATGCATTTTCAGGATGACCTGGAGAACGGCAGGATGCGGTTTGACTTCCAACTGCGCGAGGGCGTGATTACGAAGAGCAATGGGCTGGAACTGATGCGGTCCATTGGATTGAAGGTCTAGCAAATGGATTGAAGGTCTAACGCAGCCGGGCTGAAGGTCTGATACGGGAAGGAATCCCAAGACGATTCGCCGAACTTTGCTGCGCTCGGTCCGATAGTCAACTACGCCCATGCAGAACGACTCTTCGTGAGCTGCCACGGTACAACTGTGGTTCCACTCCAGCATTTTCTGGGCCACGAAATGACGGTGGATCATGTAGGCTCATTGTCGTGGAGATTCAAGAGAACATTGTTTTGGCACCATTCACCACGTTTCGCATTGGCGGACCTGCGCGGTGGTTTATGGAGGCTGCCAGCGAAGCGGACCTGACCGAAGCGGTGACGTTTGCGCGCGAGAAAAATACGCCGCTGTTTGTGCTGGGAGGCGGCAGCAATCTGCTGGTGTCGGACAAAGGCTTTCCCGGCGCGGTTGTTCATGTGGCGAACCGAGGCATTCGTCAGGACCTGGACGGCGAGTATAGCGTGTTCACTGCCGCTGCTGGCGAAGACTGGGACGACTTTGTTTCTACTGTGGTGGAACAGGATTTTGCCGGTGTGGAGTGCATGGCCGGAATTCCGGGCACAGTGGGCGGAACGCCGGTGCAGAATGTGGGCGCGTACGGACAGGAAGTGGCGTCCACCATTGTTGCCGTGCGCGCGCTGGATCGCATGACATTGCGGATGGTGGACTTTGCCGCCGCGCAATGCCAATTTGGCTATCGCAGAAGCATTTTCAACAGTACCGGGCGCGACCGCTACATTGTGACGGAAGTTGGTTATCGGTTGCGGCTGCACGGTGCGCCGCACCTTGCGTATCAGGATCTGGCGACTGCGTTTGCCGGTAAGGCGGAAGGACCGACACTGAAACAGGTCAGCAAAAAGGTGCGCAGCATCCGACAACAAAAAGGAATGCTGCTGGTCGAGGGCGACCAGGATTGCCGCAGCGCCGGCTCCTTCTTCAAGAATCCAGTGGTGTCGGAATCGCATCTGGCGGACATTTCCGCTCGGGTGGTTAAAGAGGCGCATCGCGCGGGGCAATTGGTGACGGAACCGATTCCGCATTTTGCCGCTGATCCGGGATCGGTGAAGCTGCTGGCGGGATGGTTGATTGAACAGGCTGGATTTCCAAAAGGATTTGCACTGGGCGCTGCGGCGGTTTCCAGTCGTCACACATTGGCAATCGTGAATCGCGACAACGCGACGGCGAAGGAAGTTCTGGCGTTGCGCGATGAAATTCGCAAGCGCGTGCTGGCGCAGTTTGGAATCTGCCTGGAGCAGGAACCAGTCTATGTTTCGGGTGCCTGATGGGTTTCGGGCGTCTGATGAGTTTCGGGCGGAGGATTTGTTTCCGCTGAAAAAGGCGCGGGGACTGCATGCAGAGTTTGCAACAGCCGTTCGCGTTGATGAGCCAGAACCCTTTCTGGTGTGCCCTGAGCGACGATGCGCCCTTCTTCCATGGTGAGCACCTCATCTCCCGCAGTGAAGGCTTCTTCCAGATTGTGAGTCACGGTCAATACGGGAACGCCACGCTGGCGGGCCCATTGATGCAGGTTCTGCGAAATTCGCATCCGGCTCTGCGCGTCGAGCGCGGCGAAGGGTTCATCCAGCAGCAAAATAGAAGGCTCGGCAGCCAGGGTTCGCGCGATGGCGACGCGCTGCAATTGTCCGCCGGAGAGCTCGCGTGGCCAGCGCTCGGCGAGCGTTTCCGCTTCCACGATTTCGAGGAGCCGAGCGATATTTTCCTTTGTCGCAGACTTTTCCGTTCTACGCAGCGGGAACGCTACATTGCCCGCCGCCGTGAGATGGGGAAACACTGCCGGGTTCTGCATGACCAGGCCGACGCGGCGTTTTTCCGCAGGAACGAAAATTGTGGGCTGGCTGTCACGCGTGATCTTGCAGACCGTGGTGCCGTGAAATTGGATGGTCGCCATGTCAGGCTTCAGCAGTCCGGCGATGGCGCGCAGCAGGGAGGACTTGCCGGAGCCGGACGGTCCGAAGACGACGGTGCGTTGCGCGTGGGCAGAGAGCGCGAGATGCAAATGAAACCCAGCGCGGTCGTGTTGGAAGCGGTGCTCGAGATGGACCGTCAGCCAGGGAGCCTTCGTCGCGCTGGAATTTGGCACGTCAGACAAGATCGCCGCTCCTTGGATTTGGTTGAGGGAGATTTCGTCGAGGGCGCTGGCTGTAGAGCAACATCAGCGCCACCAGGCAGATTGCCAGCAGAAACAGCGCTGTGCGATTGGCCTGGGCATATTGAAAATCCTGCACCTGATCGTAGAGCGCGATGGAGAGGGTGCGGGTGGCTCCGGGCAGATTGCCGCCAATCATCAGCACAACGCCGAATTCTCCAACGGTGTGGGCAAAGCTCAATACGCCGGCGGTGAGCAGCGATCCACGCGACAGAGGCAGAATGACGCGCATCATTTTGTCCCAGCGACCGCTGCCCAGGGTGGTGGCGGCATCCAGCATGGAGCGGTCTACCGCGGCAAAGCCGGCGGTGAGCGGCTGCACGGCGAAGGGCAAACTATAGAGCACCGAGCCGACCACCAATCCGGCAAAGGAAAATGCCAGCGGATGCCCGAGAAGATGGCTGATTGCGCGGCCGAATGCGGTTCGCGGACCCAGGCCGACCAGCAGATAAAATCCGAGGACGGTTGGCGGCAGAACGATGGGCAATGCGCAAATGGCCTGGACAAATACTTTTGCTCGGCTGCCCGTAAACGCGAGCCAATAGGACAGCGGCACCGCGAGCAAGAGCAAGATCACGGTGGTGACCAGCGCGAGGCGAAGCGTCAATAGAAGTGCGACAGTGTCCATCTGGGCCGTTGATTGTTGCTTCGTGCTACTCGTTGAGCAAGTCTCTTACTGCGCTGGAGGTTCGAGACCGCTGGATGCCAGCAGGCTGCGGCCAGCCGCGGATTGCAGGTAGTGAAGAAAATCCAGTGCCGTCTGCTTTCCGGTTGCGTTGCGCAGAACGACTGCGCCCTGCAGGATGGGCGGATAGGCGGTAGTGGGCACGACGACGAACCTGCCTGCCTGTTGCAGTGTTGGAGTGATGGCAATTGTTTTCGATATCAAGGCGCAGTCTGCGTTGCCGGATTGGCCGAATTGTGCCGCTTGCGCGATGTTTTCCGCAAACACGAGCTTCGGCTGCAGCGCGTCCGTCAGGCCCAGGGAGTGGATGGCGGCCACGGCGGCGGCTCCATAGGGCGCATGGACCGGATTGGCCACGGCGATGCGATGGACGGAAGGGTCGGTCAACGCTTGCATGGTGAGGGGGTCGGACAAGACACCTCGGCGCGCCCACAGCACCAGCGACCCTTGCGCATAGGTGACGGGGCTGGATTCGAGGGCCAGGTTGGCGTCGACGACCTTTTGCGGGAAGGCACGATTCGCGGCGAGAAACAGATCGTATGGCGCACCGTTCAAAATCTGCGTGGTCAAGGTGGCGGAAGAAGCGTAGGAGACTTCGATTTTCGCGCCGGAGGATTTTTCGAAATTGGCGATGAATGTTGGCAGCACCGGCTGCAGATCCGCAGCAGCAGCGATGCGCAGAGTTTTCGTCTGCGCGGGTACGAGCATCGCGGGTAGCAAGAGTGCGGACAGAATTAGAAGGCGTCGAATCGGACTAGACACGGACCACCATCACTTCCGTCGCCTTGATCAGGGCGGCTGCTTTGATGCCGGGGCGCAGTTGCAGCTCACGCGCCGCATCTGCGGTAATGATCGCAGTCACGAATTGATCGCCGATGGCGATCTTCACTTGCGCCAGCAAACCGTCAAAGCGTACCTGCACGATTTTTCCTGACAATTGATTGCGGCCGCTGACGGAGGACGTGAGCTTCTTCAGCCGAGGTGCGGCGGGCGAATCGGGGTGGAGCAGCGCTTGAATGTCACTTTCATGGATGCGGTAATGGCCGCCGGGAGTTTTTACCGCGCGCAGCTTGCCGCGATAGAGCCATTGCTTGATGGTCGGGTAGGAGATGCCGAGACGCTGGGCGGCATCGCGCGGTGTATGCAGGTCTGCCATAGCGACAGTTTATACGAAACCATACGATCATGCATCAATGAAAATATACGAATTTTAGGAGTGAAGAACTTAGATTTTCTCGGCGCGTGAAACCAGATGGGCCATTCGGCCTCGGTGAGGATGCGCAATTCTTCATCCCACCCTAGCTAGCAGAGTGGCGGCGAGGATGTCGACCGGCCATGCTTGAATGGGTCACCGGACCTGGCAGTACTCCGGATTCGGGCACCGGATTTTCTCGCGCTTCACCTTCGACAACACGAGAATTGAGTATCCGATGTGCGGCAACGTGAATGAATGAGTTCCAGATCGTGAAGGTATGAATCGACAGCAGAATGCACCATAGACAGCTTCGGATTTTAGAAGCTGCGATAGCGGAAATTGACTGGCGTCTTCGGGATAGCCGTTCACTTGTATTGGCCCATCCGGGTACCAGAGGTGATCGGAATCCGGCTCCTTTCATCACAAAGTAATAAAGCCACGCAACAGTCAGAACCGCTCGCTGGTCACTCATACGAGATTGGGGCTTCGACATGGAGATTCCACGCAAGGTTCAATTGAAGCTCCGCCGTCGTGGTTGTGATAGTCCAGAACTCAGGCTACCTATCTCCGCATCAACGAAGCCATTTGGATACAGTGTGTCCAGTTCCTCAATGTCATTTTGGCCCCTCCAAAATGACTTCAGTCTGTAGCCTCATTGATGGCAAGCAATAGGCGTAATTTTAGCGGACCAGTGTTGGCCGAAGGGACTGCTCTTTCCGGGAGGATGAGTTCAGGTCTCAATCTATCGCACGCGGATTTTCGTGGCCGGGGAGAGCGCAGGCGTGTCGAGGGTGAGCGGAAATATCCGAAGATGACCTGATACGCTAGACGTATCCCATGATCGAAAAGCAAACCCTTTCTGAACCCACAACAGCGCATCGACTGCACTGCATCGGATGTGGGGCCGACATTGCCGGCGCGGACGCGGCGGAGGATTTTCGCTGCCGCGCGTGCGGAAATCTGTTCGAAGTGGAATATCCTGAGCTGCTGCCCAGCGGCGCGGATTCTGCATCGCCGACGCATTCGAAGAAAAACGGTGCGGCGCAGTGGAAAGAATCTGTGGAATGATCGGCGTCTTTCGCGGGAGCCGCTGGACCGCAGCGGGGTGTGGCGTTTCCGCGAGTTGTTGCCGTTTCTGGCAGACGAGCGGAATGTGGTGACGCTGGAGGAAGGGAACACGCCTCTCTATCGTCTGCCGCGCTGCGCGAAGAGCGTCGGCGTGGAGCATCTTTTTGCCAAGCATCAAGGAATGAATCCGACCGGCTCCTTTAAAGATACCGGGATGACAGCGGCGCTTTCGGTGGCGCACGAACGGGGATTTACCTGGGTAGCTTGTGCTTCCACGGGGAACACTTCGGCCTCGATGGCAGCGTATGCGGCGAGGGCTGGAATGCGCTCCCTGGTGTTGATTCCAGAGGGAAAAGTCGCGTGGGGGAAGCTGTCGCAATCGCTGGATTATGGGGCCGTCACCTGCCAGTTGAAGACGGATTTTGACGGATGCGTGTCCGTGCTGGCGGAGCTGGTTCGACGCGCGCCGGTGTATTTGCTGAATTCGGTCAATCCGTACCGGTTGGAAGGGCAGAAAACTGCCGCGATTGAGCTGGCGGAATCGATGGGCTGGCAGGTGCCGGACCATCTGATCGTGCCGGGCGGAAACCTGGCCAATAGTTCGGCGCTGGGCAAGGGATTTCTGGAACTGCAGGGCGCTGGGGCTGATCGATCGGCTGCCGCGGATCAGCGTGATTCAGGCGGAAGGCGCGAACCCATTGTTTTTGAGCTGGACGCAGCACCAAGGCAAGGAATTTTCTCCGGTTGAGGCGCATACGCGAGCCAGCGCCATTCGGATTGGGAACCCGGCGTCGTGGAAGAAGGCGGTGGGGATTCTGGAACGCACAGGCGGCTGGTGCGAGCAGGTCAGCGAACAGGAAATTGCGTTGGCCAAGGCGGAAATTGGCGCGGAAGGGATTGGCTGCGAGCCGGCCTCGGCGGTGACGCTGGCGGGGCTGAAAAAGCTGCTGGCGCAGGGGCGAATTGGGAGGCAGGAGAGTGTGGTTCTGCTGCTGACCGGGCACACCTTGAAGGACCCTGAATATACGATCGATTTTCATCGGGGAAAATTGTTGACTGCCGAGGAGACGGCTGCCATGCGTCCGGAGCAGCGGGCACAGATGGAATCACTGGCATCGGCCCCGCAGGTGCTGGAGCCCACGGTGGATGCGGTGATGCGCGTGCTAGATCGAGCGGTGCGGGGATGAGGAAGGCTGCGCCCAGCGTTCATCTGCGACTGCCCGCGACGTCGGCCAATCTGGGGCCGGCCTTCGATACGGCGGCACTCGCGCTGAATATGCATCTGGAGATCGACGCCGAACCGGCGGAGGTTTTCAGCATCACTGCCGAGGGTCGCGATACAGATACATGCGGCAAGCTGGAAGGGAACCTGATCCTGGAGACCTACAAGCGGCTGATGGTGGAAAACGGCAAGCCGGTTCAACCGCTGCAAGTGCACGTAAAGAATGGCATTCCGCTGGGGATGGGATGTGGATCTTCCGCGGCGGCGCGGCTGGCCGGCATCGCGCTGGCGGTTGAATTTGGCGAATTGGGCTGGCGGGATGAACAGATCCTGTCGGCAGCGACGTTTCTGGAAGGCCATCCGGACAATGCCACGGCTTGCTGGCTGGGCGGGATGACGGTTTCCGCAATTTTGCCGGAGAACGCGACAGCCGATGGCGAACAGCCAGACGGCGACGGCGAACGACCGAAGGGCTATCCAGTCGTCCATGTGGCGCGTATCGACATCCCGAACCACTGGAGCGCGGTGGTGGTGCTACCGCGGGACCCGGTGCGAACGGAAGAGTCACGGAAGCTGTTGCCGGACTTTTACAGCCGCAAAGACGTTGTCCAGAATCTGCAGCATAGCTCCTTGCTGGTGGCGGCGTTTGCCTCTGGGAGGGATGATTTGCTGCGGGCGGCCATGCTGGATTGCATGCATCAGCCCTACCGGGTGGCGATTTGCCCATTGCTGGGCCCGCTGTTGCCAGTGGCGGGGTCCCCCGGCATCCTGGGCGTGGCGCTGAGCGGGGCGGGACCGGGGATTCTGATGGTGGTCCAGCGGGATTTGAACCGCGCTGGGCTGGAAAGCCTCCTGGTACGTGCTTTGAGCGATCGATCCAGCTGCGAAGTGATTGAATGCGGCTTTGAGAGCCAAGGCGCGGTGTCTACGATGCGCTGGAATTCACCCCTGGGCGCGCGATCCTGACCCATATGGGGAAGGTTGCCGGACGGTAACTCGAAAAATGTTACTCAAGTTTTGTTTACAATACACTTCGCCACCGCTAACCTCTTTTCCAAGGGGCAGTTCTGGGGGAGGGCTGCTCTCGCGCCCGTTGATCTTTCACAAGATCCGGGCGCTTTTCTTTTGTAGTACATTGCACGTTTGCAAGGGCCCGCGCCGCTAGTGTGCGGGCTTTCTTTTTGCGGCACGAATCGATTTGAATCTGCGACCAAAGCGATCCCTGCAGCATCTTGTATGCTGGTACAGGAGCGTCGCAGAGCACGGTCAGCAGAGTTTTCAACCGGCGCTTGCAGGCAGAGAAAGATTCTGCAACCCCGAGGAGGAATTGAATGGCAGGTCAGGCAGTACTGGAAGTAAAGGATGCAACGTTTGAGAAGGAAGTATTGCAATCTGCCGAGCCCGTCCTGGTGGATTTCTGGGCGGCATGGTGCGGGCCCTGCAGGGCGCTGGGACCGGTCGTGGATGAAGTTGCAACCCAATATCTGGGCAAGCTGAAGGTGATGAAGATGGACGTGGACAGCAACTCCGCTACGCCCATGCGTTATGGGATTCGCGGCATTCCGGCGCTGCTGTTGTTCAAGGGCGGCAAGGTGGCCGAGCAGATTGTGGGATTCGTGCCCAAAGAGACCATCGACAAGGCGATTCAGAAGCTGGTGGTTTAGGAGAGATCGAGCAGATAAGGAAAAGCCCGGCTTCATCGCCGGGCTTTTTCATGTGCGTCCTGCCAAACTCCCTTTTTTCGAAACAGACTTAACCGAGTTTGGCGTGGCCATAGTATTCTGTGCCCGTGATGGAGCGGAAGCATAGCCCGATGTACTTTGCTCTATGGGCCTTGGCGGGCTCATTGCTGACGGCGGCGGCATTTTTTCTACCGTTTGCATCTATTCCACGCGGCTGGCAACGCATGTTGGTTTTGCTGATACCCACTGCTATTGGATTAGCTGCTTACTTCTGGGCCATGAAACGGATGAACGACGAGATATGGAGTGAGGCAGAGCTTGCGTCCGTGCAGGCATTTGTTGAAACTCCATTCCTGAAATGCGCAACCTGGGTATGGATAGTCGTTGTCACCTGCTTCTGTTTCATCTTTCGTCGTGCGCATGCCGGAGACGCGGTCAGCCTACTTCTTCCTTTGTCTATCATGGCCGGGATGCGGCAATTGCTCATTCCTCGCAAGCCGCGCAATGGCGGCCCGCGAGATTGGAGCAGCTTCAAGCCACTCCAGTCGGAGCATTGGGGTGAGCCATCGAATCGATAGGACGAACCGTTGCCATGAAGGTGAACAAGAAAAGCCCGGCTTGATTGCCGGGCTTCTTCTTGTGGGAATGCAGGTTTATTACTGCGCGATGTTTTCCAGCGGGCTCGGCGGCGCGGTAACGCCAGCCATCATGCCATGCTCGCCGAGAGCGGGAGCGTCGGGGGCAATCTCCGGCAACGGGCCTTCGAGCGCGATCTTCAGCACTTCATCCATCTGATCGACAAAGTGCATTTTCATGCTGGATTTGAGATTGTCCGGTACCTCGGCCAGATCGTTTTTGTTTTCTCCGGGGAGAATGACTTCAAACACACCGGCACGATGAGCTGCGAGCAGCTTTTCTTTCAGCCCGCCGATGGGCAGGACCTTGCCTCGCAGAGTAATTTCGCCGGTCATGGCGACATCCCGACGGACCGGAATGCGGGTCAACGCGCTGGCGAGGGCAGTCGCAAGGGTGATGCCGGCGGAAGGACCATCCTTGGGAATGGCACCCTCCGGCACGTGGACGTGGATGTCGAGGCTGCGATAGAAATCGCGTCCGAGTCCGAGATGGTGGGCGCGGCTGCGGATATAAGAGAGGGCGGCCTGGGCCGACTCCTGCATGACTTCGCCAAGCTGACCGGTCAGGGTAAGCTTGCCTTTGCCATCCAGCACTTGGACCTCAGTTGAAAGAATGCTGCCGCCGACCTCCGTCCACGCCAGTCCGGTGACGAGGCCGATTTCATTCTGCTCGTGGACCTGGGAGTGGCGAACCTTGGGCAGACCGAGGAATTCCTGCAGGTTGGCCGCGGTGATTTCTTCTTTGTGCTTGGGGCCGTTCTTCACGATGCGACGCGCAACCTTGCGGCAGACATTGCCAATTTCACGCTCCAGATTGCGGACGCCCGCTTCCCGCGTGTAGGAACGGATGATTTCCTGCAGAGCTTCGTGGCTGAAGACCAGATTTTTCTCGTCGAGACCGGTCTGCTCCCGTTGTTTGCGCAGCAGATATTGCTTGGCGATTTCGACCTTCTCGTCCTCGGTGTAGCCATGCAGCCGCAAAATTTCCATGCGGTCCTGCAAGGGAGCGGGGATGGTATGCAGAACGTTCGCGGTGGCGACGAACAGCACCTGCGACAGATCGTATTCGACGTCGAGATAGTGGTCCTGAAAGGTGCCGTTTTGCTCCGGGTCGAGGACTTCCAGAAGGGCGGAGGCGGGATCGCCGCGGAAATCGGAGGCCATCTTGTCGATTTCATCCAACATAAAGACGGGATTCTTGGTGCCCGCTTTCTTCATCGATTGCAGAATCTGCCCCGGCATCGCTCCGATGTAGGTGCGGCGATGGCCGCGAATCTCGGCTTCATCACGGACGCCACCGAGCGACATGCGAACAAACTTGCGTCCCGTGGCTTTGGCAATCGACATTCCCAGCGACGTTTTGCCGACGCCTGGAGGCCCAACGAAGCAGAGAATCGAACCTTTGGGATTTTTCACCAACTGACGAACGGCGAGGAATTCGAGAATGCGTTCCTTGATTTTTTCCAGGCCGTAGTGGTCGGTGTTGAGGATTTTTTCCGCGTGGTCGATGGAGCGAATCTCTTTCGATTTTTTCTTCCACGGAACCGCCAGCATCCAGTCGAGATAGTTTCTGGAGACGGTGGACTCGGCGGACATGGGAGGCATGGCCTCCAGCTTTTTCAACTCCAGCATGGCTTTTTCAAAGACATCTTTCGGCATGCCGGCGGTTTCAATCTTCTTTTTCAGCTCGTCGAATTCGCTTTTTTCGCCGCGGCCCAGTTCCTTCTGGATGGCCTTGATTTTCTCGTTGAGGTAATACTCTTTCTGGGCGCGCTCCATCTGGCGCTTGACCCGCGATTGCACGTTGCGGTCCATGCTCAACTTTTCAATTTCGATTTCCAGAATGCCGACGAGATGATTGAGGCGCTCGACTGGATCGAAGATGTCGAGGAGCATCTGCTTTTCTTCAATGGGAAGTTGCAGGTTGGCCGCGATGGTGTCGGCGAGTTTGCCCGGCTCCTCCATGCGAACGGCGGCGGCCACGGTTTCCAGATTGAGTGCCTGCTGCAGTTTGACATACTGCTCAAACAAGCCGGAGACCTTCTGCATGACCTGTTCCACGGCCTTGGTCATTTCAGTTTCGACGGTGTTGACGCGAAGGGTGGCGACAAAAAAACCGTCCGTATCGACAATCTCGGTGGCTTTGGCGCGCTCAATGCCTTCGACGAGCACTTTGATGTTGCCGTCGGGCATTTTCACACTTTGCACGATGTTGCCGATGGTGCCGGTGGTGAAGATGTCTTTTTGAGACGGCTCATCCTGTCCGGCGTCGTGCTGCGTGGCCAGAAAGATTTTGCGGTCCCCGGTGAGCGCTTCTTCCAGGGCGCGCACGCTGGATTCACGGCCTACGACGAAGGGAGTCATCATATAGGGAAAGATGACCATATCGCGGATCGGCATCATGGGTAGCTTGCGCAGTTCGAGATTTTCGCGTGTTTCTTTCACAGGCACCTCTGGGGTTGAGTCGCTGTATCTATTCTAATGTGTCGCGCTTTTCGCCGCGAACCGATTCGACGGAAGCGCAACACATTAGAATGCACAAACTTGACGCAATGAAAGCCTGTTGCTCGTCGCCGCCACTCTATTACGCGATGACTTGCGCGCAGTGGGAGCAACGTGTGGCTGCCGCCGGAATTTCGCTGAGACACTGCGGGCATGCTTTCATGACAGGCGGCACTGCCGGCACGGGCTTGAACCTGGCGAGCAGTTTGCTGACCGGCATGACCACGCAGAAATAAATGACAAAGGCGACAATCAGAAAGGCGATGAGGGCATTGAGAAAGTTGCCGTATTTCACCAGGCCGCCGTTCACATTCAGCACCAGATAAGAAAAGTCCGGTTTGTGGAAAATTGCGGCTATCAAGGGATTGATGACATCGGTGACCAGGGAATTTACAACCCCGGTGAATGCCGCGCCAATGACGACGGCAATTGCCAGATCCACTACATTGCCGCGCAGAACAAAATCGCGAAAGCCTTTTATCACGAAGCTACCTCTCTTTCAAAAAAAGATGAACACGGCTGCGGCGGGGCGTTCTCCTCAACGTGTGCCACCGTATAGCTGAGTTGCGAGCATCCTACCATCGCACGGGCGAAATGATGCAAAAGAATAGGGTCAGAGGAAGTTGTCGAGTTCGATGCCAAGGTAAATCCTTGGAGTATCTTTGTGCTCTGCGATATTCTCCAGAGGTTCCGAATCGATCCGGATTGTGTGCTTCAGTCAGGGTTGCGTATTCCTGGATACAGGAACGGGGATACAGGAATGAGGATGCATGAATAAAGTGTGGGCCACGCCGGATGCGGCGATCGACGATGTACCGGATGGGGCCACCGTCATGCTTGGCGGCTTTGGGTTGTGCGGAATTCCGGAGAACCTGATCGAGGCGCTGGTGCGCAAGCGGGTGAAACATCTCCATACCATCGGCAACAACATGGGTGTCGATGGCTTTGGCATGGGAAGAATGCTGGAAGCCAACATGATTGACTCTCACACCGGAAGCTATGTCGGAGAGAACAGGCTGCTGGAAGAACGTGTGCTGGCGGGCAAGCTGGACTTGAGGCTGGTTCCACAGGGTACGCTGGCGGAACGCATACGGGCCGGCGGAGCGGGCATCCCGGCATTTTATACACCTGCGGGCGTCGGGACGGCAGTGGCCGAGGGAAAGGAATCCCGTGAGTTCGACGGGAAAATGTATTTGCTGGAGCGGGGACTACGGGCAGACTTCGCGTTGATCAAAGCGTGGAAAGGCGATCGCATGGGCAACCTGGTCTACCGGAAGACTGCACGCAACTTCAATCCCATGATGGCAACTGCCGGCCGCATTACGATTGCGGAAGTCGAGCATCTGCTCGAGCCAGGCGAAATCGACCCAGACCAGGTGATGACACCCGGTATTTATGTGCAGAGAATTGTTGTGGGGGAAAAGAACGAGGGGCGCATTGAGCGGCGGACGGTACGGGCGGCATCGTAAGCCGTATTTCTCGCGCGATTCAGGTTGTTGTTTTATCTGGCGATGAAAGGATACAGCGCGAGAAAGAGAATCATGGTCAACACCAGCGCGTCCATGTAGAGGCTGATCATGACGGCGCCGTGGTACCAACTCCAACGCGCCCGAATGCAGCGGAATGTTTCCACCATACCTGCGGCAGCTCCCAGGATAGGGAGGATCATGGCTGGATTGGCATGGTCGAATGGAAACCTGGCCAGCGGAAATGAAACCGCGAGGCTGATGAGAGCCAGCAGGTTGCCGCGCAGCAGCGAGGGAGCACGCCAGTTGAAGAAGGAAATCATCAGAGACAAACGACGTTCGCAACAGGAAAAAGAAGTGGAACTCACCATGAACACTCTATCGAATTCTGACGCGGGCAGGGAAATGCCGAGCGCGAAGGCAGCGTCTGCGGATAAGCGCGCGCAACTTGTTGCCGAGATTGCCAAGCGTGTGGCGCAGGAATTGCGCGATGGCTACTACGTG
Organism: uncultured Acidobacteriota bacterium; assembly: GCA_963719625.1. Classification (GTDB taxonomy): domain Bacteria; phylum Acidobacteriota; class Terriglobia; order Terriglobales; family Acidobacteriaceae; genus JAKAAZ01. The sequence goes on from CAVRDB010000025.1 coordinate 318,668, forward strand.
AACCTTGGGATCGGCATGCCAACGCTGGTGGCGAATCACGTTCCAGCCGGAATGGAAGTGGTGTTGCAGTCGGAAAATGGGATGCTGGGAGTGGGACCTTATCCGCTGGCTGGGCAGGAAGATCCAGACCTGATCAACGCGGGCAAGGAAACGGTGAGCGAGCTGCCGGGCACAGCTTATTTCTCCAGCGCGGATTCCTTTGCCATGATTCGCGGCGGCCACGTGGACCTAAGCGTGCTGGGTGCGATGGAAGTGGATGAGAAGGGCAACCTGGCGAACTGGATGATTCCGGGAAAAATGGTGAAAGGCATGGGTGGGGCGATGGACCTGGTGGCCAGTGCGCGGCGTGTGATTGTCGCCATGGAGCACACCACACGGGATGGGCGGCCCAAGATTCTTACGCGCTGCACGCTGCCCCTTACGGGCGTAGGCGTGGTGGACACCATTGTGACCGAACTGGCCTACATCCGCGTGACGCCACAGGGGCTGGTACTGGAGGAAATTGCGCCGGGGACTACCGTGGAAAAAGTACTGGCCGCGACCGAGGCGAAGCTGATCGTCAGCGGTGTTGTGAAAACGATGACGACGAACTGACGGGTAGTCTCGATGACGCAGCTTACGAAACTGCGTTGACGTGCATTGCCTGTTCGACACCGATGCGTAGTGCCTGCTCATAGGGAGGATGCAGTACGCCCAGCTCGGTGATGATGGCGGTCACATATTTTGCCGGAGTGACGTCGAAAGCGGGGTTGGAAATCTCCGCGTTCTGCGGCGTGATTTGTTTGCCGTTGAAGTGGGTGACTTCTTTGGCGGCGCGTTCTTCGATTGGGATCTGCTCGCCGGTGGGCGTGGCCATATCGATGGTGGACCAGGGAGCGGCAACATAAAACGGAATGCCGTGTTCTTTCGCGAGAACAGCAACTCCGTAGGTGCCGATCTTGTTGGCGACATCGCCGTTAGCGGCAATCCGATCCGCACCGACGATGACGGCCTGAATTTTTCCGGCACGCATTTGACTGGCGGCCATGTTGTCGCAGAGCACGGTGGTTGGAATGTTATCGTGCAGCAGTTCCCACGCTGTCAGACGTGCTCCCTGTAAGAAGGGCCTGGTTTCGTCGGCGAAGACATGCAGCTTGTGTCCACGCTCGATGGCGGCTCGAATGACGCCGAGAGCGGTTCCGTAGCCACAGGTCGCCAGCGCTCCCGCATTGCAATGAGTTAACACACCACCGGAGCGGGGTAGGAGGATGGCGCCATGCGTACCCATGGCGCGACAGGCTGCGATGTCTTCGTCGTACATGCGGCGAGCTTCAGCCACAGCTGCCTGTTGAATTTGCGGAACGGTTGCGCAGGGTTCCTGAGACATTGCGCGTACGAGCTGGCGGATTCGTTCAATTCCCCAAAACAGATTGACGGCTGTGGGTCGCGTCGCCGCAAGAGTATCGCAGATGATTTTCAAGTCTTCGTCTAACTGCGCGACGTCGGTAGCCTGGCTGCGCTGCAGACCGAGCGCGACGCCCATGGCCGCGCTGACGCCGATAGCGGGCGCACCGCGGACAATCATCGTGCGGATGACTTCGGCAACCGCGCGATAGTCTTCGGCGAGTACATAGGTTTCTTCCAGCGGTAGCTTCGTCTGGTCCAGAAAGCGCACACCGGCATCGGTCCACTTCAAGGGTCGGAATCATAGCTGTCTTTATTTTATCGTTGATGCGTCAGGGAACTGGTTAGGAAAAATCGAGCTCCATCTGGTCGATGTAGCACCAGCCCCAGTTTTCTCCGGGTTCGAACGAGCGCATGATCGGGTGCTTGGTCGTGTGAAAATGTTTCGTCGCGTGCTTGTTCTTCGAGGAATCGCAACAACCGACGTGGCCGCACTCCATGCAGAGGCGCAGATGGACCCAGTCGTCGCCTATCTTCAGGCATTCTTCACAACCTTGCGGCGTATGGGGAGTGACAGACCGGATTTGATCGAGATGAGTACATTGCTCCGTCATCTGCGCCATGGCGTTTTCCTCCCAACAGCGTAATTTGATGCGGTAGTGCAGTAGACTCGCACCATTATTTTGACGCAATGTGCGCGGCGCGGACATCGTTTGCAGTAAATAATGGCAGAAATGGCGCTCCATCGGCGGCGGCTTCGACGGCAGCGCGGCCATTCATCTCCTGCCGGTCGACCAGGCAAAGCACGCCGACGACTTGAAGATTCGCGTCCCGCGCGGCTTCGATCGACTGGATGGTAGACGCTCCCGTGGTGCAGACATCGTCGACGATGACAACGCGCGCGCCGGGCTCGCAGAAGCCCTCAATGCGGCGTCCCGTGCCGTGGGTCTTTTCGGCTTTGCGGACCAGAAAACCGTGAATGAGCGGAGCATCCGGGTGCTGGAGATGGTTCCACGCACTGGCGGAGGCGATGTTTGAGACCAGTGGGTCCGCGCCCATGGTGAGGCCGCCGACCGCCTGCGGGTTCAGGTTGTGCTGACGGATGACGTCATAGAGGGCGAGGCCGGCGAGACGACCGCCTTCCGCATGCAGCGTGGTGGTGCGGCAGTCGATGTAGTAGTCGCTGTGCGCGCCGGAGGATAAGGTAAAGTCTCCCAGGCGAAAGGAGAGGGTTGCAATCAGTTGCAGCAGAGCTGTGCGTGGATCGGATGAATTTGGCATAGGTCTCTAGTGATTGTAAGCAATGCGGAAAGTATCCGCAGGCATCAATCGATGCCCAGCTTGCGCTGCATCTGCTCCAGGCTGAGGCCTTTGGTTTCCGGATAGATGAAGAGCACGACGAAGAATTGCAATGCCATCATCCCGGCAAAGAAATAGAAGGGAAGCGCCGCATGGTGCACCGCGACCATGGGGAAGACGCCGGAGATGAGCGCGTTGACCACCCAGCAAGCGGTGGTTCCCAGGCTTTGCCCCTTGGCGCGGATGCGGGTTGGAATCACCTCGCCCAGATAGACCCAGACTACCGCACCTTGCGAGATGGCGAAGGTCATGCAGTAGACGATCAGCAGCGGGAGCAGGTAGCTTTGGTGTCCGTGGGTTTGGAAGATGACGGCGATGATGACCAGACTGATAGTCATGCCGACAGCGCCGATCAGCAACAGGGTTTTCCGTCCAACTTTGTCGATGACCGAGATGGCCGCGAGGGTTGCAATCAAGTTCGCCAGCCCGACGTAGACGGCCTGGACATCGGCTGACATGCTGTTGAAGCCGGCGGCGGCAAAAATGTCATTGAGGTAGTAGAGGATGGCATTGATGCCGGTCAACTGATTGAACATAGCGACGGTGACGGCGAGAAAAATTGGCAAGCGATATTTCTTGCTGAAGAGCGGCTCACTTTCCGCGTGACGATCAAGATGAATGGACGCGATAATGTCCTGAAGTTCCGCCTCGTAGTCAGGCGTTCCGGCGGCACGAAGCGCTGTACGGGCTTCCTCAATGCGGCCCTGCATCACCAGCCAGCGCGGGCTGCGGCCGATGGTCAGCAGCATCAGTAGAAAAAGTGCGGCGGGAACAGCTGCGACACCCAGCTGCCAACGCCATTCCAGTAGACCAAGGTGAAAGGTCGCGATGAAGAAGTTCGACATGTAGGCCAGCAGAATGCCGCCCACAATGTTGATCTGAAATGTTCCCACCAGGCGCCCACGCCATTTTGCGGGAGCAATCTCCGCGATGTACATGGGGCCCAGGACGGAGCTGCCGCCGATGCCCAGACCGCCAATGACTCTAAAGAAAAGCAGAGCGTACCAGTTCCAAGCAAGCGCGCAGCCAACGGCTGAAACCACATACAGCACGGCCATGATGCGTAAGGTATCGCGGCGGCCGATACGCTGACCGGGAATGCCCGCCAGCATGGCGCCAATGATGGTGCCGATTAACGCGCTGGAGACGGTGAAGCCAAGCTGACCGCTGCTAAGCCCGTATACCTGGGTGAGCATGTGCGTGGTGCCGGCAATGACTGCGGTATCGAAGCCGAAGAGCAACCCGCCGAGGGCGCCCACTAAAGTGCCGCGGACAAGATAAGAGTTGAGTGTCATCGATTTCGAGGGCCGGGACTCATTCTCCAGACAGGGTCGCTTGGGTTCGCTTCCGAAACCATACACGATGGAGCCGTTGCGAGTCACGTTCGCGGGAGGTGGGGATTGTGCCGGCGGGTCAGGATATAGCGGAGTCGGGAGCTGGGGATGCGGCTTCGGGCGCGTCGAAAAGAAAATCTTTGCTGCGCAACTCGCGGATGGTGTCGCGTAGCTTGGCAGCTTTTTCAAATTCAAATCGCTGCGCGGCTTCGCGCATGGAGCCTTCCAGCTTGGCGATATAGGCGTCGAGGTCTTCTTCGGCGTGGAAGTTCTCCGGCATAGCTTCAACGTCTTCTGTAACGTCGGAATATTCCGCCTTCAGAATGCCGGCCAATGTCATATCGACCGGACGAACGATGGAGGTTGGGATGATGCCATTCTCCTGGTTATACGTGGTCTGGATGGCGCGGCGGCGGTCTGTTTCGCCGATGGCCTGCTGCATAGAGTCAGTCATTTTATCGGCGTAGAGAATGGCGCGCCCGCGGATGTGACGGGCGGCGCGGCCGATGGTCTGAATCAGCGATCCAGAGGAACGCAGGAATCCTTCTTTGTCTGCGTCGAGAATGGCGACCAGCGAAACCTCCGGCAGATCGAGCCCTTCGCGCAGCAGGTTGATGCCGATCAGCACATCGTATTCGCCTTTACGCAGGTCGCGCAGCAGGCGCACGCGTTCCAGCGTTTCGATCTCAGAGTGCATGTAGCGACAGCGTACGCCAACTTCTGTGTAGTAGCTGGCCAGGTCTTCCGCCATGCGCTTGGTCAATGTCGTTACCAGGACGCGTTCGCCGTTTTTTGTGCGCTCGCGGATTTCGGCCAGAAGATCGTCGATCTGGCCGCGCACGGGACGCACCTCCACCTGGGGATCGACAAGACCGGTGGGTCGGATAATTTGTTCCACTACAACGCCACTGGATTGGGTCAACTCATACGGCCCGGGAGTGGCTGAAACATACGTCACCTGATTGGTGCGGCTTTCAAACTCTTCGAATTTGAGTGGACGATTGTCCATGGCAGAGGGTAGCCGGTAGCCATATTCCACCAGGCTTTGCTTGCGGGAGCGGTCGCCATGCCACATGCCGTGCAACTGCGGAACGGTGACGTGCGATTCGTCAATGAATAACAAATGGTCTTGCGGGAAATAGTCGAGCAGCGTCGGCGGCGGTTCCCCGGGCAAGCGGCCAGAAAAGTGACGCGAATAATTTTCAATGCCATGGCAATAGCCCATGGACTTGATCATTTCCAGGTCGAACCGAGTGCGCTGATGAATGCGCTGCGCTTCAACCATGCGGCCCTGGTTTTCGATTTCCTTTTCCCAAATGGCTAGTTCGGCCAGAATGCTTTCGATGGCGGTTGTCTTGCGTTCCGGCTGCACGACGTAGTGGCTTTTTGGATAGATGGGCAGACGGGAATATTTTTGCTTGACGGTGCCGAAGAGAGGATCGATCTGCGAGAGAGTCTCCACCTCGTCACCGAACAACTCAATGCGATAGGCGCTTTCATCGTAGGTGGGGAAGACTTCGATCACGTCCCCACGCACGCGAAAAGTCCCGCGCCGGAAATCTACGTCATTGCGCTCATACAGAATTTCGACGAGCCTGCGGGTAATGTCTTCGCGGCGAATTTTCTGGCCGCGTTCCAGCAGCATCAACATGCCGTAGTAAGCCTCTGGCGAGCCGAGGCCATAGATGCAGCTTACGGAGGAGACGATGATGACGTCGCGGCGTTCAAACAGAGAGCGCGTGGCGGACAGGCGCAGCTGATCGAGTCGCTCATTGACGGTGGCTTCCTTCTCAATGTAAAGATCGCTCGATGGAATGTAGGCTTCCGGCTGGTAATAGTCGTAATAGGAGACAAAATATTCGACCGCGTTGTTGGGGAAGAACTGTTTGAACTCGTGATAAAGCTGCGCGGCCAGGGTTTTATTGTGGGCCAGGATCAGCGCGGGCCGGTTCAATTGCTCAATCACCTTGGCGACGGTGAAGGTCTTGCCGGAGCCGGTGACGCCCAGGAGCACCTGATGTTTTTCGCCGCCGACAATGCCACGGACCAGCTCATCAATTGCGCGGGCCTGATCGCCACGCGGCTGGTAATCACTGACAAGCTCAAAGTCCATATATTTCTATTTTAATGGTTCAGTGAGATTGGAAGCGCGGCCGCGCAAACCAGTTGCACGGAAGGGACGAGGGCGAACCAAGGTGCGGACAAATTCGCTGTTATCAGCGCTGGGTTTGTGTTCCCTCCGTGGCAATGATTCGCACCGTGACGATTTCATGCGGGTGAACGGTGAACTGAAATTTATTCGTGCCGATCAGAGATAGTGGAGGCTGATTCCGCTCGACCGCATCGGTCTGCCAAGCCTGTTGCAGCTGCAGCAACGGCGTTTCCACGGTGACGGTTCGCGTGTCGCCACCAAGATCGAGGAAACGCAGAATGGTGCCATTGCCGTCTTCTGCCGGTTTCCATGTGCTGAGCACCAGGTCTGGATCATTTACCTGGAGGAAGCTCTCCTGCTTGCCGTTCAACGGGCTGGGCGTGTTCAGCGCTTTATCCTGGGTGCTGATTTCATCCTGTTCGAGCGGCGTCATTTCCTCCCAGCCCATGCGGCTCAACTGGGGGGCATCGGTCGCAGGTGCGCTGGTGATGACGTAGCGAAAACGGAAGTGTCCTCCCTGGCCAGCGCGATAGTTCGTGGTCCAGTAATTGTTCATGACGTAGGAGAAGATTGTTCCGGGACGGTCGCCAAAATGGTCCGGCCATGCGCCTCGGTTGATATCGCCCAGCGTGACCAGGGACGCATCCAGCGGCATGATCGTTGCCGACACGCCGTTCTGTTGCGCGGAAATCCAATGCTGCACGGAAAACCATTCATGACCCGCGCCGGGGTACATGTCCTTTGCCGGATCGACAACTCCATTCTGAATTTCATACTGAAACTGCGGATGGTCCATGGAAAACGGAAAGGCAAAGTACACGCCTTCCTTTGCGTCGATTTCTTTCTTGGTCACATCTTCGGTGAACTCGATTTTCTTTTCGTGATCGAAGAGTTGAATTTCGGCGGAGATTCCGGGAGTGTTCGTGTCCGTGCTTTGCATGCGCGCGACCCATCCGTAGGGAGTGCGCGTTACAGAAACGAGACGACCGTCATGCGCAGGATGGATCTCCAGATCCGGCTTGGGCGATGCGGGGCTGTATTGCAGGATGGAGTTGGGCTGCTTGTCGCCGCCGGTTACGTAGAGATATTGTCCGAAGCGATACGGGCTTTGCTGGTTGACCAGTTCGCGCTGCAATTGCTTGTCATAGATGCTGCGCACCGCGCCGGTGGCGGGGTCCAGTTGCACGCGATAATACGGGCTCTCGAGAGTGGTGGTTTGGGTTGCCGGGGCGGATTCGAGGGCCTTAGTTGTATCGCGCAGCAGATAGACTTTGTAGCCGACGGCGGGAATATCCTGCGCAACGAAGCGGACGTGGTGGAAGTCATAGCCGCCGCTCAGAATTTCCACCGGAACAACCTGGCCGGTGGCGGGATCGACGATTTCCTCTTCGTGGTCCAGATCATAGGAAACCAGCGCGGTTCGCTTCCAGTTCAGCGTATTGAAGACGATCAAATTTCCATGGCCGATGGAGATGGAATTAGCGATGCTAGCCATGCTGTTGCGCATCACAAAGCGGCTGAGTTCCTGCGCCTTCATGGCGTACAAGTCTTTCGTCTCCAACTGCTGGACTGCTTCCATGCTGGTTGGGTCGGATATGCTGTTGCCGGAGTCCCAGGTGTGTTCATCCATCAGCACCATGTCGGTCCACATGCGATCCAGGTCCGCTTTGTCTGTTGCAAACTTGGGATTAATTAGGGTAGTCAGTGTGGCCAATTTTTCCGCCGATGGTCCGCGGCTCTCGTTTTGCCGCTCCATGGCTGCGTGATATGCGTCCGATGCAATGCCGTCCTCCCAATACGGGCCGCCATCGCCGCTGATGGTGGGGATGTCATTGCCAAACTGCTGTGCGATGTTCTTCAGGGCATCGTGGAATCCTGAATACTGGATGCGCGGATATGCGTAGACGCTGTTCCACTTCTGCGCCAGTTCTGCCTGCTGCGGAAACAAGTCCGTGTTCTCCACTTGGGTGCCGAACAAAATGGTCGCGTTGGCGCGGTAGCTGGGGTGCTGATACATCTGCAGGAAAAGCGGAAGGGCATCGTGCCCGGCAGAGAGGTCGGGAGGCAGCCCAAACATGAACTGCATTTGCATGTAATGACGGGAATACCAAAGCAGAACTTTTTGGCCGTCGGGGCCTTGCCACCAGAAGGGCGAATTTTCATGGAGGCGTCCTTGAAGAAGGACGGGGGCGCGGAAGTTGTCGCTGCCAGAAAACAGCTCGTGGATTCCTGAGGAGGCAAGGATGGAGGCATACGACCAGGTGAACGAAGGAACGTCGGTGATGTTGGCGTAGTTGAACGGTGTTCCGTGCAGTCGGCTAAAGTTGGCGCTTGCATAGAGCGAACGGATCAGCGTTTCCGCCGTAGGAAAGCCGGTGAGCAGGCTGGCATATTGCGCGGGAAGAAACAGCTGTTGTTTCTGGATGGCGGTCATCACAAGCTGCTGTTCGGCGGGAGTGCGCGTCTTCAAAAATTGTTCCAGCGGCCAGTATCCGTCCAGACTGAAGCGGAAATCCGGATGCTGTGCGGTCAGGTCCATGGCTTCGTCGATGACACGGCTTTGAATAGCCGCAACTTTCCCCTGGTAATCGGAATATCCGACATCGAGATGGATATGTGGCACCAGAAATAAGGTCCACTTCTTTTTCGGGTCAATAGTAATTGTTTCTCGTGCTGCGTGTGTCCGGCGACATTCCAGGTAAGTTGCGCTTCGGTGTGCGCGGGAAATTCCGGCACGGAGAATTCAAGCTTTTCTTCGCCAAAATCCTGATTGTTCTGCAATGCTTGACGGTAGTGTTTGCCGGCAATGGTGAGATCGACGCTGCTACCTTGGGTCAATCGCTGTCCGTAACGAAGAACAACATCGACCGATTCTTCCAGCTGGCCTTGATGCTGCTGATAGAAGATGGTTGGCAGAATCTGTGTGGAAGGATTGTTGAAAGCAACGTCCTTCGGACTGCGATCCAGTTCAATGGCGTCGTAGGTCAGAGCGGCATCGGGAGGCAAGGTGGCATTCGGCAAAGACTGGGGCGCTTTCTCGACCGCCTGCAGTGTGATTGTGTTTGCGCCAGCATGCAGATAGTTGCCGGGGAAATCGAACACAACATCGGCGTGCGAATAGGCAGCATCAAAGGAGTCGGTCTGATCGCCATTTTCGTAGTCGAGCTTCGGCTGCAAATAGAAGGTCCCGGTCTTTCCGTTGATGGCGACGTGCAGAGCCGGCACGCTTGGGTTTTCAATCAGCAGCGCGATATGCAGCCGGTACGCTGCCGCGGGAGTATTCGCCAGCGAAAAGTGGATGGCCCATGGGCCTGTCTGTTGCGCGGAGTTTGAAGCTGGCTCCACAGGCTGCGTGGCGTACCAGTCTTTCGCGGCATTGCTGGTTCCGACGGTAAAGTTGACTGGCTGGTGCGGAGACCCTCCAGCCAAATCTGCCGACGAACGATTGAAGACTCCGATGGTAAAAACCGCGGAGGAAGAATTGGTTTGTGCTTTCGCTGGGTTGGAGCAAACAACTGGCAGGGCAAGAAGGATGGATCCATACAGCAATGCGGTTTTCAGTCTCATCGTTGACTCCGTGGTTCGTTCGCCGTTGCCCGTCCGCGTTCGGCAATGGCGGTGAGAATTCATTGCGTGCGTGCCGATACCGCGCCGGTCGCAGTCCGCGACATCTTCGGCAGCGACGCGGCACCTGGGGCTGGCGACGAGTCAAATACCCGAGATGCGAATGGCGGCTTCAATCCATTGCAGCAGCAGATGCGGAGCGCACCCGAAGAGCACCACGCCAGCTGCCAGTAGAACGATAACGGCCTGGCTGAGAATCGGCGTCCTGATTGTAGCTGCCGCGGCGGCTGAATTGGCAACTTCTTCCGATGGGCCGGCAACGTAGATTCGCTTGAGAACCTGCAGGTAGTAGTAGAGCGATACAGCGCTCATGGCGATGGCGAGGACCACCAGCCAAAGCAGGCCGGGTCCAGCGTCCAGCACGGAAACGAAAAGATAGAACTTGCCAAAAAAGCCAGCCAGCGGCGGAATCCCTGCCAGAGAAAGCAGAAAGACAAACATGCAGACGGAAAGGACAGGGGCCTGACGGCTGAGTCCGTCAAAGTTGGAAAGTCGATCGCCGCCGGTTCTTTGTTCTACGATGGCGACCACACCAAAGGCCCCCAGCGTCGCCAGCGCATAAGTCACCACATAATAGAGAAGCGAGGCCAAACTTTGCTGTGTGTGGGACACGATGGCGAGCAGCATGTAGCCGGCATGGGCAATCGCGGAATAGGCAAGCAGGCGTCGCACGCTGCTCTGCACAATGGCGACAAGATTTCCCAACACCATGGAAAGCGCGGCAACGATGGCGAGCACAGGAACCCAGCCGCGCGCAAAGTGCAACCAGGCGGCACTGCCTTCCGCACCGGCAAAGCCAACGGCCATGACTTGAAAGAAGATGAAAAAGCTGGCGACTTTGGAACTGGATGCGATGAACGCAGCGCTAGGCACGGGTGCGCCCTGGTAGACGTCCGGCGCCCAGAAATGGAATGGGAAGGCCGCGACTTTAAAGCCGAAGCCGATGACCGTGGTCACGATGGCGATGACCAGCAGGGGATTGAGCGGAGAGCTATGAATCGCGTCCGCGATGCGCGGCAGACTGGTCGAATTCGACAAGCCGTAGAGCAGGCTGAAACCAAACAACAGGAAGGCCGCGGACATGCCGCCGAAGAGAAAATATTTCAGCGCGGCTTCCGAGGACCGCGCGCTGTGTTTGTCAAAGGCGGTGAGAATGTAGAGGGACAAACTCAGAAGCTCAAGGGAAATGAAAATTACCAGCAGATCCTGCGAGCCGACCAGGAACATCATGCCAACGGTTGCCATCAGGATCAGCAGGACAAACTCGCCTACGTGTTCTGTAAAGCTGGAATTCGCAGAGTGGGAATCGGCGGAAATAAAGAGGGTGAAGATGGCGAGTGCGAGCAGTGCAATTTGGACGAGATGCGTGAGCGGGTTGGCGATCAGGGTTCCGTCGAGAAGGTTCGCTTGCTGCGGCGCCAGCAGGAGCCGAAGGATTGCGCCGGCGCAGCCCAGCGATCCGATGATGGCGGCGACGGTGAATCGGACGTGGGTATGACGTGCGCGCAGAAAAAGCAGGTCGATCGCCAATGCGATCAGCGCTACAACAACCACGATGACTTCTGGCAGCGCAAGCTGCAGCAATTGCGCGTAGTCGACTGCCATCATCGCCAGCCCCCTTGGCGCAGGCCGTCAAACAGCGGCGAATTCAACGCGGGGACAATCACATTGAGCAGCATCTGGGGATAGAGTCCGACCGACCACACTGGCGGCGATCAAAATGATTGCGCCAAGGCGTTCAGGAATCGAAATGGGCGGCAACGGAGCGTGCGTCGGGCTAGATTCATGACCAGCTTCGGCAAAGAACGCCTTCTGCATGGCGCGCCAGATATAGGCAACTCCAACCACGAGTCCGACGCCGACACAAACCGCAAGTAAGGGAAACGCATGCCATACGCCGATCAGAATCATGAGTTCCGCGACGAAGCCGCTGAACCCGGGCAGACCCATGCTGGCCATTCCGGCCACGACAAAAGTGACGGTGGCAAAGGGAATGGCTTTGTTCAGATTCATCGGACCCAGCAGTGCCAACTCTCGAGTATGGGTACGGTCATACACCATGCGTCCGACGACAGCGAACAGCAGGCCTGCCAGAATTCCATGCGAGAACATCTGGACCACAGCGCCGGAAAGGCCGATCTGATTCAACGTCATCAGCCCAAGCAGAATGAAGCCCATGTGGCTGACGCTGGAATAGCCGATGACGAATTTGAAGTCTTTCTGCACCAGCGCGACCAGCGCACCATACACGATGCCGATGACCGCGAGCAGTGCAAAGACGTCGCGCCATGAACCCAGGCCGAGCACGTGGAAGCCCCAGGGACCCAGGCCGAGAGGAAATAGCGTCATGGCGACACGCAGGCAACCATAGGCGCCTAGCTTCATCACCACGCCGGCCAGCAGCATCGAAGCAGCCGTGGGCGCGGCGACGTGGCCGGTCGGGGCCCAGGTGTGAAAGGGCCACAGGCCGGCAAGAATCGCGAAGCCGACGAATACTAGCGGAAAGGCCCACATCTGAAAGTGGGCCGGAAATGGAAACCTGGCCAGGTCGCCGAGGGCCATGCTTTTTGCGCCGGCCACGACATAGGCTGCGATCAGTCCGATCAGCACCATCGCGCTGCCGATGAAGGAGTAGAGCACGAGCTTCATCGCGCCATATTCGCGCCGTGTCGAGCCCCAGATGGCGATCAAGAAATACTTGGGGATGATGACGATTTCATAAAACACGAACAGAAGAAAAAGATCGTAGCTGAGAAACACGCCATACACGGCGCCGATGAGCGACAGATAAAAGGCGAAAAATTCTTTGGCGCGATGTTCAATGTTCCACGAAAAAAGAATGCCGGTGATGGCGACGATTCCGGTCAGCAGCAGTAAAACCAGGCTGATGCCATCCGCAGCCAGATGATAGCGAATGCCAAGCGACGGAATCCAGGAGACGTCGGCGACGGTCAGCATTTCTCCGGTGCGATGCTGGAAGAAAGCCGCGAGCGTGATCGCAAAGGTGACCATGGCCGTCAACAGCGCGAGGATGCGCGCCGCGGCGGCGCTGCCTTTGGGTAGCAGGAGCAGCAGCAGCGCTCCGAGAAACGAAATGTAGATCGTCCATGCCAGCATAATCAAAACGCCAAGTTCATCGTGCGATTAAAACTTGAGTTGTTGCACCATCTGCATTACCGTACTGTTGACAACGCCGAGTATCAGCTGCGGATACAAGCCCAGCACGAACATCAATCCAATCGCGGGCGCGAGCGCCAGCCGTTCGCCCATCGTCAGATCGGGAAGCGCGGCCCACTTCTCATTGAGTGGACCGGAGAAAACACGCTGCAAAATTCCAAGAATGAAGATCGCCGTCGCCAGCAGGCCAATCACAGAGAGCGCTGTGGCCCACGTGACCAGCGGGAATGATCCTTTGAAGATCAGAAACTCCCCGACGAATCCGTTCAGGCCGGGCAGACCAAGCGACGAAAATAGTGCGATGCCCATCAGCCCGGTAAAGACTGGGACCACTTTGCGCAGGCCACCAAAATCGTTCAGCCCACGCAGGCCGCCGCTCCTTTTTTCCAGCATGGCGATAAACCAGAACAGCGTCGCGGCAGTCAGCGCATGATTGAAGATTTGCAGCATGACGCCATTCATGGCCGCATATTTTTCCGTCGTCAGCGCCGCATCTCCGCCAGTGAATTTCACCACCGCGAAGATTCCCAGCAGACAATAGCCGAGGTGGTTGATGGAGGAGTATGCAAAGATGCGCTTCAGATCTTTTTGTGCCAGTGCGGCATAGGCGGAAAGAACAATCGTCGCGACGGCGAGCCATAAAAGCGGTGTCAGCACCATCTGCATTTCCGCGCCAAAGATGGGGAGCAGAATGCGCAGGAAGCCGTAGAGTCCCATCTTCGACATCGCGCCGGTCAGCAGGATGGTTGTGCCGGTGGGCGCTTCCGCGTAGGCGGAAGGCAGCCAGGTGTGAAAGGGAATCAGCGGCACTTTCACTGCGAAGCCGAGAAACGCTCCAGCAAAAATAATCAGTCGCGACATGGTGCGGCGTGAACCTGTGCCAGCCAAGTTTGGCGATCACTGCTGGCATCAGGTGCCCGTGCTGCGCCAATTGTGCAAGGTCGATGAAATCGAATTTGCCTGTCGCCAGAAATATTGCGAGAAAAGAGAGCAGCAGGGCGATGCTTCCGACCATGGTGTAGACCAGGAACTGCGTTGCTGCCGAGGTGCTTCGCGGGCCGCCCCACAAGCTTAATCAGGAAGAATGCGGGGATCAGGCTGAGTTCCCAGAAAATGAACCAATGGAAGAAATTCAACGCGGTGAATGTGCCGAACAGACATGCCTGCAGCAGCAATACCAGAGAAAAATAGAGCGGTACCCGCTTTTGAATCTGCCACGACGCCAGTATTCCGATGGGAACAACAATGGAAGTTAGAAGCAGCATCAGGAGGCCGAGCCCGTCGATGCCAACGTGATACTCGACGCCCAGCGCGGAAATCCACGGGGCAGTTTGCTGAAATTGAAGTGCGCCGGAGGCGGAATTGAAATGGCACCATAGCGATCAACGTCAATGCGAGCGCAACAAAGCTGAAGATCAGTGCCAGCCAGCGCGGCACATTTTTATTGCGGCCACCGAAAGAAAGCACGATGAGAGCGCCAGCAACGGGCAGAACAGTCAATAGGGTGAGCCACGGAAAAGCGTTCATCCCCGGGCACCCCATAGCAGGAAGATTGCCAGCGCAACTAATGCAACGCCAATCATTCGCAGATAACTTTGCACCCGGCCGCCCTGCAGCAGGGAAAGGATCTGGCCGCCGCGAGACACACTTTCGCAGCCCTCGTCAAAGCCGGCGTTGACAACCTTTGCATCGAAGAAGTTATCGAGCCACGCGAATGCCAGCACGAGATGCGACACCGTTTGCACCGCGCCGTTCCATACCCAGCGATCGAGCCAGTCGCAGACGCGGGACCACCATGCATTCAGGCGGAGGATGGTTGCGCCGTAGAGCGCGTCCACGTAAAAGCCGTGGCCAAGGATGGTGAAAATATGTGGCTGCAGCCGTCCCGACTGCATCCGGCGCGTGGGCATTGGTTATTGGCTTGCGACCATAGAACCACCAGCCCAGCCCGAGGCCGAGAAAGACGACGATGGAAGAGGAGAGCATGACCGACAGCAATTCCAGGTCAGAGAATGCCACCAGATGCAGAGTGACTCGCCGCCCATTCAGGAAGGACTGGAACCACGGCCAGGCGGGTGTACCGACAAATCCAAGGAACATGGCGAAGGCGGCAAGAATCATGAGCGGAATCGTCATCACCGCAGGGCTTTCATGCGGAGTCGCTGTTGCGTGGGCAGAGGCATGCGCCGGACTCGGAGCTGGTTTGGCTCAGGCGCGATTTGCCGCCAAACACGTAATAGACTTGCCGCGTCATGTAAAAAGCCGTCAGGAACGCGCCGAACGCGCCCAGATAGAACGGCGTCTTGCGAGATGCTCCAAGTATGCGCAGCGTGCAGGATCTCGTCCTTGCTCCAGAAGCCGGAGAAAAACAGCGGAAATCCGCATAGCGCCAGCATTCCCACCGCGTAGGTCAGCAAACGTAATGGGCATGAATTTCCGCAGGCCGCCCATGCGGCGAATGTCCTGCTCGCCATTGCAGCCATGAATCACGGAGCCCGCGCCCAGGAACAGCAGCGACTTGAAGAAGGCGTGGGTGATCAGGTGGAACATTCCCACGGCGACGCCGCCGATGCCAAGGCCCATCATCATGTAGCCAAGCTGCGAAATGGTGGAGTAGGCGAGGATGCGCTTGATGTCGTACTGCGCCGTCGCGATCAGCGCGGCGAAAACGGCGGTGATGGCGCCCACCCAGGTAACAACAATCAGCGCAGTGGTTGGAGTGAACGCCAAACTGGATCCCGCATGGACGCTTATCCCATGCGCGTTCATCAGAGGATATATGCGCGCGATGAGGAAGACGCCGGCGGCAACCATCGTGGCGGCGTGAATCAGCGCACTCACGGGTGTCGGACCTTCCATCGCGTCGGGTAGCCAGACGTGCAAGGGTACTTGGCCGGATTTTCCGGCAGCGCCGCAGAAGATGAGCAATGCGATGCCGGTGGAAGCAGCCATTCCGAGCGCTGTTGTGTGTGCCACCAGGGCGGCGAGCGCAGAATGTTCGAGGCAGCCCGCGCCGCCATCGTAGAACAGCAGCGTGCCCGTCTGTGCATACAGCCAGACCATGCCCAGGAAGAATGCGAGATCGCCAATCCGCGTGACGATAAAGGCTTTTTTCGCCGCGGCCGCCGCTTCTGGCTTGTGGTACCAGAAGCCGATCAGCAGGTAGGAGGTGAGGCCGACGATCTCCCAGCACATGAAGAGCAGCAACAGGCTGTTCGCGATGACGACGCCCAGCATGGCGCCGGCAAAGAATGCCAGAAAGCAGAAGAAGCGCGTGAAGTTCTCATCGTGCTCCATGTAGCCGACGCTGTAGATAAAGATCAGCAGGCCGACGAACGTGACCATCAGCAGCATGACAGCGGTCAAGCGGATCGAGCATCCAGCCAAGCTTCAACCATTCACTGCCAAACTGAAACCAGCGGAAATTGACGACCTGCTGAGTTGCCACGCCCGTGGCTGCTGAGCGCGAGCACATGCGCGAAGGCGCAGAGGGAAAGCAGGAAGGAGACGGCCATGGAGCCAATGGCGAGCGAAGCGGCAAGGATGCGGTTGCGCCGTTTCGCCAACGCCGTGATTCCCGCAGCCAGGATCGGCAATGCAGGCACCAGCCAAAGGTTTTGGACAATCCAGGTCATGCCGTCTCAATCAAAGGTTGAAAAGCAGTTTGAAGGCTGCGACGGTTCTCGCAGTGCAAATTATGGCGTTTTCATCCGCTGCAAAATCCAAAAAAACGTTCGTTTCTCTCTCAACCTTTCATCGAATTCATCTGGTCTAATTCGGTGGTCTTCGAATGCCGGTAGACGGCCAGGATGATGCCCAGGCCGACCGCTGCTTCGGCTGCGGCGATTCCGATAGAAAAAATGGCGAACATGACTCCGGTGAGCGCCTCCGGGTTCGGCCCGTACCGCCAGAAGGCGATGAAGTTTAGGTTCGCGGCGTTGAGCATCAGCTCAATTCCGATCAGGACAAGAATGGCGCTGCGGCGCGTCAACGCTCCGGCCAGACCGATGGAAAAGAGGAGAGCGGACAGCAAGAGATAGTTCGTCAGCGAACTCATGCGTTCCTCCGCTTTTCGTGCATGGCCAGGACCACGGCGCCAATCAGTGCGGCGGTCAACAGCAGGCCCATGATTTCCAACGGCAAAACAAATTTGTGCATCAGGGCATCGCCGATGGGCTGGACGTTGGCTACATGTTGGGCGGCTTCCGTTTGCGACAGAGAAATTCTTGATGAGGTGGAGCTGGAACAAATCGCCCAACCAAGAACCGCAAACACGACAACAGCCACCAGACTGCCCGTGACCCAGGAAGAAGAAAAGATTGATTCGGTTGTCTGCGCCGGTTTCTGCGTCATCATGATGACGAACACGGCGAGGATGGCAACCGCGCCGACATAGACGAGGATCTGTGTGAGACCGACGAATTGCGCGCCTAGTTGGAGATAGAGCGCAGCCAGGCCGGCAAAACCCAGCGTCAGGGCCAGCACGCAATGCACCAGATTGCGCATGGCCATCGCTGCCAGCGTTCCGGCAATGGTGATGGCGGCAAGAATGAGGAAGGTCGCTGTCATCGGGTATTCTTGCTTACTCTCGTGGTTGTAATTTCACTCTTATCGTAATGCTGGCATCGCGCTATCCCATCACGTTACGCTGCTTTAAAACCCAGGTCTCAAAATCGAAACCTGGGCACCCGCATTTACGTTCTATTCGGCAAAGCGATATTTTCGTACTTCAATCTTCTTCCCTTGCTTCAAACCGCGCGCCAGCAAGATTGCAGAAGCGACAAGCAGGACGGCGCATACCAGCCATCGCACAACTCCGGCGGGCATGAAATGCCAGACCCCGGCGGCAAATATGTTGATCAGCGTCATGGGCAGCATGAATTTCCAGGCAAAGTTCATCAACTGGTCCATGCGCAGACGCGGAAGCGTGCCGCGAATCCAGATGAATCCGGCAATCATCAACAGCAATTTCGCAAAAAACCAGAGATACGACGGAATCCATGTCAGGAACGAAAACGGCGCTGCCCATCCGCCGAGAAACAGCGTGATGGCGAGGCCGCTGGTGGCAAACATGCCCAGATATTCGCCCAGGAAGAAGAGCGCGAACTTGAAGCCCGAATATTCAATGTAATAGCCCGCGATGATTTCCGATTCGCCTTCGGGCAGATCGAAGGGCGAGCGGTTGGATTCCGCGGTGGCGGCAATCATGAACAGGACAAATCCGGCGAACCCCCACGGAGTAAGGACGAACCAGTGCGGCCAGATGCCGGAATAGCCGGTCTGCATATCGACAATGGCAACGGTGGAAAGCGAGCCAGCGGCCATGATGACGACGACGGAGGCGAGCACCAGCGGCACTTCGTAGCTGATCATCTGCGCGATGGCGCGCATGGCTCCGAGCAAAGAATATTTATTTCGACTGGACCACCCGGCCATGAACACGGCAAGCTCTACCAGCGTGCCGACGGCGAAGAAGAAGAGGATGCCGGCGTTGAGGTTCACGAGCACCATGTTGCGGCCGACGGGCAGCACTGCATAGGCCAGAAATGCAGCCACCACCAGCAACACCGGTGCGAGAAAATGCACGACCTGGTCGGCGGTGCGGGGAACGAGGTCTTCTTTGGTCAGCGATTTCAGACCATCGGCGATGGGCTGAAAGAAACCGCATGGGCCGACGCGGTTGGGACCGTAGCGGTTCTGGATTCGTCCCAGACCTTTGCGCTCGAGGACGGTGGTAATTGCGAACAAGAGTGCAAACACGAGGACAATGGCAACCACAGAAAGAATCGTCGAGGAGATCGACTGGAATTCGGCAGGTAGATAGCTGATGAGACGGTGCTGCGAGGTCACAAAAATCTGGTCCACCTGCTGGATGGGGGTCAATGTCATTCCTCGGTCACCGCTGCGGCTGGCGTTAGGGTTGGAGCCGTGGCAGTCTTCGATTCCGCAGCTGCCTTTGACTTGGCCGCCAGCTTGGCTCGTTCTGCGGCCAATTGCGCATCCACGGCCGCAGCTTCCGTGGGATGAATTTCGCGGTAATATTCGTTCGACTTGGAGAGTTGCTGCTTGTCCCACAGCAGACCGCTGAAGCGGTTGGCGGTGCTCAGTTCAAACTCGGTGTCCATCTTGATGGCATCGAAGGGGCAGACTTCGACGCAGATCTGGCAGCTCATGCAAACGGAGACATCGATGTTGAACACTGTGGGATAGAACTGCGGCTTTCCGATGGCGTCTGGCTTTTTGTCTGTGCTTTTTTCAATGAAGATGCACTTGGGCGGACATTCTTTTTCGCAGATCAGGCAGGAGACGCAGCGCATTCCCTGTTGCCAGTCATCGCCGTCGTAGACGAGGAAGGGAAAATTGCGCGAGGCCTCAATCTGCGGCAACCGCTCTTCCGGAAACTGAACGGTGGTCAGTCGATTTTTGTTGACGTAGCTGCCCAGAAAATTTCGGGCTGTTTCCGCCAATCCCTTCAGGATGCCTTCACCAAGCACAGCTTCAACCCTCGACTTCAAAATCATGCTAAACAATCTGTTGCAAGCCAAACCGAATGCTACCGCGATTCATTACCTGGCATTCATCGATCCACTTCACCCATCACAATATCAATGCTTCCTAAAATCACCACGACGTCGGCGACGTTGTGACCGATACATAGCTCCTCCAGCACAGTAAGGTTGATCAGGCTAGGTGGGCGCACGCGATAGCGATACGGGTTCGACGATCCATCGCTGATCAGATAAAACCCCAGCTCCCCCTTGGGTGCTTCGATGCGTCCGTAGGCCTCGCCCGGTTTTGGACGGAACCCGCGAATCTTCGTTTTCGGATCGACGATGGGACCGTCCGGAATGTCTCGCAAGGCATGGTTGAGAATCTTGAGCGACTCGCGCATTTCCAGCAGACGAATCATATAGCGGTCGTACACATCGCCGTGATCGCCCAGCGGGACCCGAAACGCAAATCGATCATAGATGCCGTATTTGTCTACCTTGCGAACATCGTAATTGACGCCGGAGGCGCGCAGCATCGGCCCGGTGATGCCGGCATTGACGGCCAATTCCTTCGATAACACTCCCACGCCTTGCGTGCGGGCCATCAGAATCTCGTTGCTGGCAAGCAGTCGTTCAAATTCATCGAGAAAACGCGGCAGCGATGCGGCAAACTTCTTCGTCTGATCGATCCATCCAGGGGGCAAATCAACGCGACAACCGCCGAAGCGCATGTAGTTGCACATCATGCGCGCGCCGGTGAGCGATTCAAATAGGTCAAGAATGGTTTCACGCTCGCGAAATGCGTACATCAGCGGCGTTCCACTGGCGCCCATGTCCTGAGTCAGAAATCCGATGAGACAGGCATGATTCTGGAGGCGGGTCAGCTCGGCCGTAATGATGCGGATGTATTCGGCGCGTTCCGGAACCTGAATTCCAGCCAGCTTTTCGACCGCCAGCGCGTAGGCCCAGTTGTTGGTGAGCGAGCAGAAATAGTCCAGCCGATCGGTGTAGGGCATGGAGCCGAGGTAGCTTTCCTGCTCGGCAATTTTTTCGTGATTGCGATGCAGGTACCCGAACACAGGCTTCAACTTCACGACGCGCTCGCCGTCGAGCACGACATCCATGCGAAAGACGCCATGGGTGGAGGGATGCTGCGGTCCCATCGAGACTTCCAGCCATTGGCCTTCGCCGTTTTCGGCGGGCGACTTGGGAACGATCCGGACGGCCTCGGTCGCGATGCTCATAGCGCTCCCATGATGGTGCGGTGTTGACGCGCTCGTTCGAGGACTTCGTCGTGCGGCGTCGGCTCGTATTCGTAGTCGTCCGGCTCGACGTAATCTCGGCGCATGGGATGGTCCTGAAAACCATCCCACATCAAGATGCGGCGCAAATCAGGATGCCCGTCGAAGATGACTCCGTAAAGGTCGAAGATTTCGCGTTCTTGAAATTCCGCGCTGCGCCAGATCGGTGTGAGAGACGGCAAGTGGACCTGCTCGGCGCGATTTTCGGTGCGCATACGAAGAATGACGGGGCCGTGTTTTTTCTCCATGGAGAAGAGGTGGTAGACGACTTCGAGATGGCCAATGGTATGGATCCTCTTGATCTCTTCGACCTCTTGTTCCACGCCGTCCACAATCTTTTTACTTTTCACTTTTTCGGAAATTTCTTTGCGTGGCCAATCGATGCCGGTGACGTTAGAGCAGTAATCAAAACAGAGATGTTCGGCATCGCGTAAAAATGTAGCTACGGCGACTGCGTGGGCGGGATCGATCAGCAGAGAATGCTGGCCCGACGGGCTGGGGTTGGCGACGATTTCCAGCACGCAGCCTGGAATGTTCGCTTCAATCTCGGGTTGTATCGTTTCCAGCGTCATCCGTCCCTGCCAGAGAAATGTTGACTAAAGGCGCTTGCCATACTTCGGGATTCTGAGATGGCTCCAGGTCGTGCGCGCCAAATTCCGGCACAATAAATTCACTTGGCGCATCCGCCTGCAAATGGCGGGGTCGGTCCGCGCCTGTCAACGGTTGTTGGTCGATCAACTTTTGCAGCGTCATCAGCGCATCGATCAACGCTTCTGGCCGAGGCGGGCAGCCGGGAATATAGACATCGACGGGAATGTAGCGATCAATCCCTTTCAGCACGTTGTAGCCTTGCTTGAACGGGCCGCCAGAGATGGCGCAGGCACCCATGGAGATGACATACTTCGGCTCCGCCATCTGGTTGTAGAGCCGCACGACTTGCGGAGCCATTTTCTTGGTTACGGTGCCGGCGACAATCATCAGATCCGCCTGGCGCGGGGAGGGACGAAACACTTCGGCGCCGAACCGCGCCATATCATAGCGGGCCATGCTGGCGGCGATCATTTCGATGGCGCAGCAGGCCAGGCCGAAATTCAACGGCCACAGGGAGTTTTTGCGGCCCCAGTTGTACAGTTCCTGCAGGGTCGTGGCAAAAATTCCTTGCTTGCTCAACTCTGTTTTCAGCTGTTCATCCATCGAAGAAAACCTTCAACGTTTAGCTCCAGACCAGCACTTTTTTCTGATAGGCCCAGACGAGGCCTTCTACCAGTAAAAGCAAAAAAACCAGCATGGCAATGCCTGCTCCCAATGTGAGGCCGGTAAATGCCACAGCAAACGGCAGAAGAAAGACCGCTTCGACATCGAAAATCAAAAAAATGATCGCGTACAGATAGTAGCCAGGATGGAATTGGACCCAGGCATCGCCCGACGACTCCAGACCGCACTCGTAGATTGCATTCTTGCTGGGACCGGGCTTGCGCGGAGAAAATTTCCAGGCCCAAATCCACGCCAGTGCGAGTGGGGTAATGGCAAAACCGAGGCCTGCCACCAGCAGCACGAGAACAGGAAAATAGGGGCTGTTTGTCATACTGTCTGAACTCTCTACCGTACCAGATTCATACGCCTCCGAACCAATAAGATAGAGATACCACTTCGATTGTAGCGATGGGTTGAGATGGAGCGCACATCTGGAGGCCCTTTCGTTGATACAAGATTGTGGTGGTGGGAGGGAAGGCAGCCTCTCTTTTCATCGCTGTGTATTTCCTAGATACGGTGGAGTTGGAAGTCCGCGCCGCAAAGCTGTGCCGGTCGACCTGGACTACAATAAAAAATGAGGCAAGACGGTGGAGAGTTTCCGTGGAGATGATCCAGACCTGCAGTGTTGCAGGAACGCGCTATCAGTGACTTGAAATGAAAGTCCGGCGAGAATTTCCATGGATTTACCGATGAAGCGTATCCCCAAACATGGAAGGAATGCATTCAACCAATGACCACTCCTGATCTTGTGGTGCAGGACCAGCAAGTGTCGGATCCTGCCAGTGGCATCCAGCAAATTGTTAATGATTTTTCCATTCAGATTGCCACCGTGAACGGTTCGGGTTCGCAATCCGCTAATAATGTTCTGCTTCGCAGTATTTTCCGCATGGGCGTGCCTGTCGCAGGCAAGAACCTCTTTCCTTCCAACATCGCCGGACTTCCCACCTGGTACACCATCCGGGCGAGCAAGGATGGCTGGGTGGCACGGAAGACGGACATCGATGTCCTGATCGCCATGAACCCCGAGACCGCTCAGCAGGACGTGCTTTCGCTCAGTGCAGGTGCGGCTGTCATCTACGATCAGTCACTGAATCTCAATCAAATACGTAAAGATCTTATCTTCTATCCTGTCCCCTTCGATCAACTGGCTGCGTCTACCGGCGCGGATGCCAAGATCCGCAAGCTGGTCAAAAATATGGTGTATGTAGGTGTCGCGGCGCAACTGCTTTCCATCGACATGGAGTGGGTGGAGAAGGCGGTCCGCAGACAGTTTGCGAAGAAAGTGAAAGCTGCGGAACTGAACCTGAATGCCGTTCGCGCCGGTTTCGATTATGCCGCTAGCTCGCTGACCAAGCAGGACCCGTATGTTGTGGAGCCGATGAATGCCACGCAAGGCAAAATTATCATCGAGGGGAATGAGGCGGCCGCGATGGGCGCCATGTTCGCCGGAGTCACGGTGGTGACCTGGTATCCGATTACGCCATCGTCGTCGGTTGTGGAAGATTTGATCGACTACATGAAGGAATATCGCATTGAGCCGGATGGCAAGGCGAGCTTCGCAATTGTGCAGGCGGAAGATGAACTCGCCGCCATTGGTATGGTTCTGGGAGCAGGCTGGGCGGGTGCGCGCTCAATGACGGCAACCTCCGGACCTGGAATTTCGCTGATGGCGGAGTTCGCGGGACTCGGCTACTATGCGGAAATTCCCGGAGTCATTTTTGATATTCAGCGCACTGGCCCCTCCACGGGGTTGCCGACGCGCACGTCGCAGGGCGATTTGACCTTTATCGCCGGGCTTTCTCATGGCGACACGAAACACGTCATGCTGATTCCAGCATCCGTCAAGGAATGCTTCGAGTTTGCGACCGAGGCGTTCAATATCGCGGAGCAACTGCAGACTCCAATCTTTGTTCTCTCGGACCTCGATCTGGGAATGAACAACTGGATGTCCGAACCGTTTGAGTATCCAGAAAAACCCATTACTCGCGGCAAAGTTCTCGATGCGAAGCAGTTGGAAGAATTAGGCGGTTTCGCGCGCTACAAAGATGTAGACGGCGATGCGATTCCCTATCGTACGCTGCCAGGGACCGATCATCCCAGCGCTGCCTACTTTACGCGCGGATCTGGCCACAATGAAAAGGCCCTGTACACGGAGCGACCGGACGACTACGAAAACAACATGCTGCGTCTGGCGCGAAAGTTTGACACCGCGAAAACGTTGGTCCCGAAGCCGATCGTCGAAGGCAACGGTCGCGAGAAAGCTGGGATCATCGCATTCGGCAGCAGCCACTGGGCGGTGATCGAGAGCCGCGATCAATTGGAGAGAGAATCCGAACTCGGAACCGATTATCTTCGCATTCGCGCCTATCCGTTTACGCAGGAGATTCACGATTTTGTCGCTCAGCATGAACGAATTTATGTTGTGGAACAGAATCGCGATTCGCAAATGTTGAATCTGCTGAAAGTCAATCTTGATCCAGTGCAGGTTGTGAAGCTGCATAGCATCCGGCATTTCAACGGACTCCCCATCGACGCACGCTCGATCACCACCGCCATCGCCGCAGAAGAAGGAGCAGGCAAGTAATCATGTCGACCACGCCCGTCACTCCCCAGCCCATCAAAACGAACCGCATTGGACTCCAGATTCTGGATTATCGCGGCGGCAAGACTACACTCTGCGCCGGTTGCGGCCACAACGCCATTTCCGAGCGTATTACGGAAGCCTTTTATGAGATGGGCATCCAGCCTGAGCGCGTGATGAAGATGAGCGGCATCGGCTGCTCCTCAAAGTCGCCTGCCTACTTCATGAACCGTTCCTTCAGCTTCAACTCCGTGCACGGACGCATGCCTTCGGTTGCCACCGGGGCGCTGCTTGCTAATAAGACCATGCGGTCCATTGGAATCAGCGGCGATGGCGACACGGCATCCATTGGTATGGGGCAGTTCGTCCATCTGTTGCGCCGCAACATTCCCATGATCTACATCATTGAAGACAACGGCGTGTACGGATTGACGAAGGGTCAGTTCTCCGCAACCGCGGACATTGGATCGACGTTGAAGAGCGGTGTGATCAACGATCTGCCGCCGATCGATACCTGCGCGCTTGCGATCCAGATGGGAGCCACGTTCGTCGGGCGTTCGTTTTCCGGCGACAAAAAACAGCTCTCCGCCATGTTGAAGGCTGCCATCGCTCACCAGGGAACCGTGATGCTGGATGTGATTTCTCCCTGCGTCACGTTCAACGATCACGAAGGCTCAACCAAGAGCTACAAGTTTATGCAAGGGCATGAAGAACCTGTTGCCGAAGTAGGCTTTGTGCCTCACTTCGACGACATTGCCGTCGAGTATGATCCTGACACGACGGTGGATGTTCGCCTGCACGACGGATCGCATCTACGGCTACGCAAGCTGCATGAGGATTACGATCCAACAGATAAAGTACGTGCCATGAATTTATTGATGGAAGCGCACGCAAAAGATGAGGTGTTGACCGGCGTGTTCTACGTGAATACACAAAAGCCGGATTTTACCGCGTTGCTGAATATGGTCGATGACCCGCTGGCCACGTTGTCGCCAGAACGCGTTCGTCCCAGCCGGCAGGTGCTGGCGGAAATCATGGCGGAACATAGCTAGGACGGTTCGGCGTTCTGAAATTGTTGCAGGCTTATCGCGCCGCCATTTCTCGATGAGATGGCGGCGCAATTGCGTTGGAGTCAGTTTCCAAGTGGTCGTGCGTTCGCTCGAAAAGAACAGTTGTCTTGTCCTGGTAATCCACCTTCCATCCGGGCGTGTGTTGCAGCAGATAACTCAGCGGCCTGTGGTTTTCGAATAGAACATACTGGATGGAATATTTGTCCAGGATCTGCAGGCTGTCTTCGATACGAATGGCATGAAGATAATCGGCAAGCACGCCATTGCGTTCAAACACGTCTACGCGTGAATCGATGAAGACAGGAACCTGCCGCACATTCCAGATCATGTATCCGCCCCACAGATAGTCATTGAAAACGTTGCCGCGTGGATGAAAATTCTGTAGATAGGTCAACGCGGCGTCTGGATACAGTCTGGAGCCGCGATCGTTCAATTGCCGATTGGTGGGAAACAGGCAGATGACCGCGACCACTGAACCAAGGATGATGGCCGCGTTCAACCACGGCTTGTCACGATCGGCATAGTAGGGCATCCACTGCGAAAGGTCCTCTGCGAGAAGCGGCACAACCAAAATGGCCGCAAGAAATAGAAAGCGCGAGTACGTCAGTGCGGCATAGGTTCCCACCAGCAGAAACAGAACCTCATGCAGCATCCATCTTCTTCTGCGCACCAGCTGCAACAGGATGGCCACTGCCAGCGTAGCCAGCACGATCTTGCCACGCGGGGAATGAAAATCCAGGCTTCTCCATTCATCGACATTGGCAATGTTCAATTTCTGATGGAAAGCCATGTCGAATGGATACAGCGCCAACCGCCAACCATAGGGATT
Organism: uncultured Acidobacteriota bacterium; assembly: GCA_963719625.1. Taxonomy (GTDB): domain Bacteria; phylum Acidobacteriota; class Terriglobia; order Terriglobales; family Acidobacteriaceae; genus JAKAAZ01. The sequence goes on from CAVRDB010000025.1 coordinate 345,223, forward strand.
GACGAATATCGCCAGGGTCGAGAGCAGAGAGACCCAGGCAAGCTTTCGCGCCTGCGGCCAACTCCAGCGAATCGCCTCGATTGAGCCCCAACGACCCTCCACGGAGCCAGATAGGGCGAAGAGGGCGAGCAGCACGAGACCAATGATCCATGAACCGTGGGCATTGACCCACAACAAAAAGACAAACGGCAGTGCCCAGAGAAAATCTTTGCCCTGACGAAATCTCGCGAGCAAGGCCAGTTCCAGGACGAGAAAAATCCAGCCGAATAAAAGTGTTCGCGGGCCAAAGGAGACGCCGGCCAGAAAAATCGCAAGGAAGGAGATTACGAAGGCAGCTTTGACGCTTCTCGATTGCAGGTATGCGAGGCCCAGGATGCCGAGGAGGATGGTCTCAATCGCGACGACGGTGACCAAGAAAATTCCACGTGGGCCAAACGCGCGCCAGCCAAGGTAGAAGAGAATCTCCGAGAGCCACTCATGGTCCATCCACGAATGATCCATCCAGAGCTTGCTATGCGTCGTGAAGGAATAGAGGTCCTGGCGCAGAAAGGCATGAGTATGGAGTTGAATCTGGGCATTGCGCAGATGCCATCCGATGTCCGGATCGGCGATGTTTTTGGGAATCGCGAGAAATACAACCAGTGCAAACAGAATGACGAGAAGCACAGGGAAGCTGCACAGCTTTTTGAACAATTGCTGAGTTCGTCGGAGCGCAGTTCTTTTCTCGGATTCAATTACGCTGGTAACCATGCAAATGGAGAATTCCTGCCTCTGGAAACGACCTGTGTAGCAAGATATTACCCAACGTATCGGTGCAAACTACCGAATCTCGACCCGCCCAAGTGTTACCAAGGTACTGAATCTGCGATTGAGTGGGATTCGCGCTTGTTCGCGACCTTAGGGCCCATGAGACGCGTGCAACACATGTGCGGCAGCGGAGTCACGCAAGGCGCGGATGGAAGCGGAAGGATTCAATAAATGCGAAGAACTGGGAAGCGCCTGGCGTTTCGACGGGATGGTGGGCAAGGTCTGCTGGAGACCGCGCTTTTTCTGCCAATCCTGATTTTGCTGGTGGCCTATGCCGTCGACTTCGGATACTTTTTCATCGTTGCCGCGAACCTCACGTCGTCTTCGCGGAATGCCGCAGAATATTCCATTCAAGGTTTCGAATCTCCGGCGCAAAGTGCGTTGGCGGTGGCTGGGCCCATCACGACCAATACTTCGGTTGCCGCCCTGGCCGTTGGGGATCTTTCCAGTCTGGCCAGCTCTTCGACGACGACCACAGTGCAGGTATGTTCCAAAAGCATTGGCGTCACCGGCAACGTAACCAACTGCTCCAGCTATGGCCCCACCGGTACCACCTACACACCAGCCACCGATCCGGAAGCCCCAACGTTTCTGCTGAATCGTGTCGATGTCACCTATACCGTGCAACCGCCGATTCCTCTCAGCATTTTTTCCTACCCCCTGCTGCCGTCCATGAAATTTCATCGGCAGGTTTCGATGAGAGTGCTGGATTAAATGATCCCCCCCGACCCATGCCCGTCGAAAATATTTGGAAAACACTGGCGGCAATGCGCGCGGCAAGCGGTACTCCTTCTGGAGCGGCCCAGTATTTTCCTGCGCCGATTCAGGCGCACGTCAAAAGCTCGACGTTTTGGTTCCGAAGAGGGTTCGCTGGTGGTGGAAACCGCGCTGTCTCTGCTGCTGGTTATTCCCATCGTGTTCTGGTTGTTTGAGATGTGCATGCTGACGTACACCTATAGCGTTCTGGGCGATGCGGCGCGACAGGGAGTGCGCTACGCCATTGTGCATGGAACCAATAGCAGTAATTGCAGCGGGCCGAGCAGCGGCTGTGCGGATGCATCGGGCTCCAATGTGATTTCCGTCGTAAAAAGCTCCGCTGCGTATTCCTTTCATGACCTGACAAAGATGACAGTCCAGGCGACGTATCCGGACCTCACATCGAGCCCAGGGTCTCGCGTGACCGTGACTATCAACTACACCTATGTGCCCTATATCAAGTTGCCCGGCATTGCCGACTCGGTGCAGTTGAGCGCACAAGGGCGGATCATCTTCTAACAATCGCGAGGACTGGAGGCGATATTCATGTGGAACGAAAAGAAAAGCACGAACGTCTCCGGTAAAATTTCTGCGGTGTCGGCGGACGGCAGGGAATCCGGCCAGATCATGGTTTCGCTGCTTTTGATGCTGGCGATATTTTTGCTGGCCATGGTCGGTTTCGCGGTTGATTTGACGAATCTGTGGTTCCATCGCCAGGCCGCACAGACCGCGGCAGATTCCGCTTGCCAGGCCGGTGCGCTGGATATGGCAGCGCTGGCGGCAGGCTTGGCGCTGCCGAAGATGGGCTTTACTCCGGGGACGTCCGCGGACTGCACCTCGGGTGCAGGCACGATCTGCTTTTATGCCAATGTGAACGGATATAACGGAGCGGGATTGTCTTCGAATAGCGCTTCAAATTCCGTGACATGGAGCTTTCCCACCTCTGTTGCCGGCGTCACCACCCCTCCTGGTTCGATCACTTCCTATCCGTTCCTAAAGGTTGTAGTAACGGAGAATGTAAAGACGCACTTTCTGTACACGATTCATGGGACGGCGTATCAGAAAGTTTCCGCCGCCTGCACTTGCGGAACTACGCAAATTGAAGAAGCAGCGCCCATGATTGTATTAAGCCCGAACGCCGCGGGCGCATTTACCTATAGCGGAGGAGGCCGGCTGACAATTGTCGGCGGTCCGCAGCGCGGTTTGCAGGTGAATTCCACCAGCGCGACTGCGATCGACTGCAGCCCTTCCGCCCTGATCGACACCAGTAAAGGCGGCCCTAACGGCACCGGCTCGAGTGTCGCTACCTCGGGAGGGCCATCGCAAGCGCCCACGACATGCTACGGAGGCGGATTCAGCGGCGGTACCACCGGAGGATGGACGGGTGGCGCGCTGCCGGTTGGCGATCCGTATGCCGGCGTCGCAGTGCCGGCTTCGGTCAAGCTCATTACTCCGTTGAGTACAGTCAATGGGCTCTCCGTTACGAAGGCCAAGAGCGGAAAAGCCGGACCCGACGGCTGCCCTGACCCGAGCAACAACTGCATTGAACTTTCCCCGGGATACTATCCGAACGGCATTTCGACCAACGGCTATCAAACCTACATATTTCTGCCCGGCATTTATTACATGGGCAGTTCATTGAAGGCCGGCGGCAGCGCGACGCTGCGGATGGCGACTCCATGCTCTCCGAGTTGCAGTTCACTTTCCTCCACCACGGGTCAGCAGACAGACGGGCTGATGTTTTATTTCCTCTCAGGATCCATCAATATCTCCGGATGTTCGGGCTGCGCCAACTCGGATTTATCGGTGCCTGCTACTGCGTTGACCTGTGACGGCAGCGCTCCGGTCGCATCGCTCAACATGCCCAGCACACTGACCGGCAATGTTCTGGTGGGGCAGTGTACGGCAGAAGGAACGTATTGGGATGCAGGCGGCGATACCACCGATTCTCGCGGCGCTCCAGGAAGCCGCGGGCTACTCTTCTATCAAGACCACAGTGACACGACCCAGCCGCAGTTCACCGGCTCGGGCGCTTTAACCTTTTCCGGCGCTCTCTATTTTCATTCCACCAGCTACTCGGACGTCCTTAGCTTGAATGGCGGTACTAGCACGGGAACCTTTGTCCTGGGCCAGATTGTCGCCGATCAAGTGAGCCTGACCGGAAGCGGAGCCATCAACATGGCGCTGAATCCCGCGGCCTCTACCCTGCTTTTGAAGGTTGGAATGCTGCAATAGGGCAAGCGTGCGACTCCGTTCTGGAACATCGATCTGTTTCCCTTCCCACTCCATTACCTCAGTACCGTGCGGTAACCACAATTTCCGGTGCTGTGCCGGTGTTCCTGAGTAGCATTCGTTACACAAGCACAAAGCCACACAGCTTTCATCCACTTTCCAGGCGTCTGTGGGCAAGTGGTGCGTGGTGCAGTGAACAGTCTGAGAAAACGCTCAAGGAGAAACTCCGATGACGAACATGAAAGAACTTTTACACCGCCTGGTACAAGAAGACTCCGGCCAGGACCTGATCGAATACGCGTTGGTCGCGGCTTTGATCGCACTCGGGGCACTGGTCGGGATGAAGACACTTGCCAACGATATCGGCAATGCCTTCAACTCCGTCGGCAGCACCCTGACTAGCGCAGCTGGATCCTAACCGGTTGGCCGGCGAAGCGTGAACCGTCTTGCCGAACTCTGACAGCGCACAGACGTTGCGGAGACAGAAAGTAATTTCCAAACATTGCTCAACACTTATCAGTTGCCCGACTTATTTTGCTGGTGGGCTGACATGAACCTATCCCCGGACTGCGTGTATCTTTTGTTCGCTTCACTGTGCGCTTCTGCAGGTGCGGTATCAGACGTTCGAAGCCGGCGTATCCCGAACCTGCTGACGGGATCGTCGATCGCACTCGGACTGCTGTTGCATCTTGGCGCGGGCGGATGGAGACAAATGGGGATGGCAGCGGCTGCCGGTCTGGCCGGAGGGGCCGTGTTTTTTTTGTTCTTTGTCGCGGGAGGCATGGGCGCCGGCGATGTCAAATTGATGGCCACCGTTTCCGCGATCGCTGGGTTCGGTCATCTTGGGGAAATCTTTGTGGCAATCGCTTTGACCGGCGGGTTGTTCGCCTTGGGTCTTGCGATCGTGCGGGGGCGATTGAAGGCGACGCTGGTGAATGTAGGGACGTTGATCCACCATCATGCCGTGGCTGGAGTTCTGCCCCACCCGGAACTGAATCTGGACAATCCCAAAGCTCTCCGACTTCCGTACGGCGTGCCGATTGCCGTTGGATGCTGGATTGTGTTGCTGATGCAGATGGTGCCGAGATAACGCCATGATGAAGCACAGATTGGGTTCGGCATTTCTGATCGCACTGGTGGTGTCCGGGATTTGTACTTTCCTGCTGAGCAGGAAACTGCATCTTCGCGCGGGCACCGTGACTACGGTGGAATATGTGGCGACGGCCGTTCCAATGGAGGCAGGAGAAGTTCTACAAGCGGACAAGCTCAAGACTGTGAGCTGGCCGACGTCGCTTCCCCTGGCGGGCGCTTCTCTCAAGCCGCAGGATGTGATCGGACGTTCGCTACTGTATCCGCTGGCAGCGGATGCGCCAATTCTGGATCGCGATCTGGCGATTCCCGGCACCGGTTTGACAGCGAAAATCCCAGATGGAATGCGAGCGCTGGCGCTGCGGTCGGATGAGGTTGTCGGCGTGGCAGGATTTCTTTTTCCCGGTTCTCATGTCGATGTTCTGGTCACGTATCGCTCGAACACTACTCCTGAGCCGGCCACAGCGACGGTATTGCAAGATGTGGAAGTTCTGGCCGCCGGAAGTCAAGTGGAACCGAATCTCGATGGCAAGCCATCCAGCGTGAATGTCGTGACCGTGCTGGTGAAACCAAACGACGCCGAGCGGGTGGTGCTGGCGAGCACGCAGGGCACGATTCATTTTGTTCTGCGCAACAGCGGAGACCACGGAGAGGACAACGACCCACCGGTCGTACTTTCTCAGCTCATTCCAGGCACGGAGCCAGTGATTTCCAGCGTGAAACAGGCTGCGGTGATGCGTACCCGAGAGGCGATCAAGCGTGAGCCCGATGTCGTTGAGACTGTGATCGGAAATAAAACATCCGGCGTCAGTTTTTAGCCAGTTTTTGAGTGAGAGGCATTTGAATTCTGGAAATCCAATTCGACGCGGTGTCTCGATCCTGGCGCTTGTTGCGTTGCTTGCCATGGCGGCGGCGTTGCCCATCTTCGCACAGGCAGGCGGGGGACAGGCAGTTGCGGGACAGGCACACAAAGCAGTTGCGCCTCTACATGCGGCGCTGTCCACCGTAGCGCCCAAACCTCAGGCACCGCTGCTGACCGGTCTTCCACTCAGCGTCAGTATGCAGAGCCAAGCGACGAAGGAAATCCCTCTTCATCTGCTCATTGGGCATTCGATGTTCCTGAAGACGACAGACCACCTGCATCGCGTATACGTCAGTAGCCCTGAGGTACTGCAGTCCTTCATTCCTAGTCCGAAAGAAGTGGTGATTACAGCCGTGAAGCCCGGAGTCAGCAGTGTCGCTCTCTGGAATACTTCCGGCCAATCCGTGCTCTACGCAGTATCGGCTGATCTGGATGTCGCGGCGCTTCGCCGATCGATTGCAGAAGCGTTGCCGGGGCAGGACATTCACGTCAGCTCTCAGGAAGGGCGCGTGTATTTGTCTGGCACGGTAATCGGGGACCCTGCATCTCAGGAGGCGATCAAGCTTGCCTCTTTTTATTCCAAAGATGTGGTGAGCTCGCTGGCGGTCTCCTACGTTCATCCGCAGCAGGTGCGGTTGCAAGTACGTATTGCGGAGGTCGATCGTGCCAAGTTGGACCAGTTCGGCTTCAATTTTTTCACCGGCGGCAAAACGATCTCCAGCACCGGTACCCAGCAGTTCAGCAGTATCGGTTCATCCCCAAGCACCACCGGCAGCGGGAGCGGTGTCCAAGTCGCATTGCAAGTCACCAATCCGCTAAATTTTCTGCTCTACAACTCCAAGCTCAATATCGGCGTGGCTTTGGCAGACCTGGAAGCGAAAAACGTTTTGCAGATCCTGGCTGAGCCCAGTATCACGACAGTTAGTGGGCATGAAGGCGACTTTCTCTCCGGCGGCGAATTTCCTTATCCCGTCATCCAGGGGGGAGCCGGCAACTTTGCCTCGGTGACCATCATGTTTCGCCCCTATGGCGTCAAGCTGCAGTTCACGCCGACGGTGAATCCCGATGGCACGATCCTTCTGAAGGTAGCCCCGGAAGTTAGCGCGCTCGACTATACCAACACGGTTACGATCTCGGGCTACACCATCCCCGCCATCTCTACCCGGCGGGCGGAGACGGAAGTGGAATTGCGCGACGGGCAAAGCTTCAGCATCTCCGGATTGCTCGACCACAGGACGACCGCACTTCTCAACAGAACTCCTGGAATTGCGAGTGTTCCGATACTGGGTGAATTGTTCAAGTCGAAGAACAACAACCACTCCGTCGACGAACTGGTGGTGATTGTGACCGCCTCGCTTGTCGATCCGCTGCACGAGAAAACGCCTGTGACAACGCCAAAAATGGCGCTTCCCAATCTGGGCGCAGCACAGTTCGATCACTCGTTGACTCCAGTGGCGAAGAAAGCCGCACAACCTTGAAACTATGACGACTAAGCCACACAACTCGGGTTCGGCAAGATTCACCGTCTTCACCGTCTGCGTCGATCAGGAAACGGTGGCCAATGTGATGGATGGCTGCGCCTATGCGACGGACACGGAATTTGCCGGCGAATTCCACGATTACATGGGCCGCAACAAACGCCCCCAATTTTCTCAGCGAGTAAAAGATTCGGCCGCCTGCATCGCAATCATCGGCTTCGATGGCAAGCCGGAAGAGGTAGCGCAGTCGACGGAAATTCTGCATCAGATGTTTCCCGGCAAGATCGCCATTATCGCCGTTTCGAGGCGCAGCAATGAGGAACTTCTTCTGCAGGCGATGCGTGCTGGATGTAGTGAATTCCTGACCTGCCCATTCGATCTTCCACAATTTACGGAGATGATAGGCCGGTTGCAGTCGCGGTTCGCAGCCGTTGCTCCGGACAGCTCTAGAAATGTTGGCAACGTGATCGCGCTGTTTGGCGTCAAGGGAGGCGTGGGGGCCACCACGCTGGCCGTCTACCTGGCTACCTTCCTGGTTCGCCAGCACCGGAAAAAAGTTCTGCTGATCGACCACCATCATCAGCTTGGGCACATTTGCTTATATCTCGGCCTGAGCGAAAACCCGTACTACTTCGATGAACTGCTGCGCAACGTCGACCGGCTGGATGTCGAATTGCTTGCTGGTTTTCTTACACGACATCCCAGCGGTCTGGACGTGCTTCCTTCTCCCGATACCTGTGCGGTTCGATACAGCAGCAGTCCGCATGATATGGAACACGTTTTGGAATTTCTTCGCGGCGAATATGACTACGTCATTCTCGACTCCTCTCTGGATTCCCAGAACGTTAATTCGGCCATCATCGAGTCCGCCGATGAAGTCTATCTGGTGGCGACGCCGGATGTGGCGGCCTTACGCGACTTGTCCCGGCATGTTGAAAATTTCGGATTGGACGCCAGAACAGCACCGAAGTTACGGATTGCCATCAACCGTTCTTCCGCGAACGATGCGGTCAGTGCGGAGCAGGTGGAAAGCGCCGTCCGTTTCCCGGTGTCGGTGACGATTCCGAACAGCTACGCGGAACTGGTTCGTGCCATCAACGCCGGCGAACCTCTTTCTCCGCAGCGACGTTCGGAGTTCACGACGAAGATCAGCAAATGGGCAAACCGGATGGTGCACGCGCAGTCCAATCCGGAAACGGAAACCCCAAAACGAAATCGATTCATTTTCTGGAGATGACGGTGAGTGTTCTGATGACAGTTCGCAAAACGCAGGGGAGGCAGCTCCATGGTTGAAGCTCTGCTCCCGATGACGACTCCAGTACGAAGCTCCCTGCCGACGCCCTTGCCGCCGTCGGTCTCGCTGAAGCGACAGCAGGAAATCAAGTCCGCTGTGCATCAGGAACTGATCAAGCGAATGGACCTGGAAAAGCTTCCGTTCATCCAGGAGAATCGCTCCGCCCAGCAGCAGTTGCTGATTCTTATTCATCAGCTGATTGGTGAAGAAGGAACTCCGCTTAGTGCGGCAGAACGGGACCGACTGGCGAAAGAACTAATGGATGAGGTCTTCGGGCTGGGGCCGCTGGAGCCTCTGCTGCAAGATCCAACCGTGAGCGACATCCTGGTCAACACCTACAACATGGTCTATGTGGAGCGGCGGGGCATTCTGGAAAAGACCAGCGTTGTTTTCAAAGACGATGTCCACCTGATGCACATCATTGACAAGATTGTTTCTGCCGTTGGCCGGCGCATCGACGAGTCGTCGCCGATGGTGGACGCGCGGCTGAAGGATGGTTCGCGCGTCAACATCATTATTCCGCCGCTGGCGGTCGATGGCCCGATCCTCTCCATCCGCAGGTTTGGCAGCATACCGTTAGAAGCCGAGGACCTGTTGCGCAATCGCAGCCTGACGCCGCAGATGATGGAGACTCTGAAAGGTGCGGTGCGGGCGCGCATGAACATTGTCGTATCCGGCGGCACAGGCGCCGGCAAAACGACTTTGCTGAATGTGCTTTCCAGTTTCATCTCTGAGCGCGAGCGCATCGTCACCATCGAGGATTCCGCCGAAGTGCAGCTGAAGCAGGAGCATGTGGTGCGCCTGGAGTGCCGCCCGCCCAATGTTGAGGGCCGCGGCGCTGTGCGGCAGCGAGAGCTGGTCATCAACGCGCTGAGAATGCGGCCGGACCGGATTGTGCTGGGCGAGGTGCGCGGCGAGGAAGCGCTCGATATGTTGCAGGCAATGAATACAGGGCACGATGGCTCTCTTACTACCATCCATGCCAACAATCCGCGCGAAGCCATTTCCCGCATTGAAACTATGGCGATGATGGGAAACGTTGCGCTGCCGGAAAAAGCGATTCGGCAACAGATCGCGGCTGCCGTCCACCTGATTGTGCAGATATCGCGCATGAGCGATGGCACACGCCGCGTCACCCATGTCAGCGAGATCACCGGCACCAGCGGAGACGTGATCAGCATGCAGGACATTTTCCTGTTCGAAAAGCAGGGCATCACCAGTCAGGGAAAGGTGAAGGGAAGGTTTTATGGCACCGGCATCATCCCCAAGTTCGCCGAGAAATTGAAAGCGTCGGGAATCACGTTGCCGCTGAATTTGATGGACCACTCGATGGACGCTTAGGAGCGGGTTGCATGCTGCTTGGTCTTGTATTTTTCGGGATGCTTCTCACCAGTTTCATGCTGGCCGTGTGGCTCACGCGCCAGACGAACTGGGAGAAGGCTGTGCAGCAACGAGTCGGCGACATTCATCGGGCGCGTCAAGCCGATAAGACCCGTCAGCAGGATGCCGAGCGGATTCTGAAGCTCGACGAACCCGGAAAATTTCCATGGCTGGACAGCCTGCTGCATCGTTTCAAGTTCTCCGATGACCTGAGAAAGCTGGCCATGCAGGCTGGCAGCAACTGGACGATCGGCACGTTTATCGTCTACAGCGCCGGTATGGGAATCGTCGTTTTTCTGGCCGCATATTTTTTCTTTCCCGCAATTTTTCTGGATGGAATTGTCGGAGTGGTCGGGCTCATGGCTCCCACCATGTTCTTGAAGCATCGACGCTCGCGGCGGTTGGTGGCATTCAACAACGGCCTTCCGGATGCCATCGATCTAATGGCGCGGGCGCTGCGCGCAGGTCATTCTCTCAGTTCTGCCATCGAGGTGCTTTCCGAGCAGTCCGGCGCCGGCGTAGCGACTGAGTTCGAAGTGGTTTTTCGCCAGCAAAATTTCGGCTTGCCGCTGCGGGATGCCTTGCTGCAAATGGCCGATCGCGTCCCTTCAAAGGATTTGCGTTTTATGGTGACCGCGATGCTGGTGCAGAAGGAGACGGGCGGCAATCTTACCGAGATCCTGGATCGGACCTCCCATGTGATTCGCGAACGCATTCGCATTGGAGGCGAAGTTCGTGTGCGCACCGCGCAAGGCCGGCTGACAGGCATGATTCTCAGCCTGCTTCCAGTTCTGATGTTGTTGCTGACGAATGTGATCAACCCGGAATATGCGCGCATTCTTCTCCACGATCCCGTGGGTCACAAGCTTTTATATGTGGGGGCAGGACTGATTCTGGCGGGTACGTTTTTCATTCACAGGATCGTGAATATTCAGGTGTAGAGCATGATGCTATTTTTCTATCTCGCGACAGCTGGCACGCTCTTTTGCGGAGTGTTTTTTCTCGCATTGCTGGTGTTTACCAGTACATCGAGTTCGACGCGCCGGGTTCTGGAAGTGACGACGAGCGCCCAGATTCAGGAAGACCGCATGAGCCGGTGGAAACGCGTGCAGCAGACGTTGCTGCGCATGGTTCGTAAGCTGCGCGCGAAGACAGGTCTGGCCGAAGGAGAGCGGTTACGGCAGCGGTTCGTCAACGCGGGGCTGCGTGGACCGGGCCCCGCAGAAAAATATTTTGCGGCGCAGATGCTCGGTCCTGTGGCTGCCATTGTCGCAGCGAGCTTTATTCCTTCCAACACATTTCTCTGGGTGGCCGCGCTGGCTACGCTCGCCTACCTCGCGCCGGACTTCTGGCTGGACCACGCGGTCAAGGCGCGGCGAGAAAGGATTCGGCGCAGTGTTCCGGACGCAGTCGATCTACTGGTCATCTGCGTCGATGCCGGCCTTGGTCTCGATCAGGCCATGTTGCGTGTTGGTGTGGAGTTGAGCATTAGCCACCCTGAGATCAATGAAGAATTTCTACAGATCAATCGGGAACAGCGCGCCGGCAAGCCACGCATGGACGCATGGCAAAGCATGGCCGACCGGACCAGCTTGCCCGATATTGCTTCCTTTACCAGCATGCTGACGCAAACAGAAAAATTTGGGACGCCTATTGCTCGCGCGTTGAGCACGTTTGCCGATGGTATGCGGATGGAGCGCAGGCAGCGTGCTGAAGAAATGGCAGCAAAGACGACTGTCAAAATGATTTTCCCACTGGTTTTGTTCATTTTTCCCAGCATGTTTATCGTGCTGCTGGCGCCGGCGATATTGAGCATTGGCCGCGGTCTTGCCGGTTTAGGCAAGTGATACGGCTCCTGGGCCCAGGTCCGTGGACTGTGTAGAGAGGTTGGTAAGGCAGATCGAGAGTTCGCAAGATGCCTTGCAGAAAGGAGGAACTGACGATGGATGCATCCATGATCGTAAGAGTTGTTGCAGGAGTGCTTTTTGTGGCGGTACTCGGCTTTCTGATTTTGCGCAGGAAGAGAAAATCTGCCTAATCGGAACATGGCCTGGCTTCAACATTTTTGAGAAAGGAGGATAGTTATGGGGCTAAGCATGGGTATTCGGGTGGTTGCAGGCATTCTATTCGTCGTGGTTCTTGCAGTGTTGATCGTTCGTCGCAAAAAGAAATCTGCATAGCGCCCTCGATTGGAACCATGGCCAACCACGCAAGAACGAGAAAGTTGCTTTCCATTCAGATGGAGCAGGTGACGTTCAGGAACAAGACGCGGGCTGCCGTGATCGGAACACGGATTGCGGTAGCCGATACATTTCCTCAACGGCTGATCGGGCTGCTGGGTCGCAGGCGGCTCGACACAGATGCAGGCCTGTGGATCGTGCCTTCCTCCGGCGTGCATACCTTCGGGATGCTATTTCCCATCGATGTGATCGCGCTGGACCGGCAGCATCGTGTCTATGCGGTCTGGCCGAGGCTTCGTCCGTGGAGGATGAGCGGGGTGAGCTGGAAAATTCATTCTGTGCTGGAACTGCCCGCTGGATCGATCCAGCAGGGAAATATTCAACCTGGAGACCAGCTCGAAGTTTCGAACGCGACGTCGAGGTAGGCAGATTTCGTGTGGAAGGTTCGCTTCGATGTTTCGTTTGTGGCAGCTCGTCGAGTTGTGTGCGTCTAATGCTGGATACTTGGCGATGGTGGGATGCCGCGCGAGATCTTTCGAAACAAAAACTCCTGCAACAACGCTGCGCCTCCTCCCGCGGCAAGACCGACGAGGGAATTCTCAATCGTCAGTGAGACCCCACGATCGTTCGCTGGATAGTAAGCGTTTGAGATGCCGCCCGCGGCCAGCGTGCCGAGCACATTGGAATAATTCGGCTGCCATTGTCCATTGTCGCCCCGGCAAATGACCACAGTGGAGATGGCATAAAGCGCCCGAGAGCGAATACTTCCCGTGCCCTTATAAAAATAACGCGGGTCCTGATGCAGGATGGATGGGAGAACTGCGCCGCCGAGCATGATGCCGATGAAGCCATCTGCGTAGTTCGCACCGTAGCGTTTGGCGTAGCCTTCGGCTCCCTGGCCATATCCGTCGAAATCATCGTCCCACTGTTGAATCCCAGCGACCGCGCCTGTGCTAAGAAATGCCACGGGATCAATCGATGACCTGAGCGCAAGCTGAAATTTCTGCTTCGAGGTCAGCGGCTCCGCCTTCCATACATAGCTGGTATAGAAGTTGGGAAAAACGCCGAGTACACGCTGCTTTTCCTCCAGATGCATCTGTTCTTCGGCCAGATCATGTCCGGTGAAAACCGCCTGGACGGTTGTGTTGGCAGACGCGATCTCGAGCGAAATCTCCGGCAGTTGGTCTTGCTCCTGAGAGGCGAGAACAATTTCGGGTCCCACCCAGGCTGCAAATCCCGCAGAGGTAACGGTAATTCGAAATGTTCCCCGTTCGAGTCCTGGGAAGAGGAAGGATCCACCGCCGTCGGTGAGAACGGTTCGCTGCAATCTCCCGGGCTCACTCACCAGCGTGACTGCAGCGCCTACGATCACGTGACCATCGGGGGCTGTCACCGTTCCGCGAATGCTTCCGCCGGATTGCAGATTCGCTGTCGGCTTAGCAGGTACATTTGGCAAATTGGCAGGGGCGGCTGCGTGAATGGCGGTGGATGCTGCGACCGCAGGTGCAGAAGACGAGGCTGCTGGAGTTGCCGGGATCGCAACCGACTGTGCTTGTACATCGGAACCAAGCATCGCAGTCAGAGACGCGGTGAAGAGAAGAAGAAAGATATTTCGCAATGTAAGAATACGGCTACCTGCGGGTTTCCCTCATTCTACCGTGGGTCGCGCTGCTCGAAATAACCAACACGGCTATCAGCAAAATTCATCTCAGTTTCAACTTCGCAGTTCAAGGTAATGAGTTTAAAGTACGGCGGCTTGCAACCCAGCTATTGAAATAAGACCGAACTTATCGTATATTATAAATATGCGACCGAGTCGCAACTAGATCGATATGCTCAAGAGACACGATTTACTGAACGAAGTGGCGGAGCAGGGAATTCGTTTGACGGCGCAACGGCGTGCCTTAATCGAGACGATTCAGGAGGCGAAAAGCCATCTGGATGCAGAAAGCTTGTTGCACCTGGCTCGGAAGCGCGATCCGAACATCGATCGCGCAACGGTCTACAGAACCATCGAGCTGCTGAAGCGTCTCGGCATGATCGATGAACTGGATCTTATGCACCTGAACGGAGAAAAGCATTACTACGAGGTTAAGACGCAGAAGGATCATCTGCATCTGGCTTGTTTTGGCTGCGGGAAAATAGAGGAATTTACTACGCCCACATTCGAGCGGCTAAAGCGAGAAATTGGCGAGAAAAACGACTTTTTCATTCAGGTGATGCGGTTGGAAGTTGGTGGACTATGCCGGCGATGCGCCGCGCAACGGGAGACTTCGTCATGATTGGATGAAAGGCAATAGCCAGATCCACGCGGTTGACTCTTGGCGGAGGCCGCGAGGACCTGGACGACCACAGCCGGATAGACTGCGGGCTTTCTCTACTATAGGGTTCCCGCCAGCAAAGTTTCAACCGTTTCTATGGCGGCGATTCTTCTTCGCTGGCCTGCGCGACGACAACTTGTATGCTTTGTGAGGCCCAGAGGAATGAACCGCAATACGCAGGCGCCAGTGGAAGCAGGCAGAGGACCTGCTTCCGAGATCAAACCTTTTCTCTTCATTTCTTCACCGCAGACTCCAGATCGAAAGATCAGAAACGGCGTGCTGCATTCAGCCAGTTGCTGGATGCGCAAGCTTGCAACTGTTTGCACGATCGCTGCAGCTCTGTTTATTTGTGTCCCGCTGTGGGCCAGTGTTGGCGGAAGTATCTCCGGTACCGTTAAAGATCCATCAGGACATGTTGTTCCCGGCGCGAAGACCACGGTTCGCGAAATCGACACGGGGCTTGTCTACAACACGCAGACAGACGGCAAAGGAGACTATACCTTTCCTGTCCTTGCGGTTGGGCACTATGAACTGAATGTCGAAGCGCAAGGGTTTCGCGGTTATCAACGGAAGAGCATCGTGCTGGATACGAATGCGGCACTCGCATTCAATGTGACGCTGGCGGTGGGCGATGTCGCCCAGACGGTTCATGTGACCGACAACACGCTGCATGTGGAAACCAGCAGCACGCAGATGGGAGAAGTGATCAGTGGCCGGCAGATGACCGCTGTCCCTCTCGATTACCGCAGCTACACGGACCTGCTCTCTCTGCAACCTGGTGTCGCCCCGTCTACAAGCATTACTTCCGCGACTGTGCAGGATGTCGGCGCGACGATCCTGAATCCTTCGGGGACTCTCAACCCCGGAACAATTTCCGTCAACGGGCAGCGGGAATCCGACAACTATTTCAGCGTAAACGGCAGCGATTCTGAAGAAGATGTCAATGGCGGTACGGCCATCATTCCGAATCTCGATTCGATTGCCGAGTTCCGCATCATCACCAGTAACTTCGATGCTGAGTATGGAGAATTCAGCGGCGGCCAGGTCAACGTCATCACAAAATCCGGAACAAATGCATTGCATGGAAACGCCTTCGAGTTCCTGCGCAATACCGATCTTGATGCGCGGAATTATTTTTCTCCCACGCGTGGCGCTTTTCGGCAAAACCAGTTTGGCGGCACCGTCGGCGGGGCCGTCCGTCATGACAAGATATTCTTTTTCACCGACTATCAAGGGACTCGGCAGACGCAGGGCGTCGATACTGCTGTTATCGGAGTGCCCTCAAACGCCGACCGCACAGGTGACCTTCTCGACTACACCAACGGTCCACAAAGAAACCATCTCTCCGGGATTGTGGGTGGCCCTTACTTTGCCAATTTGCTCACCGCAGAAGCTGGGCTACACCGTGACGCAGGGGGAACCGTACTATCTGCCGGGATGTACTGCTTCCTCGGAGTGCGTTTTTCCCAATGCTGTCATTCCGCAGAGTGCATGGTCCACTCCGGCCCAGCGAATGCTCCAATACATTCCAGCTCCGAATACCGCCAACGGTTTTTCCACCTCCGCCTATAACCAGACTTTGCGCGATGACAAGGGAGCCGTCCGTCTGGATGCAGATACGCGCTGGGGATTGGTGTCCGCATACTACTTCATCGACGACTTCGATCTCGATGACCCGTATCCGGTAGCGCAGAGCGGCGCCAGCGTTCCCGGCTTCGATGCCATCACCACAGGCCGCGCTCAACTCCTATCACTGGGCGATACCAAGACCTTCGATACCACAGCAGTCAACGAATTTCACTTCAGCTATATGCGCGACTTCACTAATCTCGGCCAGCCTGTGGGGGGTCGCGGTGTAAGCCTGGTTTCCCAGGGTTTTGTGAATGCAGATGGCACGCCCAGTATCGTTGCGTTAGATCCCAAAGGGCAGAGTGTTGAGAATCTCAACTTCAATGGCTATTCCACTGGCGCCGCCGCCAACCAGCTGATTCAGGCCAACAACATCTATCAGATCGCCGATAGTTTCTCGAAGGTACTCGGCAACCATTCCGTGAAGTTGGGGGGTGAATTTCATGCCGACCAGGTCAACGCCCATCCTATCGCCCAGTTCAATGGCAATTTTGTATTCTCCGGAACGGAGACGGGAGTGGACTTTGCGGATTTCCTGATCGGCGTGCCCAGCCAGTACAACCAGAGCCAGCTCAATCCGTTCTATGCTCGCAACAAGTACGTTGGTCTCTTCGCTCAGGATAGCTGGCGCGTCCTGTCGAATCTTACGCTCAATTACGGCCTTCGCTGGGACCGCATCGCACCCTGGTCGGAAAAGTACAATCAGATTTCCACTTTTGTAGCAGGCGCACAGTCGGTTGTTTTTCCCGGCGCGCCTCCGGGCATTCTCTATCCGGGAGATCCTGGGATTCGGAACACTCTGGCTCCGATCAGCAACAAAAGCTTCGCGCCGCGTGTTGGACTGGCGTGGTCTCCTCAAGCCAACCAGGACAGCCTCCTCGGAAAGATGCTGGGTACTCCGGGAACGACGAGTATCCGGGCAGCCTTTGGCAATTTCTATACTTCGATTCCGGCAGTCTCGATCGGAGTGCTGGCCGCCAATGCGCCTTACGGGACAACGTACACCAGCCCGGCCCCGCCGCTGTTTGCGACGCCATTTATCACGGCTGCCAACGGCCAGGATAATGGCCAGCCGTTTCCGTACAAGTTTGCTCCGTTAGATTCCTCACGCAGCAACCCTGACCCGAATATCGATTGGAGTACCTATGAACCCATCAGCGGAATCCCAGGGTACGACATTCACAACAGTATTCCTTACACCGAGGAGTGGATGTTTTCCATCGAGCGGCAGGCTGGCCCGAAGACGGTCTTCAGTGCCAGCTATATTGGCACGTCCAGCCATCATCAACTGGTACTGATTGAGCCAAATCCAGGGAATCCGGCGTTATGCCTGAGCCTTAGCCAGGCTAGCGAAGTACAGCCGGGAACGTTGACCTGCGGCGCAGGCGGTGAGGACACGGTGTATTACCCGATTGCCGGTGGACAAGTGAATGGAACACGCGGGCCGCTCGGATCGAACTTCGGCAGCAACGCGCTCCAATCCACAATCGGCAGCGCCAACTATAACGCGCTGGAACTGAGCGCGCGGCATACCAGCGGGCGCCTGGAATTTGTTGGCTCCTATACCTACGGAAAGTCCATGGACGACTCGTCGAACATCGGCGAAGAGGTCAATCCTTTCAAGCCCTCGCTTAGCTATGCGGTCTCTGCATTCGACGTGAAACACAACTTCGTTTTCAGTTACGAATATCAATTGCCGTTCGATCGCTACTTCCATCCCAATCGCTTGACCCGCGGCTGGTCGTTTTCCGGGATCACTCGTTTTGCCAGCGGCTTTCCGGTGACGATGATCAACAATGGAGACAATTCGCTGATTGGGACCAATCCCAACGGGGTGAACAACAGCAGTATCGATGAGCCGGACTACAACGGCGGCCCGCTTCATTTGAATCGCGATCCGCGCAGGCAGGGAAACAACTACTTCAACACTGCTGTTTTCAGCATGAATGCGTTGGGCACGCCGGGCAGCTCCAAGCGGAGGTTTTTCTACGGTCCGGGAGCGGATAATTACGATATGGCGCTGGCCAAGAACTTGCCGCTGAAGGGATCGAAATCGATGCTGTTTCGTGTCGAGGCATTCAACGTCTTCAATCACGCGCAGTTCAACAGTCCCTCGTCGGTCGATGGCAACATTGGCAGTTCGACCTTTGGCAATGCCATCAGCGCGGCGCCTCCGCGCATCCTGCAGGGTGCGATGAAATTTAATTTCTAGTAATCAGCGGGAATCGAACCTACAATCTTTGGCTTAGAAGGCGCTGAAGCGCCACTATCTCAGCAAGTTGAAGCGGTGCTACAGTGCCGATCATCCGCAACGCCGACCGTCCGCAACTACGCGGCCTGCGCCGGATTCTTCCAATCCATGCTGGCTGCACCCCCAGCTGTGCGTCGCAGGCTCACTGCGGTCAATAAACGCGTCCCATCTCCAAAATGAGCCGCGTTTACATCACCGCTTAACAAAGCCGGCATATAAGTCGACTAGCGTGGTTGGCATGCCACTTGGAGATCGACAATGAAGCGCACACTCATCACAGTATTGGCCACACTGGGTATTTTGCTCGTCGGCTGTTCCGGCACTAGTGTTATAGGCCTTAAGCCGCCGGCGGCCCCGATTTCAGTGCCCTCATCTGTAGTCGCACAGGGTAGCAGCTATAGCATATCCGTGTTCGCCAAAGCGCCCGGCAATCTGCAACCGGACGATATTGTGCAGATGGGCGATATGGTGTTCGTTGTCTGTCAGGACCCCAACGTCAATCCCGATGGCACCCTTGTCGCCGGTGTCACCTCCGCGCAAGCTGAAGTCCTCGAATACGACCTGAAGGGAAATGTGCTGCAAACCTTCAACGTGCCCGGGCATCCCGACGGCATGACGGCCTACAACGCCAATACTGTATGGGTCTCCAGCAATGAGGATGCGAACCCAGTCATCACAGCCATCGACACCGCCAACAACACCCTGCAGTCCTATACTTCCGATGTCGCGCAATTGCCCCACGGCGGCGGTCTTGATGACTTGAAAGTGATCAACGGCGTCGTCTATGCGAGTGCATCCAATCCCACGACAACCGCCAACCCCAATCCGAATCTGGCACCCTACTCGACGGATGCCAGTGGTGCTACGGCGCAATATGGCGTCAATACCGGACCCGTGCTTTACTCAGTTTCGTTGAATCCCGATGGCAAGACTTTTCATTCGACACCCGTGCTGATGTCCAATACGCCAGCTACCTCTCTTAATGACAACGCGGCCATCACTTTGAACATGACAGACACAGATTCATCGATGATCGATCCGACCGGCGATCTGGTACTTGACAGTCAGCAGGATTCCGAACTGGTCTTCATCAAAAACATTGGCACGCCAACGCAATCGGTCAGCGTACTCAACATGACGCTTTACGGCAATCCGTGGCCGCTCGACGACACCCGCTGGTCGCCAGCTACCGGCACTTCCTTCATGCTGGTGACCGACACACCGACACAATTGATCTACAGCATCAATGCGACGTCGACGACTGGTTTTACGCCCAATACCGCATACAGCTCCGGCCAGGGTACTGTTTTGCAAAGCAATACGACCACCGGCGTGATGACGCCAATCTATGTCGGCATGAACAACCCGCACGGCTTGATGTTTATTTCGAACTAAGCCGGAGCGGTCAACATTTGTGTCACGTTGGATCCCCAGCGATCCAGGGATTTTTCGCGCAGGGCGGCGTCCGTAACTGACGTTGCCCTGCGTCTCAAGCTGCCTAGCGATTGAATTTGCGATGCGATTAACATTGCTACTTGCCGCGACACTCGTCGTGAGCGCCTGCGACCGCACCCAACCACCGGCGAATTCTACTGCCGCGCTAGCTAAATCCTCCAGCATGTCGGTCGTCGCACGCGCTGCAGCCGCCCGGCTCGATGCGCCCCAGGCCCCTTTGAGCGCGCTGGCGCGCGTGGGGAGGGAAATATTTTTCGATCCCAGCCTGTCAGGTTCGGGCAAGATGGCGTGTGCGACCTGCCATAACCCTGCTCATGCGTATGCGCCAGCCAACTCGCTGGCGGTGCAATTGGGCGGCCCCGACATGAAGCAGCAGGGCGGTCGCGCTGTGCCGTCTCTGACATACTTAGAGCGCACGCCGCGATTTGCTGTCCGTCCGGATACCACGCCCGACCCTGACGCGCACGAACCGGCCAAAGCCGCGAGACCCATGGTTCCTCAAGGTGGCATGGATTGGGATGGGCGCGCAGCAACCATGCCCGATCAAGCGAGCGGCCCGCTGTTCGACCCCAGGGAGATGGCCAATCGGAACGGTCGGACATTGCTGGCCAAACTGAAGGCGGCGTCATACGCTAACGAACTCATCGCGGTATTCGGTCGAGGGGTGTTCAGTTCGCCGGACCGCTGCCTCGCCGACGTGTATCTCGCGCTTGCACGCTACCAGGCTGAGGATCGCAGTTTTCACGCCTACAACAGCAAGTTCGATTACTACCTGGCCGGTCGCGCGCAATTAAACCAGCAGGAGCTTTGCGGCCTTAAGCTGTTCGATGACCCGAAAAAGGGAAATTGCGCTGCCTGCCACCTCGACAAGCCAACCAAGAACCGTTTCGCCCCTGTATTCACCGACTACCAGTTTGAAGCGCTGGGCGCACCGCGTAACAAGGATCTCATCGCCAATCGCGATCCGAGGTTTTTTGATGAAGGATTATGCGGGCCGGTCCGCAAGGACATGGCCACGCAGCAGAACGATTGCGGGCTATTCAAGACGCCCACACTGCGCAACGTTGCTACCCGGCAGGTGTTTTTTCACAACGGCGAGTTTCACTCTCTCAAAGATGTGGTCAGGTTCTACGTGGAGCGGGACACGCGACCCGAGAAATGGTATCCACGCAAAGCCGACGGCACAGTGGAGATGTATGATGACCTGCCGTCCGCCGACCGTGCCAATGTGGATGTTAACGATGCGCCCTTCGACCGTCATCGTGGCGACGAACCTGCTTTGAACGATCAGGAAATCGAAGACGTAGTCGCCTTCCTGAAGACACTGACCGACGGCTACCAACCCGCAAATCGTGTTGCTGCGTCCAATCCATCTACTGGTCGTCCGAGCGGCAAAGAAATAGCCCAGACGCGCTAGTAGGCAAGCTGTGCACGTACATCCAGCCGAATCCGACGCGGCAGTCGAATTTTGAGGTCAAAGCCGGCAGGATTTTGGATGACATAGACACTATCGGTCGGCATGGCTGCGGGACCACCGATGTCGATGTGCGACGGCATGCCGCAGCCCACAAGGCTAATAATCATCGCCAAAGCGAAGGCAAGCTCTAATTTTAAGTCACTCTTTGATTCGTTAGATTGCATTTCTTTTCTCCAGACGCTTCATGTTTGAGTAGTGACGAAAGGGCAGCAATCGTTACACGCATGAGTTGGAGACGGATGATCCATCGACATGGGTGGGCGTCAGGAACTGTTGGATTATATGGAAAGCCGCCAGTACCTTCGCGGCCATATGGCGTCAGCATGCGCGCCAAGTAACTAATGTCTTTGCAAATCGAGTGAAGGCAAGCCTAACGACTTCTTATCGCGTTGAGAGGGCCGCTAACGAACGGGCTGCCTGCCTCAAAGAAACGCAGCGGCCGGTCCACCTCACGCGTGATGCCGATGCGCACAGTTGTGTTAATGTGCGCCGTCTCTCGAACCGCAGTCCCAAGCCAAAGCGGCCCATTGGCACACAGGTCAACTCCGTCCAGGCGCCGGTCGATTTTCAATGCAGTCGCAAGCCGTCCCGGACCTCTTGCCAAATCTGTGAGTTTATCGGTTTTGCGGAGCCGTTTCATTAGGTCGATTCCATCAAGAGGCTCGATGGCGCGCAACAGCACTCCCGCGCCAACTCCCGGTTCTTCAGCCGAGACATTGAGCATGTATGACGTCCCATAGATGAAGTACACATAAGCAAACCCTGTGCCCAGGAATAGCGATTGGTTTCTGGCCGTTCGTCCATGATAAGCATGGCCACTCGAATCACCCGGTGGGTAAGCCTCCGTTTCGACAATACGACCGCTAATCCTGCTTCGCCCAGTCTTGCGCACAATGGTTTTCCCGATGAGATATCTGGCCAACTCAGCCGTATCACTTGGCAAGCTGGCCCGTGATAGCCGCTGGACTTCATGAGTGAGAGGAAGCGTGGTCTGCAATGGAATACCCTGTGTAATTGGCTGCACTTCACCCAGGAGACCGGTATCCGCGTCGAAAATAAAGCCTCGCACAGGGACACCCTCTGCGTGGGGTACTAATGTCGGGGGCAGGGGCAGTTCAACGCTTCTCGTACGGGTGGAAGATGTAGTCCTTCGCCTTCACGGCCGTATGGCACGCGTTTCCGCAGTCTGAGAGGCTTTTGGGATCGGCCGTGAACTTGTCCGATGCGACTTCGTAGTTGAACACCGCGTATCCCCACCCGCCGGTTTTCGGAAATCTCTTGCTGTCCTTTTCCATGACGAAAGCTTGGGTAAAGACGTCTGGCACATCCACGGCGAACTGGGCTTCCGTGCTCTTTTTCGGCTTCCATTGGAGCTTCACGATCCTGGAGCCTTCCGGGAAAGCCTGACCCTCGCCGGGAACGCCGGTCTTGTATGCCCTGATCATCGTCGGATTAGCGACGATTACCTTGAGCACTTCGTCGGTCCGGGCGGAAGAGACGACGGCCCAATCCTCGTATCCCCTGAAGTCGGAGAACGCGATTCCACTCGGCGATTTCAGCGAGTACTTGTCCTGCGCGTAAATGGCCGTGGCAACGAAGACGGCAAGCACTGCCACGGCTGTCGCAACGATGGTAAAGCTGAGGATACGTTCCACGCCGGTGCGCGTTTCTGTCTTTTGTTCTTGCGCCACAGATTTCGTCACAAGTTTAAACATCGCGTGTTCTCCTTCACAAAATTCACAAAAAAGAATTTTCCAAGGCCTCAGGAGAACATCCGCAACTGTTTAAATCCGAATCCCATCCGGGCCGAGCGTTAACCGTAGGTGAGATCGGTGCTCTGTCCGATTTCGATAATATAACCGTCAGGATCGCGGATGTAGCAGCGTATCTCGCCGTACTTGGGAATCGGCTCCGTGATGAACTCGGCTCCTCGACTTTTCCATAATTTGTAGCAGGCTTGAATATCCGCAACCCGGATATTCATAAAGCTGTTGATGTGATTCGGGTCGGGAACGCTGAGCGATACCGTCGGCTTGTCCTGTGTCGGCCCGCCCCCGACGTTCAAAATCATCCAGATATTCGCGAGCTGAAGGTACGCAGGCGCGTTGCCGTCACCCAGACTCAGAATCTGAGCGCCGAAGACCTTCTCATAGTAGTGAGCCGATCGGTCGATGTCGGTGACGGTGAGAAATTGCGCGATGCTGATCCCCTCCCGCGGGGGCATCTCATAGCTCTTCTGTTCGACTTGTACCGCGTTCATTGGTGGCTCCTTTCGATACGGTGCTCATTACAAAATAAGATGTCCCTAGTCCTGCTCCCATTCATAAAAAATTGATCGACGCCAGCTAATGCAGCAGCGATTCCCAATTGGCTGGAACTCTTCCAGCGGGTCCAGGTGTGGGCTGACTTTCGGGATGCGAATGTGGCGGAAGCAACTCCACACCCTTGATCATCCCTCGCTTCTCGTAATCGTAGAACCAATCCTCACCCGGCTCGAAGCTGGCAATGATCGGATGCCCCGTTGCCGCCGCATGTTTGGATGCATGCTGACTCGGAGAACTGTCACAGCATCCGATGTGCCCACATTCCGCACACCGACGGAGATGAAGCCACCAACCTTTCGGCGACCCCAGGCATTCTGCACACCCGTCGCCACTTGGTTTCGAAGCGAGATTAAATCCGCGGTGATCTTTCTTCACTGTCGATTTTCCTTTAGATGCCGTTCTGTCCAACGCTCCACCACTGCATCAATCGTTTACGCTCGGGCAGATATTCGGCGCGGTTGTATGCGCTGCGCACGACATTGAATGGTGGGCGAGGCGGGAATCGAACCCACAACCCCCGGCTTAGAAGGCCGGTGCTCTATCCGATTGAGCTACTCGCCCAAACGCGCGGATGCGGTCACACGCGTGGCGTCGCTCTATTGTAGCGTTCTACTTTGTCTTGAAGAGTATTGAGACTTGCTACATCAATTACTTGTCTGTGTCGGTATTTGCTGCTTCTGTGTTTCCGTGGAGCGCGACGCCCATCTTGCCAGCTACGATCTCTTCCATCTTGCCAGCAACGTTCTCCGCGACCGGTGTTGCCGAGGCGCCAAATTTTTCCGTGGCAGCTTCCACTACCTTTTCTTTTGCTGAGTCGAGAATTCCTTCGAGATCAAAGCTCATAACATTTCTCCTAGTCTGAATGCGATACATCAGGGACTTTACGACTGCCGTATCGGTTAGACAAGAGAAAAAACGAAGAAAATCGTGAATTTCTAGGTTTTTATGATGGCGTGAAAGCCAGGACAGGCTCGATCAACGCCTCCAAAGCCGCGGCCCAGGCGACTTCCGCCGACTCTGGGGTGTCGCCATATCCCCAGATATACAGGGTAGTTGCAAATCCGTTCTGAGAGGAAAGCTTCCCCTCAACTGCCGGCGCAGCATTGGTTGCGAGTATGCGCGCCGGGCGCAAGGTCCATTCACATCGGCTTGCTGGCAGGACAATCGAACGAGCGATTGCTGTCCAGGATCGCAATTGCCGTTCACAGGCCGCAAAGCTGGAAAATGTTTCGATGTCTACTGGCAGCAAATCAATGTAGCTGCCGCGGGCGCAGGCAAAGCCAGGCAAGTCCTCGCCATCGAAAAGTTTCGCGGGATAACTCCAAACATCGCATTTGGCGGTGAATAGCAATGTACCCGGCTGGTTCCAGCGCAGGAGCGCGGCAGCCACGCAGGGATACTTTGCGGCTTCCGGAATTTCATGGATGGAGTTGGGTGCAACTCGCAGATCGACATAGCGCAACGACTCATCTTTGCCGGCCCAGGGCACAACAACCTCAGGATCATCGGCCCCGCACGCGACAGTCCAATCGGCATGCATGCTAGAACTCGCTCGCTGAGGATGCGAGGGCGGATTGGATAAAACCGTGCAATGTAGATTCGGCCCAGTAGCCATCGTCAGTTTCGGTGGCAGAGGTAAGAAATCCGCAATGACCGCCGCGCGCCGTTTCGACGAATGCGATATGCCGATTGCCGCGAATCTTTTCGCGTGTCTCCGGCAGGATGCGAATGAAAGGATCGTCGAGCGAATGGAGAATGAGCGCGGGTACGGCGATGCGATCGATGACGCGGGCCGCAGCAACGCGATCGTAGTAGTCATCCGCTCCAAGAAAACCGCAGTTGGGCGCGACAATATATTCGTCGTACGTGCGAATGCTGTGCACTCGCTTGCAATTTGTGAGCGAAAAGCGATCGGGAAATAACATCGCCTTGCGGCGATACCGGCGCAGCATGTTGCGCAGAAAATTCCATTCGTAGATTCGATTGCGAGGATCGTGCAGTGCATCGGCTGAGGGCTGCAAGTCCATAACGGGCGAGACTCCCACGACGGCGCGCAGCCAGTGCGGTGCATCCGCACCGTATTCGCCGGCAGCCTTCAACACCATATTGCCACCCATGGAATAGCCGACCCACGCCATTGCGGTTAGTTGGAAGCGCGCGCGAAAAAATTGCGCGACTGCCAGTACATCTCCTGACAGTCCAGAATGGTAGAGAGTCGACGACAACATTTCCGTTCCGCCGCAGTTGCGCATGTTCATACGGATCACATTCCAGCCGGCGCGCCATGCCTTGTCGGCGTTCCCCAGCATGTATTGTGACTGGGACGAGCCTTCCAATCCATGCAGCAGCAGCAGGGTCATGCATCGGCTGCGAATCGACTCGGGTTGCCAATTGCAGTGGCAGAGCACGCGACTCTGTGAGGCTGCGTCGACTTCGACAATGGTACTTTCCGGCGCTGGCAGTTCCGCTTGACGCGACAGAAAATTCGCGAGCAACGTTTGCAGATCGCCATTGTGCATGCCGCGACGTGGGCGAAATTCTGTCAGCCATTCCTGCGCAATTTCGCGCTCGGCTGGTCGGTCGGTCGAGGGATCTAGAAAGTGCGCATCGTTTGCGGAGCGCATCATAGTGAAACGGTGGTTTGAGGGAAGAATATGATCTGGGGAAGAGGCGGAATTTGTTGGCGTTCCATTGGGGCGGCTAGTGGGGGTCGAACCCACGACATCCGGTGCCACAGACCGGCGTTCTGCCACTGAACTATAGCCGCCATGAACAACTAGAATTGTAGCATTCACAGCACCGAGTTCTGAGCTTGTTGATTCGGAGTCGCCCATTGTCGCCGCGCATTTATCCGCAACATCCTCCCGAGGTTTTACCACCGCGCAGCGGCCCGGGAAGCCGCGTCTTCAACGATGAAAATCTGGATATGCTGGCGCATGTTTTGGATGAGTGGCTGCGCATCCCTGGAACATCGATTCGCTTCGGCCTGGATGCCATCGTCGGTCTGGTGCCCGGAATTGGCGATGTGCTGGGAGGACTGGCGTCATGCATCCTGCTCGTGGCCGCGTGGTTTCGCGGTGTACCGTATGTCACGCTGGTGCGCATGGCGGTCAACGTTGGCATCGAAGTGCTGGTTGGTTCCGTTCCTCTGCTCGGAGATGCATTCGATGTCGCATGGAAGGCGAACCGGCGCAACTTCAAACTTCTCACGCGACATGTGGAACAGCCCCGAGTTCACACCTGGAAAGATTGGGGATTTCTGGCAGCGCTTGCAACCGCAATCCTGGCGGTGTTTGCATTGCCCTTGATTGTGTTGGCGTGGGTACTGGTATTCCTGTTTCGTTCGCACCCAGGGAGTTAGAGCGGACTTCTATTGCTGTGTATCACCGGGTTCATCTTAGAGCGATTTTTCTTAACGGAAAGCTGTGCCATCCTGTGTGGCTTCGACCTGCACCTATAGAAAATTCGCTCTGGTTTTTCGCGAGTCGCGCAGCCCGCGGAAGCGGGGAAGGCATGCGATACAATCAACAGATGTCGGGGCGTAGCGCAGTCTGGTAGCGCATCTGCTTTGGGAGCAGAGGGTCGGGGGTTCGAATCCCTCCGCCCCGACCAGAAGACTGGAGCGCCTGTCGCTTAATGGAATGATGATGCGGCCATCTGTCGCCTCGCGTCTTACATTTGCCTACTCGAATTTGCTTCTGTCGAAAATCCATCTGTCGTTCATTGCGGTAAACCGTTCCTCATGTCGTTATGGATCGAGAGCAGTGCAGCAGGATAAGTGATCGACTTGCGCTTTTTTGCCGTTGCCACCAAGTGTATTTCCTTGCCTGCGGTGGGTGCTCAGCCCACGTCTTCCCCGCTCACGCAGCATTTTCCCATCCAGCCCTGCGGCGTGCCAAATCCTGGTGAATCATCACCTTGTGGATCAAAGCCAGATTCGATATTGATGGTGCGACTGCAATTTGCTCAACATGTCGCCTCCTTTCAGTAGAGGCCAACTGAATCATTGATCGGTTGCCGAAGAAAATTTCTTGACAGCTGGAAATATTTCTGTTCCAATAAATTCTTTTTGTTTGTGTGATGCCTCTCCGCGGGAAACGTTTCCCGTCGTGGTTGGGGTTTCCCCAGGTCTGGAATGAATCTTTCGTCACCATGGCGGGGGTCTGCTGGTAAAGGGCACAGCAGCCGCTCTGGTTACCGTTGTCCAGGGAGGATGGGGCGGGGAGTTTCCACAGGTGTTTCTCGCATGGCCAGAAAAATATCTTGACAGTAGTTAAACCTCGTGGCTATAGTTGCTCCGATTTGCTGAGTCTCCAGAATTCAGAGACGAAGATTTCGATCGGCGCGAGGGAAAGACCATGAACGGGAAGCGGGATAAGCAGTTGATCTCGAAGGTTGACTTTTCGATGTTGGCAACGTTGGCGGTAGTGTTGCTGCTGATTGTGGGCGGCAAGCAGGCGGTGGGACAAGCCTGCGCCGCCCAGAATTGGGCGGCTTCGACGCCCAACATCTGGGCCGCTACCGTCAGCGACACGGTGATGCTGAACAACAACACGAGCACCAACCAGCCGACCATTCCCATCATGCTCTACGACGGCACCTACAGCCCGTGGGGATATACGCCGCATCCGCAGCCGATCACGCAGCTGAACACCAACTGGTCCTGTCCCTCGGGACTCCGGTGATTTCCATCGCCGGCGCGGGGCGGGAAACGGTCGCCTTCCAGATCTTCATTACCGCGCCGGCGGCTTCCTCGCTGAGTGACGTCTCGGTGGGGATCACTTCTCTGACCGGTCCCGGCACGCTCACCTCGGACAATACCGGAACCTCCAATGTCACCCGTTATCTCGAAGGCTATGTCCCCTATAGCTGTACCGGCTCAACGGCGATTGGTTGCGTGCAGGCCACGGGGAACATCCCCGATCCTCTGATTCCGTTTTACGATCCGTACGACTCGGGGAATCCGGCGGTGGCGACCCCTTTCAATGTGCAGGAGGGAACGACCCAGGGGGTGTGGGTGGATATCTCGATTCCCGCCAGCCAGGCCGCGGGAACCTATAACGGAACCGTGACGGTAAGCGGCAACGGGATTGGGAGCCAGTCCATTCCTCTGCAAGTGACGGTGTGGAGCGGCAACCTTCCGGCGTTTGACGCCGGCTCGACCAACTCCACCTATGCCGACATGCTGAAAGTCTGGTTGCCTCTTTACGAAAACAATTTAGATCAGGGCGAGGGCGTATCCGGGACCGACGTTCCGATCTTTCAGAAATACCAGGTCATGGCCCACAACTATGACATCGACACGCAATTCGACCCCATAGCCCCCACGGTGAATGGCGCCTACCCGGCAACCAACCCGACCAGCTTTACCACCAACGGCACCACCAGCTCGATCGACTGGACGGCGTACGATGCGTTGTTCGGCGCGTCGCTGACGCCGGGCGGATTGTTCGCGGATGGCACCGCCATGCGGGTGCTCGATTCACCGATAGCGAATGGCGGCGCCGGCGCATGGACCTATCCTGCCGGATATAGCTGGTGCATGTATAACTGCGCCGACGCCCCGTTGATGCCCGCGGGTTTGGTGTCCCTGACGCAGAACTACGCGACCCAGATCTCGCAGCATTTTTCGGCCAACCACACCAGCAAGAGCTGGGCCATTCCGGACTTGTTGACCTATACCTTTGACGAGAACTACAACGTCCATAGCTACCAACTGGGCGATCAGCCCCTGGTCTATCAGATCATTTCGCAGGTAGACCAGGCCATCAATGCGTCCAATAGCTCGTTGTCGGCGACCTGGGCGGCGTCGACGGCGCCGATTCGCGAGCTGATGACCGACGAACCGGCCTGCATGGAGGATGGTGACACCCCGTATTACACCAATGCGGCCTGCGCGGATCACCTCAATCTTTCCTATCCCGGAGGCGCGCAAGCGACCCCGGGGTACACCACCTCCTGGGTGACGGCCTGGTCCCCCAACCCGGGGATCTACATGAGCGGGCAGCCGGGGCCAGCCTTGTCGTACGGCGTCGACCCGACGATCATTGCCGGCACGGGGTATCAGTACACCCTGGACTTGACTGAGGGCGTTCCCGCGCTCTCGACCGCGCCGGCGCCGATCGAGAGGTGGAGCTATAACAATGGCGGTGGCGGTTCTGGCGGCGTGGGCCGACGGGCTACGTACTGGACGGCGTACAAGTACGGACAGGATGAGACGATTGCGAGCGTCGGCGATCCCAGTCCGGCGACGCCGGCTCCCGGCGGACTCTGGTCCTGGATCGGCAACTTCTGGGGCGGGTACAGCGGAACGGCCAATGCCAGCACCTGCAACAGTCTATCCCCGTATACCCAGAATGGTCAGGACCAGGGCGACTCCTATTTCTTCCCGGGCAACGAAATCGGTTGCTATTACACGGCGAACCCGGTGGGCGAGGCGGTGCTGACGGCAAACCCGGCGGTCAATACCAACTGTACTTCGAATGACTTCAGCGTCTGCAATGGTATCAGCGGCCCGGTCGCGACCCGGGAACTGGAGCAATGGCGCCGTGGCTACGAAGATTATGAGTATCTGTACCTCTATGGGAAACAGGCGGGCAGAGCGGCCGCCGAGGCGGTAGTCGCCTCCATCGCCGCCGAGGGAATGGCGGATTGGGAGGGCTACGACTGGGAAAATATCGATGGGGGCTGGTACGAGTATGGCGTCACCCCGGTCGGGACTGCTTACAGCGGCAACTGCACTGACCCCAATCCCATCAACTCTCCCATCTTCGGCAACCTGGTCAATGGATTGCCCAACGGACCGACCGGGCAGGGTTCCTCCGGCCCTGCTCTGAACTACGACGCCTGCGAACCGTTGTACTCTCCCGATCCTGCCGCCTATGAAGCGGCGCGTCTCCAGTTAGCGCAGGCGCTTGGTTTTGCGCCGGCTACAACTCCGTCGGTAACCGGTCTGAGTCCGTCGAGCGGCCTGAATACGGGCGGGACTTCGGTCGGGATTACGGGAACGAATTTTACCGGCGCCACCGCGGTTGAATTCGGCGGGGTGGAAGCGACCAACTTTACTGTCCACTCGGCGACCAGCATTACCGCGACCTCGCCGGCCGGCAACGGCACGGTGGAAGTGCAGGTCTTCGGGCCGGGCGGCGGCAGCCTGCCCAACAGCAGCGATCTCTATACCTACGTCTCGCCGGTGACGGTGACCGGCCTGAGTCCTGTCGAGCGGCGTGGCCGTAGGCGGAAACTCAGTCAACATCACGGGAACGGACTTTGCCGCGGGTGCGGTGGTCATGTTCGGCAACGCTCAAGCCACGAATGTGGTGGTCAACTCCTCGACCAGCATCACGGCCACAGCGCCTGCGGGCAGTGGCGTGGTGAACGTGACGGTGACCACCTCGCAGGGAACAAGTGCAGACAACAGTTCCGATCTTTATACGTATGAGGCGCCGCCGGCGGTGACCGGTGTCAGCCCCAGCAGCGGCCCCATTCCGGGTGGCACTTCGGTGGCCCTCAGCGGGACCGGTTTTGTCAGCGGCATGGCGGTGGATTTTGGAACCAATGCATCTTCGAGCGTGACCGTAAATTCCTCGACCAGCGCCACAGTGGTTTCGCCGGCGGGTTCGTCGCCGAGCGGCGGCGTCGTCAATGTGACGGTGACCACGACGGATGGAACCAGCGTCATCAACGGCGGCGATCAGTTCACCTACGTCTCGCCGGTGACGGTGACCGGGAGCGTCCGGCAAGCGGCGCACCGGGCGGCGGAACTTCGGTGGCCATCACCGGAACCGACTTCACTACGGCGACCGCGGTCAAGTTCGGCGCTAACAATGCGACCAGCTTTACCGTCCACTCGGCGACCAGCATTACGGCGACCTCGCCGGCGGGCGGCGGCACGGTGGATGTCACGGTGTCGATCCCCAGCTACAGCAGCGCGCCGACGTATGCGGATCTGTTCTCCTACACCTCGGCGGTCGACAGCGGCAGCTTCACCACCCTGCCGACAACGGCGGTGGGCTCGACCTCGGCCTCGACAGAATGTGTCCGTAACCTTGCAGTCGGCTACAGCCATCAGCAGCATCACTGTGCCTCCCGCGCAAAACGGCGTGCAGGAGTTTACGGTGGGCACCGTGAGTGGCTGCACCGTGGGCGGAACGGTGAATGCAGCCAACACGGTCTGCACCATTCACGTCACCTTCAGTCCACAGTATCCGGGCGTCCGCATGGGCACGCTGAACATCAACAATGACGGCGACGTGGTAGGAACCGCGGGTCTGGCGGGCATCGGCCAGGGACCGGAAGTAGCGGTGACGCCGGGAGCCCTGGCCATGGCGGTCGGAGGCGGCGCCTCGGGCGTAACCAACGTCCCGCAATCGGTGGCGGCGGCAGCCCTCAGTGTCTCGAACAATGGTTCCGGGCTGGCCATGGATGGCGCGGGAAACCTGTATATCGCGGATGACATCAACTGCATGGCCTATAAGGTCATTGCGGCGACCAACCAGATCGTGGCCATTGCCGGAAACTACACCTTCGCCAGCGGCGCGGTGACGCCGAGCACGACGCCGGAACCGGCGCTGGGCTCGAACACCTGTCCGCAGGGCATCGCGGTCGATGGGGCCGGGAATGTCTACATCGTGGATGCGAATAACTTGAACAGCAACTATTATCCGGATGTGGTCGAGGAAATCCCGGCGGCCACGCAGGAGATCTTTGTCATGGCCGGCGGCGGCAGCAATGCGCCCAGCACGACCCCGCAGGCAGCCACCAGCGTGACGTTAAACGGCGTCAACAGCCTGGCGACGGATACAGCCGGAAACCTGTACATCTCCGACTTCTTCAACAACCTGGTGGAGAAGGTGACTCCTGCCGGGCAGCTGGCCATCTTTGCCGGCGGCGGCAGCACGCCGGTCAGCACGACCCCGCAGGCGGCGACCAGCGCGGCGTTGAATGGACCGACGGGCATGGTGATGGATGGATCGGGGAACTTCTATATCTCCGACCAGAACATCAGCGTGATCGAGAAGGTAAATTCCTCGGGACAGATCGTGTCCGTGGCCGGCGGCGGTGGTAATGCGCCGAGCACGACACCGCAAGCGGCCCTCAGCGTAGCGCTCAACAATCCGGCCGGTCTGGCGGTGGATGGAGCCGGTGACCTGTACATCGCCGACTTCTCCAACCAGGAGGTCGAGCAGATGAACCAGGCTGGACAACTGGTGGTAGTGGCCGGCGGCGGCGGCGGGATTCCGAGCGCAACTCCGGAAGCCTCTACCAGCGCGCAACTGGGCCTGATTGAAGGCGTGGAAGTGGATGGGGCCGGCAATGTGTACATCGCCGACGGCCAGAACATCGGCAACGGCGACAACATGGTGGAGAAGGTCAGCGCGACCTCTGCGCCACTGAACTTCCCCTTCACCAACGTGGGATCGAGCAGCGTGCCGCAATCGGTCAAGGTAACCAACATCGGCAACCAGTCGGTGACATTCACCAGCGTGAGCGCGGCCACCGACTATCCGCTCGAGACCGGCGGCACCTGCACCATGACAGGGAGCAGCGGACAATCGCTGGCATCGAGCGCCAATTGCAGCCTCTCCTATGCTTTCCATCCCACTACCGGGGGCGTACTGAATGAGGCGGCTACCCTGAACGATAACAACCTGAACGTGGCCAATTCGCACCAGCCGATCGCGTTCACCGGAACCGGTGTGGGTGGAACCAACCCGCAGCTGACCTCCATCAACCCGCCCAGCGGGACCAGCGGCACCTCGGTAACGGTGACGGGAACCAACCTGAGCGGAGC